>CAWBAJ010000037.1:0-247118 GCA_963786765.1 uncultured Actinomycetota bacterium | reverse complement strand
GCGGACGCACACCAACAAGACGCCTTTCGGCAACTCGTCGGGGCAACCCTTCTAGCTTAGGACACCGTGGCGCTCCGGTCAAATCCTGCGATCGGACCGAATTGGATCGCGGTGCCCCGTCCCCGACCGCCATCGTGAGCCCCTCAGGAGCTGGACGATCGGAGTGCGCCGAGTCTACCTCGGCCCGGCCGGTCCGCAGAACGAGTCCGCAGACCTGCCGAGCGCCTGGTCTCCCCGGCGCCTTGACTACTCTAGCCCCTCCGGGCGGTGCCCGGGGCGCGACGGGTGACAGCGCGAGGAGCTTCCTCGGTGTTCCCGCCGGCCGGTGCTCCCCGACGTGGCCTGCGTCACCCGGGGACACCGGCAACACCGGCGACGACGTCAGCGCGGGGAGCGAGGAGGTTCTGGTGGCCCAGGTCGTGCGCACCGTGGACTATCACACGGGCGGGGAGCCGTTCCGGATCGTCCCCGAGCCGCCGGTGCCCATCGCTGGGTCCAGCGTCTCGTCGCGGCGGGTTCTGGCCATGGCCGATCCCGCGGTCGACGCGCTGCGGCGATTCCTCTGTCACGAGCCCCGAGGTCACGCCGACATGTACGGCGGGTTCCTCGTGCCGGCCGACGACGAGGGCGCTCACCTCGGCGTGCTGTTCTGGCACAAGGACGGCTTCTCGACGGCGTGCGGACACGGAACCATCGCCCTCGGAGCGTGGGCGGTGCGCTCGGGACTCGTTCCGGCGGACCCCGCAGGCGTCACGGACGTCCGGATAGACGTTCCCTCCGGCCGTGTCACCGCTCGCGTCCACACACGGGCAGGGAAGGTTGCCGAGGTCGACTTCGTCAGCGTCCCGAGCTGGTCCGTAGCCCACACCGTGCCGGTCCCCACCAGCCGGGGAACCCTCGCCGTCGACATCGGCTTCGGTGGCGCCTTCTACGCGCACCTGGACGTCGCCTCCCTCGGGCTGACCCTTGCCCCCGGCGACCTCCCGGCCCTCGTCGCCCTCGGGCGCGAGGTGAAGTGGGCCCTGGACGCCGGCCCGCACGCCCAGCACCCGCACGACGAGCGGCTCAACGGCATCTACGGGACCGTGCTCTACGAAGACCTGGGCCACACCGCTGACGGCGATCTCCATCAGCGCAACGTCGCCGTCTTCGCCGACGGCGAGGTGGACCGGTCCCCGTGCGGGTCGGGAACGGCGTCCCGGGTCGCCGTCCTGCGGGCGCGTGGGTTGCTCCCGCCGGGAACGGCTCTGATCCACGACTCGGTGGTGGGCTCGCGCTTCCGTGCGGTCGTCGAGAACGAGCTGACGATCGACGGCAGGGAGGCCCTCGTTCCCGTGGTCACGGGTACCGCCTTTCCTACCGGCGAGCACCTGTTCGTGGCGGACGCGGAGGACGAGCTCGCCGGCGGGTTCCTCCTGCGATGAGTACGCCAGCTCGGCTCGACATCCTCGACGCCGATGCCATTGCCCGGTTGCTCCGGCCGGTCGAGGCCGTCGAAGCACTGGAGGACGCCCTCCGTGCCGGCCTGGACCCCGCGACGACGACGCCGAGGATGTCCGTAACGGCACCCGCCGGTGAGCTGCTCCTCATGCCCGCGGTCGGCGGCGGCTCCGCCGGGGTGAAGGTGGTCGGGGTCGCGCCGCGGAACGGGCGCCTCGGCCTCCCTCGCATCCAGGGGCTGTTCCTCCTGTTCGACGCCGCGACACTGACCCCTCGAGCAGTCCTGGACGGCGCAGCCCTGACAACACTGCGGACGCCCGCGGTCTCGGTGGCAGCCGTGCGCTCGGTCCTCGACGGCCGGCAGCGACCGGTGCGCGCCGTCGTCTTCGGAGCGGGTCCCCAGGGCGCCGGACACCTGAGAACGCTCGCGGACGTACTGGCGCCGCAGTCCCCCCGCCGGGAGGCAGTGCTCGAGTCGACCGTGGTGGTCAGGGAGGTCGGCCGGGCCGGGCTGCCGTCTCTGGACGCCGTCAGCGTCCGGGTCCTGGCCCTCGAGGAGGACGCGGCAGTTCGCCGTGCGCTGGAGCAGGCAGACCTCGTCGTGTGCGCCACGACGGCGCGGGCCCCATTGTTCGCCGCCGACGTCCTCCGGCAGGACGCCGTTGTGGTCGCGGTGGGAGCGCACGACCCCGAGGCCCAGGAAGTGGAGACATCCCTGGCCGGCCGGGCCAGCGTCGTCGTGGAGGACCCGGCAACGGCGTTGCGCGAAGCCGGCGTCGTGCGCGCCGCCGTCGCAGCCGGGCTCCTCGCCCCCGAGGAGGTTCTCGGCATTCGCGACGTCGTCGCGGGTCCGGTTCCGCCGCCCGCAGACCGCCCTCTGCTCTTCGTCTCGGTGGGTATGGCGTGGGAGGACCTGGTGATCGCGGATCGGCTCCACCGGGCCCATCGCGAGAGCAATGCGCAGCGTTGACCGTCTGAGCAGAGCCCGGCGCCGGGCCGCGGGTCAGCTTCTCCACGCACGACGGCACGGCAGGCCCTGCGGTCACGCGCGCAAAACGGTGATGGCGGTCACCACCGCTGGCCCCCTTTTTGTGGGGGTGTGCTGGTGGTGACCGCCATCATCGGATGATGCTCGGCGGCGACCTACTCTCCCACCCGGTCCCCCGGGCAGTACCATCGGCGCTGACGGGCTTAGCTTCCGGGTTCGGAATGGAGCCGGGCGTTTCCCCGTCGCTATGGCCGCCGAAACTCTATGGAGATGACCGGGCCTGGCCCGACCGCATCTCGGGAACCGCATAGTGGACGCGAGTACTTCGACACATCAGTGATGTGTGGTTGTGGCAAGTTGTCGGCTTATTAGTACTGGTCAGCTTCATGCGTCTTGTGTCCGCACTTCCACATCCAGCCTATCAACCCAGTAGTCTAGCTGGGAGCCTCTCACCCCTAGGGGCATGGAGACCTCATCTTGAAGCGAGCTTCCCGCTTAGATGCCTTCAGCGGTTATCCCTTCCGAACGTAGCTAACCAGCGGTGCTCCTGGCGGAACAACTGGCACACCAGAGGTTCGTCCGTCCCGGTCCTCTCGTACTAGGGACAGCCCTTCTCAAGTCTCCTGCGCGCGCAGCGGATAGGGACCGAACTGTCTCACGACGTTCTAAACCCAGCTCGCGTACCGCTTTAATGGGCGAACAGCCCAACCCTTGGGACCTACTCCAGCCCCAGGATGCGACGAGCCGACATCGAGGTGCCAAACCATGCCGTCGATATGGACTCTTGGGCAAGATCAGCCTGTTATCCCCGGGGTACCTTTTATCCGTTGAGCGACCGCGTTTCCACGAACCACGGCCGGATCACTAGTCCCGACTTTCGTCCCTGCTCGACATGTCTGTCTCACAGTCAAGCTCCCTTGTGCACTTACACTCGACACCTGATTGCCAACCAGGCTGAGGGAACCTTTGGGCGCCTCCGTTACATTTTGGGAGGCAACCGCCCCAGTTAAACTACCCACCAGGCACTGTCCCTGATCCGGATTACGGACCGAGGTTAGACATCCAGAACGACCAGAGTGGTATTTCAACGTTGACTCCACGGTAACTGGCGTCACCGCTTCACAGTCTCCCACCTATCCTACACAAGCCGTTCCGAACACCAATACCAAGCTATAGTAAAGGTCCCGGGGTCTTTCCGTCCTGCTGCGCGTAACGAGCATCTTTACTCGTAGTGCAATTTCGCCGAGTTCGTGGTTGAGACAGCGGAGAAGTCGTTACGCCATTCGTGCAGGTCGGAACTTACCCGACAAGGAATTTCGCTACCTTAGGATGGTTATAGTTACCACCGCCGTTTACTGGCGCTTAAGTTCTGAGCTTCGCCGTGAGGCTGACCCGTCCCCTTAACGTTCCAGCACCGGGCAGGCGTCAGTCCGTATACATCGTCTTGCGACTTGGCACGGACCTGTGTTTTTAGTAAACAGTCGCTTCTCCCTGGTCTCTGCGGCCCTCAAGGGCTAGCCGGCAAGCGGCTTCACCCCTCAGGCCCCCCTTCTCCCGAAGTTACGGGGGCATTTTGCCGAGTTCCTTAACCACGATTCTCTCGATCGCCTTGGTATTCTCTACCTGACCACCTGAGTCGGTTTGGGGTACGGGCGGCCGAATCCTCGCTAGAGGCTTTTCTAGGCAGCATAGGATCACCCTGCTTCCCGCGGATGCGGTCACCATCGAGTCTCAGGCACTCAAGGGGCCTTTTAACTCCCCTCGCCCTACACTCTTGGACGTGGACTACCATCGCCACGCGGAGGCTACCTTCCTGCGTCACCCCATTGCTAACCTACTACCGGATCGGGTCACGCGCTCCACACAGCAGGTCCGAAGACCCGCCGTGCTTCGGGCGCTTAGCGTCCCCGGGTTCAGCTTGGGCGGATTCACGCCGGTACGGGAATATCAACCCGTTGTCCATCGACTACGCCTGTCGGCCTCGCCTTAGGTCCCGACTTACCCAGGGCGGATTAGCCTGGCCCTGGAACCCTTGGTCATTCGGCGGACGGGTTTCTCACCCGTCTTTCGCTACTCATGCCTGCATTCTCACTCGTGTGGCGTCCACGGCTGGGTTCCCCCGCCGCTTCACTCGCCACACGACGCTCCCCTACCCATCCACACGCCTGGACCCGCCACGAGGACGGACCTGGCACCGGTGTGAATGACACAGCTTCGGCGGTGTGCTTGAGCCCCGCTACATTGTCGGCGCGGAATCACTTGACCAGTGAGCTATTACGCACTCTTTAAAGGGTGGCTGCTTCTAAGCCAACCTCCTGGTTGTCTGTGCAACTCCACATCCTTTCCCACTTAGCACACGCTTAGGGGCCTTAGCTGGTGTTCTGGGCTGTTTCCCTCTCGACTACGGAGCTTATCCCCCGCAGTCTCACTGCCACGCTCTCACTTACCGGCATTCGGAGTTTGGCTGACGTCAGTAACCTTGTAGGGCCCATTAGCCATCCAGTAGCTCTACCTCCGGCAAGAAACACGTGACGCTGCACCTATATGCATTTCGGGGAGAACCAGCTATCACGGAGTTTGATTGGCCTTTCACCCCTACCCACAGCTCATCCCCCAGGTTTTCAACCCTGGTGGGTTCGGTCCTCCACGCGGTCTTACCCGCGCTTCAACCTGGCCATGGGTAGATCACTCCGCTTCGGGTCTAGAGCATGCGACTACAGCGCCCTGTTCGGACTCGCTTTCGCTACGGCTCCCCCACACGGGTTAACCTCGCCACATACCACTAACTCGCAGGCTCATTCTTCAAAAGGCACGCCGTCACCGGTGCTAGGCCGGCTCCGACGGTTTGTAGGCACGCGGTTTCAGGTACTATTTCACTCCCCTCCCGGGGTACTTTTCACCTTTCCCTCACGGTACTTGTCCGCTATCGGTCACCAGGGAGTATTTAGGCTTAGGGGGTGGTCCCCCCAGATTCGCACGGGATTTCTCGGGCCCCGTGCTACTTGGGAACACGCTCAGGAGTTCGCGTCATTTCGTCTACGGGGGTGTCACCCTCTGCGCCGGGCCTTTCCAAGCCCTTCGACTATGACGCGAATTTCTGACTCCTCGCCCGAGCGGCAGCTCGGACCGAACGGTCCCACGACCCCGAACGCGCAACGCCTGCCGGCTATCACACGCGCCCGGTTTAGCCTGATCCGCTTTCGCTCGCCACTACTCACGGAATCGCGGTTGCTTTCTCCTCCTGCGGGTACTGAGATGTTTCACTTCCCCGCGTTCCCTCCACACGCCCTATGTGTTCAGGCGTGGGTAGCCGAGTTCAGCTCGGCTGGGTTTCCCCATTCGGAAATCCTCGAATCACAGCTCGGTTGCCAGCTCCTCGAGGCTTATCGCAGGCTCCTACGTCCTTCATCGGCTCCTGGTGCCAAGGCATCCACCGTGTGCCCTTAAAAACTTGACCACAGATACAAAGATGCTCGCGTCCACTATGCAGTTCTCAAGCTACGGGCGGGAACCACCCCCACACCCGGCGCCTACCCACCACACCCGGACACCCACCGACACGCGGAAGGCACCCGGACACGACAGACGGTTCGACCGAGGAAGCGGCCCACAGAAGAAACACCACGCACCCCACACGAGGAGCGCCCGTTCCCTCAGGACCCAACAGCGTGCCAGGCCGGCCCCACACCCCGCGCGTTCCACCCCCACCCCACGGCGAGCCCACCCGAAGGCGAACCGACCACGACACGAGGAGTACTGACACGACAATGCGAGCAACCGGCCAACTAGTCGACGTTCCACCCTTGAGCAACCACCCCGGAACACTCGTCCGGGCAGTGGCCCTGGACCCACCCACCCCACAAGGGGAACGAGCGGGCCAGCATGCTCCTTAGAAAGGAGGTGATCCAGCCGCACCTTCCGGTACGGCTACCTTGTTACGACTTCGTCCCAATCGCCAGTCCCACCTTCGACGACTCCCTCCCACAAGGGGTTGGGCCATCGGCTTCGGGTGTTACCGACTTTCGTGACGTGACGGGCGGTGTGTACAAGGCCCGGGAACGTATTCACCGCAGCGTTGCTGATCTGCGATTACTAGCGACTCCGACTTCACGGGGTCGAGTTGCAGACCCCGATCCGAACTGAGACCAGCTTTTTGGGATTCGCTCCACCTCACGGTCTCGCAGCCCTTTGTACTGGCCATTGTAGCATGCGTGAAGCCCAAGACATAAGGGGCATGATGATTTGACGTCATCCCCACCTTCCTCCGAGTTGACCCCGGCAGTCTCCTATGAGTCCCCACCATTACGTGCTGGCAACATAGAACGAGGGTTGCGCTCGTTGCGGGACTTAACCCAACATCTCACGACACGAGCTGACGACAACCATGCACCACCTGTGAGCAGCCCTTGCGGACCCGACATCTCTGCCGGATTTCTGCCCATGTCAAGCCTTGGTAAGGTTCTTCGCGTTGCATCGAATTAATCCGCATGCTCCGCCGCTTGTGCGGGCCCCCGTCAATTCCTTTGAGTTTTAGCCTTGCGGCCGTACTCCCCAGGCGGGGCGCTTAATGCGTTTGCTGCGGCACGGAACTCGTGGAAAGAGCCCCACACCTAGCGCCCAACGTTTACGGCGTGGACTACCAGGGTATCTAATCCTGTTCGCTCCCCACGCTTTCGCTCCTCAGCGTCAGTTACGGCCCAGAGACCCGCCTTCGCCACCGGTGTTCCTCCTGATATCTGCGCATTTCACCGCTACACCAGGAATTCCAGTCTCCCCTACCGCACTCTAGTCTGCCCGTACCCACTGCAGGCCCGGGGTTAAGCCCCGAGTTTTCACAGCAGACGCGACAAACCGCCTACGAGCTCTTTACGCCCAATAATTCCGGACAACGCTTGCACCCTACGTATTACCGCGGCTGCTGGCACGTAGTTAGCCGGTGCTTCTTCTGCGCCTACCGTCACTTTCGCTTCTTCGGCGCTGAAAGAGGTTTACAACCCGAAGGCCTTCATCCCTCACGCGGCGTCGCTGCGTCAGGCTTTCGCCCATTGCGCAATATTCCCCACTGCTGCCTCCCGTAGGAGTCTGGGCCGTGTCTCAGTCCCAGTGTGGCCGGTCGCCCTCTCAGGCCGGCTACCCGTCGTCGCCTTGGTAGGCCATCACCCCACCAACAAGCTGATAGGCCGCGAGCCCATCCCCAACCGATAAATCTTTCCACCCGCATCGGATGCCCGAGCAGGTCGTATCCGGTATTAGCTCCGGTTTCCCGGGGTTATCCCAGAGTCAGGGGCAGGTTGCTCACGTGTTACTCACCCGTTCGCCACTGATCCCCCCCGAAGGGGTTCACCGTTCGACTTGCATGTGTTAAGCACGCCGCCAGCGTTCGTCCTGAGCCAGGATCAAACTCTCCGTTGATGACCAACACGACACCACACCCGAACCACAAAGGCCCGAGCCAGGCAGTGCCGACATCTGCGAAGACCAGAACCCCCACAAAGGGGCCCTGCGATCATGGCTGCACACGAATGCACTCGTAAAGAGTCCATCCATCTCAACCAAAGGAATCGCACGCGAGAACAACCCGAACACCCACCGAAGCAGGCACCGAGCCACCCCCGCGAAACGAGGATAAATTTGGCATCGACTTTTGGCACGCTGTTGAGTTCTCAAGGAGCGGACGCACACCAACAAGACGCCTTTCGGCAACTCGTCGGGGCAACCCTTCTAGCTTAGACCCCCGCCCTCGCCCGGTCAAACCGCGACCGGAGCCGTGATTCCTACCTGCGAGAGGGCCGGGACGCCCCGCCGGGGATCGGCAACGCCGGTTCCGGTGGGTTTGTTCCCAGGGGGCCGCCCCGGCGGGACCGACCACCTCTCGGTGTCCGTTCCTCCCTGCCGGGGGACGTCCAGAACTCTAGGAAGGCCTCCGTGAGGAGTCAAATCGAGGGCGGATCATGCCAGGACCAGCGGCGATACCCAAGGGTGACGCGCCGGTCACGCTGCGGCTGCGGCGTCGCGCCGTCACGAGGCGTTCCCGTCGGCGGTCTCGGCGAGCTCCACGGCGCCGAGCGAGCGCCGCCCCCGGCGCACCAGCAGCCAGCGCCCGTGGAGGGTGTCGCCGGGGCCCGCCACCGCCTCCTCGTCCTCGACCTTGACGTTGTTCACGTAGGCGCCGCCCTCCGTGATGGTGCGCCGCGCCGCCGACCTGCTGCCCACGAGACCCGTCGCGGTCAGCAGGTCCACGACAGAGTGGTCCGCGCGCGGCAGGCGGGCGACCGGCAGCTCGGCGACGGCGTCGCGGAGCACGTCGGCGTCCAGGGCCGCCAGGTCTCCCCGGCCGAAGAGCGCCCGGCTGGCGTCCTCCACCCGCCGGCGCGCGTCCTCGCCGTGCACGAGGTCGGTCACGTCTGCCGCGAGCGCCCGTTGCGCCTCCCGTGCCGCGGGCCGCTCGAGGGTGGCCCGCTCCAGCTCCTCGATCGCCTCCCGCGACCGGAAGGTGAAGTACCGCAGGTACTGGCCCACCATCGCGTCCTCCGCGTTGAGCCAGAACTGGTAGAAGGCGTAGGGCGACGTCATCGCGCCGTCGAGCCAGACGGTGCCGGTCTCCGTCTTGCCGAACTTCGTGCCGTCGGCCTTCGTGACGAGCGGGGTGGCCAGTGCGTGCGCCGAGACGCCTTCGACGCGGTGGATCAGATCCGTGCCCGCGGTCAGGTTCCCCCACTGGTCACTGCCACCGGTCTGCAGGACGCAGCCGTGGCGCCGGTACAGCTCGAGGAAGTCCATGCCCTGCAGGATCTGGTAGCTGAACTCGGTGAAGCTGATCCCGGCATCGCTCTCCAGGCGGGCGCTCACCGCCTCCTTGGCGAGCATCCGGCTGACCCGGAAGTGCTTGCCCACGTCTCGCAGGAAGTCGATCGCCGACAGGGGGGCCGTCCAGTCGAGGTTGTTCACCACCGTCGCACCAGCCGGTCCGTCGAACACGAGATAGCGCTCGACCTGCGCGCGGATGCGCTCGACCCACCCGGCCACGGTGTGGCGGTCGTTGAGCACGCGCTCCCCGGACATCCGCGGGTCGCCGATCAGACCGGTCGCCCCGCCGACGAGTGCCAGCGGGCGGTGTCCGGCGTCCTGCAGGCGGCGCATCGTCAGCAGCTGCAGGAGGTTGCCGATGTGCAGGCTCGGGGCGGTGGGGTCGAACCCGCAGTAGTAGGTGACGGGGCCCGAGGCGAGTGCCGACGCGAGTGCCGCCTCGTCGGTCGAGATCGCGAGGAGACCGCGCCAGCGCAGCTCCTCGAGAGCGTCCGTCCTCGTGTCCGACACCGTCACCGTTCGTCCCTCCGGGCTCCTGTGCGGGGCGGCCCGTCCGGCCCGCCTGCTCCCGGCCACCTTGTCATCCCCGTGCCCCCTGCGGCGACGCGGTTGTCCCGGGCGATAGGCGGAGACCGTGGGGTCGCCGTCCAGCCAGAACCGCCAGGGAAAGGTCTCGCCGCTCCCCCCGCTACCGCTCACCCCGACCCGGGGGCCGGTCCGGACGTCGACCGCGCAGACCTGGGGCGCCTCGAGCCAGAGCATGCTCGAGGAGGCGCAGAGGTCGGCCCCGTCGAGTTCCCCGTCGATCCCGAGAGCGGACGCGAGCCGGGCCGGGCCGCGAGCAAGGTCGGTGTCGCGACGGGCCGCGGGGCGCCTCGCGCGGGCGGCGTCCAGGCCCTGGACCACCTCGCCCGCGCGGACCAGCACCGCGGAGGCCGTCCCCTGCGGCCCGCACACGATGTTGGCGCACCAGTGCATGCCGTACGTGAAGTAGACATACAGGTACCCGGCCGGGCCGAACATGACCGCCGTCCGCGGGGTGCGCCCGCGGAAGGCGTGGGAACCGGGGTCCTGTTCCCCCATGTAGGCCTCGACCTCCGTCAGCCGGACGGCGACGAGTGCGCCCCCCACGGTCGAGACGAGCGTCGCGCCGAGCAACCCCGGGGCGACCTCGGTGGACCATCCGGTGAGCGCGGTCCGCGGGAGTCGCTGGTCGGGCATCCCGCCGATCCTAGGGGCGCACTCCTGGTCCGAGGCCTCGCGCCCAGCCGCCGTACGCTCGTGCCTCATGACCGCCTCCGACGCCCCGCCCGATCGACAGGGCCGCACGACGCGGCTCGAACTGTCCGACCAGACCCTGCGCGAATGGGATGCGGTCGTCCTCGGCGTCGACCCGGAGCAGGGGATCGTGCTCGACCGGTCGGCGTTCTATCCCGGCGGCGGCGGGCAGCCGCCCGACCACGGCGTCCTGCTCTGGGGCGGCGTCCAGACCCGGATCGTGGGGGCCCGCAAGGGCGACGACCTCTACCTCGTGCCCGCCGACGGCGACCCGCTGCCGTCCGTCGGCACTTCGGTCCGTGGCGCACTGGAAGACGACCGACGCACCGCGCTGATGCGCACGCACTCCGGGCTGCACCTGCTCTCGGGGGTCGTGTTCCGCGACTTCGGGGCGCTGGTGACCGGCGGCAACATGGAGCCGCTCGAGGCGCGGATGGACTTCAACCTCGCCGCCGTGCCCGAGGGCTTCAAGGACGCCGTCGCCGAGGCGTGCGCCCGGGAAGTGGCGGCGGACCGGGCGATCACGACGACGACGCTGCCGCGGGGCGAGGCCTTCGCCACGTACCCGGACCTCATCCGGACGGCGACCGACCTGCTCCCGCCCGACCTCGAGGTGGTGCGGATCGTCGACATCGCCGGGCTGGACACGCAGGCGGACGCAGGGACGCACGTGGCGTCGACGCGGCAGATCGGCCGGCTCGAGATCGTGAAGATCGAGAACAAGGGCAAGGGGTTCCGGCGGCTGCGGGTGCGGGTGGCCGAGGAGACGTGATCCCCCAGAATTCCTTGATCCCGAAGAATTCCTTGATCGGCGCCGGAAGGGGGGCGGGGTCAGGCGGGGTCGCCGGGACGGACGAGGCCGCTCTCGTAGGCGAGGGCCACTGCCTGCACCCGGTCGCGGACGCCGAGCTTGGCGAGCACGCGGGACACGTGCGTCTTGACCGTCGCCTCGCCGAGGTACAGCCGCGCCGCGATCTCGGCGTTGGACAGGCCGCGCGCGACCAGCCGCAGCACCTCGCGCTCGCGCTCGGTCAGCTCCGCCATCAGCCGGCCGTGTTCCCGGGGCGTCGCCGGCGTCGCGGCGAACGACTCGATGACCCGTAGCGTGACCCCGGGGTCGAGCAGGCCGCCGCCGCCGGCCACCGTGCGGACCGCAGCGACCAGCTGCTCCGGCGGCGACACCTTCAGGAGGAAGCCGCTCACGCCGGCGCGCAACGCGGCAGCCACGTGCTCGTCCTCGTCGAACGTCGTGAGGATGACGACCTTGGTCTCCGGGCGGGCGGCGAGCACCCGGCGGGCGCCCTCCAGGCCGTCGACGTGCGGCATCCGGACGTCCATCAGCACGACGTCGGGCTCGCCGGCGAGCACGGCCTCCACGGCCTGGGCGCCGTCCGCGGCCTCCCCCACCACCTCGACGTCGGGCTCGGCGCTCAGCACCATGCGCAGCCCGACCCGGACCATGGCCTCGTCGTCGACGAGCACGACGCGGATCGTCACGACCACCGCCGCGTCAGGGGGAAGCTCGCGCGGACCCGGAAGCCTGCCTCGCAGGGCCCCGCCTCGAGGGTCCCGCCGTGGACGCCGACCCGCTCGCGCATCCCCACCAGGCCGTGACCGCCGATGCGCGGGCGCCGCAGGGTCTGCAGATCACCCTCGGCACCCACCGGCGCCGGCACCCCGGCGCCCGCGCCGTCGTCCTCGATCACGACGGTCACGCAGGAGGCCGCGTGCTCGACCTCGACCCGGGTGGCGCTCCCCGGCGCGTGCCGCAGGACGTTCGTCAGGGCCTCCTGCACGATCCGGTACGCGGAGACGTCGACGGAAGGCGGGAGGACGTCGGGGGCGTCGTCATGCCGCCGGACGGTGAGCTCGACAGGCAGCCCCGCGTTACGCACGTCCGCCACGAGGTCGGCCACGTGGGCGAGCGAGGGCTCCGGCGCTGTCGGCGTCCGGCCCTCGCTCGTCCTGTCGTCCCGGAGGATCCCGACGAGGGTGCGCAGCTCGTCGACGGACTGCCGGCCCAGGCGCTCCAACCCGAGCATCACCTCACGCTCGGCGGGACGGTCGGCGAGCACGCCGTCCAGCTGCCGTCGCAGCCCGCCGATCTGCAACGTCATCACGCTCACCGAGTGGGCGACCGCGTCGTGCACCTCCCGGGCGATCCGCGCCCGCTCCTCGACGACGGCAGCGTGCGCGCTGGCCTCGCGCTGCGCGTCCAGGGCGGCCGCGAGCTCGGCGAGCTGGCGGGAGCGGACCTGCTCGCGCCGGACCAGCGTGCCCAGCCACCAGGCCGGCACGAAGATGACACAGAAGAAGATCTTGTCCCAGAGGGTGGCCTGCACGGCGACATCGGTCCCGACGAAGACCGCGACCACGCCCGCGAGCGCCCATCGCGATCGAACGGGCGGGTCGGCGTACCCGGCCCACGCCATCGCGACGAGGACCGAGATGAGCCCCGCGCCGCCGGGGCCCGGGACGCCGAGGAGCTGGCCGAGCGGGTAGAAGCCCGCGACCACGAGCGCCCCGATCGACGGGCGGAGCGCGGCCAGGAGGAAGCCTGCGCCGATGAGTGCGGCCACCAGGAGGATGCGGGACGCGTACGGCCGGAACCCGTCGTCGAGCAGGGCCTCGTTGACCGCGAGCAGGGCCAGGACGGGGGCGGCGATCCACGGCACGAGGCGCGGCTCGCGCAGCCAGGGTCGGAGCATGAGGGAACGGTACGTGGCGTGAGGCGGCCGGCGGGTCCCCCGCAGGACGGACACCAGGGCGCCGCCGCGTCCTCCTCGTGACGGACCCCGAACGGGTGCCGGCTTCCGCCTCGGGAGGGGCGGGGTTCGGTACCTCGCGGCCGACGCGGGGGGACGTGATCGATTCCTAGCGTTCTTCTCGTCGCCGAGCGGCGGCCGCTCCGAGCCGGGGCGTTACCGGAAGGACAGACCCATGACCGCCAGCCCCGTCGTCTCCGACGCTCCCCTCGACGCCGAGCGCTCCGTCGCCGCCGAGCGTCCGGGCGGCCTGCTCCGCGTCGCCGGCGGCGCCGCCCTCGTCGCCGGCCCGGTCCTCTTCTCGCTGGGCATGCTCACGTGCCCCCCGCAGGCGAGCATGGCGGACGCCGACTACGTCGCCTCCCTCGCCCGCGACACGACGCTCACGCAGGTGTCGGCGCTGCTCCTGCACTACGCGAACATCGCGATCGGGTTGGGGATGCTCGCGGCGCCGTCCCTGGTCCGGGGCCGGCGCGGGCGGCTGATGACGTCGATCGGCGCGCTGCTCACCGCTGTCGGCTTCGTCAACGTGAGCGGGCAGATCCTCGCGGACTGGTGGAACATGTCGGCCGGCCGGCTGCTTCCGCTCGACCAGGCCGCCGAGCTCTTCTCCACCGTCAAGGCGTCGTCGCTCATGCCGTTCTGGGACGCCACCGAGCCCTTCTCGCTCCTCGGTCCGGTGCTCGTCTTCGTGGGCCTCGCCCGCGCCGGGGTGCTGGGCTGGTGGACGCTCCCCGTGTTCGTCGGGGGCGTGGTCGGGCTGATGTTCATCCCGGTCCAGATGATCGTGCTCGTCGCCGCGGCCGTCCTCGTGGGCTTCTCGCCGCTGGCCGTCATCGGCGTCCGGATTCTCCAGCGTCACCGGGCGGGCGTCGCCTGAGACGTCCGATCCAGGGGTCCGGCCGTGCCTGGCACGGCCGGACCCTCGTGCGTCCTCGACTCCCTACCGGGGCGCGAACCCCATGGACCTGTACAGGGTGACCGCGGGGATGTTCTCGGACTCGACGCGGAGCCCGACCTGGTGGGCGCCGGACGCCGAGAGTTCCGACAGGCACCGCGCGAGCAGCCAGCGTCCCACCCCTTGGCCTCGTCGGCGTGGCACGGTGACGAGGTCGGTGACGAACGGCATGCCGCGGACGTCCTCCCATCCGGCCGACCGGACGGCGAGCACGGCGGCGACGAGGGCGTCCGGCTCCTCCTCGAGGGCGAGCGCCGACGCGGTTGTGTCGAGCGGGCCGTACTCCCCGGCAAGCGCCCCGGCCACGTCCGCGCGCGCAGCCGGCAGGTCCGGGTAGACGGGCCCCTCGCCGTAGCCCTCGAACAGCAACCCCGCCAGCTCGTCGGCGAGCGAGGGGTGGGGCGGCAGCAGCCGCAGACCCCGCGGGGCCGGCGGAACCACGAGGTCACGGAGGGTGGGAAGCTCCCGTGTCATCGTCAGCTGCATCGCGGGCGGTCAGGGCCTCGCCACTGCACGGGCGACGGGCGTGACCGGGGTGGCGGCCCAGTCCCCCAACTCCTCGATGCGCTGCACGAGGCGCTCCCGCTGCTCGCCGACCCGCACCGGCGCCGTGCCGCCGCGGCCGTCCCGGGAGCTGAGCGAGCCGGGAACGTCGAGCACCTGGCGGACGGTGGGGTCGAGGTGCGGCGAGATCGCGGTCAGCTCGTCGTCGGAGAGGTCCTGCAGGTCCACACCGCGCTGCTCGGCCGCCCGCACGCAGGCGCCCGCCACCTCGTGAGCAACCCGGAAGGGCACCCCCCGGCGGACCAGCCACTCCGCGACGTCGGTCGCGAGCGAGAAGCCGGCCGGCGCAAGCTCGGCCATCCGCTCGGTGTCGAAGGCGATGGTCTCCACCATCCCCGTGAACGCGGGGAGTACCAGCCCGAGCTGGGTGATCGAGTCGATCACCGGTTCCTTGTCCTCCTGCAGGTCCCGGTTGTACGCCAGGGGCAGCCCCTTGAGGGTGCCGAGCAGGCCGGTGAGATTGCCGATCAGCCGCCCTGCCTTCCCGCGGGCGAGCTCGGCGACATCCGGATTCTTCTTCTGCGGCATGATCGAGGAGCCGGTGGCGTAGGCGTCGTCCAAAACGGCGAACCCGAACTCCGCCGTCGTCCAGACGACCACCTCCTCGGCGAGCCTGGAGACATCGATCCCGGTCATGGCCAGGACGAACGCGAACTCGGCGACGACGTCACGGCTCGCCGTTCCGTCGATCGAGTTGTCCGACGAAGCGGTGAAGCCCAGGTCGCGGGCCACCGCCTGCGGGTCGAGGCCGAGGGATGAACCGGCGAGGGCGCCGGAGCCGTACGGGGACTCGTCGGCCCGCCGGTCCCAGTCCAGCAGGCGGTCGACGTCCCGCAGCAGGGCGTGCGCGTGCGCCTGCAGGTGGTGCGCGAGCAGGACGGGCTGGGCGTGCTGGAAGTGGGTGCGGCCCGGCATCGGCGCCTGCGGGTGCGCGGCCGCCTGCCCGACGAGGGCGCCGGCCAGGCCGAGCACGCCGAGGGCGATCTCCCGGGCGCGGTCGCGCAGGTACATCCGGTAGAGCGTCGCGACCTGGTCGTTGCGCGAGCGCCCGGCGCGCAGCCGGCCCCCGAGGTCCGGTCCCGCCCGCTCGAGCAGGCCCCGCTCGAGCGCGGTGTGCACGTCCTCGTCCTCGGGAACCGGGACGAACGCGCCGGACTGCGCGTCGGCCTCCAGCTGGTCGAGCGCCGCGAGCAGCCCGTCGAGCTGGTCTGCCGTGAGCAGCCCGGCGCCGTGCAGGACGCGGGCGTGCGCTCTCGAGCCGGCCAGGTCATAGGGCGCGAGCACCCAGTCGAAGTGCACGGACGCCGACAGCGCCGCGAGCGCCGCCGAAGGGCCGCCGGCGAACCGTCCGCCCCAGAGGCTGACCGGCGCCGCGGGCGATTCCGGGTCGAGCGCCGTCACCGGAGGCTCACCGTCCGGCGAGCCGGGCGTCGCGGGCGGCCGCCAGCTTGCTCGGCAGGCCCCACAGCTCGATGAAGCCCTTGGCCTGCGACTGGTCGAAGGTGTCACCGGTGTCGTAGGTCGCCAGGTTGAAGTCGTACAGGCTCTCCTCGCTGCGCCGGCCCGTTACGACGGCACGGCCTCCGTGCAAGGTCATCCGGATGTCGCCGGTGACGTGGCGCTGCGTCTCGGAGACGAAGCCGTCGAGCGCCTTCTTCAGCGGTGAGAACCACAGCCCGTCGTAGACCAGCTCGCTCCAGCGCTGCTCGACGCCGCGCTTGAACCTGCCGAGTTCGCGCTCCACCGTGATGGCCTCGAGCTCCTGGTGGGCCGTGATCAGGGCGATCGCTCCGGGCGCCTCGTAGACCTCGCGGCTCTTGATGCCGACGAGCCGGTCCTCGACCATGTCGAGCCGCCCGACACCCTGAGCCCCGGCCCGCAGGTTCAGGCGCTGGATCGCCTCGAGGACGGTCACCTTCTCGCCGTCGATCATCGTCGGGACGCCCTGCTCGAACGTGACGACGACCTCGTCGGCCTGCCGGGGGGTTGCCGGGTTCTGGGTGTAGGCGTAGACGTCCTCGGTCGGACCGTTCCAGATGTCCTCGAGGAAGCCGGTCTCGACGGCCCGGCCCCAGACGTTCTGGTCGATCGAGTAGGGCGACTTCTTCGTGGTCTCGATCGGCAGCTCGTTGCGCTCGGCGTACTCGATCGCCTTGTCCCTGGTGAGAGCGAGGTCGCGGACGGGAGCGATGCAGCGCAGCTGCGGCTCGAGCGCGGCGATGCCCACCTCGAAGCGGACCTGGTCGTTGCCCTTGCCGGTGCAGCCGTGCGCCACGACCGTGGCACCGTGCTCCTTGGCGGCGCGCACGAGGTGCCGGACGATGACCGGCCGGGAGAGCGCGGACACCAGCGGGTAGCGGTCCATGTAGAGGGCGTTCGCCTGCAGCGCCGGGAGGCAGTACTCGTGCGCGAACTCGTCGCGGGCGTCCGCCACGTAGGCCTCGACCGCACCGCAGGCGAGCGCCCGCTGCCTGATCGTCTCGAGGTCCTCGCCGCCCTGGCCGACGTCGACGGCGACGGCGACGACCTCGGCGCCGGTCTGCTCGCCGATCCAGCCGATGGCAACGGAGGTGTCCAGCCCACCGGAGTAGGCAAGGACGACGCGCTCGGTCACGGGGTTCTCCTTCGGGTGCTCTCTCGTACGGGGGGGCGTTCGGTCTTTCGATGTGTGGGAGATCAGGGCTGCCCCGCCGCGAGGGCGAGCAGGCGCTCGGCCACCGCCTGGCCGCCGGTGGGCTCGCGGGTCACGACGAGGACGGTGTCGTCCCCGGCGATCGTGCCGAGCACGGCGGGCACGACCGAGCCGTCGATCGCGGACGCGAGGAACTGCGCCGCGCCCGGCGGCGTCCGTAGGACGACGAGATTGGCGGAGGCCTCGGCCGAGACGAGCAGCTCCTCGCACAGCCGTGCCAGCCGGGCATCGAGCTGCTCGGGCGCCACGCCCGCGACCGGGGACCGGTCGCCGCCCTCGCCCGGCACCGCATACACCAGGCCGCCCTGCGGCGATCGGACCTTCACGGCCCGGAGCTCGACGAGGTCGCGGGAGAGGGTCGCCTGCGTGACAGCCAAGCCCTCGCGCGCCAGCAGGTCCGCGAGCTCCGCCTGCGAGCGCACCTCGTGCCGCCACACGAGGTCGACGATGGTGCGCTGGCGGGCGGCCTTCGTGCCGGCGGTGCGGCTCCCGGCGCCCGCCTCCAGGGCCGCCTGCGCCGACTGTTCGAGGGCGCTCATCGCTTCTCCCGTACCTGCTCGGCGCCCGGGTCGCCCGCACCGGCGCGGTCGAGCGCGAGCGGCAGAGCCGCGACGAAGCTGTCTGCCTGCTCCTCGGTGAGGATCAGCGGGGGCGCGAGCCGCAGCGCGTCGGGCGCCACGGCGTTCACGATGAAGCCCGCCCCGAGCAGCGCGGCTGCCGTCGGTGCCGCCACCGGGGCGGCGAGTTGCACGGCGATCAGCAGCCCCTCGCCCCGCACCCCCGCCACGAGCGGGTGGCCGAGGCCGAGGACGCCGGCCCGCAGCCGCGCACCGATGGACGCCGCATGCTCGACGAGGCCGTCCCGCTCCACCACGTGAAGGGTCGCGAGCCCGGCGGCGGCGGCGACCGGATTGCCGCCGAAGGTCGTCCCGTGCTGACCGGGACCGAGCAGGGTGGCCGCGTGCTCGCCGAACGCGACGAGCGCTCCGATCGGGATGCCGCCGCCCAGGCCCTTCGCAAGCGTGACGGCGTCGGGGATGACGGGTCCTGCGGGACCGCCGCCGATGTGCTCGTGCTGGTGGGCGAACCACGCGCCGGTCCGGCCGATGCCGGTCTGCACCTCGTCGAGCACGAGGAGCGCGCCGGCCGCCCGGGTCAGCTCGCGGGCGTGGGCCAGGTATCCGGGTGGCGCGGGGCGCACCCCGGCCTCGCCCTGGACCGGCTCGAGCACGACGGCGGCCACCGCCGGGCCGACCGCTGCGGCGAGCGCGTCGGCGTCCCCGAAGGGCACGTGCACGACATGCCCGGGAAGCGGTGCGAACGGCTCCCGGTACGCCGGCTTGTGCGTGAGGGCGAGCGCACCCATCGTCCGGCCGTGGAAGGACCCCTCCGCCGCGACCAGGCCTGTACGGCCGGTGCGGCGGGTGAGCTTGACGGCCGCCTCGACGGCCTCGGTCCCGGAGTTGCAGAAGAACACGCGCGACCCGGAGGGGGCGTCGAGCAGGTCGAGCAGCCGCTCGGCGAGAGCGATCTGTGGGGCGGTCGCGAAGAAGTTCGAGACGTGCCCGAGGGTGGCGAGCTGTGCCGTGACGGCGGACACCAACATCGGGTGGGCGTGCCCGAGCGCGTTGACGGCGATGCCGGCGAGCAGGTCGAGGTACCGGTTGCCGTCGGCGTCCCAGACGTAGCAGCCCTCGCCGCGTACGAGGACCCGCTGGGGCGGCCCGAAGGTGTTCATGAGGGCCTGCCCGTACCGCTGCGACCACGCCACGCCGGGCACGCCGGCGGCGCCGAGCTGCAGGTCGGCGCCTTCGCGAGCGGGCGCGCTCACGAGGCCGCGCCCGCTGCCGTCGTCGGGACGCTCTTCTCGTCCGGAAGGACCATGGTGCCGACTCCCTCGGGGGTGAAGACCTCGAGCAGGACGCTGTGCTGCATCCGCCCGTCGATCACCGTCGCCTCCGGCACGCCACCACGGACGGCGCGCAGGCAGGCCTCCATCTTCGGGACCATGCCCGCCTGCAGCGCGGGCAGCAGCCGCTCGAGCTCGCCGGCCCGTACCGTCGACAGCAGTGACGAACGGTCGGGCCAATCGGTGTAGAGGCCCTCGACGTCGGTGAGCACGACGAGCTTCGCGGCGCGGAGCGCGACCGCGAGCGCCGCGGCCGCGGTGTCCGCATTGACGTTGAGCACCTGGCCGTCGCCGTCCGGGGCGACCGTGGAGACGACCGGCACCAGCCCGGCGTCGATGAGGTCGACCACAGCGCCGGGATCCACGTGGACGACGTCGCCGACGAGCCCCACGTCGACCTCGACCCCGTCGACGACCACCCCGCGTCGCCTGGCCCGGAACAGACCTGCGTCCTCGCCCGACAGGCCCACGGCCCGGCCGCCGGCCGCGCTCACGAGCCCCACGAGCTCTCGGCCGACCTGGCCGACCAACACCATGCGGACGACGTCCATGAGCCTCGGGCGTGGTCACGCGCAGGCCGCCGCGGAAGTCGCTGTCGATGCCGAGCCGGCCGAGCATCGCGGAGATCTGCGGGCCGCCGCCGTGGACGACGACAGGGCGCAGACCGGCCGATCGCAGGAAGACGACGTCCTGCGCGAAGGCCCGCTTCAGCTCGTCGTCGACCATGGCATGGCCGCCGTACTTGAGAACGACGACGGCGCCGGCGAACCTGCGCAACCAGGGCAGGGCCTCGACGAGGACCGCAGCCTTCTGCGCCGGCGTGAGCTCGGGCCCGTCCTGGGTGCTCACCGACTGGGGCACCGGGCGCGCGGTGGGAGCGGGTTCGGCAGTCATGTCGAGGTCATGTCGAGTAGGCGCTGTTCTCGTGGACATAGGCGTGCGTGAGGTCGTTGGTCCACACGGTGGCGGCGGCGTCCCCGGCGTGCAGGTCGATCAGGACGTGCACCTCCCGGGCGGTGAGGTCCACCGCGTTCCGGTCGTCCCCCGCCGCCGCCCGCGCGGCAGACCTGGACGCCGTTGACGGCCACGTCGAGCAGGAGGGGGTCGAAGGCGGCACGGGTGGTGCCCACCGCGGCGAGGATCCGGCCCCAGTTGGGGTCCCGGCCGAAGATGGCGGCCTTGACGAGGTTGCTGCGCGCGACCGCCCGGCCGACCTCGACGGCGTCGTCCTCGTCCGCCGCGTGCACGACCTCGACCGCGATCTCGTGGTCGGCGCCCTCGGCGTCGGCCACGAGCGCGCGCGCGAGGTGCCCCAGGACTTCCGTCGAGGGCGTCGAGCAGCTGCTCCTGCGAGGGGCGGATGCCGGCGGCGCCGCTGGCGAGCAGCAGCACCGTGTCGTTCGTGGACATGCAGCCGTCGCTGTCGACCCGCTCGACGGTGCGCCGCGTCGCCGCGGGCAGCACGCGAGCGAGGGTCGCGGCATCGGCCTCGGCGTCAGTGGTGAGGACGACGAGCATCGTGGCGAGTCCCGGCGCCAGCATCCCGGCGCCCTTCGCCATGCCGCCGACCGTCCATCCCACGCCGTCGGCAGTCGTGCGGCGTGCGACGGACGTCTTGGCCACGGTGTCGGTCGTCCTGATGGCCTCGGCAGCGTCGTCGCCGCCGCCCGCGCTCAGCGCGGCGGCCGCGGCCGCCACCCCAGGGAGCAGCAGATCCATCGGCAGTCGCTCACCGATGAGCCCGGTCGAGCAGATGGCGACGTCGGCGGCGGAGACGCCGAGCAGCTCGGCGACCTGCTCGGCGGTGCGGTGGGTGTCGAGGAAGCCCTCGGGACCGGTGCAGGCGTTCGCGCCGCCCGAGTTCAGCACGACCGCGTCGACGCGGCCGTCGGACACCACCTGCCGCGACCAGACGACGGGTGCGGCCTGGACCCGGTTGGTGGTGAAGACGGCGGCGGCGGCGTGCAGCGGCCCGTCGTTGACGACGAGCGCGACGTCCGGACGGCCGCTCGGCTTGAGGCCGGCCGTGACCCCGGCGGCACGGAACCCCTGGGGGGCCGTGACACTCACCGCACTCCCTCGCTTCGCTCGGTCGGCGGTTCGCAACACGCTGTGCTGATGGTTCGCTCGCTGCGCTCGCTCACGGTGCCACCCCCGCGACGGGCAGCCCGAGCGGCTCGGGCAGGTCCAGGGCGAGGTTGACGCACTGAAGCGCGGCCCCGGCCGTGCCCTTGGTGAGGTTGTCGACGGCGGCCGTCACGACGACGCGGCCCGCACGCCGGTCGAACGCCAGCTGCAGGTGCACCGTGTTGGCGCCGAGAGTGTCCGCCGTCCGCGGCCAGCGGCCCTCGGGCAGCACGTGCACGAACGGCTCGTCGCCGTACGCGTCCAGCCAGACCTTGCGCAGGACCTCCGGATCGGCGGCCACCCCGTCGGCGAGTCGTGCCGTGCAGGTGGCCAGGATGCCCCGGGGCATCGGCGCGAGAGTGGGGGTGAAGGAGACCCTCACCGACACCCCGCCGGCGCGCGCCAGGTTCTGCTCGATCTCCGGCGTGTGCCGGTGCACGCCCCCCACGCCGTAGGGCGTCATCGAGCCCATCACCTCGCTGCCGAGAAGATGGGGCTTGACGGCGCGGCCCGCCCCCGAGGTGCCCGACGCCGCGACGACGACCACGTCGGCGGGGTCGAGCAGGCCGGCGGCGAAGCCAGGGGCGAGGGCGAGGCTGACGGCGGTGGGGTAGCACCCGGGGACGGCGACCCGGCGTGCGCCGGCCAGCGCGGTGCGCGCCTTCGTACCGTCGGCGAGTGGCAGCTCCGGCAACCCGTAGGGCCAGCTGCCCGCGTGCTCCCCGGGGTAGAACTCGGCCCAGGCGGCGGGGTCGGACAGGCGGTGGTCGGCGGCGCAGTCGACGACGACGACGTCTGGCGGGAGGGCCGCGGCGATCGGTGCGCTGGCCCCGTGCGGCAGTGCGAGCACGACGACGTCGTGCCCGGCGAGGACCTCGGCGGACGTCGGCTCGAGCTCGCGCTCGGCGAGCGTCATGAGGTGCGGGTGGATGCTCGCCGAGGGCCGAGCCGGCGCTGGCGGCTGCGGTCAGGGCCCCGACTCGCAGCTCTGGGTGCCCGAGCACGAGCCGCAGGACCTCACCGCCGGCGTAGCCGCTGGCCCCCGCGACCGCGATCGTCCTCACGTCGCATGACTATACGGGGATCCGCATAGTCATGCCAGCGGATCGCGTCAGCCGCGGCCGAGCCTGGCGGCATGGAAGCCGGCGCCCCCCAGCAGAGCGGCCAGCACGAGCATGGTCGTCGGGAGGGCCTGCCCCCCGAACGGCACCACCGCGGCGCTCAGCGCGCAGCAACCGGCCGCCGTGAGGTTGGCCCGGGCCGAGCGGTGCAGGGCGTGGTCCTGCATCCACGACGCGAGGACCGTGAACAGAACCGCCATGAGCACGCAGCTCATGATCAGGATCCCTGTCAGCAAGCCCGCTCCTCCCCTGGGTCCATGGCGTCTCGTGCCACTGACCGCCCCGAGCACGTTCACCCTAGGTGGCCTCGCAGTCACGTGTACAGAGCCGTCCCGCCTGCCGGACATGTGGGACATGGCGGGCCGCCGTCGGCGCGGCCGGCGGGCGGGTTCGCTGAGTCAGCAGGAGGCGAAGCGGGCCTTCTCCGCCGCAGCACGCGCGGCGGCCGCCTGCCCCGTCAGCAGCATCGGCGCTCCGCTCGACGATGGTCGCCGGGTGCCACTCGCTGCCGGTCACGCCGCCCCGGTTCACCGTCACGGTGAGCACGCCGCTGTTCGAGCCCGGACCACCGCTGGCATAGAACTGGAAGTTGCCGAGGCCGTACCCGACGAGGGTCTTTCCGGCGCTGCCGCGGGGCTGCACGACGTGGGCGTGGCTGCCGACGACGATGTCGGCGCCCGCGTCGGCGAGCATGCGGGCCAGCTGCTGCTGTCGAGCAGTCGGGCAGACGATCCGCTCCTGCCCCCAGTGCAGGAAGACGACGACGACGTCCGCCGTCGCCCGCTGCGCCCGGACGTCGGCCAGGAGCCGGGCGCGTGTCCTTCGCCGAGGCCAGTCCGGACGTGCCCGGGCCCGCGACCCAGCTCGTGACCGCGAAGTCATCGAGGACGTCCGTCGCGGACAGCACCGAGATACGGACGCCGTTCACCTCGCGGCGCAAGGGCGTCCACGCCGCGGTGTCATCCTGCCCCGCCCCGAGCAGCGGCATCCCGGCGGAGCGCGCTGCCGCCAGGGTGTCCGCCAGGCCCACCCGGCCGTAGTCCATCCCATGGTTGTTGGCCACCGAAACGGCGTCGACGCCCGCCTGCCGGAGCACGGTCACGGCCCGTGCGGGGGCGCGGAACGTGAACTCCTTGGGCTGGGGGGTGCCGCGCTCGGTGATCGCCGTCTCGAGGTTCAGCATCGCGAAGTCAGCGGACCGCAGGACACTGAAGGCGCTGCCGAGGCGGCCGGACAGGGCGGCCGCGGAGGACCCCTCGAAGTGCACGTCGCCCGCGAACGCGAGGGTCGCGGAACCACCGCCGGAGCGCTTCCCGGCGGGTGCCGGCGAGGACGACGGCGCGGCGGTCGCCGTCCGGGACTTCGCCGCCGTGCTGGGGGTGCTCGCCGAACGCGCCGCCGCATCGGCCTCGGGGGCGGGCTGCGTGGCGCATGCGCTCAGGCCCAGCGCCAGTGCACAGAGCGCGCCGACCACCGCCGGCCGGATACCGGACGGCGTGAGACGCAGCGTGAACCGGGGTACCCGCACCCCGGCATTCTGACCACACGCCCGTCACCGAGGGAAACAATCGGGAGCGACACGCCCGCCTCACCGGCCGTTGATTACGCTCCGCGCTGGGCTGCTCCCACCAGCGTCACGGCAGCGCGCACGGCGGCCTCACGGACCGCACTCGACTCCGCCGCAGTGAGCGTCCGGTCCGGCGCGCGCAGTCGCAGCGCGAAGGCCAGCGACTTGCGCCCCTCGCCGACCTGGGGCCCCGTGTAGACGTCGAAGAGCCGCACGGACTCGAGCAGTTCACCGGCGCCCTCCCGCAGTGCGGCCTCGACCGCCGCCGCGGGGACGGAGTCGTCCACGACGAGCGCCACGTCCTCCTTCGCGAGTGGGAACGTCGACACCGGCTCCGCACGCCGGATCCCCCCGGCCGCGGCGAGCAGGGCGTCGAGCTCGAGTTCCGCGGCACAGGACCGCGCCGGGAGCCCGAGTCGCTCGACGACCTTCGGGTGCAGCTCGCCCGCGTGGCCGACGAGGACGCCTGCGTACCCGATCCGCGCGCACCGGCCCGGATGCCAGGGTGCGTGCTCGTCCTGCGTGGCGGTGAGGCTCAGGCCGAGGGTGCGCCCGACGAGGAGCGCCGCGTCAACGGCGTCCGCCCAGTCGGCCGGCCTGCCGGGCCCGTACCAGCCGGCCGGCTCGAGCTGGCCGGTCAACAGGACGGCGACCCGCCGGGGTTGGCGCGGCAGCGCGGCGTCGACGGCCGCGAGCTCCTCCGGCGTCGGCCGCTGGGTGACCGGCAGCCGCGGCGCGACGCGGTGCGCGTGCTCGGGACGCGTCACCAGCCCGATCTCGAACAGCGCGAGGTCGCTGCGCCCCCGGCCGATGTTTCGGCGGGCCGCCTCGACCAGGGTCGGCAGGAGCCAGGTGCGCAGGAACGGCTGCTCCTCCGAGAGCGGGTTCGCCAGCCGCAGCGACGGCCGCCGCGGATCGTCCGCCGGCAGGCCGTAGACCTCGGCCACCTCGGGCCCGACGAACGGGTAGGTCAGCACCTCGACGAACCCATGCTCTGCGAGCGCCCGGGCCACGGACCGGCGGCCCCGCTGCGAGGTGGTGAGACCGCGGCCGGCGGGAGCGACCGGCAGCGCCGACGGGATGGCGTCGTAACCGGCCAGCCGGGCGACCTCCTCCACGAGGTCGACGCCGAGGCGGAGGTCCGGGCGCCAGGAGGGCGGGTGCACGACGAGCGTCGTCGGCTCCGTCGAGTCGTCCGTCTCGATCCTGCAGCCCACAGCCTCCAGGTGGCGGCGCACCGCCTGCTCGCCGTAGGTCAGCCCGACGAGCCGGTCGGGCAGGTCCACCGGCATCCGGACCGGCGGGCGCGGCACACGGTGGTCCACGTCGGTGACCGGGCCGACCTCGGGACGGGGCTCCGCGCCCCCGTGCTCCACCAGCAGCCGGACGGCGAGCTCGGCGGCGGCCGCGGCGAGGTCGTCGTCCACGCCGCGCTCGAACCGGCGGCTCGCCTCCGTCGACAGCTTGTGCCGGCGGGCGCTGCGCGCCACGGTGACCGGGTCGAAGTGGGCGGCCTCGACGAGGATGTCGGTGGTCGCGGAGCCGACCTCGGTGCTCGCGCCGCCCATCACGCCGGCGATCGCCAGCACCCGGTCGCCGTCCGATCCGCCGGGCGAATCAGTGATCAGCAGGTCCTCGGGGTCGAGGGTGCGCTCGACGGCGTCCAGGGTCTGCAGCCGCTCCCCCGGCCGGGTCCGCCGGACCACGATCGGACCCTGCAGGAGGGCGAGGTCGAAGGCGTGCAGCGGCTGGCCGACCTCGAGCATCACGTAGTTCGTCACGTCCACGGCCAGGCTGATGGGGCGCATCCCCGCCTGCTCCAGCCTGCGGCGCATCCACGCCGGCGAGGGCGCCGACGCGCGGACGCCGCGGACGACGCGCGCGACGTACCGGTCGCAGCCGAGCGCGCCGCGCACCGGCGCGGCGTCGTCGACGCGGACCGGGAAGCCCTCGGCGCTCGGGGCGGGCACCGGCAGGTCGACCGGGTCGCTGAACCGGACACCGGCAGCGAGGGCGTACTCCCGGGCGACCCCGCGGACGCTCAGCGCATAGCCGCGGTCGGGCGTCACGTTGACCTCGACCGTCTCCTCGTCGAGGCCGAGCAACGGGATGGCGTCGTTACCCACGGGGGCGTCGGCGCCCCACTCCGCGAGCCGGATGATCCCGTCGTGCTCGTCGCCGAGCCCGAGCTCCTTCGCGGAGCAGATCATGCCGTCGCTGACGTGGCCGTACGTCCTCCGGGCGGAGATCTCGAACCCGCCGGCGAGCACGGCACCCGGCAGGCTGACGACCACCAGGTCCCCCTCGACGAAGTTGTGCGCGCCGCAGACGATGCCGCGGGCCTTCTCGCCGTCCGGGTTGTGCCGGCCCACGTCCACCTGGCACCAGCGGATGGTCTTGCCGTTCTTCTGCGGCTCGTCCGCGAACTCCAGCACACGGCCGACCACGACGGGCCCGCGTACGTCGCCGCCGTGCAGCGCCTCCTCCTCGAGGCCGACGGACACCAGGGCGGCCGCGACCTGCTCGCCGGTCGCGCCGTCCGGAAGCTCGGCGTACTCGCCCAGCCAGCGCAGCGGGACGCGCATGCTCTCAGACCTCCATGCCGTAGTGGGAGCTGAACCGGACGTCGCCCTCGACCATGTCGTGCATGTCCTCGACGCCGTGCCGGAACATCAGCGTGCGCTCGATCCCCATCCCGAAGGCGAAGCCGGAGTAGACCTCGGGGTCCACCCCGCAAGCGCGCAGCACGTTCGGGTGGACCATCCCGCAGCCGCCCCACTCGATCCAGCCCGTGCCCTTGCAGGTGCGGCAGGAGCGGTCCTTTCCCCCGCAGACGAAGCACAGGACGTCGGGCTCCGCGCTGGGCTCCGTGAAGGGGAAGAACGAGGGGCGCAGGCGGGTGCGGACGCCGGGGCCGAACATGGCCCGGGCCAGGTGGTCGAGGGTGCCCTTGAGGTGGGCCATCGTCAGGCCCTTGTCGACGGCCAGCCCTTCGACCTGGTGGAACACCGGCGTGTGGGTGGCGTCCAGCTCGTCGGTACGGAAGACCTTCCCCGGGCAGATGACATAGGTGGGAACACCGCGCTCGAGCAGGGCGCGGGCCTGCACGGGGCTGGTGTGGGTGCGCAGCACGATGCCGCTGCCGGGCGGGTCGACGAAGAACGTGTCCTGCATCTGGCGGGCCGGGTGGTCCGGGTCGAAGTTCAGGGCGTCGAAGTTGAACCACTCGGCCTCGACCTCGGGCCCCTCCGCGATCTCCCAGCCCATCGCGAGGAACACGTCGCCGATGCGCTCGGTGAGGGCCTCGAGCGGGTGCCGCGCGCCCGTGGGGCGCCGGTCGACGGGGAGCGTGACGTCGACCGCCTCCTCGACGATGACGCGCCCGTCGCGCTCCGCCTCGAGCTGCTCCCGGCGTTCCTCGAGCGCCTTGCCCACGGCGCCTCGTGCCTTGCCCACGCGCTGGCCGGCCTCCTTACGGGCCGCCGGGGGCAGGGCACCGATCTCGCGGTTGGCGAGGGCCAGCGGACTGGCGTCGCCGGCGTGCTCGAGGCGGACCGCCTTGAGCTCGTCCAGGTCGCCTGCGGCGGCGATCGCAGCAAGCGCCTGGGAGACCGCGGCGTCGACGGCCTCCTGGCTGAGCATCGCCACCTCGACGGGGTCGTAGGACGTGTTCGGTCCGGACATGGGCGTGGGTCCACCTGCTGGGTGCGGGATGCGCGGGATACGCGGACGACCCGTCGAGTCTGTCAGACCCGCCCCCGCGCAAGCCTGCGGGTTTCCCTCCCCGCCCCCGCGGTGATCAGGCAATCCAGGCTGATCTTGTCACCGATCGACGACAAGATCACCCTGGATTGCCTGATCACCGCATTGGGGGGCGACGGTGGGCCCGGGCGGAGGCGTAGAGGCAGACGGTGGCGGCGGTGGCCAGGTTGAGGCTCTCGGCGCGCCCGTACACGGGCACTCGGACGACGGCGTCGGCGGCGGCGAGGGCGTCGTCCGGCAGCCCCCATGCCTCGTTGCCGAACACCCACGCGACCGGACCGGCGAGCGGCCCTTCGCCGCGGCCCGCGGCGTCCTGCAGGTCGTCGAGGTCCGCAGTTCCTGCGACGTCCGCGGCGAGAACGGTCAGCCCTGCTCCGCGCAGGGCCTGGACGGCGGGCGCCAGCGGGAGGCCGGTCGCGACCGGCAGGTGGAAGATGCTGCCGGCACTCGCCCGGACGCACTTGGGGTTGTGCACGTCGACGCTCGCATCGGTGAGGACGACGCCCCCGGCGCCGGCGGCGTCCGCGGCCCTCACGACGGTTCCCGCGTTGCCGGGGTCACGCACGTGGGCCAGGACGGCGACCAGCGAGGGCCGGGCTGCGACGACGGCCGCGAGCGGGACGTCCACGAGAGCGCACACCGCGAGCAGCCCTTGGGGTGTGACCGTGTCGCTCATCGCGGCCAGCACCTGATCGGTGACGGTCCGGGGCGGGATCCCGGCGAGCCGGGCCGCCTCGAGGACCTGCCCGAACCGGCGGGCGGCGTCCGCGGTGGCGTAGAGCTCGAGCACGACAGGCGAGCCGCCGGCCGCGACGGCGGCCGCGGTGGCGTCGACCGCCTCCGTGACCGCCTGCGGGCCCTCGGCGACGAACCGCCGCTCGCGCAGACGCGCCGAGCGCCCGGTGAGCCGCCGGACCGCCCGCACCCGGTCGGATCCCGGATTGGCCAGCACGGCGCCCACCGGGCGCCCGGTCGTCATGACAGGTGGGTCAGGCGGCGGTGGTGTCGGCCGGCTGGGCCGAGCGCACCGCGGCCTTGGCGGTGGCGACGAGGGCGGCGAAGGCGGGACCGTCGTTCACGGCGAGCTCCGCGAGCATGCGGCGGTCGACCTCGACGCCGGCGAGCTTGAGACCCTGGATGAAGCGGTTGTAGGTGATGCCGTTCTCGCGGGCAGCGGCGTTGACCCGCTGGATCCACAGCCGGCGGAAGTCGCCCTTGCGCGCCTTGCGGTCGCGGTAGGAGTAGACGAGGGAGTGGGTGACCTGCTCCTTCGCCTTGCGGTACAGCCGCGAGCGCTGGCCGCGGTATCCGCTGGCGGCCTCGAGGACCTCTCGGCGCTTCTTGTGGGCGTTGACCGCCCGCTTCACGCGTGCCACGTGATGTCTCCTTGGTTCTGGTGCTACGAGGAAGGGTGGGTCAGCTCACAGGCCGAGCAGGCGCTTCGCCTTCTTGGCGTCGGCCGGGGACACCGGAGCGTCCTTCGACAGCGCCCGGGTCTCACGGCTGGACTTCACCTCGAGCCGGTGGCGCAGGCCCGTCTGCTGCCGCAGCACCTTGCCGGTACCGGTGATCTTGAAGCGCTTCTTCGCACCGCTGTGCGTCTTGTTCTTCGGCATGGCTGCCGTGCTCTCCTCGTCGCCGCCGCGCTCGCCTCGCGGCGGCGCGGTTCGATGCGGCCGCCCGGACGGGCGGCCGACGTCCTACGTTCCAGGCGGTCAGGCCTGGGCGGTCTCGCTCTCGGCCGGCACCCCGACCGGCGCTTCGGCAGCGCCCGCCTCGGCCTCGACCTCGTCCGGGCGGTGCTTGCGCTGCTCGGCCTTGGCCTCGGCCTTCTTCTTGTGCGGGCCGATCACCATGATCATGTTTCGGCCGTCCTGCTTGGGGTTGCTCTCGATGTAGCCGAGGTCGGCCACGTCGGCCGCCATCCGCTGCAGGAGGCGGTACCCCATCTCAGGGCGGGACTGCTCCCGGCCGCGGAACATGATCATGACCTTGACCTTGTCACCGGCCTTGAGGAACCGCTCGACATGGCCCTTCTTCGTGCCGTAGTCGTGCGGGTCGATCTTCAGCCGGAGCCGGATCTCCTTCAGGACCGTGTGCGCCTGGTTGCGGCGCGCCTCGCGGGCCTTCATGTCCGACTCGTACTTGAACTTCCCGAAGTCCATGAGCTTGCAGACCGGGGGGCGTGCCAGCGGGGCGACCTCGACCAGGTCGAGGTCGGACTCCTGCGCCAGCTGCAGCGCCTGCTCGATGCGGACGATGCCGACCTGCTCCCCGTTGGGGCCGACCAGCCGCACCTCGGGGACGCGGATGCGGTCGTTGATCCGGGGCTCGCTGATGTGGTGCTCCTTCGCGACGTCGTGGCGGCCGTCGCACACGAGAAAGGCTCCCGTGCGGCGAACGCAGGGAGCCTCAACCCGACAGGTCAGGGACCCGGCGGCGCAAGAGCGCCGACGAGCTCCGCCCCGCCGGCGAAGGCGGGACGACCCCTGACCGGAACCTGTCGGCCTCTCCGCCGGAGCGGGGGTCGCAGGTGGGAGAAACTCCACTTCGCGCACCGCACCCTCGCGGGTACGGTCGGTCGATCTGAAAGGGTACCAGCATGAACGGGGAGTCCTCGAACCCACCGATTGCCGGCGTTCCGCACAACGCGCCGGCGGCTGCCGAGAATTCCCCCGACCTGCTGGCCGCCCGGGACATCGCGGACGTGCCCGCGGTCGAGGTCATCACGGCTGCGGCGGTGCACCTCCTGAGCGCGGCGGCGGTCAAGTGCGGGCTGGCCGAGGACGTCGAGGCCGACCTCGACGAGGCCCGCAAGCTCATCACCGTGCTCGCGGCGCTCGTGACGGCCGCCGCACCGGAGATCGGCAACCAGCACGCCCGCCCGTTGCGCGACGGGCTGCGCAGCCTGCAGCTCGCGTTCCGGGAGGCGTCCGTCGTCCCGGACCCGCCCGGGCAGGGCCCGGGCGAGCGGTGGACGGGCGCCGTCTCCTAGGTGGCAGCGCCAGGACGGGCCGCCGACGCGTTCCCTTGCTCGGCCTCGTGAGCTTTGCCGTCCCAAAACGTTGTTCAAGCTCGCCGATCACGACGATTGCGGTCGGCGAAGCTCACGGTTGCGAGCAAGGGGTCGCTGTTCAGACCCCGGCAGCAGCCGCACTCGGCTCGACGGTGGGCGCCGCGCTGCCGGCGTCCGCGAGCTCGACCTGAACCTGAGCCCGGGAGCGCCGCTGGACCAGGTGCTGCACGGCGAGGCCGGCCACCGCCAGGGCCGCGCCGATCGAGCCCACGAGGGCGAACCCGGCCCACGCGCCGCGCGCGTCGATGGCGGCGCCCGCCAGGGGCGCCCCGAGCGCGACGCCGACGGTCAGGGCCGACCCGTGCCAGCCCATCGCCTCGCCGCGGACCCGCTCCGGCACGCGAAGCGTGACCTGCTCCGCGGTGGCGGTGATCACCGGTGCGCAGAGGGCGCCGGCCGGCAGGATCGCCGCGGCCAGCAGCCACGGGCTCGGCGCGAGGCCGATCGGGATCGTCAGGACGGCGAGCCCGCCCAGCAGCAGCAGCGGCGAGACCGGGCGGCGCAGCGCGCCGTAGACGATCGCGCCGAGGATCGACCCGATGCTCCAGGCCGCGAAGACGACGCCCGTGAGCGCCACCGCGCCGTGGTCGCGCAGCACCGCGACGACGCCGACGTCCGTGCCCGAGAGCACGAGGGTGGCGGCGGCCGATGCACCGAGCACGGCGGCAAGGCCGGGGCTGAACCAGGTGCGGACGCCGCCCGCGACGGCCCCCTCCGCAGCCGCGGCACGCGCCGCCACCTCCGCCTCGGCGGAGCGGGTCGGCGGGTCGGCCACCAAGAGCGCGAGCCCGGCCGCGACCATGAGCACGCCGACCCCGAGCAGGGCGACCGTCGACGACACCTGGGTGGCGACGACGACGCCGGCCGCCGGGCCGACCATGAACGAGACCTCGACGCCGATGGAGTCGAGGGAGAACGCGGTGCGGCGCTGCTCCTCGGTGACCAGAACGGACAGGCTCTGACGCGCCACGGTGAAGACGGGCAGGCCCAGGACGCCGCCGACGAAGGCGACGACGAGCAGCAGGTGGTACCCCACGAACGGTGCGGTGCCCCAGACCAGCGCCTCGGCGATGATCGAGGGGACGAGCGCGCGGCGCAGCCCCAGCCGGTCCACCGCCCGCCCCCGCCAGGGGGCGCCCAGCGCCATGCCCACCGTGCTGGACGTCGCCACCAGCCCCGCGGCGGCGTAGCCGAGGCCGAGCGACGTCACGACGTGGAGCGTCAGGACGACGCCCGCCGCGGTCGCGGGGATGCGGGCCAGGGCGGACAGCAGGAGCAGGCGGGCGACGCCGGGACGCGCGAGGACCCGGCGGTAGGGGGTCAGGGACATGCAGCCGATAATCGCGGATTGGTGGGATGAATTCCCCTGGTTTTTCCCGCGACCTTGATCCCCAAGAATTCCTTGATCCCCTAGAATTTCCTTGATCGTCGCGGAGGGAGGGAGGATCAGGCCGGGACGACGGTCAGCGCGAGGGCCTCGACGCGTTCGGCCAGCAGCTCCTGGCCGCCGAGCCCGACCCGGACGGCGTCCAGGACGACGGCCAGCGCGGCGGCGTCCAGACCCGGCCGGACGGCGAGCACGACTGTCAGGCCGCCCCCCTCCCCCGCCCCGAGCCGGACGGCGGCCACCTGCTCGAGATCGGCGACGGCGGCTCGGACGGCGTCCGCGACCTCCGGGTCACGCTCCGGAGGCAACCAGGAACGGCCCTGGGCAAGCGCCCACAGCGCGGGCCGCGGCAGCACGAGGGAGCCGGGCGAACCCGGGTCGACGACGAGCGCGGCGCACCCGTCCTGGACGGCCGAGAGCGCGGCGCGCGGCCCCTCGGCGGGTACGGGGCGCGCCGCGGTGTCCCAGGCGTCGAGCGCCTCGGACGAGGTGAAGACGGGCAGCGCGCGGCGGCCGTCGGGTGCCACCAGGGTGGCGACGGCCATGTCGGCGCTCTTGTCGACCGGCCGTCCGTGCACGCCGATCGGCGCCGGCCCGTCCCCGAGGACCGCGACGACCGGCACGAGCACGCGGGCGGCGACGAGGGCGGCCGCGACCTGCTCGACGTCCCCGGCGGCCAGCGCAGCGGCGACGGCAGGGTCCGCGCTGCCGTCGTCCGCCCCGAAGGGCTGGGCGGTGAGACTACGGCCCAGCCAGGGGACGCCGGCCGAGTCGGCGGTGTTCGCCCGCTGTGGCTCGGTCACGGCCGGCTCGCGACGTCCAGCGCCTGCTCGAGGGTGAACGCGCCGGCGTACAGGGCCTTGCCGACGATCGCGCCCTCGACGCCCGCCGGCACGAGGCCACGCAGGGCTTCGATGTCCGCCAGGCTCGAGACGCCCCCGCTGGCCACCACGGGACGGTCGGTACGGGCACAGACCTCACGCAGCAGGTCGATGTTGGGCCCACGGAGCGTGCCGTCCTTGGTGACGTCCGTGACGACGTAGCGAGCGCAGCCGTCGGCGTCCAGGCGGGCGAGCGTCTCCCAGAGGTCGCCGCCCTCCTTCGTCCAGCCGCGGGCGGCGAGGGTCGTGCCTCGCACGTCCAGCCCGACAGCGATGCGGTCGCCGTGCGCGGCGACGGCCCGCCGGGTCCAGTCCGGATCCTCGAGCGCTGCGGTCCCCAGGTTGACGCGTGCGCATCCGGTGGCGAGGGCCGCGTCGAGGCTGGCGTCGTCGCGGATCCCGCCGCTGAGCTCGATCCGGATGTCGAGGGTGCCGACCACCCGGGCGAGCAGCTCGGCGTTGGAGCCCCGGCCGAACGCGGCGTCGAGGTCGACGAGGTGGATCCACTCGGCGCCGGCGGCCTGCCAGCCGAGCGCGGCCTGCAGCGCGTCGCCGTACGACGTCTCGCTGCCGGCCTCGCCCTGGACCATCCGGACGGCGAGGCCGTCGGCGACGTCGACGGCGGGCAGGAGCTCGAGGCGGGGGTTCGTCACCCCCGGGAGGCTAGTCGGCGGGAGGAGGCGCCGGAGCCCGGCCCGTGGAGCGCGCGGGCGCAGGCGCGGACTGGCGTGCTGCCTGCTCGCGCCGGTGGTCGGCGTCCCCGATGGCGTGCCGCACGGCGAGCCGGATCACCCAGTAGAGGACCGCCAGCCCCAGGACCCAGACGATCAGGGTCACGATCACCGGCCCCACGTCGAACATGGGCGGATTCTAGGCCTAACGGGACGAGCGGCGGTCGAACAGGACGACGACGAGCAGCGGCCAGACCAGCGCCGTCGCGGCGAGCGCGCCGAGGCGCCACGGCCACGACGGCTGCAGCAGCCAGTAGACCGCGTTCCCGGCGACCAGCGCGGCGAGCAGCACGCCGTTCTGGCGCGCGCGCTGACGGCCGAGGGCGGTCGATGTGCCGACGGCGCGCGGCTGCCGCGACGGCCGAGCCGGACGGATCCGGCGCAGCCGTGCGAGGACGTTCCAGCGGACGCGGCGAGCGGCGCGGGAGGCTTCGAGGGCCGCAGCGGCCTCGCGCTCGGCGCGGCGCCGGGCGCGCTCCTTGCTCACCCGGGGGTCCCCGGATCTCCTTGATCCCCACGAATTCCTTGATCCCCACGAATTCCTTGATCGTCGCCGGGGAGGGGCGGGGTCACAGGGTGCCCTTGGTGCTCGGGACGCCGGGCTGACGCGGGTCGGGCTCGACGGCGGCGCGCAGGGCGCGGGCGAGCGCCTTGAACTGCGCCTCCACGAGGTGGTGCGGGTCCCGGCCGGCGAGCACCCGCACGTGCACCGCGATGCCGGCGGTGAGCGCGAGCGTCTCGAACACGTGCCGGGTCAGGGAGCCCACGTAGGTGCCCCCGACGACGACGTACTGCTGGCCCTCCGGCTCGCCCGAGTGCACGCAGTACGGCCGTCCGGACACGTCGACGGCCGCCTGCACGAGCGCCTCGTCGAGCGGGACGAGCGCGTCGCCGAACCGCCGGATGCCGGCCTTGTCGCCGAGCGCGTCGCGCAGGGCCGTGGCCAGCACGATGGCGACGTCCTCGACGGTGTGGTGGGCGTCGACCTCGACGTCGCCCTTCGCCTGCACGTCCAGGTCGATCAGCGAGTGCTTGGAGAAGCTCGCGAGCATGTGGTCGTAGAAGGGAACTCCGGTCGAGATCGTCGACCGGCCGCTGCCGTCGAGGTCGACCTCGACGACGACGTCCGACTCACCGGTGCGGCGGGCGACGCGAGCGGTGCGGGTGGTGCCGTTCATGGGGTGTCCTCCAGCAGGGGCGGCAGCACCTCGGCGGCCGCGTCGAGGAACGCACTTGTCTCGGCCTCGGTCCCCGCGGTGACGCGCAGGTGGCCGGGCAGGCCGACGTCCCGGACGAGGACGCCCCGGTCGAGCAGGGCGCGCCAGGCGGCGGGAGCGTCGAGAAGCCCGCCGAAGAGCACGAAGTTGGCGTCACTCGGCACCGGCCGGGCGCCGAGCGCCGCGAGCGCCGCGACGATCCGGTCGCGCTGGGTCTTGATCGCCTCGACGGTGGAGAGCAGCACGTCGGCGTGCGCGAGCGCGGCGCGCGCCGCGGCCTGGGTGAGCGTCGACAGGTGGTAGGGCAGCCGGACGAGCCGCAACGCGTCGCAGAGCTCCGGGTCGGCCGCGAGGTATCCCAGCCGGACGCCGGCCAGCGCGAACGCCTTGCTCATCGTGCGGCTGACCGCGAGCCGCTCGCGGCCCGGCAACTGGGTCAGTGCGCTGGGAGTGCCCGGGCGGGCGAACTCGGCGTACGCCTCGTCGACGACGACGATCCCGTCGGTGGCGTCGTAGACGGCCTCGACGACCTCGAGCGGGAGCGCGGTGCCGGTCGGGTTGTTCGGGCTGGTGAGGAAGACGACGTCCGGAACGGCGCGCCGCACCTGCGCGGCCGCGGCGTCCGGCGTCGAGCGCGAAGGGGTCGCCGCCGTCGGCGAGCGCGGCCCGGAGGCCGTCGATCCAGCTCGTGCCGGTGCCACGGCAGTACAGCGGGTACATCGCGTACGTCGGTGTGAAGCCGAGCGCCGTCCGCCCCGGGCCGCCGAACGCCTGCAGCACCTGCTGGAGCACCTCGTTGCTCCCGTTGCCCGCCCAGATCGAGCCGGCGTCGAGACCGGAACCCAGGTAGGCCGCCAGGTCTTCGCGCAGCGCGGTGAACTCCCGGTCCGGGTAGCGGTTCAGGGCGCCGGCCTCGCGGGCGACGGCGTCGACGACGGCCCGGACGACGGCTGGGGGAACGTCGTGCGTGTTCTCGTTGGTGTTCAGCCGGACCGGGACGTCGATCTGCGGCGCCCCGTACGGCGTGCCGCCACGCAGCTCGGGGCGCAAGGGCAGGCGTGGGCGCACCTCGCCCGCGGCGTCGGCGGTCACCGGGGAAGTCTAAGAGAGTGACTCCCGGCCGTGTGTCCACGTCACAGGCAGCCCGCTCTGGCAGAGTCCTCGACCATGGTGCAGCCTGCCACCACCGAGGCCGCACCGCGCACGCGGCGGGAGGCCCGCGCGCTGCTGCGCCCGCCTCCTCCAGCGGCTCCTGTGGATGTCCCCCCGCCCCTTGCCCTGCGGCGGCCGCGCGCTCGCGGGGTGCGCCCTCGCGTGGCGTTCCGCCCCGATGTCGAGGGCCTGAGGGCGGTCGCCGTCGTGCTCGTCGTGGCGTTCCACGCCGGGCTCGGGCCCTTCCCAGGGGGCTACCTCGGGGTTGACGTCTTCTTCGTCATCTCCGGCTTCCTCATCACCGGCCTGCTCGTCGACGAGGTGCGCGCAACGGGGAGCATCTCGATCACCAACTTCTATGCCCGCCGGGCCCGCCGGCTGCTGCCCGCGGCGTGCCTCGTCCTGGTCGCCACGCTGCTCGCGACCACCGCCTTGCTGCCGCCGCTGGATGCCCCGAGCGTCGCCGGCGACGTCCGCGCCGCGGCGCTCTTCGTCGCGAACTGGCACTTCGCCGCCCTCGAGACCGACTACTTCGCGAGCGGCGGGCACAGCCCGGTCGTCCACTTCTGGTCCTTGTCGCTGGAGGAGCAGTTCTACCTGGTCTGGCCGGTGCTCGTGCTGCTCGTGGCGGGGCGCAGGAGGGCCGGCCGCCGGGCCGCCCGGCCGGCCCCGCGGGACACCGACCGGCGGCTGTGGGCGGCGCTGCGCACCCGTCGGCCTGATCTCGCTCGCGCTGAGCGCGGCGACGACCGGGTCGTCCGGGCCCCTGGGCCTACTTCGGCACCCACACCCGGGCCTGGGAGCTCGCGGCAGGCGCGTCGGTCGCGCTCGCCCGACCCCACCTGCACCGGCTCACCGAGCACCAGGCCGCCGCGTTGGGCTGGGCCGGCCTCGCGGCGGTGCTCGGCGCCGCCGTCACGTTCGACGACACGACCGCGGTGCCCGGCGTCGCGATGCTGGGGCCGGTCGCCGGGACGGCGGCCATCGTCGCCGCGGGCGCGCGCACGCAGCGCGGGGTCGCGGCGCTGCTCGGGCGCCGTCCCCTCGCCCGGCTCGGCCTCCTCTCGTACAGCTGGTACCTCTGGCACTGGCCCTGCCTGGAGATCGTCCGGCGGGTCTGGGCGGCGCCCACGCTGGACGACCTGCCGCCGCCGGACGCTCCGGCGGTCACCCGGCTGCTCGCCGTGGCCGTGTCGCTGGGTCTGGCGGTCCTGACGTTCCGTTACGTCGAGCAGCCCGCGCGGACGGCCCGGCTGCTGCGGCCGGTGCGCCTGGCCCTTCCTGCCGGGGGCGCGCTCGTCGCCGGGACTGTGGCCGCGTCGGTGCTCCTGCTGCCGGCGCCGTCCCTGGTCCCCGGGGACCCGTCGAACCCGGGGCGCGGCCGCGCTGGCTCCGTCCGCGTCGAGGTCCGCGGGCGGCACGGCCTCGCCCGCAGCCCCGGCAGGTGCGACGCCCGATCCCTCCGCACCGGTCCGGCCGGCGCTGACGCCTGTGCTGCGGATGACGCCCGCCGGCCGCTCGCGTCGACCAGACCCCGTCCCGCGGCTGCTTCGCAGGCTTCGGCCCTACGGCGGCGCCTGCCGATTGCAGGTTCGGCGACCCGGCGGGCAGCCGGGTGCGTCGTGCTGTTCGGCGACTCGCACGCTGCGCACTGGTTCCCGGCGCTGGACGCCGTCGCGCGCCGGCAGCACTGGCAGCTGTGGTTCTGGGCCAAGAGCGCGTGCGGGTACGCGGACGCGCGGAAGTGGCTGGCGTCCTACCGCCGCGAGTACACCGAATGCGCGGCCTGGCGGAGCTCCGCCCTGGACCGCATCGCGGCGCTGCCCCGGGTCGACCTCGTCGTCGTCGGACGCACCGTCTCCTATCTGAGCCAGATCCTCGGCAGCGACGGCCGCGTCCTCGACCGGGAGCGCCGCCGCCGGGGTGTGGTCGGTAGGGGCGACGCGCACGTTCGAGCGCCTGTCCCCCGGCCGCCACCCGGTGCTGCTGCTGCGGGACGTCCCCCGGCCGGGCTTCGACGTCCCCGCCTGCCTGTCGCGCCACGATCACGATCCGCTGGCGTGCTCGTTCCCCCGGACGGGGCACGTGCGCACCGACGGGCAACTGTTCGCCGCGGAGCAGCCGGCGATCGAGCCGTGCCGGCGTCCAGGTGGTTGACCTCACCCCGGTCGATCTGTCCCGGCGATCCGTGCAGCACCGTGAGCCCGGCCGGCGCCATCGTGTACCGCGACGAGGCGCACCTGACCGCGACGTTCGCCCGCGAGTCGCGCCGGCGCCGTGCTCGCCGTCCTGCGCCGCTACCTGCCCTGACCGCCCTCCGCTCCGCCCGCGATCAAGGAATGTTGGGGTTCGAGGGCCACGAGGAGTGAAGGACGGCCCAGTTCGCATCCATCCAGTACTTCCTGATCCCTAAGGATTCCTTGATCGGCGCAGACGAGGGGATGTCAGAGGCGGGCGGTGACCGCCTCGCCGTGCGCAGGCAGGTCCTCGGCCGCCGCGAGGGCGACGACGTGCGCCAGCGACGTCGCTCAGGGCCGCCGCGTCGTACTCCACGACCTGGACGCTGCGCAGGAAGGCCGGCACGCCGAGGCCGCTGGAGAAGCAGGCGCAGCCGCCGGTGGGCAGCACGTGGTTCGAGCCGGCGCAGTAGTCCCCGAGGCTGACCGGCGCCCACGGGCCGACGAAGATCGCGCCGGCGTTCCGCACCCGGAGCGCCACCTCGGCGGCGTCCTTCGTCTGGATCTCGAGGTGCTCGGCCGCGTAGGCGTCGACGACCTCCAGCGCGGCGTCGAGGTCGTCGACGAGCACGATCGCCGACTGCGGGCCGGCGAGGGCGGCGCCGATCCGGCCGGCGTGCTTGGTCAGCGGCACCCGGCGCTCCAGCTCGCGCTCGACGGCGTCCGCGAGGGACAGGCTGGCCGTGACGAGGACGGCCGCCGCCATCGGGTCGTGCTCGGCCTGGCTGACGAGGTCGGCGGCGACGTGGACGGGGTCGGCGGTCTCGTCGGCGAGCACGGCGATCTCCGTCGGCCCCGCCTCCGAGTCGATGCCGACGACGCCCTTCAGCAGTCGCTTCGCAGCGGCCACGTAGATGTTGCCGGGACCGGTGACGAGGTCGGTGGGCTCGCAGCCGAGCCTGCTCCGCTCCCGGAGGGGTCCCTGGCGCCGTAGGCGAACATCGCGACGGCCTGGGCGCCGCCGACCGCGTAGACCTCGTCGACGCCGAGCAGGGCGCAGGCCGCGAGGATCGTGGGGTTGGGCAGGCCCTCGAACCCGTGCGGGTTCTCCCGCTGGGCCGGGGCTGGTCACGGCGATCGAGGCGACCCCCGCCTCCTGCGCCGGCACGACGTTCATGACCACGCTGCTCGGGTAGACCGCGAGCCCCCCGGGACGTAGAGGCCCACCCGGCCGACGGGCACCCAGCGCTGCGTGACCGTGCCGCCGGGGACGACGCGCGTGACGTGGCCGGCCGGCACCTGCTCGCGGTGCACGAGCCGCGCCCGGCGGATCGACTCCTCGAGCCCCGCGCGCACGTCGGGTTCGAGCCGGTCGAGCGCCTCGGCCAGCGCCGCCGCGGGTACGCGGATGCTCTCCGGGCGCACCCCGTCGAACCGTTCGGTGAGGTCGAGCAGCGCTTCCACGCCGCGCAGCCGGACGTCGTCGCACAGTGGCCGCACGCGCTCGACGGCGTGCTCCACGTCCAGCGCCGCGCGGGGCACGACCCCCCGCAGGGCCCGGGAACGCAGGGTCTGACCGCGCAGGTCGAGTCGCCGGATCACCCACCGATTCTAGGTCGGGAGCGCCGGGCGACGGCTCGTCCGGGCGGCGACCGCGCCCGCGCTCCGCCGAGCGCCACTCCGCGGCCCGTGGAGAATAGGTTGTCGTCGTGGCGACACGGCTGCCCCTCTTCCCGCTCGACTCGGTCCTGGTGCCGGGTCTGGTGCTGCCGCTGCACGTCTTCGAGCAGCGCTACCGGGTTCTCGTGCAGGCGCTCCTGGAGCTGCCCGAGGACGCCGAGCGGCGCTTCGGCGTCATCGCGACCCGGTCGGGCCGCGAGGTCGGTGCAGACGGGGTGGACGCCCTGCACGCCGTCGGGTGCACCGCGGAGCTGCGCGAGGTGACCCCCTACCCCGACGGGCGCTTCGACCTCGTCACCGTCGGCGAGAACAGGTTCCGCCTGGTCGGGCTCGACGAGGAGGCGGGCACCCCGTACCACACCGGCTTCGTCGACTTCCTGCCCGAGCGCGACGGGGACGGGGATGTCGCCGCCCTCGCCCGCGGCGTCACCGCCCGGTTCGGGGAGTACCGGGAGCGGCTCGGCGTGGACGTCACCGAGCTGCCCGAGCAGCCCCAGGTCGTGTCGTACCTCGTGGCGGCGGCGGTGGTGCTCGACCTGCCGGAGCGCCAGGCGCTGCTGGAACAGCCGACGACCGCCGACCGGCTGCGCGCCGAGCTGGAGATGCTGCGCCGCGAGGTGGCGCTCGTCGGCGCCTTCCGGTCACTGCCGGCCGTCGAGCTCGCCCGCGACACCGGGAGCCCCAACTGAGCCGGGCATCGCGTCAGCAGCGGGCGGTGGGCGGGACCCCCGCCACCCAGGCGCTGGTCGCGGCGGGTGTCGCCCACGAGCTGCGGGCCTACGAGCACGACCCGCGGGCGCGCGAGCGGGGGCTGTCGTTCGGCATGGAGGCGGCGCAGGCGCTCGGCCTGGATCCGGCGCAGGTGTTCAAGACCCTGCTGGCCGACGTGGACGGCGCCCTCACGGTCGCCGTGGTGCCCGTCGACCGGAGCCTCGACCTGAAGGCACTGGCGGCGGCCGCCGGCGGCAAGCGGGCGGTGATGGCGGAGCCCGCGGCCGCCGAGCGCGCGACCGGATACGTCGTGGGCGGGATCAGCCCCCTCGGGCAGCGTCGACGGCTGCCGACCGTGGTGGACGTGTCGGCCCTGGAGTGGGACACCGTGCTCGTGAGCGCAGGGCGACGCGGGCTCGACGTCGAGCTCGCACCGGGCGACCTGGTGCGGCTGACCGCGGCGGTGACCGCGCCGGTCAGCCGCTGAGGGATCGTCTCCTCGGCACGCCGGCGCCCGCCGGGCGATCGGTCAGGCCTCGCGCCCTCGCATCCGGGCGTCGCCGTCGGGCGAGAACAGCAACCCGGCGAGCAGGCGGAGCGTCGTCAGCAGGGCCACGAGCAGCGGCCAGAGCAGCGCAACCCCGGGTGCGTGCAGGTGCAGGCCCCGCGCGGCGCCGACGGCACGGCGAGCAGGCCGCGGCCGTGCTGGCCAGCAGCACCGTGCCGAGCCGGACGGCATGGTCGCGGCCCGGCACCAGCACGAGCCCTACGGCGGTGACGAGCCCGGCCCCGAGCTGGAGGAGCGCGAGCAGGCCGTCCACGGCGATGCGGCTCTCGCCGGGGTCGGCGGCCCCCGAGACGTGCGGAGCCGCGAGCGCCCAGACCGCCACCGAGGACCAGCCCGGACGCGAGAAACGCGAGGACGACCCAGGAGCTCCCCGCGCAGGACGGCCGGCCAGGGGCGACGCCGGGTCGGCGTGTCCCAGGGTTGCGTCATCTCGTCGTGACCCTCACGGTCAGCTCCGCCCCGTCATCGGTCGCGGTCGCCGACAGCCCGACGGCGCGCAGCGCGGAGATCGCGCCAGCGGCCTCCTCGCCGACCATGGAGCCATAGCTCGCGGCGATGTGCTGGACGTCGACGTACGCGACCGCGAACGCCTTCTCCGACCTCCGGGACGGCGTCCCGGAACGCGTCGGCTGGCGCCGAGGTCGCCACCCGCCGACAGCGCCTGCGCCTCCTGCCGGGACGTCGCGAGCACGTAGCCCCCCGGCACGTTCCGGCGCTCCAGCGCGAAGTCCGGAACGGTCGGTCAGCTGCAGAAGCCGGTCGAGGGCGCCACCGAGCCCAGGGTCGTCGCTGGCGCCGCGGACGCCGATCACCGGCTCGCCGGCCCCGGCAGGCGCGCCGACCGCGATCGCGAACCGGCGGCCGAGCAGCGCCACGAGATCCCCCGGGAGGTGCAGCCCGGTGTCGCGCTGGGCAGCGGCGATTCCGTCGTCCGCTGCCGCGCCGAGCCGTTGCCGCAGCGATTTCCACTGCTCGGCCACCGTGGCGCCGCCACCGGAGACGGCGAGCGCGGCGACGGTGTTCCGGGGCAGGGCCGCGGCCGCGGCGCCCGCCTCGGCCGGGACGGTCGGCGGCGTTCCACCGAAGGTGCGTGCGACGAGTTCCGCGTTGCCGCCGGTGAACCGGGCCGTCATGGCCACCCGCTGCTTCGAGGCGGCGCCCGGAGCGGCGTCCAGGCCGGCCAGCCCTGGCAGGCCCTCTCCGAGGAGGCCACCTGCCGCCAGTCCCCCGCCGAGGCGCTGCGCCAGCGACGACAGGCGGGAGAAGTCCGCCCAGCCGCTCAGAACGCCGGCATCGCCGAGGGCGTCGACGTCGTGCCGGAACGCGGAATCGTCGGCGAGCGTGCCCTGGGCGAGCCCGCCGGTGACGGCGTCCAGGTGCGACTTGGTGTCGGAGATCGTGGCCCAGCCGTCGGCCACCGTGAAGCTGCCCGGCCGGCAGCTTGACGGCCGAGGACCCCAGGCTCGCGCGGGCCTTCGCCTCGTCCGTGACCTGCAGCACCACCACCGGCGCGTCGGCGTCGGCCACCATCGCGACGCCGGCGCGGTCGCCGATCCAGTCGCGCACCTCGCTCCACGGCGTCACCCGGTCCCCGCTCTCCGAGAGCCGGTCGTAAACGACCTTGCGCAGGTCGCTGTCCTGCGACGTCCCGCTGTCGGGGAACTTCGACAGGAACCGAGCCGCCTCGATCTTCTGCGGGCCGGAGGGATCGAGGTCCACCTTGACCAGGGCGGCGGTGGTGCGCGGGAGGTGCCGCTCGGGCTGGTTGCCGGTGTCGCCGTTGAACGCGGCCCAAGCCAGCCCGCCCCCGGCGGCGACCGCGACGGCGACGCCGGCGGCGACCATGGTCACCAGTCCCCGGCGCCGCCTCGGGGCGGCCGCGGGGTAGGCGGGCAGCACGGATCCGCCGGCCTCCGCTGGATCACGCGGTTCGGGCAGTTGGACCGCCCAGGGGTCACGCGTCTCGTCGTCGGGCGTCGCGAACGGAGGGCCGCCAGGTACGGTCACGCGCGCATCCTAGGGGAGCAGTCCGGCCGCCCGGCCGTCCGCGGGGGGCGCCCCACACCGCCGGTCGAGGCCGTCACCTGGGACGAAGGCGGCAAGCCGACTCGCATCGGGCACCCCGATCACTGCCCGTGCAGGGTTGCGTCAGACGAGGCAGCTCGGACCGAGCAGAGCCTTGAGATCGCCGAACAGGGCGGGCGTCGGGGTGACCCGCAGACCGTCGTCGAGGCGCATCACCGTTGTCCTCCCGGGCTGGGTGAGCCGCAGGTGCACCTCGGTGGGGCCGGGATGCGTCGCCAGGACGTCCTTGAGCCGTTCCACCACCGGTGGGGTGCACCGGGTGACGGGCAGCGCGACGACCACCGGCCCGCGGGGGCCCTCGTCCAGGTCCGGCAGGGTCAGCTCCTGCGCGTAGATCGTCGGGACGTCGTCGCGGCGGTTCACCCGACCGCGGACGACCACGACCAGGTCCTCCGCCAGCACGTGCGACACGGTCTGGTAAGCCTGCGGGAAGAACAGCACCTCGATGGCGCCGTCGAGGTCCTCGACGGTGGCGATCGCCCAGGGGTTGCCGTTCTTGGTCATCTTGCGCTGGAGCGAGCTGATCATGCCCGCGATCGTCACGGTGGCGCCGTCCGGCCGGCCGTCGTCGGCGGTCAGGCCGCGATGGGGGTGTCCGACGCCCGGGCGAGGATGTGCTCGACGCCGAAGAGCGGGTGGTCGGACACGTAGAGCCCGAGCATCTCCCGCTCGGAGGACAAGCAGGGTCTGCTTGTCCCACTCCCCCTCGGGCACGGGCGGGACGACGGACAGCGTCGGGCCGCTCGTCGTCGAGGCCGCCGAAGAGCGAGTCCTGGCCGATCGCCTCCTGGCGCTTGTCCGAGACGACGGCGTCCACGGCGGCCTCGTGCACGGCGATGAGCCCGCGACGGGTGTGCCCGAGGTCGTCGAACGCCCCGGCCTTGATCAGCGACTCGATGGTCCGCTTGTTGCAGACGACGACCGGGACCTTGCGCAGGAAGTCCTCGAACGAGGCGTAGCGGCCCTTCTCGGACGCGGGCCGCGACGATCGCCTCGACGACGTTGGCCCCGACGTTGCGGATGGCCGCGAGGCCGAAGCGGATGTCGGTGCCGACCGGGGTGAAGTTCGCCTGCGGACTCGTTGACGTCCGGCGGGAGCACCTTGATGCCCAGCCGGCGGCACTCGTTGAGGTACAGGGCCGACTTGTCCTTGTCGTCCCGGACGCTGGTCAGGAGCGCGGCCATGTACTCGGCCGGGAAGTTGGCCTTGAGATAGGCGGTCCAGTAGGAGACGAGGCCGTAGGCGGCCGAGTGCGCCTTGTTGAACGCGTAGTCGGAGAACGGGACCAGGACGTCCCACAACGCCTTGATCGACGGCGGCGCTGAATCCCCGCTCGAGCATGCCCTTCTCGAAGCCGACGTACTCGGCGTCGAGCACCTCGCGCTTCTTCTTGCCCATCGCGCGGCGCAGCAGGTCTGCCTTGCCGAGCGTGTACCCCGCCAGCTGCTGCGCGATGGCCATGACCTGTTCCTGGTACACGATCAGGCCGTAGGTCGTCCCGAGGATCGGTTCCAGCGCCTCCGCCAGGTCGGGGTGCAGGTAGGTGACGTCCTGCTGCTTGTTCTTGCGCAGGGCGTAGTTCGTGTGCGAGTTGGCGCCCATCGGGCCGGGTCGGTAGAGCGCGCCGACCGCTGAGATGTCCTCGAAGTTGTCGGGCCGCATCAGCCGCAGCAGGGCGCGCATCGGGCCGCCGTCGAACTGGAACACGCCGAGGGTGTCGCCGCGGGCGAGCAGGTCGTAGGTGACGGGGTCGGTCGGGTCCTTCGAGAGGGCGTCGAGGTCGATGTCGACCCCGCGGTTGGCCTTCACGTTGACGAGCGCGTCGTCGAGGATCGTCAGGTTGCGCAGCCCGAGGAAGTCCATCTTGACCAGCCCGAGCGACTCGCACGTCGGGTAGTCGAACTGCGTGATGATCTGGCCGTCCTGCTCGCGGCGCATGATCGGGACGAGGTCGACCAGCGGCTCGCTGGACATGATCACACCGGCGGCGTGCACGCCCCACTGGCGCTTGAGGTTCTCCAGCCCGCGTGCTGTCTCGACCACGCGCGCGACGTCGGGGTCGGAGGCGTGCAACTGCCGGAACTCCTCGGCCTCCTTGTACCGGGGGTGCTCCGGGTCGAAGATGCCCGACAGCGGGATGTCCTTGCCCATCACGGCGGGCGGCATCGCCTTCGTCATCCGCTCGCCGAGGGAGAACGGGTAGCCCAGCACACGGCCGGCGTCCTTGAGGGCCTGCTTGGCCTTGATCGTGCCGTAGGTGACGATCTGGGCGACGCGGTCGTCCCCGTACCGCTCCGTGACGTAGCGGATCACCTCGCCGCGACGACGCTCGTCGAAGTCGACGTCGAAGTCGGGCATCGACATGCGCTCGGGGTTGAGGAACCGCTCGAAGATCAGGCCGTGCTGGAGTGGGTCGAGGTCCGTGATGCGCATCGCGTACGCGCACATCGATCCGGCGCCGGAGCCGCGGCCCGGTCCCACCCGGATGCCGTGCTCCTTCGCCCAGTTGATGAAGTCCGCGACGACGAGGAAGTAGCCGGCATACCCCTTCGAGGTGATGACCTCGATCTCGTAGGCCGCCTGCTTGCGCACGTCGTCGGGCACGCCCTCGGGGTAGCGGCGGTGCAGGCCCGTCTCGACCTCCCGAACGAACCAGGACTCCTCGTTCTCACCCTCGGGGCAGGGGAACCGGGGCATGTACTGCCCCTCCCCCTCCGTGAACGACACGTCGCACCGTTCGGCGATGAGCAGGGTGTTGTCGCACGCCTCCGGGAGCTCCCGCCAGAGGTGGCGCATCTCGGCCGGGCTCTTGAGGTAGAACTCGTCGGCGTCGAACTTGAAGCGCTTGGGGTCGGCCAGGGTCGAGCCGGACTGCACGCAGAGCAGCACGGCATGCGCCTGGGCGTCCTCGGCCCGGGTGTAATGCAGGTCGTTCGTCGCCACGAGCGGCAGGCCGAGGTCGCGGGCGAGGCGCAGCAGATCTTTCTGGACCCGGCGCTCGATGCCCAGGCCGTGATCCATCAGCTCGCAGTAGAAGTTCTCCGCGCCGAAGATGTCGCGGAAGTCGGCCGCCGCCTCGCGCGCGGCCTCGTACTGACCGAGGCGGAGCTTGGTCTGCACCTCCCCGGACGGGCACCCGGTGGTGGCGATGAGCCCGTCGCCGTACGTCGTCAGCAGTTCGCGGTCCATCCGGGGCTTGTAGAACTGGCCCTCGAGGCTGGCCAGCGAGGCCAGCCGGAAGAGATTGTGCATGCCCCCCGTCGTCCGGGCGAGCAGCGTCATGTGGGTGTAGGCGCCGGTGCCGGAGACGTCGTCCTCGCCGCCGTCGCCCCAGCGCACGCGCGTCCGGTCCTGCCGGGCCGTCCCCGGTGTCAAGTACGCCTCGATGCCCACGATGGGCTTGACGCCGTGCTTCTTGGCCTTCTTCCAGAACTCGTAGGCGCCGAAGACGAAGCCGTGATCGGTCGTGGCGACCGCGGGCATCCCCATCCGCGCGGCCTCGGCGAAGAGGTCGTCGATCTTGGCCGCGCCGTCGAGCATGGAGTACTCGGTGTGCACATGGAGGTGCACGAACGAGTCGCTCTTGGACGGGCCGGTCGACATGTGGCGCCTCCTGCGCGTGGGCGCCGAGCACACGCAGGCGCGCACGACGGGACTCGCCGTGCGACCCGCGGGCGCGGGGCGGCTCGTATCCTCTGCGCGCGACCGGGGGAAGCCCGACGAGGCGACACCGGGAACACCGGCCCCACGCCGAGCGGCTGCGTGCAGCGCCAGTCTAGGCGGGGCCTCCGACAGACCGGGGCAGCCCGCGAGGACCGCTGGACGCCCGGCGTGTCGAGTTCGGGACCGATGGGAGGTCGCCGAGCGTCGGGTCCCGCTTCGCCTTCGCCTCGGCCGAGCCCGGTGTGCTCGACGAGCTGCACCGGTGGTTGATCGCCGTCCTCGGCGCGCGCTTGCTCGCAGACGCGTGGTGACTCGGAGCGTCAGCTGGGCCGCGACGATCTCGCTGCACGAGGAGTGGTTTTACGGGCGCCGAAACCACTCCGGGAGCGTCGAGATCGTAACGACAGCGCAGGGCAGCGGCCGACGGGGGCGACCACCCCGGGGTGAGGGAGCCGACCACGTGGGAACCGATCACGCAGGGCGTCCGTCCCTCTCGCTAGCATCCCCTCAGGGACGGCGGCCGCAGGGTGCGCGCCGCGGACGGGGTGCGCGAGGAGGCGGCCATGGGGCTGATGGACAAGCTGCGGGGCGAGTTCATCGACATCGTCGAGTGGCTCGACGACAGCCGTGACACGATCGTCTGGCGCTTCCCGCGCTACGACAACGAGATCAAGATGGGCGCCAAGCTCGTCGTGCGCGAATCGCAGACCGCCGTGTTCGTCAACGAGGGCCAGGTGGCGGACGCGTTCACGCCGGGCACGTACACCCTCGAGACGCAGAACCTGCCCATCCTCTCGACGCTCAAGGGCTGGAAGTACGGCTTCAACTCGCCGTGGAAGGCGGAGGTCTACTTCGTCAACACCCGGCTCTTCACGGACCTGAAGTGGGGGACGCAGAACCCTGTCATCGTGCGCGACCCCGAGTTCGGCATGGTCCGCCTGCGGGCGTTCGGCGCCTACGCGGTCCGGGTCACCGACGCCACGAAGCTCCTTCGCGAGCTCGTGGGCACGGACCCGCAGTTCCGCACCGAGGAGGTGCAGGAGTACCTGCGGCAGATGATCGTCAGCCGGCTCGGCAGCGCCCTGGCGTCCGGCGGCATCCCGATGCTCGACCTCGCCGCGCAGCAGCAGACGATCGGCAGCCGGATCGGCGCCATCCTCAGCGAGGACCTCGCGGCCGTCGGCCTGACGATCCCGACGTTCATCATCGAGAACATCTCGGTGCCGCCGGAGGTCGAGGCCGCGCTCGACAAGCGCACCCAGATGGGGATCCTCGGCGACCTGGGCCGCTACACCCAGTTCCAGGCGGCGAACGCGGTCGAGGCGGCCGCGAACAACCCCGGGGGTGCTGGCGAGGGGGTCGGCCTCGGCATGGGAATGGCGATGGGGCAGCAGATGGCGAACGCCTTCGGCCGCTCGCAGGGGCAGCAGGACCCGTCGGGCCAAGCGGCCCAGCAGGTCCAGGGCGGCCCGGGGCAGGCCGGCCAGCAGTCGCAGGCACCGGCCGGCCCACCCCCGCTCCCGGGGCAGGACGCCCAGTGGTACCTCGGCGTCGACGGGCGGCAGGAGGGCCCGCTGACCACGATCGCCCTCGCCGAGCAGGCGCGTGCCGGTGCCCTCACCCCCACGACGCTCGTGTGGAAGACCGGGATGAGCGGTTGGACCGCTGCGAAGGACGTCCCCGAGGTCGCCGCCGTGCTCGGCGCTGCCCCGCCGCCGCTGCCGCCGGCCTGACCCTCCGCCGGCCTGACCCTCCGCCGGCAGCAGCCCACCGCCGGCAGCAGCCCACCGCGATCGCCCGGCAGTGCCGGGCACGTCTCCCAGGAGCCATCGAGATGTCCGAGCCGGTTTCCGGTCCCGCGCCTTCGGACCCGGACGCCGCCGGCGCCGCACCCACCGCGGCGCCCGCAGGTCGCCCCGGGAGCCTGACGTTCCACTGCACCAATTGCGGCGCCCGGCTGGAGTACGCCCCGGGCACCACCTCCCTGCGCTGCCCGTACTGCGGATCGCTGCAGGAGGTCGCGGCCGTCGGAACGCTGATCCAGGAGCACTCCTACGACGCCTGGGCCGCGCTCCCGCCCAAGCCGCGTGCACCCGCCGGCTCGCTACGCCTGGTCTGCAACCGGTGCGGCGCACAGACCGACAGCGACAACCTCTCCGACACGTGCCCCTTCTGCGGGGCGCCGATCGTGTCGCAGGCGGCGGCCGACGACCAGATCGCCCCCGAGGCCGTCGTGCCCTTCGGGATCGAGACCGGGGCGGCGCAGGACGCCGTCCGCGCGTGGGTGCGCTCGCGCTGGTTCGCCCCCAACGCCCTGAAGAAGGTCGGGGCGACCGAGAAGATGCACGGCACCTACATCCCGCACTGGACGTTCGACGCCCGCACCGCCACCGACTACTCGGGCATGCGCGGCGAGCACTACTGGGAGACGGAGACCTACACCGAGAACGGTGAGACGCGCACGCGTCAGGTCATGCGGACCGCGTGGTGGCCGGCGTCCGGGCATGTCGAGCGCGACTTCGACGACGTCCTGGTGCCCGCCTCCACCCGGCTCACCCCCGAGCGGGTGGACCAGCTCGCCCCGTGGCCGCTGGAACGGGCCGTCGCCTACCAACCCGACTACCTGGCCGGGTACCAGACCCTGCGGTACGACGTCGAGCCCGACCAGGGACTGCAGGGCGCGAAGCAGCGGATCGAGCAGGTCGTCGAGGGCGACTGCCGCGACGACATCGGTGGCGACGAGCAGCGGGTCACCTCGATGGACGTCCGCTACGCCGACGTCCTGTTCAAGCTCGTCCTGCTGCCGATCTGGGTCGCGGCGTACCTGCACGCCGGCAGGACCTACCAGGTGTTCGTCAACGCCCACACGGGGGAAGTGGTCGGTGAGCGGCCCTACAGCATCCCCAAGATCGTCGCAGCGGTGGTGGCAGGCCTGATCGTCGTCGCCGTCCTGCTGTACTTCTACGCGCGCACCCATCAAGGGGGATGACGGAAGTCCTCCGTGGGCGTCACCCGGCGAGCCGCTCCAGCGCCGTCGCGAGGTCCTCGGGGTAGGAGCTGGTGAACTCGACCCAGGCCTCGGTTCCGGGGTGGGTGAATCCCAGCCGGTGGGCGTGCAGCCACTGCCGCTGCAGGCCCAGCTGCTCCGCGAGCCGGGGGTCGGCACCGTAGGTCAGATCGCCGACGCACGGATGGTGCAGGGCGGAGAAGTGCACCCGGATCTGGTGGGTCCGACCGGTCTCGAGGTGCACCTCGACCAGGCACGCCGCCCGGAACGCCTCCAGCACCTCGTAGTGGGTGATGCTGGGCTTGCCGCCCGCGACGACGGCCCACTTCCAGTCGGCGCTCGGATGCCGGCCGATCGGGGCGTCGATCGTGCCCACCAGCGGGTCGGGATGGCCCTGCACCAGCGCGTGGTAGGTCTTGTCGACCGTCCGGTCGCGGAACGCCTGCTTGAGCCGGCTGTACGCGTACTCGCTCTTCGCCACGACCATCAGGCCGCTGGTGCCGACGTCGAGGCGGTGCACGACGCCCTGCCGCTCCGCCGCCCCCGAGGTGGCGATCCGGTAGCCCGCAGCGGCGAGCCCCCCGACGACGGTCGGCCCCGTCCAGCCGGGGCTCGGATGCGCCGCCACGCCGACCGGCTTGTCCACGACGACGAGATCGTCGTCGTCGTGGACGACGACGAGGCCGGGCACGGGCTCCGGGTCCGGTGCGGGCGCCGCCGCCTCCGGCAGCTCCACCTCGAGCCAGCTGCCGGGGCGCAGCCGCTCGCTCTTGGCCACCTCGCGGCCGTCCAGGCGGACGCGGCCGGCGTCCGCGAGATCGGCGACGGCGGAGCGGGAGAGCCCGAGCAGGCGGGCCAGCCCCGCGTCGAGGCGCTCACCGGCGAGGCCGTCCGGCACGGGCAGGGCCCGGGCGCTCACGACCCGTCCCCGGGCGCCCTGCCGGGGACCTCTCCACGAACCTTGCCCGGCATCTCTCCACGAACGTCGTCCGGCACCTTCCCGGGGGCCTCCCCCAGGACGTCGCGCGGGACCTCGCCCAGGACATCGCGCGTGAGGTCATGCGGGGGGTCGGGCGGGCTCGGCTCCCTCAGGTGGCTGCCGTCGACCCGCACCCCCCGCCAGGACAGCAGCGCGATGAGGACGGCGGCCAGCGTGATGGATGCGTCGGCGACGTTGAAGACGAAAAGCCGGGGAAGGTCGATGAAGTCCACGACATGGCCCTGGGGGAAGCCGGGCTCGCGGAACAGCCGGTCGACCAGGTTGCCGAGCGCGCCCCCGAGCAGCAGGCCGAGAGCGAGCGCCCAGAGCGCGCTGCCCAGGTGCCGCGACGCGCGGACGATGGCGATGCTCGCGACGGTGGCGATCAGCGTGAAGATCCACGTGGTCCCGGTGGCGAAGGAGAACGCGGCCCCCGGGTTGCGGAACAGCCGCAGCTGCACGAGCTCCCCGACGACCTGGATGCTGCGCCCGTCCGCGAGAGTGCTCACCGCCCACGCCTTCGCGAGCTGGTCGAGGGCCAGGACGACACCGGCGGTGGCCAGCAGGGCCACGACGAGCACACGCCGCCCAGCGGGACGAGCGGGCCGCTCGAGGGGGGAGGAGTCCATGGTGGTCCTAGCCTCCCACGCGGGGCCGCGGCGTCCGCGAGGCACCGTCCTTCAGCGGCGCTCCTGACGCTGCTTGCACGCCACGCACAGGGTCGCCCGGGGGAAGGCCTGCAAGCGCGCCTTCCCGATCGGCCCCCCGCAGTTCTCGCAGGTGCCATACGTTCCCGCGTCGATGCGTTCGAGGGCGTGCCGGGTCTGGAAGAGCATGTCCCGGGCGTTGGCGAGCAGCGTCATCTCCTGGTCGCGCTCGAACGCCTTGGCGCCGGTGTCGGCCTGGTCGTCACCCGCGCCGTCGCCGCCGTCGCGCAGCACGTCGGACAGTGCCGACTGCAGGGAGGCGACCTCCTCCTCGATCCGGCTCAGCTCGGCGCCGAGCACGGCGCGCTGTTCGGCGAGCTCCTCGTCGGTCCAAGGAGCCTCGCCGGAGGCGACGAGCATCGTGGCCGCACCCGCCGCCGCAGAGGCCTGTCCCGCGGACTTCCGGTCTGCCATGAGTCCTCCTCGACCTGCACCCGACCTGTGCCGAGCAGGCATCGACGGTCCCGGAAGGACAGAAGGATAGGGCGTGACTGGCCCGTGCTCAATCCACCACGCGCGGTCACGGGATCACCCGTGTGACGCGACGGCGGCCGCCGGGCCGCCCCTCCCGCGGAGGGCGCCCGACGGCCGCCGTCGGTCGTCAGGTCCGGACCCGAGGGCCCGGGTGGTGCGAGAACTGCTGGAGCCGGGGGCCTGACGCCAGGGGCGACGCCGCCACCACCGGCGCGGGGATCAACCCCGGTCGCCGAAGGGGTAGCTCTGGCCGGCCTGATCCCCGCCCGCGTCCGCGGCGTACGCGCCGCGGGTCGGCAGGGGACCGTTGCCGTACCCCATCGGCGCGCTGCCGGCGAGGCTGGCCGCGGGCTGCGGGGAACGGTTGGGGACGACGGCGGCCTTCTGCTCGAGCTCGCGCAGCTGGCCCTCGAGGTAGGACTTGAGGCGGCTGCGGTACTCCCGCTCGAAGGCACGCAGCTCGTCGATCTTGCGCTCGAGCAGCGACCGCTCCTGCTCCAGCGAACCGAGCGTCTGGCGCTGCTTCTCCTCGGCCTCGCGCACCAGGCGGGTGGCGTGTTCGCGGGCCTCGCTGACGATGCGGTCGCGCTGCTGCTCACCGTTGCGGACGTACTCGTCGTGGAGCTTCTGGGCGAGGGCGAGCATGCCCGCCGCCTCCTGCGGACCCTGCGCAGGGCCGCCGTCGCCGCCACCGCTCATCGCCGGGCTCATCGCCGGGCTCATCGCGGCCGCGATGCTCGGTCGGGCGGGCTCCTGCGCCGCCGGCGCGGGCGGCGCGGCCGCCATCACCGGGGCGGCGGCCTCGGGCTCGCCGTCGCGAGCGACGGTGGCGCGAGAGAGCTCGCCCACGCGGCGCTCGCACGCCCCGAGCTTGGAACGCAGCTCCTCGTTCTCCTCGCCGAGGCGACGAAGCTCGTTGACGACTTCGTCCAGGAAGTCGTCGACCTCGTCCTGGTCGTAGCCCTCGCGGAACTTGGTCGCCTGGAAGCGCTTGTTGACTACGTCCTCTGGCGTCAGAGCCATGCTGGTCACCTCGCGGGAGAGACTCGGTCGGCGGATCGGCGTCGCCGTGTCACCGTATCGGATGCCGCTGCAGCTGACGAACAGGTGCGGCCCGGAACAGTGTCATGGACTCTGAGTGACTGCGACACCACGGATAGTACACGGCGGCGGTCCGTCGGCAAGCAGCGACAAGGCGTTCCGACCTGCCTCGAACGGACGATGGCGCGGGCCCTCAGGAGGGTGCCAGTAGCTGCAGCAGGAAGCCGGTGAGCAGGAACAGGATGAGGATCGCGAGGTCGAACTGCACCGCGCCGAGCCGCAGCGGCGGAATCAGCCGTCGCAGGGTTCGCACCGCGGGGTCCGTGGCCGTGTAGGCGCCCTCGGCGAAAACCAGCACGGGACCGCGCGGCCGCCAGTCCCGGGAGAAGAACTGGATCCAGTCGAAGGCGATCCGCACGATCAGGGCGATGAGGAACAGGAAGACCAAGAGGTAGAGCACGGTCTGCACCGCGGACAAAGGCGTCACGGAATGGCCTTCCAGGGGCACAGGGCGCCGGGCGGCGCAGCGGGAGCAACCCCTCGATCGTAGACACGGAACGGCCCGCGACGGAGCCGGCCGCCCCGCAGTGTGGGGCGGCCGGCTCAGTGCGGGCGTCGCCGCTGGTTCGAAGGCGTGCGTCAGCCTCGTTCGAAGGCGAGCGTCAGCTCTGATTGAAGAAAGTGCGCTCCGGCACGTGCGGCTTCTCGGCCGGCGCCACCTCCACATGGGAGGGCGAGAGCAGGAAGACCTTGCTCGTCACCTTCTCTATGGCGCCGTGCAGCCCGAAGACGAGACCGGCCGCGAAGTCGACGAGGCGCTTCGCGTCGGCCTCCGCCATGTCGCCCAGGTTCATGATGACCGGCGTGCCGGAGCGGAAGGCCTCGCCGATCGTCTTGGCCTCGTTGTACGTGCGCGGGTGGATGGTGGTGATCCGGTGCAGCTCACCGGCGGGCTGGGGAACGACCCGGGCGATGTGGGCGCGGCCGATCGGCGTCACGGCGGCGCGGCGCTCCGGCTCGCGCGGCTCGGGCCGGCGCTGCTCGGCGTACGGCTCCTCGGCCACCTCGTCCTCGGCGTCCACGGCCTCGTCCTCGACGTCCCACGCCTCGTAGCGCTCGTCGTCCTCGGCGAGCCCCAGATACACCATGGTCTTACGTAGTGCGCCGCCCATTGGTGCTCCTCGCCTCGTCGTCACCCGGACGTCGACGTTACTGCAGGGGCGGTCGCCGACCGAGGATCGCCGTGCCGACACGCAGGTGTGTCGCGCCGCCGGCGAGCGCCGCTTCGAGGTCCCCGCTCATGCCGGCCGAGACGACGTCCGCGGCCGGCTCGACGCGGCGGACCCGGTCGAGCAGCTGGGGCAGTGTGGCGAACGTCGCACGCGGGTCAGCGCCGAGCGGCGCGACGGCCATCACGCCCCGGAGCCGGAGCGCCGCAGCCCCCGCCACGGCCTCGGCGAGCGCGGGCAGCTGCGGGACGGGAACACCGCCCCGGGTCGGGTCCCCGTCCAGGCTGACCTGCACCAGGCAGTCGAGCACGCGGCCCGCCCTGGAGGCCCCGCGGTCGAGGGCGGCCGCGAGGGCGGGACGGTCCAGGGAGTGCACCAGGTCGGCCCACGCGGACACGGACCGGGCCTTGTTCGTCTGCAGCTGGCCGATGAAGTGCCACCTGAGCGACAGCCCGGCGCACTCGGCGTGCTTGGCCGCACCCTCCTGGTCGCGGTTCTCCCCGACGTCCCGCACGCCCAGCGCGGCCAGGCGCACGAGGTCGGCGGCCGGGTAGGTCTTGGTGACGACCACGAGGGTGACACCGGCGGGGTCCCGGCCCGCGGCGGCGCATGCCGCGACGATGCCGGGCGTCCACGACCTCCAGAGCGGCGGCCAGCTCGGCGGAGCGGGGATCGCGGGGCATCGGCGCCCGAGCCGCCTCCGCCCGGGGGCGAGTGCGAAGGCGTCACGGCACCAGGACGACGACGCCGGCGAACCGGCCCGTCCGCCCGGACCGGCGGTAGGAGTAGAAGGACTCGTCCTCGATCGTGCAGCCACCCGCCGTGGTCACGGCCTCCAGGCCCAGGGCGCGCAGCTGGGCGACGGCTCCGGCGCGCAGGTCCAGCGCCGGCGTCCCCCAGGCCGTCGTGGCTCGCAGTTCCGGCAGGACCGCGACCGCCTCCTCCTGCATGTCGGCCGGAACCTCGTAGCAGCAGCCCCCGGCCGCGGGGCCCACGGTCGCGCGGATGCGGCCTGCGCGCGCGCCTGCGGCGGCCATCGCCTGGACGACGCGGGGCAGGACGCCGGCGAGCAGGCCGCGCCGGCCGGCATGCGCGACCCCGGCGACCCGGGCCCCGGGGTCGGCGAGCAGCACCGGGACGCAGTCGGCGACGAGGACTCCGATGGGGACCCCGACGTGCGAGGTGACCAGGGCGTCGCCTCCTCGGGCACCTTCGCCGAGTCCGTCGCGTGCCGAGTCCGTCCGCGCCTGTGCCACCGCCGGCCGGGACCGGAACGACCGCGGTGCCGTGGACCTGCCGTGCGAACCGGACCGGCGCGCCGGCCCACGCCGCGAGGAGGGCGCGGTTCTCGCGGACGGCCGAGAGGTCGTCATCCACGTGCGTGGCGAGGTCGAGACCGGCATGAGGCCCGACGGACACGCCGCCTGCCCGCGTGGTGAATCCCGCCCGGACCCCGGGACCGAGGTCGGCCGGCAGGACGGTCAGCGGCTCCACGAGCCAGAGAAGCTACTTGAGGAAGTCGGGGACGTCGAGGTCGTCGTCCACGACGATCGGCCGTGGCGCCGGCCGGGAGGGCCGGGGCTCGTGCGGCAGCTCCACGAACCGCTGCACGGACTCCTGGAACGACGGCGGGCTCGCGGTCTCCCCCGGGCGCCTGCGCGGGCTGGGCCTGCTGGGGGGCGGGCGCCGATGCCGACGACGCGCCCGGGGCGGGAGCCGGCGACCCGAGCGGCGCGCCGGTCACGGGCGGCGTCACCGGCGGCAGCGCCGCCGAGGGGTACGACGACCCGTTCGACGGTGCGGGTTCGGCGTGGCGGTACTCCCCGATGCCGCGGCGGACCGGCTCCGCCGAACCGACCGGCGCGACCTGATGCGGGCGGGGGTCGCCGAACGGGCCGGCGTCCAGCGGCTGCGGGCGCGGGGCGGGCGGGGGGGCCGGACGGGACGCCGCCGCGACCGGCGCAGGCGAGGCCGCCACGCTGCGGCCGGAGACCTGGCCCAGCGCGCGCTCGTCGCGCCGGCGGGTGGGCGCGCCGCCGTCGAAGCCGGCGGCGATGACCGTGACGCGGACCTCGTCGCCGAGAGCGTCGTCGATGACCGCTCCGAAGATGATGTTCGCCTCCGGGTGCGCGGCCTCCTGCACCAGGCGCGCCGCCTCGTTGATCTCGAAGAGGCCGAGGTCCGAGCCGCCCTGGATGGACAGCAGCACGCCGTGCGCGCCGTCGACGCTCGCCTCGAGCAGCGGGCTCGAGATGGCGGTCTCCGCGGCCTGGATCGCGCGGTCCTCGCCGCGGGCGGAGCCGATTCCCATCAGGGCGCTGCCGGCACCCTGCATGACCGACTTGACGTCGGCGAAGTCGAGGTTGATCAGGCCCGGCGTGGTGATGAGGTCGGTGATGCCCTGGACGCCGGACAGCAGCACCTGGTCGGCCGAGCGGAACGCGTCGAGCACGCTGACGTGCCTGTCGCTGATCGACAGCAGTCGGTCGTTCGGGATCGTGATGAGGGTGTCGACCTCCTCGCGCAGCCCTGCGATGCCCGAGTCGGCCTGCGACGGCGCGGCGGCGGCCCTCGAAGGTGAAGGGCCTCGTCACCACGCCGATCGTGAGCGCGCCGAGGCTGCGTGCGATCCGGGCGACGACCGGGGCGCCCCCGGTACCCGTGCCGCCGCCCTCGCCCGCGGTGACGAAGACCATGTCGGCGCCCTTGAGCACCTCCTCGATCTCCTCCGCGTGGTCGTCGGCCGCCTTGCGGCCCACCTCGGGGTCCGCGCCGGCTCCCAGCCCGCGGGTGAGCTCGCGGCCGACGTCGAGCTTGACGTCGGCGTCGCTCATCAGCAGGGCCTGCGCGTCGGTGTTGATCGCGATGAACTCGACGCCCTTGAGACCGACCTCGATCATCCGGTTGACGGCATTGACCCCGCCGCCGCCGATGCCGACGACCTTGATGACTGCAAGGTAGTTCTGCGGTGCTGCCACGTCGGGTGCCTCTCGCTCGCGTGCCGGGGGGCCGAGACCCTCACCCTCAGGTAGAGGGTTATAGTTATGTCAGCCAGCTCCTTGGTCTGTGACCGTACGGGGGCAGCCGGGGGGGCTCAACGACCGCGCCCGGCGTGTCGGCAGGCCCCTGCGCCGAGGTCCGTTCGAGGCCGGGCCGTCAGCGCGGAGCGACCGCAGGGGCACCGGGCGTGGTCACGTCCGGCGACCGCAGGGCGAGCAGTTCGAGCAGCCGCGGGCCGAGCCGGGTGACGTCACCCGCCCCGAGAGTGAGGACGACGTCGCCGGGGGCGGCACGCTCCGCCAGCCGCCGGACGGCCGCGTCCCGGTCCGGCTCGAAGACCACCCGGCCGGGCGGCAGCGGCACGGACCGCGCCACCAGGTCCCCGGTGACCCCCGGCTCCGGATCCTCGCGCGCGCCGTACACGTCGAGCACGACGACGTCGTCGGCGAGACCGAGGGCGCGGCCGAAGTCGGCCGCGAAGATCCGGGTCCGGCTGTAGAGGTGCGGCTGGAAGACGGCGAGCACCCGGCCCTCGCCACTCACGCCGCGCACCGCGCGCAGCACTGCCGCGACCTCCGACGGGTGGTGGGCGTAGTCGTCGAGCACCCGGACGCCGGCGGCGACGCCCTTGGTCTCGAAGCGCCGGCGCGCCCCGCCGTAACCGGCCAGCCCCGCTGCCAGCACGTGCGGATCGTGCCCCAGCCAGGTGCCTGCCGCCCACGCCGCCGCCGCGTTCAAGGCGTTGTGGACGCCGGGCACCCGCAGCGTGAGGGGGACCGCGGGCAGCCCGGCGGCCCGCAGCCCGAAGCGCACTCCCGGCCCGGAGGCGTCGAGGTCGACGACACGCACGTCTGCCGACTCCGCCACGCCGTACGTGAGCACGGCTCCGCCGCCCCGCCGGTCCCGGACGCCGTCGGCGACGCGCGCCGACCCGGGGTCGTCCGCGCAGGCGACGACCACGCCGCCCGGCACGACCCGCTCGGCGAAGGCGTCGAACGCGGCGCTGACGGCGTCCGCGGTGCCGTAGTGGTCGAGGTGGTCCGGCTCGACGTTCGTGACGACCGCGACGGTGGGCTCGTAGAGCAGGAACGACCCGTCGGACTCGTCCGCCTCGGCCACGAAGACGTCGCCCCCGCCCTCGTGCGCCGAGTCGCCGCCCTCGGTCAGCTCCCCGCCGATCGCGAACGACGGGTCCGCGCCGGCACGGCGCAGTGCGACCGTGAGCATGGAGGTGGTCGTGGTCTTCCCGTGGGTACCGGCCACCGCGACCGAACGCGGCGCCCGCGCAGCAGCACGGCGAGCGCCTGCGAGCGGTGCAGCACGAGCAGCCCGCGCCGGCGGGCCTCGACGAGCTCGGGGTTCGTCGTCCGGACGGCGCTGGTCACCACCAGGGTGTCGGCGTCGGCGACATGTGCCGCGTCGTGTCCGACGTGCGCCGTGGCCCCCAGCGCCCGCAGCGCGTCCAGCGTCGGCGAGTCCGCGGCGTCGCTTCCGGACACCTGCAGGCCACGCTCGAGCATGATCCGCGCGATGCCGGCCATCCCGACGCCGCCGATGCCGACGAAGTGCACGTGCCCCAACCGGTCGGCCGGTGGCACGGGAAGCGTGAGGTCGGGCTTCACGACCCGACCCGGCGGGCCCGCGCCCGCCCCGCCTCGGTGACGGCGACCTCGACGAGGTCCGCCAGCCGCTCGTCGCCGTCCGTGATCGCGAACGCGGCCGCCGCCTTGCCCATCGCCGCGAGCTCCCCGGGGTCCGTCAGCAGCGGCAGCAGGCTCTCCCGGACCCACTCCGGGGTGCACTGCCCGTCGTCCACCAGCAGGCCGCCGCCGGCGCCGACCACCGGCTCGGCGTTGAGCCGCTGCTCCCCGTTCCCGATCGGGAGGGGAACGTAGGCCGCGGGCAGTCCGACCGTCGTGAGCTCGCAGACGGTGCCGGCCCCGGCCCGGCAGACGACGGCGTCCGCCGCCGCGTAGGCCAGCTCCATCCGGTCGAGGTACTCGACGGCCACATAGGGCGGGCCACCGGGCAGGGTGGCGACGTCGCCTGTGACCGGGAGGTCCTCGACCGTCTTTCCGCGGCCCGTCACGTGCAGCACCTGGACGCCGGCCGCGGCGAGAGCCTCCCGGGAGCGCCCGAAGGTGACGTTCAGGCGCTGGGCGCCGAGCGACCCGCCGAAGACGAGCAGCGTGGTGCGCCCGCGCTCGAGCCCGAAGGCGGCGAGCGCCTCCTCGCGGCGCGTGGCCCGGTCCAGTCCGGTGATCTGCTGCCGTAACGGCATGCCGAGCACGCGTGCCCCCCGCAGCGGCGTGCCCGGGAACGTGGCCGCGACGTAGGGCGTGAAGCGCGCACCCAGCCGGTTCGCGAGGCCGGGCCGGGCGTTCTGCTCGTGCACGACGATCGGCAGTCCGAGGCGCCGGGCCGCCAGGTAGGCGGGGGTCGAGACGTAGCCGCCGAAGCCGACCACGACCTGGGCCTGCGCCTCCTGCATCGCACGGGACGCGGCGGCCACGGCCGACCGCAGCCGCCAGGGCAGCCGGCCGAGATCGGCCGACGGGCGCCGTGGCAGCGGCACCCGCGGGACGACGGCGAAGTCGTAGCCGGCCTCGGGCACCAGCCGTGCCTCGAGTCCCTCGACGGTGCCGAGGACCACGACCCCGGCCTCCGGATCCCGGCGGCGCAGGCAGTCGGCCAGCGCCAGCAGAGGCGCGACGTGTCCGGTGGACCCTCCGCCCGCGAGCACCACCGACAGACGGGTGGAGGAGCTCACGCCACACCCCCGTTCCGTCGCCCGGGCAGAACCGCGAGCGATCTGGCAACCACTGAGGGTCGAGAGGCTAGCGCCTCGGCAGCGCCGGGGACCCGCCGGGCGAAGCCCAGCACCATCCCCAGCGCGAGAAGCGTGGTGACGAGGGCCGAGCCGCCGCTGGACACCAGCGGCAGCGGCACCCCGACCACCGGCAGAAGACCGACGACCGCGCCGATGTTCACCAGGGCCTGCCCGAGCACCCAGGCCAGGACGCCGCCAGTCGCGATCTTGACGAAGACGTCGTCGGCGGCGAGCACGAGGCGGAACAGGCCGATGCCGAGCATCGCGAACAGGCCGAGCACGGCGAGCGTGCCGACCAACCCGAGCTCCTCGCCGATGACCGCGAAGATGAAGTCGTTGTGCGCCTCGGGCAGCCAGAACCACTTCTGCCGGCTCTCCCCCAGGCCGAGCCCCCACCACCCGCCCGACGCCAGGGCCCAGAGCGCGTGCAGGGGCTGCCAGTTCGTTCCCTGCGGGTCGGCAGCCCCGGTGCCGCGCCACGCCGCGAAGCGCTGCATCCGGTTGGGGCTCGTGGTGACCAGCACGAAGACGGCGAAGGCGGCGAGCGAGGCGCTCACGGCGAACACGCGCAGCGGAACCCCGGCAGAGAACATGAGGGCGGCCACGAGACCCATCAGCACGAGTGCCGTGCCGAGGTCGCGCCCGGCGAGCACGAGGGCGAGCAGGAGCGCCGTGACGGGGACGACCGGCACCACTGCGTGGACGGTCCGGTGCATCAGCGGTCGCTTCCGCTCGAGCACGGCGGCCACCCAGACGACCAGCGAGAGCTTGACGGCCTCGGACGGCTGCAGGGTGATCCCGCCGATGGCGACCCAGTTCCGGTTGCCGTTGACGGTCTGGCCCATCACGAGCACGAGCAGCAGCGCGCCGATGCCGAGCAGCAGCAGCGGCCAGGCCAGGGCCTTCCATACCTTGGGCGGGACCAGGGCGGCGACCACGGCGAGCGGCAGGCCGATCGCCGCGAACATGGCCTGCTTGGAGAAGATGGTGTAGGAGGAGTGCAGGGTGCGCAGCGACTCCACGCTCGAGCTCGACAGCACCATGATGAGGCCGAGGACGACGAGCGCGACGGTCGAGCCGAGCACGAGGTAGTAGGCCGCCAGCGGCGACTGCAGCCTCGCCGCCCAGGCGGAGCGGGCGCGCGCCGGCGGAGCCGGGGGGACGGCCGCGAGCGGCGGGGCGCCGAGCCGGGTGGCCACGCCTCAGCCCTCCAGCCGGCCGTCGACGCGACGCCTCACCGCGGCCGCGAAGGCGTCGCCGCGCGCCGCGTACGAGGTGAACTGGTCGAAGGAGGCGCAGGCGGGCGCGAGCAGCACGGTGTCGCCGGGCCGCGCCAGCGACGCTGCCGCCGCGACGACACGGTCCATCAGCGCGTCAGGATCCGCAGGCGCGCCGTCGTCCACCTGTCCGGTCAGCTGTCCGGTCACCTGCCCGGTCGCATCGCCAGTCACCCTGCCAGTCTCGGTGACGGCGATGTCGAGTACGGGCAGATCGGGCGCGTGTCGCCGCAGCGCCTGGCCGACGAGATCGCGGTCGCGGCCGAGCAGCACCGCGCCGCGAAGCCGGGCGACGTGCCTGCGGACGAGGTCGTCGAAGTCACCGGGGCCGGCGCCCTTCGCCAGGCCGCCGGCGATCCACACGATGCGCTCGAAGGAGCGCATCGCGGCGTCCGCGGCGTGCGGGTTGGTCGCCTTCGAGTCGTCCACCCAGGTCACGCCGTCGGACTCGGCGACCCGCGCCAGCCGGTGCGGCGGCGGGACGACTCCCCGCAGCCCGTTCCGGACGGCGACCGCGGGCACCCCGGCGGCCCGGGCCAGCCCGGCGGAGGCGAGCGCGTTCGCGACGAGGTGTGGGGCGAGAACGCCGCCCGCGCCGGCCCGCACGTCATCGAGCGTTGCGAGTTCTGCCGCCGAGGTGCGACGCTGCGGAACGAACGCACGGTCGCACAGGACGTCGTCGACGACCCCGAGCATGGACACGTCCGGGATGCCGAGGGTGAAGCCGATCGCGCGGCAGCCCTCCACCACGTCGGCGTCGCGGACGAGCTGCTCCGTCCGCGGGTCCGCGACGTTGTACACGCAGGCCACCTGGGTGTTCCGGTAGACCCGGCCCTTGTCGCGGGCGTACTCGTCGAGCCCGCCGTGCCAGTCGAGGTGGTCGGGCGCCACGTTGAGGCAGGCACTCGCCAGCGGCGACACCGAGAACGTGGAGTGCAGCTGGAAGCTCGACAGTTCGACGGCGAGCACGTCGTGGCGCCGGCCCCCCGAGAACGGGTGCAGCACGGCCTCGAGCACGGGCGTGCCCACGTTGCCGACGGCCGCGGTGCCCAGCCCGGCCGCCGACAGGATGGCGGCGAGCATCGTCACCGTCGTCGTCTTCCCGTTGGTGCCCGTCACGGTCAGCCAGGGCGCGGCGCCGGTGGCGGGGCGCATCCGCCAGGCCAGCTCGACCTCGCTCCACACCGGGACCCCCGCCGCCGCGGCGGCCGCCAGTGGAGGCGCACCGGGCGGCCACCCGGGCGATGCGACGACGACGTCGGGCAGTCCCCGACCGTGCGGGCCGACGATGTACGGCAGCGGGCCGGTGACCGCTCCGGGTCCGAGCCGGACGTCGGCCCCGAGCGTGTCGAGGATGGCGGCGCGCTCCCGCTGGGCCGCCCCGTCGGCGCCGTCCACCACGACGACCCGGGCGCCCCGCTCGAGCAGCGCGTCGGCCGCGGCGAAGCCGGACAGCCCGATGCCGGCGACCAGCACGCGCAGCTCCGACCAGTCCGCCTGACCGGACACCAGGCCCGCCAGCCGGCTGGGGCCGGGAGCGGGCGACGTCACTGGCCGACCACCCACTCCGCGTAGAAGACGCCGAGGCCGAGGCCGACGAAGAGCCCGGCGATGATCCAGAACCGGATGACGATCGTCACCTCGGCCCAGCCGGCGAGCTCGAAGTGGTGCTGCAGCGGCGCCATCCGGAAGACCCGTCTCCCGGTGAGCTTGAACGACCCGACCTGGATGACCACGGAGAGCGTGATCAGGACGAACAGGCCGCCGAGCAGCACGAGCAGGAGCTCCGTGCGGGTCGTGATGGCGAGGCCCGCGAGCGCGCCGCCGAGGGCGAGCGAGCCGGTGTCCCCCATGAAGATCTTCGCGGGCGAGGCGTTCCACCACAGGAACCCGAAGCACGAGCCGAGCGCGGCGGCCGCGACGACGGCGAGGTCGCGGGGGTCGCGCACCTCGTAGCACTGCAGTCCCGGCCGCTCCAGGCAGGAGTTGTTCGACTGCCAGATGCCGATCAGCACGTACGCGGAGAAGACCAGGACGCTGGTGCCCGTCGCGAGACCGTCGAGGCCGTCGGTGAGGTTCACGCCGTTGCTCCAAGCCGCGATCATGAGCAGGGCCCAGATCACGAAGAGCACGAGCCCGACGGCCGCACCGGCGAACGCGAGGTCGAGCCGGGTGTCGCGGATGAACGAGATCCGGGTCGAGGCCGGCGTCCGGAAGGCGGAACTCTGGAACTGCAGGGCGAGCAGCGCGAACGTGATGGCGACCGCGCTCTGACCGGCGAGCTTGGCGCCCGCGCGCAGGCCGAGGCTGCGCTGCCGGGAGATCTTGAGGTAGTCGTCGAGGAAACCGACGACGCCCAACCCCGTCATCAGGAACAGCACGAGAACGCCCGACGTCGTCGGCGCCCACACCGTGGCTCCGTGAGCGACGACGTACCCGAGCACGGTCGCCCCGATGATCACAGCGCCGCCCATCGTCGGCGTACCGCGCTTGGTGTGGTGACCTGTCGGGCCGTCGTCGCGGATGAACTGGCCGTACCCGCGCCCCACCAGGAAGCGGATGTACAGGGGTGTCCCGAAGAGCGAGCACATGAGCGCGACCGCGGCCGCGAAGAGCACGGCCTTCACGCGGCGCCCCCCGGAGCGGGCGGGAGCCGGCGCGTCGGCCGGCCCGTCGGCGGGCACGTCGGCCAGCAGGGCGGTCGCGACCGTCTCCAGGCCGACCGACCGCGAGGCCTTCACCAGGACGACGTCCCCCGGGGCGAGCTGGGCGCGCAGCAGCGCCAGCGCGGCAGCCGGGTCCGGCACCCAGACCGACTCGTCACCCCACGACCCCTCCTGAGCGGCGCCGGCGTGGATCGCGCGGGCGCCCTCGCCGACAGCGACGAGCCGGGAGACGTCGAGGCGGACGGCAAGGCGGCCGACGGCGTCGTGCTCCTCGCGGGCGATCTCGCCGAGTTCGAGCATCTCCCCCAGGACGGCCCACGTCCGCCGTCCGGTGGCCCGGTCCGGCCCGTCCTCCGGGCGGCCCATCGCCGCGAGCGCCTTCAGCGCCGCGCGGACGCTGTCGGGGTTGGCGTTGTAGGCGTCGTTGACGACCGTGACGCCGTCGGGCCGGGTGGTCACCTCCATCCGCCACCGGCTCGCGGGCCTCGCGGTGGCGAGGAGCTCGGCGATCCGCGCCGGGCGCAGGCCCGCCTCGAGCGCGACGGCGGCAGCGGCGAGAGCGTTCGAGACGTGGTGCTGCCCATGGAGAGGCAAATAGACGCGGGGAGCGTCCCCCTGTGGGGTGTGCAGGGTGAACGACGGCCGGGACCAGGCGTCCAACCGGACATCGGTGGCCCGCACGTCCGCGTCGGCGGACAGCCCGAACCGCACGACGCGGCCCCGGGTTCGAGCGGCCATCGCGGCCACCAAAGGGTCGTCGGCGTTGAGGACCGCGACCCCGTCCTCCCCCAGCGCCTCGGGCAGCTCTCCCTTGGTGCGGGCCGTCTCCTCCCGGGATCCGAAGACGCCGGCGTGCGCCGCTCCGACGTTGAGCACGACGGCGATGTCCGGCGGGGTGATCCCCGTGAGATAGGTGATGTTCCCCGGCATCCGCGCGCCCATCTCGGCGACCAGGAACCGGGTCGAGGCGCTGCACCGCAGCGCCGTCAGCGGCAGTCCGATCTCGTTGTTTAAGGAGCCCTGCGGCGCCACCGTCGGGCCGGCGTCCGCGAGCAGCGTCGCGAGCAGGTCCTTCGTGCTGGTCTTCCCCGAGGAACCGGTGACGCCGACGACGATCAGCTCGGGCAGCGCGTCGACGACGTGACGGGCCAGGACCGCGAGCGCCACGAGCTGGTCCCCTCCCCCGCCGGCGTCCCGGTCGGCCTGCCCGTCGACGACGACGCAGGGGACGTCGAGCTCGCGCCCGGCGAGCACGGCGACGGCGCCGGCGGCGACGGCGGCTGTTGCATGGTCATGGCCGTCCGTCCGCGCCCCGGGCAGTGCGACGAAGAGCGAGCCGGGTTCGACCTGCCGGCTGTCGACGACCACGGGGCCGGTGACCTGGACCCCGCGCGCGGCCAGCTCCGCGGCACCCCCGGCCGGCCGGCCCCCCGTGACGACCACGAGGTCGGACAAGGACACCGGGATCATCGGACACCCTCCTGCTGCGTGCTGCCCGTCTGCGTCTGCTCCCCGAGGGCACCCGCCAGGGCGTCCCGGAGCGCCGCTCGGTCGTCGAACGGGTGGACGACGCCGCCGACCTCCTGACCCTGCTCGTGGCCCTTCCCGGCGACGAGCAGGACACCACCGCCCCAGGCCCGGCGGACGCCCTCGCTGACCGCGTCCCGCCGGCCGGGCACCTCCAGCACGAGCGCGCCGCTGCCGCGGGCCGCCTCGACGGCTCCGTCGAGAACGGCGGCGCGGATCGCCGCCGGGTCCTCGGAGCGCGGGTTGTCGTCGGTGACCACGACGACGTCGGCGCCGCGCCCGGCGGCAGCCCCCATCAGCGGCCGCTTCTCGCGGTCGCGGTCGCCGCCCGCGCCGAGGACGACCACGACCGGCCCGCCGGGCACGGGCGCGGCGCCTCGCAGCGCGGCCAGCGCCTGCTCGACGGCGTCCGGGGAGTGCGCGAAGTCGACGACCGCCAGCGGCGCCCCGGGCGGGACCCCCGGCTCCCCCACCCGCTCCATCCGGCCTGGCACCGGTCCCGCGGCGGCGACGGCGTCCGCGGCCTGCTCGGGCCCGAGCCCGGCCTCGACCAGGACGGCGAGCGCCACCAGGGCGTTGGCCAGGTTGAACCGGCCGGGCAGGGGGCTGCGCAGGCGCACCTCCCGGCCGGCGGGGCCGGCGACGCGGGCGACGGGCAGGCCGGCGTCCAGGCCCTCGGCCAGCACCTGCCAGCCGCCTGGGCGGGGCAGGGCGGCGGGGCGGGTCGCCACGGGAACGACCGGCACGGTGGCGAGCGCGGCCAGCCGCTCGCCCCAAATGTCGTCGACGCACACCACCGCGCGGCGCGACCGCTGCGGCGTGAACAGGGACGCCTTCGCCGCGAAGTAGGCGTCCATCGACCCGTGGAAGTCGAGGTGGTCCTGACTGAGGTTGGTGAAGGCGGCGATGTCCAGGACGAGGCCGTCGACGCGGTGCAGCGCGAGGGCGTGGCTGGAGACCTCCATCGAGCAGACCTCGACGCCGCGTTCGACCATCGCCGCCAGCAGCGCGTGCAGGTCGGGAGCCTCCGGCGTCGTGCCCGTCGACGGCAGGCGCTCGTCGCCGAGGCGCAGCTCGACGGTGCCGACCAGGCCGGTGCGCCGGCCGGCGGCGCGCAGGGCGGCGTCGAGCAGGCAGGTCGTCGTCGTCTTGCCGTTGGTGCCGGTGACGCCGAGCGTGAGCAGCCGCTCACCGGGCTCGCCGTACACCCAGGCCGCCAGCCCGCCGAGGACGGCGCGCGGGTCCGGGACGACGAGGACCGGCAGGCCGGCCACCTGCGCCCGGGCGGCCCCGGCAGGGTCGGTCAGGACGGCGACGGCGCCGGCCTGGGCGGCCTGGGAGGTGAACTCGGCCCCGTGCGTCCGCGCACCGGGCAGAGCGGCGTATAGGTCACCGGGCTGCACGGTTCGCGAGCTGAGGGTGACCCCGGTGACCTGAACTGCCGCCGGCTCGTCGCCCCGTCGTCCGGCCGGACCTCCGGCGGCCCGCCCGGCCGGACGGCCCGACGGGCCGACGCGCGCCGGCGGGAGCCCCAGGTGCGCCAGCACTCCGGCAAGGGGCCGGGGCGCGACGTGGGCAGGGCGGGGGCCGCCGGGGATCGGCACGATGCGTCAGGCTACCCGTCAGTTCCACCGCAGCGGGATCGGATGCAGGGTCGTACCGGTCGGGGGGATCTTGCCCTGGCGCAGCGCCCAGGCCATCAGGTCGCGGAAGACGGGCGCGGCGACGTCCCCGCCGAAGTGGCTGCCCTTGCTCGGGCGGTCGAGGACGACCGCCACGACGAGGCCGGGGTCGTCGGCCGGCGCCATGCCGATGAAGCTCGCCGTGTACGCACCGGGCTCGTAACCGCCCTTGCCGGGAACCTGCGCCGTGCCGGTCTTGCCCGCGACCCGGTAGCCCGGGATGGAGGCCTTGACCGCGGTGCCGTGCTCACCGACGACCTGCTCCATCATCTGGCGCATCGACTGGGCCGTGGCGGAGGACACGACGCGCAGTGGCTGCGAGGGAGCGGACGGGTGGAAGACGCCGTCCGCGCAGGTGGTTCCGGCCACGAGCTGCGGGCGCAGCCGGACGCCGCCGTTGGCGAGGGTCGCGAAGACGCCCGCCGCCTGCAGCGCGGTGACCGACATGCCCTGGCCGAACATGACGGTGTAGTGCTGCGTGCCGCTCCACGAGGCGGCGTCCGAGAGCAGGCCGGACGACTCGGGCAGACCCACGCCGGTCGGCGTCCCGAGGCCGAACAGTCGCTGGTAGCGCGACAAGGTCTCGGCGGGGAGCCGCTCCCCGGTGAGGATCGTGCCGATGTTGCTGGACTGCGCCAGGATTCCGGCGAGGGTCAGCTTCTCCGTGCCGTGGGTCTCCGCGTCGTGGAAGACGGCGTCGGAGCGCCGCACGAACGGGGGCACCGTGAACTGCGTCGTCGGGGTGGCCTTGTGCTCCTCGAGCGCGGCGGAGAGCGTGATCACCTTGGCGGTCGAGCCGGGCTCGAAGGTGTCGAGCATGCTCCGGTCGTTGATCGTGTCCTGGGTGGCCCGGTCCGGGCGGTTGGGGTCGAAGGTGGGGACGGTCGCGAGCGCGCGGACGGCGAACGTGCGAGGGTCGAGGACGACGGCGTAACCGTGCCGTGACCCGCTCGCCTTCACCTGTTCGGCCAGCAGCTGCTGCGCCTTCCACTGCAGGTCTCGGTCGATCGTGAGGCGGATCGAGCAGCCGTCCCGCGGGTCCGTCTCGGAGATGACGCCGGTGGGGATCGTGGCGCCGTCCAGGCTCTTCTCGTAGACGAGGCGGCCGTCGGTGCCGGTGAGGGAGGAGTTCAGCGCCTGCTCGATCCCGCCACGGGCCTGGCCCTCGCGGTCGACCCAGCCGAGGACGTTGGCGGCGACCTGCCCGTTGTCGTAGACCCGCCGGCTCGCCTGGTAGGCGTAGAGGCCGGGGACGGCCAGCCGGAGGATCTCACGGGCGACGTCCGGACGGACGCCCCGAGCGATGGTCGCGCCCTTGTTGGTGCCGGTCAGCTCGGCGGTGAGCGTGTCGACCCCGATGCCGAGGAACGGCGCGAGGTCCTCGGCCGCACCGCGCACGCCGACGGGGACGCGCTCGTCACCGACCCGACGGCGGTACTGGCCGACCAGGGTCTGGTCGACGCGGATGTCGCGCAGCTCGATGGTCGTCGCCAGCACGGTGCCGCGCGCGTCCACGATGTCACCGCGGTGGGCGAACAGCGGCTCGGTCTGCGTGCGGTTCTCCAGCGCCTGCGCGGCCAGGGCCGACGCGTCGAAGCCCTGGACCTGGACGAGCCGGCCGCCGAACAGGCTCAGCAGGAAGAGCATGCCCACGACAGCGACGCGGAGGCGACGGTCGGGGTCCGGCGCGCGCCACCAGCGGGGGGCGGGCCGGCGGCGCGGCGGCCTGGGCGGGCGGGGCGGGCGGGGCGGCTGCGGAGGGCGGCGTCCACCGGGACGTGGGGGCTCGGAGCCCTCCACCCGGCGGCTGCGCCCGCCCCGGCTGTCAGGACGCTTCGGGAGTGGCGGGCCGGATTGTGTCCGGCTCGTGCGCGGTCCCGCCCCAGCCTCGGGGCGCTTCGGGCGGGGGTCGGAGGAGCGGCCGGGGGAACGGCCAGGAGCGGCCCGTGGGGCGGGGGCGCGGGTGCTCTGCGTGGCGCGGCCGGACGCAGGGCCGGACCCGGGGCCGGAGGCCGGACGCGGCGCACGGGCGGAGGCGGGGCGACCTGCCCCGCCGGGCCCTCTGCGAGACGAACCCGAGGATGCAGGAGAAGCGGCGCCGGGCCGCTGCCCGCGCCGCTGGGGCCGGTCGTCGCCGTCCACCGTGGGCCCTCCCGTCCTTCCTGCGCGTTCGCGCGCCCGCCGGGACGGCCCCGCCCGCACCCGTTCTCCCGTTGCCTGCTGCCTGCTGTCTCTCGTCCGTCCCTTCGTGCCTCGGCTCGTGCCATGCGACGGTCGTTGCTCGAGCGGTGGTCAGGGCGTGGGCGCCGTCGTTCCCGTCGGAGCCGGCGTCCTGGCGGCCACGCGGGACGAGGAAGCGCTGCTCGTAGCGGTGGGTGCACTATTGGATACGGACAGTGAAGGTTGCTGCGACACGGTAGGCCGCGTCGGCGTCGGCGCCGGGGTCGGCACGCCGAGCGTCGTACGACCCTTGCGGAAGACCGGCGACGCCGGCCCGTCGACCATGCCGAGACCGAGGGCCCGGCCGTAGAGGTCGGCGGGCGACTGGAGCGCCCGGAGCTCCATCTCGAGCCGCTGCTTCTGCTCCCGCAGCTGCTCCGCCCGGGAGGCCTGGTCGCGCAGGTCGTAGGTGCCGTGCTCCAGGTTCACGTTCAGCAGCAGCAGGCCGATCAGCCCGAGCACGAGCAGCGCTGCGCAGGCGGCGACGAGGCCTGCACGGCTACGGGTGTGCCGGGGAGCGGTGACGACGCGGAGGCGAGGTGTGGCGGGGCGTGGAGGCTGGATCCGTGGCCCCGGCCGCAGGGCCCGCGCGGTCGACCGGGCGGCCGTGGACTGGCTCATGCTGCATCCCCTCCCGGAGAACGTCCTGTCTGCCGACCCCCCGGTCGTGCTCCTGTCTGCCGGCGTCCGTGCGCCCGCCCGCCCGACGCGTGCGGCACCGGCCCGGCCAGCACCCGCTCGGCGGCCCGCAGGCGGACGGACGCGGCCCGCGGGTTCTCCGCGACCTCCTCGGCCGACGCCTCCTCGCTGCCGCGGGTGAGCAGCCGCAGGCGCGGCGCGTGCTCGGGCAGCTCCACCGGCAGGTCCGGCGGGGCGGTGCTCGCGGCACCTGCGGCAAGCACGTGCTTGACGATCCGGTCCTCGAGCGAGTGGTAGGCGAGCACGACGATCCGTCCGCCGACGGTGAGCGCGTCGACGGCGGCCGGCACCGCCCGGCCGAGCACCTCCAGCTCACCGTTCACCTCGATGCGCAGGGCCTGGAACGTGCGCTTCGCCGGGTGGCCGCCCACCCGCCGCGTGGCCGCCGGCACGCTCGACCGGACGATCTCGACGAGACGCGCACTGGTGCTGAAGGGCTCCCGGCTGCGCTCGCGGACGACGGCGCGAGCGATCCGCGCGGCGAAGCGCTCCTCGCCGTACTCGCGCAACACGCGGGCGAGCTCCCGCTCGTCGTAGGTGTTGAGCACGTCGGCAGCGCTGACGCCCTCCGTGGGGTCCATCCGCATGTCGAGCGGCGCGTCGACCGCGTAGGCGAAGCCGCGCTCGGCCTCGTCCAGTTGCAGCGACGAGACGCCGAGATCGAACAGCACGCCCTGCACCTGCGGCACCCCCAGGTCGGCAAGGACCTCGGGAATCGCGTCGTACACCGCGTGCACCAGCCGCACCCGCGCACCGAAGGGCGCGAGCCGGCGACCGGCCAGCTCGAGGGCCTGGGGGTCGCGGTCGATGCCCACGAGCGTGGCCCCCGGGCAGCGCTCCAGCAGCGCCTCCGAGTGCCCGCCCATGCCGAGAGTGGCGTCGACCACCACCGATCCGGGCTCGAGCAGAGCAGGCGCCAGCAGCGCGACGCAGCGCTCCCGCAACACGGGCACGTGGCGCTCGCGCGCGTTCCCGCCGTCCGGCGTGCCGACCATCCCGACCCTCTCTGCGGCCCCGTCGCGGTGGGGCCCGTACTGCCGCTCTCGTCGTGCTGGATGCTGGGGGTGCGCAACCACGTGGGGTGGCGGAGGCGTCACGGCGGTCAGGTCTCCCTCCGCTCCGGTCGGCCTGACGCCGGGGAAGTGCGTCAGGACGGTCCGGGCGGCTGGAGACCTCACCGCCGTGCTCGTCGACGGGCGCCCCCGCTGGGGCCGCCCGTGCTCGGGTCAGAACAGGCCGGGCACCACCTCTTCGGCCTGCTCGGCGAAGACCTCCTCCTGGCGGGCCAGGTAGGCCTCCCATGCGGCGGCGTCCCAGATCTCCACACGCTGCCCCGCGCCGATCACCGCGAGGTCGCGCTCGAGACCCGCGTACGTCCGCAGCACCGGAGGAATGGTGATCCGGCCCTGCTTGTCGGGCACCTCGTCACTGGCACCGGAGAGGAAGACGCGCAGGTAGTCGCGCGCCTGCTTGCTGGTCACCGGGGCCTGCCGCAACTGATCCGCCAGTCGTTCGAACTCGGTCACCGGGAACACGTAGAGGCAGCGCTCCTGCCCTCGCGTCACCACGACTCCCGCCTCGAGCTGCTCACGGAACTTCGCGGGGAGGATCAACCTCCCCTTGTCGTCCAGGCGGGGCGAATGAGTGCCGAGGAACACCGTCCTCGCCTCCCATCCAGGCCCCCGAACCTCCCGCCTGCTCCAGCGCGCTCCACTGTACTCCACTTTCCTCCACGGTCAACGCCTCCCTCCCCACTGCTCCTCCACGCCGTGGGCATAGGTGCAGGTCAGCCCGGGGAGGCCCGGGCATGGCGGGGGACGTGGCCGTCGTCCCGCCCCGCGCGGCGGCAGTGCGGGAACGGCGCCGGAACGGCGCGGGAGGCGGTGAGCGGCGCTCCGGGGAGACGCAGTGGGGACTTCGGCCCGGCGATGTGGGGGGAAGTGGGGAAGCCGGGGAGGCGCCGGCGCGTTGGCAGCAGCCGGGTGGGAGCGACGAGGTGGAGCCGATTCGTCCCCTACCTGAGACACTGGTGGAAGGAGCAGCCTCGCGCGCGGGCTGCCTGCACGCGTACCCGGGGCCGAAGGAGCTGTCCTTGACCACCACGCCGATGTCCGTCGACGGGTTCCTGCGCACGACCGGCGCCATCCGTGCCGCGGTGGAAACGGTGGTCGAGGGCAAGCCCGAGGTCGTCGACCTGGCCCTCACGGTGCTCGTCGCCGAGGGACACGTCCTCCTCGAGGACGTTCCAGGTGTCGGCAAGACCCTGCTCGCCAAGGCGCTCGCCCGTGCGATCGGCTCGTCGGTCCGGCGCATCCAGTTCACGCCCGATCTCCTGCCGAGCGACATCACCGGGGTGAGCGTCTACAACCAGGAGCGCAAGGACTTCGAGTTCAAGCCCGGTGCGGTGTTCGCCAACGTCGTCGTGGGTGACGAGATCAACCGCGCCAGCCCGAAGACCCAGTCGGCGCTGCTGGAGTGCATGGAGGAGCGGCAGGTCACGGTCGACGGGGTGAGCTACCAACTCCCGCCCCCCTTCATGGTGGTCGCCACCCAGAACCCGGTGGAGATGGAGGGCACCTACCCGCTGCCCGAGGCCCAGCGCGACCGCTTCATGGCCCGCGTGTCGATGGGGTACCCGTCGGCCGCCGCCGAAGCGGAGATGCTCGACCGGCACGCCGGCCACGACCCGCTGGCCGAGCTGACGCCCGTCACCGACGCCGAGACGGTGCGCGACCTCATCCGCACCGCACATGCCGTGTATGCCGCACCCACGGTGAAGGAATACGTGGTGAACATCGTGCGGGCCACCCGCAGCACGCCCGATCTGCGCCTCGGCGCTTCACCGCGCGGCGCACTGCACCTGCTGCAGGCGGGGAAGGCCGCCGCCGCGATGGCCGGCCGGGACCACGTGCTGCCGGACGACGTCCGCGACCTGGTGCCCGCCGTCCTCGCGCACCGGCTCCTGCCGAGCGCGGACGCCGTGCTCGCGCGACGGACCCCGGAGGACGTGCTCACCGCCCTCCTGGGCCACGTGCCGGTACCCCGGTCCCGGGCGAGCGCCTGAGGAGGGCCATGACACCTGCTCCTCCCACTACCACCGGCAGGCCGGTACGGACGGTCAGCGCGAACCTCGGCGCGCTCGAGGCCGAGCACGGCACCGGGATCAGCCTCGCCGCCCTGACGATGCGCGGGCGTTGCTTCCTCGCCGCCGGCGCCACGGCGGTCCTGTCGGCGCTGATCCTCGACCAGCGGGACCTGCTGAGGGTGGGAGTGCTGCTCACGGTGCTGCCCATCGGCGCGCTGGTGCTCACCAGCCGGTACCGCTATCGCCTCCAGCTCAGGCGCACGATCGCCCCCGCCCGGGTGGTCGCCGGCACTACCGCGCGGGTGCGGCTGGAGCTCGCGAACCTGACCCGGATGTCAACCCGGGTGCTGCTCGCGGAGGACCGCGTGCCATACGCCCTCGGTCCCTCGCCACGGTTCGTGCTCGCGCGGCTGCCGGGAGGACGCCGTGCTGCGGTGACGTACACGCTCCGGTCCGAGATCCGCGGCCGGTACACCCTGGGCCCGCTGCGGCTTCGCGTGAGCGACCCCTTCGGCATGTGCGAGGTCACCCGCACCTTCCCGGGCACGGACCAGCTCGTCGTCGTCCCACGGACCTACCCGCTGGCGGCGGCCGGCGGCGGCGGACAGTGGTCCGGGACCGGCGAGTCGCTCTCCCGCAGCGCCGCCGCCTCGGGCGAGGACGACATCGCCACCCGCGAATACCGCTACGGCGACGACCTGCGTCGGGTTCACTGGCGCTCGACCGCCAAGCGTGGCGAGCTGATGGTGCGCCGCGACGAACAGCCCCGGCAGATGCGGGCGACGGTGCTGCTGGACGCCCGTGCCGTCGGGCACCGCGGCGACGGCCCCGCCTCGAGCTTCGAGTGGGCGGTGTCGGCGGCCGCCTCCGTCGCCGCGTACCTGTCCGGGCAGCGGTACGGGCTGCGCCTGCTCCGCGACGAACACTCCGCCGGCTGGTCCGCACCGGGTGACCCGGAGGGCGCTGGGCGGATCCTCGACGACCTGGCGGTGATGCGGCTCGGCGGGCCGACCGAGCTCACGGACGCCGTCACCGCGCTCACCCGTTCCGGCGCGACGGCATGGTGGTGGCCGTCCTGGGCGAAGCGCCGCAGGAGGACGTGCGGGCGCTGGCCATGCTCGCCCGCGGCAGCCGGGGCGTCGCGATCCTGCTGAGGACCTCGCAGTGGTCGGGTAGCCTGCCCGAGAAGAGGATCAGCAAGCTCGACCACCTCCGCGACGAGAACATGCGGATGCTCCGCGCCGCCGGCTGGGCCGTGGCGGAGGCGGGCGCCGGCGACAGCATCCCCGAGGTCTGGGCCCGAGCCACCGGCGCCGCCGCGCCGCTCGGCCGCCCCAGGATGGTCGTCCTACCCCACGGTGGTGACTCGTGATCCTCCCCTCCTCAGTGCGCGTGGCGCTGGCCGCATGGCTGGCCTCGCTGCTCGCCGCGGTCACGATCTTCCCTCTGGTCCAGGGGCAAGGGTGGTTCGTGGACGTCGCCCTGCTGGCGGCGCTCACCGCCGGCGCAGGCCTTGCCGTCCGCCGGGTCACGACCGCGGCTCCCGTCGTGGTCGGCGTGCAACTCCTGGTGTGGGTCGTCGCCGTCTGCATGATCTTCCTCAACCGGACCGCGTGGCTGGGCCTGCTGCCCGGTCCGGACGCGATCGACAGCGGGCAGGAGTTGTTCGCGCAGGGGCTGCGCGTGATGCACCGGTCCGCCCCACCGGTGTCAGCCACCGCGGGCGTCGTCTTCGTCACCGCGGCAGGTCTCAGCCTGGTGGCGCTGCTCGTCGACGTGCTGGCGGTCACCGTGCGCCGGCCCGCCGTCGCCGGCCTGCCGCTGCTCGCCGTCTACTGCGTTCCCGCGGCCGTGCTGCACGACGGGCTCGGCTGGCCGCTGTTCCTGCTGGCGGGCGCCGGGTTCCTGCTCCTCGTCGCCGTCGACTCCGTGGACCGCGTGCAGGCCTGGGGACGGGTGCTGTCGGGCTCCACGTCGCGCTCCTCCCTCGGCATGGTCTTCGCCGGCGCCCGGCGACTGGCCGGCGTGAGCCTGGCACTGGCGGTCGTCGTGCCCCTGCTGGTGCCTGGCATCGGCGAACGTGTGCTCACCGGGCGCGGGGGAAGCGGACCGGGCGACGGCACGGTGACCGTGCTGAACCCGCTGCTGCGCCTGCGCCAGGACCTCGGCGCGCGCGACAACACCCCGCTGCTCACGTACACCACGACCATGACCTCCCCGCAGCCCCTGCGCGTCGTCGTCGACGACGAGTTCCGCGGGGACTACTGGCAGCCGTCGACCGGGGAGGTGCCGCGCGACAACAAGGTCCAGAACGGCGCGCCGCTTCCCGAGGGCCTTGGAGCCTCCGTACCGCTCAAGGAGGAGCAGACCAAGATCACCGTGTCGACCCTCGCGCAGAACTACCTGCCGGTGCCGTTCCCTTGGCGGAGGATCGACGTGCAGGGGAACTGGATCTTCGATGCCAAGAGCCAGGTCGTGCTCGGTGAGGGAGCCACCCAACGCGGCATGCAGTACACCGTGGATCACTACACGGTGCAGGCCACCCCGCAGGAGCTGCGGGAGGCCGGCGAGCCCGACCCGGCGGTGCTCCAGCAATACACCGCCCTGCCCAGCGATCTACCGAACGAGATCCGGCGGATCGCCCGGGCCCAGGTAGGTCTGAATGGAACCGCCTACGACGAAGCGGTGCGGCTGCGTGACTGGCTGCGGACGTTCGATTACTCCGAGCAGGCGCCGGGAGATGGCACCTCGGACAGCAGCAGCGACGCCGTGCTGCAGTTCCTGAAGGTGAAGCGCGGCTACTGCGTCCACTTCGCCTCGGCGATGGCCGTCATGGCCCGCACCCTGGACATCCCGGCACGGGTGGTCGTCGGCTTCCTTCCGGGCACCCAGGGCGCCAACGGGACCTGGACGGTCAGCCTGCGCGACGCGCACGCCTGGCCCGAGCTGTACTTCCAGGGCTATGGCTGGGTGCGGTTCGAGCCGACGCCGGCGGCGCGCACCCGGGGCGTGCCGGACGTCGTCGAGAGCAACCAGGCCACGGTGCCGCTGCCGAGCTCGAGCGCCAGCACGTCGGTCCCCAACACCACACCGAGCGCCAGCGCCAACTCCCGCCTTCCCAAGGAGGACCAGGTCGACGCCGGCGCCGCCGGCGACGTGACCCAGCCGTCCCTGTCGCACCGGGTCGTGGGCGTGCTCACCTCTCCCTGGACCTTCGCCGTCGTGCTCGTGCTGCTTGCCCTGAGCCTGCCGATGGTCGCGCTCGCGCTGACCCGACGAGCACGCTGGCGACGGGCCTCCACCCGGGCCGCACGCGCGGAGACGGCGCTGGACGAGCTGAGCCAACGGCTGGCGGACCTGGGCGTGCCGGTGTCGGCCGCTCGAACTCCACGTGGCGTGCGGCAGTGGCTGGTGGGCGCGGAACACGTGCCGCCGGACCGCACCGAGCCCCTCGACCGTCTCGTCGCGGAGCTCGAGGCAGCCCGCTACGCACCTCCGGGGGGCGACGGCCCGGATGCTCCCGAGCTACGTGCCGACGTCAAGGCCGTCGCCAGGATCGTCGCGGAGCAGGTGCCCGCCGGCCGGCGCCGGCTCGCGCGCCTGGTGCCGCCCTCGGGCCTGGCCCTGCTCACCGGCGCGGCCTCCCGGGCCGACGCCGCGATGGAGGGAGCCGGCGAGCGTGCTGCCGGCCGAGTGGGTCACGTCGGCGACGAGGTCCGCAAGTTCGTCGGATCGGGCCGCAAGCGCTGAGCTCCGGGCCGCCTCCCTCCGGACGTCGATCTCGGCCTCCCTCCGGAGGTCGTCGATCTCGGCCTCCCTCCTGAGGTCGTCGATCTCGGCCTCCCTCCGGACGTCGATCTCGGCCTCCCTCCTGAGGTCGTCGATCTCGGCCTCCCTCCGGAGGTCAAGGCCACATGATCGCGATGCGGTACACCAACCTGCGCGCTCGTGGGCTGCGTCGTGCTCCAGCTCGGGCGAGGGCGAGGTTGGTGTATGGGGGCGCGATCATCACCCGCGGGCGCAGCGGCCGCACGAGGCCGAACACACCGAAGCCGCACGAGGCCGAGCACACCGAAGGGGCCTGGCCGGAGGATTCCCGGCGGGGCCCCTTCCTTCGGTGCGTGAGGTGCGGTCAGCGGCCGTCGCGGCGGCGGTCCCAGCGCTCCTCGAGGCGCTGCATGAAAGAGCTGCGGCGACGGCGGTTGGGGGTGACGGGGCGGACGCCGCCGGCGCGGTTGACGACGCCCTGGGGACCGGGCTTGCGCCGGGAGGAGACGGTGTAGGCCAAGGCCGCGAGCATGACGACGAACCCGACGATGCCGACGATCACGAGTTGCTGGGCCACGCCGACGAGCAGCAGGACGAGGCCGAGGATGATGCCGCTGATCCCGAGCAGGAGCCGGCGGGCACCACTCGAGCGGCGGACGGCCCCCCGCATGGCCGAGGCCCATTTGGGATCCTCGGCATACAGAGCGCGCTCCATCTGCTCGAGCAGGCGCTGCTCGTTCTCGGAGAGCGGCACGTCGACCTCCTGGGTACGCGGTGCGTTGGAGACAGGATAGGTCCGCCCACGCCCGGGCGAAACCCGGTCCGTCATCCTCGACACACCGACGACGTCACTTGACGTGACGTTAAGTGAACGGATCGAAATCTCCGTCACCGGCCGGCGCCTCCGGGTTCGGTGAAGCACCCTGGGGGGGACCTCCGGGTGGCCGTGCGGCCGCTGCTGGTGACTGCGCCGTTCGGTGGGCGGGACGGACGTGGGGAGCCGATCGAGGGCCGGGCGCGGGGTTCTCCAGGCCCTCAGGGACGAGCGCAGCCGGACGCACGGCGCCCGCACCGAACCGGGCACTGGCCCGGTCGACCGCCCGCTCGGCCTCGCGCCAGCCCTGCGGGCGCTCGCCGAGGGCCAGCTGGCGGTGCCCGGTGGCGGCAGGCACCAGCCCCTCGACCCGGACGCCGACCAGCCGCAGCCGGGCCCGGTCCAGCCCGAGACGTTCGAACAGCTCGCGGGCGGTGGCGTAGACGTTCCGGGCGACGTCCGTGTGCTCCGGCAGGGTGCGCGACCGCGTGATCGTGGTGAAGTCGGCGAACCGGACCTTGAGGACCACTGTGCGCCCGACGACGTCCTGCGCGCGCAGCCGCGCGGCCACGCGCTCCGACAGCCGGAGCACCTCGCGCAGCACGATCTCAGGGTCGTCGACATCCCTGGCGAACGTCTCCTCCGCCCCGACGCTCTTCTCGGCCTGTTCCGGCACCACCCGGCGGGGGTCACGACCCCACGACAGCGCGTGCAGCTGACTGCCCGAGGCCTCCCCCAGTGCCCGCTTGAGCGTGTCCAGCGGCGTGTGGGCGATGTCGGAGACGGTGCGGAGCCCGAGGCGCAGCAGCACCTCCTCGGTGCGCTCCCCGACCCCCCAGAGCGCACCGACCGGCAGCGCGTGCAGGAAGGGGACGGTCTCGTCCGCCGGGACGACGAGGAGGCCGTCGGGCTTGGCGCGACCTGAGGCGAGCTTGGCGACGAACTTCGTGGTGGCTACCCCTACGGAGCACGTGATGCGCTGTTCGTCCGCGACCCGGTCGCGGACGAGCTGGGCGATCACGGCGGGACGGCCCAGCCGGCGCACGGCGCCGGAGACGTCGAGGAAGGCCTCGTCCAGGCTGAGCGGCTCGACCGCCGGCGTCACCGACCGGAAGATCTCCATGACGCCCCGGGAGACCTCCGAGTACCGATCGTGGTCTGGTTCGACGACGACGCCCTGCGGGCAGAGACGGCGGGCGCGGCCCATCGGCATCGCGGAGTGCACACCGAACGCCCTGGCCTCGTACGTGGCGGAGAGCACCACACCGCGGCTCCCCCCGCCGCCGACGATGACGGGGCGCCCCCGCAGGTGCGGCCGGTCGATGAGCTCGACCGAGGCGTAGAACGCGTCCATGTCCACGTGCAGGACCGTGCAGCCGTCGTCGTCCCCGGACAGGCCCTCACGAGCCCGGGCGTCGCCGACGCGGTCGAGCTGGCGGCGGCTCACGTGCTCACCCGTGCCATCTCAGCCCGGCGCGTGGGCGCCGGGCCCCCGCTGCAGGACGACATGCAACTGCGCGGCGACCGCCGCGAGCTCGGGATGTTCGCTGGTGGCCCGCTCGAGTTCCAGGAGCGCGGCCGCCGCCTCGGCGTCGCCGTCAACGAGCGCCCCGGGGAGCAGGTCGGTGAACAGCCGGACACCGTGCAGGGCGCGCACGTGCACGGGGAGCTCGTCGAAGAGCGCCAGCAGGCCGTCACGGTCGAACCGCCGGGGCACCGGGTCCCCGGGGCCCGTCCGGCCGTAGGGGTCCTCGAGGATGCGCCTGGCGGCCGCGAAGCGCCCGGAGAGGGCGCGGGCCAGGAGCGCCCCGAGCCGTTGGGCGACGAGGACGCTGACCAACCCGTCCGGCCGCAGCACCTCGATCATGTCGAGCACTGCGCCCTTCGGGTCGTCGACATGCTCCAGGACGCCGTGGCAGAGCAGGACGTCGGCGGCAGCGGGCCCGACGACCGCTGACAGGGCACCGGCGTCCCCCTGCTCTGCGTGCACCCGCTCGGCGACGCCGGCGTCCGCGGCACGGCGCTGCAACGCTGCGAGAGCGTCGGGGCTGGGGTCGACGACGGTGACGCGGTGGCCGAGGCCCGCGAGCGGGACCGCGAAACCCCCGGTGCCACCGCCGACGTCGACGACGTCGAGCGAGCGCCCGAGCGCGTCGGCGTGCGCCGCGACCAGGGGGTCGAGGGCCTCCCACACCACGGCCGTGCGCACGCCGAGACGGGGCTCGGTGCGGGACGCCCAGCGGCGGGACGCATCGTCGGGCACGGCCGGTCTCCCAGCGGGGGCGAAGGGGCAGGACGGACCCGTCCACAGTAGCGAGGACACGGCGGAGCGGGCCGGTGGCGAGCCGGCGGTCACCCCGGTGCCCGCCGTTCCGCCGCTCCGCCGCGGACCACAGTGCAGGGCCCTCACCGGCCCGAGCTCCCCGGGCTGGCATGCCAGAGCTTGCGCGGCGGGTTCCCGCGGCCCTCGCTGCGGGCCGCTTCCTGGCGGGCCGCCTCGCTCCTGGCAGCCGCCTCGCGCCGGGCTGACTCACGCTGGTCGGCACGGTCCTGAGAGGTCTCGGCGGCGGTCATCCGGCGGGTGTCGCGGGTGTGGTCGCCCGGCGTCCCCACGTCGGCATACGGCGACTGGCGGTACCCCGTCGCGTAGTCGATGAACGTCCGCCGGTACACCGCGCCGCCCCCCATGCCGCCGGCACGTCCGCGCCCGGAGCCCTCCGGTTCGCGGTCACCGACCGGGAGGCCGCTGGCGGCCTCCTCCGCCGCCCGGTCGTACGGCGGGTTGATGCCGCCGCCGAGATCGGCGACGGGCGGCCGGGCGAGCACCGGGCGGGAGGACCGGCTCGCGGCGGCTCCGCTGACCGCCCCCTCCGTCGCCCCGGTCCCCCCGGGCGCGCTGTCGAGCAGAGCGCGGACCTCGTCCATGCCGCCGGCGGTCCACGCGTCCCAGAGCACGGGGAGTTCCCAGGCACCGGTGGCGCGCAGGCTGACGCCCCGCGGACCCGTCCTGCGCAGCACCCCCCGGACCACGAGCAGCCAGGAGTGGAAGACGGTGGCGGCGTACGGGCCCTGCACGTCCTCGAAGAACGTCGCGTCGACCGGGCCTGTCGCGTCGTCGAGGGTGAGGAAGACGACCCGGCGGCCCGACCGGATCGGCGGGGTCTGCGTCGCCACCTTGACGCCGGCGACGAGCAGATCGGCACGGCTGCGGCGCTGCAGCAGGTCGCCCGAGCGCGTCACGCCGAGCTCGCCGAGCAGGGGCTCGTAGAAGTCGAGCACGTGCCGGCTCGCGTCGAGCCCGAGCACCTCGAGTTCAGCACGCACCCGCTCTGCAGAGGTCATCTCGGCCAGCCCCGCGGGCACGGTCTCGTCAGGCGCGTCCCCGAGGTCGAGGGCGAGCTGCACCGGCTGCAACCGGGCTGGCAGCGCTGCCCGGGGGGCCTGCGACTGGCGGGCGGCCGCGGCGCGGACGGCGTCCGGCGGGAATCCCTCGGGCGGCGCGGCGCCGGGGAGCGACGCAGCCCCCGACCTGCCCGTGGCCACTGTGCCGGAAGGTGCGGGGAGGGCCTTTCCTGCACTGCCGCGCGGGGTCCGCCCGCGGGTGGCGGCCCGGGTCCAGCGTTCGAGCTCGGCGACCTGGAGCAGCAGGTCCCGCCGGGTCACCCGGCCGCGCCGTCGGACGGGCACCGGCGAGCCGAGCCCGTAGAGGGTGTCGAACGCGCCGGCGAGGACGAGCCTCTCGACGACGGGACGGGACACGCCGGCGCGGTGCCAGAAGTCCGCGAGGGAGTGGTAGGGCCGCCCCGCGACGATCCGCTCGACCTCGGCGTCCGTGATGCCCTTGACGTCCGCGAGAGCCAGCCGGATGCCGTAGGGCCGCCCGTCGGGAAGGTCGGGGTGGGGCCGGCTCCGCGGCGGCGACTCCTCGGGAGTCCCGGCGAGCTGGTCGTCGACCTGCCCGAGCACCCGGGGCGGGGGCTCGTCCCACCACGTCACCTTCTCGACCCGGTAGGACGCCTCGGAGCGGTTGACGTCCAGCGGCAGCACGGCGATGCCGAGGTTGCGGGCATCGTCGAGGATCAGCCGCTTGGGGTACATGCCCGGGTCGTGCGTGAGCACGCCGGCGAGGAAGGCGGCCGGGTGGTGCGCCTTGAGCCAGGCCGACTGGTACGTGGGCAGCGCGAAGGCCGCGGCGTGCGCCTTGCAGAACCCGAACGAGGCGAAGGCCTTCAGCACCTCCCACACCCGATCGACCGTCGCGGGATCGAAGCCCTGCGCCAGCGCGACCGGCCGGAACCACGCCTCGACCTCGGCCTGGCCCTCGCTGCTGCCGAGGGTCCGCCGGACCTCGTCGGCCTGGGCCAGCCCGCACCCGGTCATCTCGTCGATGATCTGCAGCACCTGCTCGTGGAAGACCACGACGCCACCGGTCGCGCCGAGCGCGCGCTCCAGCCGGGGATGCAGGTAGTCGACCTCGTCCCAGCCCTGCCGGGCCCGCAGGAACGGGGTGACCATGTCGGACTTCACCGGACCGGGACGGAACAGCGAGATGTCGATGACGAGGTCCAGGAAGGTCTCGGGACCGAACTTGCCGACGAGCTCGCGCTGGCCCGGCGACTCGATCTGGAAGCACCCGAGGGTGTGGGCGGTGCGGATCAGCCGGAACGTGACCTCGTCGTCGTGCGGCACGGCGTCGAGCTCGATCCGCCCGGTCGCCTCGTCGAGGTAGGACGCGCCGGCCGAGTGCTCCCCCGCGGCCGCCGCCCCCGACCCGTCGACCCGGGCGATCTCGTCGAGCGCGTACGCCATGGCGGACTGCATCCGGATCCCGAGGACGTCGAGCTTGAGCAGCCCCATCTGCTCCACGTCGTCCTTGTCGAACTGGCTCATCGGGAATCCCAGCCAGCTCGCCTCGACCGGGGTGCGGTCGAGCAACCCCGCATCGGAGATGAGCACCCCGCAAGGGTGCAGCGCGACGTGGCGGGGCAGGCCGTCGAGCCGCTCGACGAGGTCGAAGAGCACCGCGAGCCGCTCGGAGGCGATGCCGGAGGCCCGCAGCTCGGGCAGTTCGACGAGGGCGTGCCGCACGTCGCGGGCGCGGATGTGCGGGAAGGACTTGGCGATGACGTCGATCTCGCCGGGCGGCAGGCCCAGGGCGGCACCGACGTCGCGGATCGCGTGCCGCACCCGGTAGGTGTCCATCATCGAGACGCAGGCGACGCGCTCGGACCCGAACCGCTGCAGGATCGCCTCGTACACCTCGGTGCGGCGGGCGGACTCGACGTCGAGGTCGATGTCGGGCAGCGCGATCCGCAACGGGGTGAGGAACCGCTCCATCAGCAGGTCGTACCGGATCGGGTCGACGCCGGAGATGCCCAGCAGGTGGTTGACCAGGCTGCCCGCGCCGGACCCGCGCGCGGCCACCCGGACGCCGAGCTCCTTCACGAGCCGGCACACCTCTTCCACGGTGAGGAAGTAGGAGGCGAACCCGAGCCGGGCGATCGTGTCGAGCTCGTCGTCGAGGCGGTCGACGACCTCGCGCAACCGGCTCGCGGACAGCCCCGGGTAGGTGCGGTCGATGGCCGCTTCACAGTGCTTGCGCAGCCGGGCGTCGGCGTCCTCGGTCTCCTCCAGGCCCAGGACGTGGTTCTCCGGCAGGTGCACGGAGTCGATCCCGAGGTCGGCCCGCAGGTCGAGCCTGCACCGGGCGGCCAGGGCGTGGGTGGCGGCGAGCAGGCCGGCGGCCTCGTGCTCCGCCCCCGCCGCGCGCGTGACCTCCCGCGCGACCGACTCCATGTGGGTCGTTCCCGCGAGGTGGCCCTCGGCACTCACCCGGTCGAGGTGGCGGGCGTCGAGCGGTACGAGCCGGCGGGCGGCGTCGAGCACGTCGGCCGTCGCCGCGCCCCCGGGGTCGACATAGCGGACGGCGTTCGTGAGGACGGCCGGCACGCCGGCGGCGTGGGCGAGCTCGAGCATCCGGGCGGCGTGGCCGACACTCGCCGGACCGCCCTGCGGGCCGTGGTGGCACACGACCTCGACGGCCAGGGATGCCGGTGGCAGGGCTGCCACCCACCGGTCGAGGACGGCACGGGCCACGTCGGGACGACGGGCGAGCACCGCCCGGCCGACCTCGGAGTCGGGGCCGAGCAGGACGGCTAGCGCGCCCGGGGCACCGGGCGTCCCGCCCGCGTGCTCGGCGACGGTGCTCAGGTCGGCGACCGGCACACCACGCTCCCCGCGCAGGTGCGTGTCGGACACCAGCCGGCACAGCCGGGCCCAGCCCACTCCCGCGGGCCGGCCCGCCGCCTGGTCCGCACCGAGCGCGAGCACGGTGACGCGGGGGTGCCGCAGGTCGACGGCGCTGCCCCCCCGGACCGGCGTGCGCCGCCGCGCGGCCTCGGCCGCTCCGAAGGGATCGGCCCACGGCGGCAGCCCGGTGAGCAGTCCGGTGGGCTCGACGGCGAGATCCACCCCCAGCATCGGAGCGATCCCGGCGGAGCGGCAGGCGAGGACGAACTTCACCGCGCCGTAGAGACCGTCCCGGTCCGTGAGCGCCAGGGTCTGCAGGCCCTGTGCGGCCGCGGCCTCGACCAGGGCCCCGGGGGTCGAGGCGCCGTACCGCAGCGAGTAGCCCGAGGCGACGTGCAGGTGCGGGAACGACACGGCCGTCCGTCCCCGGGAGTCAGTTGCAGGTGGGGAGGGCGCCGGGCAGGACCTGCTGGTAGGGCAGACCGAAGGACGCCTCGACCAGGTGGTGGAACGCCTCGGCATCGCGCAGCAGGTCGTCGGCCTCGCGAGCGGTGATCGCGTCCCCCCGGCCGGCCTCCACCGCGGCCCGCCGCGAGGCGGTGGCTGCGAAGAAGGCGGCCCACTCCCCCATCTCGGGCGCGATCCGGGGCAGCACCTCCCACACGCTGCGAGGCCCCCCGCGCGAGCCGGGACGGCCCTTCACGGCGAGCACCGCGGCCGCGGCGCGCAGGGCAGCCATGTGCGCTGCCAGGTACCGCTCGCTGCAGGTGCGGGCCGCCGCGGCGTGCAGCAGGCCGGCGCGGGAGCGGTCGAGGAGCACTCGTGCCGCAGGGGACAGGGGCGGGCGGGTCAGGGTCGTCGCCGTCACGTCGGGATCCTCCGGATGCTCGTCTGCTGGGAGCTCGCCCGCATCCCCGGGCTGCTGCCCGGACTGCTCGGGAGAGAGGTGGGACAGGTCGATCCGTGGCAGGTCCTCCGGCGGGTCACCGGGTCCGTCCTGCGGGGGGTCGGGCTGGTCCATCGGGTGCCGTTTCGGTCCGCTCGGGCCTGCTCGGCCCGCTCAGTCCGCGACGCTGACCAGGTGCCACGCGGCATCCGGCGACCCCCGCGATGCGCCGGCCTGCGCCTGGGGCTCGCGGCACAGGTCGTAGACCCCGCCGGCATACGCGCGGCCGGGTGAAGCCGATACGCGCCATACCTCGCGCTCCTGGGCGAGGTCCGCCACCGGCACAGGCACGGCCGCGGGGAGCGGGTGGTCGAGAGCTAGCGCGCCGTCGACGGCGGGCACGCCCTCGCCGTGCACCAAGCGGGCAGCCGGCGAGGACCACCAGGACGTGCGCTCGAACCAGTGGCCGAGGACGTCGCGGACGACGTAGAGCCGACCGCGCCACAAGAAGGCGGACGGTGCGCCGGCGCCTTCGGGCGAGGCGGAACGCACCTCGACCGGATCGGTGTACCTGCGCATGACGCACCATCCCCTCTGCGGACGAGACCTCGTCCACCGGCGTGTGCACGGCCCAGGGACCGTGCGAGGACAGCGGCACCCGGAGGGGGAAGACGGGCGTCGTCGAACGGCCGGGCGGGCGCTTCCCCACGCCCGCCCGACCGTCGACAGGCAGCCCGAGACAGGGTGGGGTCGAGGTCACCCTGCCCCGGAACCGCCCCCGACCGGGCCGCGATCCCGGCCGGAGCTGATCGAACACTTGTTCGAACAGTTCGACTCTACACCGCTCCACAGAGGTGTCAACGCCGGGAACGCGACCCCTGCGATGACCGCCGGGACGGCGGGGAAGACCCCTCTCCGAACGGCGGAGGGGCTGGGGGAAGCGGTCCTACTCGGGCTGCCGGACGTCGATCCCGAGCTGCACAGCCAGCGCGGGGGCGAGGTCGAGCACCTGACCGACTTCGAGGATCGCCCCGCCGAGCCGGTCCAGACCGCGAGCGACATCGAGCTCGGCCCGCCGCAGGTCGACCCGGGCGAGGGTGGCCTTGGTGAGGTCGAGGCGTTCGATCCGGCAACCAGGGAACGCCACCCCGGTCAGCCGCGCGCCCCCGAGGTCGACCTCCCGCAGCCGGCAGTCCTCGAACGTGACGTCCTCGAGCGTCGCCCCGCGCAGGTTGACGACGTCCAGCACCCCACCGCTGAAGCGCACCTTGCGCAGGTGGGCGCCGAGCAGCTCCGATCCCGACAGGGCGCATCCCTCCAGGCGGACGTCGAGCCAGCGCGACCGGGCGAGCCGCACGCCCGCGAACCGGACGCCGGCGAGCTCGCAGGACCGCCACGCGGACCGCTCCCAGCGACCACCGGCCACGGTGAGCCCGGTGAAGGCGCAGTCGACGAAGGTCGCGTCCTCCGCGTCGGCGTCGTCGAGCACGCCGCCGGACCAGGTCACACCCTCGTGGGCGACGTCCGGCGTGATCACGGGCTGATCGGCGGCCATCGGCTGAGGCTAGCCCGGCAGCGGACCGCGACGCGTTGTCTCCTCGTGCCGCGGCACGGTCGGACCCACGAGGCGGACGCCGTGCGTAGGCCGAGATCCGCCCGCCCGAGCATGATCGCCCGCTGTACCGCAGCGGACGCCGAGCGAGCGGTGCCCTCGCAGGCGACGCCCGTCGCCTGCATGCGTCCCGGTATGGCTGGCGATCACGGAGCGGCGGCCGGGCGGTGTGTCGGGGGCGGGCAATAGCCTGCCCCCATGTCCTCCTCCCCCGCCGCGGGTGACGCCGCCGTCGCGGACCACCCCGCGGTCGCGCGCGTGCGGGCCGCGCTCAGGGCGGCCGGCGCGGCCGGTGAGGTCGTCGTCCTCGGTGACCATGCCCGCACCGCCGCCGCAGCCGCCGAGCAGCTCGGCGTCACGGTCGCCCAGATCGCGAACTCGCTGGTGTTCGCCGTCCCCGACCCGGCCTCACCGGGCGGACGCCGTCCGCTGCTCGTGCTCACCTCTGGCGCGCACCGGGTCGACACGGCGAAGGTCGCCGGGCTCGTCGGAGCTCCCCGGCTCGACCGGGCCGACCCGGACTTCGTCCGGGAGTCCACCGGCTTCGTGATCGGCGGGGTGGCCCCCGTCGGTCACCTGGCCCCGCTGCAGACCCTGGTCGACGTCGCGCTCGCCGAGCACGACCGGGTGTGGGCCGCCGCCGGTCACGCTCGCACGGTCTTCCCGACCACGTTCGCCGAGCTGGTGCGTATCACCGGCGGGACGGCGGCCGAGGTCGCATGAGCCTGCGCGCCGAGCTCCGGCTGCTCACCGGCCCGCCGACCGAGACGGTGGAGGGCGTCGCCGTCACGCGCACCGGTCGGGATCCCGGCGCCGCGCCGACCCTGCTGCTCGTCCACGGGGTGGGCGCCGCGCGCCTGGTCTGGGCGCCCGTCCTCGCACCGCTGGCCGCCCGCTACCAGGTGATCGCGGTCGACCTGCCCGGCCACGGCGCCTCCGCACCGCTGCCCCCGGGAGCGGACGCCGGCTGCCCCGCGCTCGCCGCCACGGTGGCGCGGGTGCTGGCCCGGCTCGGGGTGGAGCGGCCGCACGTGGTCGGCAACTCCCTCGGCGGCTGGATCGCCCTCGAGCTCGCCGCGGACGGTGCAGCCGCCAGCGTGACGGGCCTGGCCCCGGCCGGCCTGCGCACGCTGCCCGGGGAACCGAACCCCGTGCTGCACGCGAACCGCAGAGCCGCCCGGCTGGCGGGTCGCCTGGGCGAGATCGCGGCCGCGAACGCCGTCGTCCGCCGGGTCACCTTCTCCTCCGGCAGCGCCGACCCGGCCGCGATCGACGCCGATCTCGCCCGTGGCGTGGTGCACGCAGTGCGGACCAGCACCGGCTACGAGGCGATGATCGCTGCGACTCGGCACATCACCTTCGACCGGGGGGCCCAGGTGCGGGTTCCGGCCTGCGTCGTCTTCGGCGACGACGACCGGATCCTCCCCGCACCCGAGAACCAGCACCGGGAGGTCGCGCCGCCGGGCGCGCGGTGGGTGGTCGTGCCTCGCTGCGGCCACGCCCCCATGTGGGACGCGCCAGAACGCACCGTCGAGCTCGTCGACGAGACCGTCCGGGCCGCCACCTCGGCGGCGGCGTGACCGCCGAGCGGGGCACGTCCGGGGTCGCATCGCCCGCGGCGGAGAGAAAGGTTCCGCCGCTCGTCACGCTGACGGTGTGGGGTGTCGGGCCTGCCGCCGTTCCGGGCGCCGCCCTGCGGATGGCGCTCGACCGTCGGCATCTGGGCCGGGTGCCGGGCCTGCGTTTCGCGAAGCTGCTCGGCACCGGTGACGGGCGCACCTTCACCGTTCGCGACGCCGACCCACTGCACTGGGCGCTGCTCGCCGCCTGGGACGATCCGGGATCCGCCCTGCGCTTCACCACCGGCCCGACGCACCGCGCCTGGGGGCACCTCGCCCGCGAACGGCTCGAGCTGTCGCTGCGACCAATCGCCAGCCGGGGCCTCTGGTCCGGTCGCGAACCCTTCGGCGCGCCCCGCCCGTGCCGAGTGGACGGGCCGGTCGCGGCGCTGACCCGAGCCAGGATCCGTACCCGCAGCACCCGCGCGTTCTGGCGTGCCGTCCCGCCGGTCTCGCATGACCTGCACACCGTCCCGGGACTGCGTCTCGCCCTCGGCATCGGGGAGGCACCCATCGGGCTGCAGGGAACCTTCAGCGTATGGGAGAACACGTCCGCGCTGGTGGACTTCGCACACCGGCGGGCCGCACACGTGGAGGTCGTGAGCCGAACAGCCCGCGAACAGTGGTACGCCGAGGAGCTGTTCGCCCGGTTCGAGCTCCTCGACGTCCAGGGGACCTTCCGGGGCGAGCATCCCTTCGACGGGAGGGCGGCCGCGTGAGAGCGCTCCTAGACTCGCCAGTTGTGAGGCACCACGCCCAGCCCGCCGGGCTGTCGCTGCCCGCCGTGCCGGTGGCGCTCGCCGCTGCGGCGGTCCTCACACAGGTCGTCTACCCCCTCCTCGACGGGACGGCGCTACGAGCCGCCACCATGCTCGGTGTCGTCCTGTTCGCGGCCGCGGCCGTAGGGCACGCGGCAGCGGCGTACGGTGCGCGGGCCGCGGTCGCCGTGGTCGTGGCCGCCGGGGGCACCGGCCTCCTGGCAGAGGCGGTGGGGGTCGCGACCGGCGTGCCGTTCGGCCGGTACGCCTACTCCGGGTCGCTCGGCCCACAGGTGCTGGGCGTCCCGCTGCTGGTACCGCTGGCCTGGACGATGATGGCCTACCCCTCGTTGTTGCTGGGCCGCCGGCTCGCCGGCCCCGGGCGCCGCCCCGCGGTCCGGCGCACGCTCACCGCCGCCCTCGGCGGCGCCACCCTCGCCGCGTGGGACCTCTTCCTCGACCCGCAGATGGTCGCGGCCGGTCATTGGATGTGGACCCACCCCCGCCCTGGCCTGCCGGGCGTTCCGAACGTCCCACTGACGAACCTCGGGGGCTGGCTGCTCGTCGGTGTGGTGATGACTGCCGTCCTCGACCAGGTGCTCCCGGGCGCGAGCCCGGCCGGGCCGGCAGCCGCCGAGGCGCTGCCCGCCGCGCTGCTGGCCTGGACCTGGCTCGGTTCCGTGGCCGCGAACCTGGCGTTCTTCGGCCGCCCCTGGGTAGCGCTCTACGGCGGCCTCGCGCTCGGCGTGCTCGTGGTGCCGTACCTGCACGCGCTCGCCGTCGCGGTCCGCCCACCACGTCTCGTCCCCGCTCCGCAGGTCCCGGCATGAGCCGGCTGTGGCGCACCCTGACCTGGGCCGGGTCGCTCGGCGCAGCCGCCGCCACCGCTCACAGCCTCGTCAACCTGCGCTCGCTGCGCGTTCCGGCCGACGATCCCTCGCCTGTGCGCGAGCGGGTCAGCGCGCTCGTCCCGGCCCGTGAGGAGGCAGCGCGGATCGGGCCCTGCCTGGCGGCTGTGCTCGACCAGGTCAGCGTCCCGGACCTCGAGATCCTCGTGCTCGACGACGGCTCCTCCGACGGCACGGCGTCGGCCGCCCGGCGCGCGGCCGGCTCCGACGCCCGGGTGCGGGTGCTCGAGGGTGACCCGCTGCCGCAGGGATGGCTCGGCAAGGCGCACGCCTGCGACCAGCTGGGCCGGGCGGCGACCGGCAGCGTCCTGATCTTCCTCGACGCCGACGTCGTGCTCGCGCCGCACGCGCTGGCGGCGACCGTGCACCTGCTGCGTGAAGCGCGCCTGGACGTCGCCAGCCCGTACCCACGTCAGCTGGCGGAGACGTGGTCGGAGCGGCTCGTGCAGCCCCTGCTGCAGTGGTCGTGGCTCACGCTGCTGCCGCTGCGCCTGGCCGAGAGCTCGCCACGGCCGTCCCTCACCGCGGGCAACGGGCAGCTCATGGCGCTGGACGCCGAGACCTATCGCCGGATCGGCGGCCACCGGCCGGTGCGCGCCGAGGTGCTCGACGACGTGGCGCTCGTCCGCGCGATCAAGGCCGGCGGTGGCCGCGGCGGCGTCGTCGACGGCAGCTGGCTCGCCACGTGCCGGATGTACGAGGACTGGCCGTCGCTGCGGGAGGGCTACACCAAGTCGGCGTGGGCGGCGTTCGGGACGCCCGCCGCCGCCGCGGCCGTCGTTGCCGGGCTCGGGGTCCTTTACGTGGTGCCACCGCTCGCCGCGCTGCGCGGATCCCTGGTGGGCCTGGCCGGCTACGGGGCCGCGGTGGCCGGCCGGTACGTCGTCGCCGAGCGCACCGGGGGGCGCTCGCTGCCCGACAGCCTTGCCCACCCCGCCTCGGTGCTGCTGCTGGCCTGGCTCACCGGGGAGTCGTGGGCGCGGCGCCGTCGCGGCACCCTGCGCTGGAAGGGCCGGCCGCTGCCGCCCGAGAGCACCTGAGTGGCCCGCGTCGTCGTCATCGGGGCCGGGCTGGGCGGTCTCGCCACGGCTGCACGCCTGGCGGCTCTCGGCCACGCCGTGACGGTCTGCGAGCAGGCCGCGCAGGTCGGCGGCAAGCTGGGAGTCCTGGAGCGCGACGGATTCGCCTTCGACACCGGTCCGAGCCTGCTGACGCTGCCCGCGGTCTACCGCGACCTCTTCCTCGCCACCGGCGCTCCGCTCGAGTCGACGCTGCCGCTCGTCCCCGTTGACCCCGTCTGCCACTACCGGTTCGCGGACGGCACGGTGGTCGACATCCCGAACGCCTCCCGGTCACGCGTCGCCGCCGCCTGGGACGACGCCCTCGGGCCCGGGGCAGGTGCGGACTGGAACGCGTTCAGCGACCGTGCCGGCGCGATCTGGGACGCCACCCGAGAGGTCTTCCTGGAGTCGCCCCTGCAGGGCGCACGCACGCTGCTCCGGCAGGCCCGCCGGGTGCACGACCTGCGGACCGTCGCGCCCTGGCTCTCGTTGCGCGACCTCGGGGCCCGCTACCTGCGCCACCCGCACCAGCGCACGTTCCTCGACCGCTACGCCACCTACACGGGGTCCGACCCCCGCCGCGCGCCCGCCGCGCTCGCCACCGTCCCGTACGTGGAGCAGACGTTCGGTGCCTGGTACGTGCCCGGCGGCCTGCGCCGGCTCGGGGACGCCGTACTGGCACGGGCGGTGGAGCGAGGCGCCGTCGTGCGGACCCACGCCGATGTCGCCCGGGTCGTCCTCGACGCCGCCGGCCGCCGTGCTGTCGGCGTCCGGCTCGCCTCCGGGGAACACCTCCCGGCCGACGTGGTCGTCGCGAACGCGGACGCCGCCCACGTCTATGCGGACCTGCTCCCGCCGCCGGCCGGCCGGCGCGCGCTCGCGGGACTGCGCCGGGCGACTCCCTCGCTGTCCGGGTTCGTCCTGCTGCTCGCTTTGCGCGGGCGCACTCCCGGCCTCGCACATCACACGGTGCTGTTCCCCGAGGACTACGACGACGAGTTCGACTCGGTGTTCGGCACCGGTCCTCACCGGCGCACGGGTCCACGCCCGGTGCCGGACCCGACGGTGTACGTCAGCGCACCGGACGACCCCGCGCTGCGCCCGGACGCCGACAGCGAGGGGTGGTTCGTGCTGGTGAACGCCCCCCCGCACGGGGCGGGCGGCGTCGACTGGGACGCCCCGGGGCTGCGCGAGGCCTACGCCGACCGGATCCTCGCGGTGATGGCCACGCGCGGGCTCGACGTTCGGGACCGGCTGCTCTGGCGCGAGGTGCGGACTCCCGCCGATGTGGAGCGGGCGACCCGCAGCGTCGGCGGCTCGATCTACGGCACCAGCAGCAACGGGGCCCGCGCGGCGTTCCTGCGGCCGGCCAACCGTTCCCCGGTGGACGGCCTGTTCCTCGTCGGCGGCTCGTCCCACCCGGGCGGTGGGATCCCGCTGGTGGGCCTGTCAGCCGCGATCGTCGCGGGCCTCGTGGGTCCACCCTGACGCGGCCTGGTCCCGTGCCGGGCGTTCCGGCCCTGCGGCGTCAGGGGTGGCGCGGTCAGCCGCCATGAGCCGCCGGTGCACCACGAGGAGCAGCTGGACCAGGGCCACAGCGCCGAGCACCGTCCAGGCGGCAGCCCCGGCGCCGGCCCAGAGGTGGGCGGCGCTGGGATACAGCCCGGCGCCGAGCAGGAACGTCGCCGTCACGATCACCCGGGTGGGGCGTTCCGAGACGGTCACGACGCCGACCTCCGGCATGCCCGCGACGGCTGCCCGCGCCCGCACGTACTCGTGCAGCCAGGCCAGTGCACCGCCCGCGACAGCCGCCCAGGCGGGGGCGCCCGCGAGAAGGAGCGCCAAGCAGTAGGCGGCGTCCGCAAGCCGGTCGCAGCTGGAGTCGAGCACGAAACCCCACCGCGAGGTGCGTCCGGACAGGACGGCGACAGCGCCGTCGAGGTTGTCGAGCACCCCGGACGCGGCCACCAGCAGGGCGGCCAGCAGCGGCCAGCGGCTCCCGGCGGACGCCGGCCAGCACGCGCTCCCCGCCAGGACCACCCCGGCGGCGGTCACCGGCCAGGGCCCCACCCCGGCGCGGACCAGGGGGCGTGCGACGGTGTGGGCGATCCCCAGCCACCAGCCGACCAGCCCCGTCGTCGACGCACCGCCGTGCAGCCGGGACCAGCGCGCCAGGTACTCCTCGCGGCCTGGGAAGGGACCGCCGCTCAGCGCAGCTCCCACACGACCGCCAGGGCGATCCCCACATCGATGTCCCCTGGTTCGAGCCCGATCTCGGCGAGGCCGGCGGCACGAGCGGCCATCGGCACAGGGCCCCTCCCGTCACCGGCGTGCGTCTCGGTGACACTGCGCACCGTACCGAGCGCCCCACCCGCGAGGCCGGCGAGCTGCTCCCCGGCGCGCAGCGCGTCCGCCCATGCCGCCGCGCGGGCCTGGGCGCGGAGCTCCGCATCGTCGTCCACCGCGAACGACACCCCGCGCATCCGGACCGCCTCACCCCCGGCGGCAACGGCGTCGCCGATCACCCGGCCCGCTGACGCCAGGTCGCGCAGCACGACCTCCAGGCCGTGCTCGGCCCGGTAGCCCACCAGCTTCGGCCCATCCTGGACCATGTAGTCCTCCTCGGCCTGCACCGTCACGGTGGAGGTGGCGGCGTTCTGGCCGCTCACGCCCGCCGCGCTCAGCGCGTCGCGCACCCGGCGGGTCGCCTGCTCGCTGTCGGCGAGGGCGGCCGCGACGGTCGGGCGGAGGGCTGTGGCGGCAAGGGCGACCCTGCACACGTCGGCAGCACCGGCGGCCCGGCCCTGACCCACGACGCTGATGATCCCTGGTTCCGGCACCGGGCCATTGTGCCCCGAGGCGCCCCCACCGGCGCATGTCGGTGGTGGCTGCGAACCTGGCGCGGTGGCTGCCCTTCCGCGATACGTCGCCGGGGCGGCGCTGGCCCGAACCGCGGACGCCGGCGCCGTCGTCGGCCTCGTCCTGCTCGCCACCACGGGACCTGCCGGCTCGGGGGCGGCGGGCCTCCTGGCCGCCTGCATCACGGCCCCGCATCTCGCGGGACCCCTGGTCGCCCAGCGGCTCGACCGCAGCCCCGACGTCCGCAAGCTGCTGGCTCTCGCCTGCCTGGTCTACGCCGTCGCGCTCGCCGCCGGGTCCACCACGGTCGGCCGGTCGCCGCTGGCGGTGTCGCTGGCGCTGCTCGTGCCTGCCGGGCTCTGCGGGCCCGTGCTCACCGGCGGTCTGAGCAGCCACCTGCCCGCCATGGTGCGCGGGGACGCGACCGCGCAGCGGCGGGCGCAAGGCTGGGACGCCGTCACCTATGGCGTAGCCGGGAGCCTCGGGCCTGCCGCCGTCGCCCTGGTCGCGGCCACCACCTCCGCACTTCCGGCACTGCTCCTGCTGTCAGGAGCAGCCGTCGCGGCCGCCGTCCTCGTCCTGTCCCTACCGCCGCCGCACGCTGTCCCGGCGCCCCGCGATGCCGTGCGCCTGCGGGACGCCGTTCGGCTGGTGGCTGCCCCCGGGCTGCGTCGCGCCGCAGGGACGAGCACCGTCGCGTCACTCGTGATGGGAGCGGCCACCGTGTTCGCCGTCGGGCTCGCGGTGGGCCTGGGGCGGCCCGCTGCCGCGGGGGCCCTGCTCGCGGCGCTCTACGGCCTCGGCAACCTCGCCGGGTCCTTCCTCGTCACGGTCGTCCCGCTCCGCGGCGACCCCGACCGCACTGTGCTGCGCTTCAGTGCGGTCGTGGCCCTGACGTTCGCGGCCTGCGGTCTGGCACCCTCCTATCCCCTCGCCGTGGCCGCGTTCGTCGCGGGCGGTCTGGTCAACGGCCCGTTCTTCGCCACCACCCTCGCGGCACGGACCGAGTACGCGCCACCGGGAGGGCGCGCTCAAGTCTTCGTCACGATGGCGGCCGCAAAGGTGGCAGCAGCAGCGGCCGGCGCAGCCATCGCCGGGGCCGCGGGCCTCGGCCGGGCCCGGGAGGGGCTGGTCGCGGGCGGACTGCTCGCGCTGGTGGTCACCGGCGCGCTCGCGCTCGATCGCCGGGCCCACCCGCCGCAGCCCGTCACAGCCGGGATCAGGGGCATCGCTCGGATCGAGTCTTGATCGCCCAGTGACCGGAACTCGACGGCCACGGGTCTGGATCAGCCGCGGCGGACCGTCACGCCGAGGTCGGCGAACACCTCCAGCGTCGCCGTCGAGCGGTTCAGCGTGTAGAAGTGCAGGCCGGGGGCGCCCCCCTCCAGCAGCGTGGCGGACAGCTCGGTGGCGATCTCGACGCCGGCACGGCGGAGCGCGGCCGGGTCGCCGGCCGCGGCCTCCAGCCGGGCGAGCACCTTCGGCGGCAGCGGCTTGCCCGACAGCTGCGGGAACCGCGCGATCTGCCGCATGTTGGTGACCGGCATGATCCCGGGGATGACCGGCAGGTCGCAGCCCAGCGCGGCCAGCCGGTCCACCAGGCGGAAGTAGCCCTCGCTGTCGAAGATGAACTGGGTGATCGCGAACGTGGCCCCGGCCTCGGCCTTGCTCGCCAGGACCCGAGCGTCATGGTCGACGTCCGGGCTCTCGGGATGCACGTCCGGGAAGGCGGCGACGCCGACCTCGAACGTCCCGAGCTGGCGCACCAGCCGGACGAGGTCGACGGCGTGGTCGAGCCCCTCGGGGTGCGGCGTCCACGGGCTCCCGGGGCCGGCGGCCGGGTCCCCCCGGATGGCGAGGACGGTGCGGACGCCGGCTGCGGCATAGCCGCCGATGATGCGCCGGAGCTCGGCCCGGGACGCCGCGACGCAGGTCAGATGGGCGACCGGAGTGAGGGTCGTGTCGGAGGCGATCGCGGCGGTGATGCGCGTCGTCCGGTCCCGGGTCGAGCCACCCGCGCCGTAGGTGACGGAGACGAACGAGGGCTCGAGCGGCTCCAGCCGGCGGACGGCCTCCCAGAGCACCGCCTCCCCGGCGTCGTCCCGCGGCGGGAAGAACTCGAACGAGAAGGAGCGGCCGGCGTCGAGCCGGCTGCGCAGGGTGCTGTCGGCGGTCGCCATGCCGAAAGGGTAGGGCGACACGTCGCCCATCCAGTCCCCCGTCCGGCACCCGGACCACTTCCGGGCCCGCCTCTTCCGCACCCAGATCGGGGGACGCCCCGGGCCGCGACGTGCCGCCCGGCCCCGGCCCACCTAGTCTCGAAGACGCTTCCCGCATCCGGGCGGGGACCCGCCGAGGAAGACAAGGCGGAGCCGGCCGGTCCGGCGAGGAGCATCCAGGAGCACGACGGCAGGGAGACGCGGTGACCATCACCGGAACGCGCCAGGCACGACGGGGCGCAGCGCCGACCCCGGATCCGGTCCCCGGCCCGGTGCCCGGGCCCGCCGCGGAGGCCGTCAGCTCTCCCCTCGACGCCGAGGACCTGCGCACGCGGGTGCACAAGGTCCTGGAGGAGTTCCTGGTCGGCCAGGGGAACGTGCTGGACGACGTCAGCCCCGACTGCCGCTCCATGGTCGAGTACGTCGGGGACCTCATGCGCGGGGGCAAACGGCTCCGGGCCGCCTTCTGCTACTGGGGATGGCGAGCGGCAGGCGCTCCCGACGGCGAGGACATCGTCCGGGCCGCGGCCTCGCTGGAGTTCTTCCAGGCGGCAGCGCTCGTGCACGACGACGTCATGGACGACTCCGACACCCGCCGCGGCGCCCCTGCCCTGCACCGGCGCTTCGCGGCCCTGCACCGCGACCAGGGCTGGGACGGGGACGGCGACCGTTTCGGCCTTGCAGGCGCAGTCCTCGCCGGTGACCTGTGCCTGGTGTGGAGCGATGAGCTCTTCACTGCGAGCGGCCTGGACGCTGCCTCCCTCGCCCGTGGCCGCGCCGTCTTCGACCGGATGCGGACCGAGCTCATGGGCGGGCAGTACCTCGACATGCTCGAGCAGGTGCTCGCCGCACGCCGCCCCGACGGCGCCCTGGAGCGGGCCCGGCGCGTCATCCGGTACAAGAGCGCGAAGTACACCGTCGAGCACCCGCTGCTGCTCGGGGGGCGGCTGGCGGGGGCGGACGACACCCTGCTGGCGGCCTACTCGGCGTTCGGGCTTCCGCTCGGGGAGGCGTTCCAGCTGCGGGACGACGTCCTCGGGGTGTTCGGCGACCCGTCCGAGACGGGCAAGCCCGCCGGCGACGACCTGCGCGAGGGCAAGCGCACCGTGCTCGTCGCGAAGGCGCTGGCGCACGCCTCCCCCGGCGCAGGCGGACGTCGTCGCCCGGTTCCTCGGCGACCCGCAGCTGGACGCCGACGGCGTCCGGGCCCTGCGCGAGATCATTCTGGAGACCGGGGCCCTCGCCTCCGTCGAACGGCTCGTGGAGGAGCTGGTCGACCGGTCGCTGACGGCACTCGCAGCCGCTGCCATGGACCCCACGGGCCGCCGCGCGCTCAGCGGGCTCGTCACGGCGGCGACGGTCAGGGTCTCCTGATGACGGGCTGGGCCGAGCGGTCCACGCGGCTGGCAGGCTGGCTGCCGGGCCGGACCCGTACCGTCCTGGGTCCGACCGATCACGTGGTCGTGGTGGGGGCCGGCCTGGCGGGGCTGTCCGCGGCGATGCGGCTGGCCGGCGCGGGCCGGCAGGTGACCCTGCTCGAGCGCGAGAGCGTCCCGGGCGGTCGCGCCGGGGTACAGGTCACCGCGACGCCCGCGGGCGACTACAAGTTCGACCCGGGGCCGACCGTCCTGACGATGCCGGACCTGATCGCGGACTGCTTCGACGCCCTCGACGAGCGGATGGAGGACTGGCTCGACCTGCGCCCGGTCGAACCCCTGTACCGGGCGCGGTACGCCGACGGCAGCGTCCTCGACGTTCACGCCGGCGCCGAGGAGATGGCCGACGAGATCGCCCGCGTCGTGGGGCCGGCCGAGGCGGCGGGCTTCCGCCGGTACGTGCAGTTCGTGTCGAAGCTGTACCGCTACGAGATGCGGGACTTCATCGACCGCAACATCGACTCCCCGCTCGACCTCGTGTCGGCGAACCTCGCCCGGCTGGCGGCGATCGGCGGCTTCCGGCAGGCTCGCGCCGAAGGTCGAGCAGTACTTGCAGGATCCGCGCACCCAGCGGCTGTACTCGTTCCAGGCGATGTACGCGGGGCTGTCCCCCTACGACGCCCTAGCGCTCTACGCGGTCATCGCCTACATGGACTCGGTCGCCGGGGTGTACTTCCCGGCCGGCGGCATGCACGCGGTCCCCGAGGCGATGGCCGCGGCCGCCGAGAAGCACGGCGTCCAGATCCGGTACTCGACCGAGGTGGTCCGGGTGGAACAGGCGGGCGGGCGGGCGGTCGCGGTGCACACGGCCGACGGCGAGCGGATCCCCGCGGACGTCGTCGTGCTGAACCCCGACCTGCCCGTCGCCTACCGCGAGCTGCTGGGGTACGAGCCGCGCCGGTTGCGGCGGCTGTCGTACTCGCCGTCGTGCTACCTGCTGCTCGCCGGCTCCACCAAGCGGTACGAGGACGGGGCCCACCACACGATCTCGTTCGGGCACGCCTGGCGGCAGGTGTTCGACGAGCTGCTGTCGGGCCGGCTGATGAGCGACCCGTCGGTGCTCGTCACCAACCCCACCCGGTCGGACCCGTGCACTGGCGCCGTCCGGTCGGGAGATCTACTACGTCCTCTTCCCGACGCCGAACCTCGACGCCCCGATCGACTGGGAGCGGATCGGCCCCCGCTACCGCGAGCACGTGCTGCGCACGCTCGACGCCCGCGGGTGGGAGGGCTTCGGCGAGGGGATCGAGGTCGAGCGGGTAACGACGCCGGTGGACTGGGCAGCTCGCGGCATGGAACGGGGCGCCCCGTTCGCGGCGGCGCACTCGTTCCGGCAGACCGGGCCGTTCCGGCCGGGCAACCTGCACGGGGAGAACATCGTCTTCACGGGCTCGGGGACCCAGCCCGGCGTCGGCGTCCCGATGGTGCTCGTCTCGGGCCGGCTGGCCGCCGAGCGCGTGCTCGGCAGGGATCCCTCCTACCGCTCCCGCGCATGGCGCTGACCCCCCTTCTGATGATCATGCAATCCGGGGTGATGTTGTGACCGGTCAGTTACGTGATCACCCTGGTTTGCATGATCACCAAGGGAAGGGGCGGAGCGGCGCGAGGAGTGCGAGAGGATGGTCGGCCGTGAGCGCCCGCGCGCTGGACGCCGCGGGGATCACGGATCCGCGCCTGCGGGCCGCCTACGAGGAGTGCCGCCGGCTGCATGCGGCCCACGGCAAGACGTACTACCTGGCCACCCTGCTGCTGCCGCCCGCCAAGCGCCCCTACGTGTGGGCCCTGTACGGCTTCGCGCGCTACGCGGACGAGTTCGTGGACTCCTTGGAGGCGCCGGACCCGCAGGCACTGCTCGACTGGGGGGCGGCCTTCCTCGACGGCCTCTCGGCGGCGTCGCCGTCCGCGGCGGACCCGCACCCGGTGAGCCGCGCGATGACCCACACGATGCGGCGCTGGCTGATCCCCCGCGCGCACGTCGAGGCGTTCCTCGAGAGCATGCGGATGGACATCACGGTCACCGGGTACGCGACGTACGCGGACCTCGAGAAGTACATGTACGGCTCCGCGTCGGTGATCGGCCTGCAGATGCTGCCGATCCTCGAGCCCGTCGCCCCAGAGGCGGCGGCCCGGGCCCGGGCGCTCGGCGAGGCCTTCCAGATGTCGAACTTCCTCCGTGACGTCGGCGAGGATCTCCAGCGCGGCCGCATCTACCTGCCGCAGGAGGACCTGGAGACCTTCGGGGTCACCCGAGAGATCCTCCTGGGGGGCGTGGTCACGCCGTCGGTGCGCGAACTGCTCCGCTTCGAGATCGAACGAACCCGTTCGCTCTACGCGTTCGCGGAGCCTGGCATCGACATGCTGCACCCGACCAGCCGTGACTGCGTGCGCACCGCCTTCACGCTGTACCGCGGGATCCTCGGCGCGATCGAGGGCGCCGGCTACCAGGTGCTGACCCAGCGGGTGTCCGTGCCGCTGTCGCGCCGGCTGGCGGTCGCACTGCCCGCCGCGCTGCACGCGCGCTCCGCGCGCCGCGAGCAGGAGCGCTGGGTGCGGTTGCCCCAGACCTAGCGGCGGGCAGGTCCCGGGCGAAGTCGGGACATCCACCCCTGGTCCCCGGGACACCGGGCGCAGGAATCTCCTCCCGGACGCGCCGCCGAGGTGCGCGACACGACGGGAGACAGCGCCATGACGACCCTGCTCGACCGGCCCGCCGCCGTCCGCCCCGAGACCGGCACCTGGGTGCTCGACCCCGGGACCGCGGTCGTGGGCTTCCGCGGCCGGGCGCACCGGTTCGCGCCCGTGGTGTCCGCGGTGTTCGAGGGTGCCCGAGGTACCCTGTCGCTGCTCGAGGGCGGGCAGGGCAGCGTCGCCGTGGACGTCGACGTGGCCTCGCTGACCACGGGCTGCGCGGCGTACGACGAGGTGCTCGCCCGGGTCGACCCCTTCGACGCCGGCCGGCATCCGGTGGCCCGCTTCCGCAGCACCCGGGTGGCGTGGAGCGCGGGCGCGGCGGTCGTAGAGGGCAGCCTGAGCGCCGGCGGCGGGTCTGCGCCCGTCACGCTGTCCGGTACGTACCGCACCACCGGCCGGCGGACCGTCCTGCAGGCCCGCGGCAGCGTCGATCGCCGGGCGCTCGGGCTCTGCGTCGACGTGCCAGGGCTGGGGCTGCTCCTGCCGGCCCGGCTCGACCTGCACATCGACGTGCACGCCGTGCGGGCGCGTTAGAACGCCAGTGCCTGCGCCCGCCGGCGTACCTCGGCCTTGCGCCCCGCCCGCAGCGCCTCGACCGGGCTGCCAGGGAGGCTGTCGTCGGGGGTGAACAACCAGCGCAACGCCGCCTCGTCGTCGTACCCCGAGTCCATGAGCACTGTGAGCGTGCCGCGCAGCTCGGGTAGCGGAGCGCCGTCGACGATCAGCGCGGAGGGAACGCTGAGGACGTTGCGCTCGCCCCGCCGGGCCGCGACGAGGCATCGGTCCTGCAGCAGGCGCCGCACCTTGCCGACATCGAGCGCGAGTCGCTCGGCGACATCGGGGATGGTGAGCCAGTCCGGAACCAGCGTGTCGAGGTCGTCGTCCACGTTCCCAGCCTGCCATGGGCCGATCGCGACCCTTGCTCGGCTCCCTCGTCCGCCCTGGCAGCGGCGCGTCGCCTCCACGTTTCCGCGCCTCACTGGTCTACGTTCTCCTCCGTAGTCACACGAACACCATGAGTAACAGGAGGCGACGTGAGCCGCTCCAACCCCTTCCTTCCCCGTCGATCCCGCCCGCGCCGGCACCAGGTCCCGGGCGCACTGCGCCTCGCCGCGGTGCCGATGACGGCCGTGGGGGTGGCAGCGATGCCGGCGCCACCTGCCTCCGCGGCCACCGTTCCGGCGCCGGTGTCCGCCAGGACGGCGCAGGCCTCGGGCGTCGCCGCGGCCGCCACCGGACTCACCACCTACCTCGTCGCGAACGGCGACACGCTCAGCGGCATCGCACTGCGCTTCGGCACCGACGTCGCGACCCTCGTCCGCCTCAACCGGCTGACGGACGCCGACAACCTGGTCATCGGGGAGGCGCTCGTCGTCCCGGCGCAACCAACGGTCAAGAAGCCGGTACCGCCGGCGCCGACGACGTCCGTGAGCTACACGGTGAAGGCCGGGGACACCCTCTGGGGGATCGCGACGAAGGCGAGAACGACGATCGACGCGATCGTCGCCGCCAACCACCTGTCGAAGGACGGCGTGATCGTCCCCGGCCAGGTGCTGCTGGTGCCCTCGTCCACGCTTCCCCGGGTGCCCGAGCGCAAGCCCCGGCCACCCGTCGCGCCGGTCGCCGTCCACGTCGTCAAGGCAGGGGAGACGGTGACGTCGATCGCCGCCAAGTACCGCCTTGCCGTCGCCGACGTCCTGCGAGCCAACAAGCTGACCATGGACAGCGTGATCCGGCCCGGCCAGAAGCTCCTCCTGCCCGGCGTGCCCGCCAAGCGGCCCCAGCGCGCCCCGGCCCCGGTCACGCACGGGTACGTGGTCAAGCGCGGCGACACCCTGTCCGGCATCGCACTGGCCGCGCACGTCCCGCTCACGTCGGTGATGGCCCTCAACCACCTGTCCGCCGCCGACGTGATCTTCCCCGGTCAGCGACTGCTCCTGCCCGGGCCGGCACCCGCCGCGCCGGCGACGCCCACGCCCCCTGCGCGCACCGCGGCGGGCGTGATCGCCGCGCCAGCCTTGCGGACGTCGGTGCGGCAGGCGGCCGACGCGAACCGGGCCGCCGTCTCCGCCCGTCCCGCACCCGACGCCGCCGAGACCGAGGGCCTCGTCCGCGGGACCGCACAGCGCTTCGGCGTCGACCCCGCTCTCGCCGTCGCCGTCGCCGTGCAGGAGTCCGGCCTGAACCAGCAGAAGGTGTCCAGCGCGAACGCCGTCGGCGTGATGCAGGTGGTGCCCTCGTCCGGGCGCTGGGCGTCCACCCTGGTCGGGCGCGACCTGAACCTGCTCGACACCCGCGACAACGTCGTGGCGGGAGTCGCCATCCTCTCCTCGCTCACCGCCAGCGCGCCCGAGGAGACGGCGATCGCCGCCTACTACCAGGGGCTGGGCTCCGTGCGCGCGCACGGGATGTTCGCGGACACCCGCCGCTACGTCGCCGACGTCCTCGCCCTGCGCCGGCGGTTCTCGTGACCGGCGTCTGCGTGTTCGGCCGCACCCTGCCCGGCCGGCGACGCCGCCGTCCGGGCGGGCACCTGTGCCGGCCGCTTCCCCGGCCGCACCCGCCGCGTTCCTCCCGCTGCCGGTAGACCACCCGTAGGCTGACCGCGTGGTGGCCGGTCCCGACCCCCTGATCGGGGCGATCGTCGACGGCCGGTACGCCGTCGAGGCGCGCATCGCCCACGGCGGCATGGCCACCGTGTACCTGGCGCTCGACCGGCGGCTCGAGCGCGAGGTCGCGCTGAAGGTGATGCACGCGCATCTCGCGGACGATCCGCAGTTCACAGCGCGGTTCATCCGGGAGGCTCGGGCGGCCGCTCGCCTGCCGTACCCGGGCGTCGTGGCCGTGTTCGACCAGGGCGAGGACCACGGCCTGCTCTACCTGGCCATGGAGTACCTCGCGGGACGCACGCTGAGGGAGGTGCTGGACGAGCTCGGCGTCCTCACACCCGCGGAGGCGCTCGACGTGATCGAGCCGGTTCTCGAGGCGCTGGCCGCGGCGCACGCCGCAGGCATCGTGCACCGTGACATGAAGCCCGAGAACGTCATCCTCACGGACGACGGCCGCGTCAAGGTCGCCGACTTCGGGCTGGCCCGGGCCGCGAGCGCAGGCACCACGACGTCGGGCGTCCTGATGGGAACTGCCGCCTACCTCGCGCCGGAACTCCTCTCCCGCGGCGTCGCGGGCGCTCGGGTCGACGTGTACGCCGTCGGCGTCATGCTCTTCGAGATGCTCACCGGGCTGCTGCCCTTCACCGGCGACGTCCCGCTGCAGGTCGCCTACCGGCACGTCCACGAGGACGTGCCACCGCCGTCGTCCGTCGTGCCCGGCCTGCCCGCCCCCCTGGACGTGCTCGTCGGCGCGGCGACCGCCCGGGATCCCGAGCTACGCCCGGTGGACGCCGGCGCGCTGCTGGCGCTCGAACGCTCCGCGCGCTCGCGAGTGGACCCTGCCGACCAGACGGTCCGGCCGGCCCGACCGCAGGTGCGGCGCTCCGCCGGCGCCGGCCGGACCCAGGCACTCGGGACGCCACCGCCGGCGTACCCCACGCGAGCTCTGGTCGCGGCCCTGCCCGGGGACCATGAGCGGGCCATCGACGACGACCTCGACGACGACCTCGACGATCACGACGACGACCTCGACGACCTCGACGAGGACGACCCGCTCGCGCACTTGTCCGACGAGCTCGCCCACTGGGGCCGGCGCCGCCGGCAACGCGGTTTCGCCGGCCTGCTGCTGGTGCTGGTGGCCGCCGTGTCCCTCGGCGTCTGGGCGTGGACCCTGGCGACCCGCACCGGCTGATCACTCCTGGTAGGAGTAGCGCTCCTCGCGCCAGGGATCACCGACGGCGTGGTAGCCGCGCTCCTCCCAGAAGCCGCGGACGAGCTCGGTGAGGTACTCGACGCCCCGCAGCCATTTCGGCCCCTTCCAGGCGTAGAGGTGCGGCACGACCAGCCGCAGCGGGAACCCGTGCTCCGGTGTCAGCGGTGAACCGTTGTGGTGGGTCGCGAGCAGGGCCCGGGACGAGGCGAAGTCCTCGATCCGCAGCGTGGTCGAGTACCCGTACTCGGCCCACGCCATCACGTGCGTCACCTCGGGCGCCGGCGGCACGAGATCGAGCAGTTCGCGGGTCGGGACCCCTTCCCAGGTGTTGTCCATCACGGTCCACCGGGTGACGCAGTGCATGTCGGCGCTCACGCGGACGCGGGGCAGGGCATCGATCGCCGGGAAATCGAGGTGGCGCTCGCAGCCGTCGGCGGTTGCCCCGTTCACCGTGAGCCGCCACGTCTGCGGGCGGAACCTCGGCACCGGGCCGTAGTGGAGCACGCGGAAGCCGGCGGCGGGGCGTTGCCCCGGCGGGAGGACCCGGTCCGGATCCCGTGCCGGCTCGCTCACGGCCTCATCCTCCCATCGGCGGGGGTCGTCCCTCGCCGAGGGCTCACGCCGGCCTGCCGTCAGCCCAGCACCTTCGCCAGGACGCCGCCGGCGTGCTCGCAGGCCTCGTCGTCGACGTCGAGGTGCGTCACCATCCGCAGCGTCCGCTGCCCGAGCACCGAGAGCAGGACGCCGTGCTCGCGCGCGGCGGCCGCGACGTCGGCGGCCGCCACTCCCGCGGCCGCGAGGTCGAGCACGGCGATGTTGGTCTCGACGGCATCGACGTCCACGAGTTCGGGACGCACGTCCGCGACCGCCGCGGCGAGCCGCCGGGCCCGCGCGTGGTCGTCCGCGAGCCGCTCGAGCTGGTGGTCGAGGGCGTACCGGCATGCGGCCGCGAGGATGCCCACCTGCCGCATCCCGCCGCCGTACCGCTTGCGCCACACCCGGGCCGCCGCGACGCGGTCGGCGGAGCCGACGAGGACGGAGCCGACCGGGGCACCCAGCCCCTTGGACAGGCAGACGGACACGGTGTCCGCGACGGCGCCGTACTCCGCGAGCGGGATCCCGGTGGCGACGTGGGCGTTCCACAGCCGGGCGCCGTCGAGGTGGACGACGATCCCCATCTCGTCGGCGCCGGCCCGCAGCGCCCGCAGCTCCTCGATGGGCTGCACGGTTCCGCCGCCGAAGTTGTGGGTGTTCTCGACGGCGAACGCGGCCGTCGAGACCAGGTACGGGCCGCCGTCCGGAACGGCCATCGCCAGCGCGGCGGCGGCGTCCAGCTTGCCGCGTGGGGCGGCCCAGGTACGCGTCGTGACCTGGCCGAGAACGGCGTGGCCGCCAAGCTCGGCCCGTACGACGTGGGCGAGGGAGTCGCACAGCAGCTCCCGGCCTGCCGGGACGACCGCCCGGATGCCGAGCATGTTCGCCATCGAACCGCTCGGGCAGAACAGCCCGGCCTCATGGCCGAGGAGCTCGGCGACCTGCGCCTCGAGCGCGTTGACCGTGGGGTCCTCGCCGTAGACGTCGTCGCCCACCTCGGCGTTCGCCATGGCCTCACGCATGCCGGGGGTGGGCCTGGTGACGGTGTCCGACCGCAGGTCGACCATGTGCTGCTGGGTCATCCCCTCACCCTATGCGGCGCCGTGACGATGTCCCGAACGCCCCATCTCAGCCGAGTTGTCCTTGATCCCCAACTTTTCCTTGATCCCCAGCTTTTCCTTGATCGCCGGGGAGGCAGGGGTCAGCGGCGGGCCAGCATCTCCGCGACGAGGAACGACAACTCGAGCGACTGCTGGTGGTTCAGCCGCGGGTCGCACAGGGTCTCGTACCGGGTCGCCAGGTCGGTCTCGTCGATCTCCTCGGCGCCGCCGACGCACTCGGTGACGTCGTCGCCGGTGAGCTCGATGTGCAGGCCGCCCGGAACCGTCCCCAGCTCCTCGTGCACCTCGAAGAACCCCTGCACCTCGTCGATCACGTCGTCGAACCGGCGCGTCTTGTAGCCGGACGCCGCCTCGAACGTGTTGCCGTGCATCGGGTCGCAGATCCACAGCACCTGGCGCCCGGACGCCGCGACCGCCTCGACGAGCGCGGGCAACGCGCGCCGGATGTTCCCCGCACCCATCCGGCTCACCAGCGTGAGCCGGCCGGGTTCGTCGTCCGGGTTCAGCTTCTCGACGAGTGCGAGCGCCGTCCGCGGGCGTCGTGGAGGGACCCAGCTTGATCCCGATCGGGTTCCGCACGCGGCTCAACAGGTCGACGTGGGCGCCGTCGAGCTGGCGCGTCCGCTCGCCGATCCAGACGAAGTGCGCCGAGACGTTGTACGGCAGGCCGGTGCGCGAGTCGATCCGGGTCAGCGGGCGCTCGTAGTCGAGGATCAGGCCCTCGTGGCTGGAGTAGAAATCGACCGTGCGCAAGGCGTCGGAGTCGCCGCCGCACGCCGCCATGAACCGCATGGCACGGTCGATGTCACGGGCCATCGCCTCGTAGCGCGCGTTCGCCGCCGTTGCCGTGAATCCGCGGTTCCACTCGTGCACATGGCGCAGGTCGGCGAAGCCGCCCTTCGTGAACGCGCGGACGAGGTTCAGCGTCGCACTGCTCGTGTGATAGGCCCGCAGCAGCCGCCGCGGGTCGGGGGTGCGGGCCGCCGGGTCGAAGGCGTAGTCGTTGACCGCGTCGCCGCGGTAGGCGGGCAGCTCGACGCCGTCCCGGACCTCCGTCGGCTTGCTCCGCGGCTTGGAGAACTGTCCGGCCATCCGGCCGACCTTGACCACCGGTAGCGAGGCGCCGTACGTGAGCACGACCGCCATCTGCAGCATGGTCTTGATCTTGTTCCGGATGCGGTCCGCGGTCGCGTCCGCGAACGTCTCGGCGCAGTCGCCGCCCTGGAGCAGGAAGGCCTCGCCGCGGGACGCCTCGGCGACCCGCGCCTTCAGGTCGTCGCACTCGCCGGCGAACACCAGCGGAGGGTAGGTGGCGAGCTCGGCCGTCGCCTGCTTCAGCGCGTCGGCGTCGGGCCACTGCGGCTGCTGCGCGGCGGGCAGGCTGCGCCAGTGGTCGAGCCCCTCGATCAGGGCGTCCTGCGCGGTGGGAAGCTCCCCTGGCTCGAGCTGCCCGGGCAGCGGCCGGGAACGGGCGGTCGAGGTCACCTGCCCAGCGTAGGTGAGGAGGACGGCAGGAACTCGGCACGTCCGAGGACCGGACCCCAGGAGCAAGGGCCGGCGGTCACGGCGCGGCGTCGTCCAGGCCGCTCTCGATCGCGTAGCGGGCGAGCTCGACCCTGTTGTGCAGCTGCAGCTTTGCGAGCACGTTCTGGGTGTGGTTCTGCACGGTCCGGTGCGAGAGCACGAGCCGCTCGGCGATCTGCCGGCTCGACAGCCCTTTGGCGACGAGGCGCAGGATCTCGCTCTCGCGATCGGTCAGGCGCGGGCCGGTGGGTGCGTCGTCCTTGCCCGGGGCGGCCGTCATGCGCCGGAACTCGCCGAGCACGAGGCCCGCGAGCCCGGGAGTGAAGACCGCGTCGCCGGCGGCGGTTCGCCGTACCGCCTCGATCAGTTCGGCACTGGACGCCGACTTGACGAGGTAGCCGGTCGCTCCTGCCTTGATCGCCGAGAGCACGTCGCCCTCCTCGCCACTGGCGCTCAGCACCAGCACACGGACACCAGGGTGCTCGGCCGCGATCCGCCTGGTCGTCTCGACGCCGTCGAGGACGGGCAGGCGAAGATCGAGGACGACGACCTGCGGGCGAGCGGCGGCCATCCGCCGGAGCGCCTGCTCGCCGTCTCCCGCGGCCGCCACGACGTCGAGCCCCGCGGCCCTAAGGTCGCGCTCGATCGCCTCCCGCCAGATGGGGTGGTCGTCGACGACCATCACGCGCAGGGCCTCGTTGCCGTCCGGTCCGGTTCCGTCCGGTTCCGTCACCGGATCCTCCCTTCCACTGCGCCGACGCAGGCCTTCGATCGGGACGACGGCGCCTTCGGCAGTACCAGCTCGACCTCCGTGCCCTCCCCCGGCGCGGTGTGCACCGCAACAGTCCCACCGACCTCCGCCAGCCGGCCGCGCACCGAGGCCTGCACCCCGAGCCGCCCCTCCCGGGCCGCCTCGTCCAGGCGGCCCGCGGCCATCCCGACGCCGTCGTCGCGCACGGTCACCGTGACCCGGTCCAGCTCGTCCTCGAGCAGCACCCAGGCGGTCGCCCGCTCGCCCGCGTGCCGCGCGGACGTTGTCGAGGGCCGCCCCGACGGCGCCGCGGAGGGCGCGCGCCGACGCGGCCGGCAGCAGGACGGGCTGGCCGGGCCCCGTGACCACGACGTCCGGTGCGGCCAGGGCCGCCAGCGCGGCCGCGAGGTCCTCCTCGCCGGGCCTGCCCGCGTTCGCGGGCGGCCCGGGCGTGGTGGTGACCAGCGAGCGCAGCCGGACCTCCTGCTCCCCGGCCAGATCGGCGATCACCGCGGCCTCTCCGCCGAGCTCGCCGCCCGCGACGGCCGACGTACGCGAGCACCTGCAGCACGGAGTCGTGGATGTCCGCCGCGAGCCGCTCACGCTCCCGCGTCGGCGGACTCGAGCGCGACCGCCCGGGCCAGGTCGGCCCGGCCCGCGCGGAGGAGTTCGACGGCGTACCCCACCACGACGCCGGCCAGCAGCAGCAGCACGATCCCGTCCAGGGTGGCCGCCGACAGCCGCCGGACCTCGACGAGGTCGGCGGCGGCGACGCAGACGGCGGCGCCGAGGCCCGCGCGCCGACCCCGGGCGAGCGCCCAACGCGAGCACCGGTGCCGCCGCCCACAGCGCCGGGAGGGTGGCGGCGCCGAACGCGATCGCGGGCGCGGTCGTCGACCGCGGTGGTCGACAGGACGGCGGCGCAGGCGACCGCCAGATCGGCGGCGAGCAGGGCGATGGGCGGTCCGGACGGCGCCCGGCGGGTGACGGCCGACCATCACGCGCCGTCCACGCGGCCATGACCGCGAGCACCGCCCAGCCGAGCCAGGGGCGCATGTGCGCGCCGTCGGCGAGCGCGAACACGAGGACGGCGTAGGCGAGCGCGAGCACGCGGAAGGTGTCGACGGCGCGCCAGCAGCTGCGCGTCGTCCGGCCAGCGATTCACGCCCTAGACCCCAGCAGGCGGCTCTACGGGTGCCGGCTGCGGGTCCGGGTCCTGCGGTGGCGGCGGTGGCGCGTGGCGAGGCCGGGGACCGGCGACGGCGGGCGCACGGCGCGGCGGGCAGCGGCCAGCCGCTCCTTCATCGTGGCGCGTACACGTCGGTGTACTCCTGGCCGGACAGCTCCATGAGCTCGTACATGATCTCGTCCGTGATCGAGCGGAGGACGAACCGGTCGTCCTGCATGCCGTCGTAGCGGGCGAAGTCCAGGGGGGCGCCGATGACCACGCCGACCCGGCCGATCCGCGGGAGCTTCCGGCCGATCGGCTGCACCTTGTCGGTCCCGATCATGGCGACGGGCAGCACGGGCACGCCTGCCTCGAGAGCGAGCCGGGCGACGCCGGTCTTGCCGCGGTACAGCCGCCCGTCCGGCGAGCGCGTGCCCTCGGGGTAGATCCCCAGCACGTCCCCCCGCCGCAGCACCTTCAGGCCCGGTCCGCAGGGCGGCCTCGCTGGCCTGCCCCCCGGAGCGGTCGACGGGCAGCTGCCCGGCGCCCTTGATGAAGGCAGCCGTGAGCCGGCCCTTGAGTCCGCGGCCCGTGAAGTAGTCCGATTTCGCGAGGAAGGTCACCCGGCGCTTGAGGACCAGGGGCAGGAAGATCGAGTCCGAGAAGGACAGGTGGTTGCTCGCGAGGATCGCTCCACCGGTCTCGGGTACGTGCTCCTCGCCGCGCACCCAGGGACGGAAGACCGCATGCAGGACAGGGCCGAGGATGATCCGCTTGAGCAGCCAGTAGAACACGGACACCTCCCGGTCGGGCACTGCGCGACGCCCGGCGGGTCCGGACGCGACCACGCGCCGGCACGGGTCGTGCCTGAACTCTAGAGACTGGACCCGGATTGTCGAGGTGCCCCTCGACCGCGCGGACCGTACATGTCACGATGACGAGGCGCGAGGAGGGCGGCTGTCACTCTCGGTGCTACCGGGCCTCACCAAGGAGCGGTCCCGTCGTCGCGCGGAGGACGTCCCGTCCGGGCGGATCGCCCCCGACCCCTGAGGAGCGCCGTGCCAGTGCTGGCGGGAGCCGAACCCTTCAGCGTCGACGCGGGGGAGACCGGCGTCGTCCTCTGTCACGGGTTCAGCGGTTCGCCGCAGAGCATGCGCCCCTGGGCCCAGGCCCTGGCCGACGCCGGTCACAGCGTGCGGCTGCCCCTGCTGCCCGGTCACGGCACCCGCTGGCAGGACCTCAACCAGACCACGCTGGCGCGACTGGTACGGGCACGTCGACTCCGCCTTCGACGAGCTCCGGGCCCGCTGCACCGCGGTCTTCGCCATGGGCCTGTCGATGGGCGGCGCGCTGGCCCTCCGGCTGGCCGAGGAGCACGGTGAGGCCGTGGCGGGCGTCGTCGCGGTCAACCCCTACATCAGCCACAAGCAGCAGCACCCGCTGTTCCCCGCGCTGCCGGTACTGCGCTGGGCCCTGCCCTGGTTCCCCGGGGTCGTCGGCGACATCAAGAAGCCGGGGGCCACCGAGCTCGGCTACAAGCAGCTGCCGCTGCACGCGCTGTCGTCCCTGCTCCAGTTCCACGCCATGGTGCGGGCCGACCTCGTGAGAGTGACGCAGCCGGTCCTGCTGATGTACTCGAGGGTCGACCACGTCGTGCCGGCCGCGACCAACGCGCACGCCGTCCGCGACGGCGTCGGCTCCACAGATCTGACCGAGATCGTCCTCGAGGACAGCTACCACGTCGCGACCCTGGACAACGACGCCGAACGCATCGAGAAGGAGTCACTCGCGTTCGTCGCCCGACTCGCCGGCGGCGCGTCCGGCGGAGGGACGGGGTCATGACCGGCGACGGCGACCGGGACGGGCCGGGCGACGCTGCGTCCGGCGAGCGCGAGGACCATCCTGGGCTCGACGTCGACGCCGCCTTCGCCGCGATCGTCGCCGGCTTCGCCGACCCCCTCCCTCCCGGCGCCGGCCCCTGGCCCGCCGCCGAGGACCTCGAGGCCGACGCGCCGCGGTCCGCCCCCGACGACGAGGACGCCGACGCCTTGCCGGACGAGGCCGGCCTGCGCCCCACCACCCGGGCGCCCCGGCACCGGCTGCCCGAGGACGGCCTCGACCCCGCGGACGGCGGGACCGCCCCGGCCGGCCGATCGGCCCCGGGCGACGACGAGGAGAGGTTCGTCCCCCCGGAGGCGCCGCCGATCACGTCGACCGACCTGGCATCCCGGTTGGCGTGGCTGGGAGTCCTCGGCGGACCACTCGTGCTTCTGCTGGCAGCGCTGACGTGGAGCCGGCTGCCCACCCTCGTGGTGATCCTCACGCTCGCGGCGTTCGTCGGCGGGTTCATCACGCTCGTGGCCCGGTTGCCCCGGGACCGCGACGACGGCCCGGACGACGGGGCGGTCGTCTAGGCGCTGGCGCAGCTCGCTCGGGTCCTAGCCCGAGATGTCGGCCGAGGTGCGGAGGGGGCATACCCGGTCTCGATGCTATGCGCTGCCCCGCATGCTGGGGCAGCGCATACGATGCGAAGAGAGTCGTCCCCTCCACCTCCTAACGGTCGGTGGCTCGGGCAGCGCGACGAGGTAGGTCCGCTTGGCGGCGGCGTGCCACCGGGACGGCGGCTCACAGGCCTGGCGCGGCCTCGAGGTCCACCACGACGGGCAGGTGGTCGGTCGCGGCCATCACGTCCTGACGATCGACGTCGCCGTTGCCGTGGTGCACCACGCGCAGTCCCGCGCCGACGAGGACGGCGTCCAGACGGACGTCCTCCCGACCGGCAGGGAAGGTGGGAGCGGCCGACGGCGCGGGGTCGGCGGCCAGGGCTGTCAGCTCCTGCCAGGCCGGGCGGCCAGGAGGCTCGTTGAAGTCGCCGCAGACCACGTAGGGGCCAGGGCGGCGGGCGAGCGCGCTCGCCGCGAGCCTGGCGTGACGGAGCCGAAGCTCCGGCTCCAGCGGCAGGTGCAGGCACCCGACCGTGACAGCGAGGCCGGCGGCCGGTCCCGAAACGACCGCCAGCTCGGCGACGACCAGTCCCCTGGTGCGTGTGAACAACCCGCTCACGGGCAGACGAGCGGCCACCAGCGACCGCACGCCGACGTGCGGGCCGAGCAGGATCGCCGTGCCCCCCGAGAGCCGGCCGCCGCCGGCGTGCCGCAGGCCGGCGCTCCGCGCGAGCCGGCGCGTCCGCCAGGTGCCACCGCGGCCGTCGGGGCGCCTCCTGCAGGCAGACCACGTCGGCGCAGAGGGACCGCAGCACGCGCCGGAGCGCGAAGGGGTCCCCGAGCAGGTCGCGGACGTTCCAGCTCGCCACCCGCAGAGTGCCCACGACTCAGCCGACCGGGTCCTGCCGGGCGAGGTCGGCCGCCCCCACCAGACCGGCCTCGGGGCCGAGGGCGGCGGGCACGATGCGCGCCTCCGACCGGTACCCGCGTCCGGTCAGGGTCCGCCGGAAGGACTCCCGGGCCGGCCCCAGCAGCAGCTCGCCGGCCTCGCTGACGCCGCCGCCGATGACGAAGGTGCCGGGGTCGAGGGCCGCCGCGAGGTTCGCCAGGCCGACGCCCAGCCAGCGGCCGACCTCGTCGAACAGGTCGATGGCGCACCGGTCACCCTCGCGCGCCGCTTCGGTCACGACCGGGCCCACCAGACCCTCGACGTCGCCACCGACGCGCTCGAGCAGCGACACGGTCACCGGCGAACCGGCCCGGGCCAGCTCGCGCGCCTCGCGGCCGAGCACGTGGCCGGAGGCGTACTGCTCGAGACAGCCGCGGTTGCCGCACTCGCAGCGCCGTCCGTCGGGGACGACGACCATGTGCCCGAACTCCCCAGCCATGCCGTAGCGGCCGCGCTGCGGCACCCCGTCGGTGACGATCCCGCCGCCGATGCCGGTGCCGAGCGTGACGCAGACGAGGTGGGTCTCGCCGCGGCCCGCGCCGAAGCGCCATTCTGCCCATGCCGCAGCGTTGGCGTCGTTCTCGACGACCACGGGCAGGCCCAGGACCCGGTGTAGGGCGTCCCGGAGCGGCTCGTCGCGCCAGGCGAGGTGGGGGGCGAACCGCACCCGGGCCCGGGTGGCGTCGACGAACCCGGCGGCGCCGATCCCGACGGCGACGACGTCGTGCGCGGCCTGGAGCTCCTGCACGACCTCGACGATCGTGGCCTCCACGGCGGCGGGCGCCTTCGACTTGACGGCGTGAGCCGGCGGGCCCGGGCGAGCACCTCGCCCTGCTCGTCGACCACGCCGGCGGCGACCTTGGTGCCGCCGATGTCGACGCCGACGGCGAGGGTCACGGCCGGCGGGCCAGGTCGGCCGCCCCGATGAGGCCTGCGTCATTGCCCAGGGTGGCCCCGGTGATCTGCAGGTGGGGTCGGTGCGAACCACCGGACAGCGCCGCGGTGTAGGCCTCTCTGGCGGGATCGAGCAAGAGATCGCCCGCCTCGCTGACGCCGCCGCCGACCACGATCGTCGCGGGGTCGAGCACAGCGGCGAGCGCCGCGACGCCTTCGCCGAGCCAGCGGCCCAGCTCGGCGAAGAGGCCGACGGCGGCGGCGTCCCCGGCGAGTGCGGCCTCGGTGACCATCGTGCCGGTGACGGCGTCCGGGTCCTGACCGGCCAGGTCCAGCAACGCCGCCCCGGCGACCCTGTCGTGCCTGCAGAGCGACTGCGCCAGGCGGATCAGCGCGGAACCGGAGCAGTACTGCTCCCAGCAGCCGTGGTTCCCGCAGCCGCAGGGGAGTCCGCCGGGCACGAGCCGCAGGTGGCCGAACTCGGCCGCCACCCCGAACGCGCCGCGGACGAGCTCGCCGGCCATCACGATGCCGCCCCCCAGGCCGGTGCCGACCGTGACGAGACACATGTCGGGGTTCGCGCGCCCTCCGCCGAACCGGTGCTCGCCCCAAGCCGCCGCGTTCGCGTCGTTCTCGACGACGACGGGCAGGCCGACGCGGGCGCCGACCGTCTCGCGCAGCGGCCGGTCTGCCATGGGCAGGTTCGCCGCGAACCGCAGCGTTGCGCGCTTCTCGTCCACGAAGCCCGCCACCGCCAGTCCGACCGCGACCGCGTCGTGCCTCTGCAGCACCCGCCGCACGGCCTCGACGATGCCGTCCTCGACCGCCTGCGCCGTCGTCGCGGGCGTCTGCACGCGCACGTTCTCGACGATCCGCCCCGTTGCGTCGACCGCGCCGGCAGCGATCTTCGTGCCGCCGACGTCGACGCCGATCGTCAGGTCCATGCGCCCACCTCCTGCTCCCGTTCCACGCCTGCTCGGATCCGCTGCCTCAGTCCGTCACGTCGATCTGCTGGACGCTCACCCGGGGCCCGACGGGGTCCGGTGCCGCTCCGGGTGCCGGTGCGGGTGCCGGTGCAGGTGCCGGGACGTCACCGAGGAGGTCGCGCACGGCGCCGGCAAGATCGGCCACGGCAGCGGTGAGCCGATCGACCGCCTGGGGGTCGATCTCGCGCAGGTAGGCGATGCCGCGGCAGACGGGGCAGATGCGGCACTCGGGACCCGGATGGCTTCCGTCATCGTCGCGGGCGCCGGCCGGCCGGGCGGCCTGCGCCAGGTCGAGCAGGCGGAGGGCCTCGTCGAGGAGCCGCCGGCCCTGCTCCGAGCGGGCGGGAGTCACAACGCCCGCCAGAGCGCCGGGTCCGGCCGGAAACCGACCCGCAGTTGGCCGTCCCGCACCGCGGCGCCGGTCACCTCGCACCGGCGCAGCCCGCTCGGCAGCCGCACGGCCGCCCGCTCCCCCGCCACCTCGACGAGCAGGTCGTCCCCCCGCCGGGCGACCTCCACGTCCGCGCGCCGCGCCCCCGGGATGTCCAGCACCAGGACGAAGGCCTCGCCGTCCTGTTCCACCGCGGGCCGGCGCCCTCCACGAGGAGGACCGGACTCGGCGAGCGAGCAGGGCAGCGCGTCGCCGTAGAGCTCGACGCCGATCGCGGCCAGGTCCGCGACCGTCGCAGGTTCCGCCGGACGTTCGGCAGCCTGCAGCACGGGAAGAGGGGCCAGCACGCTGCCGGCGTCCGCGAGCACGGCGGCCTGGGCGCCGGCGCGGGCCACGCGCCAGGGGTCGTCCCCGTCGGCGGGAACGAGCCGGGGCACGACAGCGCCGTCGACGCCGAGGCCGTGCAGCGCCAGGGCCGCGCGCGCCCGCGCCGCGGCCACCGGGGCCGGCGCCTGCGGCGCCAGCACCAGACGGGCCGTGGTCCCGGACGACGTGAGGAGCTCGCGGACGCCCGCCAGCTCCGCCACCAGCCGCTCCGCCGCCTCGATCACCCCGCGGGACGGCCCGGCCGCCCCCGAACCCGGCAGGGCCCCGTGTCCCATCGCCCAGAGCATGCGGCGCTCCATGGGCAGCAGCCGCTCGACCGCCCGGGTGAAGCCGGCGGGCAACGCCACGAGGCGGACGGCGCGCTCGAGCCCCGGCACGTCGACGACGACGAGGTCGGCGCCGGCGGACGCAGCGTCGCGGATCTCGACCAGGGCCGCGATCTCGTCGACCAGTGGAAGGGCCGGGAACTCGCGCTCGTCGAGGGGATCCACGCCGAGCGCGCCGGTGAGCGCCTCGAGGGGAGCGGCGAGCGCACCGCGAGCGCGAGCTGCTCGCCGGGCCGGGCCGGCCGGCCACACGGCCAGGCCGGGCTCGATCTCGGCATCGATCTCGCCGGCGAGGCCGGGAGCGGCCGCCCCGAGTGGGACCAGGACCGTCTTGACCCCGTGCCGGGCCGCGTGCAGGGCGGTCGCGGCGGAGACTGTCGTCGTCCCCGCCCCGCCCGTACCGGTGAAGAGCAGCAGCCGCAAGGACTACCCCTCGGCCCGCTTCTTGAGCTCCTTCAGGGCCGTGTCGATGATCGTCTTCTCCGCCTTCCGGCGAAGCATGCCGAGCATCGGCATCTTGACCTCGACGCTCAGCTGGTAGGTGACGGCCGTGCCGGCGCCGCGGGCGGCGAGCCGGTAAGCGCCGTCCATCGCCTTGAGGATGCCCGCCTCGACGAGGGTCCAGGAGACGGCACCGGTGCCGTCTCCGGCGACGTCCCACCTGTAGGCGAGGGTGTAGGTGTCACGCAGGGAGCCCGCGTCCAGGACGAACCGGACGGTGCGGGCCCAACCGTCCTCGTCCTCCTCGAGCACCTGGGCCTCGCGCACCGCGCCTGTCCACTCGGGGTAGGCGTCGAAGTCGGCGATCACGTCGAGAACGCGGTCGGGGGCTGCGTCGACGACGATGCTCGACTCGGTGCGGTCCGCCATGCCGCGCCCCTTCCTGCCCGTGTTGCGCAAGGTACCGGCCGCGGCGTGAGCCGCACGGGCATCTCGCTGCCGGTGGTGTCGCCGCAGGGTACCGGGGCGGCAACCGCAGTGGGGCAGGCGCCCCGCGCGGCGAGCGGCACGCGAGCGGCACGGACAGGGTGCAGACCATCCGCCGTCGCGCTGGTTATCGTCATCCTCGGGGCGGCCCCGCTCTGCACCGCCCGCGGGCGCCACCGGGTCGAGAGCGCAGCGGACTGCGCGGATCGGAGGACAACGTGCGCGAGATCAGCGTCCCCGCACTCGTGACGGCCGACCCGGGGGCGAACCTGACCGACCTGGTCACGCGTGCCGCCGCTGAGGCACCGGACGCCGTGCTCTTCAGCCGCCCCGCGGCGGCCGGCACCGGCGGCTGGGAGGACGTGACCAGTACCGAGTTCCTCACCGAGGTCACCCGGCTCGCCAAGGGCCTCGTCGCCGCCGGGGTGGAGCCCGGCGATCGCGTCGCGCTCATGTCCAAGACCCGGTACGAGTGGACGCTGACGGACTTCGCGATCTGGTTCGCGGGCGCTGTGACGGTACCGGTCTACGAGACCTCGTCAGCCGAGCAGGTCTCGTGGATCCTGTCCGACTCCAATGCCGTGGCCGTCGTGACGGAGACCTCGGCGCACAGCGCCACCGTGGAGCAGGTGCGCGGCGACCTGCCCGCACTCGCCTCGGTCTGGTCCATCGACGCCGGGGCGCTCTCGGAGCTGGCCGGCGGCGGGACCGCCGTCGCCGACGAGGAGATCGAGCGCCGCCGCCGGACCCTGCGCGGAGACTCCGTCGCGACCCTGATCTACACCTCCGGCACCACGGGACGACCGAAGGGCTGCGAGCTCACCCACGCGAACTTCCGCGAGCTGACCCTCAACGCCGTCGCCTACTTGTCCGAGGTCGTCTGCGTCGGCGGCGCCAGCACCTTGCTGTTCCTGCCGCTGGCCCACGTCTTCGCCCGCTTCGTCCAGGTGCTCTGCGTCGCTGCGCGCGCGCGGATGGGCCACTCCCCCGACGTCAAGAACCTGATCGACGACCTCGGCGAGTTCCGGCCGACCTTCGTGCTCGCCGTCCCCCGCGTCTTCGAGAAGATCTACAACTCCGCGGAGGCGAGCGCGGGAGCGGGAGCGCGGGGACGCATCTTCGCGGCCGCCGTCGAGACCGCGGTCGCCTGGAGCACGGCGCAGGAGCAGGGCGGCCCCGGTCTGGCGCTGCGGGCCCGGCACGTGCTCTTCGACCGGCTCGTCTACGGCAAGCTGCGCGACCGGCTGGGCGGTCGCATCCAGTACGCGGTCAGCGGCGGCGCGCCGCTCGGGGCGCGGCTCGGGCACTTCTTCCGGGGTGCCGGCATCGTCGTGCTCGAGGGCTGGGGCCTGACCGAGACGACCGCACCGGCCGCCGTGAACACGCCGTCGCAGATCCGCATCGGCACCGTCGGTCGGCCACTGCCCGGCGTGGCGGTCCGGGTCGGCGACGACGGCGAGCTGCTCGTGCGCGGCGTCAACGTGCTGAAGGGCTACTTCAACAATCCCGCGGCGACCGCGGAGGCGCTCGAGGACGGTTGGTTCCACACCGGCGACCTCGGCGAGATCGACGAAGGCGGCTTCGTGCGGATCACCGGCCGGAAGAAGGAGATCATCGTCACCGCGGGCGGCAAGAACGTGGCGCCGACGATCCTCGAGGACCGGCTGCGTGCGCACGTCCTCGTGTCCCAGTGCATGGTCGTCGGCGACCAGCGCCCGTTCATCGCCGCGCTCGTCACCCTGGACGCCGAGATGCTGCCCACCTGGCTGTCGAACAACGGCAAACCGGCTCTGGACGTCCGCGCGGCGGCGCAGGACCCGGACGTGCGAGCGGAGATCCAGAAGGCGGTCGACGCGGCCAACCTCGCCGTGAGCAAGGCAGAGTCGATCCGCAAGTTCCTCGTCCTCGACACCGACTTCACCGAGGCCGGCGGCCACCTCACGCCCAAACTCAGCCTGAAGCGAGCCGTCGTCCTGAAGGAGTTCGCCCCCCAGGTGGAGAGCCTGTACGCATAGGGCGAATTGCGAGCCCGGTCCGCGGACACCCCACACTGTGGCGATGACCGACAGGAAGGCGTGCCGGGCGGCCGTCGAGGTGCGGGACCTGGTCGTGCGGTTCGGCACGGTCGACGCGGTCCGGGGGCTCGACCTCGAGGTGTCTGCCGGCGGCTCGCTGGCCCTCGTCGGGCGCAACGGCGCCGGCAAGTCCACCACCCTGCGCGTGCTCGCCGGCATCGTCCCCGCCACCGCCGGCCAGGTACGGGTCGCGGGAGTGGACGTCCGCGGGGACCCGCAGGGTGCGAAGCACTTCACGGGCTACTGCCCGGACGTCGGCGGCCTCGTGCCGCGGTCCACCCCATGGGAGCACCTGCAGCTCGCGGCCCGGTTGCGCGGCCTGACCCGCTGGGAGCGCCGCGCGCAGGACCTCCTGGAGCGGTTCGACCTCGCGTCCGTCGCCGACCGCGTGACCGCCGGTTTCTCCCACGGCATGGGCAGGCGGCTCTCGGTCGTGCTCGCCGCGTTCCACGACCCACGCGTGCTGCTGCTCGACGAGCCCTTCGACGGGGTGGACCCGCTCGGCGTGGACGCCACCCTCGAGCTCGTCGCGACCCAGCGGGCCGGCGGGTGCCGCCGTCCTCGTCTCGACCCACCTGGTGGAGCTCGCGGCAGCGGCGTGCGAGGAGGCGATCGTGCTGCGCGGAGGTCAGGTGGCAGGGCGGACCGCCGCCGGCGACCTGACCGGTGCCGAAGGCGAGCAGTTGTACCGCAAGATGTTGTCGTGACCGCCGTGCAGGAGCAGCCCCCGCTCGCAGATGTCGCCGTCCCACGGCCGGCCGTCGGGCGCCCGCCCGGTCCTGTCGGCCAGGTGGCCGCGCTCGTCGCGCTGCGGGTGGCCGCCCTGCGCGGCCCGTCCCGCAGGCGCGCGGCCGTCGGGGTCGCCGTGCTCCCGATCGTCGTCGTCGCCGTCGTGGTGACGGCCACGCTCTACCCGCGGGCTCACGTCGACGACCTGCGACTGCTTCTTCCCTCGGCCTGGCTGTTCTTCCTCGTCAGCGCGGTGGTCGCCGCGGCGACGAGCGCGGGCGGCCGGCAGCTGCTCCCCCGCGAGCAGTCTCTGGCCTTCCCCGTCTCCCCCTCGGCCGACCACCTCGGGGCGGTCCTCACCGCGCCGCTCAACGTCGCGTGGTCGGTACAGGCCATGACCCTGCTCGGCCTGACCGGGTGGGTCACGGGTCCCCGGCCCGGAATCGGGCCGGCCCTGCTGCTGACGCTCGCCTGGATCGTGTGCTGCACCGTGGTCGCCCAGGGCGCCGGCTGGCTGGTCGAGCTCGCCCGGACGACGGCCGGCGGCGTGTGGGCGGTCCGAGTGCTGGTCGCCGCCGCCGGACTGGCCGCCGCCGCTGTCGCCGTCTCGGGCCGGGTCACCGACGCGCTGGACGACGCCCCGACCCGCGGGGTGGTGGGAGCGATGGTCGCGGCCGGCACCGGCGGCGAGATCGGTGCCTGGCTCCCGTACCTCGCCGCGCTGATGGGCGTCACGGCCGCCGGCTGGGTCGGCGGGGCCCGTCTCGCGGCGCTGCTGCAGCGGCGGCCCGCTCTGGTGCAGGCGCGCGACGAGTCGCGACGGTGGCGCCGCCGCCCGGTCGCCACCACACCGCTTCGGGCCAACCTGCGGGTCGACCATGCCGGGGTATGGCGCTCCGCCCCGTTGCGCCGGGGCATCGTCGCGCTCGGCGTGATCCCGGGCGCGGCCGCGGCCGCCTCCGGCCTCAACTGGTCCATGGTCGCGCTGCTCCCCGGCCTGGTCGCCTCCGGCGCCGGGCTGCTCTTCGGCGTCAACGCCTTCAGCCTCGACGGATCGGGAGCCCTGTGGCGCGAGACGTTGCCGGGACCGCCCCGCACACTGCTGGCTGCGCGCCTCCTGGTCGTCGCCGAGGTCTGCGTCGCCGGAGCCCTCGTCGCCCTGGTGGCGGCCGCGCTGCGGGCGGGGCCGCCGACCCGGTCCGAGTTCGTCGTCGTCGTCGCGGCCCTCGTCGCGACCACGGCCCAGGTGGTGGCCCGCTGCGCCCACTGGTCGGTGGACCGGCCGTACGCGGCGGCACTGCGGGAGGCTCGCGACCAACCGGCGCCGCCGGCGGCGATGGCGGGCTACTCGGCCCGGCTCGCGGTGTCCACGACCGCCACCGGGATCCTCTACACGCTCTTCGCGCGCTCCGGTCTCACCGTCACGGCCGTGCTGGTGAGCTTGGCCTTCGCGCTGGTCTCGGGCCGCCGGCTGAGCGTCGTCGCCCGGCTCTGGTCGGACCACTCCACCCGCACCCGGGTGCTGTCCACGGTCGCCGGCGCGCAGGCCTGAGCCCTCCGGGGCTTCCGGAACCGCTCGTCTGCGTCCCGTCACGAGGGGAGTGCAGCTTCGCCCGAAACCGCACGTCGGCGGAGCACCGTCGGTCGTCGCTCGGCTTCCCTTGCGGGCAGGGGACGTATTACCGTGACCGACGGTCATGCTCGGGGGAGCCGGCCGCCCGACCGCAGCAGAGGCGGCCCGTGCCGGACGTCTCGGGAAGGTACCTTCCCTGCAGGGCAGGCACATCATCGCGCCCGGCACGGGTCGGCTCGGACGGCCTTCAACTCGAGTGATGGGACGACATGGGACGACGCACCCTGCTGCTGATCGCCTCGATTCTGGTGGCGGCTCTCGGCACGGCGCTCATCTGGCTCTACGTGCAGGGCGCGGACAATCGCGCTGCCTCCGGCACCGCCCAGGTCCAGGTCCTCGTCGCCGCGAACAGCGTGAAGGCCGGCCAGCCGGCGAGCCAGGTTCAGCCGCAGCAGCGGCTGATGCCGCAGACCCTGGTGAGCGGTCTCGGCGGGACGCTCCTGACCGACCCGGCCCAGATCAAGGGCTTCACGCGCACGGACGTCGTCGCGGGACTGCCGCTGCTGCAGGGGCAGTTCTCGGGCGAGGCCCTCGCTGCCGCGCCGCCTCTCGACGGGCTGCCGCCCAACATGGTGGCCATGCAGGTGACTCTGCCGGATCCCCAGCGACTGGTCGGCCTGCTGCAGCCGGGCTCGAAGATCCGCGTCTACGCGGGGCTGCAGGACAAGAACGACGAGAAGAAGAAGTACGCGGCCGTGCTGTTCAACTCGGTCACCGTCCTGCAGGCCGGTGTCCCGACGACCGCCCCGGCCGCTGCCGCCCCCGCGAACTCCTCGGCGGGGACCACGAACGCGGGCGCGGCCAACGTCCCGCAGGCGATCGTGACGCTCGCCCTCAACAACGAACAAGCCAAGAGCCTGGTATTCGCGCAGACCAGCACCGGGGGCTCCGCTGCGCTGTACTTCGGCCTGCTCGGCACGAACGTGACGCCGGACGACAAGAATTCAGTCGACGCCGTGAGCCCCGGAGCGCTGTGATGACGACGATCTGCGATCTCAACCCGGTCATCGCCCAGGCGCTGAGCAGCGCCGTCGGCGAGTCCCATGTCGTCACGAGTCTCGAGGCGCTGCGCCAGCGGCTCGAGACCGACCCGGCCGAGGACACCGTCGTGCTGGGGCCGACGGTCGACCAGTCCGCGGCCTTCCGGGTGGCGGAGCAGTTGCGGATCTGGCGACCGGCGCTCGGCGTGATCCTCGTGCGCTCCCGCGTCGACACCGGGCTGCTCGCGGAGGCGATGCGCGCCGGGGTGCGCGACGTGGTGGGCGAGCGGAACATCTCCGGCCTGCACGAGGCCGTCCGCCGGACCAAGGGCCTCGCCGCCGCCATTCGCGACCAGGCGCCGGGCGGCGGGACCCCAGGCGGGCCGCGGGGGCGCATCATCACCGTCTTCTCCGCCAAGGGCGGCTGCGGCAAGACGACGCTCGCCACCAACATGGCCGCCGCGCTCGCGGACAAGGGCCGGCGAGAAGTGTGCCTCGTCGACCTCGACCTCGCTTTCGGCGATGTGGCCATCGCGCTGCAGCTCTTCCCCGCGCACACCATCGCCGACGCGGTGCCGCTGGGCGAGTACGCCGACTTCGGCGCCGTCCAGGCCCTGCTCACCCCGCACTCCCCCGGCCTGACCACCCTGGTCGCCCCAGTGGAACCCGGCAGCGGCGAGGGGATCCCCGCCAGCCTCGTCTCGCGGGTGCTGCAGGTGCTGCGGGACCACTTCGACTACGTCATCGTCGACACGCCCCCGGCGTTCGACGACCACGTGCTGTCGGCCTTCGACCTCTCCGACGTCGTGGCCCTGATCGCGACGCTCGACATCCCGGCCCTGAAGAACCTGAAGCTGACACTGGAGACCATGGATCTCCTGAACTACCCGCGGGACCGCTGGCGCATCGTCCTCAACCGCGCCGACTCGAAGGTCGGGCTCGCGATCGGCGAGGTCGAGAAGAGCCTGCGTGCCACGATCTCCGCCCAGCTGCCCAGCTCCCGCGACGTGCCGGCCGCGATCAACCGCGGCGTGCCGATCGTCCTCGACGACCCCCGTCACCCCGTCAGCGTGGCCATCAAGACGTTCGCGGAGAACTACGTGGCGAACGTCAACCCGGGCCCTAACGGGCGGCCCGGGCAGACGGCGGCGCGGGCCGAGCGACGCGGGCTGCTGCGCCGTAGGAGCAGGGCGTGAGCCTCCAGGAACGCCTCGCCCAGGCGCGGCGGGACCGCACCCCCTCATCGAGGAGCGGCCGTCGGGGCAGCAGCGGACGACCGCAGCCGGCATCCCGATCCGGACCCGGCGGCACGGGCCCTCGGACCCGTTCGCGGACCTCAAGCGCCAGGTCCACCAGGCCCTGCTCGACACCCTCGGGCCCAAGCTCTACGACGCCCGCCTCACCCAGACGGACATGGAGCAGAAGGTCCGCCAGACCCTGCAGGAGGTGCTCTCCGCGGGCGAGATGCCCCTGACGTCCGCGGACCGTGCCCGCATCGCCCAGGAGATCTCCGACGACATCCTGGGCTACGGGCCGATCGAGCCGTACCTCCGGGACGTCGACATCACGGAGATCATGGTCAACGGACCGGACCAGATCTTCGTGGAGCGGGCCGGCCGGATCCATCCCGTGGAAGGCCAGTTCGCGGACGAGGCACACCTGCGGCGCACGATCGACAAGATCGTCGGCAGGGTGGGGCGGCGCGTCGACGAGGCCAGCCCGATGGTCGACGCCCGCCTGCCGGACGGCAGCCGCATCAACGCGATCATCCCGCCGCTCGCCGTCGACGGCTCGCTGCTAACCATCCGCAAGTTCGCCACCGATCCGCTCACGGCCGACGACCTGATCTCGTTCGGCACGGTGACCCGCACGGTCTCGGAGTTCCTCTCCGCGTGCGTGCGGGGCCGGCTCAACATCCTGGTCAGCGGCGGCACCGGCGCGGGCAAGACCACGACGCTCAACGTGCTGTCCGGCTTCATCCCCGAGGACGAGCGCGTCATCACCATCGAGGACGCGGCCGAGCTCCAGCTGCACCAGGAGCACGTGCTGCGCCTGGAGGCGCGACCGCCGAACATCGAGGGAAAGGGCGAGGTCCGGATCCGGGACCTGGTCCGCAACGCGCTGCGCATGCGACCCGACCGCATCGTCGTCGGTGAGATCCGCGACGCCGCGGCGCTCGACATGCTCCAGGCCATGAACACCGGTCACGACGGCTCGGTCGGGACGGTGCACGCCAACGGCCCACGTGACGTCCTGTCCCGCGTCGAGACCATGGTGCTGATGGCCGGCGTCGAGCTTCCAATCCGCGCCATCCGCGAGCAGGTGGCGGGAGCCGTGGACCTCATCGTCCACCAGGCGAGGTTCAAGGACGGCACGCGGCGGATCACGCACGTGACCGAGGTCGCCGGCATGGAGGGCGACGTCATCACCCTGCAGGACCTGTTCGTGTTCGACCACCAGATGGGTGTCGACGAGCACGGCCGGACCCTCGGAACCCTCAAGTCGACCGGGCTGCGGCCCAAGTTCATCGACAAGCTCGAGGCCTCCGGCGTCCGGCTCGACCAGGGCACCTTCGTCTTCGAGCGGTTCGGCAGATGACCGCGAGCGGCCCGCTGCAGGCCGTCCCCGCGCTGGCGACCGCGAGCGGCGAGACGATCGCCAAGCCGGTTCTCGTCTTCGCGCTGGTGGCGTTCTTCCTGGGCTGCACCGTCCTCATCGCCACGGTGCTGGGCGCGGCGACCCGGGGGAACCGGCCCGAGGAGAAGCTGCGACGGCGGCTGTCGTTCTACACCGTGGGCGGCCGCCAGGTGCGGCTGGAGACCCGGATCGAGCAGCACGGGGTCCTGGGCAACACCGCGATCGCCCGGTCCGCGGTCGAGCTCGCCGAACGCGTCACCAAGCGGCAGGGCCTCAGCGACGTCATCGACGGCCGGCTCGAGGCCGCGGGCATCCCGATGCGGACGCCGGAGTGGCTCGTCGTCCAGCTGATGGCCGCGGTCGGCCTGAGCCTGCTCTTCCTGCTGTTGTCGGCGGGGGCCCCGGTGGCCGCCGCCGTCGGCCTGCTGCTCGGACTGGGCCTGCCATGGCTCCTGCTCACGGTGCGGCAGGGACGGCGCGAGAGCGCGTTCCTCGCCCAGCTGCCGGACACCCTCCAGATGCTCGCCGGCAGCTTGCAGGCGGGGTACTCGCTGCCCCAGGCGATCGACACCATCGTTCGGGAGGGGCAGCCCCCGATGTCGGTGGAGTTCAACCGCGCACTCGTCGAGAGCCGCCTCGGGATGCCCGTGGAGGACGCCCTCGAGGGGATCGCCCGGCGGATGGCGAGCCAGGACTTCTCCTGGGTGGTGATGGCGGTGCGGATCCAGCGCGACGTCGGCGGCAACCTCGCCGAGCTGCTCACGATGGTCGCCGACACCCTGCGCGAGCGTGAGCGGCTCCGCCGGCAGGTCCGGGTGCTGTCGGCGGAGGGCCGGCTGTCGGGGTGGATCCTGGGCGCTCTGCCCGTTCTCTTCTTCGTCTACCTCGCCCTGGCGAATCCGACATACCTTTCTCCGCTGTGGAGCACGCCGCTCGGGATCGGGATGTTGGTCCTCGGCGTCGTCCTGCTCGGGGTCGGCACGTTCTGGCTGACCCGCGTCGTCAAGGTCGAGGTGTGACGTGAACCCGCTGCTCCTGCTCGGCCTGCTGCTGTTCTTCGCGGCGTTCGTGCTGCTCATCGTCGCGACCGGCGTGCTCGAGCCAGGCGCTCCTCGAAGCGGCGTGGCCCGGTCGCTCGCCGCCATGGAGGCCATCAAGACGCCGCGCCGTGACATGCGCGAGCAGGAGCTGGAGCGGCCTTTCACCGAGCGGGTGCTCGACCCGCTGGCCGACCGGTTCACGGCCATCGGCCGCAGGTTCACCCCCGAGGACCGCGTCCTGCGGATCCGCCGGCGCCTCGACCTCGCCGGCAACCCGGCGGGCTGGGATGCCGACCGCGTCCTGGGGCTCAAGGCGCTCGCCGCGCTGGTGGGCTTCCTGCTGGGCCTCGTCGTACCGCCCCTGCTCGGCTTCAGCCCCCTGGTGACCTTCGCGCTCGTGCTCCTCGGGTGCTACGGGGGCTGGGTGGCGCCCAGTCTGTGGCTGTACCAGGTCGCGTACGACCGGTCGCAGCAGGTGCGGCGCGAGTTGCCCGACGCGCTCGACCTGCTGACGATCTCCGTGGAGTCGGGCCTGGCGTTCGACGCCGGCCTCGCGCAGGTCGCACGGCGCACGACCGGCCCGTTGGCCCAGGAGTTCTTCCGCGTCCTGCAGGAGATGCAGATCGGCACCGGCCGCGTGCAGGCCATGCGCGCGCTTGGCGACCGGACGGACGTGCCCGAGCTGAAGTCGTTCGTCGGCGCGATGATCCAGGCGGACGCCTTCGGCATCCCCATCGCGGGGGTGCTGCGGGTGCAGGCCAAGGAGATGCGGGTCAAGCGCAGCCAGCGGGCCGAGGAACTGGCCCAGAAGGTCCCCGTGAAGATCCTCTTCCCGCTGATCTTCTGCATCATGCCGTGCCTGTTCCTCGTGGTGATGGGGCCGGCCGCGATCACCGTCATCCAGCAGTTCAGCGGGAAGCTCTGAGCATGGCCCGCCTGCTCGTCGTCTCGCGCTCCATGGCGCTGGCGATGCGCATCGCGGACGATCACGACGTCCTCGAGTACCCCGTCGAAGCCCTCGAGGACCTGGCTCCCGAGCCGGACGTCGAGGCGGTCGTCCTCGACCTCGGCGAGCCCCACGCCGCCATGCAGACGCTGGACCGCCTCCGCTCCGGGGGTTTCGACACCCGCGTCCTCATCGTCAGTGGCTACCAGCCCGCATGGAACGACCTCGTGTCGCTGTCCATCGACCGGGTCGAGGTCGTGCCGCTGCCCATCACCCGGGCAGCCCTCCTCGACGGCATCGACCGGCTGCTGGGCGTCACTCCCTTCGTCCCGCGGGTGCCGCCGGCCGCGTCGCCACCGGCCGGCCCTCCGGGTGCGACCCCGCCTGCCGGCGGACCCGCCCCAGCCCTGCCGGTGCGCCCGGTCGCCGGTTCACGACCCGGCTCCGGGCCGGCACATCCGGGGCGCCCGGTCCCTTCCACGCCCCAGACCCCTGCCACGGCTCCCGCGGCCCACAGCGACGGGTCGGGCCCCGGAGGGCGACCGACGAACGGCGAGGGCTGGACGCGCTCCGCGGAGCCGGGCGGAGCGGTCGCCGCCGGGACGCCCGGCGGAGTGCGCCGGCCGGGCCTCGCCCGCTGGCTCACCACCACCCCGCCGCGACCCTCGGGCTCCGGGCCGCAGGGGTCACCCCTCGACGCAGGCTCCGCGGCGCGCCGGGCCGCGCCGGCCACGCATCCACGCGGTGACGACGAGGGCGACCTCTTCCGCCCGGTCGTCGAGCCCCGGGCGCCGGCAGGCCCGCCCGGCCGGTGCCCTCGAGGCATCCTCGGCCCGCGCCCGCGCCGCCCCCTCCCGCATCGACGCGCGCGTCGGCGCCCGTGTCGCCGGCAGTGTCGACGCCCGGGGCGCCGGCCGGCGCCCGGCCGCAGGCGCGGTCGGGGTTGCGGCCGGCACCACCCGCCTCGCCGGTTCCCTCCCCATCGGCCGCCGCCCCGGCGCCGTCCCCCGCTCCGGAACGGCCCGCCCGCACCCCCGGCCGCGGCGGCCGGGGCCGTGCCCGTGACCCGCGTGCCCAGCACCCTGGCTTCACCCCGGCAAAGGGACTCGAGACCCCGCCCACCACGACACGCGTGGACGCCGTGAGCGCGGCCGTTGCCACCCTGCTCGACCGGCGCTCGGAACTCTTCGGGGTGGCCGAGACCGCCCAGGTGCTCGCCGACGAGGTGATCGAGCGGGGCGAGGCGGACGCCGCCGCCGTACTGGTTCCCGATGGTGGGCGGTGGCGGGTGAGCGGCGGCGTCGGGCTGCGCCCGCTCGAGCGCCGCCTCCTGCTCGACACGTCGCACTGGCTGATCTCGGAGATCGCCGTGGGCGGCCGCGCGCTGCTCATCGAGGACACCGATATCGTGCGTCCCCGGCTCGCGGGCGCGCCGCTCGCGGCCTGGCGTCACCTCCTCGCAGTGCCGGTGCCGTCCCTGCGGGCCGCCGTGGTGCTCGCGCGGGGGCAGGAGGCAGACCGATTCACCGAGCGGGACCTGGCGGCGGTCGTCCCGTTGGTCGCCGAGGCCAAGCCGCTGCTCCAGGCCGCGCTGCGCATGCGCGAACTCGCGCGGACCCTGGGCCCGCTGTCCGACCTCGATACCTGAGGAGCTGCCCGGGGTCGGCGCCTACTCCTTGAAGACGCGGTCGTCGAGCAGCTGCTCGTCCACCGGCACCATCTCGGTCTCGTACCGGGCCTGCTCGAACCGCTTGCGCAGCTGCAGGTCGATCCGGTCCAGGCCCGACCGGTTCTTCTCCACGGAGAGCACCACGTGCTGGCGGTAACGATCCGCGTTCGCGGGGTCGTACACCAGGTGGTGCTTGGCCACGATCTCGTACTTGTCGTTGAGAATGAGCACGATGTCAGCCTCGTACGCGAGCGCGGAGGAGCCGCGCAGGTGGTGGAGCCGGACCCGCCGGCCCGGTCCCAGGCCCTCCTTGTCGGCCGCGACGATCGCGAGCACCGGAACCTCGAGGTCGAGGGCGAGGTCCTTGAGCCCCTCGACGACGACGGTTGCCCGCTCGTCCTCGACCGGCATCTTGGGGACGTGCACCTTCTGCAGGTAGTCGACGACGACGAGCGGCCGGCGCTCGGTCCGCTCCACCGTCGCGCGCACCACCTCCCGGACGGCGTCCAGGTCCGTCGCCGACCCGAGCGACCGGTGGAGCAGCAGCCGGTCCGCGTACGTGCGCAGCTCGCTGACGGCCTCCGCGCCCCCGGCAGTCAACCCCAGCCGCTCCTCGAGGGAGCCCGAGGACAGCGAGACGTCCCCCAGGGCCTCCCGGACGCGGCGCAGCGGGACGCCGTCGACCCCGAAGAGCTCCCCGGCCTCCAGGGCGACGAGGCGCTCGAGCAGCGTGGTCGCGTCGTGCTCGTAGGAGAGGAACGCGCAGGAGCCGCCGGAGCGGGCGACGTTGCGAGCGAGCTGCAGCGCGAAGGTCGTCTTGCCCAGCCCCTGCGGACCGCCGAGAAGGCACAGTTCGCCTGCCCGGATGCCGCCCCCGAGGTAGGTGTCCAGTATCGGGAACCCGGTCGGCCACGCCCATGCCGTCGCCCGCCGGCCGGCCGCGAGCAGGGTGTCGGCATCGCGCATGACCTGCGACATGGACCTCAGCTCGTCGCTCACGTGTCCATGGAACCACTCCGGGCCTCGCCCGGGTCCTCCCCCGTCGCCCAAGGCTCGACCCCCAGGACCTCGGGCTTGGCCGGTTCGGAACCGCCCCGCCGTTGTCATGTGGCACATTGGCGCGGTGGCCCGGCTGCGTCCCCGACTGACGAACGTCTACTGGCCCCTCCTCACCCGCGCGTGCCTCATCGCCCTGTGCGGGCTGGTCACGGCGATCTCCCCGAACCTGACGCCGCGAATCGCCGTCGCACCGGCGCTCCTGCTGCTGCTCGTCGCGGCGCTCGGCTCTCTCCCGGTTCCCCGAACCGTGCCGGTGTGGCTGCAACCGCTCACCGAGACCCTCGCGGCGACCCTGGTGGTCGGCACTCTGCGCGGGCAGGCGAACCTGTTCCTCCCGTACGTGCTCGTGCCGTTGGCCACGGCGGGGCTTGCCGCCGGCCTCGGGGCGGCGCTCGTGGCTGCCGGGCTGGCGTCCCTCGTTCTCCTGCTGACCTCCATGCTCGCGGACCCTCAGCTGTCGGTCCTCGAATTGGTGCTGGAGGGCGAGCACGGGGTGGGGTCATGGATGTGGGTCCTCATCTTCGTAGCGGTGTCGTTCGTGGGTGCATGGATGCGGCGCGTGTCCACGACCACGACCCGCTCGCCGGACCCCGCCTACGCCGATGCGCACAGGCTGCTGTCCGAGCTGCACGTCGTCGCGCGCCAGCTCAGCCTGGGACTCGACCCCACCACCCTCGCCGCCGCCCTCGCCGACGAGCTGCGCGAGCTGGTCGACGGGGCCGAGCCGACCGTGCTCGTGAAGTCGGGGGGGTCCCGGTTCGTTCCCCTGGTCGGCGACGTGCCGACCCCGTTCGCCGAGAACGTCACGCTGGACGCGTGGCTCGGCGCCGAGGCGATCCGCCGAAGCCGCCAGGGAGTCACCGTTGCGGCGCTGCCGGTCCAGATGGGTGCCCGGGTCGTGGCGGTCGTGATTCTCACCGGTGCCGCGCCCATACCTGACGCCGTCCTCGAGCGGTGCTCCGCTGTCGTCGCGCAGGCCGGGCCGCGGCTGGCGTCCGCGCTGCTGTTCGACGACGTGCGGCGACTGGCGACGGTCGACGAGCGGATGCGTCTGGCCCGTGAGATCCACGATGGGATCGCGCAGGATGTGGCCTCCGTGGCGTACTTGCTGGACGACATAGCCAGCGACGCCGATCCCGCCACGGCCGCGCGGCTGGTGGCGCTGCGGGAGCATCTGGGCGCGCTGGTCGGCGACCTGCGACTGTCGATCTTCGACCTGCGGGCGGGCGTCGACGAGTCCGTGGGGCTGGCGCGCACGCTGGGCGACTACGTCCAGCGCGTCGGGTCCCAGGCCGGGCTGGTCGTGCACGTCTCGATGGACGAGTCAGCGCACCGCCTCCCAGTAGCTGCCGAGGTGGAGCTCTTGCGCATCGTCCAGGAGGCGGTGACCAACGTCCGCAAGCACGCACGGGCCAAGAACCTGTGGCTGACCGTGGAGGTGGACCCGCCCCGCGCGCGTGTCACGGTGACGGACGACGGGCGCGGGCTGCAGGCCAAGCGGCTCGACAGCATGGGCATCCAAGGCATGCACGAGCGGGCAGATCGGATCGGAGGTCAGCTGAGTGTGCGAAATCGAGGCGATGGAAGCGGTACGGTCGTCGAAGTCGTAATCGACCCGCTACATTCAGTTAACGGACGCGTTCCATGGAAGGCTGGCACGGCCGGCCGGAGGGCCATGGGGGGCGATTCCGACCAATCAGAGCCGATCGCCGGACCGGGGGCCGTCGGGACGCTGTCGGACGAGACGCACGATCGGGGCCGCAGCGGCCTCGGGCGTCCGTGGAGCAGGAGGTAAAGGTGGCGGGGGACGGCCCTCGAATCACCGTGCTGCTGGTCGACGACCACCAGCTCATTCGCGAAGGCCTGCGCAGGGCCTTCGACCGGGCCGGCGACCTCGAGGTCGTCGGCGAGGCGGCCTCGGTCGCCTCCGCCGTGGACGCGCTCGACCGGCTGTCGCCGGACGTGCTCGTCACCGACGTCAAGTTGCCGGACGGCGACGGCATCGCGTTGGCCCAGCGGGCGCGGCAGAGCGACCCGGAGCTCGGCATCGTCGTGCTCACCATGTATGCGGGTGACGACAAGCTCTTCGCCGCTCTGGACTCCGGCGCCTCGGCGTTCGTCGGCAAGGACGCACCCGCGGAGGAGGTCGTGTCGGCCGCCCGGCACGCGGCAGCCAGCCCACGGAACTTCACCGCCCGCGACCTCGCGGACGCGATGCAGCGCCGCATGCACGCGCCCACCGGACCGAAGCTCTCCCCGCGGGAGGGCGAGGTGCTCGAGCTGCTCGTCGACGGCCTCGTGATCTCGCAGATCGCGCGCCGGCTCTTCATCAGCGAGTCGACCGCGAAAACCCATGTCGCGAACATCTACGAGAAACTCGGTGCAGGCAATCGTGCACAGGCAGTGATGGCTGCGGTACGATTAGGGCTGGTTCGGGAAGCTGGGCCCGGAGAACCGGCCACCGGACGTAGATGACCTTTTCGGCGGGTGCCGGCAATTTGTCGGAAGTGGCATAGGCACACTCGCGCCGGTGCTAGTGTCATCGACGCATGGCCAGATGCCATAGGGCACGTCCAGCGTGCGCCTCGGGGATCCGCCGTTCGAGCGATCGGGACGGGACTTCTGCGTGGCGTACGGTGGTGTCCACCGGACACCCACCTACGGACGGGCCCTCCTCTCCGAGGCACCGAAGGGACCCCCTCCAATGCTCGTGTACCTCCGCAAGCTGGGCCGTCGCGCCTATGACCGCGGCGCCTCCGCGGTCGAGTACGGCCTTCTGGTTGCCGCCATCGCAGCGGTCATCGTCGGCCTGGTCTTCGCCGTCGGCACCATGGTCCGCGGCGCGTTCCAGAACACCTGCAACGCCATGAACAACCAGGTCCAGAACGTCCCAGCGCAAAACTGCACCTGAGGGTGACTCGCTCGCAGGACAGAGGGAGCTCGGCGCTCGAGTACGCGTTGATGATCGCCGCCATCACCGGAGTGCTCGTCGTCGTGGTCTACTCTCTCGGATCCGTCCTGCGTGACAGCTTCGAGAAGGACTTGGCGTGCCTCTCGAAGCCGGTCAATCCGAACGCTCCCTGCTGAGCCGGTGACAGGGCTTGATCCTGCGACCGCTGGTCGCCGGTCGTCAGATGACGTACCGGAGGCAACCGGGCCGGGGCCTGAACCACAGGCCCCGGCCCGGTTCCGCGTGCGGCCTGCCCATGTCGCCACGGCCGCGGTGTTCAGTACAGCTGCGTGGATGGCCACCTCCCCCGTGAACGACCTCGACAGCTACTGGCACGTCGAGATCGGCCGGGAGATCGTGGGCCGGCACACGCTCAACGCACTCGGCGTCGCGTGGCTCGGGGTACCGGCGGGGCCCTGGCGCAGCTCCCAGTGGCTCTCCGAGGTCGTCATGTACGGCGCCGTCGACCATCTCGGCTGGGCGGCACTGGTCGCCCTGCGCCTGCTGACGGCAGCGGCGCTCTTCGCCGTCCTCGCCCTGACACTCGTCCGCCGCAGGCAGCCCCTTGCGAGCTTCCTCGTCCTGCTCGGAGTCGTGGTGGGGATCGAGGCGCTGCTGCAGGACCGCCCGGCGACTGTCTCGCTGGTGTTCGTCGCCCTGCTCGGGGCGTCGTGTGAGCGCCTGTGGGTGACCGGGCGCCGGCCGTCCCCGCTCGCTGTCGGCGTCGCATGTCTGCTGTGGGCCCAGCTGCACGGCCTGTGGGTGCTCGCGCCCGCGGCGTTCGTCGTTGTCGCTCTCGGGGCACTGCTCGACCGCGGCCGCGCGCCCACCGGTCAGCTGCGAGGTGCCCTGGTGTGCGGCGCTGCTTGCCTGGCCGGTCTCGTCAATCCACAGGGGGCAGGTTCCTTCCTGTTGCCGGTCCGATTCCAGCAGGCGGCGGGAACGCAGATCGTCGAGTGGAGCCCGACGACCTTCACCATCACCTTGAGCATCGCTTGGGGTTTCCTTGTCCTTTTCTTGATTTTCGCCTGGGTGCGATCACCGGTTCGCGTGCCCACCACCGAGGTTCTGTGGTCCCTGCTGTGGACGATTTTCGGGCTGACCGCTGTGCGCAATGTCGGGCCGGCCATTCTCCTCACCGCACCGGTAGTTCTGCGTGCCCTGGAAAGATCGTTCGGAGCTCGCCTCGACCGCTTCTCGGCCCAGCCTTCCGTAGCGATCAGCCGGCTCCTGGGCGGGACCCTGATCGCCGTTCTCGTCTTCGGCGTCGCGGCGTGCGGCGTGGCCATCGGGCGGACGGATCCCCTGAGCAGGACGCCAGGCTTGGCGATCGCCAGGCGCTTGGCCACCGATGCCGGCCCGATCCGTGTCTGGAACGCCTACAACGTGAGCGGGAGCCTCATCGCGTTCGCCGGTGGACGCGAGGGCCACATCCGGCTCGTCGTGGACGGCCGCTCGGACCTGTGGGGTGGGAACTACATCGACCGGGTCAGTGGCGCGCTGAACCTGGCAGACGGGTGGGAGCGGGAGTTCGACGGCTTCCGCCCCGATGCAGCCGTGCTGCCCATGGGCACGCCGCTCCTGGTGTACCTGAGGGAGGTGCGGCACTGGCGCTCCGCGCTCCAGGACGGCGGCTATGTCCTGCTGGTCCCACCCGGGTCCGCCCTGTGAGCGATCAGCTCCGGGCGACAGCCTCCACGTAGGCGACCCATCGGCGAACGAACGATGGCTCGACGTAGCCGAGCACCTCGACGCATGCGCGCTCGAGGCCGGTCGTCGGGGGCCGAGGCGTCGGGGGCAGCTGGCCCCGCGGCCACGTCCGCAACGCCGGCAGGCCGGTGGCCACCCGGTAGAAGTCGACGGCGCGGGCGCTGCCGCCGTCCAGGGCGACGAACCGCATGGCCAGCCACGCCTCCGCGTAGGCCGCCCCCACCCGGTCGGTCGTCGGGTCGAACTGCTGGTCGCTGGGCAGGTCGTGCAGGGCCCGCAGAGTGGCCGGCGAGTTGAGAACGTCGGCGGCGAGGTCGCGAGGCCGCAGCGACGTCCCCAGGTACGCGACGTAGTCGGCGAACCCCTCGTCGACCCACCGGGGCGGGGTGACGCGAGAGGTGGCGCGGGTGGCCACATGGGTGAGCTCGTGCGACAGCACGGCGGAACGTCCTGTCGGCGTCAGCCCCGCGAAGCCCACCGGGTTGAGGACGATCCGGTCGCCGCTGCTGCGCACCGCGCCGCCTCCGCTCTCGCCGGTCGTCACAGCTGCGAGCTGGTCCAGGCCGGCGGTCGAGGAGCGACCCAGCAAGGTGGCCATCCCCTTGGCGTCCCTGGGGATGAACACGACCGCGGTACGGGGCCAGCCTCTCCCCCACGCCGCATCCACCCGCGCCGCGGCGGCGTCCGCCTCGGCCGCCGTCCGCGCCTGCGGAAGCTGCGAGCCCGCGGCGGCGACCACCACGCTGCGCGTGCCGCGGGCGGCGGCGACGGGGCCCAGATCCCAGAGGTCGGGCTGCTGAGGACCTGCGTCCGTCCCGCCGACCAGCCAGCTGCCGCGAAGCACCAGGGTGAGGTGCTGCTCGTGAGTGACCTCGGGTGCGGTCGGCGCGAGCCGGTAGGTCAGGCGCACGCGCTCCAGCACGGCGCCCGGCGGCAGCGCCGCGCGCTGGGCGGCGGTGAGCTGGACGTCCGGCGCCAGCAGCTCGTAGTTCCAGCTGCTGGGTCGCACCGTGGCCAGCCGGTCGAACAGCGCGCCCTGGGCGGCGAAGAGACCGGGCACGGCGCGGTCGACCGTCGACAGCCAGGCGTTCCGGTCGCGGTCGACAACCGCGCGGGCACGCCGCCGGAGCAGCTCGGTGACGACGGCGGTCGTGGGGGCGGGGACCTCACGGGCCGCGCTCGCCCTGCCGGCGGCGGGGACGGAGACGGACGAGGAGGCGGAGGAGGAGGGAGTGACGGCCGGTTCACTCGCGGACGTCGTCGATGCCCCGACCACCGCGGAACGCGTCAGCCACAGGGCGCCGTGAACGGCAGGGACGGCGAGCGCGACCACGAGGGCGATCGCCAGCGGCCGCCGGGACGACGCCGGGAGCGGCGACGAGGCGGCGCCGTCGGCAGCCTCCTCCTGGAAGCCTGGCTGCTGGGCCGGCGCGGAACCGTCACGGGATGCGGAGGCGGCCTGGCCCCCGGCATCGGCTCTGGGGGCTCGGCCACCAGGCCCGGTCCCGTGTGACGAAGGACGGGCCGCCGAGCGGGCGGCGGTCCAGCCGCGTGCTCGACCGGGTCGGCCATGAGGTGAAGCGTAGGCCCCGAGGAGTGCGTGGCCGGACGACGCCGGTGCAGGGGCACCCATGCGGCCCAGCCGGCCGGCCGGAGGTGTCAGTACCGGGCGGCCGCCACGACGGTGGCCAGCTGCAGTGGGCGGATCTGCACAACGGTGCCCGTGTGCGGGGCGTGGAGGAAGAGGCCGTTGCCGAGGTAGATGCCGACATGGCCGATCGGGCTGTGGAAGAACACGAGGTCACCGGGCTGGAGTGCGTTCTTGGTCGGAGCGACGCGGGTGCCGTAGTGCGACTGCGCGTCCGCGTTGTGCGGCAACGAAACCCCTGCCGCCTCCCATGCACGCATGGTCAGTCCACTGCAGTCGAAGGAGCTGGGACCCGCTGCCGCCCAGAGGTACGGCTTGCCGACCTGGTCGCACGCGTAGCGCAGCACCTTTCCGACGCGGCCCGAGAAGTCGAGTCCGAGCTGCTCACAGGTGACGCCCGTCTCGCCGGCGCCCAGGAGACGCTGGACCTCGGCCCGGTCGCGAGCCTGCAGCTGCGCCAGCTGCTTCTCAGCGTCCGCGAGGCGCGTCTGCACCGTGTCCTTGAGTTTCTGCAGGGACGCGGTGGCCTGCGTGATCCGGCTCTGCTGCCGCACGAGGTCGTCCTTCGCGGCGGCCAGCGTCGCCTCCTCCGAACGCAGCCGCTGCACCGCGGTGGCGCGCCGGTCGCCGAGGGTCGCCACGACTCCGGTCTGCTCGAGCGCGGCGTCGGGGTCGTCGCTCAAGAACAACGCCAGACCCTCGAGTTCGCCCTGCTTGTAGGTCTCGGCGAGGACGCGCCCGAGCGAGAGGCGCGCGGCGGCCACCCGCTGCTGCTGGGCGGTGAGCCGGTCCTGGGCAGCCGCCAGCCGTACGTTCAGACTCTTGAGCTCTTCACGCTGCGCGTCGTAGCTCTCCGTGGCCCGCTCGGCCTGCTCGCGCAGAGTCTCGACCTTCTTCGCGGCATCGGCGACGGTGACCTTCTTCGCGGCGGACGCCTGGGACGTCACCAGCACGGGCACAGCCGCGAGCACACCCGTCAGCGCCAGTGCGCCGGCAATCCACCGCGTTGATCTGCGTCGACGAAGGTCGAAACGGTCCCTCAGCCGTTCGTGCCACACCGCCCGGTCCGCTCCGTCCCCTCGAGTCGAGCCCTCGTCGAGCGCCGACCCTAGCCTCCGGCGGGGGCGCCGACCAAGCCGGCCGGGCCGCCTTGATCGGCATTTAGGGCGTTCTTACGACACCTCCCGCTCACCCTCCGCGACCGGCCCCGGCCGGTACGCGGTGCCCTCGGCGGCCGGCGCGGGCGGCACGAGCCGCAGGGGCGGTACGAGCCCGCAGCCGGCCAGCACGGCGATCGCGGCGCGCTCCGCGGCGTCGAGTTCGGGGGCAGGCGCTGTCTCCAGTGCGCCCGGCGGCTCGCCCTCGTGCACGTGCACGGCAGGACCGGCCAGCAGGACGGACACCACGCAGTCGCCGCACGCCGGGCCGCGCACGGCGCAGGCGTCGCAGTCGATGAGCATGAAACCCTCCTCAGGGGGACCGGCGGGAAGGCCGGGCCGGCCCGCTGCCGGCATCGCCGACGCTAGGCCTCACCACCGACACACTCGCCGTGGCGGCATCGCCGGGCCCTGCCCCGGCGCGCCGGGCCACCGCCGGACGCCGCCCCGCGGCCGCTCTCAGCCGCGGCCGAGCAGCCGGACGAGCGCGGTGGCCGGAAGTGCTCTGGCGCCGAGCGCGCGCACTCCGCCCGCCACCTCGTTGTCGCTCGACACGACCACCACGACCCGCCCCGCCGGCTCGGCCCGCACGAGCCGCCGGACGAGGTCGTCGGCGCTGCTGCCCGCCTCGCTGAAGAGCACGCGCACGCCGCGGACCCGCCCGGTCGGCCGGGCGGCCACATCGGCGCCGTCGAAGACGCAGGTCACTTCCGCCCCCGTCCGCGCGGCGAGGGCACCCAGGGACTCGACGAGCCGGCGCCGCTGCTCCACGAGCGGGAGCTCGCCGAAGGCCGTCTTGGTGACGTTGTAGCCGTCCACGACCAGATGCGCCTGTGGCAGGGCGAGCACGGCTGCGAGCGTGGCCGGTTCTGGCTCCCCGGGGGCGCCCGTCATCCCCGCGCCTGCCGGCGTCGCGTGGACCGCCGGCACCAGGTCCGCGGGCCGGACGTCCACGGGTGGCAGGGCGAGTTCGCGGCGCAGCCCCGCCGCGGCCTCGACCACGGTGTCCAGCAGCAACCGCACCCGCGCGTCGGCGAGCGACCGTCCCTCTCGGCCGGCCCGGAGCGCCTGCTCCGCGCGCTCGGCCGTGGCACGCCCCCGGCCGCGCTCGCGCTCCACCTCCTGCGCAGCCCGGGCGACGGCCTCCTCGGCACGCGCCCGTTGCGCCTCGCCCTCGAGCTGGGCGACACGAGCGGCGGCCCGGGCACGGTCGGCGTCCGCGCGCAGGCGGCGCAGCTCCCGGCGGGCCGCGGCCAGTTCCTCCCCGACCGACCCGCTCTCGGCCCGGGCCGCGGCGAGCTCTCCGCGCAGCTTCTCCACCTCGCGCTCCAGCCCGCGCAGCCGCGCGGCGGCAGACTCCTCCAGGTCGCGGCGGGCCCGGTCGTCGTCGTGTCGTTCCATCTGCTCCGCAACCCGCACCGCGGCGGCGGCCCAGCCGTCGGGCCGGAGCAGGACCAGGCCCACCAGCAGCTCGGCGGCGTCCACGGCGCTTGCGGCGCCGGCCGGGACCTCGGCGCCGCCCTGCTCCTGTTCGAGGGCGACAGCGAGCTCCGGGTGGGCGGACCGCCAGGCGCCGGCCACCCGTGTTCGGAAGGCGAGGTCGCGCTCGAGGGCGAGCATCAGCGGCCCGGCGCCCGCCCGGGCGCGCCGGGCAGGGGCGAACAGCCTGATCCGGGTCAGGGCGGGCGGCGTCTCGGTCTCTCCGAGGGTGCCGAGGACCTGGGCCGCGAGGTCCAGCAGGGCCGTCCGCGCGCGCCCGGGCAGGACCGGCGGCCCGCCGGCGCCCTCGTCGCTCACGTCGTCCTCCTGGTGCGCCGGCCGCCGCGGCGCCCGAGGCCGCCTACCCGGACTGTAGTTCGGCGCCGGCCGCAGCGGCGGGTGCACCGGCGCGCGCCGCCCCGGTGTTGTCGGTGGTCGCCCCTACGGTCCGGCACATGGGGAGCATGGGGACGACGGCGGCGCGGACGGTAGGCGTGCAGGCGACGATCGACGAACTGGGGACTCCGCTGCGCGACGTCACGTTCGTCGTGGTCGATCTGGAGACGACGGGTGGGGCCGCCGAGGACTGCGGCATCACCGAGATCGGCGCGGTGAAGGTTCGCGGGGGCGAGGTGCTCGGCGAGTTCCAGACGCTGGTGAACCCGGGCGCACCCATCCCCCCGCTGGTCGCGGTCCTCACGGGGATCACGGACCGCCTGGTCGCCGCCGCCCCGCCACTGGCCGCGGCGCTCCCGGCGTTCCTCGAGTTCGCCCGGGGGGCCGTGCTCGTCGCCCACAACGCGCCCTACGACACCGGGTTCCTCCGGGCGGCGTGCGCCCGTCACGGCCTGCCCTGGCCGGACCCGGTCGTGCTCGACACGGCGCGGCTGGCCCGGCACGTCGTGGCAGGGGACGAAGTGCGCAACCACAAGCTGGGCACGCTGGCAGCGTTCTTCCGCTCGCCCGTCACGCCCGACCACCGCGCGCTCACCGACGCCAGGGCTACGGTCCACGTGCTGCACGCCCTGATGGAGCGGGTCGGCAACCTCGGGGTGCAGTCGCTGGAGGAGCTGGCCGCCTACAGCTCGCGGGTCCCGCCCTCGACCCGGCGGAAGCGCGGGCTGGCCGACGACCTGCCGCACGCGCCCGGGGTGTACCTCTTCCTCGACGAGCGAGGCAGGGCCCTCTACGTGGGGCGCTCGGTCGACATCAGGACCAGGGTGCGCAGCTATTTCACGGCGGCAGAGCGGCGTACCCGGATGACGGAGATGGTCTCCCTCGCAGCCGCCGTGCAGCCGGTCGTCTGTGCCACCCCGCTCGAAGCCGCGGTGCGCGAACTGCGGCTCATCGCCGAGCACTCGCCCCCGTACAACCGGCGGTCCCGGTTCCCCGACCGCGCGCCCTGGGTCAAGCTCACCGTCGAGCCGTACCCACGGCTGTCGGTCGTGCGCCAGGTGCGCCCGGACGGCGGCACCTACATCGGCCCGTTCGGCGGGGCGGAGCAGGCGGGGCTCGCCGTCGCGGCGCTGCACGAGGCCTTCCGCCTGCGCCAGTGCGCCGCGCGACTGCCCCGGACGCCGTCCCCGGGCGCCCGCGCCTGCCTGCTCGCCGAGATCGGCCGCTGCGGCGCGCCGTGCGTCGGCGGCCAGGACGAGGCGGAGTACGCGCGGATCACCGCGGACGTCCGCGCCGCGATGGCGGGCGACGCCCGCGAGGTCGTCACGGCGCTGCTCGCCCGGGCACAGACCCTCGGCGCCGCCCAGCGTTTCGAGGAGGGGGCGGTGGCCCGCGACCGGCTGCTGGCCTTCTTGCGCGCGGCGGACCGTGCCCAGCGGCTCGCACCGCTGGCGGCCACGTCCGAGCTCGTCGCCGCCCGCCGTGGCGAAGCCGGCGGCTGGGAGCTGGTGCTCGTGCGGCACGGTCGACTCGCAGGTACCGCGGTGAGTCCGCCGGCCGCCGACCCACGCCCCGTCATCGAGGCGCTGCGGGCTGCCGGGGAGCACGTGCAGGCTGCCGCCGCGCCGATGCCTGCCGCCCATCCCGAGGAGACCGAGGAGGTTCTGAAGTGGCTCGAGCAACCCGGCGTCAGGCTGGTCGACCTGGACGGCGTATGGGCGGTGCCACTGCACGGCGCAGCGGGCGCCCGGTACAGGCTGGAGCCCGCGGGTGGCGGCACGCTCTAGGCTGCCCGCAATCGAGCCCGTCGAACAGGGAGCGCCCAGTGATCACTGCCATCGTCCTGGTGGAGACCGACGTGGCACGGATCCCCGAGGCCGCACAGGCGATCGCGGAGCTCGACGGGGTCAGCGAGGTCTACTCCGTGACCGGGGACGTCGACCTGGTGGCCATCGTGCGCGTGAAGGAGCACGACGAGCTGGCGGAAGTCATCGCCGACCACCTCAACAAGGTCGAGGGAGTGCGCGCCACGAAGACCTACCTCGCCTTCCGTGCCTACTCCCGGCACGACCTCGAGGCTGCGTTCTCCCTCGGGTTCGAGGGCGAGTAGTCCGCGGCGCCCGTCCGCGGCTGGTCAGCGCTGCGCCGCCTGCACCCAGCGGTCCAGCGTGGCCGCAGCCCGGCCATCGTCGACGGCGTCGGCAGCGGTCTGCAGGGCAGCGGCGAGCCGGTCCTCCAGCTCCTTGGACAGCTGCTCGGCGCGCACCCCGCCCTCGGCGTGGGCATCGGTCGCCACGAGGGCTCCCGCCGCGTTCAGGAGCACCGCGTCGCGGACCGGGCCCGGCCGGCCGGCAAGCAGGTCCCGGACGACGCCGGCGTTGTGGGTGGCGTCGCCGCCCCGCAGGTCCTCCAGGGTCGCCACGGGTACGCCGAGGCGGGCGGGGTCCAGCGACCGCTGTGCGACCTCGCCCCCCGAGACCACCCATACGCTCGAGGTCGAGGCCGTCGAGAGCTCGTCGAGGCCGTCGTCCCCGCGGAACACCAGGGCCGTCGCCCCCCGCCCCGACAGCACGCCCGCCACGATCGGCGCCATCCGGTCGTCGGCGACCCCCACGGCGGCGGCCGATGGCTGGGCCGGGTTGGTCAGCGGCCCCAGGAAGTTGAAGGCGGTGGGCACCCCCAGCTCCCGCCGCGCGACCGCCGCGTGCCGGAACGCCGGGTGGAACAGTTGCGCGAAGCAGAACGTGATCCCCACCTCGCCGGCGAGCTGGGCCACCCGCTGTGCCGGCAGATCGAGGCGGACACCCAGCGCCTCCAGGACGTCGGCCGCTCCCGACGCCGACGACGCCGCCCGGTTGCCGTGCTTGATCACACGGCGCCCGGCCCCTGCGACGACCAGCGCGGCCATGGTCGAGATGTTGACGGTGTGCCGGCGATCGCCTCCGGTGCCGACGACGTCGACCGCGGCACCCGGAACGTCGATCCGGATCGCATGCCGGAGCATCGTGTCGACGAGCCCGGCGACCTCGTCGACGGTCTCGCCCTTGGCCCGCAGGGCCACGAGGAAGCCCGCGAGCTGCACGTCGGTGGCGGAGGCGGTCATCACCTGCTCCATCGCCCACGCTGCCTGGTCGCGGGGAAGGTCCTCACCGGCGAGCAGGGCGGCGATCAGGTGGGACCAGCTGGGCTGGCCGGCGCCGTCACCGCCCGCAGCAGCGGAGTGACCGGGGGGCTGCAGGCTCATCCCGCTGCGCCCAGCCGGCGCCGGGCGAGCTCGGCGACCGCCTCGACGACGGCGACCGGGTCGAGCGGGTGCGGCACCACCAGGTCCGCGCGCGACCAGGTCGCGAGCCACGCGTCGGCCGGGCGCCCGATCAGCACGAGCACCGGGGGGCAACGGTAGATCTCGTCCTTGAGCTGCTTGCACAGCCCCATCCCGCCCGCCGGGACCGCCTCGCCGTCCAGCACGAGCACGTCCAGGCCGCCGGCGTCAACAGCCGAGAGCACGGCAGCCTCGGTCGCGGCCTCCGTCCAGGCGACCTCGGGCAGGTCCGGCGCCGGGCGGCGCCCCACCGCCAGCCGGACGGCGCCACGCACGTCCGAGTCGTCGCTGTAGAGCAGCACGGACAGGGCACGCCGGCTGCTGCGGGCGTCGTTCCCGGCGGGGGCGGGCGTGCTGGCCATGGGCATCTCCGTCGTCGTGTCGTCTGATGTCGTCGCGGGCCGCTGGACGTCGAGCGAAGCTGGGTCGAGAGCGCTCGCACGGTGCTCGCCGAGCACACCGTGCGGCGTGGGCGCGATCGTACCGGTGGCCCTCGCCGGGGCACCGCCACGCCCGCTCCGCCCCACGCCACGCGGCCCGAGCGCCCCCCGGGCGCACTTGACCACGTAGGGCAATAATGGCGCCCGTGGCGACCGCTTCCTTGGCCGAGACCCCGCAGCCGCACGTCGGTGTGAACCGGCCCAACATGGTGCAGGTGGGCACCATCGTGTGGCTGTCCAGCGAGTTGATGTTCTTCGCCGGGCTGTTCGCGATGTACTTCACGATCAGGGCCGTCCGGCCGGAACTGTGGACCACGCGAGACCGCCAAGCTCGACGTCCCGTACGCCGCGGTGAACACGCTGAACCTGGTGCTGAGCTCCGTCTGGTGCCAGATGGGCGTGTTCGCGGCGGAGCGTTTCCAGCCCACCACGCGGGCGAACCGCTGGTGGAAGATCTGGACCCGGGAGCACGGGCTGTGGACGTGGGGCCTGCGGGAGTGGTTCGTCCTCACCTACATCGCCGGGGCCCTGTTCGTGAGCGGGCAGGTGTACGAGTACATGAGGCTCGTCCAGGAGGGGCACACGATCTCGGCGAACGGGTACTGGTCGGTCTTCTACCTGACCACCGGGTTCCACGCCGCGCACGTGACCGGCGGGCTCTTCGCCTTCCTGTTCATCCTCGGCCGCGTCTTCGCCGCCAAGCGCTTCGGCCACGCCGAGGCGACCAGCGCCATCGTGACCTCGTACTACTGGCACTTCGTCGACGTGGTCTGGATCGGACTGTTCTTCGTCATCTACATCCTCAAGTGACGCCACCCGACGCCGAGCCCCCCTCGTTACCAGGAGAGCGATCGTGACCGCACTCGCCGCCCGTCGGCGCTCCCCGCTCGCCAGCCTCGTGCTGGTGCTGCTGGGTCTGATCGTCACCGGTGTCGCCTACGCCGCCCTCGCGCCCGGCCGGGCCGGGCGCGGCGGAGACCCCGGAGCAGCAGATCGCCGCGGGCCACGCGCTGTTCCTCGCCAACTGCGCGACGTGCCACGGGATCGACGCCACGGGCCGCGAACGACGCGCCGTCGCTGGTGGGGGTGGGAGCCGCCTCGGTCGACTTCCAGGTGGGCACCGGCCGGATGCCCTTGCAGCGCACCGCACCGCAGGCTCCGCAGGCCGGCGTCAACTTCACCCCGGAGGAGATCGCGCAGCTGGCGGCGTACGTCGCGAGCCTCGGCCCGGGCCCGGGGATCCCGTCGGCCGACGCCGTGGACCCCGCGAAGGGTGACCCCTCCAGAGGAGCCACGATCTTCCGCACGAACTGCGCCATGTGCCACAACTTCGCGGGCAAGGGCGGCGCGCTCACCCGCGGCAAGTACGCGCCGAACCTCGACGGGACGACGCCCACGCACATCTACGAGGCCATGGTCACGGGGCCGCAGTCCATGCCCGTCTTCTCCGACCAGACGATCACGCCGCAGGACAAGCGGGACATCATCGCCTACCTGAAGACCACCGAGGAGCAGCCCAGCCCTGGTGGCTTCAGCCTCGGCTTCGTCGGCCCCGTGAACGAGGGGCTCGTGGCATTCGTCGTCGGTGTGGCGGCCCTGATCGGCTGCGCCGTCTGGCTCGGGTCGAAGTCGTCGTGACGCCGTCTCGAGCAGTCCCTCCCCGATCCGTCCCGCCGTCGCCATCGAGGAGCAGCAGGGCATGAGCGCCAACACCCCGGTGCCCCAGCACGACAGCCCCGGTCGCGAGGTCCTCCCGACCGACCGTGGCACCGCCCTGCCGGTGCGCTTCGAGAACCCCGGCCTCGTGCCGCACCGCCACCGGATGGCGGACGTCGACCCGAAGGCAGCCAAGCGGGCCGAGCGCCAGGTCGCGACCCTGTTCGCCATCAGCGCGCTCGGCACGCTGCTCACGCTGGTCGCCTACTTCACGATCAAGTTCGACACCCCGATGTCGTTCATGGAGCACATGGCCCGCACGAGGCTCAGCACCGCGCTCCTCGGCATCGGGCTCACGCTGGCCCTGTTCGGCCTCGGAGCCGGCGCCGTGCACTGGGCCAAGACGCTCATGCCGGACGAGGAGCGGGTGGAGGACCGCCACCTGCAGCGCGGCTCGGACGCGGACCGCCGCGACGCCGTCGGCATCCTGAAGGAGGGCGCGGCCGAGTCGGGCCTGGGACGCCGGCCCCTCATCCGCAACTCCCTGATCGGCGCGCTGGCGCTCGTTCCGCTGCCGGCCCTGGCGTTCCTGCGTGACACCGGGCCCATGCCGGGCAACAACCTCTCGACCACGGTGTGGAAGGCCGGCCTGAAGCTGCTCTCGGACCCGCAGGGTGCGCCGGTGAAGGCCGCGGACCTGCGGATCGGGTCAGTCGTCCACATCGTCCCCGAGGGTCTCACCGAGGAGACGCCCGACTACCTGGAGGAGAAGGCGAAGGCCGCCGTGCTGCTGCTGCGGCTCGACCCGGACGATCTCGACGCGAAGTCCCAGCCGGGCGCCTACGAGGGCATCGTCGCCTACTCCAAGATCTGCACGCACATGGGCTGCCCGGTGGCCCTGTACGAGCAGCAGACGCACCACCTGCTGTGCCCGTGCCACCAGTCCACCTTCGACGTGACCCAGGACTGCAAGGTCATCTTCGGACCGGCCAAGCGTCCTCTGCCCCAGCTGGCGATCACGGTCGATGCGGACGGATATTTGGTGGCGAAGCACGGCTTCACTCGAGGCCGTCGGACCGAGCTTCTGGGAGCGTGGATGAGCACGACCGAACGTGCCGCGGGCTCGGTCGGGAACTTCCTCGACGAGCGGGTGGGCGCCAGCAAGGGCGTCAAGTTCCTCTTCAGGAAGATCTTCCCCGACCACTGGTCCTTCATGCTGGGCGAGGTCGCCCTCTACAGCTTCATCATCCTGCTGCTGACCGGCACGTTCCTGACGTTCTTCTACGTGCCGAGCGTCGCCAGGACGACCTACACCGGCATCTACGCCCCGCTGGCAACCAGACGGTCTCCGAGGCGTACGCCTCGACCCTGCGGCTGTCGTTCGACGTGCGCGGCGGGCTGCTCATGCGCCAGATCCACCACTGGGCGGCGCTGATCTTCGTCGCTGCCACCGTGGTGCACATGTTCCGGATCTTCTTCACCGGCGCGTTCCGCAAGCCGCGCGAGCTCAACTGGGTGATCGGGTCGACGCTCGCGCTGCTGGCGATCGTCGAGGGCTTCGCCGGCTACTCGCTGCCGGACGACCTGCTCTCCGGCACCGGGCTGCGGATCGCGTCGAGCATCATCCTGGCGATCCCCGTGGTCGGCTCCTACCTGAGCTTCTTCGTCTTCGGCGGCCAGTTCCCCGGCGAGATCTTCATCTCCCGCCTGTTCACGATCCACGTGCTGCTGCTGCCGGGGATCTTCCTCGCCCTGATCTCGGTGCACCTGATCCTGCTGGTGGTGCAGAAGCACACCCAGTTCCCGGGCCCGGGCCGGACGAACGACAACGTGGTGGGTTACCCGCTGTACCCCGTGTACACCGCCAAGGCGGGCGGCTTCTTCTTCATCGTGTTCGGCGTGACCGCGCTGATGGGCGCCCTCTTCACGATCAACCCCATCTGGATGTACGGGTCGTACGACCCCTCACCGGTCACGGCGGGCTCACAGCCGGACTGGTACATGGGCTTCCTCGACGGGGCCGTCCGCCTCACACCGGGCTTCTTCGAGTTCACCCTGCTCGGGTTCACCTTCTCGTTCAACATCCTGATCCCGGCGCATGATCCTGCCAGGGTTGATAACCGTGCCCATGATCCTCTACCCGTGGATCGAGCAGTGGGCGACGGGCGATCGCCGGGAGCACCACCTCCTCGACCGTCCGCGGAACGTCCCCACGCGCACCGGCCTCGGCGTCATGGCGATCACGTTCTATCTGCTGCTGCTCATCAGCGGCGGCAACGACATCATCGCCAGTCAGCTGCACCTGTCGATCAACGACATCACGAACACCCTGCGACTGCTCGTGTTCGTCGCTCCCCCGCTGGCCTTCATGGTGGCGAAACGGATCTGCCTGGGCCTGCAGCGCAAGGACCGCGAGAAGGTGCTGCACGGCCGCGAGACGGGCACGATCTACCGGACCGAGACCGGCGAGTTCTTCGAGGTCCACGCACCGCTCGACGAGTACAGCCGCTGGACGCTCGTGCAGTACGAGGGGCACCGGCCGCTGGAACTCCCCCCGGCGGTCGACGAGAACGGCGTGCGCCGTCCGGGTTCCCTCTTCGACGGGCTCCGGCGCCGCCTCAGCCGCTTCTTCTTCGAGGACCGGGTCCAGCCGGTCACGCCGGAGGAGCTCGAGGCCGCTCACGAGCGAGCACCACGCGATCGAGGGCTCGGACCACGCGGAGACCGAACGCTCCGCGGTCACGGCCGGCTCGGCAGGCGACTGACGCAGCACGCCTCACCACCGACGAGGGAGCTCTGCCCGCCTGGGTAGGGCTCCCTCGCCCGTTGCGCACCCAGCACCGCCAGGACGCACGGCTGTCGCCCCCTTCGTGCCAAGGGGTCCGCACGGGCGGCGAGCTGACGCAGGCGGGGCGCCCTCCTCGACGGCGCCGCCGGATCCTGGGGCCGAGCATGCGTGGCCCAGCGTGCGTGCGGCCGAGCATGCGCTCGGCCCCAGCGTGCGTGTGGCCGGCCGAGCGTGCGTGCGGCCTACCGTGAGTGCGCCGAGCGTGCGTGTGGCCGAGCGTGTGATCACTCCTGCCGAATCGCCATGAGTGGTCACACGCTCGGGCACATCGACCCCCGGCGCCAGGCAGCGACGATCCACGCCGGCTCCGCGGGATCAGCCGAAGCCCTCGAGAGGCAGCCGGGCCGGTCAGGCGAAGCCTTCGAGAGGCGGCCGGGTCAGGCGCCCTTGGACCAGTCGGCGAAGGACATGTTCCACGCGGTGTAACCGTTGCCCGGCTCGAGCGGGCGCTTGCTGTGCACGTACTTGACGACGTCACCCACGTGGGAGTGGTCGTACATCCACTTCGCGTTCGGCGTCGCTCATCCCCGTGCACCCGTGGCTCACGTTCGCCTTCCCTTGCGAAGCCACGGACCACGGCGCCGCATGCAGGAACTCGCCGCTGTAGGTCAGCCTGAGCGCCCAGTGCACGGTGAGGTTGTAGTAGTTCGGGTCCTTGGGGTCGGTCCCCGTCGTCGCGGCGTCCATCCGCACGGACGCCTCGCGGCTCATGATCACTTTGATGCCGCCGCGGGTGGGGAACGTTGGCTTGCTGTTCGTCATCCCGGTGGTCACCGGGATGACCTTGATGACCTTGCCGTTGCGGGTCACGGTGAGGGTGTGCTTCGCGATGTCGACGGTGCTGATCTGGCGTGCGCCGATGCTGAACGCCGACGTCACGGTGCGACGGCCCCAGACGCCGGGGGAGAACTCCACCCCGCCCACCGCAGCCGTCACTTTCACCTTGGTGCCCGCCGGCCAGTAGTCCTTCGGCCGCCACTGCACCTCGGACGGAGTGATCCACCGCCAGGCGCCGCGCACGACGGGCGTCGAGGTCACGGTGAGCGCACGCTCCGCAGCCGAGCGGTTGGCCACCGGTGACCCGAAGGACACGACCACGGGCATGCCCACGCCGACCGTCCAGTCGTCCCCGGGAAGCAGCGTGACCCGGTTGTAGGCCCGTGGCGTCAGGGTCGTGAACTTCGACGTCGTCGTCCGGATGACCCCCGATCCGGAGCGGCTCGTGACCTTCAACGTGTAGCTCGTCGCGGGCTTCAGGGCGTCCGAAGCCTGCCAGCCGCCGCTGCCGTCGATGCGGCCCTTCAGGAGCTGGCCGTCAGCACTTCGCAGCTCGGCCGACGACACGCTGCCGTTCTTCACGTTGACGACCACGGGCGTGTCAGGACGTACGTTGCGGGCACCGTCCGCGGGCGCCACGCTCACCACCTGGCCGGCCGGGGACGCGGCGCCGCTCCCGCCTGACCCGGCCGCCACCGAGGACTCGTGCGACGTGCTGCTCATCGAGCCCACGCCGGAGCACCCCGCCAGCCCGAGCGCAGTCACGAGCGCCAAGGCACACCAACCACGTGCACGCACGCTGAACTCCTTCACCACCGGCGTCGATCGTCGACGGACCGCTGACGCACTCGGTCCGCTGACTGGACGCACGGTGCAACCCCGAGGTTGTCGTCCCCTCAACGATATCCGCTCCGGGAGCGGACAACCGACACCGCAAGGGTGTCGTTGTCGCAGGGTCAGTGCGCGTGCTCCCCGCGGTAGAACTCGTACACCCACCCCACCAGGGAGATCGCGCCGAGCACCATGCGCGATCGCGACGAGCCACCAGCCGACCGCGAGCCCGGTGAACACCAGCGCGGCGGAGATCCCGAGCGGCAGCGGCCACCACGAGTAGGGCGCGAACATGCCCTGCTCCCCCGCGCCCTCCGAGATGTCGGCGTTCCCGTCGTCCTCGGGCCGGGGGTCGATCCGGCGAGAGGTGATCCAGAAGAAGAGGCCGATGAGCAGCGCCAGCCCCGCCGTGAGGAACAGTGCGACGGCGCCGACCGGCTCGTGCCAGCTCGTGGCGATCCCGTAGACGACCGCGATCGGCGCGAAGAAGAACGCGCCGGCCCCGAACAGTGTGTACTCGGTCTTCACCTGTCGCCTCTCAGTCCTGGGGCCCGCGAGGGTGCAGGTCCGGACCGCCGCCGATCTTCGCCGCCAGGCTGTCGTCCGGCGGTGTCACGCCGGCGGCCGCGGCCTCGGGGTGGTGCAGGTCGAACGCGGGGCGCTCGGAGCGGATCCGCGGCAGCGACAGGAAGTTGTGCCGCGGTGGTGGGCAGGAGGTTGCCCACTCGAGGGAGCTGCCGAAGCCCCACGGGTCGTCGACCTGCACCTTGGGCGCCTTGCGGGTGATCCACACGTTCCACAGGAAGACCAGCGTGGACGCGCCGAGGATGAACGCCCCGATCGACGAGATCCGGTTGTACAGGGTGAACCCGTCCTCCGGGAGGTAGTCCGCGTAGCGCCGGGGCATCCCCTCGACCCCGAGCCAGTGCTGGATGAGGAAGGTCGTGTGGAACCCGATGAACGTACCCCAGAAGTGGATCTTCCCGAGGCGCTCGTTGAGCATCCGCCCGGTCAGTTTCGGCCACCAGAAGTAGAAGCCGGAGAACATGGCGAACACCACGGTGCCGAAGACCACGTAGTGGAAGTGCGCCACCACGAAGTAGCTGTCCGAGAGGTGGAAGTCCAGCGGGGGCGAGGCGAGGATGATGCCCGTGAGGCCACCGAAGAGGAACGTCACGAGGAAGCCGATCGCCCAGAGCATCGGCGTCTCGAACGTGACGGACCCGCGCCACATCGTGCCGATCCAGTTGAAGAACTTCACCCCGGTCGGCACCGCGATCAGCATCGTCATGAAGGCGAAGAACGGCAGCGCCACCTGGCCCGTGACGTACATGTGGTGCGCCCACACCGCCACCGACAGGCCGGCGATGGTGATCGTGGCGAAGACCAGGCCCTTGTAGCCGAAGACCGGCTTACGGCTGAAGACCGGCAGCACCTCGGTGATGATCCCGAAGAAGGGCAGCGCGATGATGTACACCTCGGGATGGCCGAAGAACCAGAACAGGTGTTGCCACAGGATCGCCCCGTAGTTCTCCGGATCGAAGATGTGGGCGTCCAGGCGGCGGTCGGCGCCGAGCGCGAGCAGGGCTGCCGCAAGCACCGGGAACGCCATGATCACGAGAACGCTGGTGATCAGGATGTTCCACGTGAAGATCGGCATGCGGAACATCGTCATGCCGGGGGCGCGCATGCAGACGATGGTCGTGATGAAGTTGACGGCGCCGAGGATCGTGCCGAAACCACCGAGCGCGAGCCCGAAGATGACGAGATCGGCGCCGAGCCCGGGGTCGTACGTCTGGTTCGACAACGGGGTGTACATGAACCAGCCGAAGGCGGCAGGCCCGTTGGGCGTCAGGAAGCTGGCGGAGGCGATGAGGCCGCCGAACAGGTAGAACCAGTACGCCAGCATGTTGAGCCGCGGGAACGCCACGTCGGGGGCGCCGATCTGCAGCGGCATGATCGCGTTCGCCCAGCCTGCGAAGGCCGGCGTGGCGAAGAGCAGCAGCATGATCAGGCCGTGCATGGTGAAGGCCTGGTTGTACTGCTGCTTCGTCTGGAACACCTGCATGCCCGGCGTGAAGAGCTCCGCGCGGATGAGCATGGCCAGCAGGCCGCCGACCAGGAAGAAGCCCATCGAGCTGATGAGGTAGAGGTTCCCGATCGTCTTGTGGTCCGTGGTGATGAGCCACCGGACGACGACCGACCCCGCCGTGCGCGGGCCGGCGCGACGAAGGTGCGCTCCTCGGGGGCGACAGTCGCTGTCATCTCACTTGCTCCCGGTGCCGTCGACGCCGTTGGTGGTGCCGCCGGGAACCGCACCCGGGCCCGGCGGCGTATACGTGCGGCCGAGGTTGGAGTCGAGGACCCCGACGTTCCCCTGGGCACGCAACTGACTCATGTGCGCGTCGAAGTCGGCCTGTGAGACGACCTTGACGTTGAACAGCATCTCGGAGTGGTACTCACCGCACAGCTCGGCGCACTTACCACGGTAGTCGCCGATCGTTTTGGGCACGAGCTGGAACTTGTTCCGCACGCCCGCGATGAGGTCCATCTTGTAGAGGAAGGCGGGAATCCAGAAGGAGTGGTTGACGTCCCGCGAGGTGAGTTCGAACTCCACCCGGCGGTCCACCGGCAGGTACAAGGTGGGGAGCTGCTGCTCGACGCCGGGACTGCCGTTGAGTTCGCCCTTGACACCCGCCTCGTAGACGTTCAGCTGCTGACCGCCCTGCTGCAGGTAGTTGAAGTCCCACGCCCACTGCTTGCCCACCACGTTGATCGTCACGTCGGGCTTCGCGGAGACGTCCGCGATCGCCGTCTCGTAGCTCGCGGTGTAGAAGAACAGCACCGCGATCATCATGAGCGGCACGATGGTGTAAAGGATCTCGAGCGGGATGTTGTACCGGACCTGCGCGGGAAAACCGGTGTCGTCCCGCCGGCGCCGATAGGCGATGGCGCCCAGAGGATCAGGCCCCAGACGAGGACCCCGACGGCGAGCGCCGCCTCCCACGAGCCGTTCCAGAGGGCCATGATCCGCCCCGTCTGGTTCGTGGTGTCCACCGTCGACGGGAGCCATCCCCGTGCGATCTCCCTGGTGCAGCCGGAGAGCAGCATCCCGGCGACCAGGACCGCCGGCACCCAGAGCGCCCGGCGCCTGCCACCGCGCGGCGCGCGGACTTCTTCGTGCGAACGCAACGCAGGCCTTCCTCCGGTTCTCACCCGGCACGACAGCACCCGGGTCTGACGGTCGTCGAACGGGGGGAACACTACCGGGTGACGTCCCGGTCCGCCCCTGGCGGGGCACACCCTTCGCGCCGTGCCCTTTCGGCTCCCGCAACGCACGCCCGCGCAGGTCACGGCCGGGAGAAGGCCGGGGGCTCGCAGCTGAGGGCGCTGCGCAGCCGGCGCAGGTACTCCACCCTCGGCAGGTCGACCACGCCCAGGGTGGCCAGGTGCTCGGTCCGCCACTGCACGTCGAGCAGCCGGCGGCTCTCGCCGTCCCGGACCAGCAGTTCGACCAGGGCGACGACGGCGACCTTGGAGGCGTCCGTCTCGCGGTGGAACATCGACTCCCCCGCGAACAGTCCACCGATGGCCAGACCGTAGAGACCGCCGGCCAGCCGGCCCTCGCGCCAGCACTCGACCGAGTGCGCCCAGCCCAGCAGGTGCAGGTCGGCGTAGGCCTCGGCGATCTCCGGCGTGATCCAGCTGCCCTTCGCGCCGAGGATCGGCGCAGGCCGCGACCACCTCGTCGAAGGCGCGTGTCCACCCGGACCTCGAACCGGCGCGCGGAACGCCGCAGCGACCGGCTGACGCGGAGCCCGTCCAGCGGCAGGACGCCGCGCGGGTCCGGGGACCACCAGCCGAGAGGCGCGCGCACCGTGCCGGCCCGACCCCCATCGGGAAGAGCCCCGCGCGGTAGGCGGCGAGCAGGGTCCCCGGCTGCAGGTCTGCCGCCGACGGCGACAAGATCCTCGCCGGGGGGAGCGGCCGCGGGTCGAACCGATAGGGACTCGAGGGCGGCTCGACCGGTGGGACCGGCAGCTTCACGCCCGGACGGCCGCCCCGAGGTGCGCGGCGACGTCGCCGGCGGCCTCCTCGCCGTACGCCTCGGCGAACCGCTCGAGCGCCCGCTGGGGCTCGAGGCGGTACTCCTGCGTCCCGACGGTCTCCAGCACGTGCGTCGCCAGCAGGCAGCCCACCTGGGCGCAGCGCTCCAGGGACAGCCCCCAGGCGAGCCCGGCGAGGAACCCGGCGCGGAAGGCGTCGCCCACCCCGGTCGGGTCAGCGACCGTGCCGGGCGGGCACGACAGGCACCTGCACGGGGTCGGCGCCGGCCCGCTCCACGCGGACGCCGTCCTTGCCGTGAGTGATCACCCGGATGCCCACCCGGGAGAGGACCTCCTCGTCGCTCCAGCCTGTCTTCTGGGCGATGAGGCGCCGCCTCGTACTCGTTGCTGAACAGGTAGGCCGCCCCCTCGACCAGGGTGCGGATGAGGGGGCCGTCGGCCCAGGCGAGCTGCTGAGAGGGGTCGGCCGCGAACGGGATGCCGCGGTACCGGCACTCCTCGGTGTGGCGCAGCATGGCCTCGGGGTCGTTCGGGCTGACGACGACCAGGTCGACCGGCTGGTGGGCCATGAGCGGCGCGAGCTCGATCTCCCGGGCCTCGCTCATCGCCCCCGTGTAGAAGGTTGCGATCTGGGCCTGCTCGGAGTCGGTGGTGCAGATGAAGCGCGCCGTGTGCCGCAGCTGGGACACCCGCACGCCGGAGCAGTCCACATTGTGCCGCTCGAGCCAGGACCGGTAGTCGTCGAAGTCCTTCCCGACGGCGCCGATGAGGAGGGGCCGCTCACCGAGCACGCCGAGCCCGAACGCGATGTTGGCCCCGATGCCCCCGCGTCTGATCTCGAGATCCTCGACGAGGAACGACAGGGCGAGCCGGTCCAGCTGCTCGACCACGAGGCTGTCGGCGAAGCGGCCCTGGAACACCATGAGGTGGTCGGTGGCGATGGACCCCGTGACGGCGATGCGCACGGGGCGCCACCCTACAAGGGCGGCGCCCCGTGTGGCACGGCGGGCGGAGTCAGCGTGCGGCGAGAACGCCGGACGCGGCCCGTCCGCGGACGCGCCGGAGCCGAGGGCGGCTCAGTGGAAGCTGTCGCCGCAGGCGCAGCTGCCGCTCGCGTTGGGGTTGTCGATCGTGAAGCCCTGCTTCTCGATGGTGTCGGCGAAGTCGATCGTGGCGCCCTCGAGATAGGGGGCGCTCATCCGGTCGACGACGACCTCGACTCCGCCGAAGTCCCGCAGCAGGTCGCCGTCGAGGACCCGCTCGTCGAAGTAGAGCTGGTAGATCAGGCCGGAGCAGCCGCCGGGCTGGACGGCGACCCGCAGGCGCAGGTCGTCACGGCCCTCCTGCTCGAGCAGGCTCTGCACCTTGCCGGCGGCGACGGCGGTGAGCTCCACACCGTGAGCGGCGCGCTCGGTCTCGCTGGTCGAGCCGGTCTGGTCCTGGAGTGTCATGCGGGTTCTCTCCGTCGGGTCGGGAGCTGTCGGGACGAGCACGGTCGGGTGCCAGGGTGGTCAGCGAGCCGGGGCCGTCCCGCATTCCCCTCCAGCGTACGTCGGCCGTCCGCAGGAGGGAGGGCGAGTCGCCCGGGTCCGGTCCGCTGCCCACCTCGACCCTCAGGTCGATCCTCGGACCGACCAGGTGCGCGCAACCCGCTCCGCACGGGCCGCCAGCGTTCCGGCGGGATCGGCCAGCGCGGCCGCGACGCCCGCGGGCTCGTCCGCGACCGGGTAGGCCGACTCGACGCCGATCGCCAGCGCCTCCCGCCGTCCTACCAGGACCTGACCGGCGATCACGACGACGGGGGCCCCGAGCTCCAGCCCGACGGCGGCGACCGCGCTGACGACCTTGCCGCGCAGCGACTGCCAGTCGAACGTGCCCTCCCCCGTGATCACGAGGTCCGCCCGGGCGACCCGGTCCCGCAGGCGGACCGCCTCGAGCACGGACGCCGCGCCGGGGAGCACGCCGGGCCCCGAGCAGCGCGAGCGCGAAGCCGAGCCCGCCGGCGGCGCCCGCGCCGGGCTCCCGGGCGAGCGGGCGGGGCATCGCCCGGGGAAGCCCGGCGGCCTCGACGGCAGCCGCCGAGAAGTCGCCGAGAGCTCGCTCGAGCCGCTGCGCCTGCTCCGGCGTCGCCCCCTTCTGCTCCGCGAAGCCGGCGCTGGCCCCGTGGAAGCCCAGCAGCGGCACATCGACGTCACTGGCCGCGACGACTTCGACCGCGGCCCAGTCCTTCCGGGCGTCAGCCAACCCGGCCAGATCGGCTGCAACCGTGCCGATCAGGGCGTCGCCACCCCGCGCCAGCCGGTCGGCGGCGGGCGTGCCCGCCGCCTCCAGCAGCGCGGCGATCATCCCGGCACCGCCGTCATTGGTCCCCGACCCGCCGAGCCCGACCACGATCCGGCGTGCGCCGGCAGCCCTGGCCGCCAGCAGCAGGTCCCCCACCCCGCGGGTCGTCGTGATCCCGGGGTTCCGGCGGTCGGTCGGGACGAGGTGCAGGCCGCACGCCTGGGCCGACTCGACGTACGCGACGACGGCGCCGTCCGGAGCCGGAACCAGCAGGACCTGGGCGGGCACCGGCTCCCCCAGCGGACCCGCCACGGTCACCAGCTCCACCCGGCCGGGCAGGGCCGCCGCCAGGACGTCGACGAATCCTGGCCCGCCGTCCGACAGGGGGCACTCGTCGAGCTCGTCGTCGGGGACGTGCCGGCGCCACCCGTCGGCCACCGCCCGGGCCGCCTGGCCAGCGGTCAGGGTGCCGGTGAAGGAGTCGGGGGCGATGAGCACGCGCACCACGACAGTTTCGCGCCGTCACCTACCCGGGGGATCGCCGCCGGGGGGTCCTCCCGCCGACAAGCAGGTGAGGACCCGACCACCGGGGCCGGGAGGGAGGGTACGTGGATCGCGCCCTCCTGCCCGGTATGCGGTTGATGCGCCGGATGGGCATCACGGCGAAGTTCGGATTGGTCACCCTGCTGCTGCTGCTGCCTCTGACCATCGGCGTCGGCAGCGGCTTCGCCGAGTCGACCGGCCGGCTGCGCGCCGTCGACCAGGAACGCGCTGGTCTGCGGCTCGCCGCGCCGCTGGTGCAGCTCGTCGTCCAGCTGGCCCAGACCCAGGACGCCGCCTCGCGCGGCATCGCCCCGCCACGGGGCCTACCGGCCGTCAGTTCCGTCGACACGGCGGTCGTCGAGGTCGGCGCGCAGCTGCAGGCCGAGGACGCCTGGCGGCAGGCCCGGCCCGACCTCGACGAGCTGACCGCGCCGGCGACGCCGCAGCGGGCCGTCACGCTCGCCGCGCGCGCCCTGTCCGCCTGCGCCCTGCTCCTCAAGCAGGTGGGGGACTCCTCCGGCCTGGTCGCCGACCCGCAGCTGGACATCACCTACGTCACCAAGAGCCTGGTCACCACCTTGCCCCGGCTGCTGGTCGTCGCGGCCGGGACCCCTGACGGGACGGAGCGCGGCGATGCCGCGTTCGAGCAGCGCTACGGGATGCGGACCCTGGCGGATCGGTCCGCGCGGCTGGTGGACGACGTGAGCACCGCCGCCGCCACCACCACCTGGCCGTCGCTCGGCCCGCGGCTGAGCCGCCAGGCAGGCGCCGTCACGGCTGCGGTCAGCCAGTACTCGGCGGCCGTCTCGGGCGGGACGCAGACCCACGCCGGCGTCACGCCGCTGGGCAGCGGGAGCCTCGCGGCCGCCTCCGCCGACCTGGCCACCCAGCTCGCGGGCTCCCTCGACACCCTGCTGCAGCGCCGCCAGGACGAGCTGGCGGCCAGCCGCATGCGGCCGGTCCTGCTCGCGCTGGGGTCGCTGCTCGTCCTGGGGTACCTGCTCATCGCGGTCTACCGCGCCACCAGCCAGGACGTCCACGCCGTCCTCGAGGACATCAGCACCGTGACGAGCGGCCAGCAGCCGGCGGTGCCGCCGCTCGAGGGCTCGGACGAGTTCGCCCGGATGAGCCGTGCCGTCGACCCTCACCCGGGACCGTCTCACCTCGCTGCTCGGCTCCCTGCGCTACCAGGCGACGCATGACGAGCTCACGGCGCTGGGCAACCGGGCGCTGTTCACCGACAAGATCGACGAGGCGCTGGACGCCCACGGGCACAGGCGTGGCCGTCATCGTCGTGGACCTCGACCACTTCCGGGACGTCAACGACAGCTTCGGTCACGACATGGGCGACCGGCTGCTGCGGGCTGTCGGCGTCCGGTTCCACCGGGCCTGCGGGCGCCAGAACGTGGTCGCACGGCTCGGCGGAGACGAGTTCGGCGTCCTGCTGCCGCAGGGCGGCGGCGAGCCCGCGGCGCTGGCTGTGGTGGACGCCCTGCGCGCGGCGCTGGCCGCACCTGTGGACGTCGACGGCCGACAGCTCCAGGTGCGGGCCAGCTTCGGGGTCGCCTGCGCGGGCCCGGACCGGCGCACCGCGGCCGAGCTCGTCCGGGACGCCGACGTCGCCCTCTCAGCGGCCCGGGACACGGCCCCGGCGTCCGCCGCCGACGGCGCGCCCGGGACCCGGATGGCCGTGTTCGAGCCCGCGATGCACGAGCGCACCCGCGACCGCACCGAGCTCTCCGCCGACCTGGTGGGGGCCGTCGAGCGCGGCGAGCTGCAGCTGCTCTACCAACCGATCGTGGACCTCGGGACGGAGGTCGTGCACGGCGTGGAGGCGCTCGCCCGGTGGAACCACCCGGTGCGAGGACTCTTACCTCCGACGGTCTTCGTGCCGATCGCGGAGGCCACCGGGACGATCGTGCCGATCGGGAGGTGGGTCCTGCACGAGGCGGTCACCCAGCTCGCCCGCTGGCGCGCGGAGTTCCCCGACGGCTACCCGCTGACGATGGAGGCGAACCTGTCCGCCGGGCAGCTCGCCGATCCCGGGCTCGTGTCGACCGTCGCCGGGCTGATCGCCGAGACCGGGCTCGACCCGCGGGACCTCACCCTCGAGATCACCGAGTCGTCCCTGGTCGAGGACCTCGACGCGGCGCTGCGCCCGCTGCGCCAGCTGTCGGCGATCGGAGTCCGCCTCGCCCTGGACGACTTCGGCACCGGGTACTCCTCGCTGACCTACCTGCGGCGCCTGCCCGTCAGCATGCTGAAGATCGACCGCTCGTTCGTCGAGGACAGCGACGTCGCCGAGCCCGCCCGGCGTGCTGCTCGCCGGGATCACCGTCGCTCGGCACCGGCCTCGGCATGCAGGTCGTCGCCGAGGGCGTGGAGACCGAGCGGCAGGCCCGCCGTGTCCGCGAGGCCGGCTGCCACCTCGGCCAGGGCTTCCTGTGGGCCCGACCGATGCCGGCCGACGAGGTCACCGCCCTGCTTCACCGCGGCGGCGGCCTCGCCCGGCCCGAGCGGTCGGGCAGCCGCAGCGCTTGATCCCCAGGAATTCCTTGATCCCCAGGAGTTCCTTGATCGCCGCTGGGGTGGGCGGTCAGTGCGCCAGGGCCGCCAGCAGCAGGGTCTCCGCGACACACGCCCGCTCGAACTCGCCCAGGTGCACCGACTCGTTCGTCCCGTGCGCCCGGGTGTCCGGGTCCTCGACGCCGGTGAGCAGCACGGTGGCCTGCGGGTAGACCTCGCGGAGCGCGGCCACGAACGGGATCGACCCGCCGACGCCCATGTGCACGGGCCGCCTCCCCCAGGCCTGCTCCAGCGCCCACCGGGCGGTGTCGTAGACGGGGCCGCTGAGGTCGCCCGCCCACGACTGCCCCAGCTCGCCGAGCTCGACGTCCACGTGTGCCCCCCACGGCGCCGAGGCCCGCAGGTGAGCGCGCAGCGCCTCGAAGGCGGCCGCCGGCTCCTGCCCGGGGGGCACCCGCAGGCTGAACTTCGCCGAGACGGCCGGCAGCAGGGTGTTCGAGGCGGTGGCGACCGACGGCGCGTCGATGCCGGTGACGGTCAGGGCGGGCCGGGCCCACAGCCTCGACTCCGGACGGCCCGTGCCGATCAGCCGGACGCCGTCGAGCACGCCCGCATCGCCGCGCAGCAGGTCCTCTGAGTAGCCGAGGTCGTCGGCCTCCCCCGCGACCAGGCCGGGGACGGCCACCTGGCCGTCGTCGTCCCACAGGCCCGCGAGGAGCTTGAGCAGGGCCGTCATGGCGTCGGGCACGGCGCCGCCGTACATGCCGGAGTGGACGGCGTGGTCGAGGGTGCGGACCGTCACGACCCCGTCGACCAGGCCGCGAAGGCTGGTGGTGAGGGCGGGCTCGCCGATCCGCCAGTTGCCGGAGTCGGCGACGACGATGACGTCGGCGGCGAGCCGGTCGCGGTGCTCGGACAGGAACCGCTCGAAGGTCGGGGAGCCGATCTCCTCCTCCCCCTCCACGAAGACGGTGACGCCGACCGCGAGGTCGTCCGCCAGGGCACGCAGCGCGGCCAGGTGCAGCGCGACCCCCGCCTTGTCGTCCGCCGAGCCGCGGCCGTAGAGGCGGCCGTTCCGCTCGACGGGCTCGAACGCCGGGGCGTCCCACAGGGACGGGTCCCCCGGCGGCTGGACGTCGTGGTGGGCGTAGAGCATCACCGTCGGCGCGCCGGCCGGGGCCGGCCGCCGGGCGACCACCGCCGGCGCGCCGCCCTCGACCCGCAGGACGTCGACCTCCGGCATGCCGGCGTCCCGGAGCAGGCCGGCGACGAAGGCGGCGCTCCGCTCGACCTCGGCCTGGTTGAAGGCGGGCGCGGACACGCTGGGGATGCGGACCATCGCCTCCAGGTCGGCCCGGACGCCCGGCAGCACGCGGGCGACGCGGGCGCGCAGGGCCTCGGCGTCGGCAGGGGCCGGGGGACGGCGACGTCGTCGCTGCGGAGGTGTCTGAACTGCGCATGAACCGGAACCTAGCCCCCCCGCCGTCGCCCCGTAGGCTGGGGGCGTGTTCGGACGCAGCCGGTCCGGCGCCACCGAGGCGCCCGCGAAGACGGCCAGCCCTGCCCTGCCGGAGAAGCAGGGCGGCAAGGGACGGCCGACGCCGCGTCGCCGCGAGGCGGAGCAGCGCAACCGCCACCCCGTGGTCGGGTCGCCGAGGCTGTCGCCGAACGCCACGAAGGAGGAGCGGAAGGCGGCGCGCGCGGCGCAGCGCGAGGCGCAGGCGGCCGAGCGGGTCAAGGCACGCCAGGCGATGGTCACCGGCGAGGAGCGGTACCTGCCCGCCCAGCACCGCGGTCCCGCCCGGCGGTGGGCCCGCGACTACGTGGACTCCCGCTGGAACCTGGGCGAGCTGCTGCTGCCGATCGCGTTCGTGGTCCTGCTGATGGGCCTGGTCCCGCGCCTCAACGTGGTGTCGGTCCTCCTCGTGCCCGTGCTCTACATCTACGCGCTCGTCGTCGTCGTCAACGGCTACTTCATGGCGAGGCGGATCAACCGGATCGGGATCGAGAAGTTCGGCGAGAGCGCGCGCGGCGTCGGCCGGTACGCGGCGCTGCGCAGCGCGCAGCTGCGCCGCTTCCGGATGCCGAAGCCGATGGTCAAGCGGGGCCAGTCGCCGTCGTGAGCAGTGGGCGGGCGGGGCGGCCGGACCGTCCATAGGGTCGGGGCATGGAGTTCCGTCACCTCGGCCGCAGCGGCCTCAAGATCAGCGCCATCACCTATGGGAACTGGCTGACCCACGGGTCCCAGGTGGAGAACGACGTCGCGAAGGCGTGCGTCGGCGCCGCCCTGGAGGCAGGCATCACCTCGTTCGACACCGCCGACGTGTACGCGAAGGGCGCCGCCGAGAGCGTGCTCGGCGAGGCGCTGGCGGGCGAGCGCCGGGAAAGCCTGGAGATCTTCACGAAGGTGTACTGGCCCACCGGGCCGGGCGGACCCAACGACAGCGGCCTGTCGCGCAAGCATGTGATGGAGTCGATCAACGCCTCGCTGCGCCGGCTGCGCACCGACTACGTCGACCTCTACCAGGCCCATCGCTACGACACCGAGACGCCGCTCGAGGAGACGATGCAGGCGTTCGCCGACGTGGTGCGTGCGGGGAAGGCGCTCTACATCGGGGTCAGCGAGTGGACGGCCGAGCAGATCCGGGCCGGCCACGACCTCGCCGGGCAGCTGGGCATCCAGCTGGTGTCGAACCAGCCGCAGTACTCGATGCTGTGGCGGGTCGTCGAGGGCGAGATCGTGCCGACGTCCAAGGCGCTCGGGGTCTCCCAGATCGTGTTCTCGCCGATCGCGCAGGGCGTGCTGACCGGCAAGTACCGGCCCGGCCAGCCCCCGCCCGCAGGCTCGCGGGCGACGGACGAGAAGGGCGGGGCGAACTTCATCCGCCGGTTCATGACCGACGACGTCCTCACCCGGGTCGCCGCGCTGGAGCCCGTCGCCAAGGAGCTGGGTCTCACCCAGGCCCAGCTGGCCGTGGCCTGGGTGCTGCAGAACGAGAACGTCGCCGCCGCGATCATCGGCGCCTCGAGGCCGGAGCAGGTGCACGAGAACGTCAAGGCGGTGGGCGTCGGCCGTGCCGCCCGAGCTGCTCGCGCGCATCGACGAGGCGCTCGGCGACGTCGTCGAGCGCGACCCCGGCCGCACCGCGCAGAACGCTCCGCAGAAGCGGCCGACCTGAGCAGTGGAGCGCGGGCGCAGGTCGACCGCGACGTTGAACATCACGAGGGACGCGACTGTGGCTCGAGGACACGCTTCCGTCCCTCGTGATGTTCGACGTCGGGCCGCTCTCGTCGGCGGGTGGCTGTCTGCGCGACGGTGCTCCCCGACAGACGCGCCTACTCCAGCGGCCGGAGGCTCATCGGCCCGTAGACCACCTCACCGTCGCGCAGCAGGCTCACCTGCTCCACGCCCTCGGCGAGCAGTCCTCGCCAGGACTCGCCCACCCACGACTCCGCGTCGGCCTGGCTGGGGAAGGGCGCGGGCGCTCCGGCGGGGTGCAGCGGGGACGCGTCGGCGGCCTCGAACCGCCAGCTGTAGGTGCTCATGAGTTGCACGCTAGCGAGCCGCCCGGACGCCGGCCCGCGGGCCGGCGGCGGGCAGGGGCATCCCGCCCGCGAAGACGGCCGACCCCTCGCGAGCCCGGCTTCGCCTCGTCAGCCCGGCTTCTCCGTCGCCGACGGCTAGCCTGCCCGGGTGCCCGAGGACGCCGTCAGTGCCGGGCCCGGCCGTCCTGCCGGGCCCGGCACTGAGACCTCGCCGCTGCGGATCGCGGGCAGTGCCGGCGAGCCGTGGCCCGTCGAGGGGTGCGGCTGCGTCGCCTGCCGGACCGGCGCCACCGGCACCCGGGCCCCGACGGCGCTCGCCGTCGGGCCCGGCGTCCTGAGCGGGGGCGTCCTGACGATGCCCGACGCCGTGCGGGCACTCGTCGCCGGCGCCGGGCTCGCGGTGGGCGATGTGCGCCTCGCGGCCCTGCCGGCCCCGTCCGGGGCTCCTCCGGCCGTCGTGGTCGGCATGGCCCGCCCGGCGGGGCGTGCGGACCGTGCTGTGGGCCGAAGGACCAGGAGACCTGACGGACGCAGCCGTCGGCGCGCTCGCCGGTGCGGGTCTCGACGCCGTCGCCCTCGATCTGCGCGGACGCCGTCGGCCGGCCGGAGCCACGCCGCCTGGCGTACGCCCTGGCGCCGGCTGCGCGCGGCCGACGCGGTGCGGGCCGGCGTGGACGTCGTCGCCCTCGGCATCACCCACGACCTCTCCCCCGGCGTGCTCGCCACGCGCCTGGGCCGGTGGGGGGCCCGCGTCGCAGCGGACGGCAGCGCGCTGCCGGCGTCCGAGGCCCGCCCGATGCCCCAGGCGCCGGTCCGGACCCTCGTGCTCGGGCCGGCGTCCTCCGGCAAATCCGCACTGGCCGAGGACCTGCTCGCCGCCGAGCCGTCGGTCGTGTACGCGGCCACCGGGCCGCTGCCCGGCCCCGGTGACGAGGCGTGGGCCCGACGCGTCGCCGTCCACCGCGAGCGGCGGCCGCCCTGGTGGGTCACCCATGAGACCCCTGATCTGCCGGCCTTGCTGCGCACGCCCGGGCCGCCGCTGCTCGTGGACTCCCTCGGCACCTGGGTGGCGGGAACCATGGACTCGGCGGGCGCCTGGCAGGATGCCCCGGGCTGGCGCGAGCAGGTGGAGGACGCGGTGGACGCGGTGGTGAGGGCGTGGCGGCAGGCCCGCCGCCGGGTGGTCGCCGTCGGCGAGGAGGTCGGCTGGGGCGTGGTGCCGGCCGAGCGCGGGGCCGGCGCCTTCCGTGAGGTCCTGGGCGCGCTCGCGCAACGGCTCGCAGACGCCAGCGAGCAGGTCCTGCTCGTCGTCGCCGGCCGAGCCGTCGAGCTGGGAACCCCAGGATGATCGCCGGCGAGCGGGCCGGGCCCAGACTGCCCGTCGAGCTGGGGACCCCACGATGAGCGCCGGCGGTCGGGCCGGGTTGACACTGCCCGTCGAGCTGGGCACGTCACGATGACGGCCGTCGACCTGGCCGAGCTGGGCCTCGCGGTCCACTGGGTTCGCTCCGACCCGGCGGACGCCGCCCGCGAGGCGCTCGCCGCGGCGGGGATCGGGCCCGCGTACGGGCCGCTGTCGGAGCTCTCACTGTGGTGGGCAGGGGTGCGCGGCGACGCGGCGGCCCTCCCGCCGCAGCGCGTCGCCGCGATCGGCGTCACCAGCCCGCTGCCCGATCCTCCTCGCCTGGGCGTGCGCCGGCTGCCGCTCGATCCGCCGGCCGAGCCCGAGGAGGCGCTGGCGTGGGGAGTGAGCACCGCGGACGCGCTCGCGGACGAGGGCGCCGACCTCCTGCTGCTCGCCGTCGACGACCTGCCGGGACGGCGAGTGCTCGGCGCCGAGCTCATCGGCGCGGACGCCGTCGGCGCCCTCGGGTGGCCGGCCCCCGACGACGGCTCCTCCGACGCCGCGCTGACGGGGATCGTCGACGACGAGCGGTGGATGCGGGACGTCGTCGAGCTCCGCGACGGCCTGCGGGCCGTCCACGGGCTCAGCGGCGAGCCCATGGCCCTGCTGAGGGGCCTCGGCAGCCCCGCGCTCGCGGCAGCCACCGGGCTGCTGCTGCGGTCGGCGGGCCGCCGGACGCCCGCAGTCCTCGACGGACCCGGCGCCGCGACGGCCGCGCTGCTCGCCCGAGGTCAGGCGTGGGAGTGCTCCGACTGGTGGCAGGTGGCGCCGGTGCGGGCGGAGACGCTCACGGACCGCGTGGTCGCCGGCCTGCAGCTGACCCCGCTGTCCGGGATGGCCCTCCCGGTGGAGGACGGGACGGCCGCCCTGCTCGCCGCCGACGTGCTCTGCGCGGCCGCCGCACTGCTCACCCTCCCGTCCGCGACGGCGCCCTTCCCCGGCGAGCCCCGGGAGTTCGGCGGGTGAGATCAGGAGCGCTCGGCGACGGCGCGCGCCTCGCCGCCGGCACGCTCACCGTTCTGCGGGTCCCCGCGCCCCGGCTCGTGGACCGCGCCGCCGCAGCGGTGGCCATGACGCTGGCGCCGGTCGCGGGAGCGCTGCTCGCCGTGCCCGCGGCCGCCGTCGGCGCGCTCGCCGTGAGAGCCGGCGCGGGTGACCTGGTGGCGGCCGGCCTCGCGCTGACCCTGCTCGTCGCCACGACCGGCGGCCTGCACCTCGACGGGCTCGCCGACACCGTCGACGGCCTCGCCGCCGGTCGCGGGGACCGGGCCAGGGCGCTCGAGGTGATGCGGCGCGGCGACGTCGGCCCGCTCGGCGCGGCCGCCCTCGTCCTGGCGCTGCTGCTGCAGGCGACGGCGCTCGCCCGGGCCCTGCCCGGGTGGGGTACTCGGGGCGCTCCCGCTGGCGGCCGCGGCGGGCCGGTGCGTGCTGCCGGTGCTGTGCACCCGGGGAGTCCCCGCAGCCCGCACCGGCGGCCTTGGAGCCGCGGTCGCAGGGGTGGTGCCGAGGACGCTCGCCGTGCTGGTCCCGGTGGCCGTCGCCGGCGCCGCCCTGCTCGCGGCGGTGGCTGCGGGAGCGGGTGACCCCGTGGCGCGCGGGCGCGGCCGCCCTCGCCGGGTGCGTCGCCGGCGCGCTGTTCGGCGGGCGGGCGGCCCACCGCGTCGGCGGCATCACGGGCGACCTGCTGGGCGCCGGGGTCGAGGTCGGGACGACGACGGCACTGGTCGTGCTGGCCCTGCGCTGACCCCGCGCCCCGGCCGACGTCGTGTCCCCTTATCGTGATCACTCCGGCCGGATGATCACGATGAGGGGACACACGTGCGTGAGGGCGTCAGGCGGGCCTGGACGGCACGAAGGGCGGCTTGACCACGCGGCAGCGCAGCGGCCGGCCGCGGACGTCGACCACTACCTCGTCGCCTGCCGCGACCGATCGCTGCAGGAGCGCGAGGCCGATGCCCTGGCGCAGGGTCGGCGAGAAGGTGCCCGAGGTGGTGAGACCGAGGGTCGCGCCGTCCGGCCCGAGGACGGGCAGCTCGGGCCGCGGGACGCCGCGGTCCAGCGCCAGCAGGCCCCAGAGCAGGCGTTCCGCTCCCCGCTCCCGCTCGGCCAGCAGCACCTCTCGCGCCCCAGAAGGCCGGCTTCGACCAGCCGACGGCCCATCCCGTCCTGGCCTGCACCGGAGTGATGGACAACGTGAGCTCGTGACCGTGCAGGGGGTAGCCCATCTCCGTGCGCAGGGTGTCGCGCGCCCCAAGCCCGCAGGGCAGGCCGCCCTGGGCCCGCACCCGTTCCAGCAGCGCCTCCCACAGGTCCCCCGCCGTCGCGGCGGGCGGCAGGAGCTCGTACCCGCGCTCCCCGGTGTACCCGGTGCGGCAGACGGTCAGCGGCACCCCGCGCCACGTCGCATCCGCGAACGACATGTACCCCATGCCGAAGGGCAGCTCGAGGTCGTCGAGCACGTCGTCCGCGCGAGGGGCCCTGGACCGCCAGGACCCCGTAGGCCTCGTGCTCGTCGGTGACCCCGACCCCCGCGGGCGCGGCGGCCGCGAGCCGGCGGGCAACCTCCGCGCGTTCGCCGCGTTCGGGACGAGCAGGACGTCGTCCTCGGAGCGCAGGTACACGATCAGGTCGTCGACGACGCCACCGGACGCCTCGTCGCAGCAGAGGCTGTACTGCGCCCGGCCCGGCCCGATCCGGCCCAGGGCGTTGGTGAGGCAGGCGTCCACGAAGGCGGCGGCTCCCGGGCCCCCGGACGCCGAGCTTGCCCAGGTGGCTCACGTCGAACAGGCCGACCTGCTCACGGACCGCCTGATGCTCGCGCAGCACGCCGCCGCCCGGGTACTCGATCGGCATCTCCCACCCGCCGAAGTCGGCGAGCTTCGCGCCGAGAGCGACGTGGCGATCGTGCAGGGCGGTGCGCCGGCCGGTCATGCCCGAGAACCTAGCGCCCTGCACGCCACCCGTCCCGCCCCTGCGCGGGGGCCCTCCGGGAGCGCGAACTAGGCTCGCCGGGTCTCCACGCACCGCCTGGTCGACCGCCTGAAAGGATCGCCGTGCCCAGCCTCGCCGTGTCCACCGACCGCCCGGACCAGGTCAGCGCCGACGTGCTCGTGCTCGCCGTCGCCGCGCCCGATCAGCCGGGCGGCGACCCCGAGCTGCTCGGCGACGTCCCCGACCCGGTGCGGGCGGCGCTCCCGGGCGGGGTGCTGCGCGCCCTCGGGGTGACGGGGCGGCCGGATGCGGTCGTACGCGTGCCCGTCGCCGGGCTGGGTGCGCCGGTGGTGGCGCTCACCGGCGTCGGGAAGGGGACCGCGCCCGACCACGAGACGCTGCGCCGCGCGGCCGGCGCCGCGGCCCGGGAGCTCGCGGGGACCTCCGCCGCCGCCTTCGCCCTGCCCGTCGCCGACGGGGCGGCCTTCGCGGCCGTCGCGGAGGGCGCGCTGCTCGGCGCCTACGCCTTCGAGCGGTACCGGGTGGCGTCCGCGGACGGCCGCCGCCCGCCGCTCGAGAGCGCCGTGGTCGTGGCGTCCGGGGAGCCGGCCGCCGCGGGCGACGAGGTGGTGCGCCGAGCCGGAGTGCTCGCCGACGGCGTCGCCCTCGTCCGCGACCTCGTGAACACGTCGCCGTCGGACCTCTACCCGGAGAGCTTTGCCGAGCAGGCCGCCGCCGCCGCCGGCAGCCTGCCGGTCGAGGTGACCGTGCTGGACGAGCAGCAGCTCGCGGACGGCGGCTACGGCGGCCTGCTCGGCGTGGGCAAGGGCTCGGCCCGTCCCCCGCGGCTGGTCCGGCTCGACTACGCACCGCAGGACGCGCGCGGGCACGTCGCGCTCGTGGGCAAGGGCATCACCTTCGACTCCGGCGGGCTGTCCATCAAGCCGGCCGCCGGCATGGAGGAAATGAAGAGCGACATGGCGGGGGCGGCAGCCGTGCTCGCCACGGTGGTCGCTGCCGCCCGGCTCGGCCTGGCGGTGCGGGTCAGCGGCTGGCTCGCGCTCGCCGAGAACATGCCCTCGGGCACCGCCCAACGGCCCTCGGACGTCCTGACCATCCGCGGCGGCCGCACGGTGGAGGTGCTGAACACCGACGCCGAGGGGCGGCTGGTCATGGCCGACGCGATCGTCGCTGCGTGCGAGACCGGCCCGGACCTGGTCGTGGACGTGGCCACGCTCACGGGCGCCCAGGTCGTCGCGCTGGGCCGGCGGGTGTCCGCCGTGATGGCGAACGACGACGGGCTGCGGGAGCGGCTCGTGCGGGTGGCGGTCGAGGCGGGCGAGCTGCTCTGGCCGATGCCGCTGCCTCCCGAGCTGCGGGCGAGCCTCGACTCCCCGGTCGCGGACCTGGCGAACATCGGGGAGCGCTTCGGCGGCATGCTCGTCGCGGGAATCTTCCTGTCCGAGTTCGTGGGAAGCCGTACCGGCAGCGATGCCGGGGCGCAGGCCCGGGACGAGCAGAAGATCCCGTGGGCCCACCTCGATATCGCCGGGCCTGCCTACAACGGCCAGGCCGGGCACGGCTACACGCCGAAGGGCGGCACCGGGGTGATCGTGCGGACGCTCGTCCACCTGCTCGAGGACGTCGCCGCCTCGGGCGCCTGACCCCTCACCAGGCGACGATCAAGGAAAAGTTGGGGATCATGGCCGTGATCCCCAACTTTTCCTTGATCGTCGCTCACGTCTGGGAGAGGCGGCCCAGAAGGGCGAGCACGGACGGCGGCAGCGGTGTGCCGACCGGGACGTCCGGCGCGGTCACGGGCTCTGCGGGGGTCACCGCGAGAGGGACGACGCCCCACCACAGCGGGACGCCGTCCGGCGGGGGGTCGGCGGACGCGTCGAAGGGCGACGGCGGTCCGGTGCGGACCTTGACCGACGCGTGCTCGAGAGGCATCTCCAGGACGAGGGTGGCGGCCAGTTCCTTGGCCGTGGGCTGCCGGACCTCGAGCCAGCGCCCGGGCAGCAGCCGGTCCGACAGCGCCCGCAGAGCCGCCAGCCGACCCTCGGGCGGGACGACCGAGCACCGTCCGAAGACGACGGCCGAGCGGTAGTTGGCGGAGCTCTCGAAGAGGCTGTCGGCGACGACGAGCCCGTCGACGACAGTGACGGCGACGGTCACCGGCGCGCCCGCCGCGGCCTCGCGCAGCAGTCCCCCACCCGTGGAGCCGTGCAGCAGCAGGCGGTCGCCGTCCCGGGCGTGCAGCAGGGGCAGGACCACTGGAACCCCGTCCCGCACGACCGCGACGTGGGCGAACAGGGCGCTGTCGAGCACGTCGTGCAGCGCCTCGCGGTCGTGGCGCTGCCGTTCGGCCAGCCGGTTGATCCGGGTGCTGGGCAGTTCGGCCCCGGCCGACGGCTCGGTCTGCGGCTCCCTCGGTTCGTCGGTCATCGCGCCAGCCTCGCTGTTCCGCGCATCCGTTGCACCCGGTATCCGTGCCGAAAGGGGCGAGAGCGGCCCTGTCGGCACGGATACCGGGTGCAACGCGCAGCGGGGCCGCCCGAGGGCGGGCACTGGGCGTCAGCCGCGGGCGCGGCTCGCCGGCGTCCGCTGCGGCCGGACCCGCGGGACGCTCTCGGCCGCTGCCCCGACCGTCGACTCACGGACGATGAGCCGGTGGCCGGCGGTGACCGTACGCGCGGGCGCCTCGTCGCCCGCGACGCGTGCGGCGAGCAGCTCCACCGCTGCGTCGGCGATCTGCCGCTTGTCGAGCGCGACGGTGCTCAGCGAGGGCCGGACGTACCGGCCGTCCTCGACGTCGTCGATACCGATCACCGCGATGTCGTCCGGCACGCGCACCCCGGCTTCGGCCAGTCCGCGCAGCAGGCCGAGGGCGAGCAGGTCGTTGAAGCACACCACCGCGTCGGGCAGGGGGCCGGCGGCAAGGAGCGCCCGCGCCGCCTGCGCGCCATCCGCCCGGTGCCAGTGCCGCACCGACAGCTCCAGGGAGGGGTCGACGGGCAGATCGGCTCGCTCCAGGGCCTGCCGGAAGCCCATCAGCCGCAGCCTCGCCGTCTCCGCCGCGGCGCTGGCCTGCACACCGAGGGCGGCGAGCCGCCGCCTCCCCAGTCCGACGAGGTGCTCCACAGCTGCCGCGGCGACCTCGCCGTTGTCCACGGTGACGAGGTCCACGGCGGCGCCGGTGACCCGCTCTCCCAGGAGCACGAGGGGCGGGCGCGTGTCGCCGTCCGGCAGGTCGCGGGCCTGTAGCGCAAGAGGCGAGAAGATCAGCCCGTCGATGAGCTGGGGCCTGATGCCGGACACGGCGATGCGTTCCTGCTGCACCTCGCCCCGGGTCTCGTCGACGAGGATCGTCCACCCCCGGCTGCGCGCCGCCCGGACGACGTGGTGGGCGAGCTCGGCGAAGTAGGGAGAGCTCAGCTCGGGCAGCGCGAGTGCGACGACGCCGGAACGGCCGAGGCGCAGGCTGCGCGCCGTGGCGTTCGGCACGAATCCGAGCTCGTCGATCGCCTGCTGCACCCGGGTGCGCGTTTGCGGGGTGACATGCTCGGCACCGTTGACGACGTTGCTGACCGTCTTGATGGATACACCGGCCCGCTCGGCGACGTGCTTCATGGTGGCGCGCACGCTGCCTCCTCGGCCTTCCGGCCCGGCACGCCTCACCGGCGTTCGTCACGGTGACCAGCAGATTAATCGCCACGGACGGCGTCGACAACGATCTGGGACGAATCGGCCGCGAACCCCCCTTATCGGGCTAGCGGGCGAGCGCCGACACGCGGCACCGCCCGCTGCCCGGGCCGAATGGAACGGGGCTGGGCGGGTAGGTCCCGGCGGTGGACCCGCACGGCCTCACCCTGGGGGTGGAGGAGGAGTACCTGCTGCTGGATCCGGCCACGGGGGCACCCGTTCCGGTCGCCGAGCAGGTGCTCGCGGAGGCGGGCAGGGGGAACGCCGGAGGCTCTGACCTGCAGCCGGAACTGGTCCGCGCCCAGGTGGAGATCGCGACGCCGGTCTGCCACGAGCTCGACGAGGTGCAGGAGGCGTTGTCGGCCGCCCGACACCGGCTCGTGGCGGCGGCGACCGGTGCCGGTGTCGTGCTTGCACCTGTCGGCGCGGCACCCGTGCACGCCGCCGGCCGCGTCCCGGTCACTGCCAAGGACCGTTACCGCGCGATCGCCGACCAGAGCCCGGCCGTCGTCGCGGAGCATCTCGTCAACGGGATGCACGTGCACGTCGCCGTCCCCGGCCGGGCCGCCGGGGTCACGGTTCTGAACCGGCTGCGACCCTGGCTGCACGTCCTGCTCGCGCTGTCGGCGAACTCGCCGATGTGGCGCGGGGCGGACACCGGCTTCTCCAGCTGGCGCGGGGTGCACGCGCTCCGCTGGGGAACGGCCGGTCCGCCGCCGGCCTTCGCCGACGACCGCGACTACGACCGGCGGGTCGACGCCCTCGTCGCCACCGGCGTCGTGATCGACCGGGCCCAGCTCTACTGGACGATGCGGCTGGCGGAGCGCTACGAGACCGTCGAGGTGAGGGTCTGCGACGTCCAGCTGGACCCGGAGACGGCCACGATGCTGGCCGGCCTGGTGCGAGGCCTCGCCGCGCGGGCCCTGGCGGACGCCGAACACGGTGTTCCCGAGCCGGTGCTCGACCCCGAGCTCGTGTGGGCGGCGTCCTGGCAGGCCGCGCGGGAGGGGTGCGCCGGCGAGCTCGTCGACCTCACCGGCTCCCGCGGACCCCGGCTGCGCCCGGCCGAGGACGTCGTCGCCGGGCTGCTCGACCACGTCGCCCCGCACGCGCAGCTCGACCCGGTCCTGGCGACGCTGGCCGGCACCCTGCTGGCCGGTGGAGGCGCCGGCCGGCAGCGGCGAGCCATCGCGCGCGCCGGCGTTCCTGGACTGCTCGACCTGCTGGGCGCACTCGTCCTCCCGGTCCCCGCGCAAGGGGGCGCCGAAGGGTACGCAGCTGCCGCCGGCGATCAGCCTTCCCGGCTCCGCGCGGACAGCTCCCGCACGGTTGCGGCGAAGGCAGCTGCGCTCACTCCTTCATCCCCGCCGACGCGATGCCCTCGACGATGAACCGCTGGGTGAAGGCGTAGATGATCAGGACCGGCACCGCTGAGATCATCGCGCCGGCCATCAGCAGGTCGTAGCGGACACTGTTGGCGCTCTGCAGGGTGGACAGGCCCGCGGGCAGGGTCTGCTTGTCCGGGCTGAACAGCGTGTAGATGGGCCACAGGAAGTCGTTCCAGTTGGTCAGGAACGTGAGCAGCACCAGGGTGGCGATCGCCGGCCGGGCGAGCGGCAGCAGCACCTTGTAGAACGTCTCCCAGCGGTTCGCTCCGTCGAGCGAGGCGGACTCCTCGAGCTCCTTGGGCAGCCCGATGAAGAACTGCCGCATGAAGAACACGCCGAACGCGCCGGCGGCGCCGGGGACGATCACGGCGAGCAGGGTGTCGAGCCAACCCAGGTAGTTCAGGGTCAGGTAGTTGGGCACCAGCAGCACGACGGGCGGCAGGAAGAGCGTCGCGACGATCACCGTGAACAGCACCTTGCGGCCCTTGAACGGGATCCGGGCGAGCGCGTACCCGGCGAGGGTGGCGGCGGAGACCGCGAGGACGGAGTTGCCGGTCGCGGCGATGGCGCTGTTGAGGAACCACCGCCCGACGGGCGTCGAGGGGTCGTTCAGCACCCGCTGGTAGGCCTGCAGGGTCGGGTGCGCCGGGAACCACTGCGGCACCGTCGAGATCGCGTCCTCGGGCGTCTTGAACGACGTCGACGCCATGTAGACCAGTGGCGCGATGAAGATCAGCGTGAGGAGCCCGAGGAGGCTGTAGAACAACCAGCGCCGCCCGCCCTCGCCCTCGCCGCCCTCTTCGGCCTTGAGCTTGCGCGGCGCCTCCTTGGTCATCGTGGTCATGACGTCGCCCCCGCCTTCTCCTGGGCCGGTACCTTCTTCAGGGCCGCCTTGTTCCGCTGGGCCGCCTTCCTCCGCTCGGCCGCCTTCTTCTTCTCCGCCGCGGCGTCGCTGTCGCGGTTGAACAGCCAGAAGACGGAGCTGCTGATGATGACCAGGAAGAACATGAAGATCATCGACATCGCCGACCCCATGCCGGAGTCGAACTGCCGCAGCCCGGTGTCGGAGATCTGCATGATCGCCGTGCGGGTCTCGTTGCCCGGGCCCCCGTTGGTCATCAGGTACGACTGACCGAACATGTTCATGCAGGCGATGATCGTCGTGCTCACCACGAACACCAGCACCGAGCGGATGCCCGGCAGCGTCACGTGCCGGAACGACTGCCACTTGCTCGCCCCGTCCATCGAAGCCGCCTCGTACAGGCTGCGCGGCACCTCCTGCAGCGCGGCGAGGTAGATGGCGCAGTTGAAGCCCAACGTCCACCACACGGTCACCCCGACGATGGAGATCCACGCCCACGGCAGGCTGGTGAGCCAGGGGATCGCATGCCCCAGGTAGTAGTTGATGAGCCCGACGTTGGTGTCCAGCAGGTACCGCCAGAGCACGGCGATGACCGCCACGCCCAGCACGTACGGAGCGAAGTACACCGCCCGGAAGAGGTTCCGCCCGGCGAACTTCCCGTTGAGCACCATGGCCACGGCGAGCGGGACCACGAGGAGCAGCGGCGCCGCCAGCACGGTGAAGAGCAGGGTGTTACGCAGGGCCTCCCAGAAGACGGAGGCCCACGGCGAGCTGCCGTTGATCAGACTGGTGTAGTTGTCCAGGCCGATGAACGGCTTGTTGGGCAGCGTGAAGTCGTAGCGGTGCAGGCTGATCCACAGGCCCCACACCGCCGGGAAGATGACGAACACCACGAAGAGCACCAGGTAGGGGGTGCAGAACAGCCACCCGGCCCGGGTGTCGGCCCTGCTGGTCTGCTTCTCGTCGAAGGTCTTCGTCGTGGGGGTGGGCGGCGCGGCCGGTGCCGGGACAGCTGTCTTCGTCGTCATCGCGCGTCACCCCTGGCTCGTCGGGCCGAACTTCACGGCATTGCTCGCGAGGATGTCGTTCGCCCGAGCCGCTTGCTGGTCGAGCGCCTCCTTGGGCGTCAGGCGTCCGAGCACGGCCTCGCTGACCGCGAGCTCGAGAGTCTGGGCATTGACGTCCCCGATGCCCGGGATCGACGGCATGTAGTGGAAGTTGTTGATCTGGTCGGCCAGCGCGGACTGGGGCATCGCCTTGAACTCCGCGGTGTCGCGTGCCTTGTTGTACGCCGGGATCATCCCCGCGGCCGCCCACATGCTCGAGTGCTCGATCATCCACTTGATGAAGACCTTGCTCGCCTGCTGCGCGTCGGGGTCCGGGCTGCGCTGGGCCAGCATCACCAGCTGGTGCGAGTTCGCCCACGACGCGGGGTGATCGAAGATCGTGGGGATCGGCGCCAGCGACCACTTGAGGTCGGGTGCCGTCGACTTGAGGTCGTTGATCTGCCAGATGCCGTCCCACGTCACGCTGGTCTCACCGTTCTTGAAGGCCAGGTACTGGGAGTCGATCGCTACGTCGGTCGGGCTCACGCCCTTCTTCACCTGATCGACCATCCAGGTGAGTGCCGCCACTCCCTCGGGGCTGTTGAACGTCGCCTTGGTGCCGTCCGGGGAGTACGGCTCGCCCCCGCTCTGCCACAGCAGGCTGAGGAACATCAGGTGCGCGGGCCAGCGGTTCGGCATCCAGAACGGCTTGCCGAAGCCCGCCTTCTGGAGGGACGAGAGCTCGGACTCGAAGGCCGCCCGGGTCGCTGCCTGCTTGCTCACGCCGGCCTTGGCCAGCTGGTCGGTGTTCGTGTACGACGCGATGGTGTGGGAGTCGAGCGGGATCCCCCAGGTGTCCCCGTCGAAGGTCGTCGCGTCGACCAGCGTCTTGGGGAAGTCCGCGGCGGTGAAGCCCATCTCCTTGATCGCCGCCTGCATGGGCACGATCACGCTGCGCGCAGCCTGGGTCGCCAGGTTGTCGAGCTGCATGGCGGCGACGTCGGGTCCGTGGCCGGAGTGCACGGCTGCGACGATGCGCTGGTAGAAGTCGCTCCAGCCCAGCGTGTTCGACTCGACCGTGATCTTGTCGTGGGTGGCGTTGAACTCGTCGACCATCTTGCGCATGTACGGGCCGTCGCCGCCGGTGAACCCGTTCCAGTACTCGATCGTGATCGGCGGCCCGGTGTAGCCGTCCTTCGCCAGCGGGGGCCCCGTCCCGACCGTCAGCTCTGCCGAGGCGCACCCGGCGACCCCGAGCAGAAGCGCGCAAATCGTCGCAATTCTACCTACGAGCGGATGCCTGCGCTTCCCTCTGGGCATTTGGGCCCTCCCGCGGAGATAAAACGCCGGCGCCGACGCTCGGGAAGTCCCACCATGTTCCGTCAGGTTTGGCACCCGCGTGGAGCTGCTCGCGGATCGGCGCCCAAGGTCGAGGGCAACGTTAACAGTCGGGCCGCTCGAGGGGCACCCCCGATCGTGCTCGAATAGCTTTCCTTCGAGTCCTCCGGCTCTTCACCGCCGCAGCGATCTTCGGCGTCCCGGGGAACCATTCACAGGTATCGTCGAAAAACAACACCCCTAGCGGAGGAGTTTATTATGGGTGATGACATCCGGCTCCGGGGCGGCATGACCGGGGCGTGGCTCCCCGGAGACCGTTCGGTCGTCCTCCGGGAGGTTCCCGTTCCGAGGCCGCGGGCGGGCCAGGTGCTCCTGCGGATGCGGGCCTCGACCATCTGCGGGAGCGACTTGCGTGCCATCTACCGGGGGCACGTCGGGCCCGAGCCCTACGACGACGTCATCGCCGGGCACGAGCCGTGCGGTGAGGTGGTCGAGGCGCCCGCCGGCAGCCGGCTCTCCCTCGGCGACCGGGTCGTCGTGTACCACATCGTCGGCTGCGGGCGCTGCCGCGACTGCCGGGCGGGGTCGTACATCACCTGCTCGGCGAGCTACCCCGACAAGCTCGCCTACGGCTACCAGCGCGACGGCGGCCACGCCGACTACCTGCTCGCCGAGGAGCAGTCGTGCCTGCCACTGCCCGATGAGCTGTCCTTCGTCGACGGGGCCTGCGTCGCCTGCGGCTTCGGCACCGCCTACGAGGCAATCCTCCGTGCGCAGGTGTCTGGACGGGACACGGTGCTGGTCACGGGCCTGGGACCCGTCGGGCTGGCGGCCGGGCTGCTCGCGAAGGCGATGGGAGCGCACCGGGTGATCGGGCTGGATGTCGGCGCTCCGCGGACCGGACTGGCCCTCTCCCTGGGCGCGGTCGACGACGCGATCCTGGCTGACGGCGACGGACCCGGACTCGTCGACCAGGTCCTGCAGCTCACCGCCGGCCGCGGGTGCGAGGTGGCCGTGGACTGCTCGGGTGCGAGTGCGGCCCGCATCGTCGCGCTGCGCGCCAGCCGGGCCGACGGCCGCGTCGTGATGGTGGGCGAGGGCGGCCGGCTCGAGCTCGACGTGAGCGCCGACCTCATCCATCCCCAGCGCCGGCTGATCGGCTCGTGGGTCACCTCCGTCCCGCACATGGAGGACCTGCTCGAGCATTTGGTCCGGTGGGATCTCCACCCCGAGCGGACTGTCACGGCACGCTTCCCGCTGGCGCAAGCCGGTGAGGCCTACGCCACCGCCGACGCGGGGGCGGGAGGAAAGGTCGCCGTCGTCATGGCGGACTGAGAACGGCTTTCTCAGAGAAAGCATCACCCAGAACGGGTGGTGCCGCGTCACAAGTCGCCGTCGCCAGAGGCTTGCGGCTCCAGGGCAGGGGCGACAGACTACTGGAGACCCTTTATACCTTTACGCGGATGGGCCGGCACATAAGTGCCGCCCGAGGGGCTCGGTGAGTGATGCCGACCATCTCTTTCGACAAGGCGACGCGGCTCTACCCCGGCGCCGACAAGCCGGCGGTCGACGCGCTCGACCTGGAGATCGACGACGGCGAGTTCCTCGTCCTGGTGGGCCCCTCCGGGTGCGGCAAATCCACCAGTCTGCGCATGCTCGCCGGGCTCGAGCACGTCAGTGCCGGCGCCATCCGCATCGGCGGGCGCGACGTCACCCACGTGCCGCCGAAGCACCGGGACATCGCGATGGTGTTCCAGAACTACGCCCTGTACCCGCACCTGACCGTCGCGGACAACATGGGCTTCGCGCTCATGATCGCCAAGACGCCCAAGGACGAGATCCGGCGCCGGGTCGAGGAAGCAGCCAAGATCCTCGACCTGGAGCAGTTCCTCGACCGCAAGCCGAAGGCCCTGTCGGGCGGCCAGCGCCAGCGCGTCGCGATGGGACGCGCCATCGTGCGGCAGCCGCAGGTGTTCTGCATGGACGAGCCGCTGTCCAACCTCGACGCCAAGCTGCGCGTGTCGACCCGCACGCAGATCGCTTCGCTGCAGGCTCGTCTGGCCATCACGACGGTCTACGTGACGCACGACCAGGTCGAGGCGATGACGATGGGCGACCGGGTGGCCGTGATGAAGGACGGCGTGCTGCAACAGGTCGACACGCCGCTCGGCCTGTACGAGAAGCCGGTGAACTCCTTCGTGGCGGGCTTCATCGGCTCGCCCGCGATGAACATGGGAACGTTCCCCGTCGCCGACGGCGGCGTCAGGGTCGGCGACAACGTCATCCCCCTCAGCCGGGAGACGCTGTCGACAGTGCCCGCGGGCGGCAAGGTCATCGTCGGGTTCCGGCCGGAGAGCGTGGATCTCACCAAGGAGGCCGTGCCCGGAGCATTCCCCATGATCGTGAGGCTGGTCGAGGAGCTCGGTTCCGATGCCTTCGTCTACGGAGCGCTCGCCGAGGCGGACGGGCCGAACCAGGTGACCCTCAACTCCGAGCAGGTGATCGCCCGGGTCGAGCCGCACGACCCCCCGAGGAAGGGCCAGACCGTGTGGCTGCGGATCCGGCCCGGCGCCGAGCACGTGTTCTCGGCGGAGACGAACGAGCGGCTGCCCGACTCGTCGACGTCCCCGGCCCCGATCCTCACGCGTCCCCGCTCCGGCGAGTGAGTTCGCGGACGGCCTGGGCGAACGCGGCGGAACGCCGTTCGTAGCTGCCGTACTCGGGGGGGCTCGGCGCGGCCGGAGAGAACAGCACGACGCCGCCGGGAGGGGTGAGCTTGGCGGCGCGCCGCACGGCGTCGGAGACGTCGTCCGTGCGCTCCATCGGCACGGACGGCAGCGCGGCGACCATCCGCCCGCCGGCCGCGCCCATCGCCACGACGGTGAGCGGCGTCCGGCGGGCACGCCCGCGGAGGTACGCGACGAGGGGCTCGTAGTCGATCCCGCGGTCGAGCCCGCCGGCGAGCAGCGTCAAGGCATGATCCGGGTACGCCTCACAGGCAGCGACGGCTGCCTGGGCGGTGGTGGCAAGGGTGTCGTCGACGAAGGTGACATCGCCGACCGTCCCCACCGGCTCGAGCCGGTGCGGCAGCGGCGCGAACGCCGCCAGCCCGTCCTCGAGGCGGGACCGCTGGGCGGCCAGGTCGACGCCGAGCGCGTCGAGCACCGCGACGGCGGCGGCCACGTTCACCCGGTTGTGCGCCCCGGGCAGCCGCGAGGCGCGCAGCGCCAGGACGGGGACACCGGCCACGACGACGACGGCGTCCGGGCCCTCGCCCTCGACCCGGACCCGGCTGTCCGCGGCCGCGTAGACGCCCGCCCCCGCGAGCGCCGGCTCCCCGAGCAGGGCCGCGACGTTCGGGTCGGCGCCGTTGACAAGCCGGATGGCCGGCCCGGCCGCGAAGAGGCGGAGCTTGTCGCCGTAGTAGCGCTCCACTCCCCCGTGCCACGGCAGGTGGTCAGGGAACAGCGACGTCAGGACGGCGGCCCGGGCCGGCGACGCGACCAGCGCCGCCTGGTAGCTCGACACCTCGGCGACGACGAGCGGCCCGCCGGCGGGCTCCGCGGGCAGATCGGGCAGGAGGTCGAGCAGGGCACTTCCGATGTTGCCGCCCGCGACGGCCTCCCGACCGACCGCTCCGGCCAGGTGGGCGGTGAGTCTGGTGACGGTGGACTTGCCCTTGCTGCCGGTCACGACGACCGTCCGCGCCCCCTGCTCGGCGAGGAAGAGCTGCGTACCGCCGGTCACCGGAACGCGGCGACCGAGCAGCGCCTCCACCTCGGGGCGGTAGCGGCGGACCCCCGGGGACAGGAGCACGGCCTCGGCCGTGTCGAGCTCGTCCAGGCGGCCCACCGGCACGGCGCCGAGCCCGCCAGCCGTCCATGCCTCGAGCTCATCCGGGGACGGGACCTCGTCGGTGACGGCGACGACCCGGGCGGCCTCGGCGCGCTGCGCAGCGCGCGCGGCGGCGGCGCCCTCGCGGCCCAGGCCCCAGACCACCACACGACGCCCGGAGAGGTCGGCCAGCCTGAGTTCGGCAGGGGCGCTCACGCGGGGACCGCAGGCTCGACCGTACGGAGCGCCCGGGTCAGGGCCGCGAGCACGGGTCGAGGGAGCTCGTGCTCGCCACTGAGGCTCAGCACGGCGGCGATCTCCCGCTCCACCGGCTCGCGCCCCGTCGCCCGCAGCTCGGAGAGCAGCGCCTCGACGACCGGTGCGCCGTCCCACTGCCCGCGGCGGGCCACCAGCGCCAACGCGACCCGGGACTCCTCGATCTCGCCGACGCACTCGAACGGCTTGAAGCCGGTCAGCCCGAGCAGCTCGCGGTAGCCCTCGAGCTGGCCGGCGTCCGCGAGCAGGTCGGCGCCGAAGATCCCCGAGAGCTGCTCGCGCGCGAGGAACGGTGCCAGCACGAGGTAGACGAAGCGGCACTTCGGGCAGTGCCCGCACCACCGCTCGACCCGGCGGCCCTCGTCGATCCGGAAGGCGGCATTGCAGCTGGTGAAGACGGGCAGGTAGGCCTCGAGCCGGGCGAACAGCGCCGCGATCTGTACCTCGGACAGCGGCCGCAGCAGTGAGTAGTACGCGAGCTCGGTGGTCACCTCCCCGAGCGCGGCCCGCAACAGGCGCTCGGCGGCCAGGCTCTTGCTGTACTGGTGGTTCACGGGCAGCCCGTTGGCCACGAAGCTGCCGACGTTGGCGGACCGCTCGTTGCTGAACACCACCTCGTCGGCGCCCGTGACCAGAGCCTGCGCGACGGCGACGAGGCTGACGATCGCCGTCACCGGGACGTGGCCGTTCAACGCGCCCGAGCGGTTGAGCTCACCGAGGCCGGGGTCCAGCGTGCGGTGGGCGACCACCAGGGGCAGGCCCGCGGCCGCCGCGCAGTCGCGTGCCGCCCGGTGCCCGCCCATGCTGAACGGGACGACGGCCTCCCCGGTCGGCTGGTCCGGACGGCCGCGCAGAACCTCCAGGCTCACGCACGAGTCCTTGCCGCCACCGACGGCCACCAGCGCGCGCCGGGGCAGGTCGAGACCGACTCCCGGCGGCGCCGCCGGCGGCGGCCCTTCCTCCCGCAGGACCGGACGACGAGAAAGGTCGATCCCCTGCTCGAAGGCGAACTCGCCCAATCCCTCCCGGTAGAGCGGCTCCAGCCACGCCCGTTCCGCGTCGGTCAGGGCCGGGACGGCGACCACGGCCGGCGCCGCGGTCTTGTAGTAGCTGAGCCCGGCGGCGAACCACAGCAGGCGAGCGACCCGGTGGAGCGCGTCGCGGCGGGCGGACGGCAGCGCCGCGCCGGGCTCCAAGGTGAAGGTCTCGGCGAACGGCAGCTCGCCGCCGTCGCCGAGCAGCGCGTACCGGCAGGTGATCGTGGTGCCGTCCGCCGAGACCTCGACGCTCCGGTACGCGAACGTGCTCCAGGCGCAGGGATCGAACGGCACGCGCCCGAGACTACCTGCGGGGTATGCCGCGGGCGGGACGGTCCGTCCGGGAGAATGCGGGCATGACCTCCGCCACCGACGCACCCCCCGCGAGCGACGCCGAGAATCAGGAGGTGCCGTTCCCGAACCAGCTGCCGACCGAGGGCGACTGGGTCGCGCGCTTCGCGGACGAGGTGGAGGCCGAGGCCGACCGGCGCACTCTGAGCGGATCCGGCAGCGCGGCGATCGTCTGTGCCTCGGGCATCAGCCCCTCCGGGCCGATCCACCTCGGCAACCTGCGCGAGGTCCTGACCCCGCACCTCGTGGCCGACGAGCTGCGCCGGCGCGGCCACGACGTCGTGCACCTGCTCTCCTGGGACGACTACGACCGCTTCCGGCGCGTTCCCGTCGGCGTCGATCCGTCCTGGGCGGAGCACGTCGGCAAGCCGCTGACCGCCGTCCCCGCGCCGCCGGGGAGCAGGCACGAGAACTGGGCCGAGCACTTCAAGGCGCCGCTGCTCGCCGCCCTCGACGCACTCGGCGTCGAGGTGCGCGCCGTGAGCCAGACGCAGATGTACACCTCCGGCGCGTACACCGAGCAGGTCCTGCTCGCGATGCGCGAGCGCGCCAGGATCGACGCGATCCTCGGGCGCTACCGGACGAAGCAGCTCCCCGACGAGGCGTCCGAGCAGGGGTCCGGCGCGGCCGACGAGGACGACGGCACGTCGGCGTCCGGGTACTTCCCCTACAAGCCCTACTGCGCCCGCTGCGGCAAGGACACCACCCGGGTGACCGGGTACGACGACGCCACGACCGCGATGACCTACGTCTGCGACGACGGCAACACCTCGACCGTCCTGCTGCGCGAGCACCGCGCCGGCAAGCTCGTGTGGAAGGTCGACTGGCCGATGCGCTGGGCGTACGAGGGCGTCGTCTTCGAGCCGTCCGGGGTCGACCACCAATCACCCGGGTCGTCGTTCGTCGTGGGCGCGCAGATCGTCCGCGAGGTCTTCGGGGCCGAGCCGCCGATCGGGCCGATGTACGCCTTCGTCGGCATCAGCGGCATGGCCAAGATGAGCAGCTCGCGCGGCGCCGTCCCGATCCCGCTCGACGCCCTCGGGATCATGGAGGCGCCGCTGCTGCGCTGGCTCTACGCCCGCCGCCGCCCCAACCAGTCCATCACCGTGGCCTTCGACCAGGAGGTGCAGCGGCTCTACGACGAGTGGGACGCGCTCGCCCGCCGGATCGGCGACGGCTCGGCGGTGCCGGCGGGCGAGGTGGCCGGGTACGCACGCGCCGTCGGCACCGCCACCCGCCGGCTCGAGTCGACGCCCCGGCCGCTGCCCTACCGCACGCTCGCCAGCGTCGCTGACGTCACCACCGGCGACCCCGCCCAGATGCTGCGCATCCTGCGCGACCTCGACCCGGCCGATCCCGTCTGCGACCTCGACGAGGTCCGCCCCCGGCTCGACCGGGCCGCTCACTGGGTGGCGACCCAGCTCCCGGAGGACCAGCGGACGCACGTTCGCGCCACCCCGGACGCCGACCTGCTGGCGTCCCTCGGTGAGCAGCAGCGGGCAGCCTTGCGCCTGCTCGTCGACGGGCTCGACGAGCACTGGTCCCTCGGCGGCCTGACGACCCTGGTGTACGGCGTCCCCAAGGTGCAGGCCGGCCTCCCGGCCGACACCAAGCCGACGCCCGAGCTCAAGGCTGCGCAGCGGGAGTTCTTCGCACTGCTGTACCGCCTGCTGGTGGGGCGCGACACCGGGCCGCGGCTGCCCACGCTGCTGCTCGCCGTCGGCGCCGACCGGATCCGCGAGCTGCTCACCCCGGCGGACGGGACCACCGCCTGACCGTGGCGGTCCTCCTCGCACTCTGCTCCGCCGCCCTCTACGGCGCCGGGGACTTCTTCGGCGGCCTGTCGTCGCGACGGGCTCCGGCGCTGCTCGTGGTCGGACTGTCCCAGCTCGTGGGGCTGCTGGTCGCCGTACTGCTCGCGTTCGCCCTGGGCGGGCAGCTGACCGTCGCGGACGCCGGCTGGGGGGCTGCGGGCGGCATCGCCGGCGCAGCCGGTCTCGGGATCTTCTACCGGGCGCTGGCTGACGGCTCCATGAGCGTCGTGGCTCCGGCGACCGCCGTCTGCACGGCAGCGGTCCCGGTGCTCGCCGGACTCGCCGGGGGTGATGTCGTCAGCGCGCCGGCGTTCGCCGGGCTCGTTCTGGCGCTGCCGGCCGTGGGGCTGGTCGCCCGCGAGAGGGGCAGCAGCGCGCGGGTCGACCTGCGCACAGTCGTGGTCGCGCTGCTCGCGGGAACCTTCTTCGGCACCTTCTTGGTGCTGCTCGACCGGACCTCTGACGGCAGTGGCCTCTGGCCCGTGGTCGTGGCGCGGCTGGCCTCCTCCGTCGCCGTCGGCGTCCTGCTCGTCGTCCTGTCGGCCGCCCGGAGGGCGGCACCGCACCTCTCCCGCGCGGTCGTCCCGCTCGTCGTCGCGGCGGGCGTGGCTGACATGTCCGCGAACGTGCTCTACCTGCTGGCGGTGCGGGCGGGCCAGCTGTCGATCGTCGGGCTGCTGTCGTCGCTGTACCCCGTCAGCACTGTGCTGCTCGCGACGCTCGTGCTGCGGGAGCGGCTGTCGAAGGTCCAGCTGGCCGGCGTCGGCGGCTGCACTGTCGCGGTCGTGCTCATCGCGTCGTCCTGAGGCCGGGATGTTCGCGCAGCAGGCTGCCGTCGAGCACGTCACGCGGACCGCCCGTGCGGGGAGCACTGCCGCCCGGCGACGCATCGAGTCCGCCCTCGTGGGTGCCGGCGCCCGCTCCGTCGTGGTCGACCCGGTCGTGTGGGCGGACGTGGGCTCTGCGGCGGAGTGCCTGCAGTACCTCAAGCTGCTGTGGCACGTCCTCGTGATCAGCGGCCGTCCGCACGCCGAGCTGGCCTGACCACCGCTCGGGGCACCCTGCCGCGCCCTTCCCCAGACATCTGTCACCATGCTGGCGTTCCCGACGCCCTCCGGCCGCCGTCGTCCGGCAGATGCTTCCCCGAAAGAGTCCCTGAAGAGAGAGGCCATGACCACCACGGCACCCGAGGTCACCCGGTCCGACTCCGCCCTCGAGCGGTGGTTCCGGATCAGTGAGCGAGGCTCGACGGTTGCGCGCGAGATTCGCGGCGGGCTGGTGACGTTCTTCACGATGGCGTACATCGTCGTTCTCAACCCGCTCATCATCGGCACCCAGACCGACAGCACGAACCACTTCATCGGGGGCGCCGCGAGCCCGGCTGCGGCCATTCCGATGGTCGCAGCCGCCACCGCCCTCGTCGCCGGCGTCATGACGATCCTCATGGGCGTCGTGGCGAACTACCCGCTCGCCCTCGCCACAGGCCTCGGCCTGAACGCCTTCGTCACCTTCGGGGTCGCCAAGCTGCCCGGGATGACGTGGGCTGACGCGATGGGGCTGGTGGTGATCGAGGGTCTGATCATCCTCGTCCTGGTGCTCACGGGCTTCCGGAAGGCCGTCTTCAGCGCGGTCCCCGTGCAGCTCAAGGTCGCGATCAGCGTGGGGATCGGCCTGTTCATCACGATCATCGGCTTCGTGGACGCCGGCTTCGTCCGGCGGACCGGGACGGGACCGGTGCCCGTCGAACTCGGCGTCGGCGGCTTCCTCGCCGGGTGGCCGACGCTCGTGTTCGTGTTCGGCCTGCTGCTGATCGCCGTCCTGATGTCCAGGGGGGTCAAGGGCGCCATCCTCATCGGCATCGCGTCGGCCACCCTGCTCGCGATCGTTCTCGAGGCGATCGCCAAGATCGGACCGTCCGTGGTGCCGGGGCAGAACCCGAAGCCGACCGGCTGGGGCCTGAACGTGCCGAAGCTGCCGGGTCAGGTCGTCGACCGCCCCGACTTCGGGCTGCTCGGGGACTTCAACCTGCTGGGGTCGTTCTCGGCGGTCGGCACCGTCACCGCGGTCCTGCTGGTCTTCACGCTCCTGCTCGCGGACTTCTTCGACACGATGGGCACGATGGTGGCCATCGGCGCCGAGGCGGGGCTGCTCGACGAGGAGGGCACGCCGGCGAACAGCCAGCGGATCCTCGTCGTCGACTCGATCGCCGCCGCCGCCGGTGGGGCCGCCAGCGTGTCGAGCAACACCTCGTACATCGAGAGCGCGGCGGGAGTGGGCGAGGGCGCGCGGACGGGGCTCGCCAGCGTCGTCACCGGCGTTCTGTTCCTGCTGGCGACGTTCCTCGCACCGCTGGTCTCCGTGGTGCCCTACGAGGCCGCGACGCCGGCACTCGTGATCGTCGGGTTCCTCATGATGACGCAGGTCAAGGGGATCGACTGGGACGACATGGAGATCGCGTTCCCGGCCTTCCTGACGATCGTCCTGATGCCGTTCACCTACTCGATCACGGCGGGGATCGGTGCCGGCTTCGTGTCCTTCGTCGTGCTGAAACTCGCCCGCGGCAAGGCGCGCGACCTGCACCCCCTGATGTGGGTCACGGCGGCGCTGTTCGTCGTCTACTTCGCGATCGACCCGATCAAGCACATGCTCGGGGTGTCGTAGACCCAGGACGAGGGAGCCGCTGTGAACCCGCCGACCGACGCCAGTGTGACGGTCCGGCGGGCGATGCCGGCGGACGCGGCGGCGATCGCCCGCGTGCACCTCGATGCGTGGCGCTGGGCGTACGAGGGCCTCCTCGACCCGTCCCTTCTCGCCCGCAGGAACGTGGACAGCACCACGGCGATGTGGCAGAGGACCATGGCCGAGGGCACGCACGTCGTGCTCGTGGCGGAGCGCGACGGCGACGTCGTGGGATTCGCCGGCTGCGGGCCGAGCCGGGACGACAATGCCGTCGGCGCCGGCGAGCTCTTCGTGATGTACATCGACCCCGACGCCTACCGCACCGGCGTCGGCTCGGCACTCATGGCGCGCGTCCTCGAGGAGCTCGTGGCCGCGGGGTTCGACGAGGCGGTCGTGTGGGTGCTCGAGAGCAACCAGCTCGGCCGGCGGTTCTACGAGCGCTGGGGCTGGCAAACGGACGGCGCGACGAAGGACGAGCCGAACGGCGATGCACCGCCGCTGCTCGACCTGCGCTACCGACGCCGGCTCCCCTAGGCCGAGTGTCCCGAGGCTGGCGATCACGTACCTCTTCCGTACGTCGTTCGCCGGCCGGCGGATGGCCGCTCACGTCGAGCAAAGGAGCGGCGGAGGTGGGTATCTCCTCCCGACCGTTAGCGCTGCCCCACGGAGCGGGGCAGCGCTAACGGACGCAGGGGCATGCCCCCCTCCCCCAGCCTCGACGTCAGGGGTGCAGGCGCCGGCGCAACAGCTCGAAGCAGACGACCGCCGCGGCGTTCGAGACGTTGAGGGACTCCACCCCGTTCGCCATCGGGATCGAGACCCAGGTGTCGACGAGCGCCGCGACCTCCTGCGAGACCCCCTCGGTCTCGTTGCCGAGCACCAGTGCCGTCGCGGCGGGCAACGGCGTCGCGTAGAGGTCGTCGGGTGCTCCGCCGTCCAGTCCCACCACCCTCCAGCCCGCGTCCTTCAGTGTCCGGACGCCGTCAGCGGCGGAGCGGCACCGAAGGATGGGCGCCCGGTAAGCGACCCCGGCCGACGCCTTCACGACGAGCGGATCGACGCCCGGTGACCCCGCCCGGGGCAGGACGACTCCCGCCGCACCCGCCGCAGTCGCCGTCCGCAGGATCATCCCGACGTTCGAGGGGTTGCTGACGGCGTCGAGCACCAGCACCATGTCCGAACCTGCGGCGGCGGGCTGCTGGACGAAGTCCTCGACGAGCGCCATCCGCGGCGCGACGACGTCGGCCAGCACCCCCTGATCGTGCTTGCCGTTGCCCGCCAGCACCTTGACACGGTGCGCGCTGGCGGTCCGCAGGTCGACGCCGCGGCGGCGCGCCAGCGCCCGGATCCGGTCCAGGCTCTCCCCCCGGGAGCCCTCCGCGATGACCACCTTGTCGACGGTCAGCCCGGCGTCCTGCAGCACCTCCAGCACGGGCATGCGGCCGTAGACGGTGATGAAGGTGTCCTTCGGCGAGGGCATGCAGGCCAGTGTCGCTCAGGCCGAAGCGTTCACCCGGCCGCCACCGTGGCGACCCGGCGCGCGAGCTCGCGGTGCCCGGGCCGCGAGACGGCGGCAGCGGCCCGCGCCAGTGGCGCCAGCCGGTCGAGCACCCGCACCGAGCGCACCCGCTCGGCGAGGTCAACGGCCTCGTGGCCGAGCGTGAGACCCGCTTCCGCGTCGCCGTCGAGCAGTGACGCGACCGCCAGGGCGGTCAGCTCGAAGGCCCGGCTGCGGGTCATGTCGCTGCCCCGCGCGGCAACCGAGGCGGTGAGGTTCTGCCGGGCGTCGGCCAGTCGCTCGCGGTCGTTCGCACCGAGCTCGAGCCAGGCCATCCCGGCCAGCGCCTCCAGGTCGGCGGCGGAGAAGAAGCTCACCCAGGGCGCGACCGGGCCCTGCGCCCGCGCCAGCTCGTCGTGCGCCCGGCCGAGGGCTCGGACTGTCTGCTCCCGGTCGCCGAGGACTGCGTGCGCCCAGGCCTCGTTGGCGCGCAGCATCGCCACCGTGACGGCACAGCCGGACTCGGCGGCCGCGATCGAGCCCAGCTGGAAGAAGCGCAGCGCCTCACGGGTCAGGCGTTGGTGCAGGTGCAGCCGACCCGCGCGGTAGAGCACGTTCGCGACCAGCGAGGCGTCGCCGGCGCGGCGGGCCTGGGTGAGGGCGCGGGCAAGGTAGCCGCGGGCGGAGGCGTACAGGCCGACGTCGAACGAGGTCCAGCCGGCGAGGTTGTCGAGGTCCGCGGACGCGAGGAGCAGCCGGTGACGCACGTCCTCCGCGGCGTCGGCGTGCAGGAGCTGGTGCACCCACCGGGTCTGCGCGACCACGGCCTCGCGGCACGCCCCGCCGCCGTGTCCGTGGTCCAGGCCTCGTAGGGCGACGGTGATGGCCTCGAGCTGCTCGAGGTCGCGGGCGCCCACGCGCTGGGGAATCGGGGTCCCGGCCTCGCGCGGGGCGGCCCAGCGCAGGGCCGCCGGCCCGCCCTGCATGCCGACCGCGACCTCGGCGGCATGCGCGAGCAGGGCGCCGACCTCGTCGAGGTCCTGCTCGCGCTGAGCGGCGTCGGGCGAGGTGGCGCTGACGAAGGCCGCCGTCTCGCTGTCGTAGGCGAGCCCCAGGTATCCGCGCGGAACCCCCAGTCCGTCGGCGATCCGGCAGAGCACGTCGTAGGCCATCACCCGCCTGCCACGACCGATCTCGTACACCTCGGACGGCGCGAGACCGGTGAGGGCGGCGATCGTCCGTTGCGAGGTGCCCGCCTTGCGCAGCAGCCGGAAGACCGCGGCCAGGTCGCGGGCCGCGAGCGCTCGACGTGTCTCGGTGCGTTCCCAGACCGCTGGGTCCAGCAGCGGCCGGTCCACGGGCGGCCGGTCCAGGTCGACGTTCACAGAGCATGACGATACGCGCACTTTCCGTAGTTTAGGAACCGAGGTGCCTGACCCTGGTGGACGTGGCCTCCGCCCCTCCCCGGACCGACTTGGCGCAAAGGACTGGTCACATCGTGACCGAGTGGGTACTGTCCTCTCCGTGACCAGAAGTAAACCCAGAGTCACCGACTGGGCTTTCTGAGTCGGAGATGTGCAGTGACCCGTGCGGCGAACCGGGTCACCTGCCGCCAGGCTGAGCCGTCGGAGGGGGCGGCTCCAGCCGGCACGAGAGGGCCGGTCCGGAACCACGGGCCGGCCCTCTCCCGTGCGCTCTCGCTGTTGCGGGCTCCGTGAAGCGCACCGCTGCGTGGGTGATCGAGCGACTGCCGTCCTCAGGTCCTCCCCGCGAGCTGCCGACGGCCCCAGCGTGCCGACCATCGCCGCGAGGACGCTGACGGGCGCCCTCGTCGCCGCGGCAACCGCTCTGACGCCCGCAGGCACGGGCGGCGCTGTACCTCCGCTCGTCGCCGCCGCCGTCACCGTGGCCGCCAGCGTGCCGCAGGGCGTCCGCCACGAACGCCCGCGCCGGATGCCACGCCCTCCCGCTCCCCCGTTGGTGCTCGGCCACGAGGCGCCGGCCGACCCCGGACCCCGCGGCCGGCCGCTCTGGGCCGTCCCGGACACCCAGGCGGCGCGCGCCGCTCGGCGGCTGCCCGCCGCAAGAACCGCCGACGCCGCCCTGCTCCGGCGGATCGCCGCGACCCCCACGGCGCTGTGGGTGGGCGACTGGACCCCGGAGACGACCGTCGGCGCGACGGTCCGCGCGGCCCTGCGGCCCGCCAAGGCCGCAGGCGCGGTCCTCACGCTCGTCCTCTACGCCATCCCCCATCGCGACTGCGCCGGCGCCGGGCTCCCGGACGCCGACGCCTACCGCCGCTGGATCGACGCCGTCGCCGGCGGCGTCGCCGGCGCCCCCGCGATCCTGATCGTGGAACCGGACGCGCTGGCCCTCAGCGACTGCCTCACCCCGGCCGCGATGGTCGAGCGCAACAGGCTCGTCCGCTACGCGGTGGACAAGCTCTCGCGGGGGTCCACCTGGGTGTACCTGGACGCCGGCCACTCGGGGTGGCGCTCTCCCGCCGACCTTGCCGCCCGATTGCGCGCCGCGGGAATCGCGCAGGCGCGGGGATTCGCGCTGAACGTGGCGAACTTCGGCACGACGGCCGATCAAGTGGCCTACGGGCGTCAGGTCTCGGCTGCGCTCGGGACCCCCACGCCGTTCGTCGTCGACGTGGGGCGCAATGGCCGCGGCCCCGGGGAGGGCGCCCTGGCCTGGTGCAACCCGCCGGGACGCGCGCTCGGTCAGGGCCCGACGACGACACCTCCGGACGATCTCGCCGATGCCCTGTTGTGGGTGAAACCGCCGGGCGAGTCCGACGGCACCTGCCGACCCGGTGCACCGCCCGCCGGCGAGTTCTGGGTGGACTACGCCCTCGGCCTGGCACGCACAGCCGGCTGGCACTAGCAGGGCTGCCCCCGTCAGGGCAGGAGACCACCCGCGCGGGAAGCGATCAGCATCGCGGCGCCCGCGGCCACGACGGTCCACAGGACGGCGTCGCCCCAGGCCATGCCGTCGTTCTCCGGCCACGACCCGCGGTTGTCGGACGGGTCGGGCGACTCGTCGTCCGGGCGCCAGCGGCCGCGCCCGTGCCGGGCGGGTCCACGCCCGCCGCGCTGTGCGGAGACGGGGGGACGGAAGGACGGGTGCGTGCCCGTCAGGAGCTGCTCCCAGCTGGGCGGCAGCTGGGCCTCGCCGTTCTTCACTGGTTCCAGGTGGCGCGCGCCGGGGGACGCCGGGCGGGCGTGGGCAGCAGTCGGGCCCGTAGCGCGAGACGGCGAAGCAGCGACGTCGGCGGCTCGGGCTGCTGCGGCCCGCGATGACGGCCGTACCCGGTGACGAGCTCGTCGAACGTGGGTTCCCGCAGCCCCCGCATCGGCCCTGCCTGCGCTCCATGGGAGCAGCCGGACTGCCGGGGCGTCTGCCGGGCTGCCGCCTGCCGGGCTGCTGCCTGCCGGGCTGCCTGCGGGGCTGCCTGCGGGGCTGCCTGCGGGGCGACCTGCGGGACGACCTGCGGGACGACCTGCGGGACGATCCGAGGGCGGCCCTGGTCGTAGCCCTGCGGTGCGGCGGTCCGCCGGCTCAGCAGCTGCGCGAGCGAAGGCGCCGCGGCAGCAGCCGGGTCGGGCACGACGGCAAGTGCCGGCGCAGATGTGCCGATCTCGTGGGGGGCTGCGGACATGGTCTCCTCCGTCGTCGCGAGTCGCCTCGCGGTCGCCGCGGGCCTTCCCGCGTCCTTAACGAAGAGTATTCGAATGATTACTAAGGGGTGATGCAGCGGTGTCAGCCGGTCGGGCGAGGTCGATCCCCCGCCGTCAGTGCAGGCGTCGCTCGCCGAGGTCGAGCACCAACTCCCCGTCCAGCCCCCCGTCCGAGCCGCTGTCACCCCTCCCGTCCCCGACGGCAGGCTGAATCCGCCGGGCGCTGGTGCGGACGTCGCCGCGACGACGACCACGCAGCACCTCCGAGCAGACCCCGGCGATCAGAACCAGGACGGCGACACCTCCCGTCCCACGCACCGGGCGGTCCCACCAGGACGTGAGCCGCCGCCGGGCACTACCCGTGTCCCCGACAGCCGGAGCTACCCGCACCGGACCCGTCACGGGTCCCGCGGTCGTCACGCCGTCCAGCTCTGCACGGGCCGAAGGGTCAGCGGCCACGGCGGCGGCCCTGCCCCGAAGGGATCCGCCGCGGACGACGACAGCAGCGCCGGCACGCACCAGGACGCCCTTCGCCGGCGCGTCGACGTCGATGTCGGTCAGCTCGATCCCGCGCCCGCCCAGCACGACGCCGTCGCCCCGGGCACTGACACGGCCGGCCCGGACGCCGTCGACGTCCTGCGCCAGGAGGGCGGCGGCGTCCCCGCTGGAGGTGAGCGTGTCGATCTCGGTGCCCGCGCTGGCGCGCAACCGCACCGCCGCGCCGGCGGAGCCGCTCGAGCCCACGTCCCGGATGCGCGCACCGGTCCCGCCGCTGACGGTGAGCAGGGAACCGCCCACTCGCCCGCCGCCGAGCCCCTCCACCGTGAGCCGGTCGGAATCGCGCACGTCGACACCGGGACCGCCCCCGACCAGCAAGAGGCGCCGCAACGCCAGGGCGGTCCCGCCGTCCGCGCGCAGAGCGGGCACGGCCGGCACCCCCGGAGCGCCCGGTACGCCGAGGCCGGTCAGCGTGACGTCGTCCATCGACAGGCTGCTCGCGTGCAGGTAGCGGAACCCTGCGGCAACCGGTCCCGAGGGCGGGGCGGGGGCCGCGTCCACGCGGACGTCCTGCAGAGTGAGCCGGGCCCGCGTGCCGGTGACGCGGGCCGGACCCGCGCCGCCGGTGTCCACGAGCCGCAGGTGCAGGCCGGCCGCGGTCACGGCCGTGCCGGGTCGCTGGGCCAGAACCGCCCCGAGCCGCACTCCAGGACCTGTTCCCGAGGCCGCAGCGTCGGCGAGCGGCTCGGCGTACGACGCGTCATCGACGAGCGATGGGAGCCGGGCGAGGTCGACGGGTTGCCGGACGGCGACCGTCCGGACGAGCCGGCCGTCCAGCACGACCTCGAGCCGGTCAGGGCGCAGCACCAGCACGCGACCGGAGTGCAGTAACCAGACGGCCGGCACGCCGGCGAGGTCGACGGGCTGGTGGAGGTCCGGAGCGCCCGGAGCAGGGGTCGAAGGGGCCAGCGCGAGGCCGGCCGCAACGGCGACCGCGACGGCGCCGCGGCCGCCACGGGGGTCGAGGGTGGCGACGACGCCGAGAAGGCCTCCGCTCACCACCGCTCGTCGCGGCGGCCGTCCCGACGGTCCCGAGCGTCCCGATCGTCAACGCTGTCCCGGCTGTCCCGGCTGTCCCGGCGGGCGTAGGGCTGGTCGCCGACGCCGAGGTCGCCGGTGAAGGGATCGCGGCCGGCAGGCCGCACCGCGGGCAGGTCGCCGGAGAGCGGGTCGCGAGCGCCGGGAACGGCCGGCCGGACCTCCCACGTGAGTTCGGCGTCCCGGCCGCCCGGCCTGTACTCCTCGCTGTTCTGCCGCGACCAGCTGCCGGGCCCGTACCCCTCGGCGTTCTGCCGCGACCAGCTGTCGGGCCCGTGCCCCTCGGTGTTCTGCCGGGGCCAGCTGTCGGGCCCGTACCCCTCGGTGTTCTGCCGCGACCAGCTGTCGGGCCCGTACCCGGTCTCGCGGCCCAACCCGGTGTCGTGCCTCCACGCACCGTCCTGCCCGAACCCGGTGTCGTGCCGGGGCCCGGCCTCGTGCCCGAGACCCCTGTCCTGCACGAAGGAGGTGTCCTCGACGCCCGCCGTCTCGTCTCCCGATCCGGCCCCGGGACGGCCTCCGTAACCCGGAGGGGCATTCAGGTAGCCCTCGGGGGCGGCCGCCGCCGGACCCGGGGCCGGCGTCTCCGTTCCGCTCGGCCCGCGGCCCACGGTGCCGTGCCGCTCGGCGCTGTGCCGCTCGGCGCCCCCGGCGCTGTGCCGCTCGGCGCCCCCGGCGCTGTGCCGCTCGGCCGCCACGGCGTCGCGCCGCTCGGCCTCGCGCAGGTCGAGCACCCGTCCGGCGGCGCCGAGGCTCAGGGCCTCGAGCTCGCCCTCCACCCGCGTCGCCAGCTGCCGGTTGACATCGACAACCGAGTCGAGCAGCGGCATCGGCAGTCCGAGCTCCCGGGCGAAGGCCAGGAAGCCGTCGGTGTCCTTCGGCATGCAGCGCCCCGCGAAGGGGGCGCCGCCACGGATGCCGTAACCCGGGTTCAGGGACGCCTCGGCGCTCCGCGACACCGTCCCGGCGACGTCGTCGGGATCGAGGCCCAGCGCCCGCGCCACCAGCCACATCTCGTTCCAGAAGCTGATCTTCGTGGCGTTGTAGAGGTTGTGCGCGCACTTGACGAGCTCGGCCGTCTCCGGCTTGCCGAAGACCCGCAACTCGCCGCCGAACGGCTCGAGCAGCGCAGCCAGGCGCTCGCCCACCCGCCGGCTTCGTGCACCGACGACGGTCATCCAGGGCCAGCGGACGTCGTCCTCGGCGCTCGTGCTGCGCAGGAACTCCGGGTTCGCCGCGAGCACGAAGCCGACTCCCTCGGCCGTTCCGCTCGCCTGCGCCACGGCCGGCCCGACCAGCTGGGTGGTCGTGCCCGGCGGCACCGTGGAGCGGGTCACCACGGTGTGGACCGCGTATCCGTCGCCCTCGCCGCGCGCGTCGCGGCGGTTGCTGTGCCGGCCGGCGATGCCGCGTTCCGCGTGCGCCTGACCGATCGCGCGGCCGACGTCCCGGGACGCCACCGCCATCGCGCGCAGGTCGTAGCCCTGCGGACCCGCCGGCGTCGGCACCGTCAGGAACACGAACGAGGAGGGCTCCCCCTGAGGTCGAGCCGCGTGGTCGCATCCAGGCCGGCCGCGACGAGCGCGTCGACGCGGTCGGCAGAGATGTCCACGAGAGTCACGGAATGACCGGCCTCGACGAAACCGCGCCCGACAGCGGTCCCGACGACTCCGGCCCCAACGACGAAGATGCGCGCCACGGGCGAAATCGTGTCACCGAGCGTGCGCAGACGGGTGCAGTGGGGTGTTCCTCGCCCGAACGTCCGAGGTTCCCTCGTGCGTGTCGCCGTCCGAGCTCCGCCGAGCCTTCGGTGGCGGCAACCGTCCCGCAGAACCGGCCGCCCAGGGACACGATCGGGAGTTCCACCGAATGCACGGCGACACCGGTCACGCTATGTCAGAATGCACTTACCTTCAGCGACTTCCTAGGAGTGCGGGGGCACGCGGGACGAGGCGGACATGACCATGCGTGAAGCGACACCATCAGCAGGCGCGGTTCGGCGGGCACGCCCGCGGCCGGCTCTGCGCGACGTCACCCGGCTTCCGGTTGCCCCGGTCGCCGAGGCGGGCCCGGCCGCCCGGGAGCCGGACCTCAGCCCACCCGGGTCCGCGGACGCCGGGCCCGTCGCCCCGGGCGGGCACCACGACGCCGTCGCCGCGATCGAGGCGCAGGTCCGGCAGATCGAGGCGCTGCTGGCCGCCGTCCGCGAGGGCGTGGGCTCCCTCGCCGGCACCGGCGGGCCGGAGCGCGAGGTCGAGCGAACCGCGGACGACCGGGTCCATCCGATGACGCCACCTGCCAGGCCCTCCGCAGCGCATCCCGCGCAGGCCGCCGTCGAGCGCGCCTCGCTGCTGGAGGCAGTGGAGAACCGGGCCATCATCGAGCAGGCCAAGGGCATGCTCATGCTCAAGCACCGCTGCGACGCCGACAGCGCATTCGGGCTGCTGGTCGAGATCTCCCGCCGGGAGCGGCGCAAGGTGCGCGACATCGCCGGCGACATCGTCCGCTCCGGCAGCGCCCCCCGCCGGGTGGTCGACGTCACGGACGCGGCGGTGAGCTCCGGCCGGGTGGCCGACCAGATACACGCCCACTGACGAGGGCGCCGCCTCGTCTGGCGGCGGAAGACAGCGCCGGTGGAAGACAGCGCGGTGGAAGACGGCGGGTGGAAGACGGCGTCAGGCGAAGACGGCGTTGGCCAGCGCGAGGCGGGCCGATGCCACCCTCGGGTCGTTCGTGCCGACGACGTCGAACAACTCGACGAGGTGAGCCCGGGCGCGGTCGCGCTCGGCCCCGGACGTCTGGCGCACGGTGTCGACGAGTCTCGCGAACGCGTCCTCGACGTGCCCACCGAGCAGGTCGATGTCGGCCACGAGGATCTGGGCGTCCACGTCCTGCGGGCGCCGCGCCCGCGGCCGTGCGGGCGGCCTGCGCGTCCGCGTCCGCAGTCCGTTGCAGGAGCTTGACCTGCGCAAGTCCCGACCCTGGCCATCTCGTCCGCCGGGCTCTGCAGCAGCGCCTGCTCGTAGGCGCTCACCGCCGCCGCATAGTCGCCTTCCTCGATCGCGTCGTACGCCGCCTGGTGGAGCGGCGGCAGCGGCTCCTCGGCCGGGTCGAGATCCGCTTCCTCGTCCGCAGGGCTCGCCGCGGCGACGTCGACCGTCCCCGTGACGCCGTTCGCCGAGGCCACGCGCAGCAACTCCGTGAGCACGGCGCGGATCTGTGCCTCGGGCTGCGCGCCTTGGAACAGCGGGATCGGCTGTCCTTTCAGGACGGCGAACACGGTGGGGATCGACTGGATCTGGAAGGCCTGCCCGAGCTGCGGGTTGGCGTCGACGTCGATGGTGGCGAGCAGGAAGCGCCCGCCGAACTCGGCCGCGAGCCGCTCCAGCGTGGGCGAGAGCTGCTTGCACGGCTCGCACCAGTCGGCCCAGAAATCGATCACGACGGGCACCGTCTGCGAGCGGTCGACCACCTCGGCCACGAACGTCGCGTCGGTCACCGCGAGGACAGGAGCGCCCTGCCCCCCGGGCTGCGCACCGCCGGACACGGCGCCGTCCGGGCCGCCCGCCGGCGAGGCGGGCGACTCGGGGCGCCTGGTGAGGGCGCTCAGATCGACGGCTCCGCGCAGGTCGAGCGCCGGGCGCGGGGCCCGGCCGGGCTGGTTGCTCATGTCTTCACCTTGGCACACGCCTGCGGCACGCTCGCGCCCGACGTCCCCGCCTCCGACGAGGCGCCCGGGCGGGCAATGCAGGCTCAGGAACCGATCGCCGACACGTCACCCTTGGCGGCCGCGACCAGGGTCACCTGTCCCTTCCCCGCGGGCGGCACCTGGAAGGCGAGCAGCTCGACGGAGGTGCGCTGCAGGCCGTGTCCCACCCGGGGGACGCCGGCCAGCGCGGCGAGGTCGGTGTCGAGCGTGACGATCCCGCTGCCAGGCTTGCGCACCTGCACCTTGTAGAGCTGCTCGAGGGCCGCAACCACCAGGGCTCCGCCGTCCGCGGTCCGCAGGGCGAGCATGCCGTCGGCCGAGGGGCGGTGCACGGTGTCGACGTTGGCGATGCGGCCGAGGGTCCTGCGGTCGGCCGCGAGCTGCCCCGCGATCTGCTCGCGGAACTGGTCGAGAGCGAAGCCCTGCGGCGCGCTCCCCGGCGTGGTCGTCGTGAGGGTCTTCGCGTACTGCGCCAGAACGTCGGCGGGGGGCAGGACCAGACCCTGGGCACCGTTGGGGGCCAGCACCGGGGTGCCTGTCTGCGGCGACGCGAGACCGGGCATGCTCGCGCCGGGCAACAGCACCAGCTCACCCCAGAGTCCGAACGGTTCACGGGGGCCCAGCGACCTCAGCACCCGGACCACCGGTGTGGGCTGCCCCGTCACCTCCCCCGCGGCGAGGAACCATCGGGGCCATCCACCGGACGCCGGCAGCACGAGCCTGCGCAGGACGAGGGGAGCAGGCGCCGGAACGGTACGTCCGAGCTTCCCTGCGACTGTGAGCCGGGCGGTCAGGGTGCGCGCCGCCGGACCCGTCGCGCGGGCGCCCAGCAAGCGCGGGTTCCGCGCGGCGAAGGCGCGGTCGAGCGTCGTGTCGACGGCGGCGAGGACGCGCTCGGCCTGCGCGGGCACCACGGCGGGGTGCGCCGGATCGGGCCCGGCGTTGCCCGCGTCCGGCTGGCCGCATGCCGCGAGGACGCCCGACGCGAGCGCGCCGGTGAGCAGGGCGCGGCGGTTCACGAACGTCCTCCGGGGGGCTGCCGGAACGGCGCCGGCGCGACGTCGTCCTCCGGCTCGTCGGGGTCGTCGTACCAAGGCCCTGGGGCGTGTCGCGACGCACCCGCCTCGGGGTCGACGGCGGGAAGGTCTCCGGTGCGGGCCGCCCGCGCAGCCCGTCGCGAGCCAGCGGCCGACGCGGGCCGAGCCGGTGCGCCGGCGGGCTGCGCCGGGGCGCTGCGAGCGGCGGCAGGTGCGGGGGCGGCCGCGGCAGGTGCGGGGGCGGCCGGGGCGGTGCGAGCGGCGACAGGGGCCGGCGCCGCAGGGGTCGGTGCGGCCGGGGCCGGTGCGGCCAGGGCTGGCAGGTCCGGCGCGGAGGGCACGCTCCGGTCAGGGACCTGTGTCGTCCTGGTCGTCCTGGCCGTCCTGGCCGCCGGGCGGGTGCGCCGGGCCGCCCAGGCACCCACCAGGCCCAGCGCCAGCAGCAGACCGCCGACGGCGAGGAGGGCCGGCGCCGCCGACGACGCGCGGGCACGCTGCCACGTGAGCACGACCTCGGTGGGGGGCGTCGCCCCGTCGACGGCTGCGACCACCCGCCAGTGACCGGGGCTCTGCGGCCAGGTCAGGCTGGCGCTGCCGCTGCCGGTAGCGCTCGCCGCCCACACGTCGACCCCGGCCGGCTCGGGTAAGGACGCCTCGGCTCCCTGCCGCTGCACCACCCCGTGCCCGTCGGCCACCCCGGTCACCTCGGTGCGGGCCGCCGCACCGAGGTAGGCGGCGACGTCGTCCGCGCGGCCCACCCCCACGAACGCGGGACGCCCGGCCGGCCCCCGGACGTCGACCTTCAGCACCGGGCCGTCGAGCGCGGTCAGCTCGGGAGTAGTGGTCACGACCGGCGCACCGGCCTGCCCGGCGACGCGCGCGACCGTGATGCGGTCCGGCGCCCAGACCGTGGCCTTCGCGAGCCCGAGCAACACCAGGACGACTCCGGCGAGCGCCACCAGCGCGGCGGCGGCCAGCGCCGCCCCGTACGGCGTCCGCAGGCGCCCGAACAGGGTCCGCGGGCGCCCGAGCAGGGATCTCACGCGCTCCCCCCGCCCCTGGTGTCGCGGTCGGGCGCAGCGAGCAGCGCCTCGACCCGGTCGAGCTTTCCTTGCAACTCCCCCGAGCGCCCAGGCCGGATGTCCGCCTTGAGCACGAGGCTGATGCGGCTGCCGAACGGCGCGACGGCCTCGACCGCGCGGCGGACGACGCCCATGCAGGCGTCCCAGTCCCCCTCGACGGTGGTGAACATCGCGTCGGTCCGGTTGGGTAGGCCGGACTCCCGGACCACCCGGACGGCGGCCGCGACGGCCTCCGAGACCGAGCCGTCGGACCCGCCCGGACGGTCGGAGGAGCCGCCCGAAGGTGCGACGGAGAAGGCCACGAGCATCCGTCGAGGCTACCCCGCGCCCGGGACGAGCCCGGCCGGGCGGCCCGGCCGCACGACCGCTCATGACCTTTTGCGGACCGCCGACGGGGAGGCCGGACAGCCGGGCCCACCCCACGGACGGGGCGGGAGACCGCCACGGAGGGGCTGGATGACGTCACGCTTGCGGGGCCGGTCGCTGCGGCCGGGTTCCACCACACCCGGGCCCCCGGCCACTCCCGTCTGGATGGCTGCCCGGCTGGCCGTCGCGGTGCTCGCGGCGGCCCTGCTCGTCGCCCTGTTGGAGGCCGCAGTGCTCGACGTGACCGTGCTCCAGAGCCCTGCGGGGCGCCTCGACCGCGACCGACCGCTGGCACGTCGTCGACGTGCTCGCCGGCGGCGCCGTGCTCGCCGTCCCACTGACGCTGCTGCTCGGCGGGTGGCGGCTGGCGCGGGGCCACGCCAGGGCGCTGCGCGAGCTGGCGGTCGACGACCTCACGGGCGTGCGGTCGCGGCGCGCCTTCGGCGCCGACCTTCCGGACGCCGTCCACGCCGCGGCCGACAGCGGGCAGCCGCTGACGCTCGCGCTGGTCGAGCTCGCGGGCGTGGACACCGCCGTCCGACCTGCTCGGACGCCGCCGGGCCGAACTCCTCGTCTGCGCGGCCGCCGCGACGCTCGCAGCGCCACAGCGGCCGGGGCCCGCTGTCGCGCCGGCGACGTACCGCCTCGCCGGCGAGGTCTTCGCCGTGGTGCTGCCCGGGGTGGGGACAGATGCGGCGTTCGACGTCGTGGACGAGTTGCTCGGGCACGTGGCGCGGACCGCGGCGCCGCTGTCCGCCGGCGCCGGCCTCGCCACCCTGGACGCGCGCTGCCCGGATGCGCAGCTGCTGCTCGTCGGCGCCTCCGCTGCTCTCGACGAGGCGCGCAGCCTCGGCGGCGGCCGGGTGGTGGCCTCCGCCGAGGAGGGCACCGGCCTGCGCTGGCTCGCGACCCCCGGGCACCCCGAGGCCTACTGACCCCGGGTCAGGGCCTGTCCTAGCCGTGGCGAGCGGGCACGGGCGCCGACGCCCCCCGGCTCCCGGATCACGTCAGCGAGCAGGACGTCAGCCGCGGTCCACGGATCGCTCCGCCCCTCGGCGACCTGCTCGGCGAGGCCGCGAAGGCGCTTGCCGCCGCGCAAATCCGCGATCTGCTCCCGGAGCGCGGTCACCACGATCACCTCGATCTCCCGCTCGGCCCGCCGCAGCCGGCGCCGGCTCAGCTCGCCGCTGCCCGCCGCCCACTGCTCGTGCTCGTCGAGGGCGGCCACGAGATCGTCCACACCCTCGCCCGTCGAGGCGACGGTGGTGAGGACGGGTGGCCTCCAGGGCGCGGGGTCGGCCGGGTCCCGGGGCCCGGCCGGCATGCCGAAGGAGATCATCTGGCGCAGATCGCGCACTGTGCTCTGCGCACCCTCGCGGTCGGCCTTGTTGACGACGAAGACGTCGCCCACCTCGAGGATCCCCGCCTTCGCCGCCTGGACGCCGTCCCCCATCCCCGGTGCGAGCAGGACGACGGTCACGTCGGCCATGGCGGCGACCTCGACCTCGCTCTGCCCGACGCCGACCGTCTCGACCAGCACGACGTCGAAGCCGGCCCCGTCGAGCACCCGGACGGCCTGCGGCGTGGCCCAGGCGAGTCCGCCGAGGTGGCCGCGGGTGGCCATCGATCGGATGAAGACATCGGGGTCGAGAGCGTGGTCCTGCATCCGGACGCGGTCACCGAGCAGGGCTCCGCCGGTGAACGGGGACGAGGGGTCGACGGCGAGCACGCCGACCCGCTGTCCGCGCTCCCGGAAGGCCCGCACGAGCGCGGCCGTCGTCGTCGACTTGCCCACGCCCGGCGCGCCGGTGAGCCCCACGATCCGCGCGCGGCCCACGTGCGGAGCGAGCGCGGCGGCGACCTCGCGCAGCGCCGGCGCCGCATCCTCGACGAGCGAGACGAGGCGTGCGACCGCGCGCGGCGAGCCCTCGCGGGCCTGGCGCAGCAGTGCGGGCACGTCCGGAGTCACGGGCTCACTCTGCCGCACGCCGCCGCTGCGGAGCCGGCCGTTGCGTAACGGCGGGTCAGCGCGCGGGGACCCGCACGAGAGCGCGTCGCCCTGGCCGCCGCCGCCGCAGAGGGCGGCCGCGCCGATGCCACCGCCGCGCCGGGCGAGTTCGAGCGCGAGGTGCAGCACGAGGCGCGCCCCCGACATCCCGATCGGGTGGCCGAGCGCGATGGCGCCCCCGTTGACGTTCGTCATCTCGAGGTCGATGCCGAGCTCCTTGACGGAGGCGAGGCCCACGGCCGCGAATGCCTCGTTGATCTCGACGAGGTCGAGGTCCGCGACCTCGATGCCCTCCTTGGCGCAAGCCCGCCGGATCGCCATGGCGGGCTGGTGCTGCAGCGTGGAGTCGGGCCCGGCGACGACGCCGTGGGCGCCGATCTCGGCGAGCCAGGTCAGCCCGAGCTCCTCGGCCTTGGCCCGGCTCATGACGACGACGGCGGCGGCGCCGTCCGAGATCTGCGAGGCGGATCCCGCCGTGATGGTCCCGTCGGGACGGAAGGCGGGCCGCAGCCGGGCGAGGGTCTCGACGGTCGTGTCGGGCCGGATGCCCTCGTCGTCCTTGAACATCAGCGGCTCGCCCTTGCGCTGCGGGATCGGCACCGGGACGACCTCGTCGTCGTACAGCCCGTTCTTCCAGCCCTGCGCCGCGAGCTGGTGGGAGCGGGCGGAGTAGGCGTCCTGCTCCTCCCGCGAGAAGTGCCGGTCCGACCCGTTGGCGGCTTCGGTGAGGGAGCCCATCGCCTGGTCGGTGAACGCGTCCCACAGGCCGTCGAACTGCATGTGGTCGCGCAGCGGGACGTCGCCGTACTTGTAGCCCTGCCGGGAGCCGAGGAGCAGGTGCGGGGCCTGAGACATCGACTCCTGGCCACCCGCGACCACGATGTCGAACTCGCCGGCGCGGATGAGCTGGTCGGCCAGCGCGATCGCGTCGATCCCGGAGAGGCACACCTTGTTGATCGTGAGGGCGGGGACGGTCATCGGAATCCCGGCCTTCGCCGCGGCCTGGCGGGCCGGGATCTGGCCCGCGCCCGCGGTGAGCACCTGACCCATGATCACGTACTCGACGGCCTCCGGGCTCAGCCCGGCCTTCTCCAGCGCGCCCTTGATGGCGACGGCACCCAGCTCGGCCGCTGAGAAGTCCTTCAGGCCGCCGAGGAGGCGGCCCATCGGAGTGCGTGCGCCGGCGACCAGGACGCAGGCGCGGTCGGAGGACTCGGGACGGTCGGCCACTGCGGTCTCCAGGAGGCGTCGAAGGGGCACGGCGCGGGGTTGCCGCGCCCGGAACGGCGCTGGGCCGGGTAGGCCCAGGCGTCCGGTCCACGGTAGCTCCCGACCCCGTTCCGACCCCAGCCCTGCCGGCCGCCGGGCGCTTCCGTCCGGTCGGCCCGAGCCGGCCTTGCCGCACCGCGCCTAGCCTTGCGCGATGAGCACCTCGAAACCCCTGCCGGCCGGCCTTTTCACCGCCGTCGACCACGTCGGCGTCGCCGTCGCCGACTACGACGCGGCGATCGCCTTCTACCGGGACGTGTTCGGCCTGCGCGTGGCGCACGAGGAGGTCAACCAGGAGCAGGGGGTGCGCGAGGCGATGCTCGCGGTCGGGGACGGCGACACCCGCGTGCAGGTGCTCGCACCCCTGACACCGGAGTCGGCCATCGCCCGGTTCCTCGAGCGTTCCGGCCCAGGGCTGCAGCAGGTCGCCTACCGGGTGGAGGACGTGGACGCCGTCAGCGCCGTTCTGCGCGAGCGGGGCCTGCGGCTGCTCTACGACCAGCCGCGACGCGGGACGGCGGGGAGCAGGATCAACTTCGTGCACCCCAAGGACGCCGGCGGCGTCCTCGTCGAGCTCGTGGAGCCGGCTCCCTGCTGACCCCGCAGGGGCAGGTCGCCCGGCGTCCGTCGCGCTGCCGGCCCAATCTGCTGGGCGCCGTCAGCGATCGAGGCAGATTGGGGCTGATCGGGCGTTTGTCGCGTTCGCCGTAACAGAAACGCCCCTTTGGTGGGGGTAGTCTGCCTGGCGCGGGAAGACGCCGCCGATCCGCTCGATCCGCGGCCCGGTGACGAACACCTCGACGCGATCAAGCGGTTCTGTGAAATGTAGGCCCCTCGGGGGGCCAGGGAGGGCCGAGCCAGTGGCTGGGGACCAGAGCGGGCAGTTGTTCCAGACCCGGATCAGCGGATACGACAAGACGCAGGTCGACGAACGGGTCACTGCACTGGAGGGCGCGCTACGAGATGCTCGCGCACGGGTCGAGGAGCTCGACGCCCGGGCCATGAAGCTCGCCGGCGAGGTCTCGGAGGCGCATCGGCAGCTGCGCGAGGTCGAGCGGCCGTCGTACAGCGGCCTCGGCGCGCGGATCGAGCAGCTGCTGCGCCTGGCGGAGGAACAGGCGAGTGACGTGATCGCCGCCGCGACCAAGGATGCCGACGAGTCACTCGCCCAGGCCCGCGTCGAGGCCGCTCAGATGCGGGCCGCCGCCCAGACCGAGTCCGCCGAGATGACGGCGTCCGCCCAGCGGGAGTCGACGGAGGTGCGCTCCAACGCCACCACGGAGGCGGAGGAGATCGTTGCCACCGCCACCCGCAAGGCCGAGGAGACGCTGGCCGTCGCGGAGCGCGAAGCCGCCAAGCTGCGGTCCGTGGCCGATCGCGAGACGAGCGACAAGCGCACCGCCGTGGAGCGCGAGCTCGCCCGCCTGCGGGCCACGGCGGAGCGCGAGGTCACGGAGCTGCGCGCCGGCGCCAAGCGCGAGGTCGACGAGATGCGGACGAGCGCCAAGCGCGACGCCGACGAGATGCGTGCCGCGGCGAGCACCCTGCACGAGGAGACGCGCGCACGGGTCGAGCAGCTGAGTTCCGACCTCGAAGTGAAGCTCGCCGCCCGCCGCGAGGAGGCCGAGCGGCTGGACGCAGAGCGCCACGACCAGGCCGTCGCCCAGGCGACGCAGCTGGTGGCCGAGGCCGAGCAGCGCGCCGCCGCCGCCGAGCAGCGCGCGGCGAAGGCGGTCGAGCAGGCGGAGTCGGTGCGACGGGACGCCGACGAGCACGCGAAGGGGCTGCTCGGGACGGCGCGGCGCAACGCCGAGCAGATTCTCGGCGAGGCCCGCCAGCACGCGGACAAGGTCATGTCCGAGGCGAAGGCCGAGGCCGAGCGCACCCGTCGGGCAGCTCAGCGCCAGGTCGACGAGCTGGTCCGCCAGCGCGACAGCATCACCGGTCACCTCGACCAGCTGCGCCACCTGCTGGGGGCGATGTCGGGGCCGGGGACGGGCCAGGTAGCCGCAGCCCAGCAGCAGCCGGCCGTCGAGGCGCCGCCGTCCGAGCAGGCCGGCACCGGGCGGGAGGACGGGACCGTCACGCTCCAGCCCGAGGACCGGACGCTCACGCTCCCGGCCCAGCAGCAGGAGACGGCCAACCGCTGACCCCTCGTCACCGCGCCTTTCCGGGTTTCTGTTTTCCGGAGGAAAAGCCGGACGTCGACAGCACCGGCCCCCGGTGCGGCGTCCACCTCACCGCGCTTCCCCGCGTTTCCACGGACAACCGCACGGATGGGCGGGTTGCATCCGGTTTTCTGCGGAGAAGCCGGGAAGACGCTCGGGGGCGAGCGTCAGCGGCGGCGCGAGCGGGCCGACCAGCAGGGCGTGTGCCAGTGGCGTCGCTCCTCGGGGCCGCCGAAGGCGCCGAGCTGGTCGGCGGGCCAGGCCACGACGTGCGGCGTGCCGGCAGGGATCTGCTGGCGGCAGCCCGGGCACAGGTAGGCCTTTCCCGCCGCCGCCCCCGGAACGGGCCGCACCCGCCAGTCGCCGTCCGGGTACTGCTCGAGCCGGCCGCCGCCATGGACGAGCCGGGTCTCGAGCTCGTCCGCCCCGACCGGCTGACCCGGCGGGCGGCCCCGGCCACGGCGGGGACGGTTGCTGCGGGGCACGACCTCAAGTGTCGGGGGCGCGATGCACAATGGCCTGCGCAGGCCGACCACCGGCGGAACGAGGAGGGGACCGTGCCGAGGTACGACGTGAGGTGCCGAGCGTGCGGCACGACCTTCGAGGTCAACCGGCCCATGGCCCGGGCGGACGAGCCTGCGCCCTGCCCGCACGGGCACGACGACACGGTCCGCCTGCTGCCCGCGATCGGCTTGACCGGGCGTGGTGGCACCGCGACGTCGGCGGTGTCGGCTCCGGTGCAGAGCGGCGGCTGCTGTGGCGGGGCCTGCTGCAGCTGATCGTCAGCGGGGCCTCGATGTCGGCTCCTCGCGGCTCTCGCCGGGCCGGACCAGCTGCACCGAGCCGAGCGGGGTGAAGCCCGCCGCGAGAAGGGCTCGCAGAGAGGCGGCGTTGCCCGGCGCGACGGCGGCGAGCAGCGGTTCGCCGAGCGGCGTGAGCGCGAGCGCCTCGCGCAGCAGGCTCCGCCCGAGCCCCTTCCCGCGGCGGTCGGCGTCCACCTCGAACGACAGCTCCAGCAACCCGCCCAGGCCCCGGGAAAGGGTGATGATTCCCCGCTCGTCGCCGAACACGCGCACGTCCCGACGCCACACCCGGGCGTAGCGGACGCGCGCGTGACCGTCGAGATCGGAGCGGGCCCTCAGGGTCCCGCCGCCCGTTCCGGGGGCCACCAGCAGCGCGTCGAGGACGTCGACGGTGCCGCCCTCCCCGGCGAGCAGCGTCATCACCGGGATGGACGTGGCTCCCGCGAAGCCGTCGGCACCGGCGTCGACGAGGGCGCGCAACGGCAGGCGCGTCGCGACGACGCTGTGCCCGGTGAGCGCCACGACGGCGTCCACGCGGGGCAGATACGGGGGCACGACCTCGACCCGTCCGTCGACGGGCGGGAACCGGCCCGTGGCAGCCGCTCGGAGGATCCCGGCCAGCGGGTGCTCCGGGGCGCAGTCGTCGCCCTCGGCGTCCCGGACGACGTCAGCGCCAGGAGCCGCCCGGTCCCCGCCGAGTCCCTGATCCCCGGAACGTCCTTGATCCCGAGGTTTTCCCTGATCCCCAAGTTTTCCTTGATCCCCAAGTTTTCCTTGATCGCCGGAGTCGGAGGATGCGCTCGTCGTCATGCGTGGGTGCGGAAACCGCGCGCCGTTCGGACGCCGAGGAAGCCGGCCGTCACGAGCTGCTCGAGCAGGGGGGCCGGCGCGTGCCCGGGTTCGCGCGACTCCGCGCACAGGGCGCGCTGGGTCGCCAGGGCCACGTCCAGTCCCACCGCGTCCAGCACCTCGAACGGCCCCTTCGGGTACCCGCAGCCGGCGACCATCGCCGTGTCGATGTCGCCGACGGTCGCGTAACCCTCCGCGACCATCCGCACGGCGTCGTTCAGGTAGGGGAACAGCAGGGCGTCGACGACGAAGCCCGCCCGGTCGGCGCACCGCACCGCCGGCAGCCCGAGGCGCTCGCAGAGGGCCATCGCGACCTCGACGGCGTCCGAGGACGTCGCCACCGTCGACACGACCTCCACCAGCCGCGCCCCCGCCGGTCCCTCGACGACGTGCATCCCCACGACGTCCGCCGGCCGCCCGCTCGCCGCGGCGCATTCGATCACCGGCGCGCAGTCGACCGTCGCCAGCACGGCACCGGCGCGGCAGACCCGTCCGAGCTCCTCGAAGAGCGCTCGCACGACGGACGGCCCCCCGCCGGCCGCCGCGACGACGACGTCGGCGTCCGCCAGGTCACCCAGCCGCGCGGTCCCCCTGATCCGGTCGAACGCGGTGGAGCGCTCGTCGTCGGGGAGGAGGCCCGCTTCAACGTCCTTGTCCAGGCTGCGCCGGACCCGCTCGAGAACGAGCACCATCTCCTCGGCGTCGCTCGCCATCAGGACGACGTCCGAACCCGCCACGGCCGCTGCCTGGGCGAGCCGCATCGGCGTGGGCCCGCTGCCGACCACCCCGATCGTCCCCGGTGCCCGACGAGGTCGGCGCTCAGGCTCGGCCGGCCCGGTGCCGGTACCGGCCCCGGCGCCGGCGCCGGCGCCGGTCCGGGCGCCGGTCGAAGCGCCCTCGGACCCGTACGGATAGAAGCCGCGGCCGGACTTCCTCCCGAGCAGACCCGTCGCCACCATCTGCCGCAGCAGCGGCGCGGGGGCGTGCAGACGGTCCCTGCTCTGCCCGTACATCGTCTCCAGGATCTGCAGCGCCGTGTCGAGCCCGATGAGGTCGAGCAGCGCCAGCGGCCCCATCGGCAGCCCGCACCCGAGGGTCATCGCGGCGTCGAGGTCCTCGCGGCCGACGTGGCCCTGCTCGTACATCCGCACGGCGTTGTTGAGGTAGCCGAACAGCAGCGCATTCGCGATGAACCCCGCTCGGTCGCCGACGACGACCGGGAGCTTGCCCAGCCGCCGCGCGAGGGCGACGGCGTCCTCGACGACGGACGGCTCGGTGACGACCGTCCGCACGACCTCGACCAGCCGCTGCACGGGAGCCGGATTGAAGAAGTGCAGCCCCACGACCCGTCCGGGCTCGCGGGTGGACGCCGCGATCTCGGCGATGGACAGGCTGGAGGTGTTCGTCGCGAGGATCGCGGCCGGGTCCACCACGGTGTCGAGCCGGCCGAAGATCTCCCGCTTGAGGTCCAGCCGTTCCGGGACGGCCTCGACCACGAGCTGCGCGGCGCCCAGATCGTCGAGTGCGGCGGTGAAGCGGACGCGGGCCAGCAGCTGCTGACGGTCCTCGCCGGCGAGCTTCCCGCGGGCGACCGCACGGGACGTCGACCCCTCCACGAGCGCACGGCCGTGCTCCACCCGGGCGGTGTCGGCGTCGACGGCGACCACATCGAGACCGGATCGGGCCAGTACCTCGGCGATGCCCGCGCCCATCGTCCCCAGCCCGACGACCCCGACGGTCCCGATCTCGCGCGTCATGCGGCCGAGTCTTTCAGGTGGCGCCTGCGGCTCCGCCGCGCAGCCGCGGAGGCCGCGAGGCCGCGCAGCCGCCGAGGTCCGAGGCCGCGCAGCCGCGGAGGCCGCGAGGCCGCGCAGCCGCGGAGGCCGCGGAGGCCGCGAGGCCGCGAGGCGGACCGCCACGCGAACAATGTCGCGCGGGAGCCACGACACGCCGACGGAGCGCCGACTTCGTTCGTCCAGCGGTCCGGCGCGTGGGCCTAGGCGCGCCCGGTAGGTTCGTCGCCGTGCGTCTTGTCATCGCCGAGTGCTCGGTCGACTACGCCGGGCGGCTCACCGCTCACCTGCCCCTGGCCCGGCGGCTGCTCCTCGTCAAGGCCGACGGGTCCGTGCTCGTCCACTCGGACGGCGGCTCGTACAAGCCGCTCAACTGGATGAGCCCCCCGTGCAGGTTGAAGATCAGCGATCCTGGTGACGCCGCGAAGGAAGCCGGCGTCACCCAGGTGTGGACCGTTCAGAACGCGAAGAGCGACGATCGCCTGGTCGTGCACCTGCACCAGGTCCTGCACGACTCCGAGCACGAGCTCGGCGTCGATCCCGGCCTCGTCAAGGACGGTGTGGAGGCCCACCTGCAGGAGCTCCTCGCCGAGCACGTGCACACGCTCGGCGACGGCTACACCCTGGTGCGTCGCGAGTACCCGACGGCGATCGGCCCGGTCGACCTGCTGGTCCGCGACGCCGCCGGCGCCAGCGTGGCCGTGGAGATAAAGAGGCGCGGCGAGATCGACGGCGTCGAGCAGCTGACGAGGTACCTGGACCTGCTCAACCGTGATCCGCTGCTCGCCCCGGTGAGCGGGGTCTTCGCCGCGCAGGAGATCAAGCCGCAGGCGAAGGTGCTCGCCCGGGACCGCGGCATCCGCTGCCTGACCCTGGACTACGACGCCCTTCGCGGCCACGACACCTCGGAGCACCGCCTTTTCTAGGCGGCGGCCCCGAAGGCTTCACTTCCGCCTCGCTCCCGCCGACAGAGGGAGGATGAGGTCGGGGAGAACGCGACGGGAGGGCCAAGGCCTGGCTAACACACGGTCCAGGGCACGGGTGTGGGCGGTCGTGGCCGTCGGGACCGCCGTGATCACGTCCGGCGTGATGACGTCCGCCGCGATGACATCCGCCGCGGCGACGTCCCGCGCCGTGCCGGTCGCCGCCTCGCGGGTCACCCCGGTGTCCGTGCTCGGCCGGGTCGTCCACGTGGCGGACGGGGACACGCTCGACGTGGACGTCGCCGGCGACGGCACGTCGCAGCCCATCCGGGTGAGGCTGACCGGGATCAACGCGATGGAGCTGACCCGGTACGCGACCGATCCACAGAGATGGCTCGGCGACTGTCACGCGGTGGCCGCGGCACGCCGGCTGTACTCCCTGGTGTACGGCAAGACCGTCCGGGTGACGGCGCAGGACGCGAGGTCCATGTCCGGCGTCCGCTACCGGCGCCGGATCTGGGTCTACACCGGTGGGACGTGGCAGGACGTCGCGCTGATCCTGCTCGCCGAGGGCCACGGCCTGTTCCTTCCCAACGCGACGGAGTACGCGCCCAACAAGGCCGCCGCGGCCGCCGCCAGGTCCGCCGCGCGCCGCGGGATCGGCCTGTGGGACACCGATTCCTGTGGTGCCGGCCCCGCGCAGGGAGCGGATCTGCGGGTCGCGGTCGCCTGGGATGCCCCCGGCGACGACGCCGCCAACCCCGACGGCGAGTACGTGGAGGTCTCCAACCACTCCACCGCAACCGTCGACCTGTCCGGCTGGTGGGTCCGGACTCCGCCGCGCGTGGCTACAAGCAGCACGGCTTCGTGTTCCCTCCAGGCACCCGAGTGCCTGCCGGCGGCGCCGTCCGCGTGCACCCGGGCTCCGGGAGGAACACGGCGACGGAGCTGTACTGGGGCCTCAGCGTCCCGATCTTCGAGAACGCCACCGGCGCACCCACCTACATCGGGGACGGCGGCTACCTGTTCGACCCGCAGGGCGACCTGCGCGCGTGGCAGCAGTACCCCTGACGCGACATGATCTGCCCATGCCAGCGCATGTGACCGTCGTCGGCGCCGGAGTGACCGGCCTGACGTGCGGCGTGCGGCTCGCCGAGGCCGGCGTCGAGGTCGACGTCCTGGCACGCGACCTGCCGCTCGAGACGGCGTCCGCCGCGGGGCCCGCCCTCTGGCTGCCGGCCGGCCCGGGGTGGGGCGGGCTGCGCGAGGCGGCCTGGGCCCGCGCCACGCTCGCCGAGCTGCGCGCGGCCGACGGCGAGACCTCCGGGGTCCGCTGCGTGGCCGGGCACCTGCTGGACGCGCAGGCAGGGGCGCCGGCGCCGCGCTGGGCGGAGGCCTACGACGGCGTCCGGGCCGAGGCCGAGAGCGCTCCCGCCGCCGGCTACCCGGGCGGCTGGCGGATGCGGCTCCCGCTGGCCGACCCGCGCCGCTACCTCCCCTGGCTCCGGGACCGTCTGGTCGCCGCGGGCGGCACCCTCACCCGGCTCGCGCTGCCGGCCCTCCCGGCCCGGGGCGTGGTCGTGGATGCCGCCGGCGTCGCCGCCCGCGCCCTGGCCGGCGATCCCCGGGTCGAGCCCGTGCGCACGCAGGTCGCCTTCGCGGCGAACCCGGGCGTCGACGCCTGGTGGTGGGACGCCGCGGGCTCGTTCGGCATCCTGCCCCTCGGCGACATGGTGGCGGTCGAGGGACCCGGCGAGCGCGGCGAGTGGAACACCGCCCCCGACGAGGCTGCGGGCCGGGCGCTGCTCGAGCGCGCGGGCGAGGTGGTGCCGCGGCTCAAGGGCGCGCACGTCGCGGGCCTGCGGGTCGGCCTGCGCCCGGGCCGCCCCTCGGTGCGGGTCGAGGCGGAGCAGCGGCCGACCGACGAGGACGCCGACCGCGTGCTGATCCACTGTTACGGCCACGGGAGCCATGGCTTCACGCTGTCCTGGGGCTGCGCCGACGAGGTCCTGCGGCTCGTGACGGCGCTGCCGTAGCCCGCCCGCCCGGGCGGCCGCTGGAGCGGCGGAGTTACCCTCGCCGTCATGGCCTGGTGCGAGGGGTGAGCGCGCCGGCCAGGGCAGGCACCGGGGCTCCCACCGAGCTCGACCCGCGGCGCTGGCGGGCGCTCGCCGTCTGCGTCACCGCACTCTTCACCACGCTGCTCGACGTCAGCATCGTCACGGTCGCGCTGCCCTCGATCGGCCGGGGCACCGGCGCCGGGCCGGCCGAGCTGCAGTGGGTGGTCTCCGGCTACGCACTGGCCTTCGGCATGGTCCCGATCATCGGAGGCCGGCTCGGCGACGACCGCGGCCGGCGGCGGATGCTGCTGATCGGCATCGGCGCCTTCACCGTCTTCAGCGTCGTCGTCGGGCTCGCGCCGACCGCGGGCGTGCTCATCGCGGGCCGGGTGCTCCAGGGCCTGGCCGGCGGCCTGGTCAACCCGCAGGTGTCCGGCGTCGTGCAGCAGCTGTTCCCGCTGCACGAGCGCGGCCGCGCGTTCGGCCTCATCGGCACGGCGGTCGGCGTCGCGACGGCCGCCGGGCCCGTCGTCGGCGGCCTGATCATCGGGCTCGGCGGCGAGACGTACGGCTGGCGGCTGTGCTTCCTGGTCAACCTGCCCGTGGGCGTCACGTCGTTCCTGCTGTGCCGGGCCTGGCTGCCCGCGCCCCCACCGAAAGGCACCCGCCGCCCGCTGGACCTGCCCGGCGCGGGGTTGCTCGCGCTCGGCGTCCTCGGTGTCCTCTTCCCGGCGGTGCAGTACGACGCGAGCCACGACGCCCGGCTCGCGACCCTGGTCCTGCCGGCACTCGCGGTGCTGACCGCGTTCGTGTACTGGGAGCACGGCCCAGCCCGGCGGCGCGGGTACCCGCTGATCGACCTGGGCCTGTTCAAGGTGCGCTCCTACGCCGCCGGAGTCGCGCTCGCACTCGTCTTCTTCTCCGGCTACACCGGCGCCCCGCTCGTGCTCGCCTTCTTCCTCCAGGACGGTCTCGGCTTCTCCCCCCTGCACGCCGGGGCCACCGCTTTCGCGTTCGCCCTGGGCGCCACGGTGGCCGCACCGATCGCGGGCCGGCTGCTCCCCCGGTTCGGGTCCCGCGTGCTGGTGGCCGGCCTGCTCTCGTTCGCCGTCGGGACGGCGGCCTGCGCCGTCGTCGCCCTGGCCACAGCAGGCACCGTGACGCCCGCCGTGGTCGGCCTCGCGCTCGCCGTGCCGCTGCTCGTCGCGGGGCTCGGCGGCGGCAGTGTGATCACGCCGAACCAGGCACTCTCGCTGGCGGAGGTCGACGTCCGCGGCGGCTCGACCGCCGGCGGCACCCTGCAGACGGCGCAGCGCATCGGGAACGCGGTCGGCGCGGCCGTGATCACCGCCGTCTTCTACGCGGCTGTGCGCGGGGCCCCCGCGGCCGGCGCGGGCCGCGAGGAGCACTACGGCCGGGCCTACGCCCTCGCCCTCGCCGTCTCGGTCCTGCTGACCGTCGCGGCCCTGCTGCTCGCCGTCCGGGAGCGGCGAGGGGTGGGGGGTGCCCGCCCCGCTGCCGACGCCAGGGTGGAGACCTAGGGTGCAGGGCATGGACGCCGACCCCTTCGACATCCCGGACGACGACCTGCGGCGGTGCTGGTCGGTCAAGTGGACGCTCCCGCCGGCCGGGGTCCTGCCGGCGTGGGTCGCCGAGATGGACGCGCGGCCCTGCCCGGCCGTGCACGAGGCCGTCCGGGTCGCCGTCGACCAGGGGACGTTCGGCTACCCGCCCTTCGACGCCCTGACCGATCTCCGCGACGTGTTCGCCGCCTTCGCCGCCGCCCGCTACGGCTGGCAGGTCGATCCGGGTCTGGTGCTGTCGACCGGCGACGTCATGGCCGGTGTCAGGTTCGTGCTCGAGTCGTTGTGCGACCCCGCTCCCGTGGTCGTCCCGGTGCCGTCGTACCCCCCGCTGCTGCACGTCGTCCCGCTGACGGGCCGCGAGGTGGTGACCGTGCCGGCGCTGGACGGGAGCCGACGGCTGAACGTCGACGCGATCGAGGCGGCCTTCGCCGCCGGCGCGCGCACCATCCTCCTGAGCAGTCCGCACAACCCGCTCGGGCGCGCGTGGAGCCGTCCCGAGCTGGAGGGGCTGCGGGACGCCGCGCTCCGGCACGGTGCCCGGGTGATCAGCGACGAGATCCACGCCCCGCTGGTGCTGCCGGGCGCCACGCACGTGCCGTACGCGAGCATCGAGGGCACCGCGGAGCACGGGACGACGGTGACCTCGGCGTCGAAGGCGTTCAACGTGCCGGGGCTGAAGTGCGCCCAGATCGTCACCGGGACGCCCGCGGACGCCGCGACGCTGACCGGCATCCACTTCGTCGCCAACCACGGCGTCTCCCCGCTCGGGCTGGTCGCCACCCGGGCGGCGTACGCCGAGGGCGGGCAGTGGCTGGACGGCGTCGTCGCGGCCCTCGGGGATCGCCGTGCCGAGCTGGCCAAGCTGCTGGCCGAGCGGCTTCCAGAGGTCGCCTGGACGCCTCCGGAGGCCACCTACCTCGCCTGGCTCGACCTGTCGGGGACCGGGCTGGCGGATCCCGTGCAGCAGGCGCTCACGGCCGGGGGCGTGATGCTCTCCCACGGTCCCGACTTCGGCCCCGGGAACGAGCTGTCCACCAGGCTCGCGTTCGCCACGTCGGCGGAGCGCCTGGAGCGGATCGTCGACGGCCTGGCCCGCGCCTGGGGGACGGCGGCCTAGCCCGATCACCCCAAACTGGGCCGGGCACCGTTCACCGCGGCTGCGGTGTGGCCGAATGGACGTCATGCCCGGTCTGCTGACCCGCGAGAGCGTCCACCGAGACGGCTTCCTCGCCACCCTGGGGAGCCGCACCTGGCGCCCCCGAGCCGTCGCCGCCGCCGCGCTGGCCGACCTCTCGTCGGTCGACTCCCGCGGCACGTACGCCGCCTGGCTCCGCCGGACGTCGACCGCGTGGTCGCGGCTGCCCCTGGCGCCGTTCGCGCTCGACGGCGCCGCGCTCGTGCCCTGGCCGCTTCGGGCGGTGGGACCCGGCATCCTCGACGGCCGCGCCGAGCTGGCCGCGGACCTGCGGGACCTCGCGGTCGCGGGCGGCGGGGTCGTCGGGCTGCCGAGCCGGCGCACCGTGCCGGCGGACGAGCAGCCCGCGGACGAGGCCTTCCTGGTCGGTGCCGCCTATGTCGCCATGGTCGCGACCACGGACGCCGCGGTGCTCGCGGACGCCGCCGTGGCGTTGGCGGGCGCGACGGCCTGGGCGCCGGTCGGTACGCGCTTCCTGCAGCGTTGCCGCACGCTCGCACCGGCGCGGCACGCGCTGCAGCGCGAACTCGCGACCTGGGCGGCAGGCGTGGGACAGGCAGCGTCCGACCGTGCCGTCCTGACCGCCCGCACCCTCAGCCTCGAGCTGGCGGAAGCCCTCCGTGGGCCCTCCCGGGGCTGGTGACCCCGACGTCGACGCCGCGAACGCACTGAGCAACCGTGGCGGGGCCCGCCCGCCGTCAGGCGGCGACGCTGTCGACGAAGCACCAGCGCCATCCCTCGCCCAGTTCGATGCTGCGCATGACCGGGTGCCCCACCTCGTCGTAGTGAGCGCTGGCGTGACGGCGGGGCGAGGAGTCGCAGCAGCCGACGTGGCCGCAGCGCAGGCACATCCGTAGCGACACCCAGCCGTGCTCGCCGATGGTCAAGCAGTCCTGGCAGCCGTCCGGCGTGTTCGGCACCGCCACCAGTGGCTCGGACCGCAGGTGCTCGCACTCCTCGGCCCCGTTCGGCGTCAGCAGGTCGCTCTGGCCGGTCGCGGCGCCCTCGCCGAACGCGATGAGCATGGCCTCCTCCTGGTCGAGGCGCTCCATCACGGCCTCCAGGACCTCCGCGGGCACCTTCCCGGAACGGTGGACGTCGACCACGACCTGGCGCTCGGCGCGCAGCATCGCCACCCGCAGCCGGCGGAAGGTCCGCGTCGGCGTCTCCTCCCGGCCGTCGCTGGTGCCTAGGCGCTCCCACACCGAGTGCGCGATCCGCTCGCTCCAGCTGCGCAGGCTGTCGAGCACGTCGTGGGGGGTGTCGTCGGTGGCGTCCTTCTCGAGCCGCTCGCGCCCCGCGTCGACGGCGCGCTGCAGCACGAGGGCCTGCTGCAGCGCGTCCTGCGCGCGGTCCGGCCCCTCGACGCGAAGCAGCCGGACGAGCAGGGGAAGGGTCGAGCCCTGCACCAGCAGCGTGCCGGCGACGACGCTGAACGCGACGATCAGCAGGACCTCCCCGTACTGCACGCCCTGCCCGACGAGCGCGAAGCCCGCGGCCAGGGTGACCACGCCGCGCATCCCGGCCCACGACAGGACGGCGACGTTCCGCCAGGACGGGGGTGGCTCGGTGCGCTTCACGGCGGGCAGCTGGTGCTGCAGGTACGTCACGGGGAACATCCAGGCGATGCGCACGACGATCACCGTCGCCGTCACGCCGAGGCACAGGAGCAGGATGCGGCCGCCCCCGAGGGAGCTGCTGCGGGCCTGCTCCACCAGGGTGCGCAGCTGCAGGCCGATGAGCAGGAAGACGACGTTCTCGAGGACGAACTGCACCGTCCGCCACAGGGTGCGCTCGGTGACCCTGGAGGCTGCGGACTGGATGTCCGGCGAGCGGTGGCCGAGCACCAGCCCGGCGACGACGACCCCGAGGACGCCGGATCCGTGCAGCTGCTCGGCGACGAGGTAGGCGACGTACGGGACGAGCAGCGACAGCGAGGTGTCGAGCACCGGGTCGTCGCCGACGCGCAGGCGCACCGGGGTCATCACGAAGGCGACCCCGAGGCCGACGACCACGCCGAGGACGATCGCGCGGATGAAGTCACCGCCGGCGCCGATCACGGTGGCGCTGCCGGCCAGCGCGCCGAGCGCCGTCCGCAAGGTGACGAGCGCCGTGGCGTCGTTGAACAGGCTCTCGCCCTCGAGGATCGTGACGATCCGCCGCGGCATGCCGACGCGGCGGGCCACCGCGGTGGCGGCGACGGCGTCGGGTGGCGCGACCACGGCACCGAGCGCGATCGCCGCGGGAACGGCGAGACCCGGGAGCAGCCGGACGGCGACCGCGGCGACCGCCAGTGTCGTCACGAGGACGAGCCCGATCGACAGCGAAAGGATCGGGCGCACGTTGCGGCGCATGTCGACGAACGGCGTCCGGATCGCCGCCGCATAGAGCAGGGGTGGCAGGAATCCGGTGAGCGCGAGCTGGGGCGTCAGCGGGTACGACGGCACGGCCGGGACGAACGACAGGCCGATGCCGACGGCCGCGAGGACGAGCGGCGAGGAGTACCCGAACCGCGCGCTGACCCCCGCGACGGCCGCCGCCGCGAGCAGCAGCGCGACGAGCGACAACTCAGCGGACACGCCGGGAGTCTCGCACGGCCACTGCCGACCCGCTCCCGGCAGCGGTGATCACGCGGGGCCTCCCCCGGACGCCGTCAGGCGACGCGCGGCTCCACCACGAAGAGGCGGTGCAGCCTGGTCGCCTTGAGCAGGCGCAGGTGGCGCGGGGGGACCTCGGTGAGGACGACGCGGCGGCCGGCACGCCGGGCCCGCCGGTGTGCGCCGACCAGCACGCCGAGCCCGGTCGAGTCCCAGATCTCGAGTTCGCCGACGTGCAGGAGGAGGTCGCCTCCTCCCTCGTCGACACAGGCGTGCAAGGTGTCGCGGACCGTGGGCGCAGACTTGGCGTCGAGCCGGCCCGCGATCTCGACCTCTGCCCCGGCCCGGATGATCCGGACCTTCAACTCGCGCTCCATGCCGCCCCTTGCTCTCGCTGCGTGACCACCTGCGTCAGATCAGACGCGCGAGAGGTGTCTTCCGTTGCGCCCAGCCACCCTCGGGTTGACTGAAAACGCTACCTGTCGTCACTGATCGATAGCAGGAGGTTAGACGAGCGGGTGGCGCTGCACCACGCGCCACGGTGACTCGTGATGACACTGTGACCAGAGACCGATTGACGCCGTTGGAACCGAAGATGCCCCTCCGGAACGGTTCGCCGCGATTGGGGGTGGCGGCGTCCGAAAGTCCGCTGCCGACCGGTTCGCCCCCCCGCTCCCCCTCGCCCTGCGGAGCCGCCGGGAGGACACTGCGAGAGTGCAGTGGGGGAGCTACTCCTTCGCGATGGAGCCGCTGATCGCGCTCGGCGTGGTCGGCGTCCTCACGCTGCTGCTCCGCTGGGCCTTCAGCACCGGCCACTCCCTGGTCGAGCGCCGGCCCGAGGCCGGTTCACCAGAGCAGTACGGCCTGCTCGTGGCCGTCGCCGAGCCGCCCACCTTCGTCGAGGCCGAGGTGCTCCGGCGCCGGTTGGCCGACGCCGGGCTCCGCGCCACGCTCGCGCCGACGACCGAGGGACCGCGCGTACTCGTCTTCCCCGAGGACGCGAAGGCAGCCCGGCTGGTCCTGCGCAGCTGACGCCCGTCGAGACCGCCCCACGGATCAGGCCGCTGGATCAGGGCGCCGGATCAGGGCGCCGGATCAGGGCGCCCGATCAGGCCGCCCGATCAGGCCGCCGGATCACGCGTAGGCGGGGTCGGGGATGCGTGCCCTGCTGACGTCGGCACCCAGGCCGCGCAGCGCCGAGTCGATGCCGGCGTAGCCACGGTCGACATGCCGGGCTCCCGCGATGAACGTCTCGCCGTCCGCGACCAGCCCGGCGAGCACGAGGGCCGCCCCCGCCCGGATGTCACTCGCCTCGACGGGAGCACCGGACAGCCGCGGCACACCTCGCACCAGGGCGTGGTGCCCGTCGACGCGGACGTCCGCGCCGAGCCGCGCGATCTCCTGCACGAACCGGAAGCGCGCCTCGAACAGGTTCTCCGTGACGAGTGCGGCGCCCTCCGCGACCGCATCGAGGGTGATCATGAATGGCTGGAGGTCCGTGGGGAAGCCGGGGTACGGGAGCGTGGCGGCGTCCACCGCCCGCGCGCGCCGGGGCCCCTGCACCCGGAAGCCGTCGGGCAGGTGGCTGACGACGGCGCCGGCGGCGGTGAGCTTGTCGAGAGCCATGCCCAGGTGCCCCGGCTCGCCGTTGCGGACGACGATGTCACCGCCCGTCAGCGTCGCCGCGAAGGCCCAGGTGCCGGCGACGATCCGATCGGGCACCACCCGGTGCTCCACGGGGTGCAGCCTCTCGACGCCCTCGATCGTGAGCGTGGACGTGGCGACGCCGTCGATGTGCGCCCCCATCCGGCGCAGCATGCGGCAGAGGTCCACGACCTCGGGTTCGCGGGCAGCGTTGTCGATGACCGTGGTCCCGCGGGCGAGCACTGCGGCCGTGAGCAGGTTCTCGGTCGCGCCGACGCTCGGGAACTCGAGCCTCACGTGGGCACCCCGCAGGCCGTCCGGCGCCTCGGCGACCAGGAACCCGTGGTCGACGTGGACGACGGCACCGAGTTGCTGCAGTCCCGTCACGTGCATGTCGAGACCGCGGGAGCCGATGGCGTCCCCGCCGGGGAGAGCGACGTCGGCGACGCCGCAGCGGGCGACCAGCGGCCCGAGGACGCAGATCGAGGCGCGCATCGCGCGGACGAGGTCGTAGTCGGCCCGGTGCGCTGGTACGGCGGGGACACCGACGGAGACGACACCGGACGCCGGGTCGTGGTCGACCACGCAGCCCAGGCGGCGCAGCAGCTCGGCCATGATGCGGACGTCGAGGATGTCGGGAGCGTCCATCAGCGTGCTCGTGCCGTCGGTGAGCAGCGCCGCAGCCATGAGCTTGAGCACGCTGTTCTTCGCGCCCGGGGACGCGGACGTCGCCCTCCAGCCGGGCACCGCCGACGACCCTGAACGCTTCCACGGGCTTCGATGGTAGGGGCAGGGCGAGAGCGCCCGGTCACCGCCGGTGCTCCTCTAGGCTCCAGTGGTGGTCAACCTCACGAGGATCTACACCCGCACCGGCGACGACGGCACGACCGGGCTCGGCGACTTCAGCCGCACCAGCAAGAACGATCCCCGGCTCGTCGCGTACGCGGACGTCGACGAGGCCAACAGCGCGATCGGCGTGGTGCTGGCGGCGGCGGGCCAGGATCTCGACGCGGAGGTGCGGCACGCTGCTCCGGCGCGTGCAGAACGATCTCTTCGACGTGGGCGCGGACCTGTGCACCCCGCTGTCGCCGTCGCCCGCGCACCCCCCCTGCGCGTCACCGCGCAGTATGTCGAGGATCTCGAGGCCGCCTGCGACACGTGGAACGCCCCGCTCGAGGCGCTGCGCTCTTTCATCCTGCCCGGTGGCACGCTCGCGGCCGCCCACCTGCACGTCGCGCGGACCGTGACGCGTCGCGCGGAACGGGCCGTGTGGGCGGCGTCGAGCGGTACGGGACGGGCGAGGACGGCGGCGTGAACCCGCTGACGGCGCAGTACCTCAACCGGCTGAGCGACCTGCTGTTCATCCTCGGCCGGCACGCGAACCAGGCGGTCGGGGATGTGCTGTGGGCCCCCGGCGGCGGCCGGGCCACTCCCCCAGCTTGAGTCTCGCGCCGCTGGGGGCGGGCCTCGTCGGTCGACGTGGACCGACAAGCGGTCACGGGCAGGAGCTCCGGGTAGTGGCCGGGAGAGGAGACGTCATCCCGAACCGTATGTGCTGCCCCACCGCGCGGGGCAGCACATACGCGCGCCAGCGCCGCCCCACCGCGCGGAGCAGCGCATACGGTGGCGTCGCGAGCGCCGCCCCACCGCGCGGAGCAGCGCACACGGCGACGTCGCGAGCGCTGCCCCACCGCGCGGGGCAGTGCATACCATTCAAGGGGCATTACCAGCTCCGGACGTCTCCCGCGCCGAGTCGCCGGGAACGACCGGACGTAGCAGCTTGGGAGACCCAGCAGCCTTCACTGGGAAGTGAACGACGGCCGGGGCCCGGGCTTGCGCTCACGTGGCCTCGGTGTGCTGTCAGGCGAGCTCGCTCGCCGTCAGGCGATCTGGGCGTGCCGACCCGGCGGCGCGGACTCGAGCCAGGCCGCGAGGCCGTTGTAGGCGGCCTCGCTCATGGCCAGCTCGAGAGTCGACGTGCCGTAGGCGCACATCACGACGACCCAGCCCGGCAACACCGCATAGGACTGGACTGCCTCGGGCTCGCGCGCCTCGAGGATGACCAGGCGCTCACGGGCGAGCGACCGGGTCGGGCGTGGGCTGACCGTGAGCACCTGGAACCAGTCGAGCCGGTCGGCCTCGTAGCGGGCGACGCCGAGCACCCACCCCCCGCCCCGGCGGGTGCGGCGGCGCAGCGAGCAGTCGAAGGTGCCGACGCCGCGGGCCAGCAGGAGGCGCCGGGCGAGCACGACGGCCCACAGGCCGACGAGGACGATGGCGAGCGTGACCAGGACGGCGAACGGCAGCAGGAGCTCAGCCATCGCCGTCCCTGCCGTCAGCGCGCCGAGCCGGAGCCGAGGGAGGCGGTGTCGGAGACCACGGTCACGCGGTCGTGCTCGACGGAGAGGAATCCGCCGTCGAGCATGGCGACGACGTCCTCACCGCCGGTCGGAGTGATCCGGATCTCGCCCTCGGCGAGGACCGCGAGCAGCGGGGCATGCCCGCCCAGGATGCCGATGTCGCCGTCCACGGTGCGCGCGATCACCCGGCTGGCCTCACCGGACCACACGCGGCGGTCGGCGGACACGAGCGTGACCTCGAGTGGCACGAGCTACCTCCCTTGCTGTCGGTGGGCCTGCCCATGAACGGGGCGGCGGTGCGAGCAGCGGGCCACGGCTGTCCCCGACGACGTCGGGACATTGCAGAGTATCGCCCGTCTGCACGGTCCCGCCGCTCGCGGCGGCACCCGGCTGTGGCTCGATCGGTGAGCGGCGCCCGTGGTGCGACCGACGGCGCAGCCCACCCAGGAGAGAGCCCGGGCCCCCCACGGGAGGCCCGGGCCCGCTCATCGGACACGTCAGCCCAGCTGCTTCTTGATGTCGCTGGCCTTGCGCTCGACGTCCTCGAGCCCGCCGCACATGAAGAAGGCCTGCTCCGGGGTGTCGTCGTAGTCGCCGTCCGCGATCTTGGTGAACGCCTCGATCGTCTCGTTCAGGGGGACGAACGACCCTTCGAGACCGGTGAAGGCCTTCGCCACGAAGGTGTTCTGGGACAGGAAGCGCTCGATCCGGCGGGCCCGGTTGACCGTGATCCGGTCCTCCTCCGAGAGCTCCTCGACGCCGAGGATCGCGATGATGTCCTGCAGCTCCTTGTTGCGCTGCAGGATGGACTTGATCCGGACCGCAGTGTCGTAGTGGTCCTGCGCGATGTACCTCGGGTCGAGGATCCGGCTCGTCGAGGAGAGCGGGTCGACGGCGGGGTAGATGCCGAGCGACGCCACGGTGCGGCTGAGCTCCGTCGTCGCGTCGAGGTGCGCGAACGTCGTCGCAGGCGCCGGGTCGGTGTAGTCGTCGGCGGGCACGTACACGGCCTGCATCGAGGTGATGCTGTGGCCACGGGTCGAGGTGATGCGTTCCTGGAGCACGCCCATCTCGTCCGCCAGGGTCGGCTGGTAGCCGACGGCGCTCGGCATCCGGCCGAGCAGCGTCGACACCTCCGAGCCCGCCTGCGTGAACCGGAAGATGTTGTCGATGAACAGCAGCACGTCCTGGCCCTGCACGTCGCGGAAGTACTCCGCCATCGTCAGCGCCGAGAGAGCGACGCGCAGCCGGGTCCCCGGGGGCTCGTCCATCTGCCCGAAGACGAGCGCGGTCTTGTCGATGACCCCGGTCTCGGTCATCTCCGTGATGAGGTCGTTGCCCTCGCGGGTCCGCTCGCCGACACCGGCGAACACCGACACGCCACCGAAGTTCTCGGCGACCCGGTAGATCATCTCCTGGATGAGCACCGTCTTGCCGACGCCGGCGCCGCCGAACAGGCCGATCTTGCCGCCGAGCACGTACGGCGTCAGCAGGTCGATGACCTTGATGCCGGTCTCGAACATCTGCGTCCGGGCCTCGAGCTGGTCGAAGGCCGGCGCCTTGCGGTGGATGCCCCAGCGCTCGATCGCCTCGAAGCGCTCGCCCTCCTTGAGGTTGAGCACGTCGCCGATCGCATTGAAGACGTGGCCCTTGGTGTTGTCCCCCACCGGGACGGTGATGGGGCCGCCGGTGTCCGTCACCGCCGCCCCCCGGACCATCCCGTCCGTGGGCTGCATCGAGATGGCCCGGACGAGGTTGTCGCCGAGGTGCTGGGCGACCTCGAGGGTCAGCGTCCGGCTGGTCTCGCCCAGGGTGACGTCCACGTGCAGGGCGTTGTACATCTCCGGCATCGCCTCGGCGGGGAACTCGATGTCCACGACCGGGCCGATGACGCGGGACACCCGGCCGACGCCGGCGTTCGCCGACTCCGTCGAGGTCTCGTTCAGGGTGGCTGTCATCGCCTCTCTCACTCCTTCGTCCGTCATCGTGCCGGCTCCGCTCGTCCTGCCCGTCATGAACGGGCCCCCGCGTCGGCCAGGGCGTTGGCACCACCGACGATCTCGCTGATCTCCTGTGTGATCTCCGACTGGCGGGCGTTGTTCGCCAGCCGGGTGTAGCGCCCGATCAGCTCGTCGGCGTTGTCGGACGCCGACTTCATGGCGCGCTGCCGCGACGCGAGCTCGCTCGCCGCCGACATCAGCAGGGCGTTGAAGATCCGGGACTCGACGTACCGCGGCAGCAGGGCGTCGAGCACGGCGGCCGCACTGGGCTCGAACTCGTACAGCGGCAGGACCTCGTCATCCGCCGGCGCCTCCTCGCCCTCGACGACCTCCAGCGGCAGCAGCCGGACGACCTCCGGCTCCTGCGTCACCGAGTTGACGAAGCGGGTGTAGACGACGTGGATCTCGTCCACGCCGCCCTCCCCGCTGTCCTTGAGGAAGGCGGCGATGAGCGTGTCGGCGATCTCCTTGGCGTTCTCGAACTGCGGCGCGTCGGAGAACCCGACCCACTGCTCCGCGATGTCCCGGCGCCGGAACCGGTAGTACGACACGCCCTTGCGGCCCGCGATGTACGGCACGACCGTCTTGCCCTCGCCCCGCAGCTTCTCGGCGAGCCGTTCGCCGGCGCGCAGCACGTTCGAGCTGTAGGCGCCCGCCAGCCCCCGGTCCGACGTGATGAGCAGCATCGCCGCCCGGTCGACGTTCGCCTTCTCGCGCGTCAGCGGGTGGTCCTCGTTCGAGAACGTCGCCACCGCGGACACGGCCCGCGTGATCGCGCGGGCGTAGGGCGTCGACGCCTGTGTCCGCTGTTGAGCCTTGATCATCCGTGAGGCCGCGATGAGCTCGAACGCCTTGGTGATCTTCTGCGTCGACTTCACCGCGCGGATGCGGTTGCGGTACTCCCGCAGCTGGCCGGCCATCGATCAGACCCTCCTCACTGCGCTCAGCCGCGCCGCTGCCGGACGATGCGCTCCTGGTCGACATCCTCGGCGTCCATCGGCTCGGCCGACTCGTGGCCGGGCGCGACGGCCGGCGAGGACGACCCGCCGCCGACGAAGTTGCGCTTGAACTCCTCGATCGCGCTGCGCACGGACTTCTCCGTGTCCTCCCCGAACTCCCGCGTCTCGCGGATCGTGGCGAGGATGTCGCCCTCGCGCCGCAGGTGCTCCAGGAGCTCGCTCTCGAACCGCCGGACGTCCTCGACCGGGAGGTCGTCGATCAGCCCGCTCGTCCCCGCGAAGATCGAGATGACCTGCTCCTCCATCGGGTAGGGCGTTGTACTGCCGCTGCTTGAGGAGCTCCACCAGCCGCGAGCCGCGGGCCAGCTGGGCGCGCGAGGCGGGGTCGAGGTCGGAGGCGAACATGGCGAACGCCTCGAGCGCGCGGAACTGTGCCAGGTCCACCCGCAGCGAGCCGGAGACCTTGCGCATCGCCTTGGTCTGCGCCGAGCCGCCGACGCGGGAGACCGAGATGCCGACGTTGATCGCCGGCCGCACGTTGGCGTTGAACAGGTCCGACTCGAGGAAGATCTGACCATCGGTGATCGAGATGACGTTCGTCGGGATGTAGGCCGAGACGTCGTTCCCGCTTGGTCTCGACGAACGGCAGGCCCGTCATCGAGCCGCCACCCATCTCGTCCGAGAGCTTGGCGCAGCGCTCGAGCAGCCGGCTGTGCAGGTAGAAGACGTCGCCCGGGATAGGCCTCGCGGCCCGGCGGCCGGCGCAGCAGCAACGAGACGGCGCGGTAGGCATCCGCCTGCTTCGACAGGTCGTCGAAGACGATGAGCACGTGCTGGCCGGCGTACATCCAGTGCTGGCCGATGGCGGAGCCCGTGTAGGGCGCCAGGTACTTGAAGCCGGCGGGGTCGGACGCCGGAGCCGCGACGATCGTCGTGTACTCCATGGCGCCGTTCTCCTCCAGCGCCGCCCGCACGCCGGAGATCGTCGACCCCTTCTGGCCGATGGCGACGTAGATGCAGCGGACCTGCAGCTTGGGGTCGCCCGATGCCCAGTTGGCCTTCTGGTTGATGATCGTGTCGATCGCGATCGCCGACTTGCCGGTCTGCCGGTCGCCGATGATGAGCTGGCGCTGGCCGCGGCCGATCGGCGTCATGGAGTCGATCGCCTTGATGCCCGTCATCAGCGGCTCCTTGACGCTCTGCCGCTGGACGACGGTCGGCGCCTGCAGCTCCAGGGCGCGGCGCGCTTCGGCCTGGATGTCGCCGAGGCCGTCGATCGGGTTGCCGAGCGGGTCGACGACGCGGCCGAGGAAGGCGTCGCCGACGGGTACCGAGAGGATCTCGCCGGTACGCCGGACCTCCTGGCCCTCCTCGATGCCGCTGAACTCGCCGAGGATGACGACGCCGATCTCGCGGACGTCGAGGTTCAGCGCCAGGCCGAGAGTGCCGTCCTCGAAGCGCAGCAGCTCGTTGGCCATGACGCCGGGCAGGCCCTCCACCCGGGCGATCCCGTCGCCGGCCTCGCTGACCCGCCCGATCTCCTCGCGAGACGCGGTGGTGGGGTCGTAGGACTGGACGAAGGCGTCCAGGGCGTCCCGGATCTCCTCGGGACGGATCGTCAGCTCCGCCATGGTGGGCTTCCCTGCTCTCTATGTTTTCTAGGGAGTGTCGTCTTCGTGGCGTTTCGTCTACTGATTCTCACCCGGCGAGGCGGCGCCGCGCGTCCTCGAGGCGGGCCGCCACGGTTCCGTCCACGAGCTCGCTGCCGACCTGGACCCGCATCCCGCCGATCACGGCGGGATCGACATCGATGTTGAGCCGCACCCTGCCGTAGCGGCGGCGAAGCGCGGCCTCCAGCCGATCGCGCTGCTGCGTCGTCAGCGGGGTCGCGGCGACGACCTGGGCGACCACCTGCTGGCGCCGCTCAGCGGCCGCCTGCACCAGCCGTTCGAGCACCTGCTCCGTGCGCAACCCGCGAGGCCGCGCGCCCGCCTGGACGGCCAGGCGCACCGTCTCGGGCGCGGCCCGGCCATCGAGCAACCGGTGGACCAGCTCCGCCTTCCGGTCCGCGCCCTGTGTCCGGTACGAGAAGGCGTCACGCAGCCCCTGATCGGCCTCCACCATGCGGGCGAACCGGAAGAGCTCGTCCTCCAGCGCGTCGAGGCGGCCGCCGGCCTCGGCCGAGGCGAGCACGCAGGTGACCGCATACGACTCGACCGCGTCGGTGAGATCGCCCGCCGCCGACCAGCGCCCCCGCGCCGCGCCCGCGAGGACGTCGACCGCCTCGCCGGGCAGCCGCGCTCCGAAGAGCCGTTCCGCCAGTTCCGCTTTGGCCTGGCCGTCCCGCGCCGGGTCAGTGAGCGCGCGACGCAGCCCGGGGTTGGCCGCCAGCACGTCCGTGACCGCGAACAGCGCGTCCCCGAGGGCGGCGGCGTCCACCCGGCCGGTGGCCAGGAGCGTCTCCAGCCGCTCCCGGCCGTCGGCGAAGGTCTCCTGGCTGATGCCCCGCATCAGTCGTCCTGCCCCGGCACGTATCGGTGCGCACCGCCGGCCGAATCGCCACCGCCGCGCGAATCGGCGCCGCCGCGCGAACCGGCACCGCGGCGCGCGCCGGCAGCGGCGCGCTCCGTCCCGTCGCCGTCCTGCTCGAGGTCGGCGAGGAAACGGTCGACGACCCGCTGCTGGCGCGCGTCGTCGGTGAGCGACTCCTGGACGATCCGGGAGGCGAGGTCGACCGCGAGCCGGCCCACCTCGCCGCGCAGCTGGACCATGGCCTGCTGGCGCTCGGCCTCCATCTGCTGTTGCGCCGGCCGCGGAGATGCGCGCCGCGTCCTCCTGCGCGCGCTGGCGCAGCTCGGCGCCGATCTGCGCCGCTTCGGCGCGGGCGTCCTCCCGCATCCGGGCCGCCTCCGCACGCGCACCCTGGAGCTCCCGCTCGTACTCCTCGCGCGCCTGTTGGGCCTCGCGCATGGCTTCCTCGGCCTTCGCGATGCCCCCCTCGATGGCCGCGGTCCGCTCCGCGAAGATCTGCTCCAGGCGCGGGAAGACGAAGCGCGCCACGACGAAGTAGAGGATCGCGAACGTGACGAGCCCGAAGATCACCTCTCCCCACTCCGGGAGGATGGGGTAGGAGTTGGGGTCGGTGGAGGTGTCGGCCGTCAGGATGCGTGCGGCGTTCATGGGCACTCCCTGGGTCGTCTGGACGTCGGGATCAGCGGAAGACGAACGCGAGGGCGAGACCGAAGATGGCCAGCGCCTCGGCGAGGGCGAAGCCAAGGAAGGCGATCGGCTGGAGCAGTCCGCGGGCCTCGGGCTGACGGGCGACGCCGTTGATGTACGCCGCGAAGATGAGGCCGATGCCGACGCCGGGGCCGATGGCCGAGAGGCCGTAGCCGAGGATGGCGATGTTTCCCGTCACGGTGACTCGTTCCCTTTCCTTGGACCGTCGCTGCCGGCGGTGCCGGTGCGGGTGAGCGGGCCCCGGTGCGGCGAGAGTGCCGGACGCGGGTTGCTGCGCATGTCGTGCAGCGTGGTGCTGGTGTACGTCAGTGCTCGTTCGGTGGTGCTCCTCGGTCGCCGCCCTCGCGGGCGGGTGAGGTCAGTGCTCCTCTGTGAGCGACCCTGCGATGTACAGGGCCGTCAGCAGAACGAAGATGTAGCTCTGGAGGAACTCGATCAGACCCTCGAAGACCGTCATCACGAAGGCGAAGGCGTACGTGAAGATCCCGAGCGGGATGTAGATGAGCTTGCCGGACTCGAAGAGAAAGTACTGGGCACCCGTGATGAAGAGGACGAGCAGCAGGTGGCCGGCGAACATGTTTCCCCAGATCCGCAGCGCGAGCGTGACGGGCCGGGTGAAGAAGTACGTCAGGAACTCGAGTGGGACCAGGATGACGAGGACCCATCCAGGGACGCCGGGCGGGATCATGTGCTTGAGGTAGCCGCCGACGCCGAATCTGCGGACGCCGATGGTGTGGTAGAGGACGTAGACGATGAGGGTCAGTGCGATCGGGAAGCCTATCCGAGCCAGCGTCGGGAACTGGACGAACGGGATGATCCCGAAGAGGTTGTTCAGGAGGATGAAGACGAACAACGAGAACAGGAAGGGCACGTACGCGAGGAATTCCCGGCTCCCGATGATGTCCCGGCCGACCGAGTTGCGCACGAAGCCGTACACCTGCTCGGTGAAGAACTGCCCGGGCGAGGGCACGATGGCCAACCGTCTCGTCGACGCCAGCAGCCACCACGAGAGGATGATCACGGATAGGAGGGCGATGACCGAGGCGCGCGTGACGGTCCATTGACCCGAGCCGAACAGGGGCTGCCAGAAGATGCCCGTACCCGGGGACTCGTACCCGTCGGAGGCGGCGGAGAGCAGCACGCTCACGAGGTCTCCTCACTGACTGTGTCGGGCGTCTCGTCAACTCACGAGGACGCCGAGGGCGGGCGTCGGTCGTGCGAACCGTACCGGACCCACACGATGTACACAGCCAGAGCCATCCCCGCCACGATGCCCACGAGGACGAGCCACGGCCGACGTCCCCAGCCATCGATCGGCCAGCCAGCCCAGGCCTCCGTAGAAGAGCGGCCCGGAGATCAGGTACGCGAGGACGGTCCACGCCTCACCATCGTTGACGGCTGGCGCCGATGAACCGCCTGATGGGTGGGCGTCGTCGTCCACGTGATGACCCTATCAGCGGGGGCGATGTTGGCATGCTTGCGCTGCGTCGTCATCGGACGCCGGGGGCGCGTCGGCGCCACGCTCAGCTGGCAGCGGGTCGAAGACGAGGACGCGCAGGCGCGTCACAGCGCGTGCCTGCCCCGCGATCCCGGCGATGGTGACGACGACGAGCGCCGCCGCGAGGTGCTCGGCGGACAGCCACGATGCGGGCGCGAGCACCAGGAAGACCAGACCGAGGATCACCACGACGGCCGCGTAGCCACCCGTCCCCGCGGCCGTCACTGCGACCGGCGAGGCATCCCTGACCGCGTGCAGCAGCACCGGGCCGACGGCGAGGGCGGCGGTCGCGAGCACGCCGCCGAGCGCGGCCGCGACCACGGCGTGCCATCCCCACCCGGCGCTGACCGCCGCGACCAGGAAGGCGGCGGCGAGGGCCGGCCAGGTTCCGGCCCGCAGCAGGGCGGCCCCGGCGTCCACGGGCGCGGCGGCGGATGAAGGGTTCACTGTGCGTGCCTGCTCGATGAGCGCGGGCGACGCAGCGGCCCCAGCGTCAGCGCCGTCGCGAGCCCCACCGCCAGGACGCCGGCGACGAGCCCGTACGTCAAGGGGATGAAGGCCATCAGCGCCACGCCGAAGGCGAAGGTCGCGGTCCAGACGTAGAGGATGAGGACGGCGCTCGCATGGCTGTGCCCCAGCGCCAGCATCCGGTGGTGCAGGTGCATCTTGTCGGGCTGCCAGAACATGCGTCCCTGCCGGGTACGGCGGACGACGGCCAGCCCGAGGTCGATCAGCGGCAGGGCCAGCACCGCGAGCGGGAGCACGAGAGGGAAGAACGCCGGCGCCATCTCGCCGGCACCCGTCAGCGGGTCCACCTGACCGGTGACCTCCACGGTCGCCGACGCCATGATCAGCCCCAGCAGCATCGACCCGCTGTCGCCCATGAAGATGCGCGCCGGGTTGAGGTTGTGCGGCAGGAAGCCCACGCAGCACCCGACCAGGGACGCCGTGACCATCGAGGCGACCGACGAGTAGTCCTCCTGGCTGTTCGCCGTGGTCAGCAGGTAGGAGTAGACGAAGAACGCGGAGGCCGCGATCCCCACCACCCCGGCGGCGAGCCCGTCGAGCCCGTCGACGAAGTTCACCGCGTTGATCGTCACGAGCACGGCGAAGACCGTGAGCAGCACCAGCACGCCCGGCGAGAAGATCGTCACGCCGACGACCGGCAGCGAGACGATCTGCACCCCCTTCCACGCCATGAGACCCGCGGCGATGGCCTGGCCGGCGAGCTTCGTCACGGCGTCCAGTTGCCACACGTCGTCGGCGATGCCCAGGGCGCACACCGCTCCTGCCCCGATCAGCACGCCCCAGGGCTGTCCGCTGTGGAACCTCCCGGAGAGGAACGACATCTGGCTCGCCGTCAGGATCGCCACCGCGAACCCGAGGAACATCGCGGTGCCGCCCATCCGCGGGATGGGAACGGCGTGCACGTCGCGGTCCCGGACCGGGGTGATGGCGCCGATGCGGCGGGCGATGCGCCGGACCAGCGGCGTCGTCAGGTACGTGACGGCCGCCGACACCAGCATGAGGTAGAGGTAGGCGCGCACTAGCCGGCGCCCTCCGCGCGAGAGCAGCGCCTGCGGCACGTCGACGTCCGGGACGACCGACCGCAGCTCCTCGACGCTGACCCCTCCCAGCCGAACCAGCCGCGGCACCTCACCGCGGCCGTCGACGACCGTCGATGTCGCCGTCCAGGGGGCGGGGCCGGCGTCCAGGTACACGCCGGACCTCGTCGCCGAGCAGCTCACGTGCACCCTGGCAGTCCCGCGGGGCGGGCACCCCGGTGGGCGCACGCCGTCGTCAGAGCGAGCGGACCCGTGCGCGAGAGCAGCTCCAGCGCCAGCGGGTGCACCGGCATCCGGAGCGACACGGTGCCCCGGCTGTTCCCGAGGTCCCAGCGCAGCGTCGGCTGCGCGGCGCAGACGAGGGTGAGCAGCCCGGGCCAGAACGCCTCGGCGAGCGCGCGCGTCGGCGGGCGGGACGTCGGCGGCGAGACCGTCGAGGGTGCTGATCGTGGGCACCGCGACCGCGGGCGGCCGCCGGGCGGGATCGGCCTTGACGGCGAGCAGCTCCGCGACCGCGGGAACCGAGAAGGCGTCGCACGCCAGCGCGTAGGAGCTCTCCACCGGCAGCACGACGAGCAGGCCGTCCTGCACGGCGTACACCGCCGCCTCGAGCCCGCTCCGGCGCCCGGCCGGATCGGTGCAGTCGAAGGGGAAGCTCACTCGATCAGTCTGTCACTGCCGCCGGGCCACCAGCGCCCGCGCCCGACCGGTGAGGTCGTCGACCGTACGGACGTCCTGCCAGCCGGATCCGCCGACCAGCGCGCGGGCCGCGGCGCCCTGGCCGTCGGAATGCTCCATCACCAGCAGGCCGCCAGGACGCAGCAGGCCCGCGGCCGACGCGACGACGCCGCGTGGCACGGCGAGACCGTCGTCCCCGCCCCCGTACAGAGCGACCGGGGGGTCGTGGTCGGCGACCTCCGGGTCGACCGGGCGCGACCCGGGCGGGATGTAGGGCGGGTTGGCGACGACGACGTCGACGGCGCCGGCGAGGTCGGCCAGCACGCCCGTCTCCGCGTGGACGGCGTTCCCCAGCCGCAGGTCGACGCGGGGCGCGATCGCCGCGACGTTGCGAGCGGCCCAGGCGTGGGCCATCGGGTCCACCTCGACGGCCGCGACCCTGGCCGCGGGCACCTCGACGGCGACGGCGAGCGCGACCGCACCCGGACCCGGTGCACAGGTCGACGACGAGCGGGCCGGGCTCGCGTCGTGCCAGCTCGATCGCCTCGTCGATCGCGATCCCCGCCACGACCTCGGTCTCCGGACGCGGCACGAACACGCCGGGGCCGACCGCCAGCTCGAGTGTGCGGAAGGGCGCCCGTCCCGTGAGGTGCTGCAGCGGGATCCGGGCGACGCGCTGGGCCAGCAGGTCCTCGAAGGCGGCCGCTTGCTCGTCGTCCGCGCCCTGGCCGCGCATCGCCCTCGCCGTGACGTCGCCGGGCGTGGTGCCCAGCACGTGGGCCGCGAGCGCGGCGGCGTCCGCGGCGGGGCTGGGGACGCCGGCTGCGGAGAGCCGGGCCCGGGCGTCGCGCAGCAGGCCGGCGAGGTCGGGCACTGTCGATTCCCGTCCGATTCCTATCCGAGTCGTGTCCGATTCAATCCGGTTCGTATCCGATTCCTATCCGGTCATGGGGCGCTCAGGTCGCACTCACGTCCGGGAAGCCTCGTCGGCGGCGGCGAGCTGGGCGGCCTGGTCCGCCTGCAGGCTCGCCTGCACGACGGGCTCGAGGTCGCCGTCCAGCACCTGGTCGAGGTTGTACGCCTTGTAGCCCGTGCGGTGGTCCGCAATCCGGTTCTCCGGAAAGTTGTAGGTGCGGATCCGCTCGCTGCGGTCCACGGTGCGCACCTGCGCGCGGCGCGTCTGCGCCGCGGCGGCCTGCGCCTCCTCGGCCGCGATCGCGTGCAGCCGGGCGCGCAGGATCCGCAGCGCCTGCTCCTTGTTCTGCAGCTGCGACTTCTCGTTCTGGCAGCTGACCACGATGCCGGTGGGAAGGTGGGTGATGCGGACGGCGGAGTCCGTCGTGTTGACGCTCTGGCCGCCGGGGCCGCTCGACCGGAACACGTCGATCCGCAGGTCGTCGGGGTTGATGTCGACCTCGACGTCCTCGACCTCGGGGAGCACCAGGACGCCGGCCGCACTCGTGTGGATGCGTCCCTGCGACTCCGTCACCGGCACGCGCTGGACACGGTGGACGCCACCCTCGAACTTGAGCCGGGCGTACACCCCCTCGCCGGGAGCGGGCGTGCCCCGGGACTTCACCGCGACGGCGACGTCCTTGTAGCCGCCGAGGTCCGACTCCGTGGCGTCGAGAACCTCGGTCCGCCAGCCCTGCCGCTCGGCGTACCGCAGGTACATCCGCAGCAGGTCGCCCGCGAACAACGCGGACTCCTCGCCGCCCTCCCCCGCCTTGACCTCGAGGATGACGTCGCGGTCGTCGTCCGGATCACGGGGGACGAGGAGGTTCCGCAACCGCTCGCGGGCGTCCTCGTGGGCCTGCTCGATCAGTGGGATCTCGGCGGCGAAGTCCTCGTCGTCGGCTGCGAGCTCGCGGGCGGCGCCGAGGTCGTCCGCGGAGGCCACCAGCTCGCGATGCGCCTCGACGAGCTGGCCGAGCTCGGCGTAGCGGCGGCCGAGCTTCCTCGCGAGCACCGGGTCGGAGTGCAGGCCCGGCTCGGCCATGCGGCGCTCGAGCGCCGCGTGCTCGTCCAGAAGCGGCCGGACGGCGTCGAGCAGGGCGTTGTCGGCGCTGTCCTCGTGCTCGCTCATCCGTCCCTCCTCTGCGCTCCGTTCGCGCTCCGGCAAACATGGCGGACCGCCGGGGCCGCAGGGCCCCGGCGGTCGTCAGGCTCGGGTTACTTGCCGGCCGTCTTCTTGCCGTACCGCTGCTGGAAGCGTGCGACGCGGCCGCCGGTGTCGAGGATCTTCTGCTTGCCCGTGTAGAACGGGTGGCAGTTGCTGCAGACGTCGGCGTGGATGACGCCGTTCTTCGCGGTGCTGTGGGTCGTGAAGGTGTTGCCACAGGTGCAGGTCACCGTGGTCTCCACGTACTCCGGGTGGATGCCGCTCTTCACTGGGGGTGCTCCTTCGGTCTCAGGTCGCCGGGTCGTGCTGCGCCGGTCGGGCGCACGTGAACCGGAACCACCGTCAAGTGTGCCAGACCGACAACCTCGGACCGCGCATCCGGCATTCCCGCCGGCTCGCGTGCCATCGATCTCAAGATCATGCTCACGAGATGTGTGGTCTGGCGCCCAGTTGTGGATCTCCAAGCCGTGCATCTCGCGAGCATGATCTTGGAGTGGCCGGACGGGAGGACGCCGACGGCCCCCGGCCTTCTCCTGATGGAGAGGACCGGGGGCCGTCGGGTGGAGCGGAAGCCGGGGTCAGTCGTCGTCGCCGCGGCCGGGGACCGGCGTCGACTTCTGCACCTGCATCAGGAACTCGATGTTGCTGCGGGTCTGCTTCACGCGGTCGAGCAGCAGCTCGATGGCCTGCTGCGGCTCGAGCGCGCCCATCACGCGGCGCAGCTTCCAGACGATGTTGAGCTCCTCCTTGGACATGAGGATCTCCTCACGCCGGGTGCCGGAGGCGTTGACGTCGATCGCCGGGAAGATCCGCTTGTCGGCCAGCTGGCGCGACAGCCGCAGCTCCATGTTGCCGGTGCCCTTGAACTCCTCGAAGATCACCTCATCCATCTTCGAGCCCGTCTCGACGAGCGCGGTGGCGAGGATCGTCAGCGAGCCGCCGTTCTCGATGTTGCGCGCCGCGCCGAAGAACCGCTTCGGCGGGTAGAGGGCGCTCGAGTCGACACCGCCGGAGAGGATGCGCCCGCTCGCGGGCGCCGCGAGGTTGTAGGCGCGGCCGAGGCGGGTGATCGAGTCGAGCAGGACGACGACGTCGTGCCCCAGCTCGACAAGCCGCTTGGCGCGCTCGATCGCGAGCTCGGCGACGGTGGTGTGGTCGTCCGCCGGCCGGTCGAAGGTCGAGGCGATGACCTCGCCCTTGACCGTGCGCTGCATGTCGGTGACCTCTTCGGGCCGCTCGTCGACGAGGACGACCATGAGGTGGCACTCGGGGTTGTTGCGGGTGATCGCGTTCGCGATCGCCTGCAGGATCAGGGTCTTGCCGGCCTTGGGCGGCGAGACGATCAGGCCGCGCTGGCCCTTGCCGATCGGCGCGACGAGGTCGATGAGACGGTTGGAGACCTGGTTCGACTCGGTCTCCAGGCGCAGCCGCTCCTGCGGGTACAGGGGCGTCAGCTTGCCGAACTCGGGGCGGGCGCGGGCGTCGTCGGGAGACGAGCCGTTGACCGAGTCGATCCGGACGAGCGCGTTGAACTTCTGCTGGCGCCCCTGCGGCTGCTCACCGTCGCGCTGGGCCCGGACGGCGCCGATGACGGCGTCACCCTTGCGCAGGCCGTAACGCTTGACCTGCCCGAGCGAGACGTAGACGTCGTTCGGGCCGGGCAGGTAGCCCGAGGTCCGCACGAAGGCGTAGTTGTCGAGGACGTCGAGGATGCCGGCGACCGGGACGAGCACGTCGTCCTCGCCGACCTCCGGCTCGTCGGTGACGACGCCGTTCCCGGTGGGCGCACCGTCGCGACCGCGGCGCTTGCGGTCACGGTAACGACCCCGGCGGCGGCGGCCGCGACCGTCGCCGTCCTCGTCGTCGTCGTCCGCGAAGGACTGGCGCTGGGACGGCTGCTGGGCCTGCTGACCGTCCCGCGCCTGCTGACCGTCCCGCGCCTGCTGACCGTCCCGGGCCTGCTGACCGTCCCGCTGACCGTCCCGCGCCTGCTGACCGTCCCGCTGACCGTCCCGCGCCTGCTGACCGTCCCGCGCCTGCTGACCGTCCCGCGCCTGCTGACCGTCCCGGGCCTGCTGACCGTCCCGCGCCTGCTGACCGTCCCGCTGACCGTCGCGGGCCTGCTGACCCTCTCGTGGGCGCCGCTCGCGGCGGCCGCTGTCGCGGGCTTCGCGAACCGCTCCGTTCTCGCCGGCGTGCTCGGCCGCAGCGTCCTCGCCCGACGCGGCGGGCTGCTGAGCGCGTGCATCCACGGTGGCCTGGGCGTCGGAGGCGGCCTGCTCGGCGCTGCTGTTGAGCGGAAGGGTCTGCTGCCGTGCCGCGCTGTCCGCCGCGCCTGCCCGCTGGGCTCTCCGCCGCGCCGTCCTCTGCGGCGGCGTTCTCCACCGCGCCGTTCTCGGCGGCCCGGGGCGCCGGCGGGCCGGCGGGGGCACCGGCCCGGCGTCCGCGCGTGCGCGGCGCCGGCCTGGGCGCGGGAGTGGAGGTGGTCGACGCGCCGTTCGAGGGCGCGGACCCCGCCGGCGCGGTCTCGGCGGCCGGAGCCGCGCCGCCGCCCGACTCGCGGGCCTTGATGGCCTCGACGAGGTCGGACTTGCGCATCCGGGCCGTGCCGCTGATGCCCAGCTGGGCAGCGACCGCCTGCAGCTCGGGCAGGCGGAGCGCGGACAGGCTGCCGGTGCGCTGACCGCCACCTGCGGCGGGATCAGCAGGCGCGATCTGGGAGGTGTCTGTCACAAGGGATCCTTCCCTCGCAGGCCGTCCGACAAGGGCACGACCGAGCGGGACGAGGTCCGGGAGGCCCGGACTGGTGATATGCCGCGCAGGCACAGAAAACTGGCTGGCAGATCGCGGCGGGGGCAACGGTCGGCGCACTCGACGAGCGAGGCGGCCTGTGGCTGCGCACACACTGTAACACTCACGACGGTGCAGGTGCGACGGCGACACCCTGCCGGCGGGCCCGCCGCACCCAACATGCGAGTGACCTGCCGCGATCCCCGATGACACCCGACTAGCCCCGGCGCGTCGCCACACCTACCGGTAGCCGTCGACCCCTCCAACGGCCTCCTTCAGCGACTCTGCGTCACGAAGTCATCACGATCTTGTCACCGCCAGGTCGAGGGCCCCGTCGGTGTCGACGTCCAGGGTCAGCACCTCCCAGGCCCCGAGCTGCCCGCCCCGGCGTTGCATGAGCTCGCGCACGGCGGCCGCGACCGCTTCGGCGTCCGTCGGCGACGGACACAGCACGAGGACGGCCGGGCCGGCGCCGGAGACCACTGCCGCGGCGCCGTCGGCGCGCAACGCGGCGACCAGCTCGGCTGTCCCGGGCATCGCGGCGGCTCGCTGTGCCTGGTGCAGGCGGTCCTCCGTGGCGGCGAGCAGCAGCTCGGGCCGCCGGCCCAGGGCCTCGACGAGCAGCGCCGCCCGGCCGGCGGTGAAGGCGGCGTCCCGGTGGGGCACGGACGCCGGCAGCATCGTGCGGGCTGCGCGACGTCGCGAGCCTCGCCGCGGGACGCAGACGACCGGCACGATCCGAGGGTCCACCTCGAGCCGCGCGGCGTGCGGAGCCGTCGCCGTCGCACCACGACACGGTCAGGCCGCCGAAGAGCGCGGCCGCGGCGTTGTCCGGGTGCCCCTCGGCAGCGGCGGCCAGGGCGAGCACCCTGTCGTCGTCGAGACGTTCCGGCTCGGCGAGCAGTCCCCTGGCGGCGACGAGCCCGGCGACGACCGCGGCGGCGGAGGACCCGAGACCGCGACCGTGCGGCACTGCGTTGACGCAGCGCACCCGAAGCCCCGCCCCGCGCGAGCCGGCCTGCGCGAGCCCCGCGAGCACTGAGGCGACGACGAGGTGCTGCTCGTCGTCGGGGACCGATCCGGCGCCCTCACCGCTGACCTCGACGACGACTCGCGGCTCCCCCGGCGCAGGCACGAACGCCTCGACGGTGACCAGGTCGTGCACAGCCCAGGGCGAGCCCGAGGCTGTCGAAGCCGGGGCCGAGGTTGGCGCTGGTCGCGGGCACCCGGACGGCGACGGGGACGCCGAGCCGGACCAGGGCACCCCTCGCGGTCGCCGCGCCCGCGCCCACGCGCGCCCCGGCGGTCACGCTTCCAGCCCGAGTGCCCGCGCGGCGCTGACGGCGTCCACGGCCACCCGAACCGGCTTGACCTGCTCGCCGTCCTCGCCCACCAGTGCCCACTGCGGGTCCTTGAGCCCGTGCCCCGTGACCGTGCAGACGATGCGCTGCCCCGGCTCGAGGCGGCCCGAGGCGTGCACGGCGAGCAGGCCCGCGACGCTCGCGGCGGACGCCGGCTCGACGAAGACGCCCTCGGACGCCGACAGCAGACGGTGCGCGCGCAGGATCTGCGCGTCGTCGATCGGCTCGATCAGCCCGCCCGACGCGTCCCGCGCGGCGATCGCCTGACGCCACGAGGCGGGATTCCCGATCCTGATGGCGGTGGCGATCGTCTCGGGGTTGTCGACGGGGTGCCCCAGCACGATCGGCGCGGCGCCCGCGGCCTGGAAACCCCACATCCGGGGTCGGCGGGTCGCCACCGCCGGCAGTGCGCCCTCGGCCGCGTACTCGAGCGTAGCCCTTCCAGTAGGCGGTGATGTTGCCGGCGTTGCCGACCGGCAGGCAGTGGATGTCGGGGGCGTCGCCGAGCGCGTCGACGACTTCGAACGCCGCCGTCTTCTGCCCCTCGATCCGGTACGGGTTCACCGAGTTCACCAGCTCGACCGGGTAGCTCTCGGCGAGCTTGCGCGCGAGCGTCAGGCAGTCGTCGAAGTTGCCCTCGACCTGCAGCAGGGTCGCGCCGTGCGCGACCGCCTGGCTGAGCTTGCCCATGGCGATCTTGCCATCGGGCACGAGCACGGCGCACGCCATGCCCGCGGCCGTCGCGTACGCAGCGGCGGACGCGGAGGTGTTGCCCGTCGAGGCGCAGATCACGGCCTTCGCCCCCGCCTCGGCCGCGGCGGAGATGGCCATGGTCATGCCGCGGTCCTTGAAGGACCCGGTCGGGTTCGCGCCCTCGAACTTGATCCACACGTCGCAGCCGGTGATGCCGCTCAACGTCCGCGCCTTCGTCAGCGGTGTGCCGCCCTCCCCCAACGTCACCACGGGCGTGTGAGGCCCCACCGGCAGCCGGTCGCGGTACTCCTCGAGCACGCCGCGCCAGAGGTGCGCCATCAGTGTTCGCCCTCCACCCGCATCACGCTGTCCACTGAGGCGACGGTGTCGAGCCCCGCGAGAGCGTCGACCGTGGCCGACAGGGCGGCGTCGGGCGCCCGGTGCGTGACGATCACGAGCGCCGCGCGGTCGCCGCCACCCTCGCGCGGGTGCACCTGCTGGCGCACTGTCTCGATCGAGACACCCTGCTCGGCGAACACCTGCGCGACCTGCGCGAGCACACCGGGCCGGTCCTCGACGTCGAGGCTGACGTGGTACCGGGTGAGGACGTCGCCGATCGGCCGCACGGGCAGGTCCGCGTACGCCGACTCCCCCGGGCCGCGGCTGCCGCCGACCCGATTGCGGGCGACGGAGACGAGGTCGCCGAGGACCGCGCTCGCAGTCGGCTGGCCGCCCGCGCCACGGCCGTAGAACATCAGCTCGCCCGCCGCCTCCGCCTCGACGAAGACGGCGTTGTAGGCCTCGCCCACCCCGGCGAGCGGGTGGGTGTCGGGGATCATCGCCGGGTGCACCCGCACGGAGACGCTCTCCCCGCTGTCGCCGCCCCGGCGGTTCCGCTCGCCCGCTCACAGATGGCCAGCAGCTTGACGACGGCGCGCATCTCGCGCGCCGAGGCGACGTCGGCGGCCGTGACGGCGGTGATGCCCTCGCGATGCACGTCCGCGGCGGCGACCCGGGTGTGGAAGGCCAGGCTGGCGAGGATCGCCGCCTTGGCGGCCGCGTCGAAACCCTCGACGTCCGCCGTCGGGTCGGCCTCCGCGTAGCCGAGCGCCTGGGCCTGCTCGAGCGCCTCCGCGAAGCCCATTCCTGCGGTGTGCATCTTGTCGAGGATGTAGTTCGTCGTGCCGTTGACGATGCCGAGCACGCGTGTCACGCGGTCACCGGCGAGGGACTCGCGCAGGGGGCGCAGCAGTGGGATGGCCCCGGCCACCGCCGCCTCGAAGTACAGGTCGACACCGTGCCGGGTGGCGGCCTCGTAGAGCTTGGGGCCGTCCTCGGCGAGCAGGGCCTTGTTCGCCGTCACCACCGACGCCCCCGCCGCCATAGCTTCGAGCAGCAGCGAACGGGCCGGCTCGATGCCTCCGATCACCTCGACGACGACGTCGGCGTCCTTCACGAGCCCGGCGGCGTCCGTGGTGAACAGGGCCGGATCCAGGTCGAGCTCACGGGCCCGACCGAGCCGGCGCACGGCGATGCCGGCCAGCTCGAGCGGCGCGCCGACACGCTGGGCGAGCTCGGCGCCGTGCGCCGTGATGTTGCGCGCGACCTCGCTGCCGACGACACCGCACCCGAGCAGGGCGACCCTGACCGGCTCCACGCCGTGCTCCTCTCACCGTCCGAAGTCCCCGACACGTCCTGTCTGGCACAGGCCCGGTTCCCCGGGTCGATCCGTCTCAGCATGCGACAGGGGCGGGATCACCACGCCGTCCCGGGGGGGCCTCGGCGCCATGGGACTCCAGCTTCAGTGTGACAGGAGGTCCTAGGGCCGGCGGACACCGGCGTGGCCGACCGAGTGCCGGGTCCCACCACCCGACTGGAGCATCGGTTACTGCGGAGAGGTGCTTTCCCGGCCACGGACGGCGACATTCGGGTGAAGCAGCGCTGCTCACCCGTGACAACCCGTGACGTCACTGCGACGGTCGATTCAGGCCCGGAGAACCGGGCCAGAGCGAAGCGATGATCCGTCAGGCACCATGGTCGCCCTCGGCCTGACGGGGAGCCAGAGGCGAAACCCCCGCTCTCACGATTCATGGTGGGGAGAAACCGCATGGCTCGAATCACCCGTCCGCGCCTCTCGACAATGTCCAAGGCAAGGGTCGCGGCGGTGACCGTGGGCACGCTCGGATTGGTCGCCGGCGGCGTCGTGATCGCTCAAGCGGCCATTCCTGGCCCTGCGGGCGCGATCACGGCCTGCTACGACAAGTCGGGCTCGCTGCGCGTCATCGACGCCGCGAAGACGAAGTGCGCCAAGGGCGAGACGGCCCTCACCTGGAATCAGAAGGGACCCAAGGGCGACACGGGCGCGATCGGGGCCACGGGTGCCACGGGCGCCACGGGTGCCACGGGTGCCGCGGGACCTGCCGGCCCCGCGGGACCGGCGGGTGCCACCGGCGCCACCGGCGCCCAGGGCGCGAAGGGGGACACCGGCGCCACCGGCGCCAACGGCGCGAAGGGCGACAAGGGTGACACCGGCGCCCAGGGCGCCCAGGGCATCAGGGCGACACCGGCGACACCGGCGCCCAGGGCATCCAGGGCGACACCGGCGCCACCGGCGCCGGACAGGGCGCACAAGGGATCCAGGGCGACACCGGCGCCACCGGCGCCCAGGGCATCCAGGGCGACACCGGCGCCACCGGCGCGCAGGGCGACAAGGGCGACACCGGCGCCACCGGCGCCACCGGCGCCACCGGCGCCCAGGGCGAGAAGGGCGACACCGGCGCCACCGGCGCCCAGGGCGACAAGGGCGACACCGGCGCCACCGGCGCCCAGGGCGACAAGGGCGACACCGGCGCCACCGGCGCCCAAGGCGACAAGGGCGACACCGGCGCCACCGGCGCCCAGGGCGAGAAGGGCGACACCGGCGCCACCGGCGCCACCGGCGCCCAAGGCGAGAAGGGCGACACCGGCGCCACCGGCGCCACCGGCGACAAGGGCGACACCGGCGCCACCGGCGCCCAAGGCGACAAGGGCGACACCGGCGCCACCGGCGCCCAGGGCGAGAAGGGCGACACCGGCGCCACCGGCGCCCAGGGCGAGAAGGGCGACACCGGCGCCACCGGCGCCCAGGGCGAGAAGGGCGACACCGGCGCCACCGGCGCCACCGGCGCCACCGGCGCGACCGGCGCGCAGGGCCTGCAGGGCGAGGTCGGACCGGAGGGTCCGGTCGGCCCCCAGGGCCAGAAGGGGGACAAGGGCGAGAAGGGCGACACCGGCGCGACCGGCGCGACCGGTGCCCAGGGCGAGAAGGGCGACACCGGCGCCACCGGCGCCACCGGTGCGCAGGGCATCCAGGGCGAGACGGGCGCCACGGGAGCTGTCGGCCCCCAGGGCCCGCGGGGCGAGGCGGGCGCCGTCGGCCCCCAGGGACCGCAGGGCGACAAGGGCGACAAGGGCGACACCGGCGCCGCCGGCGCCGCCGGCGCCGCCGGCGCCGCCGGCGCCGCCGGAGCTCAGGGCCCTAAGGGTGACGCCGGCGCGGCCGGCCCCCAGGGCCAGAAGGGTGACACCGGGGCTGCGGGCCCGCAGGGCGCCAAGGGCGACACCGGCGCAACCGGGCCGGCGGGACCTGCCGGCGCCGCGGGGGCGAAGGGGGACAAGGGTGACACCGGCGCGACCGGTCCCGCCGGCCCCGCCGGTCCTTCCGGAACCAGCGGCGCCACCGTCGTGAGCAACAACGGCAACGCGCTCAAGGTCACAGCCAGCTGCGGCACGGGCAAGGTCGCCGTCGGCGGTGGTGGTAACAGTGGCTCCTACAACGTCATCGCCTCGTACCCCTCGAACGCCGCGGGGACGCCGATTACCAGCGGCGCGGCGACCTCCTGGACCGTGGCCTTCAGCAACAACACCGGGAGCAACACGGCGTTCGTCATCTGCGCCAGCTGACCGATCGCGACGAGGCGGGCCCGTCAGAACTCTGGCGGGCCCGGCCCGTTGCTCACCTCCCCCTCGCGCCTACCGACAAGTAGACAGGTGGCCTCCACGGGGCCGGCGCTGCCGCCGGAACGGGGGGACCGGGACGTTCACGACGGAGGACTGATGGTGCGGACGGACACGACCGCCGACGGCATGCCGGCCGCGGCAGCAACTCGGCGCGTTCGCGCCTGCCTTGCTCCGCTCGTGCTGCTCGTCGCCCTCGGGCTCGCAGGCTGCGGTGACCGTGGCATCGAGACGCCGAAGCCTGACGCGAAGAAGGCCGCGCAGGCTCTGGACGCCGGTCTCGACGCGCAGAGCCACGGCAAGCTCGACGATGCCGCCGACCGCTACCGCGAGGCGCTGAAATACGACAACAAGAACAAGTACGCGCTCTACAACCTGGCCCTCGTCGACGCTGCTCAATCGAACTACGGTGCGGCGGAGGACAAGTACCGCGTCGTTCTGGGACTCGACCCGGCATACGTGCCCGCCCTCTTCAACCTCGCCATCATCCGCAAGGGCAAGGGTGACGACGCAGAGGCCATCTCACTGTACCGGCGCATAGTTGCCGCGGACCCGAAGAATGCGGGGGCGCACATGAACCTCGGCCTTCTGCTGCGTAGTCACGGCAGCAAGGTGGAGGGTAACGCGCAGGTGCGACAGGCTCTGTTGCTCGATCCCAAGCTCAAGGACCCGGCCGCCGGATGACGCGGCCACCTCGTCCACCACGAGCCGACCACATGAGGGCCTTGATCCAGCCGGAGCTTGCCCGCCCACCGAGGGGTGTCGGCGAGCAGGGACGCGTGCCAGCCTGCTGCGCGTGACAGCACGCCGCGCCCTCGTCGTCGGAGGGTCCAGTGACATCGGGACGGCGATAGCAACGTCGCTCTCCGACCTCGGGCACGAGCTCGTGCTGTGGGGACGTGACCGGGACCGGCTCGTCGCCGCTGCCGCCGACGGCGGCGGCGCGTGCCGATGCCGTCGACGTCACGGACGACGTGGCCGTGCGCACCGCCCTTGACGGGGTGCTCGAGGCCGGCGGTCTCGACGTCGTGGTCTGGGCTGCCGGCGTCTTCGACTGGGCGCCCGCGCAGGAGGCCGATCCAGAACGCTGGCGGCAGGTTCTCGACGTCAATCTCACCGCCGCCGCCGTTCTGACCAGCCTCGTGCTGCCCACCCTGGTGGCGCGGGCGCCGAGCGCGCTGGTGTACATCGGCTCGGGAGCCGCCCGCCGGGCCTACCCGGGCAACGCCGCCTACGTCGCCAGCAAGCACGGCCTCGCGGGGCTGGCGCACGCGGTGTTCCTCGACGTCCGGGATCATGGCGTCAAGGTCAGCCTCATCTCTCCTGGCCTGGTCGCGGCCGGGGCAGGCCTACTCTCCCCCGCGGGCCGGGATCGGCCCGGAGACCTGCTGACGCCGGATGACGTCGCGGCCGCCGTGCGCTTCGTCGTGACCTTCCCCGCGACGGGCTGTCCTGTCGAGATCGACCTGCAGCCGCAGCGCTCAATGTGATCCCTGAGAATTCCTTGATCCCTGAGAATTCCTTGATCCCCAACTTTTCCTTGATCGTCGCTGAGGGTAGGGGTCAGCCGGCGTCCAGCGCCAGCAAATCGTCCTCGGTCTCGCGGCGGACGATCACCCGGGCCTTGGCGTCTCGGACGGCGACCACCGGCGGCCGCGGCACGTGGTTGTAGGTGTTGGCCATGCTCCGGCAATAGGCGCCGGTGCCCGGGACGGCGATCAGGTCGCCGCGCCCGACGTCACCCGGCAGGAACTCGTCGCGAACGACCACGTCGCCGCTCTCGCAGTGCTTCCCGACGACGCGGACGAGCACCGGCGGCGCCGTCGATGCCCGCGAGGCCAACGTGCACGAGTAGTCCGCGTCGTAGAGCGCGGTGCGGATGTTGTCGCTCATGCCGCCGTCCACCGCGACGTAGCGCCGGCGAGCGCCGTGGTCGAGCAGCACGTCCTTCACCGCGCCCACCTCGTACAGCGTGAAGGTGCTCGGCCCGGCGATCGCGCGGCCCGGCTCGACCGACACCCGCGGAACGGCGACACCGAGCGCCGCACACTCACGGACCACGATCCCGGCGAGCTCCTGCGCGAGGGCGGCAGGCGCGAGCGGGTCGTGCTCGCTGGTGTAGGCGATGCCGAACCCGCCGCCGAGGTCGAGCTCCGGCAGCTCCACGCCCTGATCCCGAGCGATGTCGGCGTGCAGTCGCAGCACCCGGCGTGCCGCGATCTCGAAGCCGCCCGTGTCGAAGATCTGTGAGCCGATGTGGCTGTGCAGTCCGACGACCTCGAGCTCGCTCCGCGACAGCGCGCGCCGCACCGCCTCCTGGGCCGCGCCACCCGTGATCGAGAGCCCGAACTTCTGGTCCTCGTGAGCCGTCGCGATGTACTCGTGCGTGTGCGCCTCGACGCCGACCGTCACGCGCAGCAGCACGGGCGCGCGGACGCCGGCCTCGCCGGCGAGGTCCGCGACCCGGTCGACCTCCTCCAGCGAGTCCACGACGATGCGGCCCACGCCGGCGCCGAGCGCCCGGCGCAGCTCGGCGTCCGACTTGTTGTTGCCGTGCAGCCCGATCCGCTCCGCCGGGACGCCGGCCCGTAGCGCCACGGCGAGCTCCCCGCCGGTGCACACGTCCAGGGACAAGCCGTCGGCGGCCACCCAGCGCGCGACCTCCGTGCACAGGAACGCCTTGCCGGCGTAGTAGACGTCGGCCCCCTTGGCGGAAGGGCCGTCGAACGCCTCGCGGAAGGCGTCCCTGAAGTCGGCGGCGCGGGCCCGGAAGTCCTGTTCGTCGAGCACATATGCGGGCGTCCCGAACTCCGCCGCGAGGTCCCGGACGTCGACCCCGCCGACGCGCAGCGCCCCGTCGTCGCCTCGCTCGACGGAGGCCGCCCACAACGAGGCGAGCAGCTCGTTGATGTCGCCCGGCGGGCGCAACCAGCCCGGGACGACGGCCACGCCGCCGTAGCCGGGCGCATGCAGCGCGCCGGCCTCGTGAGTGGCCACGGCTACATCCGCTCCGGCGCGCTCACGCCGAGCAGTCCGAGGCCGTTGGCGAACACCTGACGCGCCGCCTCCGCGACCCACAGCCGGGTGCGGTGGCCGTCGGTGACCGGCTCCTCGCCGCGCGGCGTGACGCGAGTCGCCTCGTACCACTTGTGGAAACCCCCGGCCAGTTCCTCCAGGTAGCGGGCGACGCGATGCGGCTCGCGCAGCTCCGCGGCCTGGGCGACCACCCGCGGGAACTCGGCGAGGGCCGCGAGCAGGACGGAGTCCGCGGGGTCGTCGAGCAGCGCGGGCTCGAACGCGTCCTCGCGCCGGACGCCGGCCGCGACCGCGTTGCGCACGATCCCCGACAGGCGAGCGTGCGCGTACTGCACGTAGAAGACCGGGTTCTCGTTCGTCCGCTGAGTGAGCAGATCGAGGTCGATGTCGATCTGGGCATCCGCCGACGAACGCGCGAGCGCGTACCGGGCGGCGTCGACGCCGACGGCTTCGACGAGGTCCTGCATCGTGACGACGGTGCCGGCGCGCTTGCTCATCCGGACCGGCTGCCCGTCCTTGACGAGATTGACCATCTGCCCGATGAGGATCTCGAGGTTGACGTGCGGCTCGTCGCCGAACGCCGCGCACATTGCCATCATCCGTCCGATGTAACCGTGGTGATCGGCGCCCAGCATGATCACGCAGCGGTCGAAGCCGCGTTCGCGCTTGTCGAGGTAGTAAGCCAGGTCGCCGGCGAAGTAGGTGGCCTCGCCGTTGGACCGGATGATGGGCCGGTCGCGGTCGTCGCCGAACTCGGTGCTGCGCAGCCACACCGCGCCGTCGGCCTCGTACACGTGCCCGAGCTCCCGCAGCCGCGCGATGGCCCGCTCGACCGCCCCCGAGCCGTGCAGATCGTCCTCGTGGAAGTACACGTCGAAGTCGACGCGGAACTCGTGCAGGTCGGACTTGATCTCCGCGAACATGAGGTCGACCCCGCGGGCGCGGAAGACCTCCTGAGCGTCGCCGTCCGGGAGGGTGCGCGGATCGGGCTCCCCCGCGGCGACCGCATCCGCGACCACGCGGGAGGCGATGTCGTCGATGTAGGCGCCCCCGTACCCGTCCTCAGGGGCCGGCTCACCCTTCGCGCGGGCCAGCAGTGAGCGGGCGAACCGGTCGAGCTGCGCGCCGTGGTCGTTGAAGTAGTACTCGCGCGCCACCTGCGCGCCGGTGGCGGCGAGGATGCGCGCGAGGCTGTCACCGACCGCGGCCCACCGGGTGCCCCCGAGGTGCAGCGGCCCGGTCGGGTTCGCCGACACGAATTCGAGGTTCACGCGGTGCCCCGCGCCCACGTCGGTGCGCCCGTACTGCGCCCCGGCCTCGACGATGAGCCGCGCCAGCTCGCCGGCTGCGGCGGCGTCGAGGACGACGTTGAGGAACCCCGGACCTGCGACGTCCACGCTCTTGATGCCCGGCACCTCGCCCAGGCGGGCCGCGAGCAGGGTCGCGACCTCCCGCGGCGGCCGGCCGGCCTGCTTCGCCAGCTGCAGGGCCACGTTCGTCGACCAGTCGCCGTGCTCGCGCTGCTTGGGCCGCTCCACGCGGATGTCCGCCGGGACGGCGACCGACAGGTCACCGGCATCGACGGCCGCCTGCAGGCAGGCCCGGATCGCGGCGGAGAGCTCGGCGGGGGTCACCCGACAAGGCTAGCGGCGCGTTCCTCCAGCTCTTCCTCGACGGTCTCGCCGGGGTTCGCGAGGATCCCGCCGGCCACCATGAGCACGAGGATCGCGATCAGGACGGCGAACGGCGCGGTCCACCCACCCGTCTCCTGGCGCAGGACGCCGGCGATGATCGGGCCGAACCCGGCCATGAGGTAGCCCAGTCCCTGCGCGAAGCCGGACAGCCGGGCAGCCCCGGCAGGCGTTCGTGAGCGCAGGCCGACGAGGGTGAGCGCGAGGGAGAAGCCGCCGCTGCCCCAGCCGGCGATCACCACCCAGAGCAGCGTGAGGTGCAGCGGCGCGAGCAGCAGGCCGAGCTCGCCGATCGCGAAGCAGACGGCGAACTGGGTGGCGAGCAGCGCGATGCGGCCGGTCCGGGCGGCGAGGTGCGGCACGACGAGCGCCGCGGGCACCCCCATCCCGCCGAAGACTGCGAGCATGAGCCCGGCGGTCGCCGGCGCCATGCCGGCCTCGGTGAGGCGTGTCGGCAGCCAGGCGAACATCGCGTAGCTCGTCAGCGAGTTGGCGCCGAAGAGCAGCATGATCCCGATCGCCGTCCGGCTCCCCCAGAGCGACTTGTGTCCCCTCATCGTGATCATCTGTGAGGAATGATCACGATGACGGGACACAAGTCGCGGCGCGGGCGTTGCGCGGGGGTGCCGGGCCGGGACCAGCCAGGCGAGGATCACGAGCAGGCTCAGCGAGGCCCACCAGGAGAGTCCGACCTGCCAGCCGAGCCGTTCGCTGCCGGTCGAGTGCGCGACTTCGTCCGCCACCGGGACGGCGAGCAGCGCGGGCAGGGACGTCCCGGCGGTGACCCCCATGACGTACATCGACGTGACGGTGGCGATGCGGTCCGGGAACCAGGCCTTGACCAGCACCGGCAGCACGACGTTGCCGAGCCCCATGCCGAGCAGGGCCACCACGGACGCCACCATGAACAGCCACGGACCCGGCGCCCAGGGGCGCAGCACGAGCCCGGCGATCATCAACCCGGCCAGCAGCAGGACCACCCGCTCGGCCGCCGCGCGCCGCAGCAGCGGCGGCCCGATCAGGCCTGCCGCGGCGAAGCAGAACGGAGGCAGCGCACCCACCACGCCGGCTTGCACGGGCGTGAGCGGGACGCCCTGACTGACCCGCGGCAGGAGCGGCGACAGCCCGGTGACGGCCGTCCGCAGCGTCAGCGTGAGCAGGAGCAGGGCGGCCAGCACCCGGATGGCCTGTCCCCTGGAACGGGCGGAACGGATATCGGGAGTGGGACGATCGACAGCAACGGGTGCGCCGACCGGGGCATCCTCCACCGCGGAATCGTATCAATCGGAGCAGTACAGATAGGATGACGGGATGACGCAGTCGCCCGAGACGGGCGCTCTCCCCGCGCTGCGAACCGCCCGCCGGGCCGGGCTCATCGAGCAGGTCATCGACCAGCTCCGGGAGCAGATCGTCGCGGGCACATGGGCCATCGGCTCGCGCATCCCCACCGAGGCCGAGCTCGCACAGCTCACCGGCACGAGCCGGAACACCGTCCGGGAGGCGGTGCAGTCGCTCGTCCACGCCGGTCTGCTGGAGCGACGGCAAGGTTCGGGCACCTACGTGCTGGCGGCGTCCGAGCTCGCGGGGGCAGTGGGCCGGCGGGTCGCCACCGCGCACCACGTGCACGTGCTCGAGGTACGGCGCACGCTCGAGGCCGGCGCGGCCCGGCTGGCAGCGCTGCACCGCACACCGGACGACGTCGCTCGGCTGCGCGGACTCATCGTCGACCGCAACGCGGCTGCGCGCCGCGGCGACGTCGACGCCCAGATCGCCGCCGACGTCGCGGTACACCGCGCCATCGGGCACGCCGCCCACAACCCGGTGCTCACCGAGCTCTACGAGAACGTCGTGGAGACCGTCAGTGAGAACGTCCGGAGCAACTTGTACCTGCACGGCGGCGCGGACGAGAACGAGCACGTGGCCCTCGTCGACGCCATCGAGGCGCAGGACCCGCAGCGCGCGGAGGTCGAGGCCGCCGGCTTCCTCGACGAGCTCCTGTCGCTCTTGCGCGCGCAGCGGCCCGTGACGGACTGAGCGCGCCGTCGCTGCCCGAGGCTCCCGTTGGTAGGTCCGCGCTAGCGGGTGGTCACCCGGAAGACGGGGAAGTCGGTGGCGACGCGTAGCAACTCGCTGTCCGGTGAGGACTTGTTCAAGCCCTCGAAGAACCGCCCGACCTCCCAGGCCCATCGTTCGAGGTAAGCGCGGATTATTGGAGGCTTCTCGCCGTCCGGCAACTCCTGCACCGTGAACGCCGTCACGCGGCGCCCCACCCTGAGCTCCCCGCCACCGGCGACCCGGATGTTCCGCACCCACTGGGTGGTGCCGCGCGGTGCCACCAGATACCTCTGGCCGTCCACCGTCAGCAGGTTCACCGGCGTCTCGCGCCACTGTCCGCTGGACCGCCCGCGTACCCGCAGGATCCGGGAACCGAGCAGGCTGATGCCCGCGCGGGTGAGCAGCGCGACGACCCGGTTGAAGATCCGGTCGACGCCCTTCGGCGCGACGTAGCGAGCACCCGCCTCGTCCATCTGATCTCCCGACCCGCGACTCGCGCCCTTCGCCATCTCGCGCTCAGGGCACAGTACGACCTCGCGGGCGCCCGCGGCTGATCTTCACGCTCTTGACCCGCCGTCCTGCCCGCGCAACGCCGCGCCAGGGGCTGATAGTCTCTTCGCGCCCCGAGCCCCCGTAGCTCAGGGGATAGAGCACCGCCCTCCGGAGGCGGGTGCGCAGGTTCGAATCCTGCCGGGGGCACC
>CAWBAJ010000036.1:0-34385 GCA_963786765.1 uncultured Actinomycetota bacterium | reverse complement strand
CGCGTTGCCCAGCCGCGAGGCCGCGTGCACGATCCCCTGCCCCTGGGCGCGAAGCTGCGCGGGGACCCACCGCGACATCGCCTGGGTGGCACTGGGGAAGGCCGCGCTCTCGCCGAGGCCGAGCAGCAGCCGCGCTGCGAACAGGCCGACGATGCCCCCGGCGAGTCCGGTCGCGATGGTCGCCACGGCCCACACGCAGGCGAGCCAGCTGGGCGTCCAGGCGCGCCCCGAGCCGGTCGCCGAGCCCGCCGCCGGGGATCTGCAGCAGGGCGTACGGCAGCGCGAAGGCGGACAACACGAGCCCGAGCTGGGTCGACGGTCAGGCCCAGCTCGCCCTTGATGAACGGAGCGGCCGTGGAGATGTTGACGCGGTCGATGTACGACAGGGCGTAGAAGCCGCACAGCAGGCCCAGCACGCCACCGCGGACCCGGTGCCGCATCGCGGGCACGCGCTCGGACGCGTCGGCGACCGCCAGGCCCTCGCCGGCGCCGAGGGTGGCGGATTGATCGGTCATGAGTTGCTCCCTGCCGTCGAGGGTGGGATGCTCGGCCGTTCTTCTGGTCCTCGCCGGCCCACAAAAAAAAAAAAAAAAAAAAAAAAAAAAAAAAAAAAAAAAAAAAAAAAAAAAAAAAACGCCGGCAGCCCCGTGAGCGGCAGCGACAGCGACTCCGGACGAAGACCTCCACGGCGGCGATGCTATGCAGAACGTCCGCATCCACGAGAGGCACCGACGTCACCGGCTGCCCAGCGGCCGGATCATCGGCCCCACGGCAGGTCGTCACAGCAGGCTGATGACGAGCGGGTGCACGAGGAACACGCCGAAGCTGATCCGGGAACCCTCGCTACCGCGGCCGCGACCCGGCCGGGCCGGCGGCGCAGCGCGTAGCGGAGGCCGAGCCGAGCAACCGGCGCGTCACCACCAGCGGTCCATGGCATCATCACCGGCTGGAGCACGTCCGCGGCCGGGAACGCCGGCGTTCCGGTGGCACCTGCACCAGGTAGACGGCCTCGGCGACGACGGCCAACACCACGACGACGAGGACGAGCAGCCGGCCGTGGGCGAGCACCCAGACTGCGTCCGCTCCAGGTGCACGGCGGCCAGCGCCCCCGCGACGACGTACGCCAGATAGAAGGGCAACAGCTGCTGGGCGTACCGGCGAGGACGGCGACCCAGCGCGGCTGGGAGTGCCACGAGGGCAGCGCGTCGTGAAGCAGCCAGAAGATAGCGAGCTGGCAGGCCGCGACTCCGGCGAGCAGCGTGGCGTGGTGGCCCTCGGTTGCGCGACGAGGCGCACCAGCAGCCCGAAGACGAGGTAGACCTGCATCGAGACGAGCAGGAAGTACAGGTGGTACTCGGCGGTGCCGGTCAGCAGCTGCACCGCGAGCTGGCGCACGTCGACCGACCGGTAGCGCCACGCATACGTGAGCCAGTAGAGGACGCTCCACATCACGTACGGGACGCCGATCAGCAGGAACCGCCGGCGCCAGAACCGGCCGAGCTCGAGGTTGCGCCGGTAGTTGCTGTGGAAGAGCACGAAGCCGGTGATGACGAAGAACGTCCGCGGGTGAAGTGCAGGAGCATCAGGACGCCCCGGGCGACGGCGTCGTCCGGTGCGGTCGTCGACGCCATCGTGTGCACCATGATCACGCTGCCGAACGTCAGCAGCCGGACGATGTCGACCTGGTGCAGGTAGCCCCGGGTGAGATCGATCGGCGGACGGACGCGGACGTCGCGCGCGGTCGCGGTCACCGGGCCGCCTCCTGCTCCGGCCCGAGCTCGGCGGCGAGCCGTTCGCGCAACGCCGGCCTCGACACCTTCCCGGTCGCGCCCAGCGGCAGGGACGCCACCACCCGCAGCTGGGCGGGCCGGTGGGCACGCGCCAGCTCGCCGTCGCAGAGCCGGCGCAGGTCGGCCGACAGCTGGTCGGCGTCCGGGCCCTCGGGCCCCGGCGCCACCGGGACGACGAACGCGACCGGCACCTCGCCGAGCACGGGATGCGCAGCGGGCACGACGACGGCGTCGCCGACACCCGGGTGCCGGCGCACCACCTCCTCGATCTCCCGCGGGAAGATCTTCTCGCCGCCGCGGTTGATGGCGTCGCCGTGGCGGCCCGAGAGGTACAGGTAGCCGTCGTCGTCGAGGCGCCCGACGTCGCCGGTGTCGAGCCAGCCGTCGGCGTCGAACCGCTCGGCGCCCTCGCCGTCCGCGTACGACTGGATCACGCCGCGGCCCCGGATCCGGACGCGGCCGTCCCGCACCCGCAGCTCCACGCCCACCGGCAGCCCGACCGACCCCGGCCGTCGCGCGTCCAGCGGGTTCGCCGTGATCTGGCTGGCCGCCTCCGTCATGCCGTAGGTCTCGACGACGGGCACCCGCCAGCGCTGCTCGAAGCGTTCGAGCACCGGCACGGGCAGCGGCGCGGACGCCGACCGGACGAACCGCACGGCCCGGGGCAACGGGTCGTTCCCCGGCTCTGCGGCGAGGATCGACAGGATCGCCGGCACGGCATTGATCCAGGTGACCCGGCGCTCGGCGACGAGGGCCGCGAAGCCCGTCCGGTGGAAGCGGTCGTCGAGCACCAGCTCCCCGCCCGAGACCAGGGAGCCGAGGACGGCGACGACCTCGGCGTTGACGTGGAACAGGGGCAGCGGGTTGAACCCGCGGTCGGCCGGCGTCAGCCGGTGCGCGGAGGCGACGGCGCGCGCGACATGGAGCAGCTGCTGCTCCTCGAGCAGGACGGCCTTGCGCGGGCCGGTGGAGCCGGAGCTGAAGAGCAGGACGCCTCCCGGCCCTTCGCCGCGTCCGCTCACCTCCGGCAGCCCCGGTGGTGGCGCGAGCTCGGACCCGACGGGCAGGAGCCCCTCCCCGCCGGCCCCGCCCGCGGTGAGCACCAGGCGGGCTCCGGCCCGGCGGAGGAGCTCGTGCCGGGCGGGCTCGGGAGCGGACGGGTCGAGCGGCACGACGACGGCGCCGGCCGCGACGAGGCAGACGAGGAGTGCGGCCAGGTCGAGGGGATCGGGGGCGAGCAGGCCTACCCTGAGCCCGGGGACGACCGCCCCGCGCCAGCGACCCGCGAGCGACGCGACGTCCGCGCGGTCGAGGGTGCGTGGGCTGCGGGCAGCCTCGAGCCATCGCTGTGCGGAACCGGGTGCGGGCGCGGCCAGCAGTGCGCTCAGGTCGCCCTTCACGCCGCTCCCTCCTGGCCGTGCGCGGCCGTCGACCTGCGGGACCGTCCGGGTCACGGTCCTGCACCGATGTCCGCTACGGACATGAGTGTCCGTTCCCCCGCGGTTACCCTCATCCCGCCGAGCGAACCTCCGCCCCGTCCGCCTTACCCTCCGGAGCGCCTCGTGAACCCGCTCACTCGCACGCTGCGCCCGGGCCGGCGGCCGCGCATCGCCCTCGCGGGCTTGGTGACGGCCGCGCTGGCGCTCGCGGCCGTGGTGACCGGCGGGTGGACGCGGCTGGGGGCACAGGCCTCGGACGACGCCGTTCTGGGCGTGTTCGGGGTCCCGGGCTGGACCGCGACGAAGCACGTGATCAGGGTGGGGTCGCTCCAGCGGGCGTACCTCGTCGCGCAGCCGGTGGGGCGGGCGCCGGGGGAGCGGTTGCCTGTTGTCGTGCTCCTGCACGGGCGGGACGGGACGCCCGCCGGGATCGCGAGGACGAGCGGGCTGCTCGGCGGCGAGCGGGCGGTGGTCGTTCTGCCGGCCGGTTACCGCCGGACGTGGAACGCGGGCGGGTGCTGTGGCGCCGCCGGCGCCGCTTCCGTGGACGACGTCACCTTCCTCACCCGCCTGGTCGGCCAGGTCCTCACCGACACCCCGGACGCCGATCGCGGCCGGATCTTCCTCGCCGGCCTGAGCAACGGCGGCCGGCTGGCCTACCGGATGGCCTGCCGCCGCCCGACGCTGTTCTCCGCCGTCGCGGTGGTGGAGGCGGTGCCGGTGGAGTCGTGCCCCGCCGTCGCGGCCCCGGTGCCGCTTCTCGTCGTCAGCTCCACCGGCGATCCCTTGCTGCGACAGGCCGCTTCGGCGCCCCGGCACGTGATCGACGGCGTGGCCCAGCCCTCCGTCGACGGCACTCTCTACGCCTGGCGGTTGCTCGACCGGTGCGGCCCACCCGCGCCCGACGAGCGGGTCGGTGTCCTGGTGGCACGGCGCTGGGTCGGCTGCGGGAACAGCGTCACCGTGGAGCTGGACCGGTACTCCGGTGGCAGCCACAGCTGGCCGCGCGGCGGCGGGCTGACGCCCCCGGCGCAGGAGCGGATCTGGTCGTTCTTCAGGGCAGCGACAGCCTCCGGCTAGCGGCGACCGTCAGACCCCGACGTTGCGCTTGGCCTCCTTGGCCGCCCGCTTCGCCTCGCGCCGCGCGGCGCGGGTCGTCCGGCGCGCCGACGTGCCGATGTGCTCCGCGGCGTGCTTGCTGCGCCACGCGAGGCCGGGTCGGCCCTGGGTGTCGACGGCCGCCAGCAAGGCGCCGCCGAACCGGCCGAGGTCGCGCACGAGGTCGTCGCGCTCCGACGCTCGGCGCTCGGGGTCCCCGGACCGCAGCGACACGACGTGCAGGTAGATCCCGGGCGCGACGGTCGCCGCAAGCGCCAGGCCGGTCAGCCGCGGCAGCCGGCCCAGCGCGAACAGCGCGCCTGCGCCCACCATCACGGCGCCATTGGCGCGGATGAGCAGTTCGGGGTCCTTCGGCAGCCCGAGCGGCCCGGCGACGGCGTCGACGAGCGGCTGGGCAGTCTCCGAGCGCTTGCCGGGGTGGAGCACGGCGTCGAGGCCCTCCTGGACGAAGGAGGCCGCAACCAGAGGACGGGCGAGGCGTCGCACGATCGTCATGACCCTTGCTTACCCCCAAGGTCGACTCCGCGCGACGCGACCCGCGCCGCACGGCGGGAGTGTCGGCGGTCCGTGCGAAGCTGTGCGCGTGTGCGGACGGTACGCGAACAGCCGGCGGCCCGATGACCTCGTGGAGGAGTTCGAGGTCGAGCGCGCGAGCGGGCCCGGCCCCGGGCAGGACCCGTCCGCCGCGACGCCGGACTACAACGTGGCCCCGACCAAGCCCGCGCTGGTCGTGCTGCGGCGGCAGGTGCGTACCCCGACCCTGCCGCAGGTGGATGACGCCGCACTCGCCGCGGATCCGGAGGGTGAGCCCACGGCGGACGCCGCGCTGGAGGCGGTGGCCGAGGCGCCGCAGCCGATCCCTCCGCCGGCGCCGCGCCTGCTCAGGCTGCTCACCTGGGGGCTGGTCCCGTCGTGGGCGAAGGACCGTTCGGTCGGCAGCCGAATGATCAACTCTCGGGCGGAGTCGCTGCTGGACAAGCCCGCGTTCCGCCGCGCCGTCCTGCACCGCCGCTGCCTGGTACCTGCCGACGGCTGGTACGAGTGGCAGAAGAGCCCCACGGAGAAGGACGCCAAGGGCAAGCCCCGCAAGCAGCCCTTCTGGATCCACCCCGGCGTCGACCGGCCGATCGCCTTCGCGGGGATCTACGAGTTCTGGCGCGACCCCGAGAAGCAGGACGCCGATGACGCCTGGCTCACGACGTTCTCGATCGTGACGACGCAGGCCGAGCCGGGGCTCGACGTGATCCACGACCGGATGCCGTTCGTCGTTCCCGAGGACCGCTGGGACGCCTGGCTCGACCCCGAGCTCACCGATCCGGACGACGTCCGCGCCCTGCTGCAGCCGCCGGTCCCGGGCCGCTTCGTCGCCACCGCTGTCAGCACGCGGGTCAACGCGGTGGTCAACAACGGCCCGGAGCTGCTCGAGCCGGTGCCGCTGGCGGACCTGCGCGGCGTTGTCGATCCGGCCACCGGCGAGCTCCTCGGCGCCGGCGAGGCACCTCTGTTCTAGCCGTGGCCGCCTCTCCCGCCGGGCGGGTCGCCGAGGTTGCGACCCCTGTGGGCCCTGCACGGCTGCACATCGACGAGCCGGCCGACGGCCGCGCGCCTGACGGCGTCCTCGTGCTGGGGCACGGCGCCGGGGGCGGCGTCGGCGCGCCGGACCTGCTGGCCGCGGTCTCCGCGGCGACGGCGGCCGGGTGGCGCACCGTGCGGTTCGAGCAGCCGTGGCGCGTCGCGGGCCGCCGCGTCGCTGCCGCGCCGCCACGGCTCGACGAGGCGTGGCTTGCCGGAATGGAACAGCTCGCCGGCATCGGCCGGGTCGAGAGGGCGGGTCCGCTCGTCGTCGGCGGTCGCAGCGCGGGGGCTCGGGTGGCCTGCCGCACGGCGGTCGAGACGGGCGCGGCCGCCGTCCTCTGCCTCGCGTTCCCTCTGCATCCGCCGGGGCGCCCCGAACGCAGCCGCGCGTCCGAGCTGGCAGGCGCGGGCCGCCCGGTCGTCGTCGTCCAGGGCGTCCGGGACGCGTTCGGTACGCCGGCGGACCTCGCAGCGCTCGGCCTCCCCGGCGTGGAGATCGTCGAGGCGCCGTCCGACCACGGGCTCGCGCCGCGCACGAAGGCCGGCCGCGACGAGGTGCGGGCCGTCGTGGACCTGGCGGTGCGCCGTGCGCTGGCGCTGGCGGCGTCGGGGGGCTGACGCCATGGCGGCCAACCGCCGGAATGGGCTCCGGAGGAGCGGTGTTGACTCCCCACGTCCGGGGCGAACGGTCCCGGGCCGGCCCGGGTGCCAGGTGAGCCCGGTGGTCCGCACGTGTTCGGGAGGCCTCGTCGTGCTGGTTGCAGTCGTGGACGATGCGCCACGAGGCGTGCTCGATCCCCTGGGTGGGTCCGCGTTCTCCGCAGGTGTTGCGGGGCTGCGGCGGATAGGCTCAGGTGCGATGACAGAGGACACGGGCCGGGCACCGGCCGGCGAGACGAGCGAGGAGCGGGCCGAGCGCTTCGAGCGTGACGCCCTGCAGTACCTCGACCAGCTCTATTCGGCTGCCTTGCGGATGACCCGCAACCCTGCGGACGCCGAGGACCTCGTACAGGAGACCTTCACCAAGGCCTTCGCCTCGTTCCGGCAGTACCAGCCGGGCACCAACCTCAAGGCGTGGCTGTACCGGATCCTCACGAACGCCTACATCAACACCTACCGCAAGAAGCAGCGCGAACCCCAGCAGGCCCAGTCCGACGACATCGAGGACTGGCAGATCGCGCGCGCCGAGTCACACACGAGTTCGGGCCTGCGCTCGGCGGAGGCCGAAGCGCTGGATCACCTGCCCGACTCCGACGTGAAGACCGCGCTGCAGCAGATCCCCGAGGAGTTCCGGATCGCGGTGTACCTCGCGGACGTCGAGGGGTTCGCCTACAAGGAGATCGCGGACATCATGGGCACTCCCATCGGCACCGTGATGTCACGCCTGCACCGGGGCCGCCGGCAACTGCGGGCCCTGCTCGAGAATTACGCTCGCGAGCGCGGCCTCGTGGGCGCCGGCAGCGAGGGTGGTGCGGCATGAGCTGCGGGAACCCGCACGCGACGGACTGCTCCAAGGTCCTGGACCAGATGTTCGAGTACCTGGACGGCGAGCTCGGCGAGCCCGATCTGCACCTCGTCCAGGAGCACCTCGACGAGTGCGCGCCCTGCATGACGGAGCACGACGTCGACAAGGTGGTGAAGGCGCTGATCAGGCGCAGCTGCGGCGGCGAGGTGGCCCCCGAGACGCTGCGCAACAAGATCGTCGTCCATATCACGCAGCAGGTCTCCCGGCACCCGGGCCCGCAGGGCGCCGAGGTCACGCACGTGACCACTCAGGTGACCGCCACCCAGATCAGCCGGTAGACCCTCCCGGTCCCAGCCCCGGTCCCAGCCCCGGTCCCAGCCCTCCCAGGACGCCGACGGCCCCGGTGCCCCGCCTTTCCGGTGGGGGCGCCGGGGCCGTCCGGGTCTGTGCCGGCCTCAGCTGTTCGGGCGGCGGCCGTGGTTCGCAGCGCTGCCCTTGCGGGCGCGGCGGCGGCGGGCGCGCTTGCTCATGCGTCTGCTCCTCGTCGACGGGTGGGGGACGGACCATCTTCCCACGTTCCATGCGCCCGGCTGCTCATGACTTTCCCCTTCGCTGCCGATCCTCCTTGCGTGACGACCGCCTCGATCATGCTCGAGCCCTACATGCGTACCCTCGTGGAGCTGCTCGGCTCCGACCTGCACTGCAAGGTGGGATCGCCGCCTCGGGTGCGGATCGACGGCACCCTGCGCAAGCTCCAGGCGCCCGTGCTCACGCCGGCGGACACCGAGCGGATGCTCAGCGAGGTGCTGCGCCCGGACCTGCAGGAGCAGTTCGCCCGCACGAACGAGGTGGACTTCGCCTACTCGCTGTCCGGCGTGGGCCGCTTCCGGGTGAACGCGTTCCGCAGCCGCGGGACGGTCGGCATCGTGATGCGGCGGGTCGCCGTGGGTGCCGTCGCACTGGAGGACCTCGGCCTGCCGCCGGCCGTCGGCCAGCTGGCGCTGGAGCCGCGCGGACTCGTGCTCGTGACGGGCCCGACGGGGTCCGGCAAGACGACCACCCTCGCCGCCATGATCGACCGGATCAACGCGATGCGTGAAGTGCATGTCGTCACGATCGAAGATCCCATCGAGGTCCTGCACGAGGACAAGCTCGCGATGATCAACCAGCGTGAGGTCGGCCTCGACACGGCCGGCTTCTCGGGGGCCCTGCGGGCCGCGATGCGCCAGGACCCCGACGTGATCCTCGTGGGTGAGATGCGTGACGAGGAGACGGTGCGAGCGGCCCTGTCCGCGGCCGAGACCGGTCACTTCGTGATGTCGACGCTGCACACCACGGACGCGCAGGAGACCGTGAACCGCATCGTCGACTTCTTCCCGCCGCACGAGCAGCAGCAGGTGCGGGTCGCGCTGGCCGGCGCGCTGCGCGGGATCGTGGCCCAGCGCCTCGTGCGCCGGGCCGACGGCCTGGGCCGCTGCTGCGTCGCCGAGGTGTGCGTGGCGACCGGCCGGATCGCCGAGGCCATCGTGGACCCCGCGAAAACCAGCACGATCATGGAGCTCGTCTCGCAGGGCGGGTACTACGGCATGCAGACGTTCGACCAGCACCTGGTCGCGTTGGTGCGGGACGGCGTCGTCACCGTCGAGGACGCCGCCGCCGTCGCGAGCAAGCCGCACGACCTCTCGGTGGAGCTGCGCCGGCTGGGCCTGGTCGCCTGACCGCTCACGGCGTGCGGCCCTGCCTCCGAACCTTCTCCGTGGGCGCGATTCGCGCCCGGTCCAGCGACTTCGGAGGCGCAGCGGAGCATGATCGGCGGACCGCCGGTGTCGCTGTGCGTCCGAACCCCGCCCCACGTGCGCTTTGGGGGGTTAAGCCCTCGACTTCGGACGCACACCCGCACGAGCCCTTGCACGCCTCACCGCGGGTGGGCCAGGGCTGTGGATGACGGACGACGCCGAATCGCGAGATCCTGCATCCTGACCGGGTGACGTCGCGGGGGACGCTGTCGCCGCCCTGCACCGTGTCGGCGGCTGGGCCACCGCGCGTGAGCTCCTGGCCTCGACGACCGCCCGCGAGCTGAGCGCGGCGGTCGGGGCCGGCCGTGTCGTCCGGCTGACTCGTGGGGTCTACGGTCTACCTCCTTGCGTCCTGAGTTCGCCGCGGCGGCCAGGCTCGGCGGCGTCGTGTCGCACGCGAGCGCGGCAGAGCGCATCGGCATCGCGCTCGTGCGCCCTCCCGAGCAGATCCACGTGACGGTCCCGCACGGCTGTGCCCGGCGCGAGCGGCCACCCGGAGTCGTCGTCCACCAGGCGCGCCGCTGGTTCGACGGCGATCTCGAACTCGGCACGACGTCGGCCCTTCGCACCGTGCTCGACTGTGCGATGACGATGACCTTCCCCGAGGCCCTTGCGGTGGCCGACAGCGCACTGAAGTCGTCGTGGGTGCAGAAGGACGAGCTGGTCGAGGCTGCCCGCATGCGACCGGTGCCGGCAGGCAGCGTCGCCTGCGGGTGGCTGAGGCGGCCGACCGCCGGGCCGACAATCCGTTCGAGTCAGTGCTTCGGGGCATCCTGCTCGCCGCCGGGCTCACGTCGTTCGAGCCTCAGGGAGAGATCTGGATCGGCCGCCGCCTGATCCGGCCCGACCTCGTCGATCGTGAGGCGCGTATCGCCATCGAGGCCGACAGCTTCGCCTTCCACGGATCCCCGCAGGACCTGGAGCGTGACTGCGAGCGCTACGACACGCTCACGGCCGGCGGCTGGACGGTACTCCGCTTCGCGCACCGGCACGTGATGGGGCGGCCCGAGTGGGTGGTGGCGACGGTGCAGCGGACGCGGGAGGCGTTGCTGGACGCCGCCCGGCGGCGGCCTCGCTCCGCGTGAGGACGGCCGCCCGGCGTCGTGGGAGCGTCACTGGCGCAGCTGCTCCCACGGGTGGTCCTGCAGGTTGCGGCTGTCCGCGCCGAAGAAGGGGGCGAGGGCGGCGATGGCGAGGAGGACTGCGATCACGATGAAGAAGGTCATGGCAGATAGTCTGCGACAGTTCAGTTCCTGCCACTAGTGGCAGGAATGCCATGTGTCGTAGACTTCCCGCCATGCCGCGATCTCTCCCTCCGACACCGCCCCTGCGGTCGGTCGCCGTCGTCATCGACAACGGCTTGTCGCCCTTCGAGTTCGCCGTCACGTGTGAGGTCTTCGGAGTCGACCGGACCGGTCAGGGCATGCCGGCCTTCGAATTCGCGGTGTGCTCGCCGTCGGAGGGCCCGGTCACGACGCCGATGGGATTCACGGTCTCGGCTCCCTGCCGGCTCGAGCCGCTCGCCGCCGCGGACCTCGTGATCGTCCCGGCGCTCGGCTCGGACTACCGGCCGGGGGAGGCCCTCGTCGAGGCCCTGCATGCGGCGGTGGCGCGAGGGGCCACCGTCGTCAGCCTGTGCTCAGGAGCCTTCGTGCTGGGCCGGGCCGGGTTGCTCGACGGTCGCCGCGCGACGACCCACTGGTTCTACGCGCAGGACTTCGCGGCCGAGTTCCCGGCGGTGCAGGTCGTCCCGGACGTCCTCTTCGTGGAGGACGGCCCCGTCGCCACGAGCGCGGGGACCGCCGCAAGCGTCGACCTGTGCCTGCACCTCGTCCGGCGCAGCCACGGGCCGGCGGTCGCCAACCACCTCGCCCGGCGGATGGTCGTGCCGCCCCAGCGTGACGGCGGCCAGGCTCAGTTCGTGCCGTCGCCGGTCCGGCCGGTACAGGTGGCGACCCTCGCGCCGGTGCTGGACTGGGCGCTCGCCCATCTCGACCAGGAGCTGGGGGTCGGCGTCCTCGCCCGGCAGGCGGGCATGTCCGAGCGGACGTTCGCCCGACGGTTCCGGGACGAGACGGGCAGAACGCCGCACGCCTGGGTGCTCCAGCAGCGCGTGGCGCTCGCGGAGCGCCTGCTCGAGGAGGGCGACCTGCCGGTGGAGGCCGTGGCCCACCGCTGCGGCTTCGGATCGGCGACGATGCTGCGGCACCACTTCCGCCGGCTGCGGTCGACCGCACCCGCGGACTATCGCCGCACCTTCGGTCACCGGCCGCTCGGCACCGCCGGTGGCGCGAGCCCCCAGAGCTCCGCACGATCGCTCGAATCGAGCTCCGGACGGCGGACCAGGTCGCGCACCGCGTAGTGCCCCAGGTAGTCACCCCTTCGGGATGAGGCATGTCGGGGTCGTGGCGTTCCACCGTGGAGCCGAGGGGCCGAGCCGCTGCGGCCGCGGGTCATGGGACGGTGCGACGGAGAGGCATCTTCATGGTGGACCGGCTGGCTGCGCGTCGAGGAGTGCTCCCGATCACCGACTCCCCCTACGTGGGCTGGTGACGTACGACGCCAAGGACCCGGACACCGCGTTTCCGCCGATCGAGCCGCTGCTCCCGCCGGAGGGCGCGCCGAACGTGCTCGTCGTCCTGCTCGACGACGTCGGATACGGGGCCAGCAGTGCCTTCGGTGGGCCGGTACAGATGCCCACGGCGGAACGGCTGCAGCGGGACGGGCTGACCTACAACCGGTTCCACACCACCGCGCTCTGCGCCCCTACTCGTGCGGCCCTCCTCAGCGGCAGGAACCACCACTCGGTCGGCATGGGCCTGATCACGGAGACGGCTACCTCGGCCCCGGGGTCCAGCGGAGTACGGCCGAACACGAAGGCGCCCCTCGCTACGACGTTGACGCTCAACGGCTACTCGACCGCCCAGTTCGGCAAGTGCCACGAGGTACCCCCGTGGCAGACCTCCCCGGTCGGCCCCTTCACTGCCTGGCCTTCGGCGGGCGGGGGATTCGAGTACTTCTACGGCTTCATCGGCGGCGAGAACAACCAGTACTACCCCGCGCTGTACGAGGGAACCACCCCGGTCGAACCCGAGAGGACACCGGAGGACGGGTACCACCTCACCGAGGACCTGGCCGACCATGCCATCGACTGGGTGCGCACGCAGCAGGCGCTGGCGCCGGACAAGCCGTTCTTCGTCTACTTCGCGCCAGGTGCCACGCACGCCCCGCACCACGTGCCGACGGAATGGGCGGACAAGTACGCCGGCCGGTTCGCCGACGGCTGGGACGCCCAACGCGAATCGACCTTCGATCGGCAGCGACAGAGCGGGATCCTCCCCGAGGGCGCGGAGCTGACCGTCCGACCGGAGCAGATCCCGGCCTGGGACGAGATGGACGACGCGCTCAAGCCGGTGCTGGAGCGCCAGATGGAGGTGTACGCCGGGTTCTTGGAGCACACCGACTTCCACGTCGGACGCCTCGTCGACGCGCTGGAGGACATGGGGGCGCTGGAGAACACCCTCGTCTTCTACATCATCGGCGACAACGGGGCGTCGGCCGAGGGCACGGTTAACGGCGCGTTCAACGAGATGGCGAACTTCAACGGCCTCGCCGCGATCGAGACCCCGGAGTTCATGATGGCCATGAAGGACAAGCTCGGGACGAAGGAGGCCTACAACCACTACTCGGTGGGCTGGGCATGGGCCATGTGCTCGCCCTACCAGTGGACCAAGCAGGTCGCCTCGCACTGGGGCGGAACACGCAACGGCACGATCGTCCACTGGCCCGCCGGCATTCGCGACAAGGGCGGCATCCGGTCCCCAGTTCTGCCACGTGATCGACGTGGCCCCGACCGTGCTGGACGCTGCCGGTCTACCGGAACCGACGTTCGTCAACGGGGTTCAGCAGGCTCCCATCGAGGGCACCAGCATGCGGTACAGCTTCGAGGACGCCGAGGCCGCGGAGCGGCACGACCTCCAGTACTTCGAGATGGCCGGCAACCGCGGCATCTACTACAAGGGATGGAGCGGCGTCACCCGGCACAGCACCCCGTGGCTCCCCCATGAGCAACTGCCACCCCTGGACGAGGACGTATGGGAGCTGTACGACGGCACGACCGACTGGACGCAGGCGCGGGACCTCGCGGAGAAGATGCCCGAAAAGCTCGCGGCGCTGCAACGGCTGTGGTTGATCGAGGCGGTGAAGTACAACGTGCTGCCCATCGACGACCGCCGGTTCGAGCGACTCAACGCCACGATCGCCGGCAGGCCGCAACTGATCAAGGGCACGTCGCAGGTGCTGTTCCCCGGGATGAAGCGGCTGAGCGAGAACAGTGTTCTCGACATCAAGAACCGGTCGTTCACCGTGACGGGCGCGTTCGAGGCGCCTCCCGCGGCGAGGTGAACGGTGTCGTCATCGCGCAGGGCGGCCGATTCGGCGGGTGGGCGCTCTACTTCAAGGAGGGCCGGGCCAAGTTCGTCTACAACCTTCTCGGCATGCAGGAGTTCGTGACCGAGGCGACCGAGGCCGTTACCCCGGGCAGTCATCAGGTCCGCGTCGAGTTCGCGTACGACGGCGGAGGCCTCGGGAAGGGCGGGACGTCACCCTCTACTACGACGGTCGCCGTGTCGGCAGCGGTCGGGTGGAACACTCCCAGCCGCTCGTCTTCTCGGCCGACGAGACCACGGACGTCGGCGACGATTACGGAATGCCTGTCAGCGACGACTACGCCGGCGCGAGCCGGTTCACCGGGAGGCTGCAGGTCGTGCAGATCGACGTCGGCGAGGACGACCATTCTCATCTCGTCGATCCCGCCGAGATCGTTCGGGTTGCTACCTCCCGGCAATGACGCACTCGCTGACGACGGGCTCCATCGGTTCCCTGAGCCCCATCGTCGTGGTACTGCCCCGCCGACATGAGAGCGACTGTCCAGGTCGTGCGCCGCCGAGCACGCTCGTGGCGCCGCGCACCGACACCCCCCGCAGCCCGCTGCGGTTTCGTGGCCGGCTCTGCCGCTGTCACCCGGCCACCCTCGGTGATTGCACGCGATCTGCTCGGGTTCGCGAGCTCGACAGGCACGAGCTCGACAGGCGCGAACGTCGAGCAGATCGCGTGCAATCACAGCGTGCAACGTGGGCGGTACCGGTCGTGCTTCGTTGCCCTGGAAGGGCTCCGTGCCCTCCAGGGGCGTGGTCAGCCGGCCTGCTACTTGCTGAAGCCCGCGGTCAGACCAGACAGCAGCTGCCGCCGGCCGATGACGTAGAGGATCAGGATCGGCAGTGTCGTGAGGACCACCGCCGCGAGGACGGCGGGGATGTTGACGCTGTATTGGCCCTGGAAATTCCAGAGCGCGAGCGGGAGGAGTCGCTGGTCGGGGGTCTGGGTGAGGATCAGCGGCAGCAGGAAGCCGTTCCAGATGGCCAGCCCGTTGTAGATCGCGACCGTGACGAGTGCGGGACGCGTCAGCGGGAAAGCCAGGCTCCACATGGTGCGCCACTCCGTGGCGCCGTCGACCCGCATCGCCTCGAAGAGCTCCTTCGGGACGTCGCGGACGAAGTTGCTCAGGACCAGCACCGACAGCGGGATGGCGAACGCGATGGACGGCAGGATGATCGCCAGCAGCGTGTCGTACAGGTGCAGCTTGATGATGATGAGGTAGACGGGGATGATCGTCGCCTGGATGGGGATGGCCAGACCCATCAGGAACACCCCGTTGAAGAACCCCAGCAGCCTGTGGCCCGCTCCGCGCACGATCGCGTAGGAGGCCATGAAGGAGATGACCAGGGCCGGGACGATCGCGCCGATCGTGACGATGACGCTGTTGATGAAGTACCGCGTGAAGCCCGACTGGAAGACGAACTGATAGTTCTCCAGCGTCGGGGAGGTCGGTGGCGCCAGCGGGTTGGCCGAGAAGTAGACGTCCTGGCCCTTGAAGCTGGTGATCACGATCCAGTAGATCGGGATGATCACGATCGCGAGCCAGATCCAGGCGGCCAGTCCTCCCAGCCAGTTCATCTGACGCAGGTGGCGTGCCCGCTGGCCGGGCGGTGCGGGCGGGCGCTGTACCCGGGTGCCAGTGCTGGTCGTCGCGGCAGTGGCCATGTCACGCCCCCTCGAGCTGGCTTCCGCTGCCGCCTATGCGGCGCAAGAACAGGGCCAGCGCGAGCCCGATGACCACGAGGATCGTGGCGATGGCACTGGCGAGACCCATCTGGTTCCCCTGGAAGCCTCGGATGTACATGTCCAGGGCGAGGTTGCGGGTGGCGTCGGCCGGGCCGCCCGCCGTGAGCACGAAGATGACGTCGAAGAACGTCAGCGATCCGACGATCATCAGCGTCGACGATGTGATCATCACGTAGCGCAGCTGCGGCAGGGTGATGCTGAAGAACGTCCGGACCCGGCCCGCGCCGTCCAGCATGGCCGCCTCGTACATCGACGTCGGGATCTGACGGACCGCGCCCTGGTAGATCAGGGAGTGGAACGGGATGAACTGCCAGGACACGATGAACATGACGACCCAGAACGCGAGCGTGCCGTTACCCAGCCAGTCCTGGGTGAGGAACGCCAGGTGCAGCCCGGCGCCGAGGCCGAAGTTAGGGTCGAGCAGCGCCTTGTATGCGACCGCGATCGCCGCCGAGCTCAGCAGCAGCGGGATGAAGAACAGGGTGGCCAGGAACTCCCGGTACCGCTGGTGCCCCGCCATGAACACGCCGATGAGGATGCTGGCCGGCGTCTGGATGACCCAAGTGAAGATCATGATCTTGAAGGTGATCCAGAGCGCGTGTGGCAGTTCGGAGTCACCCAGGACGCTGCGCCAGCTGCCGAGCCCGTTGAAGTTGATCGCGCCGATGCCGTTCCAACTGGTGAAGGACAGGAACAGGACGCCCAGCAGCGGGATGACGCCGAAGATGGTGAACATGATCAGCGCCGGCAGCGCCATCCATGTGACGGTGGCACCCTTGACGGCTCCCCCACCCCCCGTCGTCGTCGACCCCTTGACGACGGGGGGAGCCAGCGCGGTCATGACCCGATGGCCTTGTTCATGTTGTCGATCCACTGCTGCGGGGTGATCGACAACTGGAACAGCTTGGCGATGTTGTCCAGCAGCGTCTCGGCCTGCGTCGGGGAGAGCGCCTGGTCCCAGGACTGCGCGAAGCTCTTGGCGTTGGCGGAGACGTTGTAGATGAACTTGAGGAAGTCCCCGTCCGGCCCGGACGGGAACTTCGAGTCCGCCCCCTTGATCAGCGGCACGCTACCGGTCGAGATCCACTTCTGGACCTCGGCGTCGTCGAGCACCGTCGTGCCGAAGAACTTCTTGGCGACGTCCTGCTGTGCCGGGCTCGCCTTCGACGAGATCGAGTAGTACTGACCGGGGTTGCCGACCGTGTCGCTCGGGTCGCCCTTGTCCGAGGCGGACACCTTGGGGAAGTTCGAGTACTGCAGGTGGCCGCCCGTGACGAGGTCGCCGCCGGCAGTCTTGAGGTTTCCGTAGATCCATGCGCCGTGCAGGATGCCCCCGGCCCTGCCCGTGAAGAACACGGCCTGGTCGGCGTTGGAGTCGGCCGTGATCGAGGAGAAGCCCTTGATGAAGCCGTTGGCCTTCACGAGATCCTGGACCTTGGTCAGCATGTCGGTGACGGCGGGGTCGGACCAGGCGTTCTTCTTGCCCTCGAACACCTTCTGGAAGACGCCCGGGCCGCCGATGCGGTCGAGCAGGAACTCCAGCCACATCATGTTCGTCCATCGCGACTGACCACCCAGCGAGAACGGCGCGACCCCCTTGGAGTTGGCCTGCTGGACGTACTGCATGATCTCGTCCCAGCTCTGCGGGATCTGCGAGACGCCGATCTTGTCGAGGACCTTCTTGTTCCAGTAGAAGAGGATGGGCGTCACGGTCTCCGCCGGCAGCGCGTAGATCTTGCCGTCGACCGTCGCCGCCTGGAACGACGCCGGGAACCGCCGCGTCTTCTGGTCGGGGTTGGCCTTGAACCAGTCGTCGAGGGCGATGACCTGGCCCGCCTTGACGTCCTCCGCGAGGCCACCACCGCCCCAGCCCCAGATGATCGTGGGGCCCTGACCGGCCCCGAGGGCAGTCTTGATCTTGGTCTTGTAGGCGTCGTTCTGGAACTCGGTGAAGGCGATGTTGCCGCCGCCGGAGGAGTTGAACCGCTTGACCGTGTCCTCACGCACCGCCTGCTGCGGCTGTCCGGACAGGAACCAGAACGTGGCCGACCCGGCGCCACCCCCGCCGCCACCGCCACCGCCACCTCCGGCGCCGGTCTGGGTGGGGCCGGAGCCCCCACAGGCAGCCAGGGTCGCGCCGGCGATCGGGGTCGCGGCGAGAAGGCTGAGGAAGGTGCGACGAGAGGTCGTCCTGGGATCCACGCTGATCTCCGTAATCGAGCGCCGCGCCCTGCGCGACGGGCCCATCGGTGCTGATGCGGTGGTCCCCGGCCGAGGTCCCGGCTCTCGCAGGTACGCCCGGTTGGTTTCGCTCGGTGGGGCCTCAACTTTCGGCCCGGTCGCCGCCGTGCAACGACCGTAGGTTTGTTAACAGGGGGTGTCAAGAGGCTTGCACCCCTTGGGCGTTTTGGACAACAGTGACCTTACGTGGTTCACCTAAAAGTCGGACATAGGGTCACGATCCGGTCACAACTTGGCATCGACTCGGTGATGGTCCATGCTGTCGAAACTTTCGGTTCGCGCCAGAGCTGCTCGAAGGAGAGCGCCGTGACGGCTTCCCCCGCTGGGCCCGCTCCCCACCCATGGCAGGACGCCGGGCTGCCGGTCCCGGAGCGCGTCGAGCGCCTCCTGGCGGAGATGACGCTCGAGGAGAAGGTGGCCCAGCTGGGCAGCCGCTGGATCGGTCACGAGCCTCCCGGCGACGCCGATGCGGGGAGCACCGAGCAGGAACCCGGCGAAGGGGAGGTGGCAGCCCCGCAGCACAACGTCGCCCCCATGGAGGACGTCTTCCGCAGGGCGGGTTCGCCATCACTGGAAGATGCCGCACGGCACGGGCTCGGCCAGCTCACGAGGATCTACGGCAGCACTCCCGTGTCTGCGCAGGAGGGTGCGGCCGAGCTGATCCGGCAGCAGAAGGTGGTCGTCGAGGCGTCCCGGTTCCGCATTCCGGCGATCGTCCACGAGGAGTGCCTCACCGGCTTCACGGCCTACGGCGCCACGGTGTACCCGGCAGCCATCGCGTGGGGCGCCACGTTCGACCCCGACCTCGTCGAGCGCATGGCGGCCGCGATCGGCCGCGACATGGCCGCGCTCGGCATCCACCAGGGGCTCTCACCCGTCCTCGACGTCGTCCGCGACTACCGCTGGGGGCGCGTCGAGGAGACCATCGGCGAGGACCCGTACCTCGTGACGATCCTCGGCGCGGCGTACGTGCGCGGGCTGCAGAGCGCCGGCCCGATCGCCACTTTGAAGCATTTCGCCGGCTACTCGGCGTCCCGGGGTGCGCGCAACCACGGGCCGGTCCCGATGGGCCGCCGCGAGCTGTCCGACGTGGTCCTCCCACCCTTCGAGACCGCTGTGGTCCTGGCGGGGGCGGGCTCGGTCATGAACTCCTACTCGGACGTCGACGGCGTCCCAGCAGCCGCCGACCCCTGGTTGCTCACGGAGGTGCTGCGGAACACCTGGGGCTTCGACGGGACCGTCGTGTCCGACTACTGGGCCGTCCCGTTCCTCGCGGCCATGCACGGCGTCGCCGCGGACGAGGCGGACGCCGGCGCCCTGGCACTCGCCGCGGGACTCGACGTCGAGCTGCCCGACACCATCGGCTTCGGCGAACGACTGCTGGAGCGCGTGCGGCGCGGCGAGGTGCCCGAGGAGCTCGTCGATCGCGCCGCCCGGCGCGTGCTCGAGCAGAAGGGGCGTCTGGGACTCCTCGACCCGGACTGGACGCCGGAGGCGTCGGTGTCGGCCGCGGAAGAGGTGAACCTCGACAGCGCCGAGAACCGGGCGCTGGCCCGGGAGATGGCGGAGCGGTCCATCGTGCTCCTCGACGCAGGATCCGCGCTCCCGCTCACCGGAGCGGGCCGGCCGCCCCTGCGCCGCCTCGCGGTCGTCGGCCCCTGCTCGGACGACCCGCGCACCTTCATGGGCTGCTACTCCTTCCCCAACCACGTCCTGCCCAACCACCCCGGCCTCGGTCTCGGCATCGAGATCCAGAGCGCCGTCGAGGCGCTGCGTGCCGAGCTCCCGGACGTCGAGATCGTCCACGAGACCGGCTGCGGAGTCCTGCGCGAGGACCGCTCCGGCTTTCCGGCGGCGGTCGAGGCCGCCCGGAACGCCGACGTCTGCGTCGTCCTGGTCGGGGACCTCGCGGGCCTCTTCGGCCGGGGCACCTCCGGCGAGGGCTGCGACGCAGAAGATCTGCGCCTGCCGGGCGTCCAGGCCGAGCTGCTCGACGAGCTCCTGGCCACGGGGACGCCCGTCGTCGTGGTCGTCGTCTCCGGCCGCCCGTACGCGCTCGGCGACGTCGAGGGCCGGGCGGCCGGTCTCGTCCAGGCGTTCATGCCCGGCGAGGAGGGCGGCGCGGCGCTGGCCGGCGTCCTGACCGGGCGGGTGTGCCCGGGCGGCAAGCTCCCCGTCCAGATCCCCCGGCATCCGGGCGGGCAGCCGTGCACCTACCTGCAACCCACGCTCGGCGCCGCGAACACCGGTACGAGCAATCTCGACCCGACGCCGCTGTTCGCCTTCGGGTACGGCTCGTCGTACACCTCCTTCGAGGTGAGCGACCTGCGCACGAGCGGGAACGAGGTCCCCACGGACGGCGAGTGCGACGTGACCGTCGGCGTCCGGAACACCGGGGCCCGGGCCGGGGGCGAGGTCGTGCAGCTCTACCTGCACGACCTGGTCGCCCAGGTGACCCGCCCGGTCCGTCAGCTGGTGGGATTCGCCCGGGTCCACCTGGAGCCGGGCGAGGCGGTGGACGTGCGCTTCACCCTCCATGCCGACCGCACGGCGTTCACGGGGCGGGACCTGCAGCGGATCGTCGAACCGGGCGAGTTCGACGTGCTGGTCGGCACCTCGTCCGCCGATCCGGCCTGCCAGGCGCGACTCCGTCTGACCGGCCCTCTTCGTGTGGTTGGCTCCGACCGGCGGATGATCACGCCCGTCGAGGTGAGCCCCAGGACCGTGTGAACCCCTCGCCAGGGGCGGCGCAGAGAAGGAGGATCCCGTGTCGGTCACGAACGGGCGCGCCACACTGGCGAGCGTTGCGGCCTCCGCGGGCGTGTCTGTCTCCACCGTCTCGAAGGTGCTCAACGGCCGCACCGACGTCGGCCCGCAGACGCGCGCCAAGGTGGAGGCGCTCCTCGCCCAGCTCGAGTACGTGGGGCGCCGGACGGATGCCGGATCCCGCTCGAACCAGCAGCAGATCGTCGAACTCGTCTTCCACGGCCGGCTCGTCGCGTACGCGCTCGAGGTCCTGCAGGGCGTGCTGGACACGGCCGGAGAACTCGGGGTCGCCGTCGTGGTGAGCCAGCGCCCGCGGCGGCCCGGGACCGGCCGCGACAGTCCGGCAGCGTGGGTCAGGCGTCTGGTCGCCGCCCGCCGGACGGCGGTCGTCGACGTCGTGGACGACGTCTTCGCCGGCGATCTGGCGGCGTTGGCGAGGGCGCGGCTCCCGCTGGTCGTCATCGACCCGCTGAGCCTGCCGCGCTCGCAGATGACGAGCGTGGGGGCGACCAACTTCGCCGGCGGGGTCGCCGCGACCCAGCACCTGCTCTCCCTGGGACACCGCCGGATCGCCTACCTCGGCGGAGTCGACGGAAGCTCCGTGGACCAGGCGCGGATGCACGGCTACCTGGCGGCGATGGCGGCGGAGCGGGCGGAGGTCTGCGAGGGGTACGTCCGGTCGGGCAACTTCCTCTATCGGGACGGGCTCGTCGAGGGCCAGGCTCTGCTCGACCTGCCCGAGCGACCGACGGCCGTGTTCGTGGCGAGTGACGAGAGCGCAGCCGGGATGCTCGAGGCGGCGCGGTCCAGGGGATGGCAGGTGCCGCAGGACCTCAGCATCGTCGGCTTCGACGACACCCAGGTGGCGCGGCTGACGTCCCCGCCGCTGACCACCGTCCGACAGCCGTTGCGCGAGATGGGCGCGGTGGCCCTGCGCACGGCGCTGCGGCTCGCGGCAGGCGACAAGCTCGACTCCCACCACGTCGAGCTGGCGACGGAGCTCGTCGTCAGGGGCTCCACGGCGGCTCCGCCCCACGAGGTGTAGTCGGGCTGCGACTCTCGAGAGCGGGAGTCAGCGCCGGGAGAGGAGCTCGCGGGTGCGGGTGTCGGTGCCCAGCACGGGAGCCAGAGCGGCGACAGCCAGGACAGCAGCAATCACAAATATCAGAGTCATAGAATCATCCTATCACCTGACGTCAAGCCTCATGATTGGCTCAGTGGACGCGGACGGGCCCGCCACAGCCCGTGGCGGGCCCGTCCGGTGCGCTGCCGGGTCAGGTGGAGCCGACGGGGGCCACCTCGCCCTCACCGGCCGGCAGATCGTGCACCCGCGGGTCGCCACGGTCCGCAAAGTAGTGCTGGTCCTGGGTCTCGTCGGCCCCGTCCTCGACGTTGGCCGCCCGCAGGATCAGGGTGGCCACGATCGCCACCAGCACGTTGACGAGAACGGCGACGAGGCCGGCGTAGATCGTCATCTTGGTGTCGAACCCGAGCTTGGAGAGCGCGAATCCCGAGCCGCCGAAGTGCTCCTTGGTCACGGTCGGCGGCTTGTTCGCGGCGGTGTACGTGACGGCGGGCGTCACCCAGAGCATCCAGAACCCCGCGAGCATGCCGGCGATCCAGCCGGCGATCAGGCCGCCGCGGTGGAACCAGCTGCTCAGCAGCCCGAGGCCGACCGAGGGCAGCGTCTGCAGGATGATGACGCCGCCGAAGAGCTGCAGGTCGATGGAGAACTGCGGGTCGATGACCAGGATCGCCAGCAGCGCGCCGAGCTTGACCACCAGCGAGGCGAGCTTGCTCATCTGCGCCTCCTGAGCCGGCGTCGCGTCCGGTTTCAGGTACTCCTTGTAGATGTTGCGGGTCCACAGGTTCGCCGCGGCGATCGACATGATCGCCGCCGGGACGAGTGCGCCGATGGCGATGGCGGCGAACGCGATGCCGGCGAACCAGCTGGGGAACATCTGGTCGAACAGCCGCGGGACGATGGTGTTGCCGTCCTTGCCCACCGGCGTCGTCCCGGCCCTGATCGCCATGTAGCCGAGCAGTGCGAGCAGCCCCAGCAGGAACGAGTAGGCCGGCAGCGCCGCCATGTTCCGCTTGATCGTGCCTCGGTCGCGGCTGGCCAGCACGCCGGTCACCGAGTGCGGGTACAGGAACAACGCGAGGGCCGAGCCCAGTGCCAGCGTCGCGTACTGCAGCTGCCCGTTGGGCCCGAGGAGGATGCCGTCACCGGGGTTGGGGGACTTGGTGAACTTGGCATCCGCCGCTGAGAAGATCGACGACCAGCCGCCGAGCTTCGCCGGAATGTAGAGCACAGCGACGATGATGACGAGGTAGATCAGCGCGTCCTTGACGAAGGCGATCAACGCCGGAGCACGCAGGCCCGAGTTGTACGTGTAGGCCGCGAGCACCGCGAAGGCGATGATGATCGGCCAGTTGCCGGTCACGCCCATCGTCTTGAGCACGGCCTCGATGCCGATCAGCTGCAGGGCGATGTACGGCATCGTCGCGACGATGCCGGTGATGGCGACGAGCAGTGCCATCGTCGAGGAACCGAAGCGACCGCGTACGAAGTCGGCCGGGGTCACGTACCCGTGGATGTGGCTGACCGACCACAGCCGGATCAGGACGAGGAAGACGATCGGGTAGACGATGATCGTGTATGGCAGGGCGAAGTACCCGGCGGCGCCCGCACCGAACATCAGGGCCGGGACGGCGACGAACGTGTACGCGGTGTAGAGGTCGCCGCCGATGAGGAACCAGGTCACCCACGACCCGAAGCTTCGCCCGCCCAGGCCCCACTCGTCCAGGTGTTCCATGCTCTCGGCCCGGCGCCAGCGGGCCGCCACGAAACCGAGCCCGCTGACGAGCGCGAAGAGGACGACGAAGATGACGATCTCGACCGCGCGCCCGCTCACGACCGGCCTCCCCGGCGCATCGTCGCGCGGTAGACGAGCGTCGTGCAGATGACGCCGATCGGGATGACCGCCAACTGGTACCAGTAGAAGAAGGGGATGCCGAAGAGCGTCGGCGAGATCTTGTTGAACAGCGGCGGCCAGATCACGAGCAAGACGGGCACGAGCAGGAGCCAGTTGACCGGGGATCGGTCCCTGGACGTCCGCCCGGATGCCGCCGTGTCGGCCGCGGAACGTTCGGCCATGGTCACTCTCCTAGGACGGACCGGCGGCTCCGGTGCCGTCGGCATGCACATCATGCTGCGATCGAACCGGTTCGGTCGAAAAGCCCCCAAACGGCGCACGCGCGTGTCGCGGCAGTGCCGTGCATCGACGCGAGCCGCGTGAGCCTGAGCGGGTGAGCCCGGCCGTGGTCGGGCAGACTGACGCCGTGGTGCCCCGGTGACCCAGAGCACGATCGCCGAGACGATCGGCATCTCCGCGACCGCCCCTGTGATCGGTGGGCTCGTCGCGGCGCTGCTCTTCGCCATCGCGAACAACGTGCAGCGGCACGCCGCTTCGGCTGTGCCGCAAGGTCACGTCGGACCGGTCGGCCTGCTGCTGCGCCTGCTGCGCAACCCCCGCTGGCTCGCCGGCAGCAGCGCGGCCGTCCTCGCACTGCTCGTCCAGGCGTGGGCCCTGTCCCAGGGCGGCGTCATCCTGGTGCAGGCCGTGATCGCCTCGACGCTGGTGTGGTCCCTCGCCCTGGAGTCGATCTTCGAGCGCCGCTGGCCGCGCTCTCCTCAGGTGGTCGGCGCCGTGCTCGTCGCCGTCGGCATCAGTGTGCTCGTGCTGATCGGCAAGCCGGGGGCGGGCGGTGAGTTCCACTCGCTCGGGCGTGCGGCGATCGTCTGGCTCGTGGTCGCGATGGTCGGCGGCGGTGCCCTGTACACCTCCCGGCGCCGGCCGAAGGGGCGTCGGACGGCGGTCGTGATGGGGGCGGCCGCCGGGGTGTGCTTCGCGCTCGACGCGGTGTTCCTGCGCGGCCTCACGGCGGCATTGAGCCCGCTGGTGCCCTTCAATCTGATCATCAACCTCGCCGGGTTCGCGGTCGCGTCGCTGCTGGGCAACCTCGTCATCCAGCGCGCGTTCCAGATGGCGCCGCTGCGGCACGTCCTGCCGGCGATGGCGGCGGCGGAGCCGGTGACGGCGTTCCTGTGCGCACGGTTCGTCTTCGACGAGCACCTGAGCAGCGGGGCGAGCGGCATCGTCGGCGTGAGCGTCGGCCTGTTCCTCATGGTGTGCGGCGTGGTCCTGTGTTCGATGGGGCGCCCGACCCCTGCGGCGCCCGTGCCGGTGCCGGCCACTGCGGCCACCGCGTCAGCTGCCGCCGGGACCGCTGCCGAGCCCGCCGCCGAGCCCGGACCCACGCCTGCGCCCGCCGCCGCTACCGCGGGCGCCCGCGGGACGGATCCCGAGCGGGTGTTGACGCCGTCCCGTGCGGGCGAGGGCGCCGAGGGGTGCGAGGACGACGACGGGGACTGTCTGCCGCCGCCGGTGCTGGGCATCGGCGTCCCGCTCGGGTCGAGGCGCCAGGCCACCTGACCCGTCGGTGATTGCACGCGATCTGCTCGCTTGTCGGCCCGGAATCGTTCCTGTGGAATCGTTCCTGAATCGTTCCTGAAATCGAGCAGATCGCGTGCAATCACGGCTCTGCATCGCCGGCCCGAGCCTCGAGTCGCCGCAGAACGGAACGACGGGAGCGGGCCTCGCGGCACGCTCCCGTCGTCGCCGTTCCGGCGGAACTCAGGCCTTCTTGGTCTCCCAGAAGATCTTCGAGATCTCCTCGATCTTCTCCAGGAGCTGGTCGGCGACGGACTCGTCCATCGTCCCCTTGGCGCCGCCGGCGCCCGCGAGCTTGGTGGCCTCGTTGAAGAGCTGGTGCAGATTCGGGTACTTCTCGAAATGCGGAGCCTTGAAGTAGTCGGTCCACAGCACCCACAGGTGGTGCTTCACGAGCTCGGCCCGCTGCTCCTTGATGAGGATGGCGCGGGTGCGGAAGTCGGGGTCGCTCGAGGCCTTCGCCTTGACGATGATCTGCTTCACCGACTCGGCCTCGATCCGGGCCTGGGCGGGGTCGTACACGCCGCACGGAAGGTCACAGTGGGCGCTGACCTCCTGAATCCGGACGGTGCCGGCGACGGTACGGCTGAGGGCGTCACGCAGACGCGAGAGCATCTGAACACTCCCTTTCGATGGGGGGATGTCGTGCCTTCTGCGGTGGCGTCCGCGGTCCGCGGCGGGCGCCCCGGATCACGCTACCCGCGCGATGCCGTCGCCGCGGCCGGTCCCGGAGCGTCGTCGCCGGCCGGCGCCGGTGGCAGCCGGAACGGCGGCGGCCAGACCCGGAGCACGACCAGCCCGAGGAGGTCGGCGTCCGGCACCGGCCTCCCCAGCTGCCAGGAGTCGACGCCCTCGGCGGGGTTGTCCCGCTCGACCCACCACCCGCCGTGCGTCCCGGAGCGCGAGCCGCTTGACGGCCACCGGCCGGTCGCGCGACAGCCGCACGACGGCGAGCCGTCCGGCGCGGGCGCGGCGTGGGCCGCGGCGGCCGCTCCGGACGAGCAGGACGTCGCCGTCCGCGAGGGTCGGCAGCATCGACCGGCCCCGCACACTGACCAGCTCCAGCGCGCGCAGCCGACCGTCGGAGCCCCGGCGACAGCGCTCGCACGGCGATCAAGGCTGGGGCGGTGTGAACGTGCGGCGCTAGCCTCGGGCCATGCTCGCCGCCTACGCCGCCCGGACCGCGCCCGACGACCCGCTGACCGCGCTCGAGGTGGGGGAGCGGCCCGAGCCGAGGTGCCGGACGGCTGGGCGCGCGTCCACGTGCGCGCGACGAGCCTGAACCACCACGACCTCTGGAGCCTGCGCGGGGTCGGCCTGCCGGAGGAGCTCCTGCCGATGATCCTCGGCTGCGACGCGGCCGGGGTGACGGACGACGGGCAGGAGGTCGTCGTGCACGCCGTCATCGGCGACCCGGAGTTCCGCGGCGACGAGACGATGGACCCCAAGCGGTCCCTGCTGTCGGAGAGGTATCAGGGCACGTTCGCCGACGAGGTCGTCGTCCCGCGGCGCAACCTCGTGCCCAAGCCGGCGGCGCTGAGCTGGGAGGAGGCGGCCTGCCTGCCGACGGCGTGGCTGACGGCCTACCGGATGCTCTTCACGCAGTCGGGGCTGCGGCCCGGCGACACCGTCCTCGTGCAAGGCGCCGGCGGCGGCGTCGCGACCGCCCTGATCCGGCTGGGCTCGGCTGCCGGGTTCCGGGTCTGGGTCGACGAGCCGGCACGAGGACAAGCAGGCGAGGGCGCTCGAGCTGGGCGCCGACCGGGCGTTCGCGAGCGGCGCGAGGCTGCCGGAGCGGGTGGACGCCGTCATGGAGACGGTCGGCGCCGCGACCTGGGCGCACTCGCTGCGGTCGTTGCGGCCCGGTGGCACCGTCGTCATCTCGGGCGCGACGTCGGGCCCGAACCCGTCGGCCACCGAGCTGAACCGGATCTTCTTCCTGCAGCTGCGCGTGATCGGGTCGACCATGGGCACCCGCGACGAGCTCGCGCGGCTGATCCGCTTCTGCGAGCTCACCGGGGTACGACCGATCATCGACACCGTCCTGCCGCTCGAGCGAGGCCCGCGACGGCTTCGCGCGGATGGCCGCCGGCGACGTCTTCGGGAAGATCGTCTTCACGCCGGCCGTGATCCCCCGAACTTCCTTGATCCCAGACTTTCCTTGATCGCCGGGAGGGGCGGCGGGGGTGGGCCTGCGCGCGGGGGCGGGCGCCCAGTGGACAATGCTCGGCGTGTACTTCACCGACCGGGGCATCGAGGAGCTCGAGCAGCGGCGCGGCGAGGAGGAGGTGACCCTCGCCTGGGTCGCCGAGCGGCTGCGGGAGTTCGTCGACGCCAACCCCGAGTTCGAGATCCCGGTCGAACGCCTCGCCACCTGGCTGGCCCGACTCGACGACGACGAGTGACGCGGGTGCGCGAGAACGGACCCGACGGAGACGGCCGGCCCTGCCCGCACCGGCCGACCCTCGGCCGGGAGCAGGGCCTGCGGATCTGCGTCGTCGGCGACGACCTCGTGGCGGGGGTGGGCGACCCCCGCTCGCTCGGGTGGGTGGGGCGCGTCGGCGCCAGGACGCCCCGCGAGGAGATGCCGGTCTCGATGTTCCCGCTCGGCGTGCCCGAGGAGACCACGGCAGGCCTGCTCTGGCCCGCTGGCGCGAGGAGGTCGACCGGCGCTTCGCCGGCGCGGCGATCGAGGACTGCCGGCTCGTCGTCGGACTCGGCCGGCACGACGTGTACTCGGGGGTGTCGCTGCCGCGTTCGCGGCTCAACCTCGCGAACGTGCTCGACGACTGCGCCAGCGCGGGGACTGCCCGCCTTCGTCGTGGGACCGCCGCCCGGGCCGCACGATCGCCTCAACGCGAGCATCGCCGAGCTGTCCGCGGCGTTCGCCGACGTCTGCGTGCGGCGGCAGGTGGCGTACGTCGACACCTTCACGCCGCTGGTCGCCCACGAGGACTGGCTGACGGACCTCGCCGCCGGTGACGGCGTCCACCCGGGCCAGGCCGGCTACGGCCTCATCGCCTGGCTCGTCCTGCACGGCGGCTGGCGCACGTGGCTGGGGCTGCCTGAGGTCTAGCGGGCAAAGCGACGATCAAGGAAGTTTTAGGGATCATGGCTCGCCATGATCCCTAAACTTTCCTTGATCGTCGCGGGGCTAGCGGTCGAGAGCGCTACCTGTCGAAGCTCTGCCTGATCAGCGTCGCCTGCTCCGCACCGTGCTTCTTGCTCGTACCGGCCGCCGGGGACGCCGACGCCGGCCGCGAGATGCGCAGCAGCGGACGCCCGCCGAGGTGCTCGGGCAGGTTGAGCGCGATGAACGGCCAGGGCCCCTGGTTCGCCGGCTCCTCCTGCACCCAGACCAGCTGCGCACCCGGGTACATGCCGATGGCCTCGTTCACGGCGTCGACGTCCAGCGGGTACAGCTGCTCGAGGCGCACGATCGCCGTCCGCCGGTCGCTCGCGCTTGCTCCGCTCGGCCAGCAGGTCCCAGTAGACCTTGCCCGAGCAGAGCAGCACGCGGTCGACGTCCGCGGCCTCCAGCGGCTCGGTCTCGCCGATGACCGTCCGGAACCCGCCCGAGGTGAAGTCCTCCACCGGCGAGGACGCCGCCTTGAGCCGCAGCATCGACTTGGGCGTGAACACGACCAGCGGGCGGCGAGGCCTGGCGTGCGCCTGGCGCCGCAGCAGGTGGAAGTACGACGCCGGCGTGGACGGCTGTGCGACCGTCATGTTGTTCTCGGCGCACATCTGCAGGTAGCGCTCGATCCGGCCGGACGAGTGGTCCGGCCCCTGGCCCTCGTAGCCGTGCGGCAGGAGCAGGACGACGCTCGAGCGCTGCCCCCACTTCTGCTCCGAGCTCGAGATGAACTCGTCGACGATCGTCTGGGCGCCGTTGCCGAAGTCGCCGAACTGCGCCTCCCAGCAGACGAGGACGTCGGGCGCCTCCACCGAGTACCCGTACTCGAAGCCCATCGCCGCGAACTCGCTCAGCAGCGAGTCGTAGATGAAGAACTTGCCCTGGTCGTCGGCGAGCGTCGCGAGCGGCGTCCACTCGGTGCCCGTGACCTTGTCGGTGAGCACGGCGTGCCGCTGGACGAAGGTGCCACGCCGGCTGTCCTGACCGGCCAGGCGCACCCAGGTGCCCTCCATCAGCAGGGACCCGAACGCGAGCAGCTCGCCGAAGCCCCAGTCGATGCCGCCCTCGCTCGCCATCGCGGCCCGGCGCTCGAGCAGCGACTGCAGTTTCGGGTGCACCGTGAAGCCCTGCGGCGGGTTGACGTGCACGTCGCCGATCCGCTTGAGCACGGTGGCGTCCACGGCCGTGGTGAACGGGCCTCCGGCGGCGTTCCCGTCGCCCTGCTGGGCGCGCGGCAGGTCGAGGCCGGCGGTCACATCGCCGGAGCGGATCGGGTTCTCCGATGCCTCCTTGGTCTCCGCGAAGACGCGCTCGAGCTGCTCCTGGTAGTCGCGCAGCGCGCCCTCCGCCTCCTCGACGGAGATGTCGCCGCGGCCGATCAGCGCCTCCGTGTAGAGCTTGCGGACGCTGCGCTTCGCCTCGATCAGCGTGTACATCAGCGGCTGGGTCATCGACGGGTCGTCGCCCTCGTTGTGGCCCCGGCGGCGGTAGCAGACCATGTCGATGACGACGTCCTTGTCGAACGCCATCCGGAACTCGAACGCGAGCTGCGCCACGCGCACGCAGGCCTCGGGGTCGTCGCCGTTCACGTGGAAGATCGGCGCCTGGATCATCCGGGCGACGTCCGTGGAGTAGACCGACGAGCGCGAGGACGCCGGCGCCGTGGTGAAGCCGACCTGGTTGTTGATGACCACGTGCACGGTGCCGCCGGTGCGGTAGCCGCGCAGCTGGGACAGGTTGAGCGTCTCCGCGACGACCCCCTGCCCGGCGAAGGCGGCGTCCCCGTGCATGAGCACCGGCAGCACCGAGAAGAAGGCGCTGCCTCGGTTCAGCCGGTCCTGCTTGGCGCGGACGATGCCCTCGAGCACGGGGTTGACCGCCTCGAGGTGGGACGGGTTGGCCGCGAGGTAGACCTTCGTCGACTCGCCCGTCTCGGCGCGGAACTCGCCCTCGGTGCCCAGGTGGTACTTCACGTCGCCGGAGCCCTGCACCGAGCGCGGGTCCTGCTGGCCCTCGAACTCACGGAAGATCTGGCCGTAGCTCTTGCCCGCGATGTTGGCGAGCACGTTGAGCCGGCCGCGGTGCGGCATGCCGATGCACACCTCGTCGAGGCCGGCCCGGGCGGACGCCGACAGCACGGCGTCCAGCAGCGGGATGACGGACTCGGCGCCCTCCAGGCTGAACCGCTTCTGCCCGACGAACTTCGTCTGCAGGAACGTCTCGAACGCCTCGGCGGCGTTGAGCCGGCGCAGGATCCGCAGCTGCTCCTCGCGGTTCGGCTTGGCGTAGGGGTGCTCGACCCGGTCCTGGATCCAGGTGCGCTGCTCGGGGTCCTGGATGTGCATGTACTCGATGCCGATCGTCCGGCAGTACGAGTCGCGCAGGACGCCGAGGATGTGGCGGAGCTTCATCACCGGCTTGCCGCCGAAGCCGCCGGTCGGGAACTCGCGGTCGAGGTCCCACAGCGTCAGGCCGTGGGTCGTGACGTCGAGGTCGGGGTGCCGGCGCTGCTTGTACTCCAGCGGGTCGGTGTCGGCCATGAGGTGGCCGCGCACCCGGTAGGCGTGGATCAGCTCCTGCACCCGCGCGGTCTTGTTGATCTCGTCGTCGTGCGCGACCGAGATGTCGCGGACCCAGCGGATCGGCTCGTACGGCAGGCGCAGGGCGTGGAAGATCCGGTCGTAGAACCCGTCCTCGCCGAGCAGCTTGCGGTGCACGATGCGCAGGAAGTCGCCGGACTGCGCGCCCTGGATGATGCGGTGGTCGTACGTCGACGTCAGCGTCATCGTCTTGCTGACCGCCAGGCGCGCGAGGGTCTCCTCCGAGGCGCCCTGGTACTCGGCCGGGTACTCCATCGCGCCGACGCCGATGATCGTGCCCTGGCCGCGCATGAGCCGCGGCACCGAGTGGACCGTCCCGATCGTGCCGGGGTTGGTCAGGCTGATCGTCGTACCGGCGAAGTCGTCGGCCCCGAGCTTGTTGGTGCGGGCGCGACGGACGACGTCCTCGTAGCCCGCCCAGAACTGGGCGAAGTCCATCTGCTCGCAGTGCTTGATGTTCGGCACGAGGAGCTGCCGGGTGCCGTCGTCCTTCGCGAGGTCGATCGCGATGCCCAGGTTGATGTGCGCGGGCCGGGCGAGCGGCGGGCTTGCCCTCGGCGTCCTCGGCGTAGGCGTAGTTCATCTCCGGCATCTCGGCCAGCGCCTCGACGAGGGCGAAGCCGACGAGGTGGGTGAACGAGACCTTGCCGCCGCGGGCGCGCGCGAGGTGGTTGTTGATGACGATCCGGTTGTCGATGAGCAGCTTCGCCGGGATGGCCCGGACGCTCGTGGCCGTCGGGACCTCGAGGCTGCTCTCCATGTTGACGCGCGGTGCGGGCGGCGGCGCCGCGCAGCCGCTGCACCTCGACCTCGCGAGCCGCCGGTGGGCCGGGTCGCCTGGGCCGGCGGGACGTCGCGGGGCAGCGGGCGCCGGGGCGTCGGGAGCGGCCTGCGGGCCCGGACGGGCGCGCGGGGGCGGGCGCGGACGCCGCCTGGGCGGGGGCGGGCGGCCGGGGCGGACGCGGGCTGTGCGGGCGCCGGCTGTGCGGCGGCCGGCGCGGACGCCGATCCGTTCTGCCCGGACGCCGTCGGTGCCGCGGTGTCCTGAGCCGGCGGTGCTGGCGGGGTTCGTGCGTGCGTTCTGACGGTGCGCTGTTCTTGCGCCGTTCTCGCGCCGGGGTGCCGCTCTCGGTGACGCGTCTGCGCCCGGCCGCGCCGGCGCCGCCGGCCAGTCGGACGCCGCGGGTCGACGTCCTCGCGTCAGCGCGCCGCCCGTCCGGCGCCGCCTCGTCGTGCCGCCGCTGGAGGAGCTCTGCCCGTACGGCGTCTCGGACGGCTGGTAGTCGGCGAAGAACTCCCACCAGGCCGGATCCACCGAGTTCTTGTCCGCCAGGTACTGCTGGTGCAGCTCGTCGACGAGCCACTCGTTGGGACCGAACTCCGTGTGGTCGGGTGTGCGCTGCGACACGGCGTGGTTCGCCTTCTTCCAGTGCTTGCGAGACATCCGGCTGGTGCTTCCACCCTAACCGGAGGCGCCTGTCCGCGACCGGGGCTGCTCGACGGCTTGGGGCGGGTCGCCCGACGTCCCGGATCGGCCGGTCGAGCCGGGGGCCCGACGTGCGTCGTGGCGTCGGGGTCAGGTCACGTCGCGGCGCGTCGTCAGCAGCGCGCCGAGCACCGCGAACGGACCCCGTACGCCAGCAGCACGAGGGCCCCGCCCCACCACGGCAGGAGCTGCTGCTCGATCCCGCCGTTCGTGCCCTGCACGAGTGCCGCGGACGCCTGGTTCGGCAGGTACTGCGCGACGGCCCCCACCTTGACGGCGTCCAGCGCGAGGCCGAGCAACGGGCCCGCCAGCGCCGCGAAGCCGATCGCCGTGAGCAGGGCGACGATCTGGTTCGTGATCGAGCGTCCCGACCCGAGGCCGAACACCGCCCACACGGCGCACCCGAGCGCGGCGAGCAGCATCGACCGCACGACGCCGGGGCGCCGAGCCCGGCCGGGAACCCGCGCGCGCCAGGACACCGCCCCCAGGACGGCGCCGCCCGCCACGAGCACGACGCCGTAGGCCAGCCCCGCCAGCAGGTAGGCGACCAGCTTCGAGACGACCAGCCGGCCGCGGGCGGGGACGGCGAGCAGCGTCGGCGTGATCGTCTGGTGCCGGTACTCGCCGGCCATGCCGAGCACGCCCAGGCAGAGGGTGATGATGTAGCCGTTGGCGAACCCGCCGGTGTAGATCGAGCGGAGCATGGCGGGGTCGGTGGGCGGGGGGCTCGGCCTGCCGTTGCCCAGGGACAGTCCGGCGGTGCCGGCGAGAAGGCCCGAGTTGAGGAACGCCAGCAGGATCCCTGTGAGCAGCAGCCCCCACCACACCCGGGTGGTGCGCAGCTTGAGCAGTTCTGTGGCGACGAGCCTGCCGAGACCGGGGCGCCGCCGGAGCGGGAGCGACCGGGGGGTGGCGAGCGTGTCACCGGGGCACCTCCGCCTGGGACGGCGACGGCGGTGCGACCGGGACGCACCTCCGGGGACGCCAGCGGCGCGCCGGAGCGACGGTGGCGCGGCGGTGAGGCCGTCGGCGGGACCGTGGGTGCCGGCGGGCCGCGCCGCCCGACGGCAGTGCTCCGTGCCGTCGACCAGCCGCAGGAATATCGTCTCCAGGTCGCTCTGGGCGGGTGCCAGCCCGTGCAGCTCCACGCCCGGCGGGAACGCCACGTGCCCGACCGCCGCCGGCGTCGTGCCGCGGGCGAGCACCTCGTCGGGCTGGGGCGCGCGCGCCTCGATGCCGGCGTCCGCCAGGGCCGCGACCAGGGCCGCGGGGGAGGGGGTGGTGGCCCGGACGGCGCCCGCCCCGGCGAGCTCCTCGAGCGTCCCCGCCCGCACCAGCCGGCCGCGGGCGACGATGATCGACGTCGTCCACGGTCTGCTGCACCTCCGACAGCACGTGGCTCGACACCAGCACCGTGCGCCCCTCGGCGGCGAGCGCCCGCAAGAAGCCGCGGAGCCACACGATGCCCTCGGGGTCCAGCCCGTTGGCGGGCTCGTCCAGCACCAGCACGGCCGGTCGGCGAGCAGCGCCTGGGCGAGCCCGAGCCGCTGGCGCATCCCGAGGCTGAACTCGCCCGACGCGCCGGTGCGCGGCCGTGCGTCGAGGCCGACGAGCTCGAGGACGGCGTCGACCCGCCGCTCGTCGACGCCCGCGGGCATCGGCGGCGACGCGCAGGCTGTCTCGCGCGGTGCGCCCGGCGTGGAAGCTCGCGCCTCGAGCAAGGCGCCGACCTCCCGCTGCGGGTCCGGCAGGTCGACGTAGCGCACGCCCGCCGATCGTGGCCGTGCCGCCGTCGGGGTGACCAGCCCGAGCAGGCACCGCAGCGTCGTCGTCTTGCCGGCGCCGTTCGGCCCGAGGAACCCGGTCACGCGCCCCGGCCGGACGGTGAACGACAGGTCCTGCACGGCGGTGACCGCGCCGAAACGCTTGGTCAGCCCATGCACCTCGAGGACGCGACCGCGGCTCGCAGCATCCACGGCCCGACTCTACGGGGATGGGCCCGCGCCCGGGACACCCATGATCATGTGCCGCGGCCAGGATCGGACCTGACCGTCGCTGTCCGCCCTGGAATCGATCGGCTGACCACCGCGAGCAGAGGCAGGGGGACACTCAGGGACAAACCGGGCGGGCTCGGCGGTAGCCTCGCGTCGGAACGGAAGGGGCCGGACCGGCAGCGATGCGCCGGGTGCATCCGGACCAGCCGACCGTGCGCGATGACGACTTCGGCTCGGATCGGCCGCACAACCGCATCTATCAGGAAGTTGGCACACAT
>CAWBAJ010000035.1:0-71991 GCA_963786765.1 uncultured Actinomycetota bacterium | reverse complement strand
GATCCGTACCCACGTCGACCAATGATCGGTGAACCGACATCCAACCGCAGCCTGGCGGCTCTCTCCCGCGGGGTGGTCGAGGGCTCCGAAACCGTGTAGCGGGCGGCTTGCCGTCGCCGCGTCTATCACGAGATGAGCCCGCCGCCGGAAGAAGCACCGCCGTGAAAGGGGCGTATCATCGGAGTTATCCGGCATCGACGTTCCCCTCAGTTGAGGCGCCCGCCCACCGGCAGGAGCACCTTGAGAGGCCGAAATGTCAGCCGTCCCCCCGGTTGTCCGTGACTCCAGGTCACCCGGTGCCGGTAGCGCACCCGGTCCAGTCGCCCCTGTGGACGTTCATGAGTCCGCCAGGTTGCCCCGAACGCGAGCGGGCACGGCCTGGGTGTTGGCCTGCGTGGCCGCAGTTGCCCTGCTCGCGCTGATCGTGTTCATCACCCAGAACCTGCACCCCGTCGAGGTGTCGTTCCTGGGGTGGCACGGGCAGTTCCCGCTGGTGGTGGTGGTCCTGGCCGCGGCGTTGATCGGTTCCGTCCTCACCCTGATTCTGGGAAGCACGCGGATTGTGCAGTTGAGGCGGACCGCCAGCCGGTCACGTCGTGAGCGTGCGCACGTCCCGGCGCCCGAGAGGACGAGCGGGTCCGAGCGCTCCGCCTCGTAACCGCTGGCTGTCGCCCGTTCGAGGATCCGATCGGGCCGCGGCCGCCCTCCGGCCTCGTCGGCGTCAGCCTGACGCCGCAGAATGGGAAGGACATGGTGATGGTGAAACGTATTTACACCGGGTGGTATGAGGACCGTGTGAAGGTGGCGGCCGACGCGCTGATCCAGCAGTCGAACCTCAACGAAGAGCTGGCGGTCGCTTACGCGAAGTGCGTCCTGTACGCCGTCGACCACATTCCCGAGCGGGTGCGGTGAGGTGAACCCTCCCAGCCAAGGCGGTGACCGCACGGACGAGATGGTCCGCCACCTGCGGTTGCGGGGCGGGGCCCTGGACGGCATGACCTGGTCCGGCGTGATCGACATTGGCAAGCGGGTGTGCTGCGGAACCGGGTTCTGGTCCAAGGAGTGCGTCTACGTGGTCACCAGCGACACCACCAGCGGCCTGGACGGCCGGGTCGAGAGCGTGGCAGTGCCTGCTGCCTTCTGACCCTGCGCGCGACGCGTTGCTCCCCAGGTTGTGCTTCTTCGATCGAGCCCGGGAGACACCCCGACGCTGCGACGACCGTTCCGCGGCGCGGCACCGTGACCAACGCGGCCCGCTCACGGCCGACTCGAAGGTGGCGTCGGTCGACATCGCGCATGCGCAGCTCATCCCGCCGCAGGGTTCGGCGGGCCCCGGGGGAACAGACTCACATCACCGATCAGAACGAGGCCAACGCCATGGAACTCCATCGAAACGACAACCAGACCGAACACGTGCTGACCGCCAGCGGAACCATCGGAGCCGCGCAGCTTCCCGAGCTACGCACCCGCCTCCTCGAGGCGATCGGCCGCGGCGGACTGGCCTTCGACCTGCTGTTGGACGCAAGGCAGCTATCGGCGTTCGACGACGCCGCGCTGCCGGCCCTGACCGCCGGGCGGAGCAGGGCGAAGTATCTTCGCCGTCACCTCGTCGTCCTGGACGGCGAAGGCGGTGCCCTCAGTGCCAGCCTGCGGCGCAGCGGCCTGCGCTTTCGATTCCCGGTCTACCCTGACGCCGCCGCCGCCCATGAGGGCCTGGCAGCGCAGCAGGCTGACCTCGCGGCCCACAGCTTCGGCCGGGCGGCGGTCTCCGAGCCGCGGCAACCCGCTCTCTGAGGCCGCGCGAGCGGAGTCGGACGGGTCCCTGGACCGCTTGCGTTCGAGCGTCGGGCGCCGCTGCTGCTCACGGGCCATGACCCGGGCGGCGACAGCCTCAGACCGAGACGGCGATTCCCCCGTGCCAGGCGGCAGGGGCGTCATCGGTCCTCCTGCCGGTCCTTGGCTCGCTGGCCGGCTACACGCCCTGACGACGACGGCGACGATGGGGGTGCCCTGGCCAGAGCCGATCAGCGAGCATCACCCAACCGACGATGACCAGCAGGTCGACGACCGCGACGAGGATCCACCAGGCGCGGCCCGTGGCGAACCGGTCGATCAGCACCCAGAGCGAACCGAGCAGAACAATGACGAGCCCCAGCCCCAGGAAGTACCACGCCAGGGGCGGCCGAGATCCGCGCGGCCGCGACCGGAACGGCCGGCACCCCCGTCATCATGGCCCGGCGGCCGCGCGACTGGCTGATCACCGCTTGGGTCAACGGCCACACCGGCACAGTACAGGAACAGTCGGTTGAGTGATCCTCGTGGAGGCGGCCGTGATTGAGCACGAGTCGCAGTCTGTAGTTGTCGAAGTTGCGGTAGCCGCGGGCGACGCGTTTCGTGTTCCTGATCCTCAGGTTGAGGTTCTCGGTCGGCCCATTGCTGACCCTCGGGAGGGTGAATGCGCCGGATAACCGGTCATGACTTCGTGACGCGTCGCGGCCTTCGACGTGGTGGTGCTCGGCGTGCGGTTACCGGCGTCGATCGAGGGTCACCGGTTGAGCGGGGGCTGATCGGCATAGCCGCCGTCGGTTTCCCATCGCTCCTGGCCGTGGTCGCCGGTCCGGCGGGATTTGGACGTGCCTGCCGTACGACCCAGCACACCACACGTGGTCAGAATCTCCGTGGGAGTCTCCGGGTAACCCCGCCGCCCGGCGGCAACGATCGCTGAATGACCAGCTGCGTCGCTGGCCTCGGGCGGGACGACGACAAGGATGACACGCCGCTCGTCCCGGCCGATCACGTGCAGGAGGTTCTCGTCCTGCATATCCGATCCCTCGAGCCACACAGTGTGACCGCCGACGTCGATCGATGCGGGAGCCGCTTTCCAGCTGACCCGGGCGAATTCGACCCGCCGGACGCTGGACAGTCGGACCGCCAACACCTTTGCGAGCGACGGCAGTTCCGCGCTCAGGTCATGAGACCGGGGCCACCAGCCGCCGTCCACGTGACCGCTCGACTGCGCCCGAGACTTGAGTTTCAGCCTGAGTGGCGGCCGTGCGGGTCTCCGCGTCGATCGCCCGGCAGCAGGTTTCCATTCGGAGAGCGGTGTTTGTTCGAGGAGGGGGTTACTTCGCGGGCCCGACATCATGCCGGTACTCCCGTCCCCGGCCGCAGGGCAACCGGTGTGACTCCCGCCGAGGACGGCGCCAACTTGACCGCCGACGCTCGACATGCTCCCAGCACTCCTAACAGTACGCCCCGGGGCAACCCACGACCACGGCGAACCCGAGGCGGCGGCGGCCGGTCCCCGCGCACACGCACCAGCACGGCTGGGAAACGGGTTAAGCAGCGTGAAGAAATGCCACAGATGGACAGCCCCGTCGCCCCTGTCCATCACCCTTCTAGTTCGCGTGCTCACGCACCAGGAAGAGCCCACGGCGCGACTCCCCGCCCGACTAGAGCGTGTCTCGTAGATCAGGTGACGGGGTCGCGTAGCCAGATGCCGATCGAGGCGACGTCGACGGTGCCGCGGAAGGCGTAGTCGCGTTTGTCGTAGCGGGTGGCGACGGCGCGGTAGCCGCGCAGCTTGTTCACGGCTCGTTCCACGGTGTTGCGCAGGCGGTAGGCCTCGGCGTCGAAGGCGACCGGGCGGCCGCCTCTGCTGCGGCGTCTGGCGCGGTGGCGGATCTGGTCGGAGGGTTCGGGGATGACCGCTTGGATGCTGCGTCGGCGCAGGTGGGAGAGGATGCCGCGGCTGGAGTAGGCCTTGTCCGCCAGGACCCGCCGGGGGCGGGTGCGGGGCCTGCCGGGTCCTCCGCGGCGGGCGATGCGGACGCGGCGCATGATCGGCTCGAAGCCGAGGGCGTCGTTGCGCTGCCCGGCGCTGGTGACCCGCGCGAGCGGCCGGGCCCGGCTGTCCGCGGCGAGATGAATCTTGGTGCTCACCCCGCCCCGGGAGCGGCCCAACGCCTCCCGGTCCCGCGTCGTGCCCGGGTCTTGTCCGACTTCTTGTCATTCGATCCCGCCCCCCGTGCCCGTGGCGGGTGCGCGGCGGGTCGGCTCGCTCAACACCGCTGGCGCGAGGCGCTGCGCGTCGACGCCCTTGGGTGGGTCGTGCCGCTCCCCGGCCGCGTGCTGGTGCGCCCGCACGATCGTGGAGTCGACCGCGATCGTCCAGGCGCGGCCCTCGGCCTGGTCGCAGCCGGCCTGCAACGCCGACAGGACGCGCTCCCAGGTTCCGTCCGCTGACCAGCGCCGATGCCGGTTGTAGATCGTCTGCCACGGCCCGAACCGTTCGGGCAGATCACGCCACGGCGTCCCCGTGCGAGTCCGGTGGAACACCTCATCGATCACCAGCCGGTGGTCGCTCCAGCGGTGGCCCTGCCGTGGATGCGCCGGCATCAACGGCGCCGGCAGTTGCCACTGCACATCGGTCAGGTCATGCCGCCTCAGCCGCGCATCGTCCACGCGAACAGCAGCCAAACAGACACCAGCCGCGAGATCTACGAGACACGCCCTAGTCCACGACCTCACCGATCGAGGAGGAACAACGTCGACGGGCGCAAACGGACCCATTTTCCGCCCGGAACGGGCAGCGCGCCAGGTCGGCTGAGACTGATCCGCCACGCGCGGGACGCCCCTAAGGTCGTCATCACAGTCTGAGCGCATCCTCTGGCGCTCCTGCCTTGGGGCTAACCCGAGCCGACGGCACGCGGTCATGCGGCTTGCGCCGCCCGGGTGTTGAACTGTTCGAACGGTACTAAGCTGACCATTCCCATGGATGAGTGTCGTCGGGTGCGGTTGTAACGTTCCTCGATCCAGCCACCGATCGCAGAGCGGCCCTCGAGAGACCTGGCCGCTCTGCATATCCGGAGCGCCGCGGCCAGCGACGGATCACGCCGACGTCAGGCCGCCTGTCACTGAACTGCTCATTCCTAGGAGGAGCCCGATCAAGAACGGCTAGGCCAGGTGGACTCCTCGGGATAGGACCAGGATGTTGAACAGGGCGAGGGCGACGGCGGCGGCGATACCGGGCCCGGGTACGGGGGCCAGGTCGAGCAGCTCCTTGCGCACACTCACCCGCTGCCAGAAGCTCATCGCCATCGGAGCGAAGATACCGAGCGAGGCGGACCCGGCCATGACGGCGACGACGGCACCGACGGACGTGCCAGGGGTGATCGCCAACTGGACGGCGCTGAGCGCGACCAGGATCCCGGTGGCGATCAGCCAGGGATAGAAACAGAACGCCCGGATCTCGTGGAGGTCCCGCGTGAAACGCACCCCGACGACAGCGAAGCGCCGCGCCAGGAAGACCGTCCCAGCCAGCCCGATCGCAGCGCACAGCCAACCGACCCACCCCGGCGCGTGCAGGGCGCTCAGAGCGGCGCCGGTGTCGCCACCGGCGATGAGGGGAGCGATGGTGAGGTACCCGAAACCCTCCTGCGTGCTGAGGAACGCGAGCCAGGCCCACAACAGCTCGGCGAAGCCGCGACCGCGGAACGGGCGGAACATCATCGCGACCAGCCCGCTGACGAGGCTGAACACGGGCCCTGCGAGTGCGGTGACCACCAGGGCCCTGGTGGTCTGTTCCGGAGTGAAGCGCACCTCGCCCGAGAACTGAACGGCCCCATATCCCTGCAGGAGACCCGTCACGGCGTGCGCGCTCTCGTGCAGGACGATGACGACCATCTGCGCGACGACGAAGGCAACCGTGGAATTCCACAGCATCGCCCGCACGTCGGCAGGCGTGGCTACCCGAGGCTGGACCCCCTGATCGGACACGGACGGATCGTCCCAGAGGCCGAGCCCCGGCGCTGGGCACACTCGGGACCCACGAGCGCACGCATCCGATACCAGCCGAGGAATCTTGTCGGCGGCGGCTGAAAACTGGCTCTGGCACGAACTGTGTGGTCATGGGCCGGGGACGACGAGGGCGCGGAGTAGGTCGAGATTGGCCCGGCCGTACATCTTCCGTTTGATCATCTTGATGCGGTTGACGTTGCCTTCGACCGGTCCGAAGTTGTGCTTCAGGGTGAGTCCGGCGCGGACGGCGTCGTAGTCGGTCAGGACGCCGCGGACGAACGACATCAGCTGGGGCTGTCCGGCGTCGTGCTGGACGGCGCCGATCCAGGTGTTGAGCTGGTCGCCGGCCAGGGTGGTGAGGATGCGCGCGAAGTCGCGGACATGCCCGGCGAGTCGGTTCAGGTGCTCGCAACGGCTCAGGACGGTGGTCAGAGCGATCGCGTGGTCGTCCTCGAGGTCCCGCGGGCGGGTGCAGATCCACCGCGTGACGTCGCGGGTGGTCATCGTCATCGGTTGCACGGCGCTCCTCGTCTGCGTTGGCGTAGACCGGTCGGTCGCCTCTGCACCATCGGGGACGACGGTGCGCCAGGGGTGGACGTACTGCCGCACGAGGGTTTCGCTGCCGCGGTAACCGCGGGCTCGCAACTGGCTAAGCAGATCGGCGGCGTTGGTGTTACCGGCCTGCCACTGCTGGGCTAGGAAGGCGCGGTGGGTATCGAGGCTGCTTCCACGCAGCGGCCGAGGGCCCCGGTCGAGCTGCGATGGATCCCCGGTGCGCGAAGCGGCGGACCGTTCCGCGGGACAGCTTGGTGCGGCGGCTGATCTCGTTCAGGCTCAGGCCGTCGTCCAGCAGTCCGTGGACCAGTTGCCAGCGTTCGGCGCCCCGCGTCCGTTGGTAGCGGCCGTGCACCCGCCGCGTCGACGTCCCGCACGCTGGACAGTGCCTGACCTGCTCGGCGCAGTGCGCGTCGATGGCCACACCCCGGAGGCGTCGCCGTCACGGCGTCGATTACGACGCTCTGCAAGTGCGGCAGGAGGACACGCTCGTGATCACACGGGCGAGGATCCAAACCAAGATCCCGCTAGTACGGACGTGACCACGCCGACGAACGCCGCGAACCGTCACACAGTGCCAGAGCCAGTTTGGATCGCCGTTGACAAATCTGACCTCAGAATCGCCGAGGTCGTCGCACAGGACATCCACCTGGGAGAAGACGGGAGCATCACCTACCGAACCAAGCTTCGCCTCTCGTTCAAGTACGAAACCGGGCAGTAGTCCGACCGAGGGTCGGAACGCCCGGTCCGGGACGATGGTCCGTGCCGGCTTGCACAAGGTCAGGGGCGAGTGTCGTCGGCGTCTGGGACGTCGTCGGCACGCACCGGACGAGGACCTCGACGCCGTCCTGCCTGGTGAGCGCGGACGCGCGCGCGTCCGTGGTCCGTGGTCCGTGCCACGGTCAGCTCCGTAAGGGTGTGGTCGTCGTCAGCTGAGCGCGCGGAAGGTCGACGACCCGGGGAACTCGAAGCCAGCAAGCAGCGGTCGGCGGGGCGGGTCGGCGGGACACAGCCGCGACGTCGAGCAGCTCCCGCCCCTCCGCGACAGGCAAGCACAGGCCCCCCGACGTCCTCGGCATCGCTTGGGGACACTCGGTCCAGGCGATCAGTGATCGATGGTGACCCCGATCCTCGTTGTGGATGCATGATTGCCCTGTCCGAGCCTCCGGGGAAGGTGGAGGTCTGGCGTGCCGGTCACTGGAAGGAGATGGCCGGGCTGGCCCGTCCTGGGAGGGCTGGCGTCGGGTGGGCAGGTGCACGTCGCGGGCGACGTGCTGGCTGGTGTCACCTTGGCCGCGCTGGGCGTCCCGGAGGTGCTTGGCTACGCGAAGATCGCCGGCATGCCGGTGGTGACCGGCCTGTACACGCTGTTGCTGCCGATGGCCGTGTTCGCCGTGCTTGGTTCCTCGCGTCACCTCGTTGTCGCCGCGGACTCCGCCACGGCGGCCATCCTCAGCGCGTCCCTCGCCGGGCTCGCGATCGCGGGCTCGACCCGGTACGTCCAGTTGGCTGGGCTGGCGGCCTTGCTGGCTGGTGGGCTGCTACTGCTGGCCCGGCTGGCCCGGCTCGGATTCCTGGCGGTCTTCCTGTCCAGGACGGTCTTGGTCGGATTCCTCACCGGGGTCGGTATCCAGGTGGCCGCCGGTCAACTCCCGGACATGCTCGGCGTCAGCCCCACAGGCAGCGGCACTGTGAGCAGGCTCCGGGACACGGCGCGCGCGCTCCCGCAGGCTCAACGCGAGACGGTGGCGATCTCCGTCGCGGTGATACTGGTCGTGGTGGTGGCCCGGCGGGTGAACCGCCGGGTCCCTGGAGCACTGATCGCGGTGATCGGCGCGATTGTGGTCAGCCGGGCCGCGGATCTGGCCTCTCATGGCGTGGCCGTGCTCGGCGCCGTTCCCGGGGGACTGCCGCACCTGGGATTGCCCTCCCTCGGTTGGCAGGATGCCACCGCGCTTCTGGGCACCGCAGCGTCGATGTTCGTCGTCATCCTCGCCCAGAGCGCGGCGACCTCCCGCGCCTACGCGGTGAAGTACGAGGAGCCGTTCAGCGAGGAAACCGACCTGGTCGGTCTGGGCGCCGCGAACGTGGCGGCAGCCTTCTCCGGCACGTTCGTCGTGAACGGCAGCCCGACCAAGACCCAGATGGTCGACAGTGCGGGCGGCCGGACCCAACTCGCCTCGCTCACCACCGCCGCGGTCGTGCTGATCGTCCTGCTGATACTCACCGGGCCCCTGGCCAGCCTCCCCATCGCCGCCCTGGCAGCGGTCGTCTTCCTGATCGCCGTCGAACTCATCGACGTCCGTGGAATGCGGCGGATACTGGCCGTCCGTCGTCACGAATTCGCCGTCGCGCTGGTGACCGCGGCTGCTGTTGTGGTCCTGGGCGTCGAAGACGGCATCGTGGTGGCGGTCGTCACGTCGATCATCGACCATCTACGGCACAGCTACCATCCCGCCAACAGCGTGTTGGTGAAGTCACCAGACGGACATTGGCAGCCTGCGCCCGTGCTGCCCGGCGCACGGACCGAGGAAGGACTGGTGGTCTACCGGTTCGGCAGCAACCTCTACTTCGCCAACGCCTCCCGCCTCCTGGACGACGTCACGGCGCTCACCGGGCAGGGCAGCCCACTGCGGTGGATCATCCTGGACGGCGCGGCGATCGGTGACGTCGACTACACCGCGGCCGCGGTCCTGGCCAGAGTCATCGAACACCTCCACCAGCGGCGCATCCGGTTCGTCGTCAGCAGCCTGCTCATCCCGGTACGCGAGCAGCTCGGCCGCTACGGGATCAGTGCCGCCCTCGGCCCCGACGCCGTCTACGACACCTCAGGAGAGGCACTCGAAGCATTCCAGGCCACAACCCGCCCAGATGCACCCTCCCGCCCCGGCGCAGACCGACAACCCCCCGCACCACCCGAACGCTGAAAACGAGGGATACCGGCGTAGGCGCCGTCGCTTCCCATCGGTCCTGCGCGTCGTCGTGGGTTCGGCGCGGTTCGGACATGGCTGCGGTAGAGCTCAACACGCCGCACGGGTCAACCGAGTCCGCGCCTATCGAGATGCCTCCCGCGCCGCCCCTGGGCCGTCGATCAACCGTGCCGCCGCCCTCGGCGCTCGATGGCAGGCGGGACGACACCTCCAGCGCCAGTGAGCCCGCCTGGCTCGTCCCAGTCCGCCGCCGACGTTCAACTCGCAGGCGGATCGCTCCGTGTGGGGCCTCCGGGAGTCCGTCGAGGAGCACCAGGTGCCGCCCAGATCCGCCAAACCTCCGGTGGATCTCGCTAACAATCCGCTAACAAACGATCTACTGTCATGCGCCAGACACTAGAGGCCAGTCCCCGAGATCCGGGAACTGGCCTCTGAACGGTGCCTGGTGGTAGCGGGGGCAGGATTTGAACCTGCGACCTCTGGGTTATGAGCCCAGCGAGCTACCGAGCTGCTCCACCCCGCGTCGGTTCCTCCACACTACCCAGCGGGCCGGGGACCCGGCAAATCCGGGTCCCCGGCCGGCTCGACTTCGTCGGCGACGGGCTGGGTTTGGCCGAGCCTGCGCCGAGCCGCTGCTGGGCTGCAAGCGCGCGGGCGATCGCGGCCTTGAGCTGCGCCTGCGCCTGGCCGTAGGCGGCGAAGTCACCCTTCTGCAGCGCGGTCTGGCTGTCCTGGAGCGCCTTGTTGGCGTCCGCCAGAGCGGCGGCCAGCTCCTGCTGCGCGTTCCCCGTGCTGCTGCTCGGCGACGTCGAGGGCGTGCTGGGCGACGTCGACGGAGACGGGGACGGGGTCGACCCGCCGGTGGCCGGTGGCGTCGCCTCACCACCGCCGTTCTTGCTGGCGTCGCTTGCACAAGCAGGGCTGTCCGTCGAGCCCGTGGGCCGGTTGTTGAAGACCTGGTCGAGGGCACAGTTGAGGTCAGCGGCGTAGCCGATCCGGTTGCCGAAGGCCACCAGCACGCGCTGCAACAGCGGATACGAGCCTTGGTTCGCACTACGCAGGTACACCGGCTGCACGTACAGCAGGCCGTTCGCCAGCGGCAGCGTGAGCAGGTTCCCGTTCTGCACCCGGGAGCCGCCGCTCTGGCCGCCCCGCAGGATGTTCAGCTGGTTGCTGACCTCGGGATTGCTCGTGAAGTTGTTCTGCACCTGTCCTGGCGCGGGCACCGTGGTGTCCTTCGGCAACTGCAACAGCCGCAGCGTCCCGTAGCCCTGCCGCTTCACCCCCGTGGTCGAGCCCGCGTCGCTGTCGACCGCCAGGAAGCCGGTCAGGACGTTGCGTGTCGTCGCGCCGCTGCTGCGGGGGATGAACGTGGAGGTCAGCGAGAACGTCGGCGACGTCCTGTCCCGGCATCGAGAGCGTGAGGTAGTAGGCGGGTTGCAGTCCGGGGGCGTCGTTCCCGACGTTGTCGGTCGGGTCGGCGGGATCTGCCAGAAGTCCTGGCCGCCGAAGAAGGCGTTGGCGTCTGTCACGTGGTAGCGGGCGAGCAGCGTGCGCTGGACCTTGAACAGGTCCTCGGGATAGCGGACGTGGGACATCAGGCCGGCGTCCATGTCGGCGAGCGGCTTCACCGTGCCGGGGAAGACGTTCATCCATGCGCGCAGCAGCGGGTCCTGCGCGTCCCATGCGTACAGGGTCACTGCGCCGGTGTACGCGTCTACCGTCGCCTTCACCGAGTTGCGGATGTAGTTGACCTCCTGCTGGTCGAGAGCCGCGACGCTGCGGCTGTTCTCCGTCAGCGAGTCGCTGGTGACGTCGCGCAGCGGGATGGTGCGCGAGTACGGGTACTGGTCGGTGGTGGTGAAGCCGTCCAGGATCCAGACCAGCTTCCCGTCCACGACGGAGGGGTAGGGGTCGCCGTCCAGGGTCAGATAGGGCGCGACCTTCTCGACCCGCTCCCGCGGCGAACGGTCGTACATGATCTTGGACTGCGAGTTCACGGCCGACGACAGCAGGATGTTCTGCTCGCGGAACTTGATCGCATACAGCAGCCGGTTGAAGGCCGAGCCGATCGCAACCCCGCCGCTGCCGGTGTAGGAGGTGTTCGCCTGCCCGACGGTGCTCTCGTTGGAGTAGTCGAGCTCCTGGTTGTCCGGCCCCCCGACGATCGAGTAGTCCGGCGAGTTCTCGCCGAAGTACACCCGGGGCTGGTAGTCCCCCAGGTCGCCCGTCGACGGGATGTTGCGCTCGTAGAACACCGGCTGTCCGGTGCTGTCCCGGGCGTCGCCCTGGGCGGCGACGAGACCGAAGCCGTGGGTGTAGACGATGTGGTCGTTGAACCAGTTGCGCTGGTCCGCGCCGAGGCCGTTGAGGTTCAGCTCGCGGACGGCGACGACGCTGTCCTGCACCTTTCCCTTGATCGTGTAGCGGTCCACGTCCAGGCTGTCGGGGAACGTGTAGAACGGCCGGATCTGCTCGAGCTGCTTGAAGGTCTCGCTGACGATGCTCGGGTCGATGAGCCGGATGCCCGGGACCTTGGCGGCGTCCCGGCTCAGCGCCTCAGGGGTCGCCGTCGTCTGCGCGCTGTACTGCTGCACCTGGATGTCACCGAGCCCGTATGCCGAACGGGTGGCGTCGATGTTCCGTTTGATGTATGGCGCCTCCAGCGTCTGCGCGTTGGGCGTCACCTGGAAGCGCTGGACGATCGCCGGGTAGATGCCCCCGATGACGATCGCGCAGACCAGCAGCAGGACGACGCCGTAGAGCGGCAGCATCCGCCAGGACCCCTCGACGAACGCGCCCACGAGGAACAGCGCGGCCACGATGATCGCGATGCCGGCGAGGATGCTCTTAGCCGTGAGCGTCGCATGGGCGTCGGTGTAGGTCAGGCCGGTGATGCGCTCGGAGTCGGCGGTCGCGAGGTCGTAACGGCCGAGCCAGTAGTCGACGCCGCGCAACAACAGGAACGCTGCCGCGAGGACGGACAGGTGGATGCGCGCCGCCGGCGTGAACCGCTGCCCGGGCCCCTGCAGCCGGATCCCGCCGTACAGGTAGTGCGCGACCAGCGACGCCAGCGCGGCGAGCACGACGACGGCCGTGAAGAACCCGACCAGGAACTCCAGGAACGGCAGCGTGAACACGAAGAAGCCGATGTCGAGACCGAACTGCGGGTCCTTGGTGCCGAAGTCGACGCCGTTCCACCAGAGCAGGACCGTCTGCCACTGCTGGCTGAACGCGGACCCGGCGAACAGGCCGAGCACCGTCGGAACGGCCAGCACCACCAGCCGGCGCAGCGGCTCGATCGCCTCCCGGTAGCGCTCGATCCCGCTGGGGTCGCCGGCCACGGGCACATAGACGGGCCTGGAGCGGTAGGCGAGCATCAGGCAGGCGAGTACTGAGCCGCCCATGAGCACGGCCCCGAGCACGAACAGCAGCACCTCGGTGATCAGTTGCTTCCAGTACACCGAGACGAACCCGAGCTGGCTGTACCACAGGACGTCGGTCCAGACGCCGGCGAGGATCAGGCCCAGGACCACCAGGACGCCGAGAACGACGAGGGTGGGGATGAGGGCCCCGCGCCGGCGACGGCGCAGGACGGGACGTGAGCCGCGGACGGGCTCGGACTCGAAGGTCACGGGTTTAGAACTTACTCATCGGTATCCAGGTTCCCGCCGCCGGAGCCCATGGCGCCGCTGCCGGTCGGCGGGGTGGCAGGATCGCGCCGTGACACAGCAAGGGCCGGAGCACGTCGGCGACGACGGATACGACGAACGGCAGCGGGCCGTTCTGGTCGCCGTCCGCGAATTGGAGCAGCACGTGGCCGCGGGCGGATGGGACGGGCCCGTCCGCCTGTTCGCCCTGGTCCGGACCGCAGGTGCACTGGAGCGCGACCCGCAATTGTCCTCCCGGCTGCCCCCGGACGTCGTCGCCGCCGCGGAGGCCGATTCCGAGCACCTCACGCTCGTCGAGCAGGAGGACCTCCCCGAGGCGTCGTCCCTGGAGGACCTGCTGAGCGGGATCGCCTGGCCGCCCACGGTGGACGGCGCGGCGCTCGTCACCGAACGGGTCGTCGTGCCGCCCGAGGTGGAGGCACAGATGCCGGCCGACCCCGGCGAGGCGGTGGAGTTCCTGGCCGCTCACCCGGCGCGGCGCGAGGTGCGGCTCGCGGCAGCGGTGCTCCGGGGCGGCGCGAACGGCTGCGCGGTACGGGCCCGCGACCACGACCGGGACGTCGACGTCGCCGTCGGGCCCGACCTCATCCCGGGCCTGCTCGAGGCTCTCGCCGGCACCCTCGCCTGAGCGCCGGAGCGCCGTCAGCGCGTCAGCGTGCGCGGCACGTGGGCAGACGCGCGGCGGCGTCCCCACGAGCGCCGATCGCCTCGACCGCGAGCCGGGCGTCGTGCAGGGTCGAGATGCGCACCACTCGCAGGCCGTCGGGGACACGCCCGACCACCTCGTCGCAGTTGTCCGCGGGAGCGAGGAACCAGCGCGCACCCGTGTCGTGCGCGCCCACCATCTTCTCGGCGATCCCCCCGATGGGCCCGACCGTGCCGTCCGGGCTGATCTCACCCGTGCCGGCGACGAACTGCCCCCCCGTCAGGTCGCCGGGAGTGAGCTTGTCGATGATGCCCAGCGCGAACATGGTTCCCGCGCTCGGGCCGCCGATGTCGTTGATCTGGATCTTCACGTCGAACGGGAAGGTGAACTTCGGCTCGATGCCGAGGAGGGTCCGCCCGTCGTCCCCCCGGGTGGTGGTGACCGACACGATCTGCTCCTTGCCGTCGCGGCGGAGCACGACCGGCACCGCGGTGCCCGGTGACACCTTGCTCAGGGCCTGCCGCAGCGGGCCGTACCCGGTGACGGGTTTGCCGGCGACGCGAACGAGGACGTCCCCCGCCTTGAGCGTGGAGGCCGAGGGTGCGCCGCTGCTGACGCTGCCGACGGACAGCTGCACCGGGACGCCCAGCTCGCCCAGCGCCGCGGCGGTGGCGGAGGTCTGCGAGTCCGTCATCTCCTGCCGGGTCTGCTCGTCCGCCTGCTGCGCGGTCTGCCCCGGTGGGAAGACAGCCTCCTGGGGGACGACCTGCTGCTCCGGGTCGAGCCAGGCGCGCAGCACCGTGCCCAGCGGAAACGCGGAGACCGACCGGCCCGGGCCCCCGAGGACGGAGACGGTTGTCAGGTACAGGCGACCGTTCGTCGGGTAGGTGGTGCGTCCGCTGATCTCGATGAGGGGCTTGCCGCCCGGAGCGGACAGCGTGTCGAGGGCCGGCCCTTTGCCGAGCACGACGTACGGCACGGGCAGCATCGCGACGAGTGCGACCAACAGCACCGACGCGAACATCGACAGCAGCAGGACCACCGCGCGACGTGACAGGCCGCCATGACCGGTACCAGGCGCCGGCGGAGGGCCCGGCTGCACCTGCTCGAACGGCGAGGAGTTCCCGGGCGAGGCGCCGTACGGCGAGCCGGGGTATGCCGCAGGGTCGTGCGGCGCCGGCATCTGGGCGCCGAGCGGCTCTGACACGAACCCTCCTCGGCCGGCGCCGCGGTCGGGCGCGTTCCGCCAGCGTACGAGGCGACGCCCACCCCTCGGACCCCGGGCTGCCCCCACGGCCGGGAATCCCTACGGTGGGACACGTCCTTGTTCCTGGTACCGCTGCGCTCGCGCGTCCGCCCAGAGTGAGATGCGGTGCGCGGGCCGGAGCGGGGACGAGGGGACGGCGCGGCGCGTTGGCCCCTTCGGACGGGCCCGACGGACGGGCCCGGCGAGACGACGGGCTGGTGCTGGGATGAGCGACGAGATTGGGCGGCAGCCCGAGCGACGCGACGACGAGCCGGACCCGCTGGCGGCGATGCTCCGGGCGATGTTCGGTGACGCGGTGGATCCCGAGCAGTTGCGGGCGATGCTCCCACCCGGTCTGGCGGACATGCCCGGCATGCCGCGGGACGCCGCCGGCCTGCAGGCCATGATCGCGCAGATGCAGCAGCTCTTCAGCGGCGGCGACGGGGACGACGGCGCGGTGAACTGGACGACCGCTCACGACGTTGCCAGGACCGTGGCCGCGCAGGGCGGGGACCCCAGCGTCGGCGATGCGCAGCACCGCCAGGTCGCCGAGGCGTTGCGGACCGCCGACCTCTGGCTCGACCGGGTCAGCGAGCTGCCGTCCGCGACCGCCCGCACCGAGGCCTGGAGTCGCGCGGACTGGATCGAGCGGACCCTCCCCGTCTGGAAGGGCATCGTCGAGCCCATCGCCGCCTCGGTGTCGGAGGCGATGTCCGCGGCGATGGCGGCGCAGGCTCCCGAGGAGATGCGCACGATGCTCGGCGGGGCCCTGCCGATGGTGCGCCGGATGGGCGGGGCGTTCTTCGGCGCGCAGCTGGGTCAGGCGCTCGGGGCCCTCGCCGGCGAGGTCGTCGGCGCCGGGGACACCGGGCTGCCCCTGCTCCCGGCCGGGCGCGCGGCCCTGCTGCCCGCCAACGTGGCAGCGTTCGGGGCGGGCCTGGGCCTGGACGACGACGAGGTCCGCCTGTACCTCGCATTGCGGGAGGCCGCGCACGCGCGCCTGATCGCGGGGGTGCCGTGGCTGCGCGCCCACCTGCTGGGAGCGGTCGAGGAGTACGCCAGGGGCATCAGGATCGACACAGACGCTCTCGAGGAGGCCGTCCGCTCGGTGGACCCGACCGACCCGGGCGCGTTGCAGGAGGCCCTCCAATCGGGCCTGTTCGAGCCGCAGACGACGCCCGCGCAGCGAGCCGCGCTTGAGCGCCTCGAGACCGCCCTCGCACTGGTCGAGGGCTGGATCGACCAGGTCGTCGACACGGCGGCGGCCCCGACGCTGCCGCACCGGGAGGCGCTGCGCGAGACCGTCCGGCGGCGACGGGCGGCCGGCGGGCCGGCGGAGCACATCTTCGCCTCGCTCGTGGGGCTCGATCTGCGCCCCCGCAAGCTGCGCGAAGCGGCTGCGGTCTGGGCCGCGCTGACGTCCGAGCGCGGTGCCGCGGGCCGGGACGCGCTGTGGGCGCACCCCGACCTGGCCCCCACCGCGGAGGCGTTCGAGGACCCGCTCGGCTTCGCCCGGGCCGGCCGCACGGACGGCGACAGCGACATGGACGCCGCTCTCGCCGCGCTGCTGGACGAGCCGCCGGACGGCGGCAGCACCGACGGCGGCAGCACCGACGGCGGCAGCACCGACGGCGGCAGCACCGACGGCGACAGCACGGACGGCGACAGCTCGGGGGGCGGGCCTCGGGCGGAAGGTGAGAAGTGACGGAACAGCCGAGATGGGCGCCTCGGGAGGGGCTGGTCGCGGACCTGCGGCACGCGATCGCGCGGGCGCCGCGTGACACCGCCGAGGACCGGTTCGAGGCGTGGGCCTGGCGGGCGATGCTCGACGAACACGGCGCTGCCCTGCTCACCCGGCACGCCGCGCCGAGCCACGTCACGGCGTCAGCCGTGGTCCTGTCCCCCGACGGCCTGCTCACGTGCCTGGTGCTCCACCGGCGTCTCGGCCTGTGGGTGCAGCCCGGAGGTCACCTCGAGCCCGAGGACATGACGCTGCCCGTGGCGGCGGCACGCGAGGTCGAGGAGGAGACCGGCCTGACCGGCGAGCTGCTGCCCGACGTGGTTGCGCTGTCCCGGCACCGCGCGCCCTGCCGGCCCGGGGTCGTCGACTGGCACCTCGACGTGCAGCACGTCCTCGTCGCCGGCGGCGGCCCGGGCATCTTCGGCGTCAGTGACGGCGGGGCGGTGTTCACACCCGGGCCGCTCGCGTACGTCAGTCCTGAGAGCCGGCAGGTGGCGTGGTGGCCGGTCGGCGAGCTGCCGCCGGCACTCGCGCCCGGGGTGGCGCCGCTGGTGGCGCGCGCCGCCGCCCGGCTCGCCGAGCGTCAGGAGGCCGGCTCGCTCTGAGCCGGCACCTGCCTGCTCGCCGCACCGGAGCCGCGGGGCTCAGCACGGTCGGAGCGACCGTCGACGTGGTCGTCGACGTCGTGCAGAGCGCCGTTCGGGGCGAGGTCGACGTCCGGCCCGCCCTCCTCCTCCGCGTCGGGATCGTCGTCGGGATCGGCGTCCGGATCGAGGCCAGGGTCGATCCGGCGGGCCGCTGCGAAACCCTCCAGGAAGCCCCTGGCACGTTCGGTGCGGGGGTATGCGTCGAGCAGCCGCCAGAACGCCGGCCCGTGTCCCTGCTCGATGAGGTGGGCCAGCTCGTGCATGAGCACGTAGTCGATCACCCACGAGGGCATGCCCTGCAGCCGGGTGCTGAGCCTGATCGACCGATCGGCGGGGGTGCACGACCCCCAGCGAGTGTTCTGGTTGCCGGCCCAGGCGACGCTGGCCGGCTGGGCCAGCCCGCCCAGGTAGCGGCGCGAGAGCTCGACGGCGCGGGCGGCGAGGTCGGCGTCCCCGGGACGGCGGCGGCGGTCCTGCGCCGACAGGCGCGCCAGCATCCGTGTCACCCACTCGTGCTCCTGTGCCGGCGTGAAGCGCGCCGGGATGAGCACGACGGTTCGGCCGCCGTCGCGGTAGGCGGTGACGGTCCGCAGGCGTCTGCGACTGCGCCGGACGTCGACCTCCGGGGGCAGGGACGGCCTGGGCACCGGTGTCACCCCTCCACGGTACCGGCGCGCCCGCCCCGACACCCCGCACCAGTTTTCGTCCACAGGCCCCGCCTGGCCTCTCCCGCAGTTCAGGCCCTATGCGAACAGTGGGCGAGCGGCGGTTGGTCCACAGTGTCGTCCCCTGTCCTTACCGCTTTCTCCCCAGGTGCGCGCTGCCCCGTCCCCATGCTGTCCACAGGTCGTCCACAGGGCCGCGCTCTGCCACGTTGACCCCGTTCGAGGGTCGGTCCTAGCGTGGCCGCCGAGGACCCCGGGCCGCGGGGCGTGCGCAGGGGAAGGCGCGCGTCTCGCGGGTCGGGGTCCCTCTCCTTCGGCCGACGACTGCGAGCTCGCGTCCGATGGGGTGACTTTGCGTGATGGCCGTTGCCGACGGACTGGCCGCGTTGCGCAGGACAACGCGCGCCGCTCGGCTAGTGTGGCTGCAGGTCGTGACGAGGGGGCTCGTGCCCCTCGAGCCCCGGGCCGGCCCGACACAGGCACGGCACCACGACCGGCCCGACGACATTCACATCAAGGAGCCATCAATGGCAGAGACGTACAGCGGCGAGTTCTACTGCGTGAAGTGCAAGGAGAAGCGGCAGGCCGAAGGCCAGGTCGTGGAGACCAACGGCCGTCGCATGGCCAAGGGCAAGTGCCCTGTGTGCGGGACGAACCTGAACCGCATCCTCGGCAAGGCCTGAGCCACCGGTACCAGCACCAACGCCGCGAGGGGCGGCCCGTCCACGACGGGCCGCCCTCGCTGTCCCGCCGCCCGTCGCCGTCCTCGCCCGCCCTCTGCCCTTGGGCCGGTCTTGACGCCTGCGGTTGTGGACGTGCCCGAGGCTGTGGACGGCCGGCGGCACGCGTCGGCGCCGGCTGGCACGCTTCCCTGCGACGCGGCCGCCCAGCGCCGCCGGGGGAAGGGCACGGGCGCATGCACCTGCAGATCAAGCCGGGCCTGCGCACCTCATGGCGAGCCCCGGACGCCGTCCAGTTCGGGTTGGAGCCCGGTCGCGGGGCGGTCGTCGAGGGCCTGACAGCGCTCGACCGCGGCCTGGTCGAGCGGCTGGAGGAGGGCGTGGACGACGCCACGCTCCCCACGGACGGCCCTGCGGGCGAGCGGGCCCGGCGACTGCTCGCTCTGTTGCGGGCCGGCGACGTCCTGCTCACCCGCCGGTCGGGCCGCGGGGTGCTCGCCCTGCTCGGTCCCGCCGCTCAGCGCCTCGCCCCGGACGCCGCTGTGTGGGGCATCGTGCACCCCGGGGGCGGCGACGGCTGGGAACTGATCGCGGCACCGTGGCCGCCGTGAGGTGCACGTGATCGGTACGGGGCGGCTCGCCGAGACCCTCGCCGGGACCCTCACGGCGGCGGGCGTCGGGAGCGTCCACGGCCTGGCGGCGCCCCCGCCCTCGTGGCCGGTCGAGTCCGCCGGTGCCGCGGGCGGGGGGCCGGGTGGCAGGCGCCCCGACCGTCGTCGTCCTCGTACGGCCCGCTGCGGCCGACTCGGTCGCGGCGGGCCGCGCTGCTCGCGGCCGACGTGGCGCACCTCTCGGTCGTCGTGCGCGAGGCGGGCCTGATCGTCGGGCCGCTGGTCGTGCCCGGGGCGGGTCCGTGCCTGCGCTGCCTCGACCTGCACCGGACCGATCGGGATCCCGCCTGGCCGAGGCTGCTCGCCCAGCTGCCCGGGCGCCCGACGCCGGCGGACGCCGGTGAGACCGCGTCGTCACAGCTCGGGGCCTCGCTCGCAGCCCTGCAGGTGCTGGCGCATCTGGACGGCTCGCCCCCACGCCGGCGGCGGACGGAGCAAGGGGGCGGGCCCGGCCCGCCTCCGTCGGCGCCACCCTCGAGGTCGACCTTCCGGACGGCCTGGTCTCGCGGCGGCCATGGACGGTCCACCCGGCCTGCGGCTGCAGCTGGTCGATGACCACCCCACCGGTGTCGGCGGATCCCGTCATTCCGCCGGGGGTCGCGAGCCGGGGCGATGCGCGGGATGTCCCGGACGCGCCCGAGGGCCCAGTCGGGGTCACCGGGGGCGGCCCGGGCCGCCAGCAGGGAGAATGAGGCCGTGACCGACCTGCCCCGACGGGCCGTGACCCGCACGGCGAAGCTGGCCTCCCTCCCGCTGGGGTTCGCCGGCCGCACCGCCCTGGGCTTCGGCAAGCGCGTCGGCGGCCGCCCGGCGGAGGTCGTGGCCGCGGAGGTGCAGGCCCGCACCGCCGAGCAGCTGTTCAAGGTGCTCGGCGAGCTCAAGGGCGGCGCCATGAAGTTCGGGCAGGCCCTGAGCATCTTCGAGGCCGCCCTGCCGGAGGAGCTCGCCGCCCCCTACCGCGCCACGCTGACCAAGCTCCAGGACGCCGCTCCCCCCATGCCCGCCGCGACCGTGCACAAGGTGCTCGCGGCCGAGTTCGGCCCCCGCTGGCGCAGGCGGTTCGCCTCGTTCGACGACACGCCGGCCGCCGCCGCCTCGATCGGGCAGGTGCACCGGGCTGTCTGGGCGGACGGCCGGCCCGTCGCCGTCAAGGTGCAGTACCCCGGCGCCGGCGACGCCCTGATCTCCGACTTCACGCAGGTCGCGCGGGTGGGACGGATGGCCGCCGGGTGGATCCCCGGCCTCGACATCAAGCCGGTGCTCGAGGAGCTGAGGGCGCGGATCGTCGAGGAGCTCGACTACGAGCTCGAGGCACAGTCCCAGGCGACGTTCGCCGAGGCCTTCCGGGGCGACCCGGTGTTCGTCGTGCCCGACGTCGTCGCCAGCAGCGCCACGAGTGATCGTCAGCGAGTGGCTCGACGGCGTGCCGCTGTCCCGCCTCATCGCGTCCGGCACGAAGCAGGAGCGCGACCTCGGCGCCCGCCGCTACATGGAGTTCCTGCTCGCGGGACCCGCCCGCGCCGGGCTGCTGCACGCCGACCCGCACCCCGGGAACTACCGGATCACGGACGACGGCCGCTTCGGCGTCCTCGACTTCGGCGCGGTCAAGCGCCTGCCTGACGGCATGCCCCCCGAGATCGGCGAACTGCTCACGCTGGCACTGGTCGGGGACGCCGAGGGCGTGGTCGGCGGGCCTGCGGGAAGAGGGCTTCATCAAGGCCTCGATCAGCATCGACGGCGACAGCCTGCTCGACTACCTGTCCCCGTTCCTCGAGCCCGCGCGGCACGTGTCGTGGACCTTCTCACGGGCATGGATGCGGCAGCTGTTCTCGCACGTCAACGACCCGCGGCGGCCCGCAGTGGTCGGTCGGCCTGAAGATCAACCTGCCGCCGGAGTACCTGCTGATCCACCGGGTGTGGATCGGCGGCATCGGGGTGCTGTGCCAGATCGAGGGCGAGGTGCCGGTGCTCGAGGTCCTCGGCCAGTGGTTGCCGAACTTCGACCTGGACGAGCTCGACGCGGCGCTCGCCGAGCAGCTCGGAGACGGCTCGGCCGGCTGATCGCCGCCCGACGCGGAGCGTCAGCCGGGTCACCACCAGGCGCTGTCGAGCTTCGCCTCGATGCTGCGCAGGTGTTCCCGCGCGCACCGTTCGCAGGTCCAGACCCGGCGCCCGGCCTCCGTGGAGAGCGACCAGGTGGGGGACGAGGCGCCGGCGGCGACGGCGCCGCAGGTGGCGCAGACCGGCTGCTCGGGGATCACACGGCGAACCTACCGCGCGACGGTGGGGACGCCGCTCTCGATGACGGGGAGGGCGGCGCGGGCGCAGGGCACGCACGTCCAGGTGCGCCGTCCGGCCCCGTCGATCGCCAGGGACCAGGTGAAGGCAGCTCGGTCGGCGGCGGCAGGCAGACCGCAGACGGCGCAGCAGGTGCTCGAAGTCATGTCCATGACCGTAGTTCGGCATTGTGACCGGCGTGCTACAGACCGTCGACATCCGTCGAACAATCCCCCTGCACCGCCCCATCCGCTGGTGCGTTCGGGTGACGCAGCCCCGCACCGAGGGGACGGACGGTGCCGGGAGGCACACTGGCGTCCGTGCAAGCGATCAGCGTCGAGCGCACCGGCGGCCCCGAGGTCCTGGCGTGGGGTGAGCTTCCCGACCCCTCGCCCGGGCGACGGCGAGCTGCTGGTGCGTCTGGGGGCAGCCGGGCGTCAACTTCATCGACACCTACCACCGCGAGGGCCTCTACCCCCGGGAGCTGCCCTTCGTTCTCGGGGTCGAGGGCGCGGGCACCGTCGAGGCCGTCGGGCCGGGCGTCGAGGGCGTCCGGCCCGGGAACACCGTGGCGTGGGCGGACGGGGGGTCGGGGTCGTACGCGGAGCTCGTCCGCGTTCCGGCGGACCGTGCGGTGCCCGTCCCCGCGGGCGTGCAGCCCCCGGTCGCCGCGGCGGCGCTGCTGCAGGGCATGACCGCGCACTTCCTCAGCCACGACACCTACCCGCTCGGCCGCGGCAGCCGGTGCCTGATCCACGCGGCCGCCGGAGGCGTCGGCCTGCTGCTCGTCCAGATGGCGAAGGCCGCGGGCGCGGAGGTGTTCGCCACCGTCGGGTCCCCGGAGAAGGGCGAGCTCGCCCGCGGCGCCGGCGCCGATCACGTGATCCTCTACCGGGACGAGGACTTCGCCACGGCGGTGGAGCGCATCGCCGGGCCGCGGCCGCTGGACGTCGTCTACGACGGGGTCGGCCGGGCGACGTTCGAGCGCGGCCTCGACCTCCTGCGCCCGCGCGGGATGATGGTGACCTTCGGCAACGCGTCAGGCCCCGTCGACCCCGTCTCGCCGCTGACCCTGATGAACTCGGGATCCCTGTTCCTCACCCGGCCGACGCTGCGCCACTACGTCGCGACGACCGCCGAGCTGCGCGAGCGGGCGGGCGCGTCCTCGGGGCGGTCGCCGCCGGCGAGCTCGACGTCCGGATCGGGGCGACCCTCCCCCTGGCCGAGGCGCGGCGGGCGCACGAGCTGCTGGAGGGCCGGGGCACGACGGGCAAGGTCCTGCTGCTCCCCTGAGCGCCGCCGGCCCGCGGCCGCAGAGGGAGTGCCGTGGAGACGAAGGGCGGGGGCCGCCCGGAGTCGGGCGGCCCCCGCGGGGAAGGGTCCCGGTCGCGCGATCACGCGCGTTCCGCCTACCGGCTGATGGATGCCGGCGCCGGTGTCAGCGCCGGTGCCGGTGTCAGCGCGGTCCCGGACGGTGGCGGCAAGCCGAAGCTCGGGGCGTGGTGCTGGTTCCGGACGTGGTCCGCCTGCCACTGCCTGTGCAGCAGCGACTCGAGGCGGACCTCGGTATTGGGCTTGCGTCGCCGGGTTCGAAGCCGACGTTCGAGCGCGAGAGCGGTCATGGTGACACTCCTGGCGAGAAGGGCGCGGACGGCGGACGGCCGGGACGCGCCGATGAGATCGACGGACGGGTCGTGCACGATGCGGTCGCGGCGCCGGGCGGCGTGCGCGATCGCGAGCTGCGAGGTCGTGGTCACGCGGCGACCTCGGTCTTGCGGGGCCGGCCCCGCGGCCGCTTGCGCGGCACGACGACGCCGGCGATGAACAGCTGGCCGCCCCAGACGCCCCAGGGCTCACGCCGCTCCAGCGCCCCGGCGAGGCACTCCTGCCGCAGCGGGCAGGCCTGGCAGAGCGACTTGGCGAACTCGACGTCCGCGGGCGACTCCGCGAACCAGAGCTCGGGGTCGTTGACGCGACAGGGCACCTCGCGCCGCGACGGCCACGTCGACGTCCTCGACCAGCGCGTCCAGCAGTGCCGTGAGCTGCACGGGAAGCACCTCCTCGTATTCCTCGGCGGTGGCGCGGGACCACCGCCGTCCTGGCGGGCCCTGCCGCCGGGAGAGGTCCCGCGGCAAGGTGGCGTCGGGTGACGCCTGGTGCCGCGGCCTGAGAAACACGAAGGCCGCGGACCCTGTCGGGTTCCGCGGCCTGGAGGCACCGGCTGCTCTGCGAGCTAGGCGGGTGGTCTCCGGGCTGGTTCACCCGGGTGGGACGGGACGAGCTGCTGGGATGGTGCGGACGGCGACGGCGACGTCGGCCATGGCGAACTGCGCCTTCACGGCGAAGGGCAGACCGGTCCCCTGGAACGGCGTCACGGCGCTCGGGAGACGACCCGCTCACGCACGACGCGCGAGGCGGCGACCGGCGCCGGGCACGCGTAAAGCGCGGACTCGATGCCGCGCTTCGTGATCGTCTCGGTGTTCATGTCGCCACCTCCTCTTCCAGGGATCGGCCGGACGTGCGGGAGCCCCGCCTGGCCTCGTTGTCGTTGTCCCCCGAGGCTAGAGGAGCGCGCGGAGAGAGCACAACGCCTTTTCCGGCGTGTTCCCCGAGGATTGCGCGGACGGCGCCGCGTCGAGAGCGAACGGGAAGCAAAAGCCGCGATCCGGCGAGGTCGACAGCGGCTCAGGCGTCGGTGAGCAGCGCCAGGACCTGTTCGCCGTACTTGTCCAGCTTCGCCGGGCCCACGCCGGGGACGCCGGCGAGCCGGCGGAGGTCGGCCGGCACCGTCTCGGCGATCGCCACCAGCGTGGCGTCGGTGAAGACGACGTACGCCGGGACCTTCGCCTCGGCCGCCGTCCGCGAGCGCCACTCGCTCAGGCGCTCGAAGAGCGCCTCGTCGTACGTGGGCGGGCAGGTGCCGCAGCGGCCGACCTTGCGCTCGGCCCCGGTGGTGAGCGGGGCGGCGCAGGTACGGCAGGTGGCGGGCGCCGACGCCTTCTGCCGGCGCCGCTGGTCGCCGGCGCCGTCCGCGCCCCGACGGGCGCCGGGCCGATCGGTGTCGTTGCCGAGGAGGCCGTCGAGGAAGCGCGAGGGCGACCGGTTGCCGCGACCGCCGGCCCGCGAGCGGGACCACGACAGGTACAGGTGCTCCCGGGCCCGGGTCACGCCCACGTAGAGCAGGCGGCGCTCTTCCTCCACCGCCTCCCAGCCCTCCGCCAGCGAGATCGGCATCAGCCCCTCGGACAGGCCGACGAGGAGCACCGCGTCCCACTCCAGGCCCTTGGCCGCGTGCAGCGACGCGAGGGTGACGCCCTGCACGGTCGGCGCGTGCTGGGCGGCGCTGCGCTCCTCGAGCTCGGCGACGAACTGCGGCGAGCCCGGCGGAGGGCTCCTGCTTGGCCAGGTCGTCGGCCAGGGCGACGAGCGCTTGCAGGGACTCCCACCGGTCACGGACGGCGCCCGCTCCGGCAGGGGGCTGCTCGGACCACCCGAGCGTGGCAAGGACGTCCCGCACGGCCGTCGGCAGCGCTGCGGGCTCGTCGGCGTCCTCGGCGGCCCCTGCGCGCGCCGCACCGCGCAGCAGCAGGATCGCGTCGCGCACCTCCTTGCGGCTGAAGAACCGCTCGCCGCCCCGCACCAGGTAGGGCACGCCTGCGTCGGCGAGTGCCTGCTCCAGGGGCTCGGACTGGGCGTTCGTGCGGTAGAGGACGGCGATCTCGCTCGCCGGGGTGCCCGCCGCGAGCAGACGTTGCACGGTCGCTGCGATCCCCGCGGCCTCCGCGAGGTCGTCGTCGTACCCCGTCAGCCGGGGCGCCGGGCCGGGCGGCCGCTGAGCGACGAGCTCCAGCCGGGCGGGCGCCGACGGGACCGTGGCGGCCTTCGCGAGCAAGGCGTTGGCCAGGGCGACCACCTGTGGCGTGGACCGGTAGTCGCGGACGAGGCGCACCACGGTCGCGCCCGGGTGCCGGCGAGGGAACCCGAGCAGGTGGTCCGGCGAGGCGCCGGTGAAGGAGTAGATGGTCTGGCTGGGATCGCCGACGACGCAGACGTCGTCCCGGTCGCCCCGCCAGAGGTCGAGCAGGCGCTGCTGCAGGACGTTCACGTCCTGGTACTCGTCGACGACGAAGTGCCGGTACTGGCTGCGGACGGCCTCCGCGACGTGGGGGTACTCCTGCAGGACGCCGACGGTGAGGAGCAGCACGTCCTCGAAGTCGATCACGCCACGGTCGGTCTTGACCTGCTCGTACACCTCCAGCAGGCGCGCCACGGTGGGCAGGTCGAAGCCGCCGGGTCCGGCGTGGCCGGCCCGGCGGGCCGCCGACTCGTACGTCTGCGGCGTGAGCATCGTGACCTTCGCCCACTCGATCTCCGCGGACAGGTCGCGGACGGCGGCCCGGTCGACGGACAGCCGCAGCCGGGCCGCGGCATCGGCGACGAGCGACGCCTTGTGCTCCTGCAGCCCAGGTGGGGAGCCGCCCACCGTCTGCGGCCAGAAGTACGAGAGCTGGCGCAACGCGGCCGCGTGGAACGTGCGGGCCTGCACGCCGGACACACCCAGGCTCCGCAGCCGGGTCCGCAGCTCTCCCGCCGCCCGGGCGGTGAAGGTCACAGTGAGGACATGCTGCGGCACGTAGACGCCGCTGTGCACGCCGTAGGCGATGCGGTGGGTGATGGCGCGGGTCTTGCCGGTGCCCGCGCCCGCGAGCACGCATACCGGGCCCCGGAGCGCGGTCGCGACCTGGAGCTGCTCGGGGTCGAGCCCGGCGAGCACCTCGTCCGCCGACCGGGCGGACGACGCGAGGGGGACCTCCCCGGCGTGCGCGGTCGTCGTCATCGCCCGCCATCCTCCCAGGGCCATGCCCGGAGTCCAAGGACCGCCCCACCCCTCCCCCGCGATCAAGGAAAAGCTTGGTGACAGGAGTGACCGAAGGGGCGTCGTCACGCTCGACGCTCCTTGATCCCCAGAATTTCCTTGATCCCTAACATTTCCTTGATCGCCGTATGGAGGGCGGGAAGAGCATGCGCGGTGCTCGTTGTTGACGCGTACAGCGCCGGACGAGGCGCCTTTCCAATTCGACCTGTGGAGGACCTCCGCCATGGCGGACGCCAGCACGCTGACCATGTACTCGACCACCTGGTGCGGTTACTGCCGCCGGCTCAAGACGCAGCTCGACCGCGAGGGCATCGAGTACACCGAGGTCGACATCGAGGCCCAGCCCGAGGCCGCCGACTTCGTGATGAAGGTCAACAACGGCAACCAGACCGTCCCCACGGTGCTCTTCCCGGACGGGTCCGCCGCGACCAACCCCTCCCTCGCCGAGGTCAAGGCGCGCCTCGCCGCCGCCTGAGCCCCGCCTGTCCACGGCCGAGTCGCGCCTGCCCGCCGCCCGGGTCGCCGGATGCCCGAACCCCTCTCCCCCGCGGCGCTCGCCGAGCGCATCGCCGAGGTGGCGGCGAGCGCGGCGGCCGTCGCCGGGAAGCGAGGGCACGGGCTGCGCCTCGGCGTCGAGGGCCCGGTCGCGGGCGACGCCGCCGCCCTCGCTGACGCCGTCTCCGCCGAGCTCGGCGCTCGCGCCGTGCCCGTCGCCCGGGTGCGGGCCGAGGAGTTCTTGCGCGCACGGTCGTTGCGGCTCGAGCACGGCCCGGAGGACCCGGACGCCTTCTTCGAGGGCTGGTACGACCTCGCCGCGCTGCGCCGCGAGGTCCTCGACCCGCTCGGGCCGGGCGGCTCGCTGTGCTGGCTGCCCGGCCTGAGGGACCCCCTCACGGACCGTCCGCTGCGCCGTCCCGCCCAAGAGGGGCGGCCGGGCACCGTCGCGGTCGTCGACGGCCGATTCCTCGCCCGCTGGGACATCGCGGATGCCTTCGACCTGCGCGTGTTCCTCGACGTCTCGGCCGCCGGCCGGGCCCGACGTGTCCCCGCCGACGAACAGGCCCGGGTGCTGCCGGCCTGGGAGCGGTACGTGGAATGGTGCGACCCCGCGGCGGCCGCGGCCTTCGTCGTGCGTTCCGACCGGCCGAGCCACCCCGCGCTGCTCGCCCAGCGGGCGGTCACCCCGGCCGGTTGACCCAGTCGGCGGCCTCGTCCAGCGACCCCCCGTACCAGTCCTCGATCAGGCGGCGCGCGATCGACACCCGCGACGGCAGCAGGAGCTCGCCCGAGGCGAGGTCCGCCTCGAACTCCTCGCGGGTCCACCATCGGGCGTGCGCGATCTCCACGCCGTCCACCTCCACCGCTGTCGCCCACCGCGTGCCCGCGGAAACCGATCATCAGCGATGACGGGAACGGCCAGGGCTGGTTGCCCCGGTACTCGACCTCGCCGACGACGACGCCGGCCTCCTCCGCGACCTCCCGCCGCACCGCCGCCTCGAGCGACTCGCCCGGCTCGACGAACCCGGCCAGCGTCGAGTACCGCTTCGCGGCCACGTCGCCTGCCGCCCGAGCAGCAGCCGATCCTCGTCATCCACGATCGCCATGATCACCGCCGGGTCCGTCCGCGGGATAGTGCTCGGCCCCGCAGGCCGGGCAGCTGCGCGACCCAGCCCGCCTGGACGACGACGGTCGGCGTGCCGCACCGCGCGCAGCGGGGTGCACGGAGTGCCAGTTGGCGAGCGCGAGCGCGGCGGTGAACAGCCCGGCGCCGGTGTCGTCGAGCAGCGTCGCCGACGTCGCGCAGGCCCGCCCACCGCCGGCCCGGGGCGTCAGCTTGTCGACAATGAGCGGCGGCGCTGTCGCCGTCCGGGGTGGGCAGGGCCAGAGCGACGTGACCAACCGGGCCGTCCTGGCCCAGGTACAACGGCAAGCCGACCGCACGAGCTCCTCGGGCACCTCGCCGGGAGGAGCAGGGCGACCGCGACCCCGGCGGAGCCCGGCTCACCTCCATCCCGCGCCGTCGTCGACGAGCACGCGGTCCCCGGCGAGCACCAGGACAGCCGTGCGCGGATCGGCCAGCAGCTCGTCGAACAGGCCCGGTTCGCTGCGACGTTCGGCGCTGCGGTCGACCGTCGCCCGGGACAGGGCCAGTCCGTCGAGGGGCGTCACCCCGCGACCCTAACCGGCGGCGGTAAGCCGCCCGGCGGCCGGTTCCCGGGGGCGCTCCCATTGCCGCCGCCGCCGGTGCCCGCATTACCTTGGCGCCGTGGCCCAACGAACTCCTCTCGCGCTCGCCGCGCTCGCCAGCGTCGCGGTCCCCGGGCTCGAGCCCCTGACGGCCCGCGCGCTGCCCGGTGGTGACGAGGTGGACGCCGCCGAGGTCGTCGACGAGCTCGGGCGGGAGTGGGTGGTCCGGGCGCCCCGGACGCCGTCAGCCGCGGCGCTGCTCGAGCAGGAGTGGCGGTTCCTGAAGACGCTCACCGGGCGCATGCCGTTCGCGGTGCCACTCGTCGCCGGCACCGTCGTCGATGCCCGACGGCGGGCGGGCCGGCGTCCACCGCGCCCTCGACGGCGAGCCGATCGACCCCGCGGCACTACTGCCGGGGCCCGGACTACCGGCGGCGCTCGGGCGCGCCCTCGCCGCCGTGCACGACCTGCCCGTACAGCTGGTGGAGGATGCCGAGTTGCCCGTGTACACGGCGGCGGAGTACCGAAACCGCCGGCTGGCCGAGGTCGACCGGGCGGCCGCGACGGGGCACGTCCCCGCCGGGCTGCTGCAGCGGTGGGAGCACGCGCTGGAGGAGGCCGGGGCCTGGCGGTTCACACCGTGTGTGGTGCACGGCGACCTGGCCCCCGAGAACGTGCTGGTCGGTGACGGCAAGGTGAGCGGCGTGCTCGGCTGGGGGCAGACCCGGGTCGCCGACCCGGCCGACGACCTGGCCTGGCTGGTGGGAGGCGCCTCGGCGGACGCCGTCGAGTCGGTGCTGGAGGCCTACGCGCACACGCGCCGCGACGCCCCCGACCGCCACCTGCTGCGCCGGGCCCGGCTGTACGGCGAGCTCGCGGTCGCCCGGTGGCTGCTGCACGGGACGACCACCGGCGACGAGGGCGTCGTCGCCGACGCCGTCGCCATGCTCGGGGAACTCGACGCGGAACTCGACGCGGGGCCCGACCGACGCTGGTAGCACGTCCCCCGACCGCCCGCGGAGAAGGTGGCCGGCGGGCGGTGGAGCCCCCGGGGTGACAGCGTGACGGCGTGCGCTTCGCCACCCTCAACCTGCTGTCCGGCCGGTCGCTCGCCGACGGCCAGCCGACCCCGCAGTGCTGGCGGACGCCGTCCGGGTTCTCGACGCCGACGTGCTGGCCCTTCAGGAGGTGGACCGGTACCAGCCGAGATCCGGCGGCGTCGACCAGGTCGCCGTAGCCGCGGCCGCGATGGGGGCGGACAGCGGACGGTTCGTGCCGCTGGTCCGGGGCACACCGGGCGAGCCCGGCTGGCGGCCCACGCCGCCGGACCCGGCCGAGGGCGAGCCCGCGTACGGGATCGCGCTGCTGAGCCGCCGTCCGGTGCGGTCGTGGCGGGTCCTGCGGCTGGGCCGGGCCCGTGGCCGGTACCCGGTCCTGCTGCCGACGTCACCGCCTCGGGTGATCTGGATCCCGGACGAGCCGCGGGCGGCGGTCGTGGCCGAGCTCGAGGAGCCGCGGGTCACGGTCGCCGCGACGCACCTGTCGTTCGTCCCGGGCGTCAACGTGCTGCAGCTGCGCCGGCTCCGCCGGGCCCTGCACGACCTGCCCGGGCCGCGGCTGCTGATGGGCGACTTCAACCTGCCCGGCCGGCTGCCCTCGCGCGTGACCGGTTGGCGCCCGCTGGTAACCGGCCCGACGTTCCCCGCACCGGCGCCGCGGCTGCAACTCGACCACCTCCTCGCGGAGGGGATCCAGCCCGACGCCCTCGGCGACTGCGAGATCGTGCACCTGCCGCTGAGCGACCACCGCGCGCTCGTCGTGGATCTCGACGAGGCCGCACTGTCCTCGCGGCCCGATATCGCCGTACCCGCCGGTCAGGGACGCACCGGTCAGGAACGTCACCGGCGAGCCGGCCGGGTAGCGCCGCGGTCAGGTCTCGACCCGGGCGGCCACCAGCGCGGCCAGGGCGGGCTCGTCGAGGAGCTCGACCGGACGCACCGTCTCGCCGGTCGACGCATGGAAGAACGCCGCCCCGACGTGCTCGACCGGAACGCCGTGCAGGCGCGACCACGCGAGCCGGTACAGCGCGAGCTGCACCGCGCGTGCCCGCTGCTCGGCCAGGCCCCGCGGCGGCGCCCCGGTCTTCCAGTCGACGACGTCCCAGCGCGGGCCGTCGGGCGTCTCGTAGCGGAACACGGCGTCGATCCTGCCCCGGACGACGACCCCGGCGACCGGCGTCTCGACGGCGACCTCCACGGCGTCCGGAACGAACTGGGCCCACGGGCTCGCCAGGAACCGCTCCTGCAGCTGCTCGAGGTCGGCGTCCGCGTCGGCGTCGTCGGCAGCGCCCGGCAGCTCCTCGAGGTCCACCAGCGCGGCGGAGCCGTAGCGCCGCTCGAGCCAGGCGTGGAAGGTGCTCCCGCGGCGAGCCGCGGGCTGCGGGGGCTGCGGGAGGGGCCGGCGCAACCGGTCGGCGAACCCGTCCGGGTCGGCTGCGAGCGCGACGACCTTGGACGCGGACAGGTGCGCGGGCAGCTCGACGCGGACAGCGCCCTCAGCCGCCGCCGCGCGCTCGGCCAGCAGCAGCGCCGCCTCCTCGTCCCAGCCGGCGACCACGCCGTCCCCGTCGGCGTCGTCGATGTCGATCTCGCCGTCCTCCGCGTTCAGGGGCAGGCCGGGGGCGGTCCCTGCGAGGAAGGCGCGGACCATGGCGGCCGCCTCCTCCACCGCGTCACGGGCCCCGCCGAGCGGATCGACGGGCCAGGGTTCGGGCCGGTCCAGGGCGCGCGGGTTCCGCGCCCCGTCCTCCGGCGGGTCGGCCCAGCCGGCGACGTGGACGCCCCCGGCGTCCGGCCCCAGGTCCTCGGCGAGGCCGGCGACCTCCTGCAGGAAGCGACTCGGCTCGCGCGGCGTGGATCCGTCGCCCCAGACGGAGCCGGACAGCGCCAGGACCGCGCGGGCGCGCGTCGCCGCCACGTACGCCAGTCGGCGCTCCTCGGCGATCTCGTGCTCACGGGCCAGCACCTTGAACGCCTCGAACGAGCCGGCGAGGTCGGCCTGGCTGCGCGCCGCCTCAGCAGCCCAGTGCGGCAGGCGAGCCGTGTCGCCGCGCAGCGGGTAGGGCAGGGCGCCGAACGCGCCGCTGAGCCAGCCGTTCGATCCCGAGCTCTGCGCGCGCCCGTTGCCGGTGGGAAAGACGCCTTCGACGAGCCCGGGGACCGCCACCACGTCCCACTCCAGGCCCTTGGCCGCGTGCACGGTGAGCACCTGGACCGCGTCCGGCCGCACCTGCGCCAGGGGCGCATCGAGTCCACGCTCCCGCTCGTCGGCCGCGGCGAGCCACGCGAGGAAGCCGGCAAGGCTCGCACCTCGGCCCGCCTCGGAGAAGGCGGCCGCGACGTCGACGAACGCGTCGAGGTGCGCCCTGGCGGTCGCCGGCCGCACCCCCGGTCGCGCCGTGACCTCGACATCGAGCAGGAGCGCCCGCTCGACCTCCGTGACGAGGTCGGGCAGCGCCAGACCGGTCCGGGCGCGCAGGTCGCGCAGGATCCCACCGAGCCGTTCCAGCCGGCTCCTGCCGGCCTCGGAGAGCTGCTGCCCGCCGGGACCCTCCCAGCCGTAGGGCGGCAGCTCGTCGAGCGCCTCGACCAACGACGGCTGGTGCGCCGTCTCCCGGAGGTCCGCGACGGGGGCTCTGCCCCAGCGGCGCAACAGCTCCTGCGACCAGACGTTCAGCGCCTCGAGGTCCCGCGGGCCCAACCGCACGGCGGGGCCGGCGAGCAGCCGGACGAGGGAGTCACCACGGGTCGGGTCCTGCAGCACCTCCAGTGCGGCACGAAGCTCTGCAACCTCCGGCACGTGCAGCAGGCCACCGAGACCCACCACCTCGACGGGCAGCTGCCTCTTGCGCAGGGCGGCCTCGACCAGGGGGAACTGCGACCGGACCCGGCAGAGCACCGCGGCGGTGGGCGCGTCGACCGCCGGCATCCCGCCGGTCGCCCGGCCCGCCCGCCAGTGCCTCGCCACCACATCCGATACCCACTCGACCTCGTCCTCGAGAGTGGCGTGCCACCCGACGAGCACCTCCCCCGGGCCGGCGCCGGGCCGGCCGCGCAGGCGCGGGAACGCCGACAGCCTGCCCCGCGCGGACCCAGGACGGCGGCCGGCGCAGCGGCTCCGCGACCCGGTTCGCCGCGGCGAGCACGGCGGCGTCGTTGCGCCAGCTCGTCGACAGGTAGCGGGAACCGGCGGGAGCGGCGGCACCGTCCGGGTGGATCACGGGGAAGTCCTGGGGGAACGCTTCGAGGTTGCCCGCGGAGGCCCCCCGCCACCCGTAGATCGACTGGTGCGGGTCCCCGACCGCGGTCACGCAGTGGCCGTTCCCGAACAGTGACCGGAGCAGGACGAGCTGGGCATGGCTGGTGTCCTGGTACTCGTCCAGCAGCACGACGCGGAACCGGGCCCGCTCCCCCGCCGCAACCTCGGGCGCCGAGCTCGCCAGCCGGGCTGCGAGCGCCACCTGGTCGCCGAAATCGAGGACGCCGAGCTCGCGCTTGCGCTCGCCGTACCGCTCGACCAGGGGCACGAGGGCGCGCAACCGGCGGATCGTTGCCACCCGGTCGCGCATGCTGCCCTTGACCTCACCGGGCCCCGGATCCCCGACAGCGGCCGGAAGCTGTTCGATCCGCTCGATCAGCGCATCGGTGAACGCGACCACCTGACCCGGCTCCACGAGGTGCTCCGAGCACTCCCCGGCGAGACCCAGCAGCGCCTCGGTCACGGTGTTGGGCGTCCTGTCGGCGACGCTGAGGTCGGCGTCCCACGCCTGCACCACGTCTGCGGCGAGCTGCCACGCCGCAGCCTCGCCGAGGAGCTGCGCCCCCGGCTCGACACCGAGCCGCAGCCCGTGATCGGCCAGGACGGCCGCGGCGTAGGAGTGGTAGGTGGAGACCGGGACGACGGCCTCGTCGGCGAGCTGCTCGCCGGGCACGCGCAGCCGGCGCCGCAAGGCGCGCAGCCGGCTGCGGACACGTTCGGCGAGCTCACCCGCGGCCTTGCGGGTGAAGGTGAGGCCGAGCACCTCCTCGGGACGGACGTGACCGTTGGCGACGAGCCACACCACGCGCGCCGCCATCGTCTCCGTCTTGCCGGAGCCCGCGCCCGCGACGACGAGCAGTGGCTCCAGCGGCGCCTCGATGACCTCGACCTGCTCCGGTGTCGGGGCGGGACGCCCGAGCAGCCGCGCGATGTCCGCGGCGTCGAGCGGGCCGGCGAAGGACGGATCGGCCGGCAGCAGCGGTTCCTGCACGGCGGTGGCGCGCCCCGCGGGAGCATCCCGCCGCACCCCGCCGCGGCGGGCCGACGGCATCGGCACGAGCGCCGGGTGCGTCGGCCCGGAGCCCAGGAGGTCGTCGAACCCGAGCTGCTCGCCGCCGCCGCGGGGGCCGTTCACGGCTGCACCTGCCGGCCCTCGACCGTGGTGGGGCAGGAGCGCCGCACGCTGCACATGCGGCAGTGGGAGCCCGAACGTGCCTCGAAACTCTCGGCGGACATGCCCGCGGCGACCGTCCCGAGCAACGTCCGCGCCCAGTCCGGGTCCGAGTCCCGACGCAGCGGCGGCTGCGCCTGAACGCCGACCTTCTGGGTGTTGTCGCCCAGCTGTACGAGCTCGGCCCCGCCGCTGCTGCGGACGCCGGGCGCGACCTGCTCGAAGCCGCCCTCCTCGACCGCCACCTGGTAGACCCCGAGCTGAGGGTTCCGCTCGGCCTCCGCCTTGGTCGGCTTGGTCTTGCCGGTCTTGAGGTCGACCACGACGAGCCGGCCGTCGGCGTCCCGCTCGAGCCGGTCGACCTGCCCCCGCACCACCAGCTCGCCGAGCCGCACCTCGACGTCCTGCTCGACCGCCACCAGGCTGCGGCCCTGGCCGCGGGCTCGCGCCGCGTACTCCGCCAGCTTCGCGACCATGCGCAGGGCACGCTGTCGCTCGCGCTCCCCGATCCACCCCTCGGGCAGGCCGACCTCGCCGATCCGCTGCTCCAGCAGCGCGCCCAGCTGCTCCCGGTCGCCGTCCGGCACCTGCGCCGCGATCTCGTGGACGAGCGTGCCGAGGGCGCTGGACGCGGTCGCGCCGCGGCCGCCCCCCGCCGCCGTCTCGAGCAGCCAGCGCAGCGGGCACCGGTCGAACTGCTCCACCTTGGAGGGCGACACCCGGACCAGCTCGCCCGGCAGCCGCAGCGGCCGGGGGTCCGACGGCGGCGCGAGGCCGTACCACTCCTGAGGGTCGGCGCCCGGAACGCCGGCTGCCGCCAGGCCCGCCAGCCGCCGGGCCGCTGCCAGCCGCCGGCGTGGCGGGGCAGCGGTGTCGACCGCGACCGCGCGGAGCTCCGCCACCAGCGACGAGAGGGTCGGAACCCGAGGGACCTCGGTCAGCGGGCGGACCTCGACCTCGTCCGGGAGCGGATCGACGACGTCCAGCAGGGGCGACGGCAGGTCGTCCTCCGAGCTCACCGCCGTGACCAGGAGCCGGCGGCGGGCCCGGGTCACCGCGACGTGGAAGAGCCGCAGCTCGTCGTCGAGCACCGCCCGCCGCTGCCCGGAGGCATCGGCGCCACCGCCCACCGCCCGCCCGTCGACGACGTCAGCGAGCTCCTGCGCGCCCAGGAGGGAGTTGCGCAGCCGCAGGTCGGGCCAGACGGCCTCCTGCAGGCCGACGATCACGACGACGTCCCACTCCCTGCCGGCGGCGCCGTGCGGCGTGACGAGGGTGACGCTGTCGGAGGTCGGTGCACGCTCGGCGAGCGTGTCGCCGGGGACGTCCTGGCCCTCGAGGTAGGCGAGGAAGGCCTCGGGCCCGGCGTGCGGGAGCCTGTCGACGAACCGCGCGGCGGCTTCGAAGAGAGAGACGACGGCGTCGAGGTCGCGGTCGGCACGCGCACCGGCCGCCCCGCCGGACAAGGCACGGCGCCGCCAGGACTCGGCGAGCCCCGCGGACTGCCAGAGCTCCCACAGCACCGTCTCCGCGTTCGCACCGGGCTGGGCGACCGCTGCCCGCCCGGCCCGGAGAACGGCAGCGACCCGGCGGGCGCCTCGCACGGCGCGCGGGTCGAGCGGGACGAGGAGCTCGGGGTCGAGCAGCGCGGCCACGAGCAGCTCGTCGCTCGACCTGCCCCCGCCGGCACCGAGCTCGCGGGCTCGAAGGGACTGGCGCAGCCGCCGCAGCGCGACGGCGTCGACGCCGCCGAGGGGCCCGGTGAGGAGCTCGGCCCCGACCTCGGCCGTGAGTGCTGCCGGGTCCAGGACGCAGGCCAACGCCCGGCGCAGCGGGACGACCGCGGGCTCGTCGCGGACCGGCACCTCCGTCGCGGGCACGGCGACGGGGATCCCTGCTCCGGCGAGGGCGCGACGCAGTGTGTCGGTCCGGCGGGCCGACCGGACGATCACGGCCATCTCGCCCCAGCCGACGCCTCCGGTGAGGTTCGCCTCCCGCAGGGCGTGCGCCACGAACGCGGCCTCGGCGGCCGGCGAGGCGAGGACGTGCACCGCGACGGAGCCCGACGGGGCGTCAGCGGGCGCGAGTGCCTGCCGCTGCACGGGAACCCCGGAGGTGCCGATCCGCTCGGCCACTCGCGCGGCCACCCCGCGCAGCAGGGGGCCGTGCCGGTGGACCGTACGCAGGACGACCGTGCGAGCCGGCGCGCCGTCGGCGCGACGCCACCACGAGGCCGCGGCCGGGAGGAACGACGGGCGAGCCCCGCGGAAGGTCTGCGTGGCCGCGTCGGGATCGCCCGCGAGCACGACGTCGCCGCCCTCGCCGACCAGCACCTCGAGCAGGCGCTGGGTGGCGGCGGTCACCTCCTGGGCGTCGTCGACGACGACGAGGGACCACCGTTCGCGCTCCTGCAGCGAGCAGGGCCGCGTCGGCGGTGAGCAGATTGGCGGCGGCGTCCACGATCCCCGCCGGGTCGTACGCCCCGGGAGTGGCCAGGGACGTGACCTCGAGGTATTCGTCGAGGATCTCCGCGGCGCTACCCCAGTCGGGCCGGCCCCGGCGGCGGCCCAGGTCGGCCAGGTCCGCCGGCGCGAGGCCGCGCTCCACGGCGCGCATGAGCAGGTCACGCAGCTCGTCCCGGAAACCGCGCAGGACCCGCACCTCGGGGCCGACGGCCGCCGGCCAGGCCGGTCCCGCGACGGCGCCCGCCTCGTGACCCGCGAGCAGGTCGGCGAGCACCAGATCTTGCTCCGGGCCGCTGATCAAGCGGGGCGGGACGTCCCCTTCGAGCACGTGGACGCGTCGGAGCAGGCCGAAGGCGTACGCGTGCGGCGTCCGCGAGGCGGGCTCCCGGACGGTACGGCTCAGGCGGGCGGCGATGCGGTCCCGCAGCGCGGCCGCCCGGATGCGGCTGGCGGCGAGCACGAGGATCGCGTCGGGCGGGACGCCGTCGCGATCGACCCGGGCCACGACCGCCTCGACCAGCGCAGTGGTCTTGCCGGTGCCGGGAGCGCCCAGCACGACCAACGGGCCGGCCCCCTGCGCGTGAGCGATCACCGCGCGCTGGTCGTCGTCCGGAACGACGACACGGGCCGGTGGCCGGCGGGGCCGGACGAGCCGGACGCCGGGCGCACCCGCCGGCTGGCCCCCCTGCGGACCCCGCGCCGCCCCAGCCCCGGCACGGACCGCACCTGCTGCTCTCACGCCGACGAGTCCATCACACGCCGCCGACAGACGAGCCGGGTCCGGCGGGTCCGTGGGATGCCGGCGGGACGGCCAGCGGCCACCGCGCGACGGTCAGGTCGACCCGCCGGCCGCCGGGGCGCAGGGCGGTCCCCTCCGCCCGGTACCGGCTCAGGGCCTCGCGCTCCAGGCCGGGCGCCGGCGAGCCGTCCGCGCGCAGCACCCGCCACCACGCCACTGCTCCACCCCAGCGGGCCAGCACGGTCCCGACCTGCCGCGGGCCGCATCCCACCACGGCCGCAAGGTCCCCGTAGGTCACCACCCGGCCCCGCGGCACCTCGTCGACGAGGTCGAGGACCGCGGAGGCGAGGTCCGGCAGCTCGTCGGGAGCAGGCACGGGCCCGAGCATGCCCGAGAAGTTCCGGACCGGGCAGACCCGCCTGGCAGACGTCGCAGGAATTGGCCGGGGGGACGGAACCGGGGTCGTACCTCCCGCGTCCGATCCCGTGCCAGGCCGCGACCTGCCGGCCGGACATCGAACTGGAGCGAGGAGGATCGACGTGCAGCGGTCCCGCATCGTGCGAAGCGCCGTCACGCTGACGGCCCTGACCCTCGTCGCCGGCGCCGGCGCCTACGCGCTCCACGGCGGGCGCAGCACGCCGCCGGCCGTCTCGCCACGCCTCGGCCTCGCCGCCTACCGCTCCTTCAGCGGCTGCGACGACCTGCTCTCCTACCTGCGCACCCAGGCACTACCGCTCGTCGGTGCGTTCGGGCTCGACGGCCAGAGCGTCCCCGGCGGCCCTGTCGGCCTCCGCGGAGTCGCCCCGGGCGCGCTGCCTCGAGCAGCGGACGGCGCCGCGTCCACCGGCGCCGGGTCGACCACCGCCGGGCCCGTCGGCGCCGCGGCGACCTCCGGCGCCGAGCCGTCCGGCGCGACCTCCGCCACCGGCACCAACATCCAGGTCGCCGGTGTCGACGAGGCCGACGTGACCAAGAAGAGCGGCGACCTCGTGCTCACCGTCGCGGCCGGCGCGCACAGCGGGCTGACGGTACTGCGCGCGAGCGACCGGCAGGTACGCGTCATCGGCCGTCTGGCCACCGACTGGAGCCCCGAGCAGCTCCTGGTTCAGGGCACCACCGTGCTCCTGCTCGGCACTGTGCCCGAGGACCGCCGCCCCGGCCCGATCCCGGCGCCGACCCCCGGCGGCAGCACCCGGCTGGTGCCGCTGCCCACCGACCAGCCCAAGGTCCGCGTCGCGGAGGTCGACGTGGCCGACCCGGCCCAGCCGCGCCTGGTGCGCACCCTCGACCTGGACGGCGGGCTCGTCGGCGCGCGTCTGGCCGGGGGCGTCGTCCGCCTGGCCGTCGCCGCCACACCGTCCCGGCTGCCCTTCGTCCGACCCGAGATGTACCCGAGCGGGACCGACCCGCAGGGCGATGCCGCTACCGGCTCGGCCCTGGACGCGAACCGCCGCGTCGTACGCACCGCCCCGGTCACCGACTGGCTGCCGCGCTGGACACTCACCCCGGCGAGCGGGAGCGCCTCGAGCGGCACCCTCCTCGACTGCGACCGCGTCGGCGTGCCCACGGAGTTCTCCGGGCTCGGCACGCTCGCGATGCTGACGTTCGACCTGCGCTCCGGCGGCGTCGACCGCTGGGACGGCGCAGGCGTCGTCGCGAGTGGCACGACCCTCTACTCGACCGGTGACCACACCTACGTGGCCACGAGGCGGTCGTCGTTGCGGATCCTGCACCCGCCCGTGGGCGAGGGCCGGGCGGCACCGGACGTCGCGATCGCCGAGAGCGCGCAGCGGACCCTCGTGCACGAGTTCGAGACCTCCGCGGCGGGCGTGCGCTACCTGGGCTCGGGCAGCGTCGACGGCTCGCTGCTCGGCCAGTACGCGATGGACGAGTACCAGGGGGCCCTGCGCGTCGCGTCGACCGTCCAGCCAGGCTTCGTGCCCCGCCCTCCAGCCGAACCCCGCAGCGGACGGCGCCGGCGCGGCGTCCGGGCGCCCCCGGAACTGTCGTCTACACCGGACCGGCCAAGGACGCCGGACCGGCCGAGCCTGTCGGACCGGCCGAGCCGTCGCACCGGCCGAGCCTGTCGCACCGCCGGCCCCGTCCCGCGGCGCGGTGCCCGGCGCAACCGTCCTCCCGCCGCTGCCTCGCACCACCATCCTGCCGCGCCGACCATCGTGCCGCGCCCGACGGTCGTGCCGCGCCCGACCGTCGTGCCGACCGTGCCCAGCCGCCAGCACGTCGGGCTCCGTGACCGTCCTGCGGCTCCGGAACGGCCGGCTGGAGCAGGTCGGCCGCCTCGACGGGCTCGGCAGGACCGAGGCCGTGCAGGGCGTGCGCTTCGCCGGCCCGCTGGCCTACGTCGTCACGTTCCGGCAGACCGACCCGCTGTTCGTCGTCGACCTGGCGGACCCGGCGCACCCGCGCGTCGCGGGATCCGTCGACCTGCTCGGCTACTCCGCCTATCTGCACCCGCTCGGGAACGGACTGCTGCTCGGCGTGGGGCAGGACGCCACGGCGGAGGGCGGGCGCACCGGGCTGCTCATGTCGCTGTTCGACGTCTCGAACCCCGCGGCGCCCCGCCTCCTCGACCGGGTCACGCTGCCCGACGCCTGCGGCGCAGGTGGAGTCCGACGTGCACGCGTTCACCTACGCGGACGGGCTCGCCCTGGTGCCCCTGCAGCCGGGCATCGTCCCCGGTCCCGCGGGGACCGCTCCAGCCGGGCAGGGTGACGGTGCGGTGCTCGCCGTCCGGGTCGACGGACGCCGGCTCGGGACGCCGACCGTCCTGCACCTGCGCGCCGGCGGTGCCGCTGCCGGCGTCGACACCCTGAACCTGCGGACGTTCGTCGACCACGGGTCCATCTGGAGCGTGGCGGCGGGCGAGTCGCAGGGCGTCGCGACGGTGCACGACGAGAGCACCCTGCAGTGGGTGTCCGGGACCACCTTCTGAGAGGCGTCAGTACACCGGCTTGCCGGGTTCGATCTCGCGGACCCAGGCCAGGACGCCGCCTGTGACGTGGACCGCGTCCGTGCGGCCGGCAGCGCGCAGCGCCGCGAGTGCGCGCCCGGACCGCTCCCCGCTGCGGCAGTGCAGGACGACCCGCCGGCCGTCGGCGCCGACGGCGAGCGGGTCCGCCTCCAGCTCCGCCAGCGGCACGCCGACCGCACCGGGGATGGTGACGATCTCCCGCTCGTGCGGCTCGCGGACGTCGACCAGGACGAAGTCCTCCTCGCCGGCGTCCCGGGCGGCGAGCATCCGGGCGAGGGTGCGGACGTCGATCTCGTCGCCCGTCAGCCGCGGACGGCTCCGAGGCCGGCGGGGCGAACGGCGTCCCGCAGAAGGCGTCGTAGTCGATCAGCTCGGTCACCGGCCGGCGCTGCTCGGGGGCGCGCACCGGGAGGGTCCGCCACCGGCACCAGCGCGTCGAGGACGAGCAGCCGCCCGACGAGGGGGTCCCCGGTGCCGCAGACGAGCTTCACCGCCTCCGTCGCCATCACCGACCCGACGGTGCGCAGAGCGCGCCGAGCACACCGCCTTCCGCGCACGACGGCACGCTGCCGGGCGCCGGCGGTTGCGGGAACAGCTCCCGGTAGGTGGGCCCGTGGGCTGCCCAGAACACCCCCGCCTGCCCGTCGAAACCGAGGATCGATCCCCAGACGTCGGGGATGCCGAGGATCGAGCACGCGTCGTCGACGAGGTAGCGGGTCGGGAAGTTGTCCGCCCCGTCCAGCACCAGGTCGTAGTCGCCGAGCACCTCCAGCGCGTTCGCGGCGGTCAGGCGGACCGGGTACGTGCGCACCTGGACGCCGGGTTGGCCGCCAGGACGCGGTCCCTGGCGCTGTCCACCTTGAGCCGGCCGACGTCGGCGTCGGTGTGCACGACCTGCCGCTGCAGGTTGGTGGTCTCGACGCGGTCGCCGTCCACGATCCCGATCGTGCCCACGCCCGCGGCGGCCAGGTAGAGCAGCGCCGGGCTCCCCAGCCCCCCGGCCCCGACGACGAGGACGCGGGCGTTCGCCAGCCGGCGCTGCCCGGTCGCGCCGATCTCGGGCAGGATCAGGTGCCGGGCGTACCGCTCGGTCTCGGCCGCCGACAGCGGCGGGCCCGGCTCGACGAGCGGCGGGAACCGTCCTGCCTCGGTTGTCGCGACCGCGCACGTCTCCGAGCATGCCATCGCCATTCCGGAGGGCGCCGGACGGGGCGCGCAACGGTTACCCGCCGGTACGATCGGCCAGGTGAGCGGTCCCGAGGCACGCGTACGGGGAGCACGCCTGCCCCGCAGTGCCCGGCGCACCCAGCTGCTGGGCGCGGCGCGGGAGGTGTTCGTCGCGCAGGGGTACCACGCCGCCGCGATGGACGAGATCGCGGAGCGGGCCGGCGTGAGCAAGCCCGTGCTCTACCAGCACTTCCCGAGCAAGCGGGACCTCTACCTGGCGCTGCTCGAGCAGCACACCGACGAGCTGGCCGCGGCGACCCGCGAGGCGCTGGCGTCGACCAGCGACAACAAACAGAGGGTGGCGGCGACGATGGCCGCGTTCTTCGCCTTCATCGACTCCGAGAGCGAGTCGTTCCGGCTGGTCTTCGAGTCCGACTTCACCTCCGACCACGAGGTGCGCGAGCTGCTCGACCGGATGCAGCGCGACTGCGCCGAGGCCATCGCCGAGGTGATCGCCGAGGACACCGGCCTGCCGGCCGCCGAGGCCGAGCTCCTCGCGATCGGCCTTGCCGGGATCGCCCACGTGACCGCGCGCTACTGGACCCAGGCGGGCCGGCCGATCCCGCGGGAGGCGGCCGCCGCGCTCGTCGCGCACTTGTCCTGGCGGGGCATCGGCGGGTTCCCCAAGGCGGAGGTGGGGGCGCACCCGCGCACCGACGGCGTTCCGCCGAGGAACGGGCGGGTCAGGCGGGTCAGGCGTAGCCACCTGCACGCGCTGGGTTAGCCTGCCGACGCGGCGCGGAGCGCGCCGACCCCAGCGTCAGCGAGGAGGCCCCCGCGTGGAGGTCAAGATCGGCATCCGGGACGTCGCCCGTGAGGTCGTGCTCGAGAGCGAGCTCACGCCCGATGCGGTGTCCGACGCCGTGGACAAGGCCATCTCCTCCGACGGCCTGCTCCGCCTCACCGACGACCACGGCAAGTTGATCATCATCCCGGCGCAGCTCATCGGCTACGTCGAGATCGGGGCACCTGAGACGCGGCGGATCGGCTTCGGCACTCTCTGAGTCCTCGCCTCCGTGCTTCATTGCTCGCAAGGGCGGGCCGGGTCAGGACCAGCGTCGGCCGGTGATCCGCTCGTACGCCGTGACGTAGCGCTCGCGGGTCCGCTCGACGACGTCGTCCGGCAGCTCCGGGCCCGGCGGCGTGCGGTCCCACCCGGTCGCCGCCGTCCAGTCACGCACGTACTGCTTGTCGAACGACGGCTGCGACCCGCCCGGTCGCCAGCTCTCCCTGGGCCAGAACCGTGACGAGTCCGGCGTCAGCAGCTCGTCGCCGAGCAGCAGGCGCCCCTGCGCGTCGTGCCCGAACTCGAGCTTGGTGTCGGCCACCAGGACGCCGCGCTCGGCGGCGAGCTCGGCGCCGCGGCGGTAGACCTCCAGCGTCAGGCGTTCCACCTCGGCGGCGACGTCCGGGCCGACCAGCCCGGCGGTCTCGCCGGGCCGCAGCGGTGCGTCGTGCCGTCCGCTGCCCGCGGCCTCCTTCGTGGTGGGCGTGAAGACCGGCGACGGCAGCGCCGAGCCCTCCTCCAGGCCGGGCGGCAGTGGAACCCCTTGGACGGCGCCGGTCGACGCGTACTCGGCGAGCGCCGACCCCGCGAGGTAGCCGCGGGCGATGCACTCCACCGGCAGCATCGTCAGCCGGCGGCAGCGCAGTGCGCGTCCCGCCCACTGCGGCGGCACGTCCGTGGAGGACAGGACGTGGTGCGGCACGACGTCCGACAGCCGCTCGAACCACCACAGCGACAGCTGGGTCAGGACGGCGCCCTTGCCGGGGACCGGCGTCGGCAGCACGACGTCGAAGACCGAGATCCGGTCGGAGGCGACGAGCAGCAGGTCGTCGCCGTCCGCCCAGACGTCACGGACCTTGCCCGAGTGCAGCAGCTCCACTGCACGCTCCTTCCGGTGCGCTCAGGCCGAGAGCCCGAGGGAGGACATCCGGCGGCTGTGCGCCTCGGTGAGCCGGTGGAACATGCTCACGAGGGCGGCGAGGTCGGCGCCGGTGCGGTCGAGGCCACCGACGAGCAGCGCCGTGAGTCCGTCGCGGTCGGCCGCCACCCGCTGGGCCTGACTGAGGGCCTCCCCGACGAGCCGGCGAGCCCACAGCGCGAGCCGCCCGGACACCCGGGGATCCGCGGCCACGGCCTGGCGCACCTCGCGGACGACGAACTCGGCGTGACCGGCGTCCTGGAGCACGCTCGTGACCAGGTCGTGGGTGTCCTTGTCGAGGTAGGCGCTCACCTCGCGGTAGAAGTCGCGCGCGATGCCGTCACCGACGTACGCCTTGACCAGGCCCTCCAGCCAGGTCTGCGGCGCCGTCCGGTCGTGGAAGGCGTCCAGGGCCGCGACGAACGGCTCCATGGCGGCGTCGGGGTCCGTGCCGAGATCCTGCAGGCGGCGCCGCAGTCGCTCGAAGTGGGCGAACTCGGCGACCGCGAACCGCGCCAGCTCCGCCTTGGCCGACAGTGACGGCGCGAGGTCGGCATCCGAGGCCAGCCTGGAGAAAGCGGTGAGCTCCCCGTACGCGAGGGCGCCGAGCAGGTCGACGACGGCCGCCCGGTACGCGGGATCACTCCCCGCCGGTGGCTGGTAGGGCTCGCTCGTCCCGGGCTCGGTCATGCGCGCAACGGTACCGACGCACCCGGCCACCTCGATCGGGAAGGGTTGGCCGCCTCCTTGCCGTTACCCTGTACAGGTCGCGCGGCCTCACACCGATGAACACCGATGGAACCGGTGGGAGCCGCCGACGGATCCGGATGACCGGTCGGGTGCCCGATCGGCTCCCACACCCAGCGGTGCTGGCCCGCCGAGGCACGTCCCGTGCAGCTCGGCGTGCGGCCCCCGCCCCGACCAGGAAGCAGTCCGTGACCACAGACGCATACGTACCGACCGAGAGCGACATCGAGAGCGACGCCGACACGGCCGAGGAGCTGGAGAGCGCGCTCGACGACCTCCCCACCTTCGCCGACCTCGGCGTCCAGGCCCCGATCGTGCAGGCCCTCGCCGGCGTCGGCATCACCCACCCCTTCCCCATCCAGGCGATGACCCTGCCGGTCGCGCTCACCGGGCACGACATCATCGGGCAGGCGAAGACGGGCACCGGCAAGACCCTGGGCTTCGGCATCCCGCTGCTGCAGCGCGTCGTCGCCCCCGGCGAGGACGGCTTCGACGCCCTCGAGGCACCCGGCAAGCCGCAGGCGCTCGTCGTCGTCCCCACCCGCGAGCTCGCCGTGCAGGTCGCGGGTGACCTCGCGACCGCCGGCAAGCTGCGGTCGGTGCGGGTCCTCACCGTGTACGGGGGCCGCGCCTACGAGCCGCAGGTGGAGGCCCTGACCAAGGGCGTCGAGGTCGTCGTCGGGACGCCCGGCCGGCTGCTCGACCTCGCGCAGCAGAAGCACCTGACGCTCGCCCACGCGCGCATGGTCGTTCTCGACGAGGCCGACGAGATGCTCGACCTGGGGTTCCTGCCGGACGTCGAGAAGCTCCTCGCGCAGACCCCCGCGGGCCGGCAGACCATGCTCTTCTCTGCGACGATGCCCGGCCCCGTCGTGTCACTGGCGCGCAGCTACATGACGCAGCCGACGCACATCCGGGCGGCCGACCCGGACGACACCGGCGCGACGGTCAAGGCGGTCAAGCAGGTCGTGTACCGGGCGCACGCCCTGGACAAGGTCGAGATGATCGCCCGGATCCTGCAGGCCCGCGATCGCGGCCTCACGATCATCTTCGCCCGGACCAAGCGCAGCGTCGCCAAGGTCGCCGACGAGCTCACCGAGCGCGGCTTCGCGGTCGGCGCCATTCACGGCGACCTCGGCCAGGGCGCCCGTGAGCAGGCGCTGCGCGCGTTCCGCAAGGGCAAGGTCGATGTTCTCGTCGCGACCGACGTGGCCGCCCGCGGCATCGACGTCGACGACGTGACGCACGTGATCAACTACCAGTGCACGGAGGACGAGAAGACGTACCTGCACCGGATCGGGCGGACCGCGCGCGCCGGCAACACCGGCACGGCCGTCACCTTCGTGGACTGGGACGACATGCCCCGCTGGTCGCTCATCGACAAGGCGCTCGACCTCGGCATCCCCGAGCCGCAGGAGACCTACTCCTCCTCCCCGCACCTCTTCGACGACCTGGACATCCCCGAGGGGACCAAGGGAACTCTGCCGCGCGCCGCCCGCACCCGGGCAGGCCTGGACGCCGAGGTCGTCGAGGACCTGGGCGAGACCGGCCGTTCCCAGCGGGACGCCCGCGGCGGCCGGGGCACCCGGCCGGGCCAGGGCCAGCGGGACGGCGACAGCGCGGCCCCATCCTCTCGCAGCCGTCGGCGCAGCGGGAACGCCGAGGCGCCACCCGTGACGACGGACGGCACCGAGGGCGCGGGCGCACCCGCCGACGGCGACGCGCCGGCTCGGAGCACCCGTCGCCGCCGGCGCACCCGGGGCGGTGTGGCCGTCGATGCAGCTCCCGCCGCCGTGGCCGCGCAGGACACCACCGGCGACCGCGTCACGGCGACCGTGTTCGACCCGGCCGGCGATGCGCCGGTCCACCGCTCGGACGCCGAGGGTTCGGACGGGACCGCTCCTCGACGTCGTCGCCGCCGTCGCGGTGGCCGCAGCAGCGGGAGCGCCGAGGGTACGGCGGCCGCCGCGGACGCCTGATCGAGCACGGATCCACCTGCCAGAAAGGGGCGGCCGCCGAACGGGCGCCCCTTTCTGCTGCTCGGGCTGCTCTGCGCGACGTTGCTCGCGTTCCGGCCGCTTCTGCGGCCTTTCGAGGCCCTTGGGGCGGCCGGAACGCGAGTGACGTGGCCGTGGGCGGAAGAAAGAACGACGACGCCAGAGGAGTGCGGAGGACCTTCGGTTATTCGAACTGCGATCACGCCGAGGCAGGGCCACTCTGACGGGTGATGAGTGGCAGCGGCGTCCCCCCGCGCCGGCCCGCTGGGCCGGTGCCGGAACACGACGCCGAGGGGCTGGCCCCGGCACAGGCGCAGGCACCGGCGTACGAGCAGGGCGACGTCGGCCTGTTCGGGCCCGAGAGCGTCACCTGGCGTCTGCACGCCGAGCCGCTGATGGGTCTCGCGGGCCTTCGCGCGCTGCTCCTGCAGGCCCTGCACCCGGTGGCCGTCGTCGCGTTCGACGAGCACTCGACGTACCGGCAGGACGTCTGGGCCCGCCTGGGCCGCACGGCGGAGTACGTCGCTCTGATCACCTATGGCAGCACCACAGAGGCCATGCTCGCGGCGTCCCGGGTCCGGGCCATGCACGCCCGTGTCCGGGGGACGCTGCCCAGCGGCGTCGAGTACGCGGCCGACGAGCCACAGCTGCTCGCCTGGGTGCACTGCTGCTTGGTCGCGTCCTTCCTCGAGGTCCTCACCCGGGGCGGCGTCACTCTGACCGGCGCCGAGCAGGACCAGTACATCGAGGAGCAGGTCAAGGCGGCCATGCTCGTCGGGCTCGAGCCCGACGAGGTGCCACACGACCGAGCGGCCCTGCTCGACTACTTCCGCGTGATCAAGCCCGTGCTGGAGTGCACGCCGGCGGCGCGGCGGACCGCGGCCGAGATCGTCGCCCCGGCTGCGCCGCCTCGGCTGGACTCCGCAGCCACGCCCCGCCCCGCCTGGTCGGCCCTGGCAGGCCTGGCCTTCGCGGCGCTCCCGCCGTGGGGCCGCCGCCTCTACGCCCTGCCCGAGCTGCCCGGAGCCGCCGGACTTCCCGATGCCGCCACGACGATCGGCCTGCGCACCCTCCGCGCGACACTGCGGGGGATCCAGTCGGTCGTGCCGTCCCTGGGGGAAGGGGCGCAGCTGAGGGCCGCGCGCGCCCGCCTCCACCCGTAGGGCGGGTCTTCCCTGCGACGCGACCCGGGCCGCTCCGACGTCAGGTGCCCGCGCCCAGGAGCACCGCGTCCCAAGGATGGCGTTGCGGTGCCGCCGCCCGGCCCTCCGCGCACACGCCCCGGAAGTCGCACCACGAACACATCGACGAGGGCCGGGCCGGGAACGCGGCCTGCCCGGTGTCGCCCTGCGCATATGCCTCGTCGGCGGCGCGGGCCTCGCGCGCGATCGACTCCGCCTCGGCCACCTTGCGGTCGAGGCCCTGCCGGCCGTGGCTCGCCGAGGCGACGCTGCCGCTCGGCAGGTGGTGCAGCTCGACGACGGAGCAGGGCCGGCGCAGGGTCCGAGCGGCCGCCACCGCGTACACGCCCAGTGCGAGGCTGCCGCGCGCGTCGTCGTCCGCGAGCGGCCGCCGGCCGGTCTTGTAGTCGACGACCACGACGCTGCCGTCGGACCGCTCGTCGATCCGGTCCACCCGGCCCGACAGGACCAGCGCCGTCGTCGGTACCGAGACGGTGCGCTCGACACCGAGCGGTTCGGTCCGGGGATCGACGTCGGCCAGGTAGCTGCGCACCCATGCCGTGGCGCGCTCCCGCACCTCGCCCGACTGCGCGTCGTCCCGGTAGCCCTCGCGCACCCATCCCTGGCGCACCAGCCCGGCCCCTCGCTCCGGCGTCCGCTCCCGTGGCGGCAACCGCCACCAGGAGGCCAGGGCGGTGTGCACGGACGTCCCCAGGCTCGTGTGCGCCCACGGCGGCCCCTTCGGCGGCGACGGCCGATCCAGATAGGTGAAGCGGTAGCGGCGCGGGCAGTCGAACCAGGTGAGCAGGCGCGTCGGCGTGCACGGGTACAGCCGCCTCGGCATCCCGTCCAGCAACCCCTGGACGCCGGCCTGCTGGTTCGCGCTCACGCCTGCCCCTCGACGAAGGCGCGCACGGAGTCCGCGACCAGCTGCACGGCGATGGCCGACAGCAGGAGGCCGGCGATGCGGGTGACCAGAGACACCCCGTTGCGGCCGAGGAGGCGCAGGATGACGCCGGCGAAGCGCATCACGAGATACAGGATCATGTGCACCGCCAGGACCCCGAGAGCGACGGCCACCAGGTCGGCGAAGGAGTGGATCCGGCCGGCGAACACCATGGTCGCCACGATGGCTCCCGGCCCCGCCAGCAGGGGCGTTCCGAGCGGTACGAACGCGATGTTGACTCCCTCGGTGCGGACGGGTTCGGTGTCCGCGCGGTCGGTCAGCAGGCTGAGGGCGACCAGGAGCAGGAGCAGCCCACCCGGCCCCCTGCAGCGCCGGCAGGCTCACGTGCAGGTAGGTGAGGATCGCCCTGCCCGAAGATGGCGAAGAGGACGATGACGAGCAGGGCGACGGCGACCGCCTGCCGGGCGGCGCGGATGCGCTCGGCCCGCTCGGCGTTCGCGGTGAGCGCGAGGAACACCGGCAGCGTGCCCGGCGGGTCCATGATCACGAGGAGGGTGACGAAGCAGTTGAGGAAGAGCTGGCCGTTCAGCACCGCGCTCACGGCCGGACCACCCGGCTCCCGGTGGCCATCGCCTCGATCCGCTCCAGCGTCTCGGCGGTCGTGAGGTTCTCGCCGAGCCGGTTCAGCTTGCCGGTGCCGTGGTAGTCGCTGGCGCCCGTGGTCAGCATGTCGAGCTCGGCGGCAAGGCCCCGCAGGTGCTCGCGCTCGGCCGGGTCGTGGTCGCGGTGGTCCACCTCGAGCCCGGCCAGGCCGGCGGCGGCGAGCGCCGCGATGACGGCGTCCGTCACCACCCGCCCGCGCCTGGCGGCCAGCGGGTGCGCCATCACCGGCACTCCCCCGGCCTCGCGCACCAGCCGCACCGCGCCCTGCGCGTCCGGCGCGTAGTGCCGCACGTAGTACTTGCTGCCGCTGTGCAGGACGCGTCGCGAAGGCCTCGTCGCGGTCGGCCACGAGACCCTTGGCCACCATCGCGTCCGCGATGTGCGGGCGGCCGACCGTCGCCCCGGGCTCGACCCGGGCCGAGACCTCCTCCCAGGTCAGGGATGGTCGACCGCGATCAGGTCGACCATCCGGCGGGCGCGGGTGACGCGGTCGGTCCGCGTGCGCTCCATCTCCGCAGCCAGCTCGGGCTCGGCGGGGTCGTGCAGGTAGGACAGCAGGTGCACGCTGATGCCGTCCACCTGGCAGGAGATCTCCGCCCCGGGCACGAGCTGGACGCCCTCGAGCAGCGCCGCCTCGGACGCCTCCGGCCCAGCCCGCCGTCGTGTCGTGGTCGGTCAGCGCGACGACGTCGAGCCCTGCGGCGCGCGGCCTCTGCCACGACGGCCGCCGGCGGCTGGGTGCCGTCGGACGCCGTGGAGTGGGTGTGGAGGTCGATGCGCACGGGGCCACCCTAGGGGCCGCCCCCGACACCTCCCGGGCCGGCGAGCCGCGTCGGCCCCGTGGGTCAGGCCGCTGGGTTCAGCCGGGGCGACAGCGCTCCGTACGGGAGGTCGAAGAGGTTGTCGGGGTCGCACGCGTCACGCAGCTCGAACTGCTCGAGCAGCACCGCGGCAGCCGTACCGGGCCAGGTGAGCGCCCACAACCACACGCCTGCGGCCTCGCCGACGAACGCGGAGGCTCCGTCGACGTCCACCGCCCACAGCGGCGTGTCGTGCCCCGCGGCGACGAGCTTCAGGCTGGGCGAGCCGGTACCGACCCGGTCCCCCGGGTCGAGCCCGTGCAGCCCGGCGAGCCTGGCCCCCAGCCCCACGCCCGGCTGCTCGGCGACAAGGAGCAGGTCGGCGGAGAGGTCGTCGACGTCCACGGTGAGCGGGTTGGGGCCCGAGCAGGCCAGCACGGTCGCCACCGGGCCCGTGTGCTCGTCGCCCGCGTGCCGCAGGCCCGACACCAGCCAGCCGAGCGGCAGCGGCCACGGCATCCACACCGGGACCTGCGAGCGCTGGCCGAGCTGACGCAGCGCGTCGTCGGACCCGACGACCGCCGGATGCAGGGGAGCGACGTCGCCGTGAACGGGGCATGCCCAGGCGTCGGTCCAGAGGCCCGGCGGACGCACGTCACGGCCGCACCGCGGGCAGGTCAGGTTCGTGCTCACGCTTCGACGGTGGTCCTCGATCAACGTTCAGGTCAAGGACTTGGACATCATCCGGACGGCGCAGAACGTGACAGGCGCTCACGCTGCGTCCTGCGGCGCGTCCGCCGGCAGCGCTGGGCGGTCGGGGCGCCCGCCACAACGCCGCGAGGCGCCCCGGCCGGAGCCGGAACGCCTCGCGATGGTGCTGATCGAGCCCTTCGAACGGGTCAGTACGTCGTGGTCGTGTACCCGTCCGAACTGGAGCTGGAGCCGCTGCCGCTGCGAACGGCCTCGACGTGCTGCTGCGTCTCGTCACGGACGTCCTGGGCGGCACCGGTGGCCGTCTGCTTGACGTCCTGGGTGGCACTCTGAGCCTCCTGCTTCACGGTCTCGGTGGCGTCCTGCGCCTTGTCCTTGACCTGCTGGGCGGCCTGCTGCGCCTGCTCCTGCATGTGCGAGCCGACGTCCTGGGCGACCTGCTTGGCCTGGTCGACGACGCCCTGGTCCTTGGCCGTCTCGACCGCGCGGCGCGCCGCCCGCTGCTCGGCTTGACTGGCCGGCAGGAGCGACGACACCAGCCAGCCGACGCCGAACGCGACCACGCCGGCCGCGAGCGGGTTGCCCTCCGCCTGCTGGCGGGCCTGGACGACGGCGCCGGAGGCTGCGTCGCCCACGCTGGACGCCGCGCCGCTCACGCTGGAGGCGGCGCCGCTCGCGGCGCCCGACACCGTCGAGACGGCGCCCTGCGCGGCACCGGTCACGCTGTCCTTCGCCGATGAGGCGGCACCGGTCACGGAGTCCTTCGCCGAGGAGGCGGTATCGGCCACGCCGGCCGCCGCCGGAGTATTCGCTGCAGGAGTTGTTGCCGTACTCGTCGTCGTCTGAGCCGAAGGTGCCCATCACCTTGTCCTTGAGTCCGGTGATCCGCGCTTCGTGCTCTCCACGCGGCGCTCCACGATCTTCGACGGGCTGGTCTTCTCGGCCAGCAGGTCGACGTCACGGGTCAGGTCGTCGCGGGTCTGGTCGATCTCTGCCCTCAGCCGCGCGGTCTCTTCGCCCATTGGGCGTCCTCCTTCAAGGTCTCGACGGTCTCTTCCATGGGGGGCGTGGCGCGCTTGAGGTTCTTGCGGCCGGAGGAGTACAGGACGAACCCGACGATCCCCCAGATCACGGCGACGATCAGCGCCGCCCAGCCGACGGCATCCAGACGTCCAGGGGAACATCAGGGCCAGGGAGAGGAAGAGGACGAGCAGGTGCCCGGCGTAGCCCGCTCCCGCGAGCATCCCGGCGCCCTTGCCGGCCTCCTTGACCTCCTCCTTGGCCTCGGCCTTGGCCAGCGCGATCTCCGCCCGCATCAGCCGGGAGAAGTCCGACGCGAGCCGGCCGACGATCTCGCCGAGAGACGTTTCCTCGACGTTCAACTGGTCCCCCGAGTCGGTGTAGCCGTTGCCCACGGCGTGGGCACCGGACCCGCCGATCGTGACGCCCGGGTTCGGGTCGAGGCGCTCGCTGCCGCTCACCGCGTGCCCTCTGCGGAGCCGCTCCCGCCGTAGGTGGGCCGGTCCGTCTGCGTCGTCCTCGGTGTCGTACTCGGTGTCGCTGGTCGGCGCGTTCGGGCCGGGCATGCCCACGCCCTCGCCGCCGTACTCGGGCGCGACCGGGGAGTCGGGCATGCCGAGCTCGGTGTCCGAACCCGTCAGGCTGCCGCTGCTCGGCCGGAGGTTCGGGTCGCTGGTGCGCTCGACGCCGCTGAGCGGGTCACCGCTGGAGGTGCCGCCCTCGCCGTACTGGTCCCGGTACCCCGACGCCGACTCCGACAGGGGGTCGACGTAGCCGGTGCCGGTGGACTCGCCGGTCGCGCCGTACGTGGACGTCGACGTCCCGTAGCCGCCGGTCCCGTAGTCGGTGCCCGTCGTCGAGGCGACGCCCGCGCCGAGCCCCGAGGCTGTAGCTGCTGTCTGTCGCTGCCGGTCTCGTAGCTGCCGGTGCCGTAGCTGCCGGTGCCCCGGACGCGTAACCGGTGGAGGTGCCGCTGGAGTAGCCCGCCGAGTAGGTGCCGGGGGTGTACCCCTCGCGCACGTCGATGACGTGCCGGCCGCTGCCCTGGTCCTGCTTGCGGGCAGCCGCCGCGCTGCGCGTGGCGCGCCCGGCGAGGACGCCGGCGGCGGCCGCGAGGAGCAGGAACGTCCCGGGCCGGCGACGCGCGAACCGGCGGACGTCGTCGACGGGGTTGGCGTCGCCCTCGAGGTAGCCGCGCACGCCGCCGAGCCGGTCGGCGACCTGGCGCACGACCTCGCTGGCCGTTCCCGAGCGCCCGCCCGCCTGGACCATGTTGTTCAGCTCGTCCTCGAACTCGCGGAGGAGCTCGACGAGCCGGTCACGCTGCTGCTGCGTCTGCTGCTGCACCTGTCCGCGGAACTCGCCGAGCAGGTCCCGCGCCTGACGCTGCGCCTCCTGCGCGACGTCCAGCGCCTGGTCCTTGGCCGTGCTCGCCACGTCGGTCGCGCGGCTCTGCGCCGTGCCGGCGACCTCGCTGGTCTTCTCCTGCACAGTCCCGCCGACCTCGGCGGCGTGGTCTTTGACCTCGCTCGCACGGCCGCCGACGGACTGGTCACCCGTCTGTGCGGATGTCTGCGTCGTCATCGTCCCTCCGTCATCTCGTATGACCGCCCAGGGGCTGGCGGCCCGGCCACGCCGTCGTCGGGAGGTACCCGGTGCGCGGCCTGCGGTGGCGAACCCGACGTACCCACCCTGCCGCCAGCCCATGCAGTCCCGGGCGGATCAATGTCGGAATTCAGCCCGTTCGGGTTAGACATGCCTCCCACCGGCGCCGGCGAGCGCTACTGTGCCGCCCCTCGGAACGACCTCGAGGCGCTCCGCGAAGCCGACCGAGCGCGCGGCGGCGACGGCGTCGTCGAGCCCCGACTGCATGACCCCGTAGTCGTCGTAATGGACCGGGACGACCCGCCGCGGGCGCACGTGCTGCAGGAACTCCGCGAACATCGGCCCGTCCATGGTCACGGTGTGGGCGAGCACGCGGGTCCCCCCGAGGTGCACCACGGCGGCGTCGACGTCCGGGTACCGCCGGGCGATCTCGTCGAGGTACGGGCCCGGCAGAGTGTCGCCGCTCACGTACACCCGGGTGATCCCGCCCGTGGCCGAGCGGTGCTCGAGCAGCGTGCCCATCACCGGGGGGAGGAGGGCGCGCATCGCTCCGTAGGCGTGCCTGCCGGGCAGGCACTCGACGGCCAGGCGCTCCCCGTCCCGCTCCAGGACGATGCGGTCCCAGCTGCGCATCGGCTCGGTCGCGAAGCCGTAGCGCTTCAGCCGCCGGGCGGCCGGCGGCGTGGTGAACAGCGGGGCCGAGCGGTCCAGGCCCTTGCGCGCCACCCGGTCGAAGTGGTCGCCGTGCAGGTGCGACAGCACGACGGCGTCGAACGGGGGCAGCTCGTCGACCTGCACTGCGGGGTCCTTCAGGCGCCGGCTCCACAGCCCCTTGCCGAGGTAGGCGCGCTGCCCACGGCGCAGGAAGTTCGGGTCGGTGAGCACGGTGAAGGCGCCGAGGCGCAGGAGGGTGGTGGCGTTGCCGACGAAGGTCAGGCCGGCATCCGCCTGACCTCCACCGGCAGCAGGGATCGGGCTCGTCATGCCGTCAGTTCCCGATCCGGACGCCGGCATGCGATCGCCCCCTGCCGGTTCACCACAGTGGGACGATGGGACGCATGACGAGCGAGCCCGACCTGCCCGCCGGCCCGGAGACCACCGAGACCCTCCCCGCCCGAGATGGCCGAGAAGCCCGACGCGGCGGTCGAGCACCGCCAGCACCCCCGCTCGGAGGCGTTCAAGAAGTTCATCGCCTCGGGCTGGGCACCCCGGCCGCAGGGGCTGCCGGCGCGCTCGGACGCGGCCGGCTGGGCGCAGCAGCGCCGGCAGAAGCTCTCCGAGCAGTTCCCCGGCGAGCGGCTCGTCGTGCCGGCGGGCCGGCTGCGCGTCCGCAGCAACGACACCGACTACCGGTTCCGGCCGCACTGCGCCTTCGCCCACCTCACCGGCCTCGGCACCGACCAGGAGCCGGACGCCGTCCTCGTGCTCGAGCCCGCTCCCGGACGACCGGCGGCGGCCACGACGCCGTGCTCTTCTTCCGGCCGCGCGCCGAGCGCGACAGCGAGGAGTTCTACGCCGACTCCCGCTACGGGGAGCTCTGGGTCGGCGTCCGGCCCACGCCTCGAGGAGATCGGCCGCGCTCACCGGGCTCGACGGCCCGCCACCTCGACGAGCTCGCCGACGCGCTCCGCAAGGACGTCGGTGACGCGCGCTCGCCGTCCGCGTCGTCCGGGACGCCGACGAGGCCGTGGTCGAGGTCCTCGACCAGGCGCGCGGGCTCGTCCGGAGGAGGACGACGCGGATCGCGGACGCCGAGCTCGCCGCGCGCCCTCAGCGAACTGCGGCTGATCAAGGACGCCTACGAGATCGAGCAGATGCGGCTGGCCGTCGCGGCCACGGCCCGGGGTTCGAGGACATCGTGCGCGCGCTGCCGACGCGCGTCCGGACCCGGCGCGGCGAGCGGGTCCTGGAGGCCGCCTTCGACGGCCGGGCGCGGCGCGAGGGCAACGGCGTCGGCTACGACACGATCGCCGCCTCCGGCGACCACGCCTGCACCCTGCACTGGATCCGCAACGACGGCGAGGTGCGACCAGGCGACCTCCTGCTCGTCGACGCGGGCGTCGAGGTGGACTCCCTCTACACCGCCGACATCACCCGCACGCTGCCGGTCTCCGGCACGTTCACCGAGGCCCAGCGCGCGGGTCTACGAGGTCGTGCTCGAGGCCGCGGACGCCGCCTTCGCGGTGGCCCGCCCGGGCCGGACCTTCCGCGAGCTGCACGAGGCCGCGATGAAGGTTATCGCCGCCCGGCTGCTCGAGCTCGGGCTGCTGCCCGGGGCTCACCGTCGAGCAGGCCCTCGACCCGGAGGGCCAGTTCCACCGCCGCTGGATGGTGCACGGCACGAGCCACCACCTCGGGATCGACGTCCACGACTGCGCCCAGGCGCGGCGGGAGATGTACCTCGACGGCGTCCTGGAGCCGGGCATGGTCTTCACCATCGAGCCGGGCTGTACTTCCGGCGGACGACCTGCTCGCGCCCGAGGAGTTCCGCGGCATCGGCGTGCGGATCGAGGACGACGTGCTGGTCACCGCGGACGGCTGCGAGAACCTCTCGGCCATGCTCCCCCGCACGCGCCGACGACGTCGAGGCCTGGATGGCCCGCCTGCGCTGACGCCGGCGCACACTCGAACCGTGCGGCTCGTCTGGTGCACCGGCCTGCCCGGCGCGGGCAAGTCGACGCTGTGCCGGATGCTCGCCGGCGCTCCGGTGTTCGCACAGGACGCCGACGAGGACGGCTCTCGCGCCGGCGCTGGCGCCGCGGGCCGGGAACGGCTGGGTCCCGGACGGCGTAGAGCTCGACTGGACCACCCAGGAATGGGCCCTCGACGTCGAGCGCGTCGCCGCGCTGCGCGACCTGCCGCACGAGGTCGGCGTCCTCTTCGGCATCGTCGGGAACGAGCGCGAGGCCCGGCACCTCTTCGAGGCCGTGGCGTTCCTCGACGCGACGTCCGCGACGCTCGTCCACCGGCTGCGGACCCGCACCGGCAACGACTACGGGAGGCACCCCGGCGAGCTCGAGGACGTGCTGCGCTGGTCGAAGGGCGCCCGGCGCCTGCACGAGCGGCGCGGCGACGTGGTCCTTCCGAACGACGGCGCTCCCGAGCACGCCCTCGAGCGGCTCCTCGAGCTGTGCGACGACCTCGCGTCCTGTCAGGACCGGTAGCGGGCCTCGCCGTCCACCCAGGTGCGGAGGACCCGGGCCTCGTGCACCGCCTCCGGGGGCCCGGCGACCACGTCGCGGTCGAGCAGGACGACGTCCGCCGGGCTGCCCACCGCCAGCACGCCGCGCTCGTCCTCGAACGCCTGGTACGCCACCCCTGCCGTGTACGCCGTCAGCGCCTGCTCGACCGTGAGCCGCTCCTGCGGCAGCCAGCCCCCGGGCGGCCGGCCGTCGGCGTCGTCCGGGTGACGGCCACCCGGACGCCGTCCAGCGGAACGTGCGACGACACGGGCCAGTCGCTGCCGAAGGACAGCCGGGCTCCCGAGCGCAGGAGCGTCCCCATCGGGTACTGCCACGCGGTGCGCTCGTCGCCGAGCCGGGGCGCCGTCAGGTCGTCCATAGCGCGTCCCGCTGCGCCCACAGCGGCTCGAGGTTCGCGACGACGCCGAGCGCGCCGAAGCGCGGCAGGTCGTCGGGGTGCACGACCTGGGCGTGCGCGATCACCGGGCGCCGGTCCCGCGGGCCGTTCACCGCCGCGACGTGCTCGACGGCGTCCAGCGCCGCGCGGACGGCGGCGTCCCGATCGCGTGGACGTGCAGCTGCAGGCCGAGCGCGTCGACGGCAGCCGCGGCCTCCTTGAGCTCCGGCCAGGCCCACACGGGCATCCCGTGCGAGTGCCCGCCGGAGGACGCTGCGTCGACGTAAGGGTCCAGCAGGGCCGCCGTGCCGCCCTCGACGATGCCGTCCGCGAAGAACTTCACTGTTCCGGCGCGCACCTGCCCGCCGCCTTCGGCCTCGGCCCGGCGCCGGGCCGCCACGAACTCCTCGAGCTGTTCGCGCCAGCGCAGCGGATCGGCGCGCAGCGCCAGCCCCGCGCGCACCGGGAGCTCGCCACGGCCGGCGAGCGCGAGGTACGCGTCGAGGGTCCCGGTCCCGAGATCGACCCAGGCGTCCTGCACCCACGCGATGCCGGCCGCGGCGAGACGGCGCATCGCCCGCGCCAGCGCCGCCTCGAGGTCGGCGGCGGACGGGGACGGCGCCGCGTCGAGCACGAGGTCGCAGGCCTGCCACTCGCGCAGCGTGCCGAGCGGGGAGCCGTCCCGGTTCCGCTCGATCCACCCGATCTGCGGGTCGGGCGTCGCCGCGTCGACGCCGGCCCGCCGCAACGCCTCGCTGTTGCACCAGACCGTGTGGTAGTCGGCGGCCCGCAGCACGACAGGCCGCTCCGGCACGGCGGCGTCCAGCCAGCGGGCGTCGAACCGCCCGTCCGGCGCCAGGGTGGGGTCGTAGGAGGCTCCCACGATCCACTCCGCCTCCGGGTGGCGGTCCGGCCCAGGCCCGGACGGCGGCAGCGACGGCGTCCACGGTCGTCGCCTCCCGAACCGCCGGACCCGCCTCCTCGAGGCCCCCCTGCGGCGGGTGGGCGTGCCCGTCGCGGAACGCCGGCACACAGAGGCCGCCGTCGGCGTCGACGACCTCCCGGGCGCCCGCCCGCAGAGCGAGCGCGTCGTCGCCCACCGCGGCGACGCGCCCCCGCCGCGCCGCCACGGCCTGCTCCACCCGGCGCCCGTCACACCCGGCCGGCGATCACGAGGTCGACGTCCACGCCCGCATCCTGCTGGCCCCGCGCGACCTGTGTCCCCTCATCGTGGTCAACGAGCCGGAATGATCACGATGAGGGGACAAAGGTGGTGGTGGTGGTAGGTGGCGGGGCGGAAGGCGAGGTAGGCGCTACCCTCGGCGAGGCAGCGTTGTGATCGGCGACCCGGAGGAGGTGAGGGCCGTGCATAGCGGTGATAGTCCCGCGAGTACCGGCCGATCACCGGTACCTCCGTGCCCGCCGTCCGCTCCGCCGTCCTCTCCTGCCCGCGCTGACGCGCGGCCCGGTCCCGGACGTCGCCGCGCCGGGGGCCATCCCGCCCCTGCAAGCGCGACCGAGGTGATCCGCGATGACCCGTCCTACCACCAGCCGTGCCACGGCCCGCGCCGGGCTGGCGCGCGCGCCGCTGGCCCGCTCCCTGCCGCTGCGCGCCGTCGTTCCCGGCCGCCGGCACGTCCCGGCGCACGTGTCGGGGTCCCAGCCGGGCACCTGCACCTTCCTCGACGCCGTCATCGACTGGGCGCTGTACTCCGGCGGGGTGCGGCAGCCGCCGCAGGAGTTCGAGGCAGCCTGCACCGCGCCAGCCACGCGGACGACGCCTTCCTCTGGATCGGGCTGCACGAGCCCAGTGCCGGCAGCAGCTCGAGCAGCTCGGCGAGGTGTTCGGCTTGCACCCCCTGGCCCTCGAGGACGCCGCCAACGGGCGCCAGCGACCCAAGATCGAGCGCTACGACGACATGCTCTTCCTCGCGCTGCGCACCCTCGCCTACGTCGAGAGCGACGAGCGCGACGAGGGTGGCGACGTCGTCGAGACGGGCTCGGTGATGGTGTTCGTCGCCGAGCACGCGGTGATCACCATCCGGCACGGCCGGCACGCGCTCGATGACGCGGGCTGCGCCGCCGCCTGGAGTCCTCGCCCGAGCTCCTCGCGCTCGGGCCCGTCCTCGGTGCTGCACGCCGTCGCCGACAAGGTGGTCGACGACTACCTCGTCGTCGTCGACGCCGTCAACGAGGACATCGAGGAGATCGAGACCAGCGTCTTCGGTACCCGCGCGAAGACCGACATCGAGCGGATCTACCAGCTCAAGCGCGACGTGATCGAGATGAAGCGGACCGTCGGGCCGCTCGGCCGGCCCCCTGCACGAGCTCGTCCGAGCGCCCGCGCCGGCTGGTACCACCCCGAGATCCGCGGAGTACTTCCGCGACGTCGAGGACCACCTCTCCCGGGTGCGCGACCAGGTGCGAGCTTCGACGAGCTGCTGAGCTCGCATCCTGCAGGCGGGGCTCGCCCGGCTGACCGTGTCCGAGAACGAGGACATGCGCAAGATCTCGGCCTGGGTGGCCATCGCCGCCGTCCCGACGATGATCGCCGGGATCGAGGGGATGAACTTCGCGCACATGCCGGAGCTGCAGACCACCGGGGCTACCCCGCCGTGCTCGGCACCATGGTCACCGTCTGCGCGATCCTCTACCGCTTACGTTCAAGCGAACTGGCCTGGCTGTGACACCTGGCCTGACATGACACCGGGCCGCTGGGGCTCGGTGACCGACGTTCCCGGCGTCCTGGTCGGGCTCCGCGACGCTCACCGGCGACGGCGGCTGACCGGCGTCACGGTCGTCCTGCCGCCGATGGGTACCGTCGGCGCGGTCGACGTCCGGGGTGGCGGGCCCGGGACGCACGAGACCGACGCTGCTGGACCCGACCACGCTCGTGCCCACCGTGGACGCTGTCGTGCTCACCGGCGGCAGCGCCTACGGCCTGGCTTCCGCGGGCGGCGTGCAGGCGTGGCTGGAGGAGCAGGGCCGCGGGTTCGCCGTCGGCCCGGCGGGGGTGGTGCCGATCGTGCCCGCCGCCGCCGTCTTCGACCTCGGCCGGGGTGGGTCGACCGGCCCCGCCACCCGGCCCGACGCCGCCCTCGGCCGCGCCGCGGTGCTGCGGGCCACCACCGGGCCCGCCGAGCGGGGGGTCGTCGGCGCCGGCACCGGTGCGCTCGCGGCGTCCGGCCGGCTCAAGGGTGGCGTGGGCAGCGCGGCCCTGCCCGTGCCGGCCGTCGAGGGGCTGGTCGTGGGGGCGCTCGCCGTGGTCAACGCGGCCGGGTCGCCCGTGGACGCCGTCACCGGCGCCCTGCTCGGCACGGCGTTCGTGCCCCGCGGGCTGGCGCGCCCCGAGCCGCCGACCCCGGCAGGTGCCGCCCGCCTGGCCGAGCTGCTCGCCGAACCGCCGGGGCCGCCCGGCCCGCCCGGTCCCACGCACCCGCGGGGCCGCCGACGCCGCCAACACCACGCTCGTCGTCGTCGCGACCAACGCCGCCCTCGACCCGCGCAGGCGCGGCGCACCGCCATGGCCGGGCACGGCGGCATCGCCCGGGCGCTCGACCCCTCCCACACCCTGGTCGACGGCGACACGGTCTTCGTGCTGGCCACCGGCGAGGTGCCCGTGCCCGCCGAGGCGCTGCTGCCGCTGCAGGCCGCGGCGGCGAGCGTCGTGACGCTCGCCGTGCTGGACGGCGTGCTGGCGGCGACGGCGACGCGGACGCCCGCCCTCGACGTGCCGGCGTACGCGGACCTCGCCTACGCCCCCTGAGGCTCGTCAGTCAGCCGGTTCAAGTCGGCCGTCTCACTCGGCGCGGTCAGTCGGCCGTCAGTCCGCCGGTTCGCCCGGCCGCTCACCGGCCCTCGCCGCGTGGGCGGCCTCGCCCTGGCCGGCCTCCGCTGGGCGGCCGTCCCGCTGGGCGGCCTCGCGCTCCGGCGCGCTCGCGGCGCTGCCGCTCCATCATCTCGCCGTACGTCGGGCCCCGACACCGGCGGCTGCTCCGGGATCTCCCCCGGGCCGGGCTGGCCCGGTCCGGCCGCGGCCCGCTCCGAGCGCTCCTGCGGCGAGTAGTGCGGCTGCTGTGGCCGCTGGGCGGTGGCTGGTAGGGCGGAGGCGCCGCGGGTGGCGGCCCGTACGGGCTGCTGCCGCCGGCGTCCCGGGCCCGGTCCCGGGCCCGCGCCGCCATCGCGCGTCCGGCGTCCGGGAGCTGGCTGAGCAGCTGGCGGGCCTGCCCCGCCTGCTCGGGCATGCAGAGCACCTCGTACTCCGTCGCGACCACCTGGCTGACGGAGGAGAAGTCGCGCCGGCCGCCGGTCAGCGAGTACGCGATGAGGCCGAAGATCACGCTGAAGCCCGCGCCGAACAGGGCGCCCGCGACGATGACGGTCGCGTTGGCGTTGGTGAAGAGGTTGAGGAAGAGCCCCACCAGCGCGCCGAAGTAGGCGCCGGAGAACAGGCTGCGCACGGCGACGATCGAGTACGTGAGCCGGCCCGTCACCCGCTCCACCATGCGCAGGCCGGTACCGACGATGGTCACGAACTGGACCGGGAACCCGTTGTCCGACAGGTGGTCGACCGCCCGCTGCGCCTCCAGGTACGTCGGGTACCGCGCGATCGTGTCGCCGCGCGGCGGCGTCGGGAGCATCTGCGCCCCGCGGCCGCCGGCGCGGAAGGGGCCGAGATTCGACATGACCCCATCCTCCACCATGATCCGCGCGGCCCGCGCACCGGAGAAGGGCGGGCCGCGCGGACGCGTCAGCGCACGAGGACCGTGCGGCCCATCGGGAGGAGCTTCGCGGACCAGATGTAGTCCATGGCGCCGAGGGTCACCCGCACGCAGCCGTGTGAAGCGGGCGTCGTGGGCACCGACGGGTAGCCGTGGACCGCGATACCCCCGTTGAAGTAGCGCGGCCGGTAGAGCCGGCCGAGCGGCCCGGGGTCCCAGCCGTTGACCACGTAGTACACGTGGTACGTGCCCTTCGGCGTGACGGCGTGGTGGAGGCGGCCCTGACTGGTGTAGTACCTGCCCGAGCCGGTGGACGCGTCGAAGACCAGGCGCACGTGGCCGTTGTGCACCACGAGCAGCACCTGGTGGCGGAGGTCGACCTCGACCACGTACCCGTGCTTGGACCTCGCCTTCGGCTTCGTCCCGCCGCCAGTGCCTTCGCGGTCCTCGGCCCGAGGACGCCGTCGCGGCTCAGGCCGGCGACCTTCTGCAGTGCGATGACGGCGTGAGCGGTCGCGGAACCGTAGACGCCGTCGGGCTTGCCCAGCCAGTAGCCGAGTGCCGCCAGGCGCTGCTGCGCGGCGAGCACCGCCTTGCCCTTCGAGCCCATCCGCAGCGTCGTCGAGGAGCGACGGTGGCGGCAGGGAGCGGCGACGTCGGAGCGGCGGCGGCGCGATGGCGGCGGTCGGCGGCTGGCGGCGGTCGGGAACGGGTGCCGCCTGCGCCGCGGGAGCGCCGGCGAGCAGCGACGCGAGCGCCGCCGCGGGTACGACTGATGCGGCAAGGACCTGCCGGCGAGTTGTGGTCACGGATTCTCCCCTGCTCCGGGCGGCCCAGCGCCGCACGTCACACGGTAGACGCGCGCCCGCGGGCAGAGGTTGTGTTGGTAGCCGGATCGTGACGTGACACTGCCCGAAGGGGTTGGAATCCGGGCTCGGTCCTACTTGTGACCCTCTGTGATCAGGGCACCGTCGGAGACTCAGCGGGTGAAGGTGCCGTGGTTGAGGCGGTAGGTCGTCGTGACGCCGTCGACGTGGACGTCGACGTACAACCGCCCGGACGCCGACCGCACCGCCGCGGAGGCCGCCGAGCCTGGCGCGCCGGCGACGAGCACCGTGAGGAACGTCGCCGTCCGCTGGCCGCGGGCCGCGACGACGACGGGCGCGGCGACCTGCCGGCCCATCCGAGGCGACAGCCAGCCCTGCAGGTCGCCGCGCCCGGCACCGCGGACGACGGAGAGGGCTCCGGGGGCGGCGACCTGGCCGGGCAGCATCGGCGTGAGCACGTGCAGCCGGGCGAGCCTGCCGGGCACGTCCACGACCGCCGCCGACCGCCCGCGCACGGTCACCGACGCCCCCTCGGGCAGGTGCCAGAGCTGCAGCCACCCGCCGCGGCTGCGCCGGACGGCGTGGTCGAGGACCAGGACGACGTGGGCGTCGGTGTCCACGAACGTGCTCCGGGTGCGCGGCGAGGCGTCGAAGGCGGCATCGGTCATCGTGGTCGACGTCCAGCCGCTGCCCTGGGCGAAGGCGGTGAGCCTCGTGGCCGCGTGCGGGTCGAACCGGGCGCCGACGGCGACGGGCACGTTGTGGGCGAAGGGCCCGACCAGCCACTGCCGGTACCGGCTCGCGGGGTACCCGACGTGGCCGCCGTCCGCGAGCAGCTGCGCGCCCCGGTCCCACAGGGTCAGCGCCAGGTGGTCCTGGTGCCCGTGATAGGCGCGGCCGGGACCGAAGCGCTGGGTCCAGTACATCGACGTCGCGAAGGGCGACCAGCTGCTGCGGCCGAACACCCAGCCGGAGGAGAAGACTCGCGTCGTGGCGGCGGCGCGGTGCCCGCGGCACCCGCCGACGAGCGCGAAGGCGAGCGCAGGGGACGGCGCCGCGACGGCCGCGGCGACGCCGTCCGTGTCGCCCAGCTGCTCGAGCGTGCCGGCGGGGTTGGTCGCCCAGGCGAGGAAGTCCGAGGCGGCCGCCGTCCGGACCGCGAGGCCCGCGGGAACGGTGCGGCCGCAGGTGACGAGCTTGTCCTCCGCCCGCTGCCACAGCTGCAGCAGGTAGGGCAGGTAGCCGGGGGCCTGCTCGCCGACCGCGCCCTGGGCGTCGATCGTCGTCGCGGCCATCGCGGCCGAAGCGCTGCTCCGCGAGCCGCGCCCATGCCTCGTTGCCGGTCCGGCAGGCGGCGCCGAGCAGGCCGATCGCAGCGTTGACGCCCTGGTTCCAGTCGCCGGGATCGTTCTTCGCGAGCCACGCGCCGTGGACGGCGAGCGCCTGGCGCAGCCACGACGAGGATCCGCCGACGGACTCCAGGCACGTCAGCACGGTGGCTCGTTGGCCCCCGTACATGCCGTTCCAGGCGTCGTCCGGGAACCGGCCCGCGCCGGGCGGGTACGTGCGTGACGAAGTCCTTGACGATCGCGGTGGCGCGGGCGAGGTAGGCGGAGTTGCCGGTGCGCTTGTAGCCGTCGGTGAGGGCCTCGACCCACTTCAGGCTGAGGAACTGGCGGCGCCAGCCGGCGCTGTGGAAGGGGTCCATGTTCCAGTCGATGCTGGCCGGTGCCGAGCGGAACGGCACGGGTCCCGGGGATGCGCAGCTTCCCCGCGAGGACGTCGTCCGGCGGGTTGACCGAGCGGGTCGAGAGGCCGTTGACGGGCAGGCAGCCGAACGCGCCGAGGGCCGCGGTCGCCGCCTGCGCGGGCGCCGCCTGGCCCGTCACGAACGCCGGACCGAGCAGCGCGACCACGACGACGGGTAAGCACCCGCGGCACCAGTGCCCAGGCGCAGGAAGGCCGCCACCGCGACGATGACCCGCGTCTGCCGACCGCCCTGCTCGAACCGGCCCTGCTCGAACCGGCCCTGCTCGCACCGGCTCCGGTCGCGCTCGGGCGGGCGGGAACGGGCGGAGCGGCGGAGCGGCTGGCCGGCATGCGGTGGCCTCGGCACGGCGGCGCAACCTTCTTGAGCCGGCGGCGCCGAACCGGCGGCCGGACGGGTGAGCACGCCACGCCCCGTCCGTCGGCTTCCCGTGGCAGCTCCCTGCCGTGCCCATTGGGTACCGTCGGTGACGTGACGTCGCCTCTCGAGCACCTCGACGACGGGTCCGGGAACCAGCGATCCGCGCCTCCGGCGGACCTCGCCGCCACGGCCGTGAGCATCGCCTGTCCCGGCTGCCGCCGCCTCGTCCCCGTCGGGACGCCGTGCCGGTCCTGTGGCCGGCCGGCCGCGCCCGCCGCCGTGACCCGCGACCTCACCGTCGTCCTCGACCCCGCGCCGGACGCCACCCTCGTGATGGAACCCGTGCCCCCCGCGCCGTCCAAGGCGGCTACGGCACCCGCGCCGGCCGCGCCCCCGCCGGTGACGGTCCCGCCGCCGTCCGCGCCGGCCGTACCCCCGCCGGTGCCGCCGGGACAGTCGGCAGGCGCCGGCCGGACATGGCAGGCGGCCCCGGACCGTCGATACCAGGCATGCCCCCCGCCGTTGCGCCCCCTCCGGCGCCCGCCCCACAGCGTGGCCCCGCCGGCGCCGTGCGGCGGGTGTACTCGCCGGCGCCGCCGCCGTCGTCCTCGTCACGATCGTCGCGGTGGCCGGGCTGCGCAGCAGCACGGGCGGCCACGATCCGACGGCGCCGGTGCGGTCGGCCGGGCCCACGGCCGGAGTCGCAGTCGCCGTCCCCGCCACGCGCCGTCCGCGCGGCGGCATCGTCGACGCAGCGCCCGGACGGCTCGATCAGCTACGCCCCCGCGAACACGCTGGACGGGCGACCCGCCACGGCGTGGAACAGCGACGGGCAGGGTGCGGGCGCGACCCTCACGTACACGTTCGCCGACGCCGGTGGACCTCACGTCGATCACGGTGCTGAACGGCTACCAGAAGGTGCTCGCACCTCTGGCGGCAAGACCGTCGACCTGTTCGCGCTCAACCAGCGGGTCAAGGCCCTGCGGGTGGTCACGGACGCCGGCAGCGTCGCCTGGACCCTGCGCGACGACCGGGGCCCGCAGACCCTGGCACGGGCGTTCAGCCGCACCCGCACCGTCCGCCTCGAGGTGCAGTCGACCTACCCCTCCCGCAAGTACAAGGACCTCGCCGTGTCCGAGGTCCGGTTCACCGCGAAGAGCTGATGCGTCGGCCGTCCCCGCCCCCGCCCGCCCCCGCCCACCAAGATCATGCTCCCGATCAGTGCGCTTCGAAGATCTACAACTGGCCGGAGGCCGCGTCTTTCGCGAGCATGATCTTGCGGAGGGGCCCGAGGGCGGACACATGCAGCAGCACGACGCCGGACGAAGGGCGTCAGCTGGGCGGCGTCCAGGCCCTGGTGCGTGTCATCCCGGCGGCCCGGCCCTTGCCCGCGACGACGAGCGCCATCTTGCGGCTCGCCTCGTCGATCATCTCGTCGCCGAGCATCGCGGCGCCGCGCGCCCCGCCCGCCTCGGACGTGTGCCAGTCGTAGGCGTCGAGGATGTCCTCCGCGTGGTCGTAGTCCTCCTGGCGAGGGCTGAAGACCTCGTTGCCCGCGGCGATCTGGTCCGGGTGCAGCACCCACTTGCCGTCGTAGCCGAGCGCCGCCGACCGGCCGGCGACCCGGCGGAAGCCCTCGACGTCCCGGATCTCCAGGTACGGCCCGTCGATCGCCTGCTTGCCGTGCGCGCGGGCGGCCAGCAGGATCCGCATCAGCATCGTGGTGGTACGCGTCGCCGACGTCGTAGCCCGGCGGCTGCTCGCCCACGACCAGCGTCCTCATGTTGAGGCTGGCCATGAAGTCGGCGGGCCCGAAGACGAGGGTCTCGACCCGGGGCGCGCCTTCGCGATCGCGTCCATGGCGAGCAGCCCGCGGGCGTCCTCGATCTGCACCTCGATGCCGATCCGGCCCGACTCGAGGCCGTCCGTACCGCTCGATCTGGGTGAGCAGCAGGTCGAGCGCGACGACGTGTCCGGGACGGCGACCTTGGGCAGCACGATGCAGTCGAGGTGCGGCGCCGGCGCCCTCGACGACCTCGACGACGTCCCGGTAGGTCCACGGCGTCGTCCAGTCGTTGACCCGGACGGCCGCGCACCTGGCTCGCCCCAGCCGCCCTCGGCGAGCGCCGCGACCACCCGCTGCGCGGGCCTCGGCCTTGGCGTCGGGCGCGACGGCGTCCTCCAGGTCGAGGAAGACCTGGTCGACCGGCAGGGTACGGGCCTTGTCGATCATCTTCTGGCTGGACCCGGGCACCGCAAGGCTGGTCCGCCGGGCCCTCACGGGACGGGCGTCGGCGGTCGCGGGCTCGGCGTTCATGGAGCCTCCTCGTGATCCCAAGAACTTCCTTGATCCCCAACTTTTCCTTGATCGGCGGATGGTGGGGGCCAGGTCAGAAGGGCAGCCTCGAGGCTGGGGCGATGGGTCGTGAGCCACTCCTCACGGCGGGCGATGGCATCGCCCACGCCCTGCTCCCACATCCGGGCCCAGCCGCCGCCCAGCTGCTCCGCCGCGGCCTGCATGCGGTGCCGGGACGCCGACGCCCGGGCGATCGCCAGCCCGACGAAGTCCTCACGCCCGGGGCGGTCCAGCCCGTACGCGCCGGCGAACGCCCGCAGCCGCCCCGGCACGTCGAGCGATCGCCAGTGCGGCGCCAGGTCCTCGGGGTGCCGCAACGGCACCCACCACATCGCGGTGTTGACGACGTCGAGCAGCCGGGCGGCCGGCCCCGCCATGTCGAAGTCCACCAGTCCCACGGCACGGCCGTCCCGGACGACGACGTTCTGGGGAGTCACGTCGCAGTGGCTCACGAGCTCTGGCGGGGGCAGCGACGGATCGGGCACGTCGACGCGCACCTGCTGGCGGTGCCAGACCGCGCCGTATGGTGCTCCGAACCCGACATCCGCCAGGTAGCCGGCCGACGCCTCGTGCAAGCGGCGCAGCAGCTCGGCGACGCTCACGAGCAGCTCTTCCGACGTCGCCCACTCCTCGGGCGGGTCCCCCGGCACGCACCCCTCGAGGTACGTCAGGACGTCCCGCCCCCGGCTGTCCCTCCCCAGGAAGCGCGGCGCACCGTCGAAGCCGGCCCGTTCGAGGTGGTCGAGGTAGCCCGCCACGGCGAAGCTCGTCGGCTGGTGCGGGCGGCGCACCGTGCCACCGATCCGCACGACACCCTCGGTGACATCCCCCCGCGGCAGTTCGACCTCCACGGGAAGGCCGCCGGGGCCGTCCGCAGGCTCGCGGTAGACGCGGTCACGCGGGTCGTCGTCGGACACGCCGCGATCGTAGGCTCGCGGCATGGACGAGGCGCTCACGGCCGAGCAGCTGGCGCTCGTCGCCGAGGGCTGCACCCGCAGCGGCGTGGTGTGGCTGCGCCCCGAGGGCGCGCCCGGGCACCGGCTGGCCTGGCACGTCTGGCACGACGGCGCGGTCCACGTCGTGTCGGGCGGCGGCGAGCAGGAGCTGCCACCGCTGGAGGGCCTGGTCGAGGTCGTCGTCCCCAGCAAGGACGCCGGCAGCCGCCTCGCCACCGTGGCCGCCCGGGCCGATCGCCTGTGGCCTGGCACGACGCAATGGGCGACAGCAGCGCAACTGCTCGCCGCCAAGCGACTCAACGAGCGCTCCGACCCTGCCCACCCGGAGCAGCAGCGCGACCGGTGGGCTCGCTACGCCACGATCACCCGGCTCGAGCCCGTCGCGCTGGTAGCCGCCGGTCCAGGCGCGGACGACGCCGCCGCCGGGTCCGTGACGCCCGCCCGGACCGGCGTGACGAGCGGGCGCCTTCCCTTCCACCTGGGCGGTCGCGGACGGAGAGGCGAACGCCGACGCCGGCGGCAGTGACGACGGTTCCACGACGGCTGCGGCTGCGTCCCCGCGGATGACGTCCCCGGCAACGACCCACGGGAGAGCCATGCGGATCGACGCCCACCACCACGTCTGGGACCTCACCGTCCGCGACCAGCCGTGGACGGCGGAGTTCCCCCCGCTGCGCCGCTCCTTCGCGATGGACGAACTGCTGCCCCAGCTCGCCGGCGCCGGCGTCGAGGGCACCGTGGTCGTGCAGACCGTCGACGTCCCGGACGAGACACCCGACCTTCTCGCCCTCACCCAGGTCCACCCCGAGATCCGGGGCGTCGTGGGCTGGGTCGACCTGACCGCGGCCGACGTCGCCGACCGGCTCGCCCGCCTTCGGGACGTGCCGGGGGGCGACAAGCTCGTCGGCCTCCGCCACCAGGTGCAGGCGGAGGCCGACCCGTCCTGGCTCACCCGGGACGACGTCCTGCGCGGGTTGCGCACCGTCGCCGAGGCCGGACTCGTCTTCGACCTGCTCGTGCGCCCGCACCAGCTGCCCGCGGCGATCGAGGCGGTACGGCGGACGCCGCACGGGTCGTTCGTGCTGGACCATCTCGGCAAGCCCGCAATCGCGGCGGCCGGGCTCGACCCCTGGGCCGGCCTGGTCCGCGAGCTCGCGACGCAGGACAACGTCGCGTGCAAGCTGTCGGGCATGGTGACCGAGGCATCGCCCGACTGGTCGCTCGCCGACCTCGCGCCCTACGCGGCGCACGTCCTGTCGGTGTTCGGGCCGGGGCGGGTCATGGCCGGGTCCGACTGGCCGGTGTGCCTGCTCCGGGCCGCCTACGCCGACGTGTGGACGGCCAACGAGGACCTGCTCGCCTCCCTGTCCGACGCGGAGCGCGACGCTGTGCTCGGTGGTACCGCGACGACCTGGTACGGCCTGTCGTGACGGCGCTCGCGACGAGAGAGGTCGGCGGCACCGGCCTGCGGGTGACCGCCCTGGGCTTCGGCGGGGCGGGCATCGGAAACCTCTACCGCCCCGTGGACGACGCACAGGCCCGGGCGGCGGTGGACGCGGCCTGGGCCGACGGCTTGCGGTACTTCGACACCGCGCCCCACTACGGCCTGGGCCTGTCCGAACGCCGGCTCGGAGCCGCCCTCGCGGGACGCCCGCGCGACGAGTACGTGCTGTCGACCAAAGTCGGCCGGCTGCTCGTACCGAACGAGCACCGCACGGGGTCGGACATGGCCTACCAGTTCGACGTGCCGGACCGCCTGCGCCGCGAGCTCGACTACTCCGGGCCGGGTGTCCGGCGCAGCATCGAGGAGAGTCTCGAACGGCTCGGCGCTGACCGGGTCGACGTCGCCCTCGTGCACGACCCCGACGACTACGTGCAGGAGGCGCTGGACGGCGCCCTGCCCGAGCTCATCCGCATGCGGGAGGAGGGGCTCGTGCGGGCCGTCGGCGTGGGGATGAACCAGTGGCAGGCCCCGTTGCGGTTCGTCCAGGAGCTCGACCTCGACGTCGTCATGCTCGCCGGCCGCTGGACCCTACTGGACCGCACGGGCGCGCCGCTCCTGCAGGCGTGCGCGGACCGTGGGATCTCGGTGCTCGCGGCGGCCCCGTTCAACTCCGGCCTCCTCGCGCGGCACGAGCCGGCCGAGGACTCGCACTTCAACTACGCGCCACCTGACCGCGCGCTGCTCGACGCCGCGCGCGAACTCGCGCGGCTGGCGTCCACCCACGGGGTGACGCTCCCGCAGGTCGCCCTGCAGTTCCCGCTGCGGCACCCTGCCGTGGCGGCCGCCGTCGTCGGCCTCGCCCGACCGGAGCACGTCGACTCGGCTGTGCGATGGATCCGGCAACCGGTCCCGGAGGCCTTCTGGGACGACGCCGAGGCGATCGTCGAAGGGGTGCTCCGGGAGGGCGGCGCGCCGCACGGGTGACCTCGGCTGCGCCGGACTTGAGCAGCGGGGACGTGCAATAGCCTGGGCGTCGTGAGCGGAGCGCCCTCGAGGGTCTTCGTCGCGCGGCTGGCCGGCCTCGCCGTCTTCGACCCCCTGGGCGACCAGGTCGGCCGGGTCCGCGACGTCGTCGTCGTCTTCCGCCTCGGCAAGATCCAGCCCGCGCCGTGGGGCTGGTCGTCGAGGTCCCCGGCCGGCGCCGGGTCTTCGTGCCGATGACCCGGGTGACCGAGCATCGACCCGGGCCAGGTCATCACGCACCGGCCTGGTCAACATGCGCCGGTTCGAGCAGCGGCCGACCGAGACCCTGCGTGCTCGCCGAGCTGCTCGACCGCACCGTCCGGCTGCGGCGACGGCGGCGACGACGTCGACCGTCGAGGACGTCGCGATCGAGCACGAGCGCGCCCGCGACTGGGGCTGACCAGGATCTTCGTGCGCCGTGCGGCCGGGCCGGCCGGGTTGCGCCGGCGCGGCGAGACGCTGCTCGTCGACGTGGACGGACGTCAGCGGCCTGCAGCTCGACGAGCCGCAGGGCGCGGCCAACCTGCTCGCCACCTTCGAGAAGCTCAAGGCGGCCGACCTCGCCGACGTGATCCACGAGCTCTCGCCGAAGCGCCGGGTCGAGGTCGCCGCCGCCCTCGACGACGAGCGGCTGGCCGACGTGCTCGAGGAGCTGCCCGAGGACGACCAGGTCGAGATCCTCTCGCAGCTCGCGAGCGAGCGCGCCGCCGACGTGCTCGAGGCGATGCAGCCCGACGACGCGGCCGACCTGCTCAGCGAGCTCCCCGACGAGACAGGCGGAGCAGCTGCTGCGGCTGATGGAGCCGGACGAGGCCGACGCCGCTGCGCCGGCTGCTCGCCTACGACGAGAAGACCGCCGGCGGCATGATGACCACCGAGCCGGTGATCCTGCCGCCGGAGGCCACGGTCGCCGAGGCGCTCGCCCACGTCCGCCGCGCCGAGCTGTCCCCCGCGCTGGCGGCGGCGGTCTACGTCTGCCGCCCGCCGCTGGAGACGCCCACCGGGCCGTACCTCGGCATGGTGCACATCCAGCGCATGCTCCGCGAGCCGCCGCCCGCGGCCGTCGGTGCCGTGCTCGACAAGGACGTCGAGCCGCTGCCTCCGGACGCCCCGCTGCAGCGGATCACCCGGCTGCCTCGCGACCTACAACCTGGTCGCCGATCCCGGTCGTCGACGAGGACGGCCACCTGCTGGGCGCGGTCACCGTCGACGACGTGCTCGACCACCTGCTCCCCGAGGACTGGCGCGACACGACGACCTCGACCGAGCCGGTCGACGGCGCAGGGGGCACGAGCGTGGCCGACGACGACCCGCGGAACGCGCGTCCAGCGCGCGCCTCGGACCGCCGCGTCGCGCAGGCCGTGGAGCGCCGGCGGACGCGGCCTCGACCAGCCCCGCGAGGCGCGCCGACCGCTGCTGCCGACGCCGCAGGTCGACCCGGAGACGTTCGGCCGGATCGTCGGAGCGGTTCGCCCGCTTCATGGGCACGGCCGCGTTCCTCGTCTACATGACGGTCTTCGTCCTGGTCTGGCTGGCTCTGGAACACCTTCGCCCGGGCACCTGCAGTTCGACCCGCGCGCGCTCAACTACACGCTGCTCACCCTGATCCTCTCGCTGCAGGCGTCGTACGCCGCGCCGCTGATCCTGCTGGCGCAGAACCGGCAGGACGACCGCGACCGGGTGTCGGTCGAGCAGGACCGCCAGCCGGGACGAACGCGCCCTTGCGGACACCGAGTACCTCGACCCGCGAGGTCGCCGCCCTGCGGATCGCCTTGCGGGACGTCGCCACCCGCGACTTCGTCCGCTCGGAGCTGCGGGACGCCGTCGAGGGCATCGTCGAGGATCTCGCCGCCGAGCTCGGCGACCGGAAACGGGACAAGAAGCGCGAACGGGCTCCCC
>CAWBAJ010000034.1:0-109874 GCA_963786765.1 uncultured Actinomycetota bacterium | reverse complement strand
GACGCCGAGCCGTCGGTCGGCATGCTCGAAAACTTCTCCCAAGACCTCGGCGAGGGACTGTCCGATCGGCGGTGTAAGTGATCCTTCTCGAGACACCAACGGATTCTGCTGACGAACGGCTGCAACACGGGCCGGGTGGGCCCGACGGATCTCAGGCCGAGGTGTTTGCGGCGTCGTGGGGTCGCGGCCCAGCTGGCGAGGAAGCTCGAGCTGGTCCTCGGAGGGGCTGCCCGGTTCGTGCCCTGTAGGCCGTCAGGGTGTGGGCGTCCTGGACGGACATGGACAGCGGCAGCGAGACATAGGCGAGTTCGAGGGTGCCGACGTCGGGGCGGCGGAACCGTTTGATGCCGGCGTGGTGCAGGCGGACGTTGTGCTGCGCCCAGCGGGTGCGGAACGCGGGGCAGAGCGTGGACAGCTCACCGACCAGGTCACGCAGGGCCTTGTCGTGTGGGTGCCGTCCGGCTTCGGCTCGGAGCAGCGCGACGGTGGTGTCAGCGGCGCCGTCCCAGTCGGCGTAGGTAAGTCCTGGGCTCCGGGGTCGAGGAAGTTGTACCTGGCGAAGTTCGCCCTGACGGCGCCGGCCGCGGGAAGTCGGGTGAACATGGCCGAGTACAGGGCCCTGCCCAGCGGGTTGATGGCCAGGGCGTCGAGCCGGGCATTGTTCACCCAGGCCGCGGACAGGGTCATGGAGTCCAGCAGCCATTGCACGCTCGGTGGGACGTCCGCGGGCTTGCGGCGAGGGGTGCGGGGTGCGGGCCGGGCGGCTCGTGGAGGTCGAGCAGGTAGGTGCGTTCCTCGTCGTCGAGCTGCAGCGCACGCGCGACCGCCTCGAGTACCTCCTCGGAGACCCCGCTGATGTGGCCCTTCTCCAGACGCGTGTACCACTCTGTGCTCACCCCCGCGAGGACGGCGACCTCCTCGCGGCGCGTCTGCCACCTGTCCTGGTTGCCCCCTGGTGGACCCACCTGCTCGGAGTAAGCCTGGCGCGGCGGGTGGCGAGGAAGTCCCGGATGTCGGAGCGGTTGTCTACCCCCCCCCCCACGCCTCCACCGTAGGTCTGGCCTGGGGCGGAAGGGAGGTCGCGGCGATCCCCCCGATAACCGCGACCTCCCGCGCCCGGGAGGAAGCCCGTTCCATGGAGGAGCCCGGCCGATCCGGGCTTCCCGTTCTCAATCCTTGGAGTACAGAGTCATGCGTGGAGTGGTCATGCACGCCCCCGGCGACGTCCGGGTCGAGCAGCGCGAGGACCCGCAGATCATCGAGCCCACGGACGCCGTCTCCGCTTGACGGCGACGTGCATCTGCGGCTCGGACCTGTGGCCCTACCGGGGGATCGAGCCGCTCGACGGACCGACGCCGATGGGCATGAGTACGTCGGCGTCGTCGAGGAGGTCGGCGAGGAGGTAAGAACGTCAAGGTCGGCGACTTCGTCGTCGGCTCGTTCGTCATCTCCGACAACACCTGCGAGATCTGCCGGTCCGGCTTCCAGTCCAAGTGCGTGCACGCCGAGTTCGTCGCCCGCAGTCGGCACTCAGGCCGAGAGGCGCGGATCCCTTCGCCGACGGGACGCTTGTGGCGACCCCGGGCATCCGGACCCGGACCTGATCCCTCGCTGCTGGCCGCCTCCGACGTGCTCGGCACTGGCTGGTTCGCCGCCGTCGCGGCGGAGGCCGGCCCGGGCAAGACCGTCGCGGTCGTCGGAGACGGAGCCGTCGGCCTGATGGCGATCCTCGCGGCCAAGCAACTCGGCGCGGAGCGGATCATCGCGATGTCGCGCCACGCGGACCGGCAGGCGCTGGCCCGGTTCTACGGCGCGACCGACATCGTCGACGAGCGGGGCGACGAGGGCGTGGCCCGGATCAAGGAACTCACCGGCGGGCTCGGCGCGCACTCGGTCGTCGAGGCGGTCGGGACGCAGGAGTCGTTCATGCAGGCCGTCGGCGCCACGCGTGGTGGCGGGCACCTGGGCTACGTCGGAGTCAACTACGACGTGAAGATTCCTGGCATTGAGTTGTTCTTCGCCGGCATCCACACTCTCGGCGGCCCCGCCCCGGTGCGCGGTTCCTGCCCGACCTGATCCAGCTGATCTGGGACCGGACGATCGACCCCGGCAAGGTCTTCGACCTCGGTTGCCGCTCGAGCAGGCGGCCGAGGGGTACAAGGCCATGGACGAGCGGCGCGCAACCAAGGTCCTGCTCACTCTCTGACCCTCGATCTGTGCCCCTGAAGGGTCGTCTTGCATGTCTGACTCCGTCGCGCTCACCCCGCCGAGTCGTCTGCCGGTCTCGATCTATGTGCTGACGGCGGGCACGTTCCTGACGGGGACGAGCGAGTTCGTCGTCGCCGGGCTGCTACCAGAGTTGGCCGCCGACTTCGACATCTCCGTTGCCCAAGCAGGAGCGGCGATCACCGTCTTCGCCGTCGGGATGAACGTCGGCGCCCCGTCGATGGCGCTGCTCACGCGGTCCCCCAGCGTTCGGACCGCCGACCGGTTGCCGCCGGTCGTGGCCCGAGCCGGGCAGCCGTAGGGCGGGGACGCCGGGTTCGAACGAGATGAAGGTTCACCGGACTAGTCTCGACGTGTGAGCCGCACCGGATCTGGGTCGGCCGGCGAGTTAAGGGTGCGTCTGCGCGACGTGGGGGTGACGCACCAGGACGGAACGGTCGCGCTCGAGCATGTCTCGCTCGAAGTCGCTCCTGGTGAGATGCTCGCGATCGTCGGCCCCTCCGGCAGCGGCAAGACGACCCTGCTGCGGGCAGTGGCGGGCCTCGTGAAGGTCGACGGAACCGTCGAGCTCGGCGGGCGCGACATCACAGCGGTGAGTACCGATCGTCGGGACCTCGCGATGGTGTTCGAGACCGGCGCGTTGGTTTCGTTCATGGACGTGCACGACAACCTCGGCTTGGGTCTCCGGCTGCATCACGTGCCCGAGGACGAGCGGAACGAACGCGTCGGCGCCGAAGCCACCCGGCTGCGACTCGGGCGGCTGCTCAGGCCGGCAAGCCGGCCAGCCTGTCGGCGGGCGAGCGCGCCCGGGTCGACATGGGCCGGGCTCTCATCCGCCGGCCGTCCGCCTGGCTGCTCGACGAGCCGCTGGCCCACCTCGACCCCGCCGAGCGGTTCGAGGTGCGGCACCGGCTCGTCCAGGAGGTCAAGCGGCAGGGTATCGCCACGCTCTACGTCACCCACGACCCGGTCGAGGCGCTCGCCGTCGGCGACCGGCTGGCCGTCCTGCACCAGGCACGCCTCGTCCAGGTCGACGCCCCCCGCGCCCTCTATGCACGTCCCACAGACGTCTTCGTCGCGACCTTCGTCGCGTCCCAGCCGCTGGGGCTCGTGATCGGGCGGCTCGTCCGCGCGGCAGGACTCGCCGGCGTCCAGGTGGGTGACCGGACCCTGCCGTTCTGGGCGGGCCTGCCGGCCGGGCTCGAGGGCTACCAGGGCCGGGACGTCGTCCTGGGGTGGCGCCCCGAGGACGTCCAGGACGCCGCGAGCGTCGACGACCCGAACGTCGCCAGGCTGCGCGGGGTGGTCGTCGCGACGGAGTTCACCGGCCGTCCGTGCTCGCCTTTGTCGAGCTCGACGCTCCGCCGCCGATCGGCGAGGGCGTCGAGCCCTGGGTGCCGCCGGGCGATCGGGCGCGCCTTGTGGCCCGGCTGCCGCGCGACCATCCGGTCCAGCTGGGGATGTTCCTCACGGTGGCCGTGGACGCCGCGCGGGCGACGTGTTCGACCCGGCGACCGGCGTCGCCGTCTTGCACCCCGGGGACCGCGAACAGGCCGTCGCGGCCGGCCGACGTCGAAGAGCTCCGTGAGCTCACCCGATGCGGCCGGCTTCGTCCGAGGTGAATAGGACGACGTTGCTGTCGGGTCGTCAACCATCGCGGCGTAAGGGCCCTGGGTCTGCTCCGGGGCCATCCGGCCGTGGTGACCCGCAGGTCGAGCCGTTTCCAGCAGGCATCCACCTCGTCGTCGTCGCCGAGGTAGAACTCCATGAGCTGCTGGTAGCCGTGCGGAGGACGCGTCCACGAGGGTCGTACCGGGACGCGAAGGATTCGGTGAGTACGAGGCTCACGCCGCTGCCCATCCGGTGAACGATCACCGCACGATCAACTGGCGGGTCCGGCAGCTCGAGGCCGAGAAGGCGATAGAGTCGATCGATGCGCCCAGAACCCTGACCTCCAGCACGACCATGCTCAGCTGCACGTCCACCATGTCGCGCTCCCGGGTCCGGTCGCTGCGCACTCGCTGATGCGAAGTGCGGTGGTTCTGATTTGTACCCTCCTGGTCCAGGGTGTGGACGTCGGCGGCGCCGCTCTCACCGCTACTGATCGTTCCCTGGAGGGCTGGTGCTCTCCGCCTGGCTGGTCGGCTGGGGGAGAGTCCAGCTGGCCAGGAGGGCGAGTGCGTCTGCTGCGGAAGTGTGCGGTGGCGCGGTGTAGATGTTGAGGCGTTGGCCTTGGTCGCCAGGGAGATCGAGCGCTTCGTAGTCGAGGGTGAGGTCGCCGACGAGCGGGTGGTGTAGCCGCTTGGCGCCGTTGCGGTGGTGGCGGACGTCGTGGGCCGCCCACCGTTGCCGGAACCGTTCGCTCCGCGTGGAGAGTTCTCCGATGAGGTCCTGGAGGTCCTTGTCATAGGGGTCGCGTCCGGCTTCAGCGCGTAGGTAGGCGACGGCGTCGTCCTGGATCTTGTCGAAGTCGAGGAAGAACTCCGGGGCGGTGGGATGGAGGAAGGCGAAGCGGGCGGTGTTGGGCGCATCCGATTCCTCGTAGAGGGGGCTGTAGAGGGCACGGCCGAGGTCGTTGGCGGCGAGGATGTCGAAACGCCCGTTGCGCAGGTAGGCCGGGGTCGGCATCAGGTCGAGCACGCGTTGAATCGTTGGCCGAACCCGCTTGATCGCGGGCGTGCGGCGGGCAGGACGGCGCGTCGCGACCGCGCGGACGAGCCGGTGCAGGTGGTCGCGTTCCGCGTCGTCGAGCTGGAGGGCGTGGCATAGGCCGTCCAGGACGCTGTCGGAGACGCCGCCGACGTTGCCGCGTTCGAGTCGTGTGTAGTACTCGACGCTGATGCCGGCCAGGAGGGCGACCTCTTCGCGGCGCAGCCCGGTGACGCGGCGGTTCGCGCCGTACACGGGCAGTCCGGCCTGCTGCGGGGTCAGCTTCGCCCGCCGGGTGGCGAGGAAGTCTCGTAGGTCGTCCTTGGCGGTCACGCCATCCACGCTACGCAGGACGCTCGCACCTGGGAGTCCCTGCCGGTACCCCTCTCAACGCGGTCTCCCACGCCGCCCCTGCACGGCGTTGCCTGGTCTCGTGACGACAACGACCGCCCCGGTACGCGAGGCCCGAGCGCCTCGGCCCCGACTCCCTTGCCTGGGAGTCCCTCGCAGTACCTCCCTCCACGCGCGTGCTGGCCCGGCGGCTGGGCAGCGTCCCTGAAGACACAGATGACGAAGACGCAGACAAGGAGAACGCCCGCATGAAGGCAGCCATCTTCCTAGGACCCGGAGACGTCGGGGCCGGCGTCCGGCCCGACCCGGTCATCCAGGCCCCCACCGACGCGATCGTGCGGGTCGTGCTGGGCTGCGTCTGCGGGTCGGACCTGTGGTACTACCGCGGCGAGAGCCCGCACGCGGTGGGCTCGATCGGGCACGAGTTCATCGGCGTCGTCGAGGAGGCCGGCTCAGACGTCGACACCGTCGCGGTCGGCGACCTGGTCGTCGCGCCCTTCATCTACAGCGACATGTCCTGCCCGCACTGCCTCAACGGCTCGACGATCAGCTGTGTCCAGGGCGGCAACTTCGGCAACGGCACGATCGACGGGGGCCAGGGCGAGGCCGTGCGCGTCCCCCTCGCCGCTGGCACCCTCGTCCCGGTCCCCGGCTCCGGCCACGACGACGACACGTTGCGCAGCCTGCTCGCCCTGTCCGATGTCATGTCGACCGGCCACCATGCAGCGGTCAGCGCCGGCGTCGGCAAGGGCGACACCGTCGCCGTCGTCGGTGACGGCGCCGTGGGACTGTCCGCGGTGCTGGCCGCGCACCGGCTGGGCGCCGAACGCATCATCGCGCTCAGCCGTAACCCGCGCCGGCAGGAGCTGGCCCGCGAGTTCGGCGCGACGGACGTCGTCGAGGCCCGCGGCGACGAGGCGAACGCCGCCGTCCAGGAGTTGACCGGCGGCGTCGGGTGTCGACGCGGCCCTGGAGTGCGTCGGAACCGCGCAGTCGATCGAGACCGCGTTCACCATCGCCCGGCCTGGTTCCACCGTCGGCATCGTCGGCGTCCCTCACGGAGAGGTGCCCTTCGCCCGGACGTTCTTCCGCAACGTCGGGTGGCGTGGCGGTCCCGCCCCCGCCCGCATCTACATCCCGGACCTGATGGCCGACGTGCTCGCGGGCACGATCAACCCTGGCCTCGTCTTCGACTACGAGACCGACCTGGACGACATCGCCGACGCCTATCGGGCGATGGACGAGCGGCGCGCTATCAAGTCGCTGGTCCGGGTGGGGTCGCTGTGAGCGGCGGCTGGACACCGGATGAGCTGCACCGGCTCGGCGACGCGCCCGAGGTCGAGCTGGCCTCGCACCGGGCCGATGGCACGGTGCGCCCGTACACGGTGATGTGGGCTGGCCGCGTCGGCGACCACCTCTACGTCCGGTCAGCCGGCGGCCCGGACCGGCCCTGGTACCGGCACGCGCTGGCCAGCGGCACCGGCCGGATCCGCGCCGGCGGCATCGAACGCGACGTCAGCTTCACCGACGCGGACCACCTCGACGCCGACGTCCATGACGCGCTCGACGCCAGCTATCACGCCAAGTACGACCGGTTCGGGCCCGGACCCGTCGGCCACGTCACCGGCCCCGACGCGCGGCCCGTCACCATCCGCCTCGACAAGACCAACTGGAGCAGATGATGAGCGACGTCGTCGTCGTCCTCGGCCCGGGCCTGATCGGCCAGGCCATCGCCCGGCGCGTCGGCACCGGTAAGCACGTCGTCCTGGCCGACCTGCGCGAGGCCAACGCCGAGGCTGCAGCGAACACGATGCGCAACGCGGGATTCGACGTCAGCGTCACCACCGTTGACGTCTCCTCCCGAGACTCCATCCACGCCCTCGTCGAGACCGCCACCGCACGCGGCGACATCACCCGGGTCATCCACGCCGCGGGCGTGTCCCCGAGCCAGGCGCCGATCGAAGCGATCCTCGCCGTCGACCTCTACGGCACAGCCGTCGTGCTCGAGGAGTTCGGCAACGTCATCGCTCCGGGGGGAGCCGGTGTCGTCATCGCCTCCCAGTCCGGGCACCGTCTCGGCGCCTCACGCCCGAGCAGAACCGCGCCCTGGCGACCACTCCTGCCGAGGAGCTGCTCAAGCTGCCGATGCTTCAGCCCGGACAGGTCAGTGACACCCTGCACGCATACCAGCTGGCCAAGCGCGGCAACGCCCTGCGCGTCATGGCCGAAGCCGTCCGCTGGGCCAAGCGCGGCGCACGCATCAACACGGTCAGCCCCGGCATCATCATCACCCCGCTCGCCATCGACGAGCTGACCGGCCCCCGGGGCGAGGGCTACCGGCGGATGATCGAGCAGAGCCCAGTCGGCCGGGCAGGCACCCCCGACGAGGTCGCCGGCGTCGCAGCGCTCCTCATGGGTTCCGACGGCGGCTTCATCACCGGCAGCGACGTCCTCATGGACGGCGGCGTCACCGCCTCCTATTTCTTCGGCGACCTCGCCTCACCTCCGGCAGCAGCCGGAACAAGGAGCTGACCACACATGCCCATCAGCCAGACGGCGCAGCAGAACCACGAGCAGCTGTTCCCCGGCCACACCTCGACGCTGGGCCAGACCGATCCCGAGCTCGTCGATATCTTCGACAACTTCGCCTTCGACGAGGCGCTGGGCCACGGCGACCTCGATGCGCGGACCTGGCTCATGACGGGCCGAGCGCGGCCTCGCCGTCCAGAAGCAGATCGTCGGGGAGGACCGCGTGGACGGGCTCTACGCCACCGCTCCGGCCGACGAACAGCACATTCAGCGCTTCCTGCCCGTTTCATCGGCTACCCGCGCACCTTGAACGCGCTCCGCGCCGTCGATGACGTCGATGACGTCGATGACGTCGATGCCGTCGCTCCTTCGCGTGCCCAGTGAACCAAATCAGGGCACGGGCCATGAGCGAACACAGCTGACCTTCAGAGAACTCGCAGCGAAATGGGAGATCGCGTGATGGACCAGCAGGTAGTTGTCGTCATCGGAGCCGGCGGTATCGGCCAGGCCATCGGTCGCCGTCAAGGGTCCGGCCGGACCGTGCTCCTCGCCGACCGCAACGATACCGTTCTCAAGACCGCGCAGGAGGCGGTGGAAGCCGCCGGCCACAACGTCGTCACCCGCCCGGTGGACGTGTCGTCGCGGGAGTCGGTGCACGCTCTCGCGGCCTATGCGACGAGCCTGGGGGAGGTGGTCAACGTCGTACACACCGCCGGGCTGTCGCCGGTGCAGGCCTCGCCGGAGGCGATCCTCGCCGTCGACTTGTACGGCGTCGCCATGGTGCTGGAGGAGTTCGGCGAGGTCGTCGCTGCCGGCGGCTCAGGGCTGGTGGTGTCCAGCATGGCCGGGCACATGCTCCCCGCGCTGCCCGCGGAGCAGGACCAGGCGTTGGCGTTCACCCCGGCCGAGGAGCTCCTGACGCTGCCGTTCCTGTCGCCGGAGGCGATCCCCGGCTCCGGCCTCGCCTATGCGCATGTCGAAGCGGGCGAATCATCTGCGGGTCCGCGGAGCCGCCGTCGCGTGGGGCGAGCGAGGCGGGCGGGTGAACTCGATCAGCCCCGGGATCATCCTCACTCCGCTGGCCAAGGACGAGATGTCCGGGCCGGGCGCCGAGGGCTACCAGACCATGATCCGCGAGTCCGCGGCCGCTCGGGTCGGCACCACCGACGAGATCGCGACCGCCGCCGCCTTCCTGCTCGACGCAGGCTTCGTCACCGGGAGCGACCTGCTCATCGACGGCGGCGTCATCGCCGCCATCCACGCCGGCCGCATCCCCCTGTCCATGAGCTGAGAACAGGAACACTGGTAAACACGAAGTATCAAGGAGTGACCTGATGCAGATCAAGCTGCCCAAGCAGCCCTCCGTGAAGGGCCCGGTGGACTGGTTCACCGGCGACGTGTACTTCGACGTCATCGCACCCGGCACCCAGACCCGCGGCAAGGTCAACGCGGTGCACTTCGCGCCCGGTGCCCGGACCGCGTGGCACCGGCACGCCAACGGGCAGACCCTCTACGTCACCGAGGGCGTGTGCCGCACCCAGTCCAAAGGCGGCGGCGTCATCGAAGCGCACCCCGGCGACGTCGTCTGGTGCCCGCCCGGGGAGTGGCACTGGCACGGAGCCGCCCCCGACCACTTCATGACCCACCTCGCCATCTGGGACGGCCTCGCCGACGGCCAAGCCGGCCCGGAGACCGAATGGGGCGAGCACGTCAGCGACGCCGAGTACGCCGGCTGAGGGCGGCCGAAGTCCTGACCGCTCCACGACAACCGCGAAAGGCTCCACGATGTCCAGCCACGAGGTCCCGACCATGACCCTGAACAACGGCGTGGCGATGCCCGCCCTAGGTTTCGGTGTCTTCCAGACGCCTCCCGAGCAGACCGTCGCCGCAGTCGAGACGGCCCTCGCGACGGGGTACCGCCACATCGACACGGCAGCGGCGTACCTCAACGAGCGAGAGGTCGGCGAAGCGATCCGCAGATCCGCTCTGCACCGGCCTGAGGTCTTCCTCGAGACGAAGATCTGGATCAGCGACTACGGGTACGACCAGACCCTGCACGCCTTCGACAAGAGCAGCCGCAAGCTCGGGATCGAACAGATCGACCTGCTGATCCTGCACCAGGCCCTACCCGGCGAGTTCGACCTGACGATAGCCGCCTACAAAGCCCTGGAGACGCTCCTGGCCGACGGCAAGGTCCGCGCGATCGGCGTCAGCAACTTCATGCCCGACCACCTCGCCCGGCTCCTGGAGGCGACCTCCGTGGTGCCCGCGGTCAACCAGATCGAGGTCCACCCCTACTTCCGACAGTCTCAACTGCTCGCTGTGCACGCCGAGCACGGCATCCTCTCCCAGGCATGGTCGCCGATCGGCGGCATCACCTTCTACCGGGACGGAGCCCACGGCAGCACCCTCGAGGACGCGACCATCGGAAAGATCGCCGCCGCACACGGCAAGACCCCGGCTCAGGTGATGCTGCGCTGGCACCTGCAGCAGGGCCGCCAGGCGATCCCGAAGTCCGTCACCCCGTCGCGGATCGCCGAGAACATCGACATCTTCGACTTCGAGCTCACCCCCGAGGAGCTGGCGGCCATCGACGCGCTAGACACCGGCGTCCGGGGCGGCCCAGAGCCGACGGTCATCGCCCGCGAGACGTTCGGGCGAGAGATTCCCGAGGCTTGAGGAGGATCGGCATTCAGGTCCTGGTGCGGGACCCTCACGACCAAGCACTGTCGACGATCAGTCGCGGCGCTCGGGCCGGGTCGGTCTGCCGGTCGGGCGCCTGGGTGGCCGCCCAGCTGGCCAGTGCCGGATCGCGTCTTCGTCGGGTGAGCCGGCCGGGGTGGTGAAGGCGATGAGGAGCAGCCCGGGCTGGCCGGGGAGCTTCATCGCCTCGTAGTCCAGGTGCAGCTCGCCGACGACGGGGTGGCGGACGTGCTCGGTGCCGGTCTGGTGCAGGCGCACGTCGTGGGCCGCCCAACGGGTGCGGAACGCGGGACTGCGGGTCATCATCGCGACCAAGTTCGGCCTGGTCCGGCACGGCGAGGGCGACCCGGCCCCCGGTGTCACCGACAGCAGCCCAGCGAACGTCCGAACCGCCGTCGAGGGCTCCTTGCGCCGGCTCGGTACCGACTACATCGACCTGTACTACCAGCACCGCGTCGACCCGGGCACGCCCATCGAGGACACCGTGCAGGCGCTGGCGGAGCTGGTCGCCGAGGGGAAGATCCGGCACATCGGCCTGTCCGAGGCCGCACCGGCGACGATCCGCCGAGCTCATGCGGTCCATCCGGTCGCCGCGCTGCAGACCGAGTACTCGCTGTGGACCCGCGACGTGGAGGCGGAGATCCTGCCGCTGCTGCGCGAGCTCGGCATCGGTTTGGTCCCCTACTCGCCGCTGGGCCATGGCCTGCTCACCGGGCAGATCCGCACCGTCGCCGACTTCGCCGACGACGACTGGCGCAAGACCAACCCCCGGTTCACCGGGGTGAACTTCCGGCGCAACCTCGCGATCGTCGACGAGGTGAAGCGATCGGGGCCGAGATCGGCGCCACTCCCGCGCAGACGGCGCTGGCGTGGCTGCTGACCCGTGGCCAGGACATCGCCCCGATCCCTGGAACCCGCCGGGTGTCACGGGTGGAGGAGAACACCGCAGCGGACGCCGTCGAGCTGACACCCGACCAGCTGCACCGGCTCGACCACCTCGAGCCCGCCGCCGGCGAGCGGCACGACGAGACCAACATGGCATCGATCGACCGCTGAAGCCCGCGAGGTGGAGCCCACCGCGCCGACGCCGCCCTCCAGGCCGGTCATCCGCGCCCGCGTACGGCACCCGCACTGGGTGGAACGGCTGGGTCCCGGTGCGGTACTGCGTCACGTCGTGCGCTGCCCAACCGGTGCGGAAGTCCTCGCTGCGCAGTGACAGGTCTCCGATCAGGGAGGACAGGGCGGGATCGTAGGGTCCCGTCCTGCTTCGCCTCGCAGGCTGCCCACCGCGGCGGCCGCGATGCTCTCCCAGTCGGCGTAGAAGCCGCGCGCCCGCGGGTCGAGGAAGACGTACCGGGCGAGGTTGACCGGACGACCGCCCTTGCTGAAGACGGGGGCGTAGAGGGCGTATCCCAGACGGTTCGCGGCGAGGACGTCGAGGCGGCCGTTGGGCGCGAACGCCGCGACCGGGGTCATCGCGTCCAGGAGGCGCTGCACGCCGGGACGTACCTGTTGGGGGCCGGGGGCGTCGGGGGGGAGCGCGATGCGGGGGTTTGGCGATGTACGAGAGGTCGAACAGATGGGCGCGTTCGACGTCGTCGAGCTGCAAGGCGCGAGCGACGGCGTCCAGCACGCTCTCGGACACTCCGACGAGGTTCCCCTTCTCCAGCCGGGTGTAGTGGTCGACGGACACCCCGGCGATCATCGCGACCTCTTCCCGGCGTAGGCCGAGCACACGCCGGTTGCTGCCGAAGGCCGTCAGCCCGCCTGCTCGGGGGGTGATCGTCGCCCGGCGGCTGACGAGGAAGTCGCGGACCTCGCGCCGGTTGTTCATCGTCATCACGGTAGAGCGGGTGCGTGATGCGTGGGGTCGCGCTGTAACCCGGACAAGCGCGACCTCCCACCCGCGCGCGTCAGCCGGTTACATGTCATGTCATGACGGCCCTCGCCACCTCGGCCCCGCCGGAGCCACTGGCCCGCAGTGAACAGGAGAGGTCATGACCGACGCCTGGACGAGCCAGGAGCTGGACCGGCTCGGGACAGCGGACGAGATCGAGATCTCACCTCGCCGACCGGACGGCTCCGACGACGCCGTCACCACGATCTGGGTCGTCCGTGTCGACGACGGCCTGTACGTCCGGTCCTGGCGAGGCCCCCGCGGCCGCTGGTACCGGCACGCGCTCAGCCCCGGCACCGGCCGCATCCGCGGCGCCGGCATCGAACGGGACGTCGCCTTCACCCAGGACGCGGACCCGCCGCACGAGGACCTCGACCGCGGGTACCGCACCAAGTACGCGCGCCACGACCCCCGCTACGTCGAGCCGATGACGGGTGGTCCCGCACGGGCCGCCACCTTGCGGCTCGAACCGCGATGACAGCACTCCCTGTGCCCACGAGAAGGGAAGGACACCCATGAACGAGAACCCGGAACCCTCCGGAGCGCAGAAGCAGTTCGGCGAGTTCGCCCCGGAGTTGCTGCGTCTGACCGACGACGTCCTGTTCGGCCAGGTCTGGCCCCGCACCGAACTCTCCCCCAGGGAACGCAGCCTGCTCACGGTCGCGGCCCTCACCACCGGCGGGAACACCGAACAGCTGACGTACCACCTCGGCCTGGCCAAGCAGAACGGTGTCACCGAGGCCGAGCTCATCGAGGCGATCACGCACCTGGCGTTCTACGCGGGCTGGCCGAAGGCATTCTCGGCGATGGCCGTCGCCAAGCAGGTCTTCGCCCAGTGAGCGCCATTCTCATCACCATCGGTGATCGAACCTTCACCGCCCAGCTCGCCGACAATCCCACTGCTCGCGACCTCGTCGACCAGCTCCCCCTGACCCTGCGCTTCCGCGACTTCAACCGGGTCGAGAAGATCGCCGAGCTGCCGCGGCCGCTGACCATGGACGGGGTGCCCGCCGGCGACGACCCCGAGATCAACAACATCGGCTATTACGCTCCTCGCGCGATCTCGTTCTCTCTATTACGGCGATGTCGGCTACTTCGACGAGATCGTCCGGATCGGCCGCCTCGACATCGGCCGCCTCGACGCCCGGGACATGAGCGCCGTCGAGCGCCAACCGGACGGGTTCGAACTGACGATCGATCGAGGCTGAGGGACGGAGACCGTGATGCCAGAGACGAACAAGGACGGCCGTTTCACCGGCAAGGTGGCGTTCGTGACCGGCGCGGCCAGCGGGATCGGCCGGGAGACAGCGCTCGCGTTCGCCCGTGAGGGCGCCGCCGTCGCTGTGGCGGACGTGTCCGAGCAGGCCAACCAGGAGACCGCGAATGCCATCGAAGCACTCGGGGGACGGGTGCTGACGGTCAGGTGTGACGTCAGGCGGAGCGGGGATGTGAAGGCGGCCCTCGACGAGGTGGTGGACGCGTTCGGCGGTCTGGACCTCGCCTTCAACAACGCCGGCGTGGAACAGGAACCCCAGCCGGCCGCCGACATCAGCGAGGAGGAGTGGGACCGCATCCTCGACATCGACCTGCGCGGGGTGTTCCTGTGCATGAAGCACGAGATCCCGCTGATGCTCCGGCGCGGGGGCGGCGCGATCGTGAACACGTCCTCCGGTGCGGGCGTGATCGGTTTCGCAGGGGGAGCCGCGTACGGAGCGGCGAAACACGGCGTGATCGGCCTGACCAAGGTGGCCGCCCTGGACTACGCGGCGTCGAACATCCGGGTCAACGCCATCTGCCCCGGGATCATCGACACCGCGATGATGGAGCGGTTCAGCGGGGGAACGCCCGAGGGCCGGGACCGGGTGATCGCCCAGGAGCCGGTGGGACGGATGGGCACCCCGGAGGAGATCGCCGCCGCCGTCCTGTGGCTGTGCTCGGACGCTGCCGCCTTCGTCGTCGGTCATGCCCTGGTGATGGACGGCGGTCAAACCGTCGGCATGGCCTGACCGGCTGCGAGCCGGGCTTTCGGTAACAGTCCGGGCCGTGGCTCGATCCGCCGTCGAGTCGCGCGGCCACCTCGGCCGGGAGGCCATGGTCCTCACCGTCCACCGCGACCACGGGTACGCCCTCGGCCGTTTCAGCCAGGAGACCGGTACTTCTCCCGCGTTCGTCCAGCAGTGCACAGCATCGCGAAGCCAAGGGCCAGGTCCAGCGCTGGTACGACGGATACCGCATCGTGGTCAGCGAGATCACCGCCACGTACGGCGACGGTCGCCTCGACCAGCCCGCCTGAGAGCGCACACCTTGGCGTCGTTCACGTGGTGGCGGACGCGTCGCGCGGCTGTCGTTCGCCGGTCGCCAGTGCACCCCTGAGCGTGCGCCGATCGTGTGGTGGAGATCTCTCTATGTGACGCTCTTGTCGCGGAGAGCGCAACCCCGATAGCGTTCCGAATTGTCCCGTTGTGGCGGATATCCGACCGGCGCTGCTGCGCGACAGGCTCGGAGATCGTCCCTGCCGCTTGACGTGCCGGCTGCCGCCCCCAGCCCTTCTGTTCCCAAGGAGCAGCTATGAGGGTCAGATCAGCAGCTCTCCTCACAGGCATCGTCCTCGGCGTCGGGTCCTTCGCCAGTGTCTCCGTCGCCGCATCCGCCCCCTCCGCTGCCTCGCAGACGGCTATCTCCAGACCGTGGCTGAACACGCGGCTCTCGCCGGCCGAGCGGGCCCGACTGCTCGTGGCTCAGATGACCTTGGACGAGAAGATCGCCATGGTGCACGGCACCGGCTTCGCGTTCAACACCGGCTTCGCCGGCGCCGTCCCGGCCAACACCCGGCTCGGCATCCCCGCCCTGTATCTGGCCGACTCGCCCGTCGGGGTCGGGAACGGCTCGACCGGCGTCACCCAGTGGGCCGACACCTCAGCCCTGGCCTCGACCTGGGACACCTCCCTGGCGTCGGCGTACGGCAGCGCCTACGGCGCCGAGCAGGCGGGCAAGGGCCACAACATCGCGCTCATGCCGACCATCAACATCCTCCGGCTGCCGCTCTGGGGCCGCGCGCCCGAGACCTTCAGCGAGGACCCGTACCTGACCGGGGCGCAAGCGACCGCGGAGATCCGCGGCGTGCAGGGCAAGCACGTCATCGCGACCGCGAAGCACTTCGTCGCGAACAACCAGGAGGTGCTGCGCAGTCACATCAACGTGGTCGCGGCCCAGCGCACGCTGCAGCGAGATCTACGAGCCCGCGTTCAAGATGGCAGTCCGGCAGGCCGGCACAGGCGCCATCATGTGCTCCTACAACCGGGTCAACGGCACCTACGCCTGCGAGAACGCCGAAGGAGCTGACCGACGCCCTGCGCGACGCGTGGAAGTTCGACGGCCTCGTCATGTCCGACTGGGGCGCGCTGCACAGCACTGTCAAGGCCGCGCGGTCCGGCCTGGACCTGGAGATGCCCGGCGCCGCCGACGAGACCAACCCCACCCCGATCGACAAGATCTTCGGCAGCCAGTACTTCGGGAACAAGTTGCGGGCCGCAGTGCTGAACGGCTCCGTCCCCGAGTCGACGCTGAACGGCATGGTGACGCACATCCTCACCGCGATGTTCCGGATCGGGCTGTTCGACCACCCGTTGCCAGACCCCGCGACGTAAAGAACACGGTCGTGAGCACGCCGGCCCACCTCGCGCTCTCCACGAAGATCGCAACCGACGGAACCGTCCTGCTCAAGAACTCGGGCTCGCTGCTCCCGCTGACGCGCCGCGCGCGGTCCATCGCGGTGATCGGCGACGCGGCCAGCGAGCACCCGCAGACCGCCGCCGGCGGCTCCGCCACCGTGCTGCCGTCTCGGCCCGTCGTGACCCCGCTCGCCGGCATCACCGCCCGCGCGGGCAGCGGCGTCAACGTCACGCACGCCCAGGGCACGCTCGGCGTTGCCACCGACGCGCTGCCCGCGGTTCCGGCGAACGCCTTCGGCAGCGGCCTCAGCGCGGCCTACTACGCCAGCGCCGACCTCTCCGGCTCGCCGTTCGCCACGGGCACGGTGCCGAACCTCGACATCACGGGCAACCCGGCCGGCCGTCGCCGGGCATCCCGTCTGGTCGGCCCGCTATTCGGCACGCTCACCGCGCCGGCTACCGGCGATTACCGCTTCGACCTGTCCGCCGGCGGGTACGTGCACGTCTGGATCGACGGCACGCAGGTCGTCAGCTTCACGCCCATCCCGAGCCCGTGCAGACGGGCTGATCCACCTCACCGCCGGCGCGCACTCGATCCGCGTCGAGGATCACGCCGTTCCAGGCCACCCTGGTCACGGTCGACGCGTTCGCCGTCACGCCCGGGCTGCACCTGCGGCTGGCAGCCGCAGGAGAACCTGATGATCGACCAGGCGGCCGGCGGCACGCGCCGCGCGACGTCGCCGTCGTCGTGGTGTCGGTCCCGGCGGCCGAGGGAATGGACCGCAGCGACGCTCGCGCTGCCCGCCGACCAGGACAAGCTGATCGCCGCGGTCGCCGCGCGCCAACCCGCACACCGTGGTCGTCCTGAACACCTCCAGCGCGGTGACGATGCCATGGCTCAGCTCGGTCGGCGCCGTGGTCGAGGCGTGGTACCCCGGCCAGACGTCCGGCACGGCGCTGGCGCAGGTGCTCTTCGGCGACGTCAACCCCTCCGGCAAGCTGCCGGTGACCTTCCCCGCGAGCGACGGGCAGATGCCCGCGCGCGCACACGGTCGAGTACCCCGGGCGACGGCGACGACGTCTACTACTCCGAGGGCCTCCTCGTCGGCTACCGGTGGTACGACGCCACCGGCCGCAGCCCGCTGTTCCCGTTCGGCTACGGGCTGTCCTACACCTCGTTCCGCATGTCAGGCCTGTCCGTGGCCCGAGCGGCAGCACGCTCAGGGCGACCGTCACCGTGACCAACACCGGCCGCCGCACGGGCGCCGAAGTCGTCCAGTTGTACGTGGGCTCACCGGCCGCCGCGAACGAGCCGCCGCGGCGGCTCGAGGCATACGCCAAGGTGAGCCTCGCGCCCGGGTCAGTCCCGCCGGATGACCCTCATCGTGCCGGTCTCGTCGCTGGCCTCCTGGGACAACCCGGACACCGGGCTGGGTCGTGCATTCAGGCACCTACAGGGTCTACATCGGTGACTCCTCGCGATCGCTGCCGCTCAAGGCCGCGGTCAGGATCCGGTAGAGACCGGGTCCGCACGCACGGCGAGGGCAGGACGGCGCACGGCGTCCTGCCCTCGCCGGGCGTGCGGACTCCGCCGGCCAGCTTCCAAAGGCCTTGCTCGGGGGCCGATGGGCCGTGGAGGCGAGCAGGTAGCGGGATCTCCACATCGCGTCCGTCGGCCAGTTGCCTGCACACCCGCGGATGGCAGCGGCGGACGCCGGGCCCGAGGGTGAGCGGAGCCTCATCCTCCGGCCTGTCTCAGTGCTGCGATCTCGCAAGGACGTGGTGCCGGAAGAATCGCCACATGAGATCGGTCGCGTCGATCTCGAACGTGACCGGACCGAGAGCCGGCTGGAGCGGGATGAAGGCTTCACTGCCCGGCCAGGTGTGCCCACCGCCCGCCACCCGGTAGAGGAGGACCGAGGCGCCCTGCCGGCATGCCGAGTAGCTGATCCGGTCGACGTGCGCCGTGACCGAGGTGGTCACGGGCCCGCGCCGGCATCCGTTGATCTCCGCCCAGCGCGCCAGCGCCTGTGGGACGCCGTACTGCCAGTAGGGCGCTCCTCCGCCCGGATAGGGATTGACCGGGTCGGCAGTTCCCGCGAACGCAATCACGGGGACGGGGCGGGTGGGTGTGCACGTGGCGGGGTCGGGGATGGGACCCCCGGGACCGGTGGTCGGATAACCGGCCCTGAGCCCCGCGACTGGTGCGATCGCGGCGAGGCGGTCAGCGTGGTCGCAGGCGTACTGGGAGATCATTCGGCCTCCACCCGAGTAGCCCGTGCCGTACACCCGCCGCGCGTCGACGCACAGGTTCGCCTCGAGGTAGTCGATGGCGTCGCTGAGGAATTGCTCGTCGTCCGGGGGCTCGCCCGGGGGCAACGTGACGCCCGGCACGTTCCAGCGGAAACCGGGGGACGCCGGCAGGTATCCCTGGGGGGGACGCGACGACAAAGCCGTACCGCTCGGCGTTCGAGGGCATCTCGCTGCGCACCAGCTGCTCCACGGCATCGCTCTGGCTGCCGTGCAGGGTGAGGACCAGGGGGAGCCGGTGATGGCCGTCGTAGGAACTGGGCACGTAGAGAGCCAGAACGCGCTGCAGACCACCCGAGGTGAGCGTGACGGTTTGCTGCCCCGAGGCGTACTGCTGACCGCATCTCCCCCTCGGCTGATCGGAACTGGGAGCTGACTTGGGCGCGTCGACGGTTCCCACAGCCGGTGACGGTAAAGCGATCGCGGCTGCCGACGGCAGGGCCATCGCAGTGCCTGCCAAGGCGAGAAGGATCACTTTCGACATTCCGCGCATGTTCGCCCCCAGAATCCCGAAGCCGGTGGGTGAAGCCTTCCAGCGGGTGCCAAGGAGTTCAACCTGCTGCTGGGTCCGGATGCAGGGCGCCGGGGCCGTCCGATACGTCGAGGGGGCGGGTGGCTCGGGGTGACGCGGACCGTTCGTGATGCGGGCCGTCAGGACAGCTCCCTGCGGACCTGCGGTATCACCTCGGTGCCGAGCAGCTCGATGGCCTTGAGGTAGGCGGCCGAAGACCATCCCGCCGGGCTCGAGCTGGGACTCCCGGCCAGGCGGGCGCCATCGGGGGCCGGCCCATCTCGGCCGCGCCGGTGGCGAACATCCGCAGCTCGTGCTCGAGGTACCCGGTGGGCCGCGATGTGGCCGGTCGGCCAGACCCGCATCCCTCGGGTGCACCCAGGCATGCGCACGCCCTAACCGGGGCAGGAGCGTACGGATCTGTGCCCGGGCAAGGGTGAGGAGATCGGATGCCGCACGGCGAGCAACACCGGCAGGAGATCGTGGTCGGACTGGTGGCGACCCCGCCGGACTATCCGGCACGGGTGGCTTCGCGGCTCACCGCCGAGCTGGCCGGTCGGCTCGCCGAGCGGGTGGACGCGGACGTGCGGTGGACCGTCCGGGAAGGCTGGGGTGAGGTGGCGCCACGACGCGACGGCGGTGCCGAGGTGCTGCTCGATGATGTCGCCTGCCGGCGCGCGGACGCCCGGTGGGACGTCGCGGTCTGCCTGACCGATCTGCCGCTGCAGAGCGAACAGGTGCCACTGGTCGCGCAGACATCCGCGCGGCGCCGAGTCGCGATGGTGTCCCTGCCCGCACTGGGACTAGGACAGCTGCGCGCGGTCCGCACGGCCGTTCCCGATCTCGTGGACCGGGTCCTCACCGACGCTTCCGACGAGCGGGTGCGGTCGGCCGGCCGGGCACCGGCCGAGCTGGCGGCCGGGTCGCGGCTGTCGAAGGGGTGGTCGGCGAAGCCGACGCGGGTGAAGTGGGCTACGTCGCCTCGCGTCTGATCGGCCGGCTGCGGCTCGTGACCGGGATGGTACGCGCCAACCGTCCGGGGCGCGCTCTGCTGGGCCTGTCCAAGCTGCTGGTCGGCGCGTTCGGCACCGCCGCGTTCGCGCTGACCACGGAGACCATCTGGGAGATGGGCGATGCGCTCGGTGGACTCCGGCTTTCCGTGATCATGCTGCTCGCGCTGACCGCATTGGTCGCGTGGCTGATCGTCGCGCACGACCTGTGGGAGAAACCGGACCGCGAGACACCAGCCGGGCTGGCCCGGCTGTTCAACCTGGGCACGGTCCTCGCCCTCACCCTGGCCGCCGCGGTGTCCTACGTGGTGCTGTTCGTCGGAACGGTGCTCACCGCGGCACTCCTGATCGATACCTCCGTGTTGGAACAGACCCTGCAGCGGCCGGTCGATCTCACCGACTACCTGACGCTCGGTTGGATCATCAGCTCGCTGGCCACTGTCGGCGGCGCGATCGGTTCCGGGCTGGAGAACGAGGAGACCGTTCGAGCCGCCGCATACGGCTACCATCCCGAGCCCGGCGGCTGGCGGGACGAGAGGGACGGGTAGCTCCACCGCGGGCCCAAGCGGCGCAATGCCCCCCAGGGACCATGGCCCGACGTGTCCGCCGGCCCATGGTCCCCGGAGTCAGGGTGGTGAGCGGTCAGGGCTTGAGGACGACCTTCTCGCAGTTGTCCTGCTTGTTCTTGAAGATGTCGTACCCGCGCGGCGCCTCTGCCAGCGGCAGCCGGTGCGTGATCACACGAGTGGGGTCGATCTCGCCCCGTTCGATCCGTTCCAGGAGCGGCTGCATGTAGCGCTGGACGTGGCACTGCCCGGTCTTGAGGGTCAGCGCCCGGTTCATCCACGCCCCGGCCGGGAACTTGTCGATGAACCCGCCGTAGACGCCGATCACGGAGACGATGCCGCCGCTGCGGCAGGCCATGATGGCCTCCCGTATCGCGTGCGGCCGGTCGGTCTCGGACCGGACGGCCTGCTTGATCCGGTCGTAGCCGTGAAGAAGCGCGCTGCCGTGGGTGGCCTCCATGCCGACCGCGTCGATGCACTTGTCCGGGCCGCGGCCGCCGGTCAGCTCCTTGAGCCGTTCGAGCACGGGCTCCTCGTCGAAGTTGATGGTCGTGTAGCCCTGCTCCGCAGCCATCTGCAGCCGGTACGGCTCCTTGTCGATGGCGATGACCTGGGCGGCACCGAGGACCCTGGCGCCGTCCATCGCGAACTGCCCCACCGGGCCCGCGCCCCAGACGGCGACGACGTCCGTGGGCTGGATGTCGGCGATGTCGGCGCCCATGTAGCCGGTGGGCAGGATGTCGGAGAGGAACAGGACCTGCTCGTCACTGAGGTCCGACTCGATCTTGAGCGGGTTCACGTCGGCGAAGGGGACCCGGGCGTACTCGGACTGCCCGCCGGCGAAGCCGCCGGTGAGGTGGGAGTAGCCGAAGATCCCGGCCACCGGGTGGCCGAACATCTTCTCCGCGATGCCCGCGTTCGGGTTGGTGTTCTCGCAGCACGAGTAGAGCTCCGCCGCGCAGGCGTTGCAGGCGCCGCAGGCGATGGGGAACGGGACGACGACGCGGTCGCCGATGCGCAGCTTCGCGGCGTCGACGTCCGGCCCGACCTCGACGACCTCGCCCATGAACTCGTGGCCCATGATGTCGCCGTCCTGCATCGTCGGCACGTACCCGTCGAGCAGGTGCAGGTCGGAGCCGCAGATCGCGGTCGAGGTGATCCGGACGATCGCGTCACGGCGGTTGAGGATTCCCGGGTCAGGCACGTCGCGGACCTCGACCTCGTTGCGCCCTGCCCAGCAGTTGGCCTTCATGACGGGGCCACCTCCTTGCGCTCCTCGGCGGTGAGCGGTTGCGCGGGTCGCTGCGGGAATTCCGCTCGCGCCTTCTTGCCGTACGGGGCGCCGTCCGAGCGGACCACCTCGCCGGTCTCCAGGACCTGCTTGAGCCGGCGCAGGTCGTCGTCCAGCTGCTGGTTCGGTTCCTCGCCGAAGTACTTCGCGACGGCCTTGCCCAGGGCTCCGCCGGGGAGGTCGTAGGCCATGACGACGTGCACCTCGGTGCTCACGCCGTCCGGGGCGGGCACGAAGAGACCTTGCCCCGGTTGGGGACGTCGGCCTCCCCGACGGAGTGCCAGCCGATCTTCTCGTCGGGGACGTCCTCGTCGGTCTCGGCGTCCCACTCGACGGTCTTGCCGAAGGGAGCGGTCGCGGTCCAGTGACTGCGCCCGCCCCCCGTGGAGCGCACGTCGTCAACATGCGCCATGAATGTGGAGAGGTTCTCGAACTGGTGCCAGAACCCGTACACCTCCGATCGTGGCCTGCGGATCGTGGTCGTGGCGGTCAAGTCCATCCGGCGCCTCCCTGGCGACGACGGCACGAGGACACTGGGAGCGTCGCGGCGCTGCTTGCCGCGGCGCCCACCCCGTACCACGCCACAGTCTGGATACACCCGGCAAACCCCCGTAAATGGACTATTTGGGTGGCGTTCCGGGGCGCAGATCCAAGCGGGCATCGGCTCTCCTCCCGGCGTAGGCGGCGGCGCAGCTTGTCGCCGGCTGCGGCGCAGTAGGCCTGCGGTGCGGGCCCATCTAGTCTCGACGGGTGAGCCGAACCGGGCCGGGGTCGGCCGGTGAATCAGGCGTGCGTCTTCGTGACGTGAAGGTGACGCACAAAGATGGGCAGGTCGCGCTCGAGCAGGTCTCGTTCGACGTCGCCCCCGGTGAGGTGCTGGCGATCGTCGGTCCCTCCGGCAGCGGCAAGACGACCCTGCTGCGGGCCGTGGCGGGCCTGGTGGACTACACGGGCACCGTCGAGCTGGGCGGCCGCGACGTCACGGGAGTGACCACCGACCGGCGGGACCTGGCGATGGTGTTCGAGGCCAGCACATTGATCTCGTTCCTGGACGTGCAGGAGAACCTCGGCTTCGGCCTCCGGCTGCACCACGTGGAGAAAGCCGCGCAGAACGAGCGCGTCGACGCCGAAGCCCGGCGGTTGCGGCTCGGGCGGCTGTTGAGCCGCAAGCCGGCGAGCCTCTCGGCCGGCGAGAGCGGCCGGGCCAATATCGGCCGGGCGCTGGTCCGGCCGGCGTCCGCGTGGCTCTTCGACGAGCCACTGGCCCACCTGGATCCTGGCGAGCGGTTCGAGCTGCGGCACCGGCTCGTCCAGGAGGTCAAGCGCCAGGGAGTCGCCACCCTCTACGTCACCCACGACCCGGTCGAGGCGCTCGCCGTCGGCGACCGGATAGCCGTCCTGCACCAGGGGCGCCTGGTGCAGGTCGACTCGCCCCGTGTCCTCTATGAGCGTCCCGCGAACGTGTTCGTCGCGACCTTCGTCACCTCACAACCGCTCGGGCTGGTAACCGGGCGCGTCGTCCGCGCGGCCGGACTCGCCGGCGTTCAGCTGGGCGAGCGGACGGTGCCGTTCTGGGCCGGCCTCCCGTCCGAGCTCGACGGCTACCAGGACCGGGACGTCGCCCTCGCGTGGCGGCCCGAGGACGTCAAGGACGCCGCGGGGGTCGACGACCCCAATGTCGCCCGGCTCCGCGGCGTGGTCGTCGCAACGGAGTTCACCGGCCCATCCGTGCTCGCGGTGCTCGAGCTCGACGCGCCGCCCCTGACCGGCGAGGGCGTCGAGAAGTCGATGCCGGCGAGCGACCGGGCGCACCTCGTCGCCCGGCTGCCGCGCGATCATCCCGTTCAGTTGGGCATCCCTCTGACGCTGGCCGTGGACGCCGCGCGAGCGCATGTCTTCGACCCGGCCACCGGGGTCGCGCTTGCGCACCCCGCCGACCTCGAGCACCTGCCGTCCGGCGACGTCGGTGATTCGTGACGCCAACGTGGAGCGGGCTACGAGGTGGCCAGCTCGCGCCGCCCCGGTTCGGCGGAACGCTGCGAACTCCGAGCAACGACGACCGACGCCGCGATCAGCCAGAAGGGCAGCAGCAGGTAGTTGACGAGCCCGCCCGGCGGAATTCCCGCGTCGCCGAGGGCACCGAGCACGCCGAGCACGATCGTGAGCATGGCGAACGACTTCGGCAGAACAGAGCTGCGAACGCCACCCCACCCGGTCGCGACGAACGCGGTTGCCAGCCCGATGCCCATCCCGGCCCACCCGAAGTAGGACCCGTAGCTCAGGAGGTGCACAGCCCCGTCGTCACCGTTGTCGGCGGCGCCGTTGATGAGGGCCCAGTTCCACGTCACCATCTGCGACAGCCCGGCGGCGACGACCACCCATCCGCCGAACGCGACGTTCGAATATGTCGCCTCCCGGGCCTCACCGGACCGCAGGAGATTGCGGACCGCGGTCGCGAAGAACAGCAGCGCGATCCCCATCAGGACGAGACACCCTTGCCCGGCGTAGTTGAGACCCAGATGGTCGTGGATGACCTGAGTGGTCGCCGTGCCCGGCGTGTCCGAGGACGATGACGTCAGGAGAAAGGCCTGGCCGATCCAGCACAGACCCGCGACCGCGCCGCTCCACGGTAGGAGCCTTTCGACGGTGGTGAGAGACATCGTGCGCTCCCCTTCTCGTGAGGGGCCGGCGGTCCCTCGGTCCGGCGAGGATCACCGGGCGGCGGACCCGGGCGCACGATCCGCGCGTCCCGCCTCGTCCGGGAACAGTTCCCGGGCATCGTTCCGAAGCGCTCGCGCAGGCTCCACACTCGTCGGATGAACGCCCTGGTCGTGATCGGGACCGCCGCGGTCTCCGTGCTCGTCGGCCTCCTGGTGCTGTTCCGTGCGGCTCAACGGCGGATCGGCTGGCTGCTGGTGGCGCACGGCCTGTGCTTCGGCGTCGTGCTCACGAACGACGGCACGAGTACGAGCCTGGCCGGGATGGTGGGCGACCAGCTCGCTGCGGGCGCCTGGGTGTTCCTCTTCCTGTGGCTGGTTCTCATCGCGTACCTGCTGCCGGACGGTCACACCCTGTCCGCGGGCTGGCGCCGATGGATGCTCATTGGACTGGGAGGGGTCGCCGCGTTCCTCGTCGGGGCCGCCGGCGACGCTGACGGCTTCCGGGAGGCCCACAACGGCACGGACCCTCCGCTCGCGTGGCTGCCGGCACCTGTCAGCGGCGTCCTCGGAGTGATCGGACTGGTGCTCACGCTCCTTCTGCTCTTCGGAGCCGTGTTCGCGGTGCGCGCCCGGTTGGGGCGGTCCTCCGGGCAGACCCGGCTGCAGCTGTTGTGGCTCGTCTGGGGAGCGACCAGCCTGCCTCTGTCCCTTGTGCTCCTCTGGGTGGGGCACTTCGCGCTCCGCGACAACTCACTAGTGATCGATCTGGCCCTCGTCCTGGCCGGGGTCGCTCTCCCCGTCACCATCGGGATCGCCATCCTGCGCTACCAGCTCTTCGACATCGAGCTGGTGCTGAGCCGGACGCTGACCTACGGGGTGCTGGTCGCCGCTGTGGTCGCCGTCTACGCGCTGTCCCTCGTCGTCGCCGAGCGCCTGGTCGGAGACAGCGCTCTGGGCGGCGTGATCGCTGTTGCCGTCATCGCGGTAGCGATGCAGCCCGCCTACACGACCGTCCGTCGACGGATCGAGCGCTGGGTGTACGGCTACCGTTCCGAGCCGGCGACGGCATTGCGGAGGCTCGGCGCGAGCCTGGAGTCCGCTGATCCGCTCCACGTGGTCGAGACGATCACCGCCTCCGTCCGTGACGCTCTCAAGGTCGACCGCGTCTGGGTCGCCGCTCCCGGTTCCGAGCAGGACGGCGGCGCCAGGGCCGTTCATGTCCCCCTGATGCATCGCGACGAGCTGATCGGCGATCTGGTGGTGGAGGTGCCGGCCGGTCGCCGGCTCGCGCCGGCGGACAGCGCACTACTCCACGACCTCGCGCGACATGCCGCGGTCACCGTTCGGGCAGCACAACTGGCCGCAGAGCTGCAGGCTTCGCGATCGCGCATCGTGACTGCCCGGGAGGAGGAGCGCAAACGGCTCCGCCGGGAGCTCCACGACGGCGTGGGACCGTCACTGGCTGCGATCCTGATGAAGCTCGAGGCTGCCCGGTCTCGCAAGGACGGCACGGCGCGGGATGCGTTGCTGACGGAGATCCGTGACGAGACCAAGGCTGCCATCACCGAGGTGCGCCGCGCGGTCGACGAACTCCGCCCGCCGGCCATCGACGAGATGGGACTGTCGGGTGCGATTCGTCAGCGTGCCGCATCGCTCTCGACGGACCAGCTCGTCTTCGAGGTCCACGGACCGCCCGCACCGCCGCCGATCCCGGCGGCCGTCGAGGTCGCGGCCTTCCGCATCGCCTCGGAAGCGATGACCAACGTCGCCAAGCACTCGGGCGCCAACCGTTGCCGGGTAGCGCTCGTGTTCGACCAGATGCTCGAGCTCACCGTCGCCGACAACGGTCGCGGCAACGGGCAACCCACGGGCAACGGGGTCGGCTGGACCTCCATGACGGAGCGAGCCGCAGAACTCGGCGGAACCTGCACCATCTCGGACGGCGTCCACGGCGGACTGCTCGTGCGAGCCCTGCTGCCGCTGCACGCAGACGCGGCCAGCGAGGTCCTCGCGTGATCCACATTCTTGTCGCCGACGATCACCCGGCCGTTCGGCGAGGGCTCGAGTTGATGCTCGCCGAGGTCGCGGACTTCCACATCGTGGGGATGGCGGAGACCGGTACCCGGGCAGTGGAGCTTGCCGGGTCGCTTGCCCCGGACGTCGTTCTGATGGACCTGCGGATGCCGGGCCTCGACGGCATCGAGGCCACACGCCGCATCAGCCGGGCCGCTCCCGCACCTGCCGTCGTCGTCCTCACGATGTTCGAGGACGACGATTCCGTCTTCGCCGCCATGCGGGCCGGTGCTCGCGGCTACATGCTCAAAGGCGCCGACCAGGAAGAGATCGTGCGGGCGATCCGCGCCGCTGCCGCGGGGGAGGCCATCTTCGGTCCTGAGATCGCCAGTCGGGTGATCAACCATTTCGCTCGAGGTGCGGGCTCGACGACGTCGGCCTTCCCTTCCCTCACCGACCGCGAGCGGGAGGTGCTCGAAATGATTGCCGCGGGCAAGGGGAACGCCACCATCGCCCACGAACTGGTGATCAACCTGAAGACGGTGCGGAATCACGTCTCGAACATCTTCACGAAGCTGCAGGTCTCAGACCGGGCGGGGGCGATCGTGAAGGCGCGAAAGGCCGGGCTCGGGAGCGACTGATCCGGATCGCTCCGTCGCGACGGTGGGGACGTGTAGCGGATGCCGGGGGCTGCCACCCCTCGGTGTGCGGGTGGCCTCCCCCCAGCGCGGCCCCGTGGCGCCCCACCATGGAGCGGAAGGAGGTGCGCGACGTGGCTGTGGTGCGAGTGCTGGTGGTCGACGACGTGCCGGCCTATCTGGGCGCCATGGTGGCCGTCGTGGCCGAGACGGTGGGATTCGAGGTCGTCGGCGAGGCGTCGTCCGGGGAAGGCGCCCTGCTGGTCGCGGCGCAGTCGCTCCCGGACCTCGTGCTCATGGACGTGCACCTGCCCGGCATCGACGGGGTGGAGGCCACGCGACTCCTGCTGCTCGGTGCCTGCCCCCCGACGGTCGTGCTGCTCTCGACGTATGACGACGACGCGGGCCAGCAGTTCGTCGCCGAGTCCGGCGCCGCGGCCTACGTGCACAAGGCGGTCTTCGGCCCGGACCGCCTGGAGCAGGCGTGGTCCGCCTCGCGGAGCTGACCGCGGGAGCCGCTTCCGCCCCCGTCAGAGCGCGCCGGACGCTGCCGGCGCGCGCACCTCGATGACCGCGCGCCCGCCGTCCTCAGTGATCCGCACTTCGCCACCCGCCGCTTCGACGCGGTCCCGCATCTCGTCGACCGGCAGCGCCCCGCGATCGATACCGCTCACGCTCACCTGCAGCTCGTCGGCCTGAGCGTCCAGCACGACCACCACGGGCTCTCCGAGGTCGCGCACCGCCTCGACGACGCAGAAGTAGGCCGCGGCCTCCACTCCGGGGTCGAAGCGCCGGCCAGCGGGGAAGTTCTCGGCGACCAGGCGCCGGGCGCTGCCGGTCCGGGCGAGCAGCGACGTGAGCGCCATGGGAAGTCCGGAGCGGACGAGCTGGGCGGGAAAGACGCCGCGGGTGATCTCGCGCAACGCCTCCAGGGCTGTGCTCAGCGACTTGACCATCGGCTCGAGCGAGGCGGGATCCACCCGGCTCTTGGCGCCGGGTCGAGCGGAAGACAGCTGACGCAGCCGGTCCGGCAACGGCTGGAGGTGCAGCAGGACCTCCCGTGTGATCGCCCGTTCCAGGCGGCTGCGCTCCGCGTCCGCCGCGGTGATCAGCCGCCGACGGGACTCCGCGAGCTCGTCCGTCCGACGACGCAGCTGTACGACCTGCCCGGAGAGCTCGGCGCTCAACCGTGCGCTGCGGAAGGCCAGGCCCGCCTGGTCGGCCAGGTCGGCCAGCAGGCGCCGCTCGCGGACTCGCAGCGGGCGTCCGGCCGGCATCTCGACCGTGATGCTCCCGAGCCGCTCCCCGTGGTCGACGACGGCGAGCTCGGTTCGGCGGGCGAGCGGGCGGCCATGGTCGGTCGCCTGGTCAGAGGGCCAGACCGCCCTCTGGTCGGGCCCCGAGTCGACATGCAGGAGCACGACCACGCGACCGGCGCCGACCGCCTGACCGGCCGCGTCCGCCACCGCCGGGAGCAGGTCGGACGGGTCGGGGCTGTCGCCGACGCGGCGGCTGAAGTCGGCGAGGGCCTCGTACGGCGCGGCCGCGGCGCCGAAGGAGAGCCGGTCGGCGACCTTGACCACACTCCGCCGGATCGGCTGGAAGGCGAGGGCGACGAGGGCGGTGGCGAGCAGTGAGGGCCAGAAGCCCGTGGTCCCCTGACCGACCGCCACGCCGGTGACCACCACGACGACGACGTAGCCGACCGCGACGAGGCCGGTGGCGAGTGCGAGCACCAGGGCCCGGTTGACGATCAGGTCGATCTGGACGAGCCGGTGCCGCAGGACCGCGACCGCGACGCACAGCGGCACCGCGAGCTGCGCCAGCTTCAGCGGCAGTGCCGCCAACCAGGTGCCCTCCCTGCCCTGGAGCATCGGGACCGCGAGGATCACGACCACGCCGAAGGCGAGGAAGGCCGCGGACGACGCGACCCACAGCAGCTGGCGACGCAGGTCGTCCTCCGCGGTCCGCAGGCGCCACGCGATGGAGACGGCGGACGCGACGAGGCCGGCAGCGACGAGCGCGACACCGACCGCGAGCAACGGCGCGGAGACGCTGCGGTCGCCGGACCTCTGCCCCACGACGAAGCCGGCGGGGTCGAGGGTGAGGGTGCCCAGCTCGTGCAGGCACAGGCCGACGACCGTCACCCAGACTGCCCAGCGCCACCGCGGCGACGGCAGGCGTCCGTCGGGCGAGAGGAGGAAGACGAAGATCAAGGCGGTGAAGGCCGGCCATCCGAGTAGGGGGGAGGCCCAGGCCGCGACGTGCGCCGAGTACGGGGAACCCGGACCGTTTCCGTCGAGAACCCACACGCTGTACGCCTCGCCCGCGAGGGTCACCGAGAGCAGGCTCGACGACGGAGAGCAGCCAGCCAAGAGGGTGCCTCGGATGACGGGAGACGATCAGGGCGCCCATGAGGGCGCAGCCGACGCCGGCGAGCGGGGCGAGCGGCCAGCCGTGGTCGGCCCAGGTCGCCTCGCTCAGCAGCGGGCGGTAAGCGGCTGTGAAGACCGTGTCGAGGACGCCGGCGAGAACGGCCAGACCGAGAACCGCCCGGGCCAGCGCGACGCGCACGTCACGCCGCCGGGAGAGCTGAGGGTGACAGGGCGTCACCCACGCGGGGACTCGGGATCCGGGGGACCTCCGCGGTGACCATCGTCCCGAGGCCCGGCCCCGACTGCACGGTCAGGGTGCCGCCGACCGCGTCGAGCCGGTCGCGCATGTTGACCAGCCCGACGCCCGTCCCTGACGCGAGTACGTCCTGGACGTCGAAACCTCCGCCTGGATCCACCACGGACAGACGCCAGCGGCCGGCCGGGGCGGCGAACCGCACCGACACGCAGGCCGCGCCGGAATGCTTCGCGGCGTTCTGCACCGATTCCATGCAGCAGAAGTACAGCGCCGCCTCCACCGCCGTCGGCGGCCGCTCGGTGGTGGTGGTGTCGATGGTCACCGGGATCGAACTGGTGGCCGCCGCAGACCGCAGGGCCGCCACCAGGCCCTCCGCCCCGAGCAGGGGCGGATAGATCCCGCGGGACAGCGAGGCCAGCGTGTCTATGGCCGCCCGGCCCGCACCGGCCTGCTCGGCCAACAGGTCGGCGGCGCGCTCCGGCGAGCGGCCGGAGATCGTCTGCGCGAGCCTGAGGTTCACCGTCAGAGCGACCAGGTGCTGCTGGGCCCCGTCGTGGAGGTCCCGCTCGAGGCGACGACGCTCGGCGTCGTGGGCCGCGATGAGCCGATCCCGCGACGCCCGCAGGTCGCCGGCTCGCGACACCAGCTCCGCGTGACGGTCCTCGAGCTCGGCACGGAGCGCGGCCAGCCGCAGGACCAGTCCGGCCTGCGCGGCCAGTCCTGCCATGAGCCGCAACTCGACCCCCGTGAGCGGTATGCCGGGTCGCTCCTGCAGGCGCAGGACGCCCAACGACCGGCCACCGTGCCGGACCCCCTCAGCCCGGCGCCCGGCGCCCGTGGAGTCGACGCCGTCTGCTTCCGGAGACGGCGGTCGCACGTCGGCCTGCGCGTCCGCGGGCCACGTGTCCGCCAGGGTCAAGCGGCCGGACACCTGGAGCCACACCTGTGCCCACTGGGCACCCGTCCCCTCTGCCAGCACCCTCGACATTCGCGCCGGCAGTTCGCCGGCCCCGTACCCGCCGGTGACTGCCTCGGAGAAGCGGCTGAGGACGTCGTACGGCGTCGCGGCAGCGGGGTGTCCCGCATTGCTCGCGATCCGCTCGATCGCGGCCTGGGCCGGCGCGAAGAGCAGAGCGACCGCGACAGTGGCCACCACCGACAGCCACAGGCTCGGTGATTCCGTCTGACCGACCAGGACGCCACCGCCGAGGACGACTGCTACGTAGACAGCGACGACGAAGCACGCCAGCGCACCCGTCACCGCCAGGCGGTGGCGTACTCCGCCATGACGCCGGACGACCGCGCGCCGGGTCTGCATGTGGCGAGTGTGCGCCTCATTGCAGCTGTCGGGAGGGCCCGACCCGCGGGGAGGGGCGGCGCACGTCCAGAGGGCCGGATCCGTGCGTCAGCTGCTCGCTCCGGTCGCCTTCAGGTACGCGAGCACCGCCATCACCCGGCGGCTCACTTCGTGCTCGTCGACCAGCCCGAGCTTCGGGAAGAGCGATCCGATCTGCTTCTCCACCGCCCGGTCGCTCATGAAGAGCGTCTTCGCGATCGTCGCGTTGTTCCGGCCGGCGGCCATCTCGTGGAGGACCTCACGCTCCCGGTCCGTCAGGCCGAGGAGCGGGGCGTGCTCGCGCCGGCGGGCGATCAGCGTCTCGACCACCACGGGGTCGAGCACCGAACCGCCGCGGGCCACTTCCTTGAGCGCGCGGACGAGCTCGTCGAGGTCGGTCACCCTCTCCTTGAGCAGGTAGCCCAGGCCGGCGACGCCGTCGGCCAGCAGCTCGAAGACGTAGTCCTCCTCGACGTACTGCGAGAGGACCACGACGCCGACGCCCGGGTGCCGCGACCGGATCTGCTTCGCGGCCTCGATGCCCTCCTTCGTGTGCGTGGGGGGCATGCGGATGTCGGTCAGCACGACGTCCGGCGAGGCCTCGGCCACCGACACCAGGAGCGAGGCGAGGTCGGTCGCCACGGCAACCACCTCGATGTCCTCGACCTCGGTGAGCAAGGAGGTGACGCCCTGCCGGACCAGGTAGTTGTCCTCGGCGAAGACGACCCGCAGCGCCATGTCCGGACTCTAGCGATCGCGTCCCGGGGGAGGAGTTGCGCCGGCCTCCGCGACGGCGGCGAGCAGGCCGTTCAGGGGGATGCCCGCACGGGTCGGGGTGCTGACCCCCTCAGTCGTGCAGCCGACCCCATCGTCGCCGGACCCGACGCTCCCTAGCGTGATCTGCACAGCCGAGAAGCCGCCGGTCACCGGCGAAGCGGCACCGAGATCTCTCGAAAAGGAGCAGTCATGTCACAGCGGAAGACCGCAGTCGCGCGTCGGAATACCCGCCTCCAACCACTCGACCTCCCCGCCGGTCGTTCGCCCGGACTCCAGCATGCGCCGGACCGCCCGAATCGTCGGGGTCCTTGTCCTTGCGGGCTACGTGGCATATGGCGTAGGCAGCCTCATAGCGCAGGGCATCGTCCGCTCCGCCGACCGCAGCGGCTCCACCGCGTTGTTCGTCACCGGCGCCGCGCTGATGCTGCTCAACTCGGCATTCGTGATCGGCATCGGTGTCCTGATGTTCCCGATCCTGCGACCCCACAACAAGGCCATAGCTGCGGGCTACCTGGGCACGCGGATCTTCGAGGGCTTCGGTCTCGCCATCGGTGTCGTGAGCCTCATCGTCGTCGCCGACTCCGCTGCCGCCATCCACGCGAACTCCGTCTGCTACAACCTCGCCGAGGCCGCCCTCGGTATCGGAAGCCTCTTCTTCTGCGCTCTGCTCTTCCGCACCGGACTCGTTCCGCGTTTCCTGGCTGCCTGGGGTTTCATCGGCTACGCGTGCTTCGCCGGGGGCAACCTGCTGGAGCTGTTCGGCGTCGCGGGCGCCGCGCTCGTCAGCTCCATCCCCGGTGGATTGTTCGAGGTGACGTTCGGCATCTGGCTGATCGTGAAGGGATTCTGCTCGGCCCCTGCGCCCGAGCCTTCCGGTGCGGCCGTCCCGGTGGCGGCGAGCTGACCGAGAGCCTCGCTCCCCACGCCAGAAGCAACGCAGCACCGAGATCCCTTGTCAGAGAGGCAGTCATGTCACAGCGGAAAACTGCGGTCGCAGTCGGAATCCTGTTCTTCGTCCAAATGGCCACGTATATGCTCGGCGCCTCGTCCATCCAGGCGTTCCAGAATGGTGAGACCACGGCGGCGCCGAGGTTGGGCGTGCTCTTCACGATGCTCTCGGGCCTCGCGATCGTCGCCATCGGTTTCCTGATGTACCCGGTGCTGAAGCAGGTCGATCGGCGCCTGGCGGTCTGGTACCCGGTGCTGCGGGTCGTCGAGTTCGCGGTCTCCGCGGCGTGCGGGGTGTATCTGCTGACCCAGTCGCAGGTCGTGCCGAACAACAACCTCTGGGTCTACATCCCGACCGGCATCGGGGGACTGGTCCTCACCTACCTGCTGTTCGTCGGCAGGCTCGTCCCCCGGCCGATCGCCGTCCTCGGCATCGTGGGATACGCCTCGCTCCTGCTCGGAGTACTGCTCGACCTGCTCGGCGTCCTCGACATGGTTACCGGAGCCGGCCTGGTGATGGTCGTACCGGGTGGATTGTTCGAATTCGTCGTCCTTCCGATCTGGCTGATCGCGAAGGGATTCTCCTCGACCTCCGCCGCGCTGCCCACCGGAACAACCGGTCTGGTCACGGCGAGCTGAGCGAGAGCCCTCGCACCCCACGCCAGAGAACGCAGCGTTCATCCCCTTGTCAGAGAGAAGGCTTCCCATGACGAACACCGACCTGCCCCCCGTGCTGCCGGATCACCAGAGGGGTGACACCAACGGCCGGGAGCCGACCACCGGCACGATGAAGGCGATCGTGCGGGACAGGTACGGCGACACCGAGGTCCTGCGTCTCGACGACGTCCCGCGTCCTGTGCCCGGCGACCACGATGTCGTCGTCCGCGTGGCGGTTGCGGGCCTCGACCGCGGCGCGTGGCACTGGATGACCGGGCTTCCCTATCTGAGCCGTGCGGTCTTCGGTCTGCGGCGGCCCAAGAACTTGATACTGGGAACCGAGGTCGCGGGCACCGTGGAGGCCGTCGGACCCGCGGTGACCACGTTCTCCGCCGGCGAGGAGGTGTTCGGCTTCGGCCGCGGAGCTTTCGCCGAGTACGCCCTCGTCGCCGACGATCGGCTCGCGCACAAGCCATCCGGCCTCTCCTTCGAGCAGGCGGCGACCCTTCCGGTCTCCGGCGTGACCGCCCTGCAGGCTGTGCACGACCACGGGCGCGTTCAGGAGGGCCAGCGAGTCCTCGTCACGGGTGCCTCGGGCGGTGTCGGCAGCTTCGCGGTGCAGCTCGCCAAGGCCGCTGGCGCACACGTCACCGGGGTGTGCAGCCCCGGCAAGGCTGATTTCGTGCGGTCCCTCGGAGCGGATGACATCGTCGACCACACCCGCGAGGACTTCGCCGACGGCAGCCGCCGCTACGACGTCATCATCGACATCGCGGGGAACCCGGCACTGTCCCGCCTGCGTCGTGCCCTCACCCCGCTCGGAACCGCCGTCCTCGTCGGTGGCGAGAACGGCGGCTCCCTGACCGGCGGCATGAACCGACAGCTAGGCGCCCTCGTCCTGTCCCGCTTCGTGGGCCAGCGCTTCACCATGTTCATCGCCAATGTTCGCTCGCCCGATCTCGAGCGACTCGCCACCCTCGTCAGGGAGGACAAGATCACGCCGAGGGTCGACCGCACCTACCCGCTGGACCAGGTACCGGACGCCATGCGCCGCCTCCAGGCGGGGCAGGCATGCGGCAAGGTCACGATCACGATCGGCGCGGGCGACGCCGCGGAGACGGCGACGCCCGCCTCGTGACACAGAGGCCGCAAGGCTCGATTCTGGCCCCTGTCAAACGACGAGAACGCCCCCGGAGATGCGTCTCCGGGGGCGTTTCTCGCATTCCCAGTCAGGTTCTGCTCCTGCGGCAGGCCCTCAGCGCCAGCGGTCGCCCGGCGCGGCCAGGTACTGCCGGACGACGTAGCCCCAGGGGATGACCGCCAGGATCACGACGACGAAGAGGATGTTGGTGAACTCCACTGTGGTGGCGGCGTCCAGCCCGTCGCCCAGCAGCTTCGGCAGCGCGACGACGCCCAGCCAGGTCAGCTTCCACAGGGACTCGAACAACAGGATGGGCAGCATCTTCACCGGGTACCTCAACCCGAGCAGCGCCAGGATCGACATCGCGAGCAGGATCGACTCGATGAGCCCCCTGTCCAGGGGCCAGGAGCCGTGGTGGGCGACGAAGGAGGGCCACTTGAACACGGCGAGCCCGCCGCCCATGAAGAGGTAGCCGAACCTGAGGAGGTAGAGGCGGCGGAGCGACAGCTCGCCGCGGGCGGTCGTGCCGATTCGGTCGGCGCTGGAAGGCGCGCTCTCGGTGGTCAGGCCGGTCGTGGTGCTCGTTGCAGTCATCGGAGGGTCTCCTTCGGGAAAGCAGGCGTCGCCTGCAGGGTGGTTACCTCGCAGCCCCGGAGGGCTTCGAGGAAGGGCTGGAAACTGCCGGCGACCAGGCAGCGCACGACCTGGCCCTCGATCACGACCTCACTGACCCCGGAGGCCCGCTCGATCTGCCGGGTGGGTGGCGTGCCGATGCATGTGACTTCGACTCGTTGAACGAGGTGCTGTGCGCTCATGCATCGAACCTAGGAATCGTGGGGTGGGACCGGCTTCGGTGGAGCCACTGAGCCAGTACTGAATTCGGCGCTGTCGGGCGCACCCGCCCGCGCAGTACCGTCGGCCCGTGGCGAGGCGCACCTCCACGACGGCGGGGAACCTGCCCGCCGAGACGACGAGCTTCATCGGCCGTCGCCGCGAGTTGGCCGAGGCCCGCAGGAAGCTCAGCGCCGCACGCCTGGTGACCCTGGTCGGGCCGGGTGGCGTGGGGAAGACCCGGCTCGCGATCCGGGCGGCGTCCGACCTCGCCCGCGGCGTCCCGGACGGCGCCTGGCTGGTCCAGCTCGCCGAATTACGGGACGGCGCCCTCATCGGGAACGCGGTCCTGGCAGCCCTGGATCTTCGTGACCAGGGCGCTGCCGAGCCGGCGGTCTTGCTCCGCTCCTACCTGAACGACAAGGAGCTGCTGCTGGTCCTCGACAACTGCGAGCACCTCCTGCAGGCGGCCGCCCGGCTGGTCAGCGACCTCCTGAGGGCCGCGCCAGGCCTCCGCGTGATCGCGACCAGCCGCGAGCCGCTGTCGATCGACGGCGAGCACGTGCTGCCGGTGCCACCGCTCCAGCTGCCCTGCACCGGACGCTGAAGAGCCGCTGGACCGGCTTCGCCAGAACGAGACGGTCCAGCTCTTCGTCGAGCGAGCGGCGGCGGCGTCCGGCAGTTTCGACCTCACCGTCGCCAACCGGGCCGCTGTGGTCGAGCTGTGCCGTCGTCTGGACGGCTTGCCGCTGGGGATCGAACTTGCGGCCGTACGCACGCGCGCCCTGAGCGCGGAGCAGATCCGCGACCGCCTCGGCGAACGGTTCGACCTGCTCACCGGAGGCAGCCGCGCCGCCCTGCCGCGGCACCAGACGCTCCGGACCACGATCGAATGGAGCTACGACCTGCTGACGCCCGCCGAGCGCACGCTGTTGAACCGGCTGTACGTCTTCGCCGGCCGGTTCACGCTGGACGACGTCACAGTGGTGTGCGGCGGGGACGACCTGCCGCCGGCGGTCGTGTTCGAGCACCTGTCGTCGCTGCTCGACAAGTCCCTGGTGGTCAAGGACGACGCCGCCGATGCCGCCTGCTACCGGCTGCACGAGACGATGCGGGAGTACGCCCGGCTGAAGCTTCGGGAGACCGGCGAGGAGGTTCTGGTCGAGCGGCGGTGCAGGGACTACTACCTGGTGCGCTGCCAGCAGTTCGCGGTGGAGGGACGGCACCGGCTGCTCGAGTGGCTTCCCTGGGTGGAGCTCCGGATCGACACCATCCGCGGTGTGTTGCGCCGGGCTCTGGATCAGGACGACGTCCCGACGGGCACCGACATCGCCACCTATCTGATGCGGTACTGGATCACTCGCGCGACCACCGAGGGGGTGCGCTGGCTCGACGAACTGCTTGCCGCGGGCGGCGACCGCGGCACTCACGCCGGCGCGTACTTCGTCCGTGGCTTCCTCGCCGTGCTGCAGAGCGATCCCACCGCCGGCGTGCCAGCGCTCGAGCGGTGCGTGCGTGCGGCGCGAGCAGGACCGCCCGCGGCCCTTTCACGGTCACTCTCGATGGCGTCGATCGCCGCTCGGATGGCGGGGGACCAGGAGTCCTCGAAGCGGATGCTCGAGGAGGCTCGCCTGACGGCCGACGGCCTGGAGGACCTCGGCGCCACACTCCTGCTGCACCAGGCCCAGGCCCTGACCGGCCTGCTCGACGGCGACCTGGCGGCCGTCCGCCCGGCGGCGGCCGAGGGGGCGCGGATCAGCCGGGAGGTGGGTGACGTGTACAGCCTCGAGATGATGCTGATGAACCAGGCCATCGCGGCTGTGATGGCGGGCGATCTCCGGGAGTGCGAGCTGCGGTCGGCCGAGGGACTGCGGATAGCCGACCAGCTGGACGATCGGATCGCCCAGTGCTACCTGCTCGCAGCGCTGGGCTGCTGCGCCGCTGGCCGGGGCGAGCACCGGCGAGCGGCGCAGCTCCTCGGGGCGGCGGACAGCGTCCGCGCCGAGGCGGGGGCGAGGATCCACATCGGCCTCGCCCCGGCGCTCGACCGGGCGGAGAAGTCGGTGAGGGCTGCGGTCGGGACCGGAGAGATTCGCATCCGACGTCGCCGCCGGACAGCACCTGACCCGCCAGGCATCGTCGCGGCTGGCGCTCCGCGAGCGGACCCCGGCACGCGGTCGGTGCCGCCGTGGACCACGGTCGCTCCGCGGCACTCAGCCCGCGTGGAGCTGAGGTCGCGCAACTCGTCGCCGAAGGGCTCACCAACAGAGAGATCGGCGCGCGTCTGTTCATCTCCGAGCGCACGGTGGAGAGCCACGTCCGGACCGTCCTGAACACGCTCGGCTTCACCTCGCGCGCGCAGATCGCCGGGTGGGTGGCGTCCAGAGACTGAGCAGCGCCACGACCTGCGACCTCGTCTCTGCGCGGGTCACCCAGCGCGGACATCCCCGCCGGCCGGCTCGGCGGCGCCGACCGGGCCCTGGCGCAGGCAGTCCTGCGCCGCTACCGCGCACCTGTGGTCACCTGAGGCCGACCGGCCGTTGCGCCGGGGGAAGGTCCGGAGTAGACCGTCGACGCGGACGAGTGGCAGAACCCATGGGAGGAAACGTGCCGGACCAGAAGAACGCCGACCTCGTGCTCGAGGGTGGCGGCGTCAAGGGCATCGGTCTGCTGGGCGCGGTGCTCACCCTGCACGATGCGGGCTACACGTTCCCGCGCGTCGCCGGCACCAGCGCCGGGGCGATCGTCGCCGCTCTCGTGGCGGCCTATCAGAAGGCCGGGCGCGACCTGCACGACCTCGAGGGCGTCATGCGCGACCTCGACTACAGCCGCTTCCGGGACGGCTCGGCCCTGGAGCGGCTGACGGGGCGGCTGGGCGAGGGCGCGGAGCTGCTGCTGCACGAGGGCATGCATTCGGGGGCCTACCTCGACGAGTGGCTCTCCGCGGAGCTCGCCAAGACCGGCGTGAGGACCTTCGCCGACCTGCGCATCGTCGACCCCGGCAGCTCGCTGAAGCCGTACCAGGCGTACTCCCTGGTGGTCCACACCAGCGATCTCACCCGAGGGGTCCTCGTTCGCCTGCCGTGGGACTACGGCGAGTACGGCATCGACGCCGACAAGCAGCTCATCGTCGACGCCGTCCGCGCCTCGATGTCGATCCCCTTCTACTTCCAGCCCGTCCAGGTTCCGACGGACCGCGGGACGGCGACCTGGGTGGACGGCGGCCTGCTGTCGAACTTCCCGATCACCGTCTTCGACCGGAACGACGGGAACCCGGCGCGGTGGCCTACCTGGGGCGTCCAGCTCTCGGGTCAGCCCGGCACGGACCCCGACCGCCCGATCAAGACCGCGCTGGGCATCGCCGTGCGCTCCCTCGAGACGATGACGGGTGACTGGAACCGGTACCGACTCGACGAGGAGGGCGTGAACCGCCGCGTCATGCACGTCGACACCGGCGGGGTGTCCGCGGTCGACTTCTCGATCACCGCCGCCACCCGGGACAAGCTGTTCGCGGCGGGGCAGGACGCCGCCCGGAAGTTCCTGGAACTGCAGCCGTAGGAGACCACCGATCGTCGGGAGGCCGGGCGGACTGCTCCGCCCGCCTCCCGACGTCGTCCTGCTGACGCCCGGCTCTCTCAGGCCGTCGGCGGGTGCGGCATCTCCTTGCCCGGCTCGTCCGGTGGCTCTTCCGGCGTCCCCGTGCCGGGTTTCGTCGACGAGTGCGGCATCACCTTTCCCGGCCCGGGGTCGTGGAGCTTGCGCCCGTGGACCGTGTCGTTCTCGTCCGGCTGCTCGGTCATCTCTCTCCTTCGTCTCCTTCTCCCGGCGTGGTCACCGGCTCCATGCGCCGAGGCGCTCTGCCGCCTCCTTCTCGAGCTCGTTGTCGCCGAGCTCGCGGGCGAGGCGCTCCGCCCGTTCCGTGAGGTCGACGGCAACGCTCGACCGGCCGTCGGCGTGCTCGATCCGCCCCAGCACCAGCAGAGCCTGCAGCGTGCCGAAACGGTACCCGTGCTGGTTCGACAGCTCGAGGCTCTCCCGCGCGGACGCGCGGGCCAGTGAGAGGTCGCCGGTCGCGAGGGCGGCGTCGGCAAGGTGCTGCAGGGCGTACCGCGTGCCGCTGGTGTCGTCGAAGGAGCGGTGCTGCTCCACGGACTCCCTGGCGAGGGCGGCGGCGCGGCGGTGGTCGCCGAGACGGTGCGCGATCGCTGCGAGCTGGTCGATGGACCCCGCCACACCCCAGGTGTCGCCGAGCTTCCGGAAGCCCTCGACCGACTCCTCGAGCAGCACCGAGGCCAGCTCCACGTCGCCGCGCAGGCGCAACGCCGCGGCGCGGCAGCGGCGGGCCCACAGCTCACCCCAGACGTCGGCCGCCGCCGCGTACAACTCCTCCGAGCGGCGGGCGGCCGCGACGGCGTCGTCCGGCCGGTTCAGGTCCCCTGCGACGCGGGCGAGGACGCCGGCAGCGAGGGCAGCAGCCTCCGGCGCCTCGCCGGCCACCATGAGCGCTCGCTCGGCCCCACCCGCCGCGGCCTCGAAGTCGTCGCCCAGCCATGCGAGGTAGCCCCCCGCGGCGAGCGCGAAGGCCTCATCCGGTGCGGGGACGGCAGCGGGTGCGGGGGACACGGCACCGATCCAACGGCGTCCCTCCACGGCCTTGCCGGTGCGGAACCAGTACCACCACAACTCGTGGACGAGGTCGAGGGCGAGGTTCCGGTCCTGCTCGACGGCCCAGGTGAGGGCCGCCTGGAGGTCCGCGTGGCGCTCCCGGAGCGCCGCCAGCGCGTCCTGCTCGCCGCGGCCGTGGAACCGCGCGCCCTGCTCCCGGACGAGGTCACGAACCGTTCCGGCGTGCGCCGCGAGCGTCCCGCTGAGCTCGCCGGGCGTCTCCTCGAGCCGCTGCCGGCCGAACTGCCGCACCGTCTCGTGCATCCTGACCCTGCTCCGGCCGTCGTGCACCGAGCGGACGAGGAGTGACTTCTCCACCAGGCCGAGGACGACGTCGAGGCCGGCGGGTCCGGACCCCGGCAGCGCGACGTCGCGGGCCTGCGCGAACGACGCGGGCGTGTGGAACACCGACAACCTGCGGACGACGGCCTGCTCCTGGGGATCGAGCAGCTCGTATCCCCAGTCGAGGGCGGCGCGCAGCGTGCGGTGACGCGCGGGCGCCGTCCGGGGGCCCGTGGTGAGCAGTGCGAACGCGTCGTCGAGCCCGGCGGCCAGCTCGTGCGGGGTCAGGACCGCGAGCCGCGCTGCTGCCAACTCGAGGGCGAGCGGGATCCCGTCGAGGCGGCGGCAGATCGCCGCCAGCGGCGCCGCGTTCTCGCGGGTCAGGACGAATCCCGGCGCGGCGGCCGCGGCCCGCTGCACGAGCAGCGCCACCGAGGGGCACCCGCGGAGCTCGGCCAGCTCTGTCTCGCCCGGGTCCGGCGCGACGGCCGCGGGCTGGGGGAGCGGCTCGAGCGGCACCCGCACCTCGCCGTACGTGCCGAGGGGCTGCCGGCTGGTGGCGAGCACGCGCAGGCCCGGGCACGCGCGGGCCAGCGCCTCGGCCAGCGGCGCGACGGCATCGAGGACGTGCTCGCAGTTGTCCAGGACGAGCAGGACCGAGCGGTCGCACAGGACGGCGCGCAGGGCGGCCAGCAGCTCGTCGTCGTCCTCGTCCAGCACGCCGGCCCGCTCGGCGAGGTGGCGCACGACCTCGCCCGAGGCGACTCCGGCGAGCTCCGCGACGACGACGCCGTCCGGGAACCTGTCACCCGCCCGGGCCACTGTCTCCAGCGCGAGTCGGGTCTTGCCCGCGCCTCCCGTGCCCAGCAACGTGACGACGGCCGCGGTGTCGAGCGCCGCCAGCAGGCGCTGCTGGTCGGCTTCCCGGCCGACGAAACCGGTGAGCGGGACGGCCACCGACGAGGACAGCGGATTCGACGCGGGACGCGGCGCGGGAACGGCCGCGACCGGCACGCGAGCGGCCTGCTGCTGGATGCGCGGCGGCGGATCGAGGCCGGGGTCCTGCCGCAGGATCGCCGTCTCCAGCGCCCGCAGCGCCGGGCCGGGGTCGACGCCGAGCTCCTCGTCGAGCAGTTCGCGCACCTGCCGGTAGGAGGCGAGGGCCTCGTTCTGCCGCCCCGCCCGGTACAGCGCGAGCATGTGCGCTGCTCGGAGCCGCTCACGGAAGGGGTGGGCGCGCACGAGGGCCTCGAGCTCGCCCACGAGGGCCGCGTCCTCCCCGCGCGCCAGCCGGGCCTCGAGGAGTGCCTCCGTCGTCGCGAGCCGGAACTCCGTCAGGCGCTCCGCCTCCCGCGCGAACCGGTCCAGGTCCGCCAGATCGCTCAGCGGCTCACCCCGCCAGAGCCCCGTCGCCGCGGCGAGCAGGTCCGCAGCGGACGCCGGCGGCGCCGCCCGGGCCTCGTCGACGAGGCGGCGGGCCATCAGGACGTCCGTGACGTCGGGGGCCGGCGTGAGCACGTACCCCGATGTCTGCCACCGGATCGTGTCGGGGCCGCCGAGCACGCTGCGCAGGTGCCGCACATGGTGCTGCAGCGTGTTGAGGGCTGTGGCCGGGGGCTCGTCCCCCCACACCGCCTCTGTCAGCCGCTCGACGGTCAGGAGCTCGCCGACGTTCAGGGCGAGCGCGGCGAGCAGGGCCTTGCGCTTGAGCCCGGACAGGGCAGGACCCGCCGGGGCCTCCACGTCGACGGTCCCCAGTAGCCGCACCTGCACGGTCCCTCACCCCCGCCCCTGGCTCGTCCCGAGCTTAGGACGACGCATTCGCCGCGGGGGAGTGCGCAGCGGTTTCCGCGCCCCTTTTCCGCGCCCGTTCCAGTGCCCGTTGCAGTGCCCGTTCAGTGCCCGTTGCAGTGCCCGTTCCAGTGCCCGTTTCAGCGGCGCATCAGTGGGGTTTCCGCGGCCGCCGGGACGGTGGACCCACATCGGGACAGCCCGACCAGAGGGGACGCCATGTTCGACACCATCGCAGCGCCGGCGGGGATCAGGGTCCTCGACCGCACCCGCGCTCGCACCCAGCACGCCGCCGGGCTCCGGGTGACGCGCTGGGCGCAGTTCGAGCTCGAGGACCAGCTGCCGTTCCAGGCCATGTGGTACGCGGTTCCCCCGTCGGGCAGCACCCACCAGGACCGCCACCCCGAGGCAGAGCTCTCGCTCGTCGTGACCGGCACCGCGGCCGTCGAGGCCCTCGGCGGTGTCGTCGAGGTCCGCCAGGGCGAGGCCTTCCTGCTCCCGGCCGGCGAGCCGCACGTGGTCCACAACCGCTCGGACGACGCCGAGCTCGTGGTCTTCAGCGCCTACTGGCTCCCGGCCGGATCCGTCGAGCCGACCGACGACGTCGAGGGCGGTGCCCGATGAGCACCGACGTCTTCGTCATCGTGCAGCCCACGGTCAACGGCCCCTTGCACGTCGGCCACCTGTCCGGTCCCTACCTGGCCGCCGACGTCGCGATCCGTGCGGCCCGGCTGCGCGGCGACGACGTCCTCGCCCTCGCCGGCGTCGACAAGCACCAGAACTACGTGCCTGCCCGGGCCCAGGAGCTGGGCGTCGGCGCGGACGAGCTCGCCGAGACCTTCCGCGGGCGGATCCTCGACGCGTTCGGGTCCGCGCGGATCGCCTGGGACACCTTCCTCGACCCGGTCCGGGACGCGGACTTCGGCCCCGCCGTCGCCGGCCTCCTGACCGAGCTCCTGGCCGCTGACGCCGTCGAGCTGCGACCCACCGAGCTGCACCGGTGCTCCGACTGCGGGTGCACCCTGCACCACGCCACCGTCGCCGGGATCTGCTCCTGCGGTGCCGCGGCGAGCGGCGGGTCGTGCGAGGGGTGCGGCGGGTACACCTCCGCCCTGACGCTCACCGCGGCGACCTGCACCCGCTGTGGCGGCGCCCCCGAAGCCTTCCGCGCCACCGTTCCGGTGCTCGTCCTGGAGCGGCTCCGCGACCAGCTCGTGCCGCTGTGGCTCGCCGCCGACCTGCCCCCGCGGGTCCGGGCCCTGCTTCGCCGCTACCTCGCCGAACCCCTGCCCGAGATCCCGCTCGCCTACCCCAGCGACTGGGGCATCGAGGCCGACGGCCCGCTGGCCGGGCTGCGGATCGACGTGTACGCGGAGCTCGCGCTCGGTTACCTGTACGGGACCGCCGCCGCGGTCGCCGGCACCCCGGTCGCCGGCCTCGCGGACGTGCGGGCTGCCTGGGACGGCGACATCCGGGACTTCTGGCAGTTCCACGGCATCGACAACACGTTCTACTTCGCTGTCCTCACACCGGCGGTGTTCGCCGCCGCCGGGCTGTCCCGCCGCCCGCTCGCCGGGCTCGTCGTCAACGAGTTCCTGCTGCTCGACGGGCTCAAGTTCTCCACCAGCCGGGACCACGCGATCTGGGTCGACGAGATCCTTCCAGCCGCGGACGCCGACCTCCTCCGGCTGTTCCTCTGCTGGCACCGCCCGGACCGGCGGGAGACCGACTTCTCCCTCGACGCGTGGGCCGCCTTCACCGAGTGGGCCGGGCCCGTCCTCCGTTCCGTCGAGGGGCGTGGTCCGGACGCCGTCGGCGCCGGCGTGCTGCCCCCGGCGCTGGCGAACGCCGAACTCGACCGTGCGGAGGCCGCTCTGCGGCCTGCCGGGTTCGACCCCGCCCTCGCGACGCGGTGCGTCCTCGCCGCGCTCGCTGCCGACCCCCGCTCGCCGCGTGGCCGGGAGCTGCTCGGCGTGCTGCTCGGCCGCCCGGTCGCGGCCGGCGCCGCGGCCTGCCAGTACGTGGAGGTGGCGCGATGAGCGGCGCTCGCGATCTCGGCAGGATCTGCGTGATCGGCGGCGGCATCGCCGGCTCCCTGCTCGCCTGGCGGCTCGCCCGCACCGGCCGCTGCGTGGTCGACCTGGTCATCGGATTCGCCGCGACGACACCCGCGGCGGACGCGACCGGCGTCTCGGGCGGCGTCGTCCGGGCCTTCGAGACCGACCCGCGGCTCGCCGCGGCGGCGCTCGACAGCCTGGTCGAGCTCCGCTCGAGCGAGACGCTGCGCCGCTGGGCCCGCTACGACGAGGTCGGCTCGCTGTACGTGCTGCGCCGTACCGCGGGGCTGGCGGAGGCCGTCGCCGAGGTCGGCGAGGCCCTGCCCGGCTCCGCCCGGCTGCTCTCCGGCCGTGAGCTCGCCGCGGCCGGGTGGGCGGGGCTGCCCGCGGACGCCGTCGCCGTCGCCGAGCGCTTCGCCGGCTCCATCTCCCCGGACGGACTGCGCCGGGGCGTCCTCGACGACCTGGGCCGCCGACCCGGCGTCCGCGTCCTGGCCGCTCCGGTCGCCGCCATCGAGCCCACCGCCGAAGGCGTGCGGCTGGCGGGCGTCAGCCCCGCCGGCGGCAGCGCCTCCGGAGCAGCGGGTCCGGTCACGGGCGGCCGCTACGACCTCGTGGTCGTCGCCGCGGGCCGGTGGACCGGCCCCCTGCTCGAGCGCAGCGCCCTGCCTGCCGCGGGCCTGCGGACCAAGAGCGTGCAGTACACGATCCACCCGGTGGCCGGGCCCCGGCCGCCGGCGTTCGTCGACGAGACCACCGGCCTCTTCGGCCGGCCCGTGGGGCGTGACCGGATGCTGCTCGGCGTCCCGGTGGACCTCTGGGGCGTCGACCCCGACGTCCCCGCGGACGTGCCGGCCGCCCGGGCGGACGCCCTGCGCCACGCCGCCCGGCGGCTCCCCGGGATGCATGTCCTCGACGGTCCGGTCGCCCGCGCCGTCTCCGCCGACAGCTACGCCTACCCGCCGATGCTCGCGCTGCGGCCCGTCCAGGGCAGCGGCGACCGGGTGCTCACCTTCGCCGGCGGCTCCGGCGGATCCGCCAAGACCGCTCTCGCCGCCAGCCGCCGCGCCGCGGCGCTGCTCACCCTCGGCCGCCTCGTCGCGGCCTGACCCCGACCGTCCTTCCCAGAACCTGGAGCCCGAGATGACCGCCGTCCCTCCCCCCGACTTCCACACCGCCGCCGTCGGTGCCGGCCCGGCCAACCTGAGCCTCGCCGCCCTGATGCAGGCGCACACCGACGAGACCATCGCCCTCTTCGACGGCCGCCCCGGCCCCTCCTGGCACCCGGCGCTCATGCAGGACGGCGTCCGGATGCAGACCTCGTGGCTGAAGGACCTCGTCTCGATGGTGGACCCGACCCACCACCTGTCGTTCATGAACTACCTCATCACCGAGGGCCGGCTGTTCGCCCTGATGAACGCCCAATTCGACTTCATCCCGCGGGCGGAGTACGAGCGGTACCTGACCTGGGCCGCTGGCCGGATCGAGAACGTCCACTACGGCGTCCACGTCGAGCGCGTCGCGTTCGACGGCGAGCACGGCTTCACGCTGCACACCGCGGACGGCCCCGCCGCCACCAGCCGGAACCTCGTGATGGGGGTCGGCACCCGGTCGGCGATGCCCGCCGGGCTCGCCGCCCTGCCGGCCGGCCGCCGGATCCTCGCCGACCACCTGCGCACGCGGATCGCCGGCATCGCAGCCACCCCGGACGCGCCGGTCGCCGTCGTCGGCGGCGGTCAGACCGGTCTGGAGTGCGTGCTCGCCCTGCTGCGCGCCGGCTGCACCGACATCCAGTGGTTCGGCCGCCACCAGTGGTTCGAGTCGATCGACGACTCGCCCGTCGCCAACGACTTCTACCGCCCCGCCCACCAGCAGTTCCTCCAGCAGCTGGCGCTGCCGACCCGGCGCCGGCTGATCGACGAGCAGCGGCCGACCGCCGACGCGCTCACCCCCGGCGGGCTGCGCACCCTCTACCAGGCGAACTACGACGGGATGCTCCGGCTCGGCCGGTTCCCGGTCACGCTCCGCCCCGGGCGGGACGTCACCGGGGGCCGCACCGAGGGTGACGCGGAGAATGGGAACGTTCTCCTCGACGTCACCGCTATCTCCGGCCCCGAGACCCACCGGGTCCGCACGGTCGTCGTCGCGGCCGGCCGGCAGCACGTGCCGCTCCCGTTCGACGACGACCTGTGGAAGCTGATCGAGACCGACGACGCCGGCGAGCCGGTCATCGAGGAGGACTACTCGGTCCGCTGGAAGGCCCCCAGCGAGCACCGGCTCTTCGTGCTCAACCGGTCCCGCTTCACGCACGGGATCCCCGACGCCAACCTCACCTTGCTCTCCGTCCGGTCCGCGATCGTGCTCAACGCCCTGTTCGAGCGCGAGCTGTTCCGGATCGAGGACGAGCTGTGCCCGATCGCGTGGGCGTGATGGTCGTGAACTCCCTCCCCAGCTACGACGGCCGGCGGTTCACCCCCGTCGGCAGCGGCCCGGCCTCGGACCGCCCGGTCGCGACCTGGCAGCAGGACGGCGCCACCGTCACCGCCCGGTTCTCGGGGGGTCACGTCCGGGCGGGCTTCCTCCTCGGCACCGTGGCCGGCGACGGCGTCGTCGACGCCGCCTACGGCCAGCTGCTCACCGACGGGACCGTCCAGGCCGGCCGCTGCACGACCACCCCGGAGGTGCTGCCCGACGGGCGGCTGCGGATGCGCGAGGAATGGCACCGCACCGACGGCAACTCCGGCGTCTCCCATCTCGAGGAGGTCCTCCCGTGACCGCGGCAACCATCACCCCGGCCGCCGGTGCCGACGGGGCTCTCGACGACGGCGTGCTCGCCACCCTGCGCGGGGCATCCGGGCCGGTCCGGGCGCTGCTCGTGGGCGTGCTGCTCAACCGGCTCGGGCGCTTCCTGCAGGTGTACCTGGTGCTGTTCCTCACGGCCCGCGGCTTCTCAGCGCCGGAAGCCGGGCTCGCGCTCGGCGCCTACGGCGCCGGCACGGTGGCCGGGGTTCTCGTCGGCGGCGTGCTCGCCGACCGGCTCGGCGCCCGGCTCTGCACCCTCGTCAGCATGATCGGGGCGGCCGCGCTGATCCCGGCCATCCAGTACGTGCACGACATCCGCGCAGTCGTCGCCGTCGTGCTCGCCGTCGGGATCGTCACGCAGGTGTTCCGCCCGGCCGCTTCGGCCCTGCTCGGCGAGCTCACCCCGCGGCACCAGCGGGTGATGATCTTCTCGATCTACCAGATGGCCTTCAGCATCGGGAACGCCCTCGCCCCGCTGATCGGCGCGGTCCTCGTCGCGATCTCCTACGACGTCCTGTTCTGGGTCGAGGCGGTCGCTTGCCTGGCGTTCGCCGCGGTCGCCGCGGTCGCGCTGCCGCGGCGACGGGCGAGCGCGCCTCCTCCGGACGGTTCCGACGCAGCAGCCCCGGCAACCCCGGCGGCGCGCCGCGGCTATCGAGCCGTTCTCGCCGACCGCCGGTACCTGATCTTCCTCGCGGCGGCGTTCGTCAACCTCACCGTCTACCTGCAGAGCATCGCGGTGCTCCCGCTCGCGATGCGCGCCGCCGGGCTGCCCGCCGCCTGGTACGGGGCGATGTTCCTGCTCAACGGGCTCGTCGTTCTCACCCTGCAGCTCCCGGTCACCCGGGTCGTGCAGCGCCGGGCGGCCGCCGGCGTGGCCACCGTCGGGTTCGCCCTGCTCGCCGCCGGCCACGCCGTGTACTGGCTGCCGGCGGGGATCCTCCCGATCGGTGCCGTCTTCGTCCTCGGCACCCTGGTCTGGTCCGTCGCCGAGATCGTCGGCGGGCCGACCGTCGCCGCCTGGCCGTCGCTGGCCGCGCCGGCCGGCCTCCAGGGCCGCTACCAGGGGGCGTTCCAAGCCGCGTTCGGCCTCGGCAGCGCGGTCGGTCCGGTCATCGGCGTCGTCCTCTGGGCCTCCCTCGGCCCCACCACCTGGCTCGTCAGCGCCGGTGCGGCCCTGGTCGCGCTCGTCGCCGCTCGCACCGCCATGCGCCTACCGGCCCCTGCGCCGACCACCCTTCAGCCCACCCTCCAGCCCACCCCTCAGCCCACCACCCTTCAGGAGTCGTCGTCATGACCACCACAACCGGCGCCACCGACGGACGCTACGTCGTCGTCGTTGACCCGCTGTCCACCGGCCACGAGTACGGGCCCGCCTTCCGCGCCGCCGGGCTGCGCACCGTCGCCGTCCTCACCCAGGGCTCGCCGATCCCCGCGGTCGCCAGCACCTGGCACCCCGAGAACTTCGAGGACGTCCACGTGTTCGACGGCGACGTCCGCTGGCTCGCCATCCTGCTCGCGCAGTACGACCCGCTGTGCATCGTGCCGGGCTCGGAGACCGGGGTGGAGCTCGCCGACGCCCTGATCGAGGAGCTGCTGCCGGCGACCGGCAACGTGCCCGGCCTGAACCGCGCGCGCCGGGACAAGTGGCACATGGCCCAGGCGCTCGCTAGCGCCGGCGTGCCCCACCTGCGCCAGTTCTGCTCCGCGGACGTCGACGAGCTCGCCGCCTGGGTCCAGGACGCAGGCCTCGCCGACCGCGCGCTCGTCGTCAAGCCCCCGAAGAGCATGGCGACGGACGAGGTGCACCTCGTCGGGCCCGGGCAGGACCTGCGGCCGCTCGCCGCCGGATCCTGCGCACCCGGAACGTCGGCGGACAGCGGAATCTCGCGGTCCTCGTCCAGGAGCACGCCGCCGGGACGGAGTACCTCGTCGACACCTACTCCGTCGACGGCCGGCACGGCCTCGTCGACGTCTGCCGCTACACCAAGTCCCGCCGGGGCGACCGGATCGGCCTTTACAACCGGGTCGAGTTCCTCCGCCCGACGCGCCCGAGGTCGCCGAGCTGGAGCCGTACGCGCAGCAGGTGCTGGACGCCGTCGGCATTCGCAACGGCTGCGGCCACGCCGAGATCATGATGACGCCGGACGGGCCCCGGCTGATCGAGGTCGGCGCCCGACCCGCCGGCGGCGGTCACCAGTTCATCACCGAGCGGGCCACCGGTGACAACCACATCCTCCGCACCGTGCGGCACCGCGCGCACGGCGAGTTCCGGCCGTCGTACGAGCTGCGGAGGCACCTCTCCGCGGTGTTCATCTCCTCGCCCGCGACGGGCACCTGGGTGAACGGTGAGATCTTCGACGAGGTCGACGCGCTGCCGACGTTCTGGCGCAAGCACTTCCCGTTCGGGACAGGTGACGTCGTCCGCGCCACGGAGGACCTGCTCAGCCACCTCGCCTGGGTCATCCTCGCCGGCGACGACGCCGCCGCCGTCGAGGCCGACGTCCGGCGGATCACCGAGATCGAGCGCCGCATCGAGATCGCGCCGCTGCCCGCGGCGGTGTCGGTGTGACCCCGCCGGCGAACGTTTCCGTTTCCAGCCCCACCACTTCTCGCCCGAAGGACCCGACCGTGACCACCGCACTCGCCCCCACCGCCACCGTCACCGACCGATACCTCGACGCCGTGACCACGGGCCGCCTCTCGCCCGAAGAGCTGGCGAAGGCGGCTGCGGCCGCGGATCTGGGCGGCACGATGTACGACGCGGAGCTGCTGAGCCGGCCCGTCTTCCTCGACCGGGCCGACGCCGAGCAGCTCACCGCCGACCTCGTGCTCGTCCACGACGCGCTGCTCGACCTGCCCCGCCGGCTCTTCGGCGGCGACCTCGCCGCCTTCGCCCGCGCCGTGGGGGCGCGCGGCCCGCAGATCGACGCCGTGGTCCGCTCCCACGGCGAGGAGCTGCCCCGGATCGCGCGAGGCGACCTCTACCGCGACGCCACCGGCTTCCGCCTGCTCGAGCTCAACGTCACCGCCGCCCTCGGCGGCCTGGACAGCGCGGTTCTGAACCGCGCGTTCCTCGGCGCCGATTGCCACGAGGAGTTCATCCTCGAGAACGGTCTGACCTACCTCGACACGATGGTCGAGGTCGCCCGGATGGTGCACGACGCGGTGGGGCCGACCGCGACGCGCCCGGTCGTCGCCCTCGTCGACCACGAGGCGAGCTTCCGCGAGCTGGAGAGCGTCATCCGCAGCCGCGGCGCAGTCTTCGCCCGGATGGGCATCGACGCCGTCCCGTGCCACCTCGGGGAGCTGACCTTCGCGGCCGGCCGGGTGTACGCCGAGGGCCGGCCGGTCGACATGATCTACCGGCTGTTCCACCTCGAGAACATGCTCGACGAGCAGATCGCGGAGCAGATCGAGCCCGTCCTCGAGGCGGTCGAGCGCGGCGAGGTGAAGATCTTCACCCCGCTCGGGTCCGAGCTCTACGCGAGCAAGGCCGCTCTCGCGCTCCTCTCGGACGACGCCGACCGCGACCGCTTCACCTCCGACGAACTGGCAGCCTTCGACCGGCTGCTGCCGTGGACCCGTCGCGTGCGCCCCGGCCAGGTGACGGTTCCAGGCGGCACGGCCGACCTCGCCGAGTACGCCCGGGAGCACCGCGAGGACCTCGTCCTCAAGGCGACATTGCTGCACGGCGGCGACGGCTTCGTCGGCGGCTGGCTGGTGTCGCCACAGGAGTGGGACGAGCGGGTGGCCGCCGCGATGGACGGCCCGTACGTGCTGCAGGAACGGGTCCGCCCCGCCCCCGAGCTCTTCCCGGCGGCGGACGGATCCTTGCGTCCGTGGGTCCTCACCTGGGGAGTGTTCATCTCCTCCTACGGTTACGCGGGCGCCTATGCGCGGGGGAGTGACGACCCGGACGTCGGCGTCATCGCCGGTGCCACCAATGCGGCCGGCACCTGCGTCTTCCACGAGCCGGCCTCGTCCACCCCGGCCACCGCGGCGACGTAACCGGTCCTCACCCTCGGCCCCCCGTGTAGCGACTCGCATGATCGCGACTGGGTACACCAACCGTCGCCCAAGATCGGTCCGACCTGCGGGGACGGCGGCCCGGCCCCGAGGTTGGTGTACAGGGTCGCGATCAAGCGTCCGCTTCGGCGGCAGGGTTCCTCGGCGCGCACTGCGGAGCGTACGAGGAGCTCGACAGGCGGTGCTCGCTGCCGACGGCGTCCGAGGACGAGCCGGCTCCCACCGACGCACGAGGGTGATTTGTCCCTACCAACCCCACGCGCGCGGGTCTAGCTTCGGGATGGATCAACCACGGTGACAACAGGAGGTGTCATGCTCAGCGAAAGCAGAGTCGAGGCCAACATCCCCGCCGCCGACATCGACCGGGCGAAGGCGTTCTACGCGGACAAGCTCGGGCTGAAGCCGTCGGCCGAGCCGTTCCCGGGCTACGTACGGTACGAGACGAGCAGCGGCACCGCCTTCAACATCTACCAGACCCAGTTCGCGGGTCAGGCCGGGCACACCATCGCCCAGATCCACGTGCAGGACGTGGAGAAGGAGGTCGGGGACCTGAAGGCGAAGGGCGTCGCCTTCGAGGTCTACGACGACATGCCGGGTGTGGAGTGGCGCGGCGAGGTCGCGGTCATGCCCCAGATGGGCAAAGCGGCCTGGTTCAAGGACAGCGAGGGCAACATCCTCTGCATCGACGAACCCGCCGAGGGCCTTCTCTAGACGCAGGCGCTTCAGGTCAGGCACACCGCAGGCAGGTCGAACCACTGCAGCTCGGACCAGTCGGCATCGGGCGACTCGGCGGTGTCGGCGTCCGGGGCGAGGGCGGCGCGCGCCGCGAACAGGCGGCGCGCCTCGTCCAGGTACCCGGGCAGGGCGGACTCGGGCGCGCGGTCGTCGTGCCGCGGGTAGGTGAGCTCGCCGTCGGGGCCGTAGCCCAGCTGGTGCAGGCGCAAGGGCGGTTCCGCCGGCTCCTGGTGATGCCGCCACAGTCCGGTGGCCGGTTCGAAGCGGTAGTCGGGCAGCAGCCGCCACCCCTCCCGAGCCGTCAGCAGCACCGCCTCGAGCAGGTACTCGGCCACGGCCTCGGACAGGAAGTAGTTGAGGTTCACCCGCACCCAGCCCGGCTTGATCCCCTCGCACCCGCGGTGGATCTCCTGCTGGAAGGCGTGCGACCGCTCGATGTCGATGCCGAGCAGGCGGTGGCCGTAGGGACCCGCGCAGGAGCAGCCGCCGCGGGCCTGCACGCCGAAAAGGTCGTTCAGCAGGGCCACGACGAAGTTGTGGTGGACGTACCGCTCGCGCCGCCCGTCCGGGCCGACCCGGCGAACCGTGAAGGACACGATCGACAGCCTCGGCGCGGCGACGTTGCCCAGGATCTCCAGGGCCGGCTCGGGTGCCCACCGCTCGAGGGCCCGGTGCAGGAACCAGTCCTCGTGTGCCTTGATGACGCCCGTGCCCACGGCCTCTTTGAGCTGGAACACGAGACCGGCACGGATGGACTCGACGATGGCCGGCGTGCCGCCCTCCTCGCGGTGCTCGACCTCGGCGCGGTAGACGTGCTCGACGGGGCTGACGTACTCGACGGTGCCTCCGCCGGGAACGACCGGGACCGTGTTACGTGCGAGGTCGCGCCGGATCGCCAGCACGCCCGGCGTGCCGGGGCCGCCCACGAACTTGTGCGGGCTGAGCACGACGGCGTCCTTGCGGACCGCCGGGTCCCCGCCGGGGGGCGGGTCCATCCGGATGTCGGTGTACGGCGCGGCGGCAGCGAAGTCCCAGCAGGCCAGGGCGCCGCGGGAGTGCAGCAGGGCGGAGACCGCATCGCAGTCCGTGAGCAGGCCGGTGACGTTGCTCGCCGCGGAGAACGAGCCGATCTTGAGCGGCCGGTCGGCGTACTCCTCGAGCGCGGCCTCGAGAGCCGCGAGGTCCACGTGCCCGTCCGCGTCCTCGGGGACGACGGCCACGTCGGCGATCGTCTCGCGCCACGAGACCTCGTTCGAGTGGTGCTCGAACGGGCCCACGAAGACGACCGGACGGTCCGCGGACGGGATTCCTGCCGACAGCTGGTGACGCGCGTCGAGGTCCGCGGGGATGCGGAGGTTGAGGATGCCGATCAGCTTGTCGATCGCGCCTGTGGTCCCCGAGCCGCAGAAGATGACGGCGACGTCGTCGCCCGCGCCGAGGCCGCGACGCACGAGGGCGCGGGCGTCCTCACGCAGCCGGGTGGTCTGCCGGCCCGTGCTGCTGGACTCGGAGTGGGTGTTGGCGTAGCGGGGGAGGACCTCGGCGCGGAGGAAGTCCTCGAGGAAGTCCAGCGCGCGGCCGGACGCCGTGTAGTCGGCGTAGGTCACCCGGCGGGGGCCGTAGGGGCCTGGCTGCACCCGGTCCTCGCCGAGAACGCCCGCTCGGATGCGCCGCAGGAGCGGCGTCTCCTCGGGGCCCTCGATCGGCCCGATCACGGGATCTAGCATCGAACCAGGCAGGACGCGCGGTCGAGGAGGCATTCGAGTGAACGATCGGGCAGTGGTCCTCGGCGTGGGCATGGTTCCTTTCGCGACGCCCAGCCGGTCGGAGCCGTACGACGTGCTGGCGGCCGGGGCCGCGCGGGCGGCGCTGGCGGACGCCGGCCTCTCGTACGAGCACGTCCAGCAGGCGTACGCGGGCTACGTGTACGGCGATTCCACCGCCGGCCAGCACGTGCTCTACGGCCTACCGAATCGGACGGGGATGACGGGCGTGCCCGTCGTCAACGTGAACAACAACTGCTCGACGGGCTCGACCGCGCTGTTCCTCGGGCGGCAGTCGGTCGAGTGCGGTGCCGCGGACGTCGTCCTGGTGGTCGGCTTCGAGCAGATGCGCCGGGGTGCCCTGACCGCGCAGTGGCCGGACCGGCCGAGCCCGTTCGCGCGGTTCGACGACGTCCTGGACCGCGAGATCGGGCCGGACGCCGACGTCCCGCTCGCCCCGCGGTACTTCGGCAGCGCCGGCGCCGCGTACGCGGAGCGCTTCGGGCTCGCGCCGGACACCTTCGCGCGGATCGCCGTCAAGGCCCGGCGGCACGCCGCGGGGAACCCGTATGCCGTCTTCCGGGACCCCGTCACGCTCGAGGAGGTGCTGGCCTCCCCGGTCGTGTACGGCCCGCTCACCCGGCTGCAGTGCTGCCCGCCCACGTGCGGTGCCGCGGCGGCCGTGCTGGTGAGCGAGCGCTATGCACGCGCTCACGGCGTCGCCGGCGGCGTCCGGATCAGGGCCCAGGCGATGACCACGGACACCCCCTCGTCGTTCGCGGGGGACCTGACCAAGCTCGTCGGCTACGACATGTCGAAGGCGGCGGCCGAGCAGGTGTACGCCGCGTCGGGCGTCGCCCCGGAGGACGTCCCGGTTGTCGAGCTGCACGACTGCTTCACCACCAACGAGCTGCTGAGCTACGAGGCGCTCGGGCTGACCCCGGAGGGCACCGCCGAGAAGTTCATCCTGGACGGCGACAACACCTACTGCGGCCGCGTCGTGACGAACCCCTCCGGCGGCCTGCTGTCCAAGGGGCACCCCCTCGGCGCGACAGGCCTCGCCCAGTGCGCCGAGCTCGTGTGGCAGCTGCGCGGGCAGGCCGGCCCGCGGCAGGTCGAGGGGGCGCGGCTCGGCCTGCAGCACAACATCGGCCTCGGTGGCGCGTGTGTCGTGACGCTCTACGAGAGCAGGTGAACCGGGGGCCCGACTGGGAGGGCTACTACGCCGCCCTGCGGGGGCGCCCGATGCGGCCGCTGCTCGCGCGGGCGCTCGCGGTCGCCGAGGCCGTCGGCGTGGACGTCGGGGTGGCCGTCGACCTCGGAGCAGGCGATGGCACCGAGACCCTCGCGCTGCTCGACCGCGGCTGGTCGGTGCTCGCGGTCGACGCGGAACCGACGTCCGCGGCGGCCCTGGCCGCCGCCGCCCCGCCCGGTGCCCAGCTCACGGTGGTGACCCGCGACATGGCAGACGTCGACCTGCCCCAGGCCGACCTCGTCCTGGCGGCTTTCAGCCTGTTCTTCCTGCCACCGCCGCGCTTCGACCTGGTCTGGGACCGGCTGCGCGCGTCGCTGCGGCCGGGTGGCGTGGTCGCCGCGCACCTGCTGCTGGAGCGGGACACCTGGGCAGCGCTGCCGAGGATCACGGCGATGTCGGTGGACGAGGCCCGGCGCCGGCTCGAGGGGCTCGAGGTTCTCGTGTTCGACGAGCAGGAGCGCGACGGCGAGGCATACAGCGGGCCGAAGCACTGGCACCTCGCGGAGCTGATCGCGCGACGGCCGGGACGGGCTGGCCGCGTACTCGTCTGATCACCGATGGCCGTGGTCACGATCTGATCACGAGCTGAGCGACGGGCATATCCCCCCACTTTGGGGGAATTGATCGCTTGCGTCCCACTTGTACCTCGGGCACACTTGGGGGGCGAAGCGCTGGTAAGCGCTTACCACTCTCGCGAGGTGATCGCGTGGCAGCGTCGCCACCAGCCCCACCCGCGACCATCTACACGGTCGCCGAAGCCGCCGGCGTCTCCATCGCCTCGGTGTCCCGTGTCCTGCAGGGATCCAGGGCGGTCTCCGACAGCACGAGGTCCAAGGTGCTCGAGGCGGCGGCGCGCCTGAACTACGTGCCGCTCGGCGCCGCCCGCAGCCTGGCCGTCGGTCAGCACGAGGCGCAGGGCCTGGTCCTGCCGATGCTCACCGGTCCCTACTACTCGGAGCTGCTCGTCGGCTTCGAGGCCCGCGCTGCCGAGCTCGGTCAGAGCGTCGTCCTCGCCCTTCCCGATGCCCGGCGCGACCCCAGCCAGGCGGTGCGGGCCCTCGCCAGCCGGATCGAGGGCCTCGCCGTCCACGGGTCCGTCGAGCTCCCCGAAGCCGTTCTCTCCGGACTGGGCACGGTGAAGCCCCTGCTCGTCATCGCCGGCTGTGTCCTGCCCGGGCTCGACGCGGTGGGCGCGGAGAACACCTCCAGCGCGCGGGACCTCACCGCCCACCTCCTGGCGCACGGCCGACGCCGCCTGCTCTTCCTGGGAGCGCCCTACCCCTGCGACCTCCGTGATCGCTATGAGGGGTTCCGTCTCGCCCATCTCGAGTGCGGGCTCGAGCCGTCCGAGCCGGTGCGCGTCCCGGTCGACGAGGCCGAGGGCATCCGCTTCGCGGAAGGGTTCCTCACGGGCCACCACGAGGCCGACGCCGTCGTCTGCGCCAACGATGAACTGGCCCTGGCCGTCATGGGCCACCTCGCGCATGCGGGGGTCCAGGTCCCCGACGACCTCGCGGTCACCGGCTGGGACGACGTGATGGCCGCCCGCTACGTCCGGCCCGGGCTCACCACGGTTCGCCAGCCCGTGCGCGAGATCGGCGAGCTGGCCGCCACCCGCCTGCACGAGCGCGTCACCGGCGCGGGCCCGGCCCTGGAACCAATCGTCCTGCCCACGGAGCTCGTCCTGCGGGCCTCGTGCGGGTGCCCCGATCCCTATCCCGACCCCTCGTCCCCTTGTCCCTGACGGACGGGGACGCGAGTGCCCCCTCCACCGGCAATGAAAGGAAGATGCCCGATGCGACGTAGAAACTTCCTCGCGGCCGCCCTGGGGGCGACCACTGCTGTGGCGCTCCCCGCCTGCGGCCGCAACAACGGATCGACGACCACCGGCGCCACCGCCAGCAGCATCTCGTCCGGTCCCGCCACCGGCACTCTCACGGTCTGGGCCATGGGCGCCGAGGGTGAGAAGCTCCCGGACCTGGCCAAGAAGTTCGAGGCCGCGAACCCGGGGGTCAAGGTCAGCGTCACGGCGATCCCCTGGGACGCCGCCCACGACAAGTTCAACACCGCGATCACCGCTCGCAAGACGCCCGACATGGCGATGGTCGGCACGACGTGGATGGGCGAGTTCGCCACCCAGAACGCGCTCGACCCCAAGCCGGCCTCGATCGACTCGTCGGCCTTCTTCCCCGGGGCGCAGAAGACCACCGAGGTCAACGGCACCTCCTTCGGGATCCCCTGGTACGTCGAGACCCGGGTCGTCTTCTACCGGACGGACCTGGCGGCCAAGGCCGGCTTCTCCACGCCTCCCAAGGACTGGGAGGGGCTGAAGGCGATGGCCAAGGCGATGCAGACGAAGGCCGGTGCGAAGTGGGGCATCGGCCTCCAGGCCGGCGGCACGGGCTCGTGGCAGTCCGTCTTCCCGTTCGCGTGGTCCAACGGCGCCCAGATCACCACCAGCGACGGCAAGGGCTACAACTTCGACACCCCCGAGATGCTCGAAGCGGTGAAGTACTACCAGAGCTACTTCACCGACGGGATCTCGGACAAGGCCGCGCCGGCCACCCCGACCACGGAGCCGGATTTCGTCAGCGGCAAGGTGCCGATGTTCATCTCCGGCCCGTGGGAGGTCTCGGGCGTGGAGAAGGTCGGCGGCGGGAGCTTCAAGGACAAGTACGCGGTGATGATGATCCCGGCGAAGAAGACCTCCTCGTCCTTCGTCGGTGGCTCCGACTTCGTGGTCTTCAAGGACAGCCAGAACCGGAGCAGTGCCTGGAAGTTCGTGGAGTTCCTGAGCCAGCCCGAGACCCAGGTGCAGTGGTGGCAGTCGTCGACGGACCTTCCGTCGGTCTCGTCCGCCTGGCAGGACCAGACGCTGCAGGGCGACAAGAAGCTCGCGGTGTTCGGTGAGCAGCTCAAGACGGCCCAGGCGCCCCCGCCGTTCCCCACCTGGGAGCAGGTGATCGCCGGGTTCGACAGCGCCATGGAGAAGATCACCAAGACCGGCGCGGACCCGGCCGCCCAGCTGAAGACGGTCCAGCAGCAGGCGCAGTCCACCGGTACAGGAATGTGACATGACGCTCACGACGACCCGGTCGCCTGCGGAGGTGAGCCCGGCCCCTCGTCGGCGACGACGGCTGGGGGCCGGGGGCGCCGCCTGGATTCTGGCTGCCCCCTTCTGCCTGCTGTTCGCGGCCTTCACCCTGTGGCCGGTTCTCCAGTCGCTCTTCATGAGCTTCACCGACACCCGCCAGCGCGACCTGCGCACGCCCTTCGCGGTCGACATCGTGGGTCTCGACAACTACACCCGGGCCTTCTCCGACCCGATCTTCCTCAAGGCGGCGAGCAACACCGCCTACTTCGTCATCGTCGGGGTGCCCCTCACGATGGGCGTCGCACTCGCCGCGGCGATCGCCCTCGACCGGGGCATCACGCGTTTCCGCGCCGCGTTCCGGCTCGGTTTCTACACCCCGGTGATCACCTCGATCGTCGCCATCGCCGTGGTGTGGCGGTTCCTCCTCCAGCCGGACTCCGGCCTGTTCAACACGGTCCTCGGCTGGTTCGGGATCCCGGGGCCCAACTGGCTCGGGTCGACGACCTGGTCCATGCCGTCGCTCATCGTGATGGCGACCTGGCGCAACTTCGGCACCGGCATGATCATCTTCTTGGCGGGCCTGCAGTCGGTGCCGCGGTCGCTGCTCGAGGCCGCGTCCGTCGACGGCGCGAACGCGTGGCAGCGGTTCCGCCACATCACCCTGCCTCTGTTGCGACCCACGCTGCTCTTCGTCTCGGTGACGACGGCGGTCGGCTACCTGCAGTTCTTCGAGGAGCCGTTCGTCATGACCAACGGCGGCCCGTTGAACAGCACCATCTCCCTGTCCATGTACACCTACAAGCAGTTCGGCTTCGGGAACTACGGCTTCGCCGCCGCGATGAGCTACATCATCTTCGTCGTCATCGCGATCGTCACGGCCATCCAGTTCCGAGTGCTGCGCGAGAACACCTGAGAGGGGGCTCCGATGGACACCGCACGCCACGACACCGCAAGCCCCGGCATCGCACGCCGCGCGACGGCAGGCCACGAGCCCGCGCGCGACGACACCGCACGCCGCCGCTTCCCCAACTGGTGGCTCTATCTCATCCTCACCGTCGCGCTGGTCGCCGTCGTCACGCCCTTCGTGTGGATGGTGCTCGGCAGCTTCAAGTCCGAAGGGGAGCTGCGCCAGTCGCCACCTACCTGGTGGCCGCAGACCGCGTCATGGGACAACTACTCCCAGCTGTTCTCCCGGCTGAACTTCGGCACGTACTTCTTCAACTCCACCGTCGTCGCGGTGACCGTGACGGTCGGCAACCTGCTGTTCTGCTCGATGCTCGGTTACGCCCTCGCGATGCTCGAGTTCAAGGGCAAGCGCGCGCTCTTCGTGCTGGTCATGACGACACTGCTCATTCCCGGGGTCGTCACGTTCGTGCCCTTGTTCATCCTGGTCGCCAACGCCGGGCTCGTCGACACGCTCCCAGGGCTGTTCCTGCCGTTCCTGGTGACCCCGTTCGGGGTGTTCCTGATGCGGCAGTTCATCCTCGGCCTGCCACGCGAACTGCTGGACGCCGGCCGGGTCGACGGCGCGGGGGAACTCAAGATCTTCGCCCGGATCTTCCTGCCGCTGTGCGGGCCGGCGCTCGCAACGCTCGGGATCCTCACGTTCCTCGGCAGCTGGAACAACTTCCTCTGGCCGCTCGTCGTCGCGCAGACCGAGGACAAGTACACCCTTCCGGTGGCCCTCGCCCTCTACTCGACGGGACAGAACAGCACCCAGTACGGGCTGCTGCTGGCGGGTTCGACCGTCGTGCTCCTGCCCGTCCTTGTCGTCTTCCTGATCTTCCAGCGCCGATTCATCGAAGGGATCGCCACCACCGGCATCAAGTGACGGACCTCAAAGTGACGGACCTCGAAGGAGAGATCCCATGAGCACCGCGCATTCCCCCGCCTCACGTCGTCAGGTCCTGCTCGCCGGGGGCACCGCCGCCGCGGGCCTCCTGCTGGCACCGCCCGCGCTCGCGTCCGCCGCGACGGCCCCCGCCGCCGCCGACACCCCGGCCGGGTTGGGAGGCGGCGGATTCGACACGCATCGGCTCCTGCGGTGGGCCGCCGACACCATGCGCTCCCTGGACAGCATGACGTTCCCGGCTACCGGCCTGCCGTCGGACAACATCAGGGAGTCGCTGTCACGCGCCGACGCCAGCCATTACACCTCCCCGACGAACATCGGCGGGTGGATGTGGAGCAACGTCGTGGCCCGCGACCTCGGTCTGATCACTCCGGGTGAGTGCAATCGCCGGATCAAGAAGACCCTGACGACGCTGCTGCGGATGGCCCACCACGAGCCGAGCGGGATGTACTACAACTGGTACGACCCCCGGGACGGCAGCGTTCTCACGCAATGGCCGGTAGCGCCCTTCGACCGGGTCTACCCGTTCGTCTCCAGCGTGGACAACGGCTGGCTCGGAGCCGCCTTGCAGGTCGTACGGACCGCTGTCCCCGGCGCACGCCACCTCGCCGAGAAGCTGTGGCAGCGGATGCGCTGGGACATGTTCTACGACCCGAACGCGAGAACGGTCAACGGGGGAGGGCTCATCCACGGCGGGTTCTACGACGCCCCGCCGCCGCCCGGTTTCGATGGCTTCACCGGGAACCACATCGGCATCGGCCCGGACGTCTGGTACACGAACCACCACTACGACACCGCGGTGTCGGAGACCCGGATCACCACGTATCTGGGACTGATCCGGGGACAGATCCCGCCGCAGAACTACTACGCCCTGTGGCGGACCTTCCCGGCCACCTGCGACTGGAACTGGCAGGAGATGCAGCCGGTCGGCACCACCCGTACCTACTTCGGGCTGGACGTGTTCGAGGGCGCCTACACCTACCGGGGCATGCACATCGTCCCCGGGTGGGGCGGCTCGATGTTCGAGGAGCTCATGCCCGCGATCTTCGTGCCGGAGGAGCGGTGGGCGCCGCACTCGTGGGGCCTCAACCATCCGCTGCACGTGCGTGCCCAGCGTGAGCACGGCCTCGACGACGCCCACTACGGCTACTGGGGTTTCTCGCCGTCCAGTGATCCGTTCATCGTCGACGGCTACCGGGAGTACGGCGTCGACGCCCTGGGCCTCAACCCCGACGGCTACTTCTCGGACGAGGAGAAGACCAATCTCGACGTCGGATTCGACGACTGCAGGCCGGCGACCAACCCGAACCCGGACTACAAGACGGGCGTCGTCACCCCGCACGCCTCGTTCCTGGCCATGATGTTCGAGCCCCGCGAGTCGTTCCACAACCTCCTGCGGATCCAGTACGACCTCGGGGCCTACGGCCGAGGTGGCTTCTTCGACGCCGCCTCGGTGAAGGGCGACGCGATCGCTCGTCGCTACCTGTCGCTCGACCAAGCCATGATCGTGGGCGCGATCGGGAACGTCGCGGGCAGGGGCGCGCTGCGCCGCTCGTTCAGCACCCGCGAGGTCGAGCGTGCGGTGCGGCCGGTCATCGGGATCGAGAGGTTCAGCGCCGGACCGGCCTGACCCCCGGTCGACGGCGGCCCCGCGCCCCCCCGGGCCCGGGGCCGCCGCAGCGGCGGGGAGCAAGGGCGGCACCACGTGATGCCGCAGACGGGCGACGAGACGACGGAAGGGCCGTAGATGCGACCGGTCAGGCTCACCAGCGGTGGCGGTGTCGAGTACCGCGACCTCAACCACAACGGCCGGATGGACCCGTTCGAGGATCCGCGGGTACCGCTCGAGGAGCGGGTCGAGTCGCTGCTCGGGGAGCTGTCGCTGGAGGAGAAGGCCGGCCTGCTGTTCCACACCGTCATCGAGGCGGGCGAGGACGGGTCCGTGCTCGAGCGGCCCGGGAGGATCAGCAAGTCGCCCACCTCGGTGGTGGTCAGGGACAAGTACCTGAGCCACTTCAACGTGCACCGGCTGGGGGACGCCCGGACGGCCGCGCGGTGGCACAACGCCCTGCAGGCGCTGGCGGAGCAGACTCCGCACAGCATTCCGGTCACCGTCTCCACCGACCCCAGGCACGCCTTCGTGGAGAACGCAGGAGCCTCCTTCGCCGCAGCATCGTTCTCGCAATGGCCGGAGCCGCTCGGGCTGGCCGCGCTGCGGGACGCGGCCCTCGTCGGCCGTTTCGCCGACATTGCCCGGCAGGAGTACGTCGCGGTGGGGATCCGTGCCGCCCTGCACCCGACGCTCGACCTCGCGACCGAGCCTCGATGGGCACGCCAGTCCTCCACCTTCGGGCAGGACCCCGACCTCGTCGCCGAGCTGGCCCTGGCGTACCTGCACGGCTTCCAGCAGGACTCGCTCGGCCCGGGCAGCGTCGCGTGCACGAGCAAGCACTTCCCCGGCGCCGGGCCGCAGAAGGAGGGCGAGGACGCCCACTTCCCATACGGCCGGGAGCAGGTCTACCCCGGTGGCCGCTTCGCCGACCACCTCAGGCCCTTCTTCGGCGTGCTCGAGGCCGGAACCGCCGCCGTCATGCCGTACTACGGCATGCCCGTCGGCCTCACCGTCGACGGGGAGCCGATCGAGGAGGTCGGCTTCGGCTACAACCGGCAGATCATCACCGGGCTCCTGCGGGAGCGGCTCGGCTACGACGGGGTGGTCCTCAGCGACTGGGAGCTGATCAACGACAACCATGTCGGCGACCAGGTGCTGCCCGCCCGAGCGTGGGGCGTCGAGCGCCTCGACCCGCACGGGCGGATGGAGCTGCTCCTGCACGCGGGCGTCGACCAGTTCGGCGGGGAGGAGTGCGTCGAGGTGCTCCTCGACCTCGTCAAGGACGGCCGCGTCGCCGAGGAGCGCATCGACGAGTCGGCGCGGCGGCTGCTGCGGGTGAAGTTCGCCCTCGGCCTCTTCGACGACCCGTACGTTGACGAGGACCTCGCGGAGGCGACGGTCGGCCGGGCGGACTTCCACGAGGCGGGCTACCACGCGCAGGCGGCGTCCGTGACGGTGCTGCAGAACGACGTGATCGGTGGCGCTCCGTTGTTACCCCTGGCCCCCGGACTGCGGATCTACGCCGAGGGCGTGGACCCCGCCACGCTCGCTCGCTGCGGTTCCCCGGTCGATCGCCCGCAGGACGCCGACGTGGCGGTCGTCCGCCTGGCGGCGCCCTTCGAGCCCCGCTCGGACCTGTTCCTCGAGTCGTTCTTCCACCAGGGGGCGCTGGACTTCCCTCCTGGGCTGGTCGTGCGCCTCGCCAGGATCGCCGAGCACTGCCCGCTGGTGCTCGACGTCTTCCTGGACCGGCCCGCGGTGCTCACGCCCCTGCTGCCCGTGGCCGCGGCGGTGGTCGCCAGCTACGGCACGCGGAACGACGCGCTCCTCGACGCCCTGACGGGCAGGATCGGGCCGCGGGGCCGCCTGCCGTTCGACCTGCCTCGCTCGATGGAACAGGTCCGCCGGCACGCCGAGGACGTGCCCGGGTACGACGACCCCTGCTTCGCCTTCGGGCACGGGCTGGACCTCTGACATCCTGACGCGATATCAGGTGCGGGCTCGCTCGGTCGCGCTGCTCCGCTCGTTGCCGGTGTCGTTCCGCGCGTGCGCGAGAAGCGCCAGCTCGTCGCCGGGCACGCCGCGGGTGGCGACGACGATCCCCACCACCATGGCCGTGAGGCCGCCGACGAGGCCGGCCACCGGGACGACCCCGGGCGCCAGGTGCTCGTGCAGCAGGGCGATGCCCACCACGGACGCGGCAAGGGGATCGGCCGCGGTGACGGACGGGAGGACGTGCCGCAGCGGCGCCTGCTGGTAGGCGCGCTGGACGACGAGGTTCCCGAGGATCGAGGCGATCAGAAAGCCGGCGAGGTCGAGCAGCGAGCGCAGGCTGAGGAGGTTCTCCGCTGCCATTGCGAGCGCCTTGAGGAACACGGCGTCCAGGGCGAAGAGCGCTCCGGCGCAGCCGCCCATGACGACGGCGACGGCGGGCCGCGGCAGCCGGGTGCGGCCGACGAGCAGGCCGAGGGAGGCGACGAGGACGGCCAGCAGGAGCGTGAGCGCCAGCGCAGCCGTCCCGATGCTCCTTCCGCCGTGGGGGTGGGCGAGGCCGAGCAGGGTGACGATGCCGGCGACCACGAGCACCCACGCGCCGACCTCCTTGAGGGCGGGGCGGCGGCGTTCCCGCAGGGCCTCGAGGGCCAGGGCGAGCACGAGCCCGGTCGAGAGCACCGCCTGGACGACGATCACCGTGCCGAACCGCAGCGCGACGGTGTGCAGACCGAGCGCCACCAGGGCGGCCGCGCTGCCGAGCAGCCAGCGCGGCGTGCGCAGCAGCCGCAGCAGCAGACGGACAGGGCCCCCGTCGGACATGGGGACCGCGGAGGCCGCGCCGCGGTGCAGGTTCGTCGTCACCGCGAAGAGCGACGCGGCGGCGAACGCGAGCGCCACCGCCAGCAGGAGGTCGCTGCTCATGCGACCCCCTGCCCGCGGGCACGTCGCAGTCGCGGCATCGGCGCGTCCTCTCGTCCGCTCCCTCCGGACGAGGGCGGCTCCCATTGATGGTGCCCGGTCGGGGAGCGCTCGGGAACCCTGCCGGCCCCGCGCCCAACGCCCGGTTTCCTCCCGATTCTTGCCCGGTGGGCACCGATCGGGGAAGGGCTGGACATCTCGGGACTCGCTGTCGCGTCAGGCTCGCCGCTGGGTCAGACCGTCTCGGCGCTGGTGCGCCGGCCGCTCTGGGTGCTGGCGTCCGGGTCCGGGCGCTCGGTCCGCTCTTGCGACTCCTGGAGAACGGCCGCCGCCTGCGCCTGCGGATCGGCACTACCGGCGGCCTGCTCCTCCGGAAGCAGTTCGGCGCGCTCGTCGACGTGCCGCGTCGTGGGGTCCGGATCGGCCGTCGTCATGCAGCTCTCGTGCCCACTGCGGCCCGACCCATGAGTGCTCACGGGGACCGGACCGAGGGAAGGCCCGGCGACGGCCGCGGCAGCAAGCTGCAGCACCGCCCGCCGGTGGTCCGGCCAGGCCTGCGGGCCCAGGCCCTGCAGCAGGTCCGCGGCCAGCGGAGCCAGCAGGACGTGCGCGAGCGGGCCGGTTCCTGCCGGCGCCATGCCTGCCTCGTCGAGCAGCACCTCCACATGGCGGTGCCAGAAGCGGTAGGAGCCGATGCGGTAGCGGGCGCCGGGGCTCGCCGTCTCCGACAGTCGGACCAGCTCCAGGTGCGCCGTGCAGTAGTCGAGGTAGGCACCGAGGAAGGCCGCCAGCCGCTGGTCGGGTGGCGCGCCGGGCCCGAGCGGCGGTGGGCCTTGGAGCACGCGCTGCTGCAGCTCGCGCTCGCGATCGTCCAGGAGCGCCACGGCGAGGCCGGACTTGTCCCCGAACCGGCGGAAGACCGTTCCCTTGCCGACTCCGGCGGCGGCGGCCACGTCGTCCATCGACACCGCGCCCACCCCGCGCTCGGCGAACAGCCGCGCGGCCGAATCGAGCAGGCGCCGGCGATTGCGGGCGGCGTCCGCCCGCTCCTTCGGCGGCGTCTCCTGGCCGATGGAGAGGGTGCTTGCAGAAACGGACTGCAGTCCGTTAAAGTCGGAGCGCATAAGCGGACTATAGTCCACTTCTTCTCGAGGAGGAACCATGACCAGCATCGGGATCCGTGTCGCGGTCGCCTACCACTCCGGCTTCGGGCACACCGGCCGCCAGGCCCAGGCCGTGGCGGCGGGTGCCAGGGCCGTCCCCGGGACGGTCGTCGACCTGCTGCCGGTCGACGAGCCGGGCGAGGAGCTGATGGCCGCGCTCGATCGCGCCGACGCCATCGTGTTCGGGGCGCCGACCTACATGGGCGCGGCCTCGGCCACGTTCAAGCGGTTCGCCGAGGCGTCGTCCAAGCCGTGGGCGGACGGAATGCGCTGGAAGGACAAGGTCGCCGCCGGCTTCACGAACAGCCAGAACGTCAACGGCAACAAGGAGAACACCCTGCTCGAGCTGTTCGTGCTGGCGGCGCAGCACGGCATGCACTGGGTCAGCCTCGGCGAGTACGCCGGCTGGAACACCACCGGCGGCAGCGAGACCGACCTCAACCGACTGGGCTCCTTCACCGGGGCGATGGCCCAGTCGTACGGCGACCTCGGGCCGGACGAGGCCCCGGCCGCCGCGGACCTCGCAACGGCGCACGCTCTCGGCCGTCGGGTCGCGCTCGTCGCGCACGACTACACGGCCGGCCGCCGCGCCCGAGAAGAGCTCGGCCTGGTGGCGGTCTGCGCCGTCCCCGGCGTTCCCGCGAGCGCCTGAGCGCCGAGCCCGGCGAACTCCCGCCCCCACCCGTCAGCGGGCCGCCGTCAGGCGGGCGGGGGCCAGCCCAGCCCGACGGGGTTGGGGAAGGGCACGACCCCGCTGGCCGCGACCGCGGCGGCGATCGGCCGCAGCAGCGCGGCAACCTCGGTCGACGCCGCCGGACCGAGCGCGCGCCAGGGAGCGGACGCCGCCTCGTCGGTGCGGCGCTCGACCTCGTCCCGGGCAGCGTGCCCCGCCGGCGTGAGGTCGCCCGCGGGATCGGTCCAGCCGCGGTCGTGCAGCCGAGCGCGGCCCGCCGCCCAGTGCTCGTCGTCCCAGGCCCGCCCCAACCGCAGGGAGCGCTCCTCGGACTCCCCGGATGTGATCTTCAGCAGGTGCGACTCGACGGGCGACACGCCCAGCGCGACGAGCGTGGCAACGTGCCCGTCGCCGCGGTGCTCCCGCAGAACGGTCGTCGCCTGCCACAGCCGCTCGTACGGGTCGTTCCGGCGGGCCAGCGCGGCATTGGCCGCCGCCAGCACCCGGCCGGCGACGTCGACCGCCGCCGCGGCCCGCTCGAGCGCATCTGCCGCAGCCGTCACGTGATCGTCGCTGATCCCCGCGCCGGCACAGATCGCTCGCAGCGCTGTCGCCGTCGACGTGGCCCTCGCCTCGAGCGCCTGCGCCGGGCTGACGGCGTCCCAGGCCTGGGGGAGGACCTTGCCCACCCGGGACGGTCCGAACCCGTGGAACGCGGCCGTCACCACAGCCGGCCCGACCGGCCCCAGCGGCGCGGCGCGGAACACCACGTATCCCGCCCAGTAACCGGTCAGGCCGAAGTCCGTGGCGGCCCGGCGCGGTTGCTCGGCGAAGTAGGTCACGCCGTGCACCGGCTCGAACAGGTGCCACATCAGGCGCGGGGTCCCGGGATCCATGGGCAGAGTCTGCCCGTGGACCCCCACGCTCAGGGAGTGGGCCGGCCCGGCCAGCTCCGGCCTGCCCACGGGTCGTAGTCGACCTCGAGTTCCTCCTGCGGCGGCCGGAGCTCCTCGGGGACGTGCTGCAGGTTGACCCGGATCCGGTACCAGAGCGAGCTGCTGCCCCGCATCCGGTCGACGAGCACGTCGGCGGCCTCCAGGTGGCCAGCGGCGTCCGGGTGCCGCTCGCGCCAGCGGTCGAGGCCGGCCCGCGCCTCGGCCTCCGACTTGGCGCGAGCGATCTCGAGCAGCGGCATCGTCATCGTGCGCCGACCGGTGCCCTTGGGCGCCTTCTCCGTAGGGCCCAACCGGTCCGCCAGCTCGAGCAACCCCTCGAGCGACCCCGCCGACGTCTCGATGTCCTCCCACGGGTCGCCTCGTTCGGCGTACCGCTCGAGCACCGCGGGGAGGGTGAAGGCCTCGGGGCGGCAGCCTGGCACCTCGTCCCAGGCCAGCGGTGTCGAGACGCGGGCGTCGTGGGTGGGGCGGACGGACCAGGCAGAGGCGATGGTGCGGTCGAAGGCGTTCTGGTTGAAGTCGACGAAGACCCCGTGCCGCTCCTCCTTCCACCACCGGGCGGTCGCGATGTCCGGCACGCGGCGCTCGACCTCGCGAGCGACCGTCTCGGCCGCGAGCCGCACCTGCTTGAAACGCCACTTCCGCTCGATCCGGGCGTAGACGTGGAACCCACGCCCGCCCGAGGTCTTCGGCCAGGCCGCGAGGCCGTGCTCCTCGAGGACCTCCCGGGCGACGAGGGCGACCTCGATGATGTGCTCCCAGGGTGTTCCCGGCACCGGGTCGAGGTCGATCCGCAGCTCGTCGGGCCGGTCGAGGTCGTCCGCGCGGAGCGGGTGCGGGTTGAGGTCGATGCAGCCGAGGTTGATCGCCCACGCCAGCCCCGGCGCGTCGTGGATCACGGACTCCTTGGCCGACGTGCCGGAGGCGTACTTGAGCTCGACGACGTCGACGTACGGCGGCCGCTTCTCCGGCGCCCGCTTCTGGAAGAACGCCTCCTCGTCGATGCCCTTGACGAACCGCTTGAGCACCATCGGCCGGCCGGCGACTCCCCGCAGTGCTCCCTCGGCGACGGCCAGGTAGTACCGCACGAGGTCGATCTTGGTGAGGCCCAGCTCGGGGAAGAGGAGTTTGTCGGGATGCGTGACTGTCGCCTCGACGCCGTCGACGTCCAGGACCAGGGCATCCCCAGCGCGAGCCACGAAGGTCACGATAGGCGGACGGCGACGAACACGGGCCACGAGGAGCACGCGCATGAGCCGACCGAGTTACCGGACCGACCTAAGGGTGGACGCCTACATCGACGGGCTCCCGGACTGGCAGCAGGAGATCTGCCGCCAGGTCAGGGACCTGGCCCACGCCGTCGACCCCGAGATGGAGGAGACGGTCAAGCGGAGGGTCCAGCCGTACTTCGTGCTCGAGGGGAACGTCTGCGCGTTGCTGGCCGCGAAGGACCACGTCAACGTCTTCCTCTACGATGGCGGGATCGTCCCCGACCCGGAGGGGATCATCACTGGCGGCCACGGCAACAGCACCGCACGCACGGTGGCGGTGCGGCGCGGGGAGAAGGTGCCGGTGGCGCCGCTCGCGGAAATGCTCCGGCGCATCGTCGACGACAACCGTGCCGGCGGCTGGCGGGCACTCAAGCGGACACCGGGGTGAGCCGGGCGAGCCCGATCCACGGTCCTCTCACACCGGACTGAGACGACCCGCCGTCCGACGCATGGCCAGCACCGCGGCGGCGCCGAGAACTCCGGCGCCCGCGACGACCATGGCCGGGGCGACCAGCTCGGCGGCCAGGCCGGCGAGCACGATCGCCAGCGTCTGCCCGCCGTACATTCCGGTGGCCGCCAGGCCGAACGCCCGGGTGCGCAGGTGCGCCGGCACGTTACGAGCGAACACCGCGTTGGCTGCCACCTGGAAGGCCCCGGTGACGCCGACCAGCGCGAACAGCAGCAGGCTCAGGGCCAGCCCCGGGCGGAGCGCGACGAACACCATCGGCAAGGTGCCCGCGAGGGCCAGTGGGTAGATCAGCCGGACCCGCGTGGACGGCCCGACGAGCCGGCCGATCGCCAGCCCGCCCACCACGCTGCCGGCGGCGACGGCCGCCATGATCAGGCCCACCGCCGTGCCGCCTGCGCCGACCGAGCGAGCGTATCCGGTGGCGATCGCCTCGGGCACGATCGCGTACGCGGCGCCGATGATGCCGAGTGACAGCGAGCCGACCAGCGCCGGGCGCGAGCGGATCGCCCTCCACCCTTCCCAGGTCTCCCGGAGCAGCCCGCGCGCCGCCGCGGCGTCGTCCGGGCGGGCGGGCGCGGCGGGCTGGCGTCGTGCCACCCCCCACCGGATCACGGCGGCGGAGAAGACGAAGCTCGCGACGTCCAGCAGCAGCGCGCCGCGGGCCGAGACAGCGACGACGAGCGCGCCGCCGGCCACGAAGCCGATCAGCTGGGCGCTCTGGTGGACGGCGTCCCGCACGGACATCGCCACCGCATAGCGGTCGCCCGCGAGGATCTCCGGAAGCAGGGCCGAGCGGGCGGCCTCGAACGGAGGTGCCAGCAGAGCGGCCGCCAGGATCAGGAGACCGAGCACTGGCAGCGGGACGCCTGGCAGCACCGCGAGCCCGATCAGGGCGGCGCGGGCCAGGTCGCAGCCGACCAGCACCGAGCGACAGGGGAGTCGCTCCGCCCAGGCGGCGAGCACGGGGCCGCCGAGCAGCCAGGGTACGTAAGCCGTGGCATAGCCCAGCGCCGCCAGCAGCGTGGAGCCACTGCCGGCGTACAGCAGCATGGCCAGCGCCACTGCGGCGATCTGGTCGCCGAGCAGCGAGAGCACGTCGGCGAGGAACACGGCGCGGAACTCGCGGACGCCGAAGACGTCGCGGTAGGTGGCGGGTTCGGCCGCCGCCACCTCATCGCGCTGCGTGACTGGTTCCTCGCTGGCGCCGTCGTCAATGATGACGAGGTCGTCGATCGCGGTGAGGGGTGCGTGCTCCATCGTGTCCCTCATCTTCGAGAGCGCAGGCTCAAAGCGCGACGCTCCCGGCCGCAGCCGGGAGCGATCCGCATCTGTGACTGCCTCGTCGTTCGGTGTCAGCTCCATGCACGACCGCGCATCGGGCACCTCCTCCAGCTGGCCTCTGGTTCGGCGGGTTACCGTTCCGTTCGGTGACCTGAACCTTGCCGAGCCGACCGGACGATCCGCTGAACGGCTGCTGAACGCGCACGTCAAACCCGTGATTGTGAGCGGATGGGCAGCGCAGGCGGGACGCCTCGCCTACTGTCTGACGCGTGGCTCGGGGCGACGCGGGGCAGCCGACACCGCAGTTCCGACTGCTCGGCCCGCTCCGCGTGACCGTGGACGGTCGCGAGCTCGATCTGGGCGGCCCGCAGCAACGAGCCCTGCTCGCCCTGCTCGCATTGTCGGCCGGTTCGGCGGTCCCGCCGGCCCAGCTGATCGACGCGCTCTGGGGCGACGCACCGCCGCGCTCGGCCGCGAACACCGTCCAGGTCTACGTGTCCCGGCTGCGGCGGCTGCTCATGGTGCCGGCGATAGGCGCATCGCCATTACGCAGGGTCAACGGCCTCTACCTGCTCGACGTGGACCCCGACGCGGTGGACGCCCTGGCGTTCGAGCGCCGGTACGAGGCGGGCCGCCTTGCTCTGGCCGCAGGGGACCCCGCGTCCGCCGCCCGCCGGCTGCGCGAGGCGCTCGCGCTCTGGCAGGGACCGCCGCTACTCGACGTCGCGGGTAGCGCGACCGGGGACGCGGTGATCGCCCGGCTGGAATCGCTGCGTCTCGCGGCGCTGGCGGACCGGGTGGACGCCGACGCCGCGCTCGGTCGGCACGCCGCTCTGGTGCCCGAGCTGACGGATCTGGTGCGCAGGCACCCCTTCGACGAGCGCTTCGCCGGGCAGCTGATGCTCGCGCTGTACCGGGACGGGCGGCAGGCCGATGCGCTGGCCACCTACGCCCGAGCCGCGCACCGGCTCGGCGAGGAGCTGGGCGTGGATCCCGGCCCCGCGCTGCGGGACCTGCAGCGTCGGGTGCTGGCGCAAGACCCCGGCCTGCTGGTCGAACCGGCACCCGTGCCGGCGCCCGTGCTGGTTTCCGAAGCGGCGCCCGAGCCGGCACTACACGCCCCGGCCGCAAACGCGCCGCCGCCGGGGGAGCCGCTGACCGCACCGCTCGTCGGACGCACCCGCGAATTGGCGCAGGCCGAGGCCCTACTGGCCGACCCGGCCGTTCGGCTGGTCACGCTGCTCGGCCCGGGGGGCGCCGGCAAGACCCGGCTCGCGCGTGAGCTGCTACGCCGTGTCGTTGCGGGGACGGCCGGTCATCCCCTGCGGCGGGCGGACTTCGTGCCGCTCGCGGGCGAAACCTCAGCCGACGACGTGCTGCCCGCGATCTGCCGGGCACTGCGCCTGCGGGCCGACTGGACCGGCGAGCCGCCCCTGGATCTCGCCGTCCGGATGCTCGCCGACCGGGACGTGCTCCTGGTGCTGGACAACCTCGAGCAGCTGGCCGGGCTGGGCGACATCCGTCTGCTGCTCGAGCGTTGCCCGCGGTTGAAGGTGCTGGCCACCTCACGCCGACTGCTGCGGCTGCCCGGCGAGCGGGTGCTCGCGCTGGGGCCGCTCCCGCTGCCGGCTGTTGGCGCGGGGTCGGATGCTGTGCGGGCGGCTGACGCGGTCCGGTTGTTCGCGGAGCGGGCCCGGGCAGCCGTCCCCTCCTTCGAGGTGACCGACGCGAACGTCGCCGATGTGGCCGAGCTCTGCAGGCGGCTCGACGCGCTCCCATTGGCGCTGGAGCTGGCCGCCGCCCGGATCCCGGTGCTGCCCCCCGCCGAGATCCTTCGCCGTCTCGACCGCAGGCTGACCCTCCTGAGCGGCGGTTCGGAGGACCTGCCCGAGCGGCAGCGCAGCATGTGGGCCGCAGTGGACTGGAGCGTCCGGCTGCTCGAGCAGGCTGAGCGGGACATCCTGGCGCAGCTCTCCGTGTTCGTCGGCGGCTGGACCCTGGACGCCGCCGAGCAGGTGTGCGCGCCCACCGACGCCGCAGAGGTCGTCGACGTCCTCGCCCGGCTCGCGGACCGGAGCCTGCTCGTCGCAGACGGGTCAGGCCGGATGACGATGCTGGAGACGATCCGCGACTACGCCGCCGAACTGCTCGCGGCCCGGCCCGAGACGCTCGCGGCGACCCGGGACCGGCACGCCGCCTACTATGCGGAGCTCGCGGACGAGCTCGGCGAGCAGGCCGCGACGGGGCGGCCGCAGCGCGAACGGCTCGACCGGGAATCCGGCAACCTGCGGGCGGCCCTCGAGCACGCCGGAGACCCGCTCGCCGGCGATGCGCAGCTGCTTGGCCGGCTGATCGCCGGGCAGCTCGGCTACTGGTTCCATGCCGGCCGGCTGGCAGACGCCGAGCGCTGGCTGCAGGCCGCTCTCGACGCCGACCTGCCGCTGCGCCCGCGCTCCCGGCTACTGCTGTCGTTCGGCCACCTCGCCGCACTGCAGGGCGACCTGATGCGCGGGTCGGCGCTGATGGCGGACGCCTACGAGGACGCGCGGCTGCTCGGCGACGACCTGTTCGTCGTTCGTGTTCTGGCGAGCCGGGTGATGGTCGCCCGGTACGGCGGCCACTACGGGCAGGCGCTGGAGCTGCTCGAGCAGGCGCTCGACCGGGTGGAGCCCTTGGGTACCCCCGAGCGGGCCCGCGCCCTCGAGCTCGAGTACGCCGAGGTGCTGGACGAGCTCGGCCGTACGGACGAGGCGGTGCCGGTCTGGCTGGAGTGCCGGCGCTGGGCGATCGCGAGCGACAACATGGTCCAGCTCGCGTACCTGCTCGGTGATCTGGGGGTCGCCGCCCTCGAGGGCTTCGACGTCTCGGAGGCGGCGGACGGGACGGAGCAGGGCCAGGTTGCCCGTGTTCTCGCCAGCCAAGCGGTCGCGGCGGCGCAGCAGAGCGACTCGATCTCGGTGCGGGCGGACATCCTGGTCACGGCCGGTCTGATCGACCTGCGGACCGGCGCAACTGCCGAGTCGCTGGTCCGGTTGCGGGCCGCCGTGCACGACACCCACAGTGCCGGCCAGCTCCTGACCCTGCCCGACGCCGTGGCCGCGCTCGGCCTGGCGCTGCTGGACACCGGCGAGTCCGTGGCCGGCACGGGACTGCTCGCCACCGCCTCGGCGTGGCGGCGGCAGCGGTCGATCGCTCCGGCCGGGCGGTGGCTGCGCGCAGAGGCGGAGCGTGCGGAGTTGGGCCTCTCGAGGGCTGACCGGGAGCGCGGCGAGCGGACGCCCTTCGGCTCCATGCGGAGCCTGGCCGTCCTTGACGCCGGGCTCGCCACGCAGGTGCTGGACCTGCGCGGGCTGGATGCTGTTGACGGCGTGAGCGCCGCCCGGATCCCCTCATGACCGACGTCCCCCGGCACCCCGGATCGCCGGGTCACGACACCTGCGCGCTGGATGTCCTAGCGCACCGGGGAACTCTGCAGGTGAGCAGAGAGCCACGCCTCGAACTGGTCCACAGGGAGAGGCCTGCTCAGCAGGTAGCCCTGTGCCACGTCACAGCCCACCTCGGTCAACGCATCCCAGCAGCGTTGATCCTCCACGCCTTCGGCGACGACGCGAAGATCGAGGCTGTGGCCGAGGTCGACGACCGAGCGAACGATCGCCGCAGCGCGCTCATCGGTGGTGATCCGGCTCACGAAGGAACGATCAACCTTGACTTCGTCGACCGGCAGCTGGGCGAGGTAGGACAGGGACGAGTATCCCGTCCCGAAATCGTCGACCGACAGTGACACTCCCAACTCGCTGAGGCCGTCGAGCACGTCCTGCGCCTCGGCGGGGTCCTCCATGACCGCGCTCTCGGTGATCTCCAGGGTGAGCAGTTTCGGGTCGACGCCGTGTTTTCCCAGCAGGGCGCTGACGTCGTCGATCAGGGCCCGGTCGTGCAGGCTGCGCGCCGAGAGGTTCACGGCAACGGTCAGGGCACGCTCCTGGCTCGACCATCTGGCGAGATCGGCAAGTGCTTGGTTCAGCATGTGCAGCGTTAGCGGCCGGACGAGATCGGTGGACTCCACGACCGGTACGAAATCCACCGGCGGGATCAGTCCCCTGCTCGGATGCTGCCAGCGGACCAGGGCTTCCACGCCGCAGATCCGACCGCTGTCGAGTGCGGACTTCGGCTGATAGAAGGGAACGATCTGACGCGCCTGCGCGGGATCGGCCAGCACGCGCCTCAGTTCGGCTGCCACCGCCAGACGTCGGGCGCTGGGTGGCTCCATCCCCACCTCGTATCTACCGACAGGGCGACGAGTGGTGGTGGCGCGCAGCGCGATCTCTGCGCGGCGCAGGAGGTCACACCGGTCTTCGCTGAGTGCGATCCCGATGACGGCGCTGCATGCGATCGGTGCTCCCCGCAGTTCGACGGGGGCTTCGAGGCGGGCAAGGATCCGGTCAGCGGTCTCCCGAGCCCGAGCCTCCGACGCCGCGGGCAGGAGCACGGCGAGAATGTCGTTGTCGACCCTGCCGATGAGGCTGCCCTGAGGAACGGCGGCGGTGACGCGCTGGGCTGCTGTCTCGATCAGCGAGTCCCCGGCAGCGTGCCCGAGGGCCTCGCTGACCTCACTGACGCTCTTGAGGTGCACGGCCAGCACCGCCCGCGAGCCCTCGACATCGGCAAGGGCGTCGGCGAATCCGGGGCGGTTCAGCAGCCCGGTCAGCCGGTCGTGACCGATGTCGTGGCGCAGTCGATCCACCAGTCGCGCCCGTCCCAGGGCAACACCCGCGTGGGACGTCAAGGTCTCGAACAGGAGCAGGTCGCCGTGCTTGAAGCCGCGGACCTGACCGAGTCGACCACGAACGAGCAGCGCGCCGGCGGGTCCGACCTCGGGCGGGAGCGGCGCCACCATGAGTTCTGTCGCCCCGTCGGCAGCGATGATCGACCGCGGCGTCCGGCGGCTGTGCCGGCCGGACACCAGCGCTTTCCCGGTGGCGAGAACCTGTCGAATCGGTACCTCGAGGGATTCGACGGGTCGGAAGACCACCCGGTCGTCCACGAGTGTCACTGCGCGCGCCGATCCGGCGGCACTGCCGTCGAGGAGCAGGAGCTCGCCACCGGCCGAGTTGACGAGTCTGGGGACTTCGGCGAGGACGACACGGATGAGTGCGTCGCTGTCATGGTTCGCGTCCAGGGCACGGGTGAAGGAGTGGACCGACTCCAGTGCGGCTTTCCGCTCCAGGAGGCGAGCGTATCCGCGATGGGCCAGTACACCGAGCGCCGTGGCCGCCAGGAGCAGCCAGCGCCCTTGAGTCGTGCTGGCCAGGACGATGACGGCGATGAGGCCCAGAACACCGGTCACCGCGCTGATGACGGCGCCCAGGACGAGGCCCTCGACGACCTCCGCGATCTGCTGGTCGTCGCCCTTCAACGCGATCGCCGTATTGACCATCAGGCCTGCGATCAGTCCGCTGGCTTGCACCGTCAACAGCGCCACGAGCCAGGCCCGAGATGACAGCGGGTCAGCGTGGGTGAGGCGGGTGAACAGCGCAGCGCACATCGCCGACTCGAAGAGCTGGAGTGCGGCGTTGAAGACAAGCCGGGTCGGCGACCGGCGATACAGCCACACGAAAACGGGAGCGCAGACGCCGAGGCGGAGCACGACTGCGGAACCCGGCGCCATGGAAAACAGCGCGATGATCATTGCCGCGTCCGACAGGCTGACCGTCACGGCGCTGCGCCGTACCTCGATGTGCAGCCGGCCCAGCTCGGATACCATCAGGAGGGAAGCCACTGCAGGAGGCGCCAATACCAGCGCGTGAGGTGGAGCCGGCGCCGAGGCCAGGCAAAGAAAAAGGCCGGCGCCGACGATTGTCAGCGCAGCGGAGAGCACACCGACCCGCAGCTGGGCAATCACCTCGCGGCCGGAATCCACTCGCTTCCCGTCGGCCGATATACCGCCCGGCTTGAACGTAATCGCGGGCGACCACGCTCGAGGGGGTCATACCGCGCATAATCGGCGCTTCACCACCAGGACCGCTGGTTCAGCCCGCGTCTCTGACCCCTTGTCCCGCCGTCCCCAGCCGGCGATCAGGAAGTTCTTGGGATCAAGGAATCGCCGCCGCGACAACGCGGGGGCGCGGGACGGCCGCGAACGACGACAGGGTGAACCAGCGGGGCAGGGCGCGGCGCAACTCGGCCGGCCCTTCCAGGCGGACGTCCCCCGATCGCAGCGCCCTGCTCCAAGGGACGTCGCCCATCCACACCTCGACCATGCGGCGCAGGCCTGCCGTGACGAGGACGTCGACAGGGTGCCCCGGGTCGTCGTCGCAGACGTCCGCCTCGCCACCGCCGAGAACGAGCCACCAGTCGCGGGCGCGGGGGTCGGCGTCGGGGAAGCGGAACGCGACCACCGTGCGTCCGGGCGGTAGAGCCTCGTGGTCGACATGCCGGTGCATGTCCCAGAGCAGCAGCTTGGGGTCGAGGTCGGCGTCGCCGATCTCGCCGATCCACCGCACGCCCCACATCCCGATCGCCTCGACGATGGGGCGTAGTTCCAGGCCGGCCGGGGTCAGCAGGTACTCGACCTGGCCCTCCTCCTCACGGCGCTCGAGCAGCCCGGCGCGGGTGAGCTGCTGGAGGCGCCGGGATAGCAGGGTCGGGGACATCCGCGGCAGGCCGCGGCGCAGGTCGTTGAAGTGCCGGCTCCCGCTGAGCAGCTCCCGGACGACGAGCAGCGTCCACCGCTCGTCGAGCAGCTCCATCGCCTTCGCCACGGGACAGAACTGGCGGTAGGGGGCGCTCATGCCGTCGACGGTAGGGGTTCGGCGTCCTCTGGTACAGATCGTGGACTGGGTGGGCGGAGAGCAGCTCGTAGCGTCGCCGACAGCAGAAGTCACCGTCCGGAGGAGACCCGTCATGACGACCACCACGACCGACGACGCCGACCGCGCCCTCAAGTCCCGGCACCGGTCGATGTGGGCGCTCGGCGACTACGGCGCCGTCGCCCGTGAAGCCGTCGCCGGCGTCGGGCCCGTGCTGGTCGAGGCCTGCGGCGTTCGCCCCGGCGAGCGAGTCCTCGACGTGGCCGCGGGCACGGGGAGCGCCGCGATCCCGGCCGCCCTGGCCGGCGCCGAGGTCGTCGCCTCCGACCTCACGCCGGAGCTGTTCGACGACGGGCGGGCCCGCGCCTCCGCCGCCGGGGTGGAGCTCGAGTGGCGCGAGGCGGACGCCGAGGCCCTGCCGTACGACGACGCCTCCTTCGACGTCGTCATGTCGGCCATCGGCGTCATGTTCGCCCCGCACCATGCCCGGGCGGCCGCCGAGCTCGTGCGGGTGTGCCGCCCGGGCGGCAGGATCGGCGTCCTGAGCTGGACGCCGGAGGGGTTCATCGGCCGGCTGTTCGCCGCCATGAAGCCGTTCGTGCCGGCGCCGCCGCCGGGCGTGCAGCCGCCGCGGTTGTGGGGCGACGAGGCACACGTCCGCGGGCTCTTCGGCGACGCCGTGACCGGGCTGGAGGCGCGCCGGGCGAACCTGCCGGTCGATTGCTTCGCGACGCCGCAGGAGTTCCGCGAGTTCTTCAAGGCGAACTACGGCCCGACCATCGCCGCCTTCCGAGGGCTTGCCGACGACCCGGACCGCACGGCGGCCCTCGACGCGGCCTACGCCGAGCTCGCCGCAGGTGCCCTGCGCACCGGCCCGGACGGGCACCCCGTCATGGACTGGGAGTACCTCGTCGTCACCGCCCGCCGCCCTTGATCCCAAGTTTTCCTTGATCGCCGCAAGGGCGGGGGCGGGCGGGGCCGGCCGCCAGGTCAGGTCAGGTCAGGTCAGGTCAGCGTCAGGTCAGGCAGCGCCGGTCAGTACCCGTCCTCGCGGTACCTGGCGCTCCTCCACGTACCCGCCGGCCGGGGCGCGACGCGCGGGTCGGCGTAGCCGTCGCGCCGCACCGTCGTACTCACCGCGCGCCGGCGCGGGGCCCAGACGAGGAACCACAGCACGAGGCCGAGGATGCCGACCCCGGCGAGGATGAAGCCGATCAGGTGCACGTCGAGGCCGGCAATGTTGATGTTCACCGCGAAGGCCAGGATCAGCCCGATGGCGATGAGGGCGATGCTCCCGCCCAGGCCCATGGCACGCTCCTTCTCTTGGGCGTACCCCCGTCCTGGACATCGGATGTACCCGTCCTGTCCGGGACCCAATCAGCGCGCTACGCCACTTGTGTGCACTCGTCCTGGTCCGCCGGGCCTGAAGACCACGACGAGCGCACACACGTCGGCCGGGTGTCAGGCCGCGAGAGCAGCGGCCGCCGGCGCGGCTCGAGCGCGAGCTCGAGCACCTGCGACACCTCCGACACGAGGTGCACGGTCAGCTGCTCGCGGACCTCCGCCGGGACGTCGTCCAGGTCGGGCCCGTTCCGCTGCGGCAGGATCACCTCGGTGAGCCCGGCCCGATGGGCGGCGAGCAGCTTCTGCTTGACGCCGCCGATGGGCAGCACCCGCCCGGTCAGCGAGACCTCGCCGGTCATCCCGACGTTCGCCTTCACCAGGCGCCCGGTGAGCAGCGACGCCAGCGCGGTCGTCATCGTGACACCAGCGGACGGCCCGTCCTTCGGCACCGCGCCGGCGGGGAAGTGGACGTGGACCCGCTCGTGCCCGAGGGCGGACGCCGGCACGCCGAGCCGCTCGCCGTTCGCCCGCAGGTAGCTCAGGGCGATCTGCGCCGACTCCTTCATGACGTCGCCGAGCTGGCCGGTGAGCGTCACGCCGGGCTCGCCCTCCATCTTGGCGACCTCGACGAAGAGCACGTCACCGCCGGCACCGGTCACGGCCAGGCCGGTGGCGACCCCCGGGACGGCGGTCCGCTCCGCCGACTCCGGGGTGAACGAGGCCGGCCGAGGTACGGGCGGACGTCGTCCACGGTCACCGGGGCCCCCGCCGCGCCGGACGCCAGTCGAGCGGCGACCTTGCGGAGGATCTTCGCCAGGGCGCGCTCGAGCTGCCGGACGCCGGCCTCCCGGGTGTGCTCGGCCGCGACGGCCGCCAGCACCTCGGGGGTCAGGACGACCTCGTCGGCGGTCAGACCGGCGCGCTCGAGCTGGCGGGGGAGCAGGTGGTCGCGGGCGATGGCGACCTTCTCCTCCTCGGTGTACCCGTCGAGCCGGACGATCTCCATGCGGTCGAGCAGTGCCTCGGGAATCGCCTCCGCGACGTTGGCGGTCGCCAGGAAGACGACGTCCGAGAGATCGAGGTCGAGCTCGAGGTAGTGGTCCCGGAAGGTGTGGTTCTGCGCGGGGTCGAGCACCTCGAGCAGGGCCGCGGCGGGGTCGCCGCGGTAGTCGGAGCCGACCTTGTCGACCTCGTCGAGCAGCACGACGGGGTTCATCGTTCCCGCCTCCTTGACGGCCCGGACGATGCGGCCCGGCAGGGCGCCGACGTAGGTGCGCCGGTGCCCCCGGATCTCCGCCTCGTCCCGGACGCCGCCGAGCGCCACCCGCACGAACGAGCGGCCGAGTGCCCGGGCGACGGACTCGCCGAGCCTGGTCTTGCCGACGCCGGGCGGGCCGACGAGCGCCAGTACGGCGCCGGACCCCCGTCCGCCGACGACCTCGAGCCCGCGCTCGGCGCGCCGGGCGCGGACCGCCAGGTACTCGGTGATCCGGTCCTTCACGTCGTCGAGCCCGGTGTGGTCGGCGTCCAGGACGGTCCGGGCCGCGGCGACGTCGGTGGTGTCCGTCGTGCGGGTGTTCCACGGCAGCTCGAGGACCGTGTCGAGCCAGGTGCGGATCCAGCCGCCCTCGGGGGAGGCGTCCGAGGTCCGCTCGAGCTTGTCGGCCTCGCGCAGGGCGGCGGTGCGGACGGCCTCGGGCAGGTCGGCGCCCTCGATCCGGCTGCGGTAGTCGCCGCCCTCGTCCGAGGGGTCGCCGGAGAGCTCGCCGAGCTCCTTGCGGATGGCGGCCAGCTGTTGGCGCAGCAGGTACTCGCGCTGGCTCTTCTCCATCCCCTCGCGGACGTCGGACGCGATCTTCTCGCTGACCTCCATCTCGGCGAGGTACGCCTTCGCCCGCTCGAGCAGGAGCTCCAGCCGCTGGGCGACGTCGACCGTCTCGAGCAGGCGCACCTTGTCGGCCGTCTCGATCCACGACGCGTAGCCGGCGGCGTCCGCGAGCTCGGACGGGTCGGTCATCCTCTGGACGGCGTCGATGACCTGGTAGGCCTGCCGCTGCTGGAGGATCGACGTCAGGACGTGCTTGTACTCGGCGGCGAGCTCGCGGTCCCGGCCGGTGGCGGCGGGCACGTCGAGGATCTCCGCCTCGACCCACAGCGCCGCGCCGGGACCGGGAACGCCGGTGCCGATCCGGGCACGAGCGGTCGCGCGTAGGACCGCGGCGGGCTCGCCGCCGGGCAGGCGACCGATCTGGGTGACCTCGGCGACGGTGCCCATGACCCCGGAACGGCCGTCGAGGCGGGGCACGAGCAGGAGCCGGAGAGGTTCTCGGGTCTGGTCGCGGGTCTGGTCGCGGGTCTGGTCGCGGGTCTGGTCGCGCAGGTCCGTCGACCGGCCGCTCCCGCGGGCGGCGCGGGCAGCGTCGATCGAGGCCTGCGCCTGGTCGGTGAGCTCGAGGGGAAGGACCATGCCGGGCAGGACCACGGCATCGTCCAGGAACAGGACGGGAAGCGTCGTCGACATGCTCCCCTCAACGTGATTACTCGCTTGCACCATCCCGCCCTGAGTCGGGTCGGCTCAATTCAGCCCACGGCGAACACCCGCTGGGCGGATGCGTCACGATGGGTTGCGTGAGCGTCGGGGAGCAGCGCTGGGTGCTCGCGGTCGACGTCCGGCCAGGGGCAGCGGCCCCACGGACGGCGACCGCGGACGGCGACGGCGTTCGGCCCCTCCCCAGCCCTGGCATCGAGGACGTGCTCCGCGCCGAGACGGCGGCCCGGGGACGGGTGCCGCCGCTCGCGGTGGTCGTCGTCCACCCCGCGACCTGGGACGGCGACAGAGCGGGGCGAGCGGCGGACGAGGTGGGCGGCGTCGTCCGTCGCGTGATCGGGGAGGATGCCGTCGAGTGGCCCTGGCCCGTCCCGCTGAGCGCGCTCGAGGCCTCGGCCTGGCGGGCGCTCGAGTTCGGGCTGCTGCCGGGCCGGGCCCGGGTCGCGGTCGTCGACCCGGTGAGCGGCGAGGCGGGCGTGCTGGACCGGGAGTACGGCCGGCTGGCAGGCGTGGGCAGGCCACGCGCGCTCGGCGGGCCGGGCGGCGACGAACAGCTCGTCGCCCTCGCCCGCCGCGTGCTCGACGAGGCGCCGGCCGGCCCGCCCTTCGCGGGCGTGCTGATCGGAGGGGCGGACGGCTCGGGGGGTGCCGTGCTCGGTGCGGTGGTCGCGCGCGTCACCGGGCGCTCGCCGCTCGTGCCCGGCGACCCGGCCACTGTGGCGCTGCTGGGCGCCGCCTCGCTCGGGTGGGCAGCTGCCACGGCGACCGCGGGCGAGGCGCCTGCGCCCCGTCCCCGCCCAGCGGCTGCCGGGCAGGGCGACGACCGCACGGACGGGAGCGGAGCGGGCGCACGACGCGGCATCCCCGCCGACAGTCCGCCGTCCGTGCGGGTTCCGGGGGTCCGGGAGGGCCGGCGGCGCTGCCCGGAGGACGAGGCCGTTCCCCGCTGCCGCGGTGGGCTCGCTGGGTGCTCCCGCTGGCCGCGCTGGCCGTCGTCGCCGGGGCCGCCGGCCTGCTGGTGCACCGGCAGCGGGTGGCACCGTCGCCGTTCACGTACACGTGCCCGAGCGGGCAGGTGGTGGCCTTCAGCTACGAGTGCGACAAGCTCGCGCCTCAGCCCTCCTCGGTGCCCTGAGGCCACGCCGGCTGGTGGGGCAAGGTGGTGGCGACCCAGCCGGGCACGTCCTCCGGCGGCATCGGCCGCGCGAAGAGGAAGCCCTGGGCGGCGTCGCAGCCGGCGATCATCAGCTGGTCGCGCTGCTCCGTGGTCTCGACGCCCTCGGCGACGGTCTGCAGGCTCAGTCCCCTGGCGAGCCGGAGGAAGGCGTCCACGAGCGCCTGCGCCGCCTGGCCGGGCAGCGGCGCGATGAACGAGCGGTCGAGCTTGACCGTGTCGACCGGCAGGTCCCGCAGCCGGGCGAGCGAGCTGTGGCCGGTCCCGAAGTCGTCGATCGCGACGCCGATGCCGCGCGAGCGGAGGTCGCGGATCAGCGCCGTGGTCCGGACGAAGTCGTCCATGACCGCCGACTCGGTGAACTCCACCTCGAGCCTCGCCGGGTCGAGCCGGTACCGGGCGAGAGTGGCGTCGATGGTGGCGAGCAGACGGTCGTGGCGCAGGTGCGCGGCCGACACGTTGACCGCGGCACAGGGCACGTGGAGGCCCTGGGCGTCCCAGGTGGAGAGCTGCTCGACCACCTTCCCGATCATGAGCTCCCCGAGGGCGATGATCTGCTTCGACGCCTCGGCCAGGGGGATGAAGACGCCGGGGGAGACGGACCCCTCCTCCGGGTCGGTCCAGCGCGCCAGCGCCTCGACCTTGCGCAGGGCGCCGGTGGGCAGGTCGACGATCGGCTGGTAGTGGACGTCGATGCTGCGGTCGGCCAGCGCCCGGCGCAGCTTCGTCGTGAGGGCCATCCTCCGGCGGGTGTCGTCGGAGGCACTCGCGTACCGGACGACGTGGCCGCCGCCGGTGCGTTTCGGCGCGGTACATCGCCGAGTCGGCGTGTGCGAGCAGCTCGGTGCCGCCGGAGGCGTCGTCCGGGTAGAGGCTGACGCCTATGCTCGCGGTGAGGTCGAGGTCGACCTCGCCGACGGTCAACGGGGTGGACAGGTGGCGGAGCAGCGCTTCGCCGTGCCGCTGGACCGCCGCCTCGTCGAGGTCGGGCCCCGCGAGCACCGCGAGGAATGCGTCACCGCCGTGCCGGGCGAGCAGCGCGGCGCCGGGCAGGGCCGCCGTGACCCGGGTGGACAGGCCGACGAGCAGCTCGTCGCCGACACCGTGCCCGAGGGACTCGTTGACGTCCTTGAAGTCGTCGACGTCCGCGTACAGCAGGGCGACGCGGTGCCCCGCGCGCTCGGCCTCGATGATCAGAGCGTCCATCTTGGCCTGCAGGCCGGGCCGGTTGAGCAGGCCCGTGAGCGGGTCGACGTCGCCGTAGGACTCCAGCTGCCGGACCAGCTCGCGGTGCTCGGTGATGTCGCGGGCGACCACCAGCACGCCGCCGTCCGCGGGAACATAGGAGACGTCCCAGAACCGCCCGGCCGCCTCGCACACGAGTGCCGTCTCGTGACCGCCGAGCGCGAGCTCGTAGGGCGCGAGGAGTGCCGCGAACTCCGCGGGCAGGGCGGCGACGCGGGCGCCGGCGACGCCGCCGGGCGCGAGGTCGGCGAGGGCGCACCCCTGGGTGGAGGCGACGACGCCCTCCCCGCTGATCGCGACGACGAGGACGGCGGTGCGCCGTACGACCTCGCCGAGGCGGTGCTCCGCGGCCGCGAGGTTGTGGCGCAGCAGGTGCTCGGTCCGGCGCCGTTCGTGATCGAGGTCGTTTCCGGGCGCGTCGTACGACGTCCGCTGCGAGGGCACGGCGCTGATCCCGGCGCGGCCGGACGGGAGTCGTCACCAGTGCCTTGTCGGCAACCAGGGGGCCCCTGTTGAGCGGTCGCCCCTGGTCAGGTGGGGGAACGGAGGGTCAACGGCGCGGGTCGTCCTCGTCCCGCCGGGTGCGGTCGATCACCATCTGCCGGCCCGCGGCGACCTCGGTCGCGGTGTCGCGGACCCACTTCTCCGGCTGCTCGGGAAGGCCGGCGTCGGCGACGGCCTGGGCCAGAGCGGACCGGACGACATCCGGGTCCTCCCCGGAGTGCGTGCTCGCGAGCCGGTCGACGATCTCCTGGATGGTGACCTGCGCCTCGTGCTGCACGCCCGGTTCGGGGTCTGTGGGTGCCATGACCTCGTCCTACCCGTCGCGCCGTCGATCACACCTCCTCCGGCCGGGGTGAGCATGGCCTCGCCGCGGTTGGGTAAGGATCAAGCAGGGTGTCGATCATGCGACCTGACGCCGGCTGGGCCGGCGTGCACGACAACTCGAGGAGGAACCGTGCCGGGCAAGGACGAACTGCCCTCGACGCTGCGCCGATCGCCGAAGAAGGCGCAGCGAGACCTGGATCGCGACGCACGACTCCGCTGTGGGCACCTACGGGGAGGGAGAGCGGGCACACCGCACCGCGTTCGCGGCCCTCAAGCACGCCTTCGAGAAGGTCGGGGACCACTGGGAGCCGAAGAAGGAGAAGGGCCCGTCGGACCCGCAGGCCGCCGGCAGTTCGCGGACCCGCCGCCCCACGGCCGAGGGCGTCGACGCGAACGCCTCGAAGAGCCACCTGCTCGACCTCGCCCGCCGCCTCGGCGTGCGCGGCCGCTCGAAGATGGACAAGCCCGAGCTCGTCGACGCGCTGAAGAAGGCCAACCGCCGCGAGACCGGCAAGGCGCGCCGCGGCCCTGCACCCCCTCCCGCACGCACGGCCCCGGGCAGTAGATTTCGAGCGCCGCATCCCGCTCGGCGGGATGGGGGGAATGTCCGGATCGCCCGGGGGGTGAGATCCGGCTCACCGGGACGTGCGTGGGAGGTCCTCGTGCGGCATCGAAACGTCCTGCTCCCGCTGCTCGCCGCCACCGCGGCGGGCGGGCTCGCCCTGACCGGTGCCCCGGCCGCCTCGGCCGGCGCCCACAACGACCGCGGGCCGACCGTGGTCGGGCCCTACAAGCACCTCGTGGTGATCTACGAGGAGAACCACAGCTTCGACAACCTCTACGGCACCTGGGGACGCGTCGGCCGTCAGAAGGTCGACGGCCTGAAGGCGGCCCCGAAGTCCCGCACGGTGCAGCGAGCTCAGGACGGCACCCGGTACCGCTGCCTGCTGCAGAACGACGTCAACCTCACCTCGCCCGACCCGTTGCCGACCACGTGCTCGGACCCGGCGCACAACGTGCCGCCGAGCGCCTTCCGCAACGCGCCCTGGCGCATCGACCGCTACATCAAGCCGACGGACACCACCTGCCCCCCGCCCGGTGTCTTCGCCCCCAACGGCGTCCTCAAGGGCAAGGGCGAGCCGGGTGGCTGCACCCGGGACCTCGTGCACCGCTTCTACCAGGAGCAGTACCAGCTCGACGACGGCCGGCAGGACCGGTACGTCACCGGCAGCGACGCGGTCGGGCTCACGATGGGCCACTACGACACCAAGAAGCTGCCCATCTACCGGTACCTGCACTCGAAGGGCGCGCCGAACTACGTTCTCGCCGACCGGTTCTTCCAGGCGGCGTTCGGCGGCTCGTTCCTCAACCACCAGTGGCTGGTGGCCGCACGTGCCCCGGTCGACACCGACCCCACGGTGGGCGGGACGACGGACCTCCACTCGATCCTCGACACGAACGCCTTCCCCAACGCCACCTACCCGCTCTACAAGCCGACGACCCCGGTCAATGACGCGCCGCTGACGCAGGCCTGCAACCTGCCGACGACGAACCCGCAGGTGGCGTGCGGCGACTACGCCGTGAACACGATGCAGCCGGCGCAGCAGCCGGCCGGCGGCGGCGCCGTGCTGCCGCTGATCGACGCGTCGAAGTACCCGACGATCGGCGACCGGCTGATGGCGGCGAAGGTCTCGTGGAACTGGTACTCCGGCGGGTGGAACGACGCGGAGGCCGGCCATCCCGGGCCCCTCTTCCAGTACCACCACCAGCCGCTGAACTACTTCGACTCCTTCGCTCCCGGCACGCAGGGCCGGACCCACCTGCGGGACGAGACCGAGTTCATCGCCGCGGCGAAGAAGGGCACCCTGCCGACCGTGAGCTTCGTCAAGCCGTACGGCTCCGAGAACGAGCACCCCGGCTACTCCAGCGAGCCGAACGGCAGCGACCACCTCGTCGACCTGCTCAAGACGATCACGAGCGGGCCGCAGGCGAAGGACACCCTCGTCGTGGTCACCTACGACGAGTTCGGCGGGCAGTGGGACCACGTGTCGCCCCCCGGCCAGGGCACGCGCGGCGTCCACGACCTGTTCGGCCCGGGGACCCGCATCCCCGCACTTCTCGTGAGTGCGCGGATGACCAGGTCCGGCGTGGACCACACCCAGTACGACACCACGTCGATCCTCGCGACGATCGAGCACGGGCTCGGGCTCGCGCCGCTCAGCACCCGGGACGCGCGGGTCAACGACCTGCGCCGGGCGGTGACCCTCGGAGGCTGGCGCCGCTGACGCCGAGCTTCCGCCTCCCCCCGCGACGATCAAGGAAAACCTAGGGATCAAGGAAAACCTGGGGATCAAGCGGCATCGTGGTCCCCAGAACCTCCTTGATCGTCAATGGATGACCGGGCTGTTCCTGGAGCGCGGTCCGTCGGTGGCCCGTGATGTAGTGGCTGGCGTCGGATGACGAAGTTCTCCTCGAGGAGTCGCCGTGGCCGTGGGTGGCAGCCCGATGCGGGGCGCCCAGTGGGCGCAGGGCGGCCAGCTGCCCGCCGCCGAGGTCGCGGCCACGCGTGACCCCCGGCTGCTGCGCCGCATGGCCGCGCTGTTCCAGCCCTACCGCGGCCGCCTCGTGCTCATCGCGGTCGCGATCGTCGTCGCCAGCGGCCTCGGCGTCATCACTCCGTTCCTCACCCAGGCCGTGTTCGACAACGCGCTGTTCGTCCCGGGCGGCCCGGACCTGCACCTGCTGGTCGTGCTGGTCGCCCTGATGATCCTCATCCCGCTGGTCTCGTCGCTGATCGGCGTCGGCCAGACCTACCTCACCACCGTCCTCGGCAATGGAGTCATGGCCGACCTGCGTGGCCGCCTCTTCGAGCACCTGCAGGCGATGGACCTCGGCTTCTTCACCGCCACGAAGACGGGCGCCATCCAGTCGCGGCTCCAGAACGACGTGGGCGGCGTCCAGACGGTGCTGACCGATACGGCGTCGTCGATCCTTTCCAACGTCGTGACCGTCTCCGCGTCGCTGGTCGCGATGCTGTTGCTGTCCTGGCAGCTGACCCTCGTCGCCCTGGCCCTGCTGCCCGTGTTCGTCGTGCTGCAGGTGCGGGTCGGGAGGGTCCGGCGCCGGCTCGCCGCGCGTACCCAGTCGTCGCTGTCCGACATGACGGCGATCACGCAGGAGACGCTGTCCGTCAGCGGCATCCTGCTCGCGAAGGTCTTCAACCGGCAGGCCACCGAGACCGCGCGCTACCGCTCGGAGAACGAGCGTCAGGTGGAGCTGCAGGTCCGCCAGACGATGACGGGTCAGTCGTTCTTCGCCGTCGTCCAGACGTTCTTCGGGGTAACGCCCGCGATCGTCTATCTCGTGACGGGGCTCGCCCTCGCCCGCGGGACGACGATCACGGCCGGCACGATCGTCGCGTTCACCACCCTGCAGACGAGGCTGCTCTTCCCCGTGATCAACCTGCTGCGGGTGGCGCTCGACGTGCAGACGTCACTGGCCCTCTTCGCGCGCATCTTCGAGTACCTCGACCTGACCCCGGCGATCAGCGACCGGCCCGAGGCCGTGTCCCTCGACGCCGACGCTGTGCGCGGCGAGGTACGCATGGAGCACGTGTGGTTCCGGTACCCGGGCCAGGGCGGTACCGGGCCGGACGCCGACCGCGCCGCTCCACCCGCTGTGCCTCCGCAACCCGGTCCAGGCGGCGTCCAGGCGCCGGTCGACGAGCTCCCGGTGGTCACGTGGGCACTGCGCGACGTCAGCCTCGTCGTCGAGCCGGGCCAGCTCGCCGCGGTCGTCGGCCCGAGCGGAGCCGGCAAGACCACGCTGTCGTACCTCGTGCCGCGGCTCTACGACGTGCAGGAGGGGAGCGTTCGCCTCGACGGGCACGACGTCCGCGACCTGACCCTGGAGAGTCTCGCCGACGCCGTGGGGATGGTCACGCAGGACACCTACCTGTTCCACGCCACCATCCGGGAGAACCTGCGATACGCCCGCGGCGACGCGACGGACGCCGAGCTCGAGGCGGCGGCACGGGCCGCGAACATCCACGACCGGATCATGAGCTTCGACGACGGCTACGACACCGTGGTCGGCGAGCGCGGCTACCGGCTGTCGGGCGGGGAGAAGCAGCGGCTCGCCATCGCCCGGGTGATCCTCAAGGACCCTCGCGTGCTCATCCTCGACGAGGCCACGTCCGCTCTCGACACGACGAGTGAGCGCCTCGTGCAGGAGGCGCTCGAGACCGTCATGCGGGAGCGCACCACCATCGCGATCGCGCACCGGCTCTCCACGATCCTGGGCGCCGACGTCATCCTCGTCGTCGACGACGGCCGGATCGTCGAGCGGGGCACGCATGACCAGCTGCTCGCTCTCGACGGGCTCTACGCCCGCCTCTACACCGAGCAGTTCGCGGGCGGCCGGGTGCAGGCGCGCTGTGAGGACGGCGTCATCTTCAGCGACGGCCTGGTCCTGCCCCACGCCGGCCCGTAGTCGAGGCCGGGTCCTGATCACACCTGCCTAATCTTGTGCCACGGTCCAAGATCATGCTCACGAGTCGCGCGCTTCGGGCGGCCCGCGGGCCGTTGTCGACGGTCAGCTCGTGAGCATGATCTTGGTGGTGGTGACCCCAGACGTCAGAACGCGTCGGCGATGGCCTTGGTGAACGCAGGCAGGTCGTCCGGCTTGCGGCTGCTGACGAGCGGGCCCGGGCCGTTCGTGTCGACCACGACCTCCTCGTCGACCCACTCCGCGCCCGCGTTGCGGATGTCGGTCTGCAGGCTCGGCCACGACGTCATCCGGCGGCCGCGCAGGTCCCCGGTCTCGACGAGCACCCACGGTCCGTGGCAGATGACGGCCACCGGCTTGCCGGTCTCGAGGAAGCCCTTGGCGAACGCCACGGCAGCGGGGTCCATCCGCACCTGGTCGCCGTTCGTGACCCCGCCGGGCAGCACGAGCCCGTCGTAGTCCTCGACCCCGGCGCGGGACACCGGAAGGTCGACGTCGAACGTGTCGGCCTTGTCCAGGTGGTTGTACGCCTGCACCTGCTTGGCGTCGCCGCCCGCGAGGAGCAGGTGCGGGTGCCCGCCGCCCTGCTCGACGGTCTTCCACGGCTCCGTGAGCTCGACCTGCTCGATGCCCTCCTTGGCCACCATGAACGCGATCTTCTTGCCTTCGAGTGCCATGCCTCTCTCCTTTCGATCGTGAACGTGACCTCGCCGGCCTCCGCGTGGTTTCTACTCCTCCACGACCACGCTTCGACGGGCCAGATCGCGATGGGACTCAGGAACGGCGGCCGTCGCCGGCGGCCTCGTGCAGCAGTTCGCGCCGCTCGTGGTCGGCGTCCGGCCGGCCGGTGCGCTGGACGGCGACCGGCGAGTCGCGACCCGGCCAGGGCACCTCGCCGTCGGCAGGGATCACCACGTCCTCGGACGGGGTGAACACGTGCCCCGCGTGCGGCGCGACCGGCTGCCGGCGCAGGCACGCCACCTTGGCCAGCGGCGTGACGAGCACGTCGTACAACCGCGGCGCGAGCACGAAGCCGGCCCGGATGACGAGGTTGGCGGGGTTCACGCCGCCGATCCGCTTGTGATTGTCGACGACCCGCAGCACCTCGCGCGCCACCGACTGGGCAGGGAAGACCGGGGGCGGCGGCCGGCCGATCCGGCCGGCGTAGTTGCCCGCCAGTGTGTAGATGGGCGTCGCGATGCTGCCGGGGTTGACGATCGACACGTGGACGCCGGGCAGCTCCCGCGCCTCTTGCTGCAGGGTGCGCACCAGTCCGCGCACCGCCCACTTGGACGTCGCGTACGAGCCCATGAACGGCACCGTCGCCTGGCCGAGCACCGAGCCGATCACGACGAGCGACCCACCACCGCGCGCGCCGAAGGCCTTCAGCGCCGAGCGGGCGACGTTCGCCGTGCCCGTCACGTTGACCTGGACGACGTGACCCCAGACGTCCGCCGGCACCTGGTCGTGCCGCCCGTAGGCGATCACGGCGGCGCTGTGGACGACGACGTCGACGCCGCCGAACTCGCGGGTCGCCGCCTCGAAGGCGCGGTCGACCGCCGCGGCGTCCGAGACGTCCGCAACCGTCACCAGAGCCTGCGCGCCGCCCGCCACGAGCTCCGCACGCAACGTCTCGAGCAGGCCCGCCGACCGGGCGAGGAGCACCAGGCGGGCGCCGCGCCCGGCGTACGCGCGGGAGGTCGCCGCGCCGATCCCGCCCGTCGCCCCGGTGACGAGGACGACGGGCGCGGGAGCGGCGGGGGAGCCGCCCGTCACGGCTTCAGGACGACCTTGATGCAGCCGTCCTCCTTCTTCTGGAACGTCTCGTACATGCCCGGTGCCTCGTCGAGGGGCACGGTGTGCGTCGTCAGGTCGAGGACGCCGAGGGGGTCCGCCGGGTCGTCGACGAGCGGCAGGATCTCGGGGATCCACTTCTTGACGTTCGCCTGGCCCATCCGGATCTGCAGCTGGCGGTCGAAGACCTCCATCATCGGGAACGGGTCCTGCTCGCCGCCGTAGACGCCGCTGATCGAGACCGTGCCGCCGCGCCGCGCCGACTTCAGCGCCGCGTGCAGCGCCGCCATCCGGTCGATCGCCGCCTTGTCGATGAACGGCTGCGAGACGGCGTCCGGCAGCAGGCCGGCGGCGGCCTGCGCGAGCTTGGCGCGCGGGGACCCGTGCGCCTCCATCCCGACCGCCTCGATGACGGCGTCCGGACCGCGCCCGTCCACCATGTCGATCAGCGAGCCGGGGACGTCGTCCATCTCGGTGGGGTCCACGGCCTCGACGCCATGACGCGTGGCCATCGCCCGCCGCTCGGCCACCGGGTCGAGCCCGATCACGCGGGACGCGCCCCGGTGCAGCGCGATCCGGGCGGCCATCTGCCCGATCGGCCCCAGACCGAAGACGGCGACCGTGCCGCCCGGCTCCGGGTCGGCGTACTCGACGGACTGCCAGGCCGTGGGCAGGACGTCGGACAGGAACAGGTACTTCTCGTCCGGCCCCTCGTTCGAGACCTTGATCGGGCCGAAGTGCCCCTGCGGCACCCGCAGGTACTCCGCCTGGCCGCCCGGCACGCGCCCGTAGAGCTGGGTGTACCCGAGCAGCGCGGCGCCCTTGCCCTCCGAGCGCACCTGCGTCGTCTCGCACTGGGAGAACAGCCCGCGGTCGCACATGAAGCAGTGCCCGCAGGAGATGTTGAACGGGATCACGACCCGGTCGCCGGGCTGCACATGGGTGACGGCGTCGCCGACCTGCTCGACGATCCCCATCGGCTCGTGACCCAGGATGTCGTCCGCGTGCATGTACGGGGCGAGGACCTCGTACAGGTGCAGGTCAGAGCCGCAGATCGCCGTCGACGTCACCTTCAGGACGACGTCCGTCGGCTCCTCGATCTTCGGATCGGGCACTTCCTTGACCTTGACGTCGCGCTTGCCCTGCCAGGTGACGGCCTTCATCGCGTTCCCTCTCTCCTCGTGATGTCCGGACTCAGCCGTACCCGAACGTCTGCGTGTCATGCGCGCCGATGATGGCAGTTGAAGCACATCTGACGCGGTTGCTCCTGGTGTTCCCTGATCAGCAACATCTGCGGTGCGAGGGTTGGATGGGGAACGTGACGACCCACGGCACCGGGGTGATCGACGCCCACGTGCACGCCTGGGATCCCGCCAGGTTCGCCTACCCCTGGCTGGCGGCGCACCCGTCGTTGGTCCGCAGGTTCCTCCCGGCGGACCTGGACAGGGCAGAGCTGGACCCGGGCGTGCGGATCGAGGGCCGGCTGCTCGTGGAGGCCGACTGCCACCCCGACCAGGCGGACGCCGAAACCGCCTGGCTCCTGGACCTTGCCCGCGCCGACCCGCGGACGGTGGGCGTCGTCGCCGCGGTCCGGCTCGAGCAGGGCGTCGAGGTCCGGCCCCGCCTCGAGGAGCTGGCCGCCGAGCCGCTCGCCGTCGGCGTGCGGCGGCTCCTGCAGGACGAGCCGGCCGGGTTCGCGCTGGACGCCGGGCTCGTCGCGGGCACCCGCCTCCTGGCGGACGCCGGCCTGGTCAGCGACCTCTGCGTGCGCTCCTGGCAGCTCCGCGACGTCACCCGTCTCGTGCAGCTCTGCCCGGAGGTGACCTTCGTGCTCGACCACCTGGGTAAGCCCGCCGTCACCGCCGCCGGTCCCGCGGCCCCGTGGACGGACGACCTCGCGCGGCTGGCGGCACTGCCGAACGTCGCGGTCAAGCTCTCGGGCCTGGCCACCGAGGGCCCCGCGGGCACCCCGCCGGAGCACCACCTGCCCTACCTCCGCCAGGCGATCGACTGCTTCACGCCGGCGCGCTGCCTCTTCGGCGGGGACTGGCCCGTCTCGACCCTCGCCACCACCTACCGCACGTGGTACGACACGGTGGCGAGCGCGATCGCCGACCTCGACCCGGCCGAGCGGGCCGGGATCATGGCCGGCACCGCCCGCCGCGTCTACGCCCTGCCAGACCCCGAGCCCGGCCCGAACGACGAACCCGACCCCGAGACCAGCCCGGAGACGACATGCTGACCGGCCGCCTGCTGCACCCCGGGATCCTCGCCGCTCTGGCGGCCGCCGGGCACGGGTCGCTCGTCCTCGTGACCGACGCCAACTACCCGGCGACCACCACCCGCGGCCCGAACGCCGCCGTCGTCCACCTCAACCTCACCCCGGGGGTCGTGGACGCCGTCACGGTCGTGGCCGCCCTCGTCGGCCAGGTGCCGGTCGAGGAGGCGTTCGTGATGGCGCCGGCGACGTCCGGGCCGAACGCGATGAGCAGCGAGCCGCCAATCTGGTCCCGCTTCTCCGCCGCGCTGGCGGACGCCGCCTCGCCCGTCCCGTTGCAGCAGCTCGAGCGCACCGCGTTCTACGCCGCCGCCGGCACCCCCGAGGTGGCGCTGACCGTCGTCAGCGGCGAGACCGAGGTCTACGCGAACCTCCTGTTCCGAATCGGGGTCGTCCAGTGACGTCGCACTTCACGCATCTCGTCACGTCCGACGTCCGCTTCCCGACGTCACGCGACCTCGACGGCTCCGACGCCATGAACCCCGACCCGGACTACTCCGCGGCCTACGTCGTCCTCACCACCGACGCCGCCGACGGCCTGGAGGGCCACGGATTCGCCTTCACGACCGGCCGCGGCAACGACATCCAGGCCGCCGCGATCCGCGCGCTGACGCCGTGGCTCGTCGGCCGTCGGGTCGAGGACGTGCTCGCGAACCTGGGCGCCTTCGGCCGGGAGCTGTCCGGCGACCCCCAGCTGCGCTGGCTCGGCCCCGAGAAGGGTGTCGTGCACATGGCCGTCGCCGCGGTGCTCAACGCCCTGTGGGACCTGCGCGCCAAGCGGGAGGGCAAGCCGCTGTGGCAGGTCCTCGCCGACCTCGCCCCCGAGCAGCTCGTCGAGCTCGTGGACTTCCGGTACCTCACCGACGCGCTGACGCCGTCCGAGGCGCTGCGTATCCTGCGGGACGCCGAACCGGGCCGGGCGGAGCGGGAGCGGCGGTTGCGGGCCGAGGGCTACCCCGCCTACGAGACGTCGCCCGGCTGGCTGGGCTACGACGACGAGAAGCTCGCCCGCCTCTCCCGCGAGGCCGTCGACGCCGGCTTCGGCATGATCAAGATCAAGGTCGGCCGCTCGGTCGAGGACGACGTCCGCCGGCTCGGCGTCGCCCGCGCGGTCGTCGGCCCCGACCTGCCCCTCGCCGTCGACGCCAACCAGCGGTGGGACGTCCCGGTGGCCATCGACTGGATGGCGCGGCTGGCCGGCTCCGACCCGTACTGGATCGAGGAGCCGACGAGCCCCGACGACGTCCTCGGCCACGCCGCCGTCCGGCGGGCCGTCGCGCCCGTGCGGGTGGCCACCGGCGAGCACGTGCAGAACCGCGTGGTGTTCAAGCAGCTGCTCCAGGCGGAGGCCGTGGACGTCGTCCAGATCGACGCCTGCCGCGTCGGCGGCGTCAACGAGAACCTGGCGATCCTGCTGCTCGCCGCCAAGTTCGGCGTCCCGGTCTGCCCGCACGCGGGCGGCGTGGGGCTGTGCGAGATGGTGCGACACCTGTCCGTGCTCGACTACGTGGCCGTCAGCGGGCGCCTCGACGGGCGGTTCACGGAGTACGTCGACCACCTGCACGAGCACTTCCTCGACCCGGCGCTCGTGTCGGGCGGGCGCTACCTCGTGCCCGACGTGCCCGGGTACAGCACGCAGCTGCGCGCCGAGAGCATCGCCGAGTACTCCTACCCCGAGGGGCCGGTGTGGCGGGCATGACGGGGCTGGAGCGGTTCGTGCTGGGTGGCGGCCCGCTCGGCGGCCTGTACGCGGCCCTGGACGACGACACCGCTGCCGCCATGCTGCACGCCGCGTGGGAGTGCGGCGTGCGCTCCTTCGACACCGCCCCGCACTACGGGGCAGGCCTGGCGGAACGGCGGCTGGGGGCGTTCCTGCGGGAGCACCCGCGCGACGAGTACACCGTGTCCACCAAGGTCGGCCGGCTCCTCGTGGACATCGAGGAGGGCGACCGACGAGGACACCGAGGGCGTCGAGGGCTTCTACGGCGGCGACCGCAAGCGGCGGCTGCGCGACTACAGCCGCGACGGGGTGCTGCGCTCCCTCGAGGAGAGCCTCGCGCCGGCTCGGTCTCGACCGCGTCGACACCGTGTACGTGCACGACGCCGAGGACTACGTCGACGAGGCCGTAGCGCAGGCCTGCCCGGCGCTCGAGCGGCTGCGCGACGAGGGCGTCGTCCGGCACGTCGGGGCCGGGATGAACACCGTGGCGCCCCTGCTGCGGATCGTGCGCGAGACGGCCGCCGACCAGATCCTGGTCGCGGGCCGGTACACGCTGCTCGACCGCAGCGCGGGCGACGAGCTGCTGCCGCTCTGCCACGAGCGCGGCGTGCGGGTGGTGGCGGCGGGGGTGTACAACAGCGGCCTGCTCGCCGATCCGCGGCCCGGCGCGCCGTACGACTACGCGCCGGCCGACCCGGCCACCGTCGAGCGAGCCGTCCGGCTGCGCGACATGTGCGCAGCCCACGGCGTGCCCTTGCGCGCGGCGGCGGTCCAGTTCCCGCTCGGGCACCCCGCGGTCGCGGCCGTCGCGGTGGGCTGCCGGGACGCCGAGCAGGTCCGTGACGCCGTCCGCATGCTCACCACGCCACTGCCGGCCGCGCTCCGGCGGGCCCTGGCCATGCCCTGACTCCCCGAGGGCCGCTGCTCACTGCTGGGCGCCGTCGAGCGGGGCGCCGTCGAGCGCCACGCGCAGGGCCGCGTACTCGGCGGTCAGGGCCGGTTGCTGGTAGTGCGCATTGAGCCCGGACGGGTTCGGCAGCACCCACATGAGCGCGCCCTCGAAGGGCTCGGGCTGGCGGCCGACGACGGCCTTCGGCCGGGCGAACGCCACCCGGTAGGCGGTCACCCCGAGGACGGCGACAGCGCGGGGTCGCCAGTCCCGGACCAGCGCCCGCAGTGGGCCCACGCCGGCGCGGATCTCGTCGTCCGACAGCTCGTCCGCCCGCGCGGTGGCGCGCCCCACCAGGTTGGTGATGCCGATGCCGGCGGCGAGCAGCTCGGCCGTGTCCTGGGGGGCGAGCCGCCGCGGGGTCAGGCCGGCCTCGTGCAGCGTCGTCCAGAGCCGGTTCGACGGCCGGCCGAAGTGGCGGCCCGACCAGCCGGACCACAGCGAGGGGTTGATGCCCACGAGCAGCACCCGCAGCCGGGGCGCCAGCAGGTCGGGCAGGGTGAGCCCGTAGGCCTCGGCCAGTTCCTGCTTCGTCGGTCGCCCGGTCGGCACCCAGTGACCGTAACCGCCGCCACTCCCGACCGTAGGATCGGCGTCCATGGCGGACCGCGAGCGCGACGGCTACGTCCTCACGACGGACAAGAACCGGGTCGACGTCGACCGCGTGCACCGGTGGCTGTCGCAGGAGGCCTACTGGGCGCTGGGGCGGCCGCGGGAGGTCGTCGAGAAGACATCGACGCGTCCTGGGTGTGGTCCGTCCTCGGCCCGGACGGGGAGCAGGTGGCGTTCCTGCGCGCGGTCACCGACGCGCTGACCTTCGCGTGGATCTGCGACGTCTTCGTCGACCCCGCGCATCGCGGCCGCGGCCTCGCCACCTGGGCCTCGGCCGAAGCGGTGGCGGACCTGACGGCCGTGGGGGTCGACCGGCTTGTGCTGGCGACGAGCTCGGCGCACGCGGTGTACCGCCGGGTCGGCTTCACCGTCCCCGCGGAGGGCCGATATCTGGAGCTGGACACCCGCGGGACGACGCCCCCGCCATCGCCGGGCGCCCGGTGAGCGCGGACGCGGGCCGGTCGCCCGGGGCCAGGCGCGTGCTGCGGGCCGCCCCAGGTGCCGCCGACCTGCTCGCCGTCGCGCTGACCCTGGCCTGGATCGGCGTCGTCCTGCTCGCCGCGTCCGTGCCCCTGCCGGACGGCGGCGAGCCGGCTCGCCAGCTCGTCCTCGGCGGTGCCACCTGGGGCGTCCTGGTGGTCCTGCTCCGGCGGGAGACGCCGCTGGTGCGCGCGCAGACCCTCGTCGTCGTCCTGCTCGCGACCTGCGTGGAGTACACGTTCTCGCCGCTGCTCCAGGCGTACACCTACCGGATCGGGACCGTTCCGCTCTTCGTGCCTCCCGGGCACGGCCTGGTCTATCTCGCCGCTCTGACGCTCGGCCGCAGCGCGCTCGCCGGCCGCTTCCGCCGGCCGCTCGTCGTGCTGACCGTGCTCGCCGGCGGCGCGTGGGCGGCCGCCGGCCTGCTGGGCCTCGGCGGCAGGCACGACGTTCTCGGCGCCTTCTGGTTCGCCTGCCTGCTGGGATTCCTGGCCTGGGGCCGAACCGGGGGCTCTATGTCGGGGCGTTCGTGGTCGTGTCCTACCTCGAGCTGGCGGGCACCGCGCTGGGGATCTGGGCGTGGGCGCCGACCGACCCCGTGCTGCACGTGATCGGCCAGGGCAATCCGCCGTCGGGCGCAGCAGGGGCTACGGCTGGTTCGACCTGTGGGCACTGCTGCTCGCGCCCTGGCTGCTGGCCACCTGTGTGCGGCTGTCGTCGTCAGCGCGCCGGCTGAGACCACAGAAGGGGCTCACACGTGGCGCTCAGGGGGCGAGCGCGGCCAGCACGGCGTCGTGCAGGAGCCCGTTCGTGGCGACAGCGCCGGCGCCGAACGGGCCGTCGTCCCCCTCCAGCGAGGTGAAGCGGCCACCGGCCTCGACGACGACGGGCACCAGCGCCGCCATGTCGTAGAGCTCGAGCTGCGGCTCCGCCGCGATGTCCACCGCTCCCTCGGCGACGAGCATGTACGACCAGAAGTCGCCGTACGCCCGGCTCCGCCACACCTCGTCCTCCAGGGCGAGGAACGGCTCGCGCCGCCCGGCGCGCCCCCAGCTCCCGCAGGTCGGAGTACGACAGCGAGGCGTCCGCGAGGTCGCTGACGGCGGAGACGCGCAGCCGGCGCGCCGAGGACAGGCTGCGGCCCGTCCAGGCCCCGGTGCCGCGGGCCGCCCACCACCGGCGCCCGAGCGCGGGGGCCGACACGACCCCGACCACCGGCTCGCGGTCGTCGAGCAGCGCCAGGAGCGTGGCCCAGACCGGCAGGCCGCGGACGAAGTTCTTGGTGCCGTCGATCGGGTCCACGACCCACTGCCGGGACCCGTGGCCCGTCGGCTCGAACTCCTCGCCCACGACGGCGTCACGCGGGCGGGTGCGCCGCAGCTGGGTGCGGATCAGCTCCTCGGCGGCCTTGTCCGCGTCACTCACCGGGGTGAGGTCGGGCTTGGTCTCGACCCGCAGGTCCGCCGCCTGGTACCGGGACGTCGTCAGTGCGTCGACCATGTCGGCGATCACGTGCGCCAGCCGCAGGTCGTCGTCGTACGTCGTCACTCGTCGTCCCAGCTCACGTGGGGCTCCTGTCCTGGCGCGTCCGGCCCGCCGAGCCGAACGGTACCGCTTAGATTCCGCTCATGTTCGACACGATCTCGGGACTCCCCGTGCATGTTCTCGTCGTGCACGCGGCCGTGATCCTGCTCCCCCTGATGTCGGTGGTGACCGTGGCCGTCGCCGTCCGGCGCAGGTGGCGGTCGGCTGCCTCGTGGGTCGTGCTCGCGGACGCCGTCGTCGTCGTGCTGTGCTATGTCGCCAAGGAGTCCGGCGAGGTGCTGCAGGCCCGGCTGTCGCAGGTCAACCCCGGCGTGGCCCAGCAGCACGGGGAGCTCGGCGCGGTGCTGTGGTACTTCGCGCTGGGGCTGCTGGTGGCTGCGGTGCTCGTCTGGCTGACGTCGCGCTCGGCGCGGCTCGTGCCGGTGGCCGTCGTGGTCGCGATCAGCGCGGGGGCGGCGACCCTCGTGTGGACGTACAGGGTCGGCGAGAGCGGCGCGCGGGCCGTCTGGGGCGAGACGGTCGCGAACACGAAGGCGCCGTGACGCCGGTCAGGGCCGGGAGAAGCCGAGCAGCCAGGAGCCGCCGTACCAGAGGCAGGCGAGGGCCACGACGACGCTGAAGGTCGCCCAGACGAAACCTGGAATGAGGGTCTGCCGGCTCAGGATCCCGTAGTCGGCGCCGTGTCGGAAGTGCTCGAAGGCGAAGACCACGCCCGAGATCAGCAGCAGCCAGACCCAGGAGCATGCGACGACCGTCTGCGCCTGCGCGGAGCCGTACGTGACGGTGAGGTAGAACACCGCGCCGGTGGCCACGACGATCAACCCGCCGAACAGGTTGCGGACGAGCAGGAGCAGGCCGACCAGCAGCAACAGGAACACCCACAGCATGCCGGTGACCGGACCCGTGCACGAGCAGGGCGGCGCCGAGCAACCCGAACAGCGACGGCCCCCCAGTATCCGACGACCGTGGCGAGCACGCTGAAGAACGGTGCCCTCGGGCGGGCACGGTGCCGCCCCACGTGCTTACCGTCCTCGTAGTCGATCGAAACGCCGCTGACACCGTGTCCGAAGATGATCGAGCCGACGACGTGGGCGCCCTCGTGGGCGAGAGTGGCAGCGTGACCCGCGATCTCCCACAGGCCGAGGACGAGCACGAGAGCGATGCCCAGCCCTGCGAAGGCCAGGGCGTACGACGGCGGGCCAGCGGGCGACATCACCGGCGCCGGGCCGGTGGCGAGCAGTGCGAGCACGTCCCTCCTTCGGGCTCTCCGTCCGGCTCGCCATCATCCCCGGTCGCCGAGGGGGGCGCCTCTGCTTCCGAAGAGCGTTGCCATGATGCAGAAACGCATCACGGCAACGATTCCGGGGAGCAGGGACCTCCCCGCGTCGACACGCCGATGAGAGACGCCCAACGAGACACGCCGCACCGGGCGAGCAGGCGGGGCGGGCCCGGGTCACGCCCCTTCGCGCGGCGGCGTGGGCTCCTCGGTCCCGGCGCGCGAGCGCAGCAGGCGGCGCAGGGACTCGAGCCGCGCGGGGCCGGCCGGCCCGGCACCGCCGGACGCCACGAACTCGTCCAGGCCGCACTCCGGCTCGTCGTGGCTGCAGCCCCGCGGGCACTCGTCCGTCCCCGCGGCAAGGTCGGGGAACGCCCGCAGGATGCGGTCCGGGTCGACGTGCGCCAGGCCGAACGACCGCACCCCGGGCGTGTCGACCACCCAGCCGCCGCCGGGCAGGCGCACCACCACCGCGGACGACGACGTGTGCCGGCCGCGCCCCGTCACGTCGTTGACCTCGCCGGTCGCCCGCGCCGTGCCGGGCACGAGCGCGTTGACGAGCGTCGACTTGCCGACTCCGGAGTGCCCGATGAGCACCGTCACCCGGTCCACCAGGCGCGCGCGCACCTCGCCGAGCCCCACCAGCGTCCCGTCCGCCGCACGCCGCGTGACGACGTACGGGACGTCGAGCGGGGCGTATGCCGCGAGGAACGGCGCCGGGTCGGTCAGATCCGCCTTGGTCAGGACGAGCAGCGGGTCCAGCCCGGCGTCGTAGGCGGCGACCAGGCAGCGGTCGACCATCCGCGGCCGGGGCTCGGGATCGGCGAGGGCGGTGACGACGGCGAGCTGGTCGGCATTCGCCACGATCGGGCGTTCGGCGGCACCCTCGACCGCGCCCTCGACGTCGTCGGCGCTGCGCCGGAGCAGGTTCGTGCGCTCCTCCACCCGCACGATCCGGGCCAGGGTCCCGGTCTCTCCGGTGACGTCACCGACGAGCGCCACCCGGTCGCCGACCACCACGCCGGCCCGGCCGAGCTCGCGGGCCTTCATCGCGGTGACCAGGTGCTCGTCGGCGTCCGGGGTGTCGGGCCCGCCCAGCATCACCGTGTACCGCCCCCGGTCGACCGCGAGCACCCAGCCCGGCGCGGAGCCCTCGTGCAGGGGCCGCTCCTTCGTGCGGGGCCGGGAGCCGCGCGGGTTCGGCCGGATCCGGACGTCGGACTCGTCGAGCTCGCGCCGTCGCCGCGGCGGACTCACCGGCGGCTCACGACTGGCTCACCGCTGTGCTCCGGGCAACCCTCACCACAACCACGACAACCTCACGACAGCATCGCCGACCAGAGGCCGGTGAAGCCGGGCAGCGTCTTCGCGGTCGTCTCGACGTCCTCGACCAGCACGCCGGGAACCCGCAGGCCGATCAACGCCCCCGCGGTCGCCAACCGGTGGTCGCCGTAGGTGTGGAAGAGGCCGCCGCGCATGGCCGGGGCCGGACGACGAGGCCGTCGGGCGTCTCGGTGACGTTGCCACCGAGAGCGTTGATCTCGGTCGCGAGCGCGGCGAGTCGGTCGGTCTCGTGGCCGCGGATGTGGGCGATGCCACGCAGCTGCGACGGACCATCGGCCAGGGCGGCGAGTGCGGCGACCGTGGGGGCGAGCTCGCCGGCGTCGGAGAGGTCGGCGTCGATGCCGTACAGGTCCCCGGTGCCCTCGACGGTCAGCCCGTCCCGGTCGAGGGTGACGTCGGCCCCCATCTGGTCGAGCAGGTCGCGCAGCAGGTCGCCCGCCTGCGTCGTGTACTGCGGCCAGCCCGGCAGGTGCACCCGCCCGCCCGTCACCACCGCGGCGGCCGCGAACGGCGCCGCGTTCGACAGGTCAGGCTCGACCTGGACGTCCAGGGCGCCGACGGGCCCGGGATCGACCCGCCAGACCGAGGCGTCCGCGTCGTCGACCACGACGCCCACGTCGCGCAGCGCCTCGACGGTCATGACGACGTGCGGCGCGCTCGGGATCGGCGCCCCGACGTGCTCGACGACCAGGCCCTCGTCGAACCGCGCCGCCGCGAGCAGCAGCCCGGACACGAACTGGCTGGACGCGGACGCGTCGATCCGCAGGGTGCCGCCGCGCACGTGCCCCGTACCCGCCACCGTGAACGGCAGCCTCCCCGGCTCCCCGGCCTCGTCCACCGCGACGCCGAGGGCACGCAGGGCCTCCAGCGCGGTGGCCATCGGACGGCGCCGAGCGGCGGGGTCGCCGTCGAAGCGCACCGGCCCCCGGGCGAGCGCGGCGACGGGGGGGACGAAGCGCATGACGGTGCCCGCGAGGCCGCAGTCGATCGCTGCCGGCCCCCGCAGCCGTCCGGGTGTCACTAGCCAGTCGGGCCCGAACGCCCCCGCGCCCGGCACCTCCTCGACCCCCGCGCCGAGGGCGGCCAGGGCGCCGGCCATCAGCGCGGTGTCGCGCGAATGCAGGGGGCCGCGCAGTCGGGAGGGCTCCTCGGCCAGGGCGGCGAGCACCAGGTAGCGGTTCGTCAGGGACTTCGAGCCGGGCACGCTGACGATCGCGCGGACCGGCCCCTCGGCGGTGGGTGCCGGCCACGACGCGGCGACGGACTCGGTGCGAGGCGGCCCTCCCATGGAGCCCGAGACTAGTGCGTGCCCCCCGGCCGGGTGGTTCCAGGCCTCCGGAGGTGATGCGGTCCGCCGACGTGCCGACCCCGCTTCAACGTGGGTGTCCTGCGCAGTGGAGCGCGCCGCCGTGGCGGCTGCCGCCCGGTCGTGCCGGCGCTGCTCGCGCTCGGCGTCGCCGCCGCGCAGCTGACCGCACCCCTGCCGGCGGCCGGCGCGGCGGCCGCCGCTCGCACCCCCCAGCAGCACGCCTGCGCGGCGGCGACCGACCTGCTCTCGGGGTCCCCGGTGGCGCAGCGGCACCTGGGCCGGGGCCTGAGCCTGCGCACCTTCGACGGGCACGACAAGCCCGCGCACAGCGGGGGTCACCAGGTGCGCCTCACGGTCGCGCAGGCCGACCTGCGCGTGCTGCGGCTCGCAGCCACCGCCGGACGCGGGTTCGGTGGTGTGGCCGAGACGACCCAGTTGACGGCCGCCTTCTCCGGCGCGCTCGTCGGGGTGAACGGCGACTACTTCGCCTACAACTGGTCCGGCGCGGCCGTGCCCTACGGTCCGCTGGTGCGCGGCGGGAGGATCCTGCGGCTTCCTCCTGGCGTGTTGCGGGTGGTCGGCTCGGACGCGCAGGGGCGGCCGATCGCGGGCGGCGTCCGGGCGGCCGGCTCGCTCTCCGCCGGCCGCGGGAACCAGCGCTGGTCCCTGCCGGTCGTGTCGGTCAACGACGAGGGCGACAGGGGGCCGGCACAGCAGGCGGAGGTCGCGGACCCCGTCGCCCACGGACAGGGCGTCGCCGTCGTGACCCCGTACCTGGGGACGGCCCGTCCCCGTCACTCCGTCGAGGTCGTCGTGCGGCGCGGCGTCGTCGTCGCGGTGGGTTCCCGGTTGTCGTTCGGCCCGAGGTCCACGTGGGGCAGGGGCGCTGCCGGTGCCCGCGACGTGCTGTTGGCGGCGTCGGGGGCGGCGGGCGCGAAGCTGCGCGGCCTGCGCCGCGGCACCGCGGTGACGCTCGAGTACGCGGCACGGTTCGCGGACGGGCCCGCCGCAGGCACGAAGGTGCGGGACGCCGTCGGCAGCGGGCCCGTACTGCTGCGGGACGGCCGGAACGTGGCGACCTGCTCGGCGACCACCATCCAGTCCCGGCCCCGCACGATGATCGCGTGGAACGCGGCCCGCACCCGGCTGTGGCTGCTCGTCGTGGCCGGGCGGGGCCGCGGGGTGCCGGTGTCGCGGTACGGGCTCACCCACCGGGAGATGACGGAGGTGGCGCGCTCGCTGGGCGCGGCCGAGGCGGTGATGGTGGACGGCGGGGGCTCGTCGACGATGGCCGTCCGGTCCGGCCGGCTCGCGCACCGCGTCGACGCGCCCGCGAACACCCCGCAGCGCCCTGTCCCGGATGGCTTGGTGCTCGTCCGCAAGTAGCTCGGGCCTGGCGGCCCCGCCTCAGTCGACGGTCCGCAGCGGGTTCACCCGCAGCGCGCAGACGGCCCCGACGGCCAGGAGAACGCCGGACAGCAGCAGCGGCACCCGCCAGTTCCCGGTGGCGTCCAGCAGCACGCCGAAGACCGCGGGGGAGAGGACGCCCGCGATACCGAAGCCGGTGTTGACCAGGCCGCTGGCCGCGCCGGCGTGACCCGGCGCGATGTCCATCGGCAGCGCCCAGATCGTCGAGTTCGTCAGCTCGAGGAAGAAGAACGCGGCGGCCAGGCTTCCGGCGGTGACCATCAGCGAGTGGGAGAACATCGAGGGCAGCAAGCAGACCAGCGAGGCCGTCAGCCCGGCGACGAGCGGCAGGCGCCGGGCCGGCACCGGCCCGTGCCGGCGGAGCAGCCCGTCGGACAGCCGCCCGCCGGCGAGGTCGCCGGCGACGCCCGCGAGCAGCACGAGGCTGGTGTAGAGGGCGAACCCGCTGAGCTTGAGGCCGAACTCGCTCTTGAACAGGGTCGGGAGCCAGGTGAGGTAGACCCAGAGCAGCCAGCCGTAGCAGAAGTCCACGACCAGTACCGGCAGCAGGGCGGGCAGCATCGCCCGCCAGGGTGTGCCGTGCCGGGCGGGTGCGGCCGCGCCGCCGTCCGGCAGCTCGCGCAGCTCGACCTCGCTGGTGCGGGGGTGGTCGCTGGGGACGTCCCGGTAGAAGCGCACCCAGACGACCGCCCAGACCAGGGACAACACCCCGAGCACCCAGAAGCTCAGCCGCCAGCCGCCGAGGGTGATGAGGACGCCGACGACGAGCGGCGCGACCGCGTTGCCCAGCCGGGAGGCCGCGTGCACGATCCCCTGCCCCTGAGCGCGCAGCTGCGCGGGCACCCAGCGCGACATCGCCTGGGTGGCGCTGGGGAAGGCGGCGCTCTCGCCGAGCCCGAGCAGCAACCGCGCGGCGAACAGGCTGACGAGGCCCCCGGCGAGTCCGGTCGCGATCGTCGCCACCGCCCAGACGCAGGCGAGCCAGCTGAGCGTGCGGCGCGCCCCGACCCGGTCGCCGAGCCAGCCGCCGGGGATCTGGAGCAGGGCGTACGGCAGCGCGAAGGCGGACAGCACGAGCCCGAGCTGGGTGTCGGTCAGGCCCAGCTCGCCCTTGATGAACGGCGCGGCCGTGGAGATGTTGACGCGGTCGATGTACGACAGCGCGTAGAACAGGCAGAGCAGGCCGAGCACACCGCCACGGACCCGGTGCCGGATCGCGGGCACGCGCGGCGCCGTGTCGGCGACCGCGAGCTCCCCGGCCGAGGTGAGGGTGCCGGCGGCATCGGTCATGAGTCGCTCCCTGCTCGTGCGCCCGGTCGTTCGCCCGGTCGTCCGCTCGGTCGTCCGCTCGGTCGTCCGCTCGGTCGTCCGGTCGGTTCAGCCGTCCTTCCAGCCGTCGGTTCAGCCGTCTGCGGACGGCGACGGCCCGTGAGTGGCAGCGACAGTGAGGTCCGGACGAAGACCTCCACGGCGGCCACGCTGACCAGCACGGTGATCAACCAGATCAGCACCGACGTCAGCGGCTGCCCAGCTGCCGTGAGAACCCGGCCCACGGGGAGCGTGAGCAGCAGGCTGATGACCAGCGGGTGTACGAGGAACACGCCGAAGCTGATCCGGGAACCCTCACTGACCGCGGATGCGACCCGGCCGGGCCGGCGGTGCAGCGCGTAGCGGAGGCCGAGCCCGAGCAATCCGGCGGTCACCACCAGCGCGTACGGCACCATCACCGGCTGGAGCACGTCCGCGGCCGGGAACGCCGGGGTCCCGGTGGCCACCTGCACCAGGTAGACGGCCTCGGCGACGACGGCGGACACCACGACGACGAGGACGAGCAGCCGGCCGTGGGCCAGCACCCAGGACTGCGTCCGCTCCAGGTGTACGGCGGCGAGCGCCCCCGCGACCACGTACGCCAGATAGAAGGGCAGCAGCTGCTGGGCGTACCCGGCGAGGATGCCGACCCAGTGCGGCTGGGAGTGCCACGAGGGCAGCGCGTCGTGAAGCAGCCAGAAGATAGCGAGCTGCAGGACCGCGACTCCGGCGAGCAGCGCGGCGTGGTGGCCCTCGGTTGCGCGTACGAGGCGCACCAGCAGCCCGAAGACGAGGTAGACCTGCATCGAGACGAGCAGGAAGTACAGGTGGTACTCGGCGGTGCCGGTCAGCAGCTGCACCGCGAGCTGGCGCACGTCGACCGACCGGTAGCGCCACGCATACGTGAGCCAGTAGAGGACGCTCCACATCACGTACGGGACGCCGATCAGCAGGAACCGCCGGCGCCAGAACCGGCCGAGCTCGAGGTTGCGCCGGTAGTTGCTGTGGAAGAGCACGAAGCCGGTGATGACGAAGAACGTCTCGCGGGTGAAGTGAAGGAGCATCAGGACGCCCCGGGCGACGGCGTCGTCCGGTGCGGTCGTCGACGCCATCGTGTGCACCATGATCACGCTGCCGAACGTCAGCAGCCGGACGATGTCGACCTGGTGCAGGTAGCCCCGGGTGAGATCGATCGGCGGACGGACGCGGACGTCGCGCGCGGTCGCGGTCACCGGGCCGCCTCCTGCTCCGGCCCGAGCTCGGCGGCGAGCCGTTCGCGCAACGCCGGCCTCGACACCTTCCCGGTCGCGCCCAGCGGCAGGGACGCCACCACTCGCAGCTGGGCGGGCCGGTGGGCACGCGCCAGCTCGCCGTCGCAGAGCCGGCGCAGGTCGGCCGACAGCTGGTCGGCGTCCGGGCCCTCGGGCCCCGGCGCCACCGGGACGACGAACGCGACCGGCACCTCGCCGAGCACGGGATGCGCAGCGGGCACGACGACGGCGTCGCCGACACCCGGGTGCCGGCGCACCACCTCCTCGATCTCCCGCGGGAAGATCTTCTCGCCGCCGCGGTTGATGGCGTCGCCGTGGCGGCCCGAGAGGTACAGGTAGCCGTCGTCGTCGAGGCGCCCGACGTCGCCGGTGTCGAGCCAGCCGTCGGCGTCGAACCGCTCGGCGCCCTCGCCGTCCGCGTACGACTGGATCACGCCGCGGCCCCGGATCCGGACGCGGCCGTCCCGCACCCGCAGCTCCACGCCCACCGGCAGCCCGACCGACCCCGGCCGTCGCGCGTCCAGCGGGTTCGCCGTGATCTGGCTGGCCGCCTCCGTCATGCCGTAGGTCTCGACGACGGGCACCCGCCAGCGCTGCTCGAAGCGTTCGAGCACCGGCACGGGCAGCGGCGCGGACGCCGACCGGACGAACCGCACGGCCCGGGGCAACGGGTCGTTCCCCGGCTCTGCGGCGAGGATCGACAGGATCGCCGGCACGGCATTGATCCAGGTGACCCGGCGCTCGGCGACGAGGGCCGCGAAGCCCGTCCGGTGGAAGCGGTCGTCGAGCACCAGCTCCCCGCCCGAGACCAGGGAGCCGAGGACGGCGACGACCTCGGCGTTGACGTGGAACAGGGGCAGCGGGTTGAACCCGCGGTCGGCCGGCGTCAGCCGGTGCGCGGAGGCGACGGCGCGCGCGACATGGAGCAGCTGCTGCTCCTCGAGCAGGACGGCCTTGCGCGGGCCGGTGGAGCCGGAGCTGAAGAGCAGGACGCCTCCCGGCCCTTCGCCGCGTCCGCTCACCTCCGGCAGCCCCGGTGGTGGCGCGAGCTCGGACCCGACGGGCAGGAGCCCCTCCCCGCCGGCCCCGCCCGCGGTGAGCACCAGGCGGGCTCCGGCCCGGCGGAGGAGCTCGTGCCGGGCGGGCTCGGGAGCGGACGGGTCGAGCGGCACGACGACGGCGCCGGCCGCGACGAGGCAGACGAGGAGTGCGGCCAGGTCGAGGGGATCGGGGGCGAGCAGGCCTACCCTGAGCCCGGGGACGACCGCCCCGCGCCAGCGACCCGCGAGCGACGCGACGTCCGCGCGGTCGAGGGTGCGTGGGCTGCGGGCAGCCTCGAGCCATCGCTGTGCGGAACCGGGTGCGGGCGCGGCCAGCAGTGCGCTCAGGTCGCCCTTCACGCCGCTCCCTCCTGGCCGTGCGCGGCCGTCGACCTGCGGGACCGTCCGGGTCACGGTCATGCACCGATGTCCGCTACGGACATGAGTGTCCGTTCCCCCGCGGTTACCCTCATCCCGCCGAGCGAACCTCCGCCCCGTCCGCCTTACCCTCCGGAGCGCCTCGTGAACCCGCTCACTCGCACGCTGCGCCCGGGCCGGCGGCCGCGCATCGCCCTCGCGGGCTTGGTGACGGCCGCGCTGGCGCTCGCGGCCGTGGTGACCGGCGGGTGGACGCGGCTGGGGGCCCAGGCCTCGGACGACGCCGTTCTGGGCGTGTTCGGGGTCCCGGGCTGGACCGCGACGAAGCACGTGATCAGGGTGGGGTCGCTCCAGCGGGCGTACCTCGTCGCGCAGCCGGTGGGGCGGGCGCCGGGGGAGCGGTTGCCTGTTGTCGTGCTCCTGCACGGGCGGGACGGGACGCCCGCCGGGATCGCGAGGACGAGCGGGCTGCTCGGCGGCGAGCGGGCGGTGGTCGTTCTGCCGGCCGGTTACCGCCGGACGTGGAACGCGGGCGGGTGCTGTGGCGCCGCCGGCGCCGCTTCCGTGGACGACGTCACCTTCCTCACCCGCCTGGTCGGCCAGGTCCTCACCGACACCCCGGACGCCGATCGCGGCCGGATCTTCCTCGCCGGCCTGAGCAACGGCGGCCGGCTGGCCTACCGGATGGCCTGCCGCCGCCCGACGCTGTTCTCCGCCGTCGCGGTGGTGGAGGCGGTGCCGGTGGAGTCGTGCCCCGCCGTCGCGGCCCCGGTGCCGCTTCTCGTCGTCAGCTCCACCGGCGATCCCTTGCTGCGACAGGCCGCTTCGGCGCCCCGGCACGTGATCGACGGCGTGGCCCAGCCCTCCGTCGACGGCACTCTCTACGCCTGGCGGTTGCTCGACCGGTGCGGCCCACCCGCGCCCGACGAGCGGGTCGGTGTCCTGGTGGCACGGCGCTGGGTCGGCTGCGGGAACAGCGTCACCGTGGAGCTGGACCGGTACTCCGGTGGCAGCCACAGCTGGCCGCGCGGCGGCGGGCTGACGCCCCCGGCGCAGGAGCGGATCTGGTCGTTCTTCAGGGCAGCGACAGCCTCCGGCTAGCGGCGACCGTCAGACCCCGACGTTGCGCTTGGCCTCCTTGGCCGCCCGCTTCGCCTCGCGCCGCGCGGCGCGGGTCGTCCGGCGCGCCGACGTGCCGATGTGCTCCGCGGCGTGCTTGCTGCGCCACGCGAGGCCGGGTCGGCCCTGGGTGTCGACGGCCGCCAGCAAGGCGCCGCCGAGCCGGCCGAGGTCGCGCACGAGGTCGTCGCGCTCCGACGCTCGGCGCTCGGGGTCCTCGGACCGCAGCGACACGACGTGCAGGTAGATCCCTGGCGCGACGGTCGCCGCAAGCGCCAGGCCGGTCAGCCGCGGCAGCCGGCCCAGCGCGAACAGCGCGCCTGCGCCCACCATCACGGCGCCATTGGCGCGGATGAGCAGCTCGGGGTCCTTCGGCAGCCCGAGCGGCCCGGCGACGGCGTCCACGAGCGGCTGGGCAGTCTCCGAGCGCTTGCCGGGGTGGAGCACGGCGTCGAGGCCCTCCTGGACGAAGGAGGCCGCAACCAGAGGACGGGCGAGGCGTCGCACGATCGTCATGACCCTTGCTTACCCCCAAGGTCGACTCCGCGCGACGCGACCCGCGCCGCACGGCGGGAGTGTCGGCGGTCCGTGCGAAGCTGTGCGCGTGTGCGGACGGTACGCGAACAGCCGGCGGCCCGATGACCTCGTGGAGGAGTTCGAGGTCGAGCGCGCGAGCGGGCCCGGCCCCGGGCAGGACCCGTCCGCCGCGACGCCGGACTACAACGTGGCCCCGACCAAGCCCGCGCTGGTCGTGCTGCGGCGGCAGGTGCGTACCCCGACCCTGCCGCAGGTGGATGACGCCGCACTCGCCGCGGATCCGGAGGGTGAGCCCACGGCGGACGCCGCGCTGGAGGCGGTGGCCGAGGCGCCGCAGCCGATCCCTCCGCCGGCGCCGCGCCTGCTCAGGCTGCTCACCTGGGGGCTGGTCCCGTCGTGGGCGAAGGACCGTTCGGTCGGCAGCCGAATGATCAACTCTCGGGCGGAGTCGCTGCTGGACAAGCCCGCGTTCCGCCGCGCCGTCCTGCACCGCCGCTGCCTGGTACCTGCCGACGGCTGGTACGAGTGGCAGAAGAGCCCCACGGAGAAGGACGCCAAGGGCAAGCCCCGCAAGCAGCCCTTCTGGATCCACCCCGGCGTCGACCGGCCGATCGCCTTCGCGGGGATCTACGAGTTCTGGCGCGACCCCGAGAAGCAGGACGCCGATGACGCCTGGCTCACGACGTTCTCGATCGTGACGACGCAGGCCGAGCCGGGGCTCGACGTGATCCACGACCGGATGCCGTTCGTCGTTCCCGAGGACCGCTGGGACGCCTGGCTCGACCCCGAGCTCACCGATCCGGACGACGTCCGCGCCCTGCTGCAGCCGCCGGTCCCGGGCCGCTTCGTCGCCACCGCTGTCAGCACGCGGGTCAACGCGGTGGTCAACAACGGCCCGGAGCTGCTCGAGCCGGTGCCGCTGGCCGACCTGCGCGGCGTTGTCGATCCGGCCACCGGCGAGCTCCTCGGGGCCGGCGAGGCACCTCTGTTCTAGCCGTGGCCGCCTCTCCCGCCGGGCGGGTCGCC
>CAWBAJ010000033.1:0-126006 GCA_963786765.1 uncultured Actinomycetota bacterium | reverse complement strand
CAGGCAGGAGGTCCAACAGAATCTACAGGACCTCCCAGGTGTGGGTCACCCTGCGGCCGCCACTTGCGCGCGTCAAGGTCGCGGAACCGTTTTGTAACCAAACCGAGTCCTGACCGACCCGGACAGATCGCCTCCGGTTCTCACGTCCTTATCCCCAAGTCAGGGGGTTCCGGAGGATGGCATCGCTATGGTGACGCGCAGGCACACACGTCGTCGGGCGCCGAGGCGAGAGCCCCGCGGCCGGTTCGGCGAGCCGGGCGTCCCTCCTCGAGCGAACAGTTTCCTGTTCGATTCTGTTGACTTGTTCACGATCCGCCGCGACCCTGGGGCCATGCTCGCCCGGCAACGGCAGGAACTCATCCTCGAGCAGGTGCGCAGCAGCGGCGGCGTGCGCGTGAGCGATCTCGTCGATCCCGCGCGTGTCCGACATGACCGTGCGCCGTGACATCGAGGTCCTGGCCCGGCGTGGTCTCGTGGCCCGCGTCCACGGCGGCGCGACGGCGGTGAGGTGGCACAGCGCGGAGGAACCGGGGTTCGCAGCCAAGTCGTCGCTGCAGACCGCCCAGAAGGACGCCATCGCGCGCGCCGCGGCGGCGCTCGTGGAGGCCGGCGCGAGCGTGGCCGTCTCGGGGGGTACGACGACGACGCGTCGCGCACTCGCGATGAGCGCGCGGTCGGTCTCGGCTTCGACGAGGTTGGGCGTGGTGAACCCCGCCCGGCCCGTCGACGCCGTGCACACCGAGGAACAGCCAGTCGACGTGAAGGGTGCGCAAGGCGGCCACGGCGACGGGCCCGACCAGGGCGTCGGACGGCGTCCGCTCACCGCCGGTGAGCACGACGGCGGGACCGGTGCGCTCACGGTGCAGCAGATCAGCGACCGGAACGGAGTTCGTCACGACCGTGAGGTCAGGAACGTGCCGCAACTCCCGCGCGACGGCGTAGGTCGTCGTACCCCCCGAGACGGCCACGCTCGCGCCGGCCTCCACCAGCGCCGCCGCGGCGCGCGCGATGGCGTCCTTCTGGGCGGTCTGCAGCGACGACTTGGCTGCGAACCCCGGTTCCTCCGCGCTGTGCCACCTCACCGCCGTCGCGCCGCCGTGGACGCGGGCCACGAGACGACGCCGGGCCGAGGACCTCGATGTCACGGCGCACGGTCATGTCGGACACGCGCAGGGAGTCGACGAGATCGCTCACGCGCACGCCGCCGCTGCTGCGCACCTGCTCGAGGATGAGTTCCTGCCGTTGCCGGGCGAGCATGGCCCCAGGGTCGCGGCGGATCGTGAACAAGTCAACAGAATCGAACAGGAAACTGTTCGCTCGAGGAGGGACGCCCGGCTCGCCGAACCGGCCGCGGGGCTACCCCTCAGCCTCGGCGCCCGACGACGTGTGTGCCAGCACCTGCGCGTCACCATAGCGATGCCCATCCTCTCTCCGGAACCCCCTGACTTGGGGATAAGGGCCGCGGCGGTGTGAACCGGAGGCGATCTGTCCGGGTCGGTCAGGACTCGGTTTGGTTACGAAACGGTTCCGCGACCTTGACGCGCGCAAGTGGCGGCCGCAGGGTGACCAGCACCTGGGAGGTCCTGTCAGATTCTGTTGGACCTCCTGCCTGGCGTGCTCCCGAGGAGGAACCATGTCCCGACCCACGTCTGAGGCCGAGATCTGGCCCGGCTGGTCCCGCCGTCGGTGGCCGGACTGGGCCGCCGCTCCGTACTCGGTGGCGGCCTCGGTCTGAGCGCGGCCGCCCTGCTGGCCGCCTGCGGGGGAGGCAGCAGCCCGAGTTCGTCGGGCAGCGCCGGTGGTGGCAGTTCCGCGGCCGGCGGCACCGTGACGTTCGGCTCCAACGCCTCGGACGACGTGCCGAAGAAGACCTTGCAGACGCTCCTCACCGCGGCCGACCAGAAACTGGGCACCCAGACGAAGGTCAACACGGTCGACCACAACACGTTCCAGGAGCAGATCAACAACTACCTGCAGGGCAAGCCGGACGACGTCTTCACCTGGTTCGCCGGCTATCGGATGCGGTTCTTCGCCGCGCAGGGGCTCGCCGGGGACGTCACGGACGTGTGGAGCAACCTGCAGGGCTTCAGTGACGCCTTCAAGACCGCCTCGACGGGTGACGACGGCAAGCAGTACTTCGTGCCGGCGAGCTACTACCCGTGGGCGGTGTTCTACCGGAAGTCTGTGTGGTCGAAGTACGGCTACCAGGTGCCGAAGACGCTCGACGAGATGAAGACCCTCGCGACGAAGATGAAGTCGGACGGGCTCATCCCGATCGCTTTCGCCGACAAGGACGGCTGGCCCGCGATGGGCACCTTCGACGTGCTCAACCTGCGGATCAACGGGTACCAGTACCACGTCGACCTGATGGCCCACAAGAAGCCGTGGACCGACGGGGGCGTCACGAAGGTCTTCCAGACCTGGGCCGAGCTCCTGCCCATGCACCAGGACGGTTCGCTGGGGCGCACCTGGCAGGAGGCTGCGCAGGCGCTGCAGCAGAAGAAGGCCGGCATGTACCTGCTCGGCCTCTTCGTCACCCAGCAGTTCCCGAAGGGGGACCTCGCAGACGTCGACTTCTTCACGTTCCCGGAGGTCGACTCGAACATCGGCGCCGACGCCCTCGACGCCCCGATCGACGGGTACATGCTGTCGAAGAAGCCGACGAACGCGGGCGGCGCCAAGGCCCTGCTGGGCTACCTGGGCAGCCCCGACGCGGGCACGCTCTACGCCAAGACCGATCCCACCACGCTGATCGCCAACAGCAAGGCGGACCTCAGCTCCTACACCGCCCTGCAGAAGAAGGCTGCCGACCTGGTCGGCTCCGCGAAGAGCGTCGCCCAGTTCCTCGACCGCGACACCCGGCCCGACTTCGCGTCGACCGTCATGATCCCGGCGCTACAGGGCTTCATCAAGAACCCCTCGGACATCAACGGTCTGCAGGCCAGCCTCGAGAACCAGGCGAAGTCGATCTTCGTCTGACCCGGCCCGCGCCGGGCCGCGCGGGTCTTCCCGCGCGGCCCGGCACCGCACCACACTGGGCGCACACGCCGGGGGGTGCGGACGCGGCGAAGTGCCCGGCCGCAGGCGGCCGGCCCATGATGAGGGAGGCCAGGAGATGGCAGGCAGCGAGCCGCTGGTACCACTCGACACGCCGGAGGCGCCGGCTGCGTCGGGGTTCGGTCACAAGGGTGTGGCACCGGCCGGAAGGGTTCGCCGCCTCACCAGGCGCGACAAGATCGTCGTCGCCCTGATGCTCGTCGTGCCGCTGTTCCTCACGATCACCCTGGTCGTGATCCCCGCCATCGCGACGGTGGCGCTGTCGTTCACCAACTGGAACGGCATCGGCGACCTGTCGACGATCAAGTGGATCGGATTCAAGAACTACCACGACGTCGCCACGATCTACCCGCCGTTCTGGCCGGCGATCCGGCACAACATCCTCTGGCTCGCCATGCTCTTCCTGGTGGCGACGCCGTTCGGCATCTTCCTCGCGGTGCTGATCGACAAGGGGCTGCGCGGCCACCGGTTCTACCAGACCGGCCTGTACATCCCGGTCGTCCTGTCGCTCGCCCTGGTCGGCTTCATCTGGCAGCTGCAGTACTCCCAGGACTACGGCTTCATCAACTTCATCCTGCAGAAGCTGCACATCATCAGCGAGCCGGTCGACTGGTACGGCAATCCCAGCGTGAACATCTGGGCCGTCCTGGTCGCCACCTGCTGGCAGCACGTCGGCTACATCATGCTGCTCTACCTAGCGGGGCTGAAGGGCGTCGACCCGTCACTGCGCGAGGCCGCCGAGGTCGACGGCGCGACCGAGACGCAGACCTTCTTCCGGATCATCTTCCCGACGATGCGCCCCATCAACGTCATCGTCTTCGTCATCACGGTGATCCAGGCGCTGCGCGCCTTCGACATCGTCTGGGTGGTCAACAAGGGACGCAACGGTCTCGAGCTCATCTCCGCGCTGGTGACGCAGAATGTCGTCGGCGAGGCCAGCCGGGTGGGCTTCGGTTCGGCCCTGGCGACGATCATGCTCGTCGTCTCGCTGGTCTTCATCGTCATCTACCTGTCGACCGTCCTGCGCGAGGAGGAGCGGTGAGCACTCTCGACACGCCTCCGACGCCGGCTCCCGCCGCCGCCCCGGCGACGCCGCCCAGGAATGCCCCGCGGATCCGCCGCCGCGGCGGCAAGCTCGCCGTCGCCTTCCTGATCGCGATCACCCTGCTCTGGTTGTTCCCGCTGTTCTGGTCGGTGCTGAGCTCGCTGCGCGACTACAACTACACCTCCGAGCACGGGTACATCTCGTTGGGCGGCTGGACCCTCGACAACTACAAGAACGCCTGGGCCCGGGCCGACTTCACCACGCACTTCCTGAACTCGGTCTACGTGACCGTGCCGGCGGTGCTGCTCACGCTGTTCCTCGCCTCGATGGTCGGGTTCGTCATCGCCCGCTTCTCGTGGCGGTTCAACATCATCATGCTCGGCCTGTTCACTGCCGCCAACCTGCTGCCCCAGCAGGCGCTGCTGATCCCGCTGTACCGGCTCTCGGTGAACGTCCCGCTGCCGTCCTTCCTGTCCGACTCCGAGCTGCTCTACGACAGCTACTGGGTGCTCATCCTGGTCAACACCGCCTTCCAGACGGGCTTCTGCACCTTCGTCCTGTCGAACTACATGAAGGCACTGCCCAAGGAGCTCTACGAGGCCGCGCAGGTGGACGGCGCCTCCATCTGGAAGCAGTACTGGAAGATCACCATGCCGCTGTGCCGGCCCGCGCTGGCCGCTCTGGCGACGCTCGAGGTCACCTGGATCTACAACGAGTTCTTCTGGGCCACCGTCCTGCTGCGCAGCGGCGACAAGTTCCCGGTCACGAGCTCACTGAACAACCTGCGCGGGCAGTTCTTCACCGACAACAACCTCGTGTCGGCGGGGTCGGTCATCGCCGCGGCCCCCGTGGTCCTCATCTTCTTCCTGCTGCAGAAGCACTTCGTCGCGGGCCTCACGCTCGGCGCCAACAAGGGATGACCACGCAGCGATGACCAGGAAGCGATGACTTCGGTGATCCTGCTGCGGTCCGCGGGGGTCGCAGTCCTCCTCGACGTCCGCGGACCGCAGCTCCCGCGTGTCCTGCACTGGGGGGCCGACCCCGGCGACCTCGACGACGACGCGCTGGAGCGGCTGGCCGCCGACCTCCAGCCCGGCCTCGCCCGGTCCGGGCTCGACGAGCCGTGGCCGTTCCCGCTGCTGCCCGGCCAAGCGGACGGCTGGACCGGCCGGCCCGGGCTGAGCGGCTCCCGGGAGGGGCTCGCCCCGTACCCGAGCCTGGAGCTGGCGGCACCTGCCGGCGTGCCGCCCGTCCAGGCCGACCGGGACGCCGACGCGCAGGTGCTCACCGTTCAGGGCGTGGACCGCACGGCGGGCCTGGAGGTCACCTGCGAGCTGAGGATGGAGCCCTCAGGGCTCCTGCGCGTCCGCCACACGGTGACGAACGCCGGCGACGGACCCTACGCGCTCGACGCTCTCCTCGCCGTGCTCCCGGTGCCCGACCGGGCGGGCGAGCTGCTCGACCTCACCGGCCGCTGGTGCCGCGACCACACCCCGCAGCGGCAGCACTTCACCCACGGCACGCACGCCCGGGAGAGCCGGCGCGGGCGGACCGGGCACGACGCGACCCTGCTGCTGGTCGCCGGGACCCCCGGGTTCGGCTTCCGCTCCGGCGAAGTGTGGGCCGTGCACACGGGATGGAGCGGCAACCACGTCCACCTCGCCGAGCGCCTCCCCGAGGGCGCGGGGGCCGGCGGTGCCGGCGTCCTCGGCGGGGGAGAGCTCCTTCTGCCCGGCGAGGTGCGGCTGGCCCCCGGGGAGAGTTACACCACCCCGTGGATCTTCTTCACGTACGCCTCGGACGGCCTCGACGGCGCCTCGGCGCGCCTGCACCGGTGGCTGCGCTCACGCCCGCAGCACCCCCGCACCCCACGGCCCCTGGTGCTGAACACGTGGGAGGCCGTCTACTTCGATCAAGACCTCGACACGCTGACCCGGCTGGCCGAGCGGGCGGCGCGCGTCGGCGCCGAGCGCTTCGTGCTGGACGACGGCTGGTTCGGGGCGCGCCGCGACGACACCCGGGGCCTCGGCGACTGGTACGTCGCCCCCGAGGTGTGGCCGCAGGGGCTGCGGCCGCTCGCCGACCGGGTCCGGGACCTCGGGATGGACTTCGGGTTGTGGTTCGAGCCGGAGATGGCGAACCCCGACTCGGACGTCGTCCGGGCGCACCCGGACTGGGTGCTGACCCCGTCCGCCCGGGGCTGGCGGGGTCAAGTGGTGCTGGACGTCGCCAACCCGGCCGCGTACGCCTACCTGCTGGAGCGGATCTCCGCACTCGTGGCGGAGGTCGGCGTCGCCTACATCAAGTGGGACCACAACCGGGACGTGCACGTAGCCGTGGGGAGCACCACGGGCCGTGCGGGAGTGCACGAGCAGACGGCCGCGGTGTACCGGCTGCTCGACGAGTTGCGCGCCCGCCACCCCGGGCTCGAGATCGAGTCGTGCTCCTCGGGCGGCGCCCGGATCGACCTCGGCATCCTGCAGCGCACCGACCGGATCTGGGGGTCCGACTGCAACGACCCGCTGGAGCGGCAGCTCATCCAGCGCTGGGAGGGCCTGCTGGTGCCACCCGAGCTCATCGGCTCGCACGTCGGGGACACCGTCTCGCACACGACGAACCGGCCCGCGTCCCTCGGCCTGCGTACCGCCACGGCCTTGTTCGCGCACGCCGGCCTCGAGCTCGACGTCACCAAGTGCACGGACGACGAGCTCGCGGCCCTCACCGCCTGGGCGGCGTTCTACCGGGAGGTGCGCGGCCTGCTGCACTCCGGCGACGTCGTCCGGGCCGACCTGCCCGGCGACGACGTGCTGCTGCACGGCGTCGTCGCGCCGGACCGGCGAGAGGCCCTGTACGCGTACGTCCGGCTGACGACGAGCGCGGAGGAGCAGACCGGCCGCCTGCTCCTGCCGGGGCTCGACCCCGCCCTCGAGTACGAGGTGGCGCACCGCCCCGAGGCGGGCACAACCAGCGCCGTGGAGAAGCTACGGACGCCGTGGTTCGAGCGTGGCACCGCCCGCGCCACCGGCGCGGTGCTGGGCCGGGTCGGCCTCCCCGCCCCGCGCCTCGACCCCGCGCAGGCCGTCGTCCTGCACGTCCGCGCCCGCTGAGGCCGGCCCGCCGGCGTACGCGGGGCTCGTCAGGGCGCGTGGAACCAGCGGGCGCGTGCCGCCCGCGAGCTCAACGGCCTGCAGAGCACGTCGTGATCGGCGGTGTTCGTCCAGTGCTGGACCAGGAGCACGCGGCCACCGTTGAGCGGGGCCGCCGAGCACGCGGCCACCGCGGTCGAGCGCGGGCGGGGACCGACGGTGCGCCACTCCGGCAGGCCGAGGCGCGCGCCGTCGGTGTACGTCGTCCAGCTCGAGGAGTTCGTGTACAGGCCCGGCTGCAGCCCCGCTCGGCGGATGGCGGCGGCGACGCCGCGGACGACGGCGGTGTTCGCGCCGGTGTCGGACGACCACGCGCGTCTGCGGTTCGCCTCGACGTCGATCCACACCGCCTTCGCGCGCAGGCCGGAGCGCCGAAGCACCCCGATCGCGTCCGCCGCCTGCGCCCAGCCCACGTTGTAGGCCCGACCCTCCAGGGACGTGGGGCGGGCCGGGCCGACCCGGCCCCATCGACCGAACTGGGCGCGGGTGGGATAGGTCGGCACCAGGTAGGCGGCGGTGCGGATGCCGCGCGTCTTCGCCCATGCCGCCTGGCTCGTCACGCACGGGTTGGTGGTGAAGCCCCGGCCGCCGGTCAGGCCGACGATCATGAAGGCGGCGCCCGCGGCCGGCATCGGCAGGCCGTACCCGCCGTGCCCGGCCGGGCACTGCGGCCATGAGACGTCCTGGCCGGCGAGCGGGGCGGTGGCGGCGGCTGCGCCGGTGCCGCCCGTCAACGTCGCGGCGAGCACAGCGGCGCCGGCGAGCACGGCCAGGATCGGCCGGGGGGCACGTGCGGGCATGACCGACCCGTCGGCCGCCGCCACGCCCGATGCAGCGAGCCGGCGCCGACATCACCCACACGGCGTGAAGCCGGGGCGGCAGATGTCAGAATGACGGCCATGCCGTCCGCCTCCGGGTCCGTACCGAGCCCGGCCGTCCAGACGTCGGGCTCCCAGGCGCCGTCCGCCTCCGGGTCCGGGTCCGGATCAGCCACCCCGCGGCTGCTCTCCGGGATGCAGCCGACCGACGACTCGCTGCACCTCGGGAACTACCTCGGGGCGCTCGTCCAATGGGTCGCACTGCAGGAGACCCACGAGGCCTACTACTTCATCGCCGACCAGCACGCGATCACGCTGGAGCACGACCCCGAGGCGCTGCGACGGCGCACCCGGGTGACCGCGGCCCAGTTCCTCGCCACCGGGATCGACCCGTCGCGGTCCGTGCTCTTCGTGCAGAGCCAGGTGCCCGAGCACTCCCAGCTGGCGTGGGTGCTGCAGTGCATCACCGGCTTCGGTGAGGCCAGCCGGATGACGCAGTTCAAGGACAAGGCCGGGCCGGACGGCGCCGAGCGCGCCACCGTCGGGCTGTTCACCTACCCGGTCCTGCAGGCGGCCGACATCCTGCTCTACGACGCGGACCGGGTGCCGGTCGGCGAGGACCAACGCCAGCACCTCGAGCTGACCCGCGACCTCGCCCAGCGCTTCAACTCACGGTACGGCGAGACCTTCGTGGTCCCCGAGCCACACATCGTCAAGGCCACTGCGAAGATCACCGACCTGCAGCACCCGGACAAGAAGATGAGCAAGAGCATCGGCGGGGCGGGGTGCCTCTTCCTGCTGGACGACCCGAAGGTGTCGGCCAAGAAGATCCGCTCCGCGGTGACGGACGGCGAGCGGGAGATCGTCTTCGACCCCGAGCGCAAGCCGGGCGTGTCGAACCTGCTGACGATCCTGTCGGCACTGTCGGCCACCGAGGTGCCCGTCCTCGTCGAGAGGTTCGCGGGCGCCGGTTACGGCGACCTGAAGAAGGAGGTCGAGAGCGCCTACCTCGCCTTCGTCGAGCCCTTCCGGGACCGGGTGCAGGGCTGGCTCGCCGACCCGGCGACACTGGACGACGTGCTGGCCGACGGCGCCCGCCGGGCGGGAGCGCAGGCGTCCGCGCGGCTCGCGGACGTCTACGAGAAGGTCGGGTTCCTCGGCGCAGGGACGGGCTCGACCCGGTGAACCCGTCCATGCCGACGATGGGCATCCCCATCACGGTGGACCCCGCGGGCGACACGCTGACCATCGGCGTGGCGGTCCAGATCCCCGCGCCGTGGGCGGAGCAGCTCGAGGACGCCCGGGAGCGTTTCGGCGATCCCCTGGCGCGCGCCATCCCCGCGCACCTCACGCTGCTGCCGCCGACGGCGGTGCCGCGCGGGGCGTTGAGCCAGGTCGTCGAGCACCTGGAGGCGGTGGCCCGAGTGCTGTCACCGTTCGAGCTGGTCCTCGCGGGGACGGACACCTTCCGGCCCGTGTCGCCGGTCGTGTTCGTGCGCGTGCAGGAGGGGGGGGCGGACTGCGACCGGTTGCAGCGAGCGGTCCGCACCGGGCCGCTCGACCGGGAGCTGTCGTTCCCGTTCCATCCTCACGTCACTGTCGCGCACCACCTGGACGACGACGCGCTGGACCGCGCCGGCAAGGAGCTGGCGGCGTTCGCGGCCGCGTTCGACGTCGACGGCTTCGTCCTCTACGAGCACGGCGCCGACGGTGTCTGGCGCCCCCGGCGGCGGTTCTCCTTCGAGCCCGGCTGAGCGCTGGCGTGGGACCGCTCGCACGGCTGCAGGCCGTGCCGGGCTGGGTGGACACGCGCCTGGAGCCGTTGCGCGGCACCCTGCCGTGGCGCGCGTGGGCTCGCTACAGCGCGGTCAGGGGCAACGTGCTCGCCGGCGGCGTCGCGTACTTCGCGTTCTTCTCGCTGTTCCCCGCCATGGCGCTGGGGTTCACCGTGTTCGCGCTGCTCCTGGGTTCCCGCGAGGATCTCCAGGTCCTCGTCGTGCAGTACATCAACAGCGTCTTCGGCACCACGGTCGTCGGCTACCAGAAAGGCCAGGGGCTGGTCAGCATCGACCAGCTGGTCCAGCCGCAGCTGCTGACGACGACGGGAGTCGTCGGGGCCGTGACCCTCCTCTTCACGGGGCTGGGCTGGGTCAGTGCCCTGCGCGACGGCGTCCAGGCCGTCTTCATCGTGCGCGACCAGCAGAACGTCGTCGTGCTCAAGCTTGCCGACCTGCTCTTTCTCGGCGCCGCGGGCATCCTCGTGCTGGTCTCCGTGATCGCTGGTGTCGGTGTGACGACCGGCACCGGGTACGTGCTCGACCTGCTCGGCATCGCGCGTGGAGCCGGCGCCGAAGCGACCGTCTACGTCCTCACCCAGGTGATGCTCACCGTCGTGGACGCCGCCATCTACACGCTGCTCTTCCACCGGCTCGCGGGTGTCCCCACCCGCATCGGGGACCTGGCTCCGGCAGCGGTCATCGCCGCGGTGGCCTTCACCCTCCTCAAGATCTTCGCCAGCGAGCTGTTCCAGGGCGTCACCCGCAACCGCTTCCTGGCCACGTACGGCCTGATCGTCGGCCTTCTCGTCTGGATGAACCTCGTGGCCCGCGTCACGCTCGTGGCCGCAGCCCTGGCCGCGACGATCGCTACCGACCGCGGACACCTCACGGTGCCCGACCCGGCCGCGCTCGCGGGCGCCGAGCGCTCCGGCCCGGTTGCGTCAGGAGCCCGTTCAGATGGCCGCGCCGCCGGCGACGCGGACGCCGTCCCGCACGAGCACGGGCGCATACAGCCAGCACCCGATCCGCAGGCCCGCCGGGCCGCCCGCGTGCTCCTCCTCGCGGGTTTCGTGGCGGGCGCCGCCACTGGGCGGGTGCTGGACGTCGTCAGCCGCGGTCGTCGCCGGTCTCGCCGCCGCCGCGGTCCATAGCCTCCACGCGACCTCTTCCACCAAGATCATGCTCACGAGATGATCGCGCAGAGCCCTGATGTGGATCTCCGAAGCGGGCGTCTCGCGAGTATGATCTTGAAGGGCTCAGCGGCGGCGCGGCGCGACGCGGCGGGCCGGCGGCGTCGTGCGCTTCGACGTGGAGCTCGATGCGGACCTCGTCGTCGACCCCGACCGGCTGGTGGGGCCGCGCTTCGCCGGCGTCCGGGGCTTGGCCGTGGGGCGCGAGCCCACGGCAGCGCGGGCGAGCGCGATCCGGCGGACCACGGCCCCACCGACGAGCGCCAGGGCGAGCACCGCCAGCAGCAGCGCCGTCCGCTGCCCGTCGGGCATGGCCGCCAGGGTCGCCCGCACCGGGCCGGCGACGACCGGGGGGATGGCGGCGTGCAACGGCGCCAAACGGTTGCGCGACGTCGAGGTGGTCGCGCCCGGCGCAGCGGTGGCCGGCACCGGGGTGCTGTCGAGGCGCCCGACCGGTTGCGCGCCGCCGTGCTGCGCGAACGCCCAGTCGAGCAGGTGGGCGCCCATGTGCCAGACGTCGGGGTCCGACCGCAGCATCGCCACGACATAGCTCTGCCCACCCCGGGTCGCGCTCACCACGAGCGAGGCGCCAGCAGTGGAGGTGTACCCGTTCTTGATGCCCGTCGTGCCCGGGTAGTTCAGCAGCAGGCGGTTGTGATTCTGGATCTGGTACGTCTTGCGCGCACCCTTGCGGGTGGCGTGTCCCTTCCCCGGGAACGCGTAGACGGTCGTGTGGACGATGCCGGCCAGCGCGGGATCCCGGAGCAAGGCCCGCCCGAAGAGCGCGAGGTCGTAGACGCTCGACACCTGACCGGGGGCGTCCAGGCCGCTGGTGTTCGCGACGACGGTGTCACGGGCGCCGAGCGACCGTGCGGTGCTCGTCATCAGAGCGGTCGCCTTGGGCACGCCGCCTGCCAGCGCCGCGAGGGCGTTAGCCGCGTCGTTGCCGCTGTCCATGAGCAGGCCGTGCCAGAGGTTGTCGACCGTGTAGGCGGAGCCCGGGACGAGACCCACCTTCGTGCCGTCGATCGCGGCGTCCTGGGGCCGGGCGACGTAGCGCGCCTGCGGGTCGAGCCGTGAGTGCAGCGCGAGCGCGGTGAGCACCTTCAGGGTGCTGGCGGGCGCCAGTGGGACGTGCGCGTTGCAGGCCGCGATCACATCACCGGTCGTGAGGTCGGCGACGATCCACGCGGAGGTCTTCAACCTCGGCGGGGCCGCCGTGCCCGGCTTCAGCTGCACCTGCAGGCCGGGCTGGGCGAGGCGGGTGCCGCCGGCGTCCGAGACCGGAGCGGGCAACGGCACCGGCGTGCTCGTGCTGGTTCTGCCTTTGAAGGCGACCGCGGTGGCACATACGGGCGGAGGGGACTGCTTGGCCGGGAGCGCCGCAGACGCGGGCGCGGCAACGAGGGCGCTGCCGCTCGCCACCCCCGCCGCGAGCACCATCGCACCCACTACGGCGCCCCCGCGCCGCCGCCGTCTCATGAGGGGAGCTTAATCGCCGGAGCGCCTGTCCCGGTGATCACGGATCCCCTGGCTAAGCGGAGGAGCCGGCGGCGGGCAACGGGTGAGGAAAGAAAGAAGAACGCCTCAATTGTGACCTAAGCCACAGCTAATACACATCTCGGTGGTTGCATCACTGTCGCTACTCTCCCCGGTCACCGGCCACGGGGGCGGGCCACAACTCGGTGAGGTTCTTGCATGCGAAGGTTCATGCGCGGGGCCGTCGCAAGTCTGGTCACGGGTCTGGTCGCGGTCGTCGGCGTGGGTGTGCCCGACGCCAGCGCCAATGCCGCGGCCGCGGGCGCCGGCGGGGGCGAGACGTTCATCTGGCGCTTCCTGGACAAGGGGCTGCAGCTCATCGTCAATGACGGCGGGTTCACGGTCGTGGACGGCGCCGGAAACGTCGTCAGCAGCGGTCCGCTCAGCGACGCCCAGTACGTATGGCGCACGCTGAAGCGAGGCACGCCGATGGACGGCCTGGAGTGGGGCGACGTCTACAAGCCGACGCCGCCGCCCACTCCGACGCCTCCGCCTCCGCCGCCGGGGCCACCGACGGTGACGCCGCCCGGCAACATTCTCTTCCGGCCGCTGCCCAAGCCGGTCGGCGCCTGTGCCACCGTGGCCGTCGGCGCCGCGGGCGTGTACACCTGCTACCAGGCCTACCAGTACAAGAAGGCGGTCGACCAGGTGGCAGCGTCCGACCAGCCGCTGACGGACTACGAGATGGGCATCGACCCCACCCGCAAGCAGTTCTGGGTGAACTTCTACAACTACTGGACCACCTGGTGACGCGCTCCTGAAAAGGGTCCGTGCCGCCGCGGGACGAGCTGTCCCGCGGCGGCACGCGCCGGCTCAGATCTTCCGGGCGAGCAGGGCCCGCTTGACCTCCTGAATCGCCTTCGTCACCTCGATGCCGCGAGGGCACGCCTCACTGCAGTTGAAGGTCGTGCGGCAACGCCACACCCCCTCCTTGTCGTTGAGGATCTCGAGGCGGAGGTCGGCGCCCTCGTCGCGGCTGTCGAAGATGAACCGGTGCGCGTTCACGATCGCCGCCGGCCCGAAGTACTGGCCGTCGGTCCAGAACACAGGGCAGGAGGAGGTACACGCCGCGCAGAGAATGCATTTGGTGGTGTCGTCGAACCGCTCCCGGTCCGCCTGGGACTGGATCCGTTCGCGGGTCGGCTCGTGGCCCGTGGTGACGAGGAACGGCATGACCTCGCGGTAGGACTGGAAGAACGGTTCCATGTCGACGACGAGGTCCTTCTCGACCGGCAGGCCCTTGATCGGTTCGACGGTGATCGGCTTGCCCGGGTTGAGGTCCTTGAGCAGCGCCTTGCACGCGAGCCGGTTACGGCCGTTGATGCGCATGGCGTCCGAGCCGCAGACCCCGTGCGCGCAGGAGCGGCGGAAGGTCAGGCTCCCGTCCTGCTCCCACTTGATCTTGTGCAGGGCGTCGAGCAGCCGGTCCGTGCCATGGACGGTGACGCGGTAGTCCTCCCAGTGCGGTTCGGCGTCGACCTCCGGGTTGTACCGGCGGATCCGCAAGGTGACGTCGAAGCTCGGGACCTCGCCGACCTTGCGGCCGTCCGCCTGATTCGGGGAGGTCGAGCCGGTGGCGGTGGTCATCAGAAGGTGCGCTCCATCGGCTGGTAGCGGGTGACGACCACGGGCTTGTAGTCGAGGCGGATGCCGGGGGTCCCGTCCGCGTCGACCTCCCGGTAAGCCATCGTGTGGCGCATGAAGTTGACGTCGTCCCGGTGCTGGTAGTCCTCGCGGAAGTGCCCGCCACGCGACTCGTTGCGCGCCCGTGCCGAGATCACGAGCACCTCGGCCAGGTCGAGCAGGAAGCCCAGCTCGACGGCCTCGAGGAGGTCGGTGTTGAACCGCCGCCCCTTGTCCTGGACGACGACCCGGCGGTACCGCTCCTTCAGCGCCCCGATGTCGCTCTCGGCCTGCTTGAGCGACGCCTCGGTCCGGTAGACCTGCGCGTTGCGGTCCATGGTCTCCTGCAGGGCCGTCCGGATGGTGGCCACCCGCTCGCCGTCCGTGCGCTCCAGGACGTCGCCGAGCAGGGACACCACCCCGGCCTCCGGCGCCGGCGGCAGGTCGACCCAGGACGCGGTGGCGGCGAACTCGGCCGCGGCCACCCCCGCCCGGCGGCCGAACACGTTGATATCGAGCAGCGAGTTGGTGCCGAGGCGGTTCGCACCGTGCACCGACACGCAGGCCACCTCGCCGGCGGCGTACAGGCCGGGGACGACGGCGTCGTTGTCCGCGAGGACCTCGGTCTCGATGTTCGTCGGCACGCCGCCCATCGCGTAGTGCGCGGTCGGGAACACGGGCACGGGCTCGGTGTAGGGCTCGACGCCGAGGTAGGTGCGCGCGAACTCGGTGATGTCGGGCAGCTTGGCGTCGATGTGGGCGGGCTCGAGGTGGGTGAGGTCGAGCAGGACGTAGTCCTTGTTCGGCCCGGCGCCCCGGCCCTCGCGCACCTCGTTGGCCATGGCGCGCGCGACCACGTCGCGCGGGGCGAGGTCCTTCAACGTAGGGGCGTAGCGCTCCATGAACCGCTCGCCGTCGGAGTTGCGCAGGATGCCGCCCTCGCCGCGCGCCGCCTCCGACAGCAGGATGCCGAGCCCCGCCAGGCCGGTGGGGTGGAACTGGAAGAACTCCATGTCCTCCAGCGGCAGTCCCTTGCGCCAGATGATGCCCATCCCGTCGCCGGTGAGCGTGTGCGCGTTGGACGTCGTCTTGAAGACCTTGCCGAAGCCCCCGGTGGCAAGCACGACGGACTTGGCCTGGAACACGTGGATGGTGCCCGTGGCGAGCTCGTATGCGACGACCCCGGCCGGCCGCTGGACGCCGTCCACCTCGCCCAGCACCAGGTCGAGCACGTAGAACTCGTTGAAGAACTCGACCTCGTGCTTGACGCACTGCTGGTAGAGCGTCTGCAGGATCATGTGGCCGGTCCGGTCGGCCGCGAAGCACGAGCGCCGGACGGCGGCCTCGCCGTGGTTGCGCGTGTGCCCGCCGAAGCGGCGCTGATCGATCCGGCCCTCCGGGGTGCGGTTGAAGGGCAGCCCGAACTTCTCCAGGTCGAGCACGGCGTCGATGGCCTCACGGCACATGACCTCTGCGGCGTCCTGGTCGACGAGGAAGTCGCCGCCCTTGACGGTGTCCCAGGTGTGCCACTCCCAGTTGTCCTCCTCGACGTTGGCGAGGGCGGCGCACATGCCGCCCTGGGCCGCGCCGGTGTGGGAGCGGGTGGGGTAGAGCTTCGTGAGCACCGCCGTGCGGGCCTGCTTGCCGCTCTCGAGCGCCGCGCGCATCCCGGCGCCGCCCGCGCCGACGATGACCACGTCGAAGCGATGGATGTTCGACTGTTGTTGCACTCTCGATGACATGAGCCGTCCTCTACCGGGCCGTGCAGAAAGAGGGCAGGTTCGACGCGGCGCCGCCCGGAGGGCACGGGTCGAAGGTGAAGATGACGAGCGTGCCGAGCGCGACCACGACGACGAACGCCGCGTAGAGCAGCGCCTTGAGCCAGAAGCGCGTCGAATCGCGCTCCGCGTAGTCGTTGACGATCGTCCGGACGCCGTTGGTGCCGTGGAGCATCGCCAGCCACAGCATGGTGAGGTCCCAGACCTGCCAGAACGGGCTGGCCCACTTGCCCGCGACGAAGGCGAAGTCGACGCCCTTGATGCCCTGACCGGTGACGAGGTTGACGAAGAGGTGCCCGAACACGAGCACGAGCAGGAGCACCCCGGACAGCCGCATGAAGATCCAGCCGTACAGCTCGTAGTTCGAGCGGGTGGCCTTGGTGCGGCGGTAGGGGCTGCGTGGGGCGTCGAGCGCGGGGGTGGTCCCGGAGGTGGTCGGCACGGTCACGAGGGGCTCCTTCTTCGCTCGCTCAGTCCGACAGGACGACGCTCAGGTGGCGGACCAGGAACGGCACCATCAGCACCACCCAGAGGGCCACGACGATCCACAGCATCTGCCGCTGCACCCGGGTGCCGCGGTGCCAGAAGTCCACGAGCATCACGCGGACGCCGTTGAGCGCGTGGAACACGACGGCGGCGACCAGCCCTGCCTCGCCGAGCCCGACGATCGGGTTCTTGTACGTGCCGATGACGGCGTTGTACGCCTCGGGGGACACCCGCACCAGAGCGGTGTCGAGCACGTGCACGAGCAGGAAGAAGAAGATGAGGACGCCGGTGATCCGGTGCGCCACCCATGACCACATGCCCTCGCGGCCGCGGTACAGCGTGCCTGTGGGCGCCTTCGCCACGGCGGGACCCTCCTTGTGGACCGGGGGGAGCGGGGACTTGGGGGAGCGGGGACTTCGGGAGCGACGTCCCGGCGACCTCAACTGTAATTCGGGGCCAATCAGGCGTCCTGCTGCAGGTGGCCCGGTGTGACGTAGTCGGGTGCCGACTACGTCACACCCCCGACGCGGTTCCGCGACTGCCGGTTCCGGGCGGCCCCGACTGCGGCATCCGGGGGAGAGCGCTACGGACAGCGGGTGACGGTTCGCGATTCCCGGAGCGTTCCCCGGCCCCCCGGCTACGGTGAGCCCGTGACGGAGCACGGCCAGACACCCGCCAGAGGGCGCCCGCAGGGACACGCAGCGTTCACGCCGGACGCCGCCGGCGCTCCGCTGCCGGACGTCGTCGCGATCGTGCCGGCGGGGGGCGCCGGAACCCGGCTCTGGCCGCTGTCGCGCGCGGGCCGGCCGAAGTTCCTGCTCGACCTCACAGGATCCGGCCGGACCTTGCTCCAGCAGACCCTCGACCGGCTGGCCCCGATCGCCGGCGGCGGCACCGTGGTGGTCACCGGGGTCGCGCACGCGGAGGCGGTCGCGGCGCAGCTGCCCCAACTCGGCGCCGGCGACGTGCTCGCCGAGCCCTCCCCGCGGGACTCCGCGGCGGCGATCGCGCTGGCCGCGGCCGTCGTCGAGCACCGGACACCGGGCGCGATCGTCGGCTCGTTCGCCGCCGACCACGTCGTCCGGGACGCCTGTGCCTTCACGGCCGCCGTCCGCGACGCCGTCGCGACGGCTCGGGAGGGGTGGATCGTGACGGTGGGCATCCAGCCGGACCGTCCGTCGACCGCCTTCGGGTACATCCGCGCGGGCGCGCCCCTGGCCGCCGGCACCTCCTCCGCGCTCGCCGTCGAGTCGTTCGTCGAGAAGCCGGACGCCGTCACGGCCGCCGCCTACCTCGCCCACGGGGGGTATCGCTGGAACGCGGGCATGTTCGTCGCCCGCGCCGACGTGCTGCTCGCCGAGCTGGCCAAGCACCGGCCGGCCCTCGCGGAGGGCGTGGCGGAGATCGCCGCCGCGTGGGACACCCCGCGCCGCGCCGAGGTGCTCGACGCCGTCTGGCCCACGCTGGAGAAGGTCGCGATCGACTACGCGGTCGCCGAGCCCGCGGCGGCCGCGGGACGGGTCGCCGTCGTGCCCGCCGCGTTCGGCTGGGACGACGTCGGCGACTTCGCGGCCCTCGCCGGCCTGCTGCCGGCCGACGCGGCCGTGCGCGTGCTGGGCGACGCCGGCCAGGTGCTGGCGCGGGACGCCGAGGGTGTCGCCGTCCCCGGCAGCGGCCGGCTGCTGGCGGTACTGGGGCTGGACGACGTGGTCGTCGTCGACACCCCGGACGCCGTGCTGGTGACGACACGGGCACGAGCCCAGGACGTGAAGGCCGTCGTCGATGCCCTGCGTGCGGCGGGCCGCACCGACCTGCTCTGACGTTCGAGCCACGTGCCTCCGCCCCCCGTTGCTCCCCTTCGGCCACGTTGCACCTGATAAGCCGCCCGCGGGGCGTCGCCGAGCGGCTTTACGGGTGCATCGTGGCAGCGGGGAGCACGCTCACCCGTCTCCGGAAGGGGTGCCACTGTCGGGCCGGTCGAACGCCCGTCGTGAGTAGCCTCGGGAGCAGAGGGCGGCGAGGTCATCGGCGTCCGGAGCGCGGGTGCGGAGGCGAGCCGTGAGCACGACAGAGTCCGGGCTGCCCATCGAGGCGGTGTACGGTCCTCAGGCGCTCGACGGCTTCGACCCGTCGGTCCAGCTGGGGGAGCCGGGCTCGTTCCCGTTCACCCGTGGCGTCTACCCGACCATGTACACCGGCCGCCCCTGGACGATGCGCCAGTACGCCGGCTTCGGCACCGCCCAGGAGTCGAACCAGCGCTATCACGAGTTGGTGGCGCACGGCACCGGCGGGCTGTCCGTCGCGTTCGACCTGCCCACCCAGATGGGATACGACTCCGACGACCCGATGTCCGCGGGCGAGGTCGGCAAGGTCGGCGTCGCCATCGACTCGCTCGAGGACATGCGGACCCTCTTCGGCGGCCTCCCGCTCGACGAGGTCTCCACCTCCATGACGATCAACGCGCCCGCCGCCGTGCTGCTCCTGCTCTACCAGCTCGTGGCGGCCGAGCAGGGCGTCGACGGCGCGAAGCTGACCGGCACGATCCAGAACGACGTCCTCAAGGAGTACATCGCCCGCGGCACCTACATCTTCCCGCCGAAGGCGTCGCTGCGGCTGATCGCCGACATCTTCCGCTACTGCCGCGACGAGCTGCCGCGGTGGAACACCATCTCGATCTCCGGCTACCACATGGCCGAGGCCGGCGCGACGCCCGCCCAGGAGATCGCCTTCACCCTGGCGAACGCGAAGGAGTACCTGCGGACGGCGCAGGCGGCGGGCCTGGGCGTGGACGACGTCGGGCCGCGGCTCTCCTTCTTCTTCGTCGCCCGCACGACCCTGCTGGAGGAGGTCGCCAAGTTCCGGGCCGCCCGCCGGGTCTGGGCCCGGATCGTCCGCGACGAGTTCGGGTCGCGGAACCCGAAGAGCCAGATGCTGCGCTTCCACACCCAGACCGCCGGCGTCCAGCTGACCGCGCAGCAGCCCGAGGTCAACCTCGTCCGGGTCGCGTTGCAGGGGCTCGGGGCGGTGCTCGGCGGCACGCAGAGCCTGCACACCAACTCCTACGACGAGGCCCTCGCGCTGCCGACGGCCAAGGCGGCCCGGCTGGCCCTGCGCACCCAGCAGGTGGTCGCGTACGAGACGGACGTGACGAAGACCGTCGACCCCTTCGCGGGCTCGTACGTCGTCGAGTCGCTCACGGACGACCTCGAGGCCGAGATCGAGCATCTGCTGCAGGCCGTCGAGGACCGCGGAGGAGCGGTCGCCGCGATCGAGCAGGGTTTCCAGAAGGACGAGATCGAGCGGTCCGCCTACCGGATCGCCCAGGAGATCGACACCGGCGAGCGGGTCGTCGTCGGCGTCAACCGCTTCACCGTCGACGAGCGCGAGCCGTACGAGCCCCTGAGGGTCGACCCGGCGATCGAGGCCGACCAGCGGGAGGCGCTGGCGCGCCTGCGCGAACGCCGGGACGCCGGCGTCGTCGAGCGGTCTCTCGACGAGTTGCGGACGGCGGCCGAGGGCAGCGCGAACGTCCTCGTCCCGATGCGCGCGGCACTCGCGGCGGAGGCGACCGTCGGCGAGGTGTGCCACGCCCTGCGGGATGTCTGGGGCACCTACCGCCCGCCCGACCGCTTCTGACGCGCTATGCGACGATCAAGGAAAACTTAGAGATCATGACTTGCCATGATCCCTAAGTTTTCCTTGATCGTCGCTTGGTGGAGAGGGCTCATCCGCAACAGGCGGCGAGAATGGTAACGAGGAGTTAACACCGGGTGGCGTGCGGCTCAAGCGCCGGATACGGGGACCGAGGTTAATCTGGAAGTCCCGTGAGTGACGACGACCTGACCCCGCTGCTCGCGCCGTACGTCGACGAGATCGTCGAGTTCCGGCGCGACCTCCACGCGCATCCCGAGACGGGTCACCACGAGGTGCGCACCACCGCCCGGATCGCGGAGCGGCTCGAGTGCGCCGGCCTCCGCCCGCAGCTCCTGCCGGGCACCGGCCTGGTGTGCGACATCGGCCCGGTGGATCCGGTCGTGCTCCTGCGCGCCGACATCGACGCGCTGCCGCTCGCGGAGGAGAGCGGCCTCGAGTTCGCGTCGACGGTCCCGGGCGTCTCCCACGCCTGCGGCCACGACGTGCACACGTCCGCGGTGCTCGCCGCCGGGCTGATGCTCAACGACCTCGGCCGCCGCGGCGTCCTCGACCGGGGGATCCGGCTCGTCTTCCAGCCGGCGGAGGAGGTCATGCCGGGCGGCGCGCTCGACGTGATCGCGGCCGGTGGCCTGGACGGCGTCGAGCGTGCGTTCGCGCTGCACTGCGACCCCTCTTCCGACGTCGGGACCGTCTCCCTGCGTGCCGGCGCGATCACGTCGGCGGCCGACCACGTCCTCGTGCGCCTGCACGGCTCCGGGGGCCACACCTCGCGGCCGCACCTGACCGAGGACGTCGTCTTCGCGCTGAGCCAGGCCGCGTTGCAGCTCCCGGCGGTGCTCTCCCGCCGGCTCGACCCGCGAGCCGGCGTCGCGCTCGTCTGGGGCCGCATCAGCGCCGGCGGCGCGGCCAACGCGATCCCGCGGGGAGGCGAGCTCGAGGGCACCCTGCGCTGCCTCGACCAGGAGGTCTGGAGCGCCGCCGGCGCCCTGCTCACGGAGGTCGTGCACGAGATCGTCCGGCCCTACGGGGTGCGCGCGGAGGTGCTGCACACCCGCGGCGTCCCGCCGACCGTGAACGACCCGCAGGCGGTGTCGCTCGCGGAGCAGGCGGTCCTGGACGAGCTCGGCGAGGGCACCGTTCAGCTGGCCGAGCAGAGCCTCGGCGGCGAGGACTTCGCGTGGATCCTGGAGAAGGTGCCCGGCGCGATGATCCGGCTGGGCACGCGATCGCCGGGCGGCCGCACCTACGACCTGCACCAGGGCGATTTCGTCGCCGACGAGCGCGCCATCGGCGTCGGCGCCCGCGTGCTCACGGCCGTCGCGCTGCGCCAGCTCGCCGCCGCCTGAGGTCCGGCGCCCCGGTAGGTGTCACTCGAGCTGCGCCACCGGGCGAGGAACTCGATCTGACCGGTCGCCGTGTTTCGGCCCGATCACGAATCGGTATCGAGCGTGGGCCGACCTTGGGGATGGGCTGCGGAGCGGGGTTGAATGACCCCCGCGCCCGCCCACTCGGTGGGTTCCCGAGCAGGATCCAGGCAGCATGTCGGCGACCGCCGTCCGCGGCGCCTGAGGAGGAACGGTGAAGGGCACAGTTCGCGTACTGGGGCTCGCCGCGGTGGCGTCCGTCGCCCTGGCCGGGTGCGGGTCGAAGCCCGCGTCCACGAGCAGCAGCAGCACGACGTCGGCCGGCGCCGCGGCCGGCAGCTCGCCCGGCGCGACAGCCGGGCAGGCGCTCAACGCGTGCATGGTGCTGGACGTCGGCGGCGTCGACGACCGCTCGTTCAACCAGTCCTCGTGGAAGGGCATGCAGGACGCGGCAGCGCAGAACCCGAACATCAAGATCTCCTACGTGCCGTCGTCGTCGCAGAACGACTACACCCCCAACCTCAATGCCCAGGTCGCCAAGGGCTGCCAGACGACCATCGCCGTCGGCGGCCTGATGACCGACGCGCTTAAGGCGGTCGCGACCAAGAACGCGGACAAGAAGTTCGCGATCATCGACAGCAACACCGGTCAGCCGAACGTGTACGGGCTGCAGTTCAACACCGCCCAGGGCGGCTTCCTCGGCGGGTACCTCGCCGCGGCGTACAGCAAGACCGGCAAGGTGGCGACGTGGGGCGGCCTCAACATCCCCCCGGTCACCGTGTACATGGACGGCTTCTGGGAGGGCGTCCAGTACTACAACAAGCAGAAGGGTAAGAACGTCCAGGTCCTCGGCTGGAACGAGCAGAATCAGAAGGCCGGCACGTTCGCCCAGTCCTTCACGGACAAGAACAAGGGTCAGCAGATCAGCCAGCAGTTCATCCAGCAGGGCGCCGACGTCCTCTTCCCGGTGGCAGGCGGTGCCGGCGAAGGTGCGGGGCAGGCGGCCCTGGCATCGAACGGCAAGGTCAGCGTGCTGTGGGTCGACACCGACGGCTGCGAGAGCGTGCCGGCGCAGTGCCCGGTGTTCCTCAGCAGCGTGGTGAAGAATCTCGCCAAGGCGGTGACCACCTACGTCACCGGTGCGGCGTCCGGCACCTTCCCGACCGGCAGCTACGTCGGCACCCTGGAGAACGACGGGACCGGCCTCGCGCCGTTCCACCAGTTCGACAGCAAGGTGCCCGCGGACCTCAAGAGCGAGCTCGACACGGTCAAGCAGGACATCATCTCCGGCAAGATCAAGATCACGTCGCCCTCGCAGCCGAAGTGAGGCGGGCCCGGCACGGCCGGGCTGCCGCCCACCAGCACCGCCCGGCTCGGAGGTCGCCGTGAAACTCGAACTGCGCGGAATCACCAAGCGCTTCGGGTCGCTGGTCGCGAACGACGGGATCGACCTGGTGGTCGAGCCCGGGGAGGTGCACTGCCTGCTCGGCGAGAACGGCGCCGGAAAGAGCACGCTCATGAACGTGCTCTACGGCTTGTACCAGCCGGACGAGGGCGAGATCGCCGTCGACGGTCGGCCGGTGCACTTCGACGGCCCCGGGGATGCCCTCGCCGCCGGTATCGGCATGGTGCACCAGCACTTCATGCTCATCCCGGTCTTCACCGTCACCGAGAACGTCGTCCTCGGCCACGAGGAGGTGACCGGCGGGTTCCTGGATCGGCGGCGTGCCCGCGACCAGGTGGTCGAGGTGTCCCGCAGGTACCGTCTCGATGTTCCGCCGGACGCCCTGGTGGGCGACCTGCCGGTGGGCGTCCAGCAGCGTGTGGAGATCCTCAAGGCGCTGACCCGCGACGCGAAGGTGCTCATCCTCGACGAGCCGACCGCCGTGCTCACCCCGCAGGAGGTCGACGAGCTGCTGGACATCGTCCGCCGGCTGCGTGACGGCGGCACCGGAGTCCTGTTCATCAGCCACAAGCTGCGCGAGGTGAAAGCCCTCGCGGACCGGATCACGGTGCTGCGCCGGGGGAGGATCGTGGGGACGGCGTCGCCGGACGCCTCGGCCGCGGAACTGGCGGCGCTCATGGTGGGCCGCCAGGTGAAGCTCGAGGTCGACAAGGGAGCGGCGAACCCCGGTGAGCCGGTCCTGCAGCTCGAGGACCTGCGGGTGCTCGATCCCAACGGCACCGTGCTGGTCGACGGTGTCTCGCTCGCCGTCCGCGCCGGCGAGATCTACGCGATCGCCGGCGTGCAGGGCAACGGCCAGACGGAGCTGACCGAGGCGCTGGTCGGACTGGTCCGGCCGGACAGCGGCAGGATCGTCCTCGACGGCATCGACATCACCGGATCGGACACCGATGACGTGCTCGCCGCCGGCGTCGGCTACGTGCCGGAGGACCGCATGCACGACGGGCTCGTCGGACCCTTCTCCGTGGCCGAGAACCTCGTGCTCGACCTGTACGACCGACCGCCCTACGGGCGCGGCCTCACCCTCGACCTCGGCGCCGTCCAGCGCAACGCCGCCGAGCGGGTCGCGGAGTTCGACGTCCGCACGTCGGGGGTCGACGCCGCTGCGTCCACGCTGTCGGGCGGGAACCAGCAGAAGGTCGTGCTCGCCCGCGAGCTCAGCCGGCCGCTGCGCCTGCTCGTCGTCGCGCAGCCCACCCGCGGGCTCGACGTCGGGTCGATGGAATTCGTGCATCGGCGGATCGTCCGCGAGCGGGACAGGGGAACGGCGGTCGTGCTCGTGTCGACGGAGCTCGACGAGGTCATCGGCCTCGCGGACCGGATCGCGGTGATGTACCGGGGCCGCATCATCGGCGAGCTGCCCGGCGGCGCCAGCGCCGCGGACATCGGCCTGCTGATGGCCGGGCAGACCCTCGAGAGCGCGCCGAATGCCACCGGGGAGGCGTCGTGACCCAGGCCCCTCCGGACGAGGCGGCGCAGCCCACCCCCTCGTCGCCGTCGCCGGCCGCGCCGCGGCGCCGGCGCACCGCGCTCAACACCGCGCTGGTGACCGCGCTGGCGCTGCTCAGCGCCCTGGTGGTGGGAGCGGTGCTCATCGCCATCGGGGACGAGAAGACGCGCGGCGCCCTCGGCTACTTCTTCGCCTATCCCTGGGATGCCGTCAGCTTCGGCTGGCACGCCGTGTCGGCCGCGTACGTCGCGCTCTTCCAGGGAGCGATCCTCGACCCGTCGACGCTCTCGTCAGGCGACCTGGGACGCATCCTCGGGCCGATCAGCGAGACGTTGCTCGACGCGACCCCGCTGATCTGCGCGGGTCTCTCGGTGGGCCTCGCGTTCCGGGCCGGCCTGTTCAACATCGGGGGGCAGGGGCAGATCATCATCGCGGCGATCTTCGCCGGCTATGTGGGATTCGCGGTCCACCTGCCGATCGTCCTGCACGTCGTCCTGGCGACGATCGCGGGTGTCGTCGGCGGTGCGCTGTGGGGTGGCCTCGCCGGCTGGCTGAAGGCGCGCACGGGAGCGCACGAGGTCATCTCGACGATCATGTTGAACTACATCGCCTACTTCCTCCTGCTGTACCTGCTGTCCGTGCCCGGCTTCCAGGCGCCTCCCTACGGCCAGGCGATCTCCAACAACGTCGACGCCACCGCCCGGTTGCCGCACCTGCTGGGGTCGGGTCTGCGCCTGCACTTCGGCTTCGTCCTCGCACTCCTCGCCGCGGCGGGCACCTGGTGGCTGCTGAACCGCAGCACTCTCGGGTTCCGGTTGCGTGCCGTCGGCGCGAACTCCGCCGCCGCCCGCACGGCGGGGATGCCGGTCGAGTCCTCGTACACCATGGTGATGCTGCTCTCCGGAGCGCTCGCCGGCCTCGCGGGGATCAGCCAGATCCTCGGGACCAACCCGGCGATCACCGGTGACATCGACGCCGGCTTCGGGTTCGACGCCATCACGGTGGCGCTGTTGGGGCGGGCGAACCCGTGGGGAATCGTCCTCGCCGGGATCCTGTTCGGGGGGCTGCACGCGGGCGGCCTCCAGATGCAGGCGTCCACCGGGACGCCGGTCGACCTCGTCGTGGTCGTCCAGGCGATGATCGTGCTGTTCATCGCCGCACCCCAGCTCGTCCGCTCGGTGTTCCGACTGCGGCCCGAGCAGGCTGTCGGCCAGAACCTCGCGAAGGGGTGGAACGGGTGAGCGTCGCCGAGTCCCCCCAACAGGAACAGGTCGTCGTCCGGCCAGTCGTCGAACCACCGGTCTCCACCCGCCGTCGCATCGCCACCGGCTCCCTGCTCGTGATCGCGGGTCTGCTCGCCGTCCTCGCGTTCGGAGTGGGCGCCGACAAGGGCAGTGCCGTGTTCGGGCTGAACGCCGCGTCCGACGCCCCGTTCGACGTCACCGTCCCCGCCGGGCTCACCGCGGGCCTGCTCGGGCTCGTGGTCGTCGCGCTCGGCGTGTACCAGCTGGTGCGCGGCTTCCCCCGGCGGCAGACCCGTTGGGTGGTGGCCGGCGCGCTCGCCTCGCTCGTGGTGGCGTTCCTGTGCTGGGCGGCGAGCGGCGGATCCACGGTGCAGCTCACCGGCCTGCTCCAGCAGTCGATCCTGTCGGCCGTCCCGCTCGTCCTCGGGGCGCTGGGCGGCATCCTGTGCGAGCGCTCCGGCGTCATCAATGTGGCCATCGAGGGGCAGATGCTCTCGGGCGCCTTCGCCGGCGCGCTGTTCGCGTCGGTGGCGCACAACCTCGGCGTGGGTGTACTGGCGGCCGTGCTCGCCGGCGGCCTGGTCGGGGCCCTGCTCGCGGTGTTCGCGATCCGCTACCTGGTCAACCAGGTGATCCTCGGCGTGGTCATCAACCTGCTCGCCCTCGGACTGACCGGCTTCATCTACGACGCCCTCATGCAGCCGCACGCGGACCAGTACAACTCCCCGGGCGTCTTCCCCGCCCTGCCGATCCCGCTGCTGAGCGACATCCCGGTGATCGGCCCGGTCCTGTTCCAGGCGAACGTCCTCGTGTACGCGACGTACGTGCTCGTGGTCGTCGTGAACGTCGCCCTGTTCCGGACCCGCTGGGGATTGCGCACGCGGGCGGTCGGGGAGCATCCGAAGGCGGCCGACACGGTCGGCATCAAGGTGTTGCGGATCCGCTTCGTCGACACCGTGCTCGGCGGGAGCGTGGCAGGCCTCGCCGGCGCATACCTGACCCTGGGCGCCGTCGGTGCCTTCGGCAAGAACATGACGTCGGGGCGGGGGTTCATCGCGCTCGCGGCCGTCATCTTCGGGCGGTGGAGCCCGAACGGCGCGGTGGGCGCCGCCCTGCTCTTCGGCTTCGCCGACGCCCTGCAGACGGGCCTGACGATCATCCAGGCACCGGTGCAGATCCCGTCGAACTTCCTGGCTATGGCGCCGTACCTCGCCACGCTCTTCGTCGTCGCGGGCCTCGGCGGCCGGGTCCGCGCTCCCGCCGCCGACGGGGAGCCGTACGTCAAATGAGCAGTGCGAACGAGGTCGACTGGGACGCGCTGCGGGCCGCGGCGCGCGAGGTGAAGGACCGCGCCTACGCCCCGTACAGCGGGTTCCGGGTGGGGGCCGCCGGGCTCGTGGACGACGGGCGCGTCGTGGTCGGCTGCAACGTCGAGAACGCGGCGTACGGCGTCGTGCTCTGCGCGGAGTGCGGGATGGTCTCGGCCCTGCACGCGGGGGGCGGCGGCCGTCTCGTGGCCGCCGTCGCGGTGGGGCCGAGCGGGGACGTCGTCATGCCGTGCGGACGCTGCCGGCAGCTGCTGTGGGAGAACGGCGGCCCCGCCATGCTGCTGGAGACCCCCCGCGGCGTGCTGCCCATGACCGAGGTGCTGCCCGACGCGTTCGGGAACGACGACCTCGAGCGCGCACGGGGGTAGTGGGGAATGCCCGGGGCGAACCTCGGGTTCCATACCCGGGAGGGGTATTCCTGCCACTGATCGAGGTCCGCCATGCAGCATCACGACGTATCCGCTCCACATGGCCGCGCACTCACCGGACTCGCTGTCTCCGCCACCCTGCACTGTCTGACCGGGTGCGCGATCGGCGAGGTTCTCGGCCTCGTCCTGGCCACGTGGTGGGGTCTCGCGAACGCGCCGAGCATCCTGCTCGCCGTCGTCCTGGCCTTCGTCTTCGGCTACAGCCTCACGATCGCGCCGGTACTGCGGTCGGGGGTGCCGCTGCGACGCGCCCTCGCCGTTGCCTTCGCCGCCGACACGGTCTCGATCCTCACCATGGAGCTGGTCGACAATGCCGTCGTGCTCGCCGTTCCCGGCGCCATGACGGCGGGCCTGGGCGACCCGCTGTTCTGGGGATCCCTGGTGGTCTCGCTCGTCGTCGCCTTCGTCGTGACCGTGCCCGTCAACCGTGCCCTCATCGCCCGGGGCAAGGGACACGCCGTCGTGCACGAGTACCACCACCGGAGCGCCGTCTGACGGGCGCCATGGTCACGCCTCCGGTCACGCGGCGGGAGCGCGAGGGCGCCCTCGGGTTTTCCGTCCCCGAATGCCCCTGGGACCGAGCAGATCGCGTGCAATCAGGCTGCGACACGAGCCCCTAGAGTCGCGGTATGAGCTCCAGCTTCGCCGCCGTCGACGTCATCCGTCGCAAGCGCGACCGGGGCGAGCTGTCCGACGAGCAGATCGACTGGGTGCTGGACGCCTACACCCGGGGGGTCGTCGCCGACGAGCAGATGTCGGCGCTGGCCATGGCGATCCTGCTGAACGGCATGACCCGCCGCGAGATCGCGCGCTGGACCGGCGCGATGATCGCGTCGGGGGAACGGCTCGACTTCTCGGCTCTGGACCGTCCGACGGTCGACAAGCACTCGACCGGCGGCGTCGGCGACAAGATCACGCTGCCGCTGGCGCCCCTCGTCGCGGCGCACGGCGTCGCCGTGCCGCAGCTGTCGGGCCGCGGGCTCGGCCACACCGGCGGGACGCTCGACAAGCTCGAGTCGATCCCCGGCTGGCGTGCCGCGCTCGGCAACGACGAGCTGATGGCGCAGCTGAACGACGTGGGCGCCGTGATCTGCGCCGCCGGCTCGGGGCTCGCCCCGGCCGACCGCAAGCTCTATGCGCTGCGGGACGTCACGGCCACGGTCGAGTCCATCCCCTTGATCGCGAGCTCGATCATGAGCAAGAAGATCGCCGAGGGCACCGGAGCCCTGGTGCTCGACGTCAAGGCCGGCACCGGTGCCTTCATGAAGTCCGCTGAGGACGCCCGGGAGCTCGCACGGACGATGGTCGACCTCGGCGCCGACGCCGGCGTGCGCACCGTCGCTCTGATCACGGACATGTCCACCCCGCTCGGGCTGACCGCGGGCAACGCGCTCGAGGTCCGCGAGGCGGTCGAGGTGCTGGCCGGCGGCGGCCCTCCCGACGTCGTCGAACTGACCCTCGCGCTCGCGCGCGAGATGCTCGCGGCGGCCGGCCGCGACGACGCCGACCCCGCCGACGCCCTGAAGGACGGCCGGGCGATGGACGTGTGGCGCCGGATGATCGCCGCCCAGGAGGGGAACCCGGACGCGCCGTTGCCGACAGCGCGCGAGCAGCAGGTCGTCCCGGCCCCCGCGGACGGCGTCCTCGTCCGTCTGGACGCGCTCGCCGTGGGGGTCGCCGCCTGGCGACTCGGCGCCGGCCGGGCCCGCAAGGAGGACCCGGTGCAGGCAGCCGCGGGCGTCGAGCTGCACGCCAAGCCCGGCGCCTTCGTACGGGCCGGGGAGCCGCTGCTCACCTTGCACACGGACGAGCCCGAGCGCTTCGAGGGCGCCCTGGCCGACCTCGCGGAGGCGTTCGAGGTGGCGCCGGAGGGATCGCGCCCCGCCGACACGCCGCTCGTGCTCGACCGTGTCGGCTGAGCCGGCGCCCGCGGACGCCCGCGACGGGCGGCGGCCGCGCTCGCTCTACGGCGTCGGCGAGGAGCCCGACCCGCGCTTCTCGATGGCGAACGAGCGGACGGCGCTCGCGTGGGTGCGCACGGCCCTGGCACTCGTGGCCGGTGGCGTCGGGCTCACGTCCGTGGCCCGGATCGCGGGGCTCTCGCGGCTGCTGGACGTCCTCGCGGCGGCCCTCTGCGTGCTCGGGGCCATGCTCGCTGTCGCCGCCGTGCTCGGCTGGCGCCGGCGAGAACTGGCGATGCGGCTGGACCGCCCGCTGCCGGCCCCCTTCGCCCTGGCGTGGCTCGGTGCGCTCGTCGCCGTCGTCGCGCTGGTGCTCGCGGTCTACCTCGCGGTCGAGACCCGCTGACAGCCGGCTGGTTCCCCGTGCCCCGAGACCCGGGCCTCCAGCCGGAGCGGACCGCGCTGTCCTGGCAGCGAACGGGCGTCGCCACGCTGCTGGTCGGCGTCGGGTCCGCGGCCGCGGCCGTCCGCCGCGGCAACGTGGTCGTCGTCCTGGCCGCCCTCGTCGCGCTCGCGCTCGCCGCGGTCACGGCGGTGCCACCCCGCCGACCATCGGATCATCCGCCGGCGCGGCCGTACGTCCGGCTGGTCCGCGCCGCGGTCGCCACCGTGGCGCTCGCGGCGGTCGGCATCCTGCTGAGCCTCACCTGACGTCGCGCCGCGACGAGTGGGTCACTTGGAAGCCGCGGCCAGCGCGACGCGGATCATCGCGGCCGGGTCGCGGTCGTGGTAGCGCCGCTCGGTGCGCTCGATCGCGTCCAGGAATCCGCGGTAGACCGCGGCGGAGCGCAGTGCGGCGACCACCTCCGCCAGCTCGAGGGCCCGGACGGGGTCGGCGTCCGGGACGTGCCGGGACCAGGCGGCCCGCCAGGCGGCCGTCACGGCGTCCCGGAACGCCGGCTGCACGCGCCTGATCAGCGTGTGCGCGTCGAACGCCGGAGACCCGAGCACGCTGTCGCCCCAGTCGATGAGCACCTGCCGCTCGGGGTCGCCGACCCAGTTGCCCGGGTGCAGGTCCCCGTGCACCAGCGAGTCGGGCAGGCCGCACGCCGCCAGCTCCGCCAGCCGGCCGGGGAGCGCGTCGACGAGCCGGTCGAGGCCGTCGAGCTCGTCGTCCGACAGGTCGGCGCGCACGTCGGGCCGGGCGGCCAGGTTCCGGACGACGCCGAGCAGCGGCTCCGCCCGGAGGTCGGGCACCCCCGCCCGCGTGAGCTCGCCGAGGCGGGACGCCAGCGCTGCCTGCGCGTCCACCCAGCGCACCGTCATCTGCTCCAGCAGGGGAGCCGGGGCCTCCCAGAGCGGCTCGCCGGGCGCCTCGCCCAGCAGCACGGTCGCCGCTCCGCCCGGCTCGGCCCAGGCCCCGAGCAGCGGCGGAGCCAGGCCGGGGACGAGGTGCGCGAGAACGCCGAGCAGCTGTCCCTCGTGGGCAAGTGGAGCGGGAACGCTCTTGCACCACACCGTGCCGTCCGCGGTGGGCAGGGTCAGCACGCTGGAGAGGTTCCACGTCTTGACCTGACGGGCGGGGCCGGTCGGCGATCGGCCCGCCGCAGCGAGCACGGCGTCCGCCCGGTGGAGGGTCGCGTCGATCCCGCCGGGCCGTGCCCAGGGAGCCCGGCGCGGGTGGTCCTCCTCCGCGAGCAGGCGCAGAACGTCGTCCGGCGGCAATAGGCGCAGGACCCCGGGCACAGGTTCGCCGGGCACAGCGGCCAGGTAGGCGACGCGGCCGTGCGCAGGCACCGGCGAGTCGGGGGCGTCGAGCAGGCGCAGCACCGTGACGCCGAGGCCGTAGCGTTCGCGAGCGCCGTCCACGAGCGGCCACGCCTCCGGCCACCAGCCGACCTCGATCGCCGCCTCGGGCAGGGCGCCGAGCACGTTGCCGGCGGGGTCGGCGAGCACGAGCGTGGCGAGTCTGGGCACGGGACGTGTCTAGCGGACCATGCGGCTGATCCGCTTCCCGGGCGCGGCTAAGGTCGAGGCGTGACCACGGCCGAGCCCGCCCCCGCCGCTCCGGCAGGCGCTCCTTTCAGCGCGTCCGACGACACCTTCGTGCTCGCTCCCAAGGCCCTGCTGCACGACCACCTGGACGGCGGCCTGAGACCGCAGAGCGTGCTCGAACTGGCGGCGGAGATCGGCCACGAGCTGCCGGCCGACACCGCGGAGGCGCTGGGCGACTGGTTCCGGCAGGCGGCGAACTCGGGCTCCCTCGAGCGGTACCTGGAGACGTTCGTCCACACGGTCGCCGTGATGCAGTCGCCGGCCCACCTGGCGCGGGTCGCGCGGGAGTGCGCGCTCGATCTGGCGGCCGACGGCGTGGTGTACGCCGAGGTGCGGTACGCCCCCGAACAGCACCTCGAGGGGGGACTGACCCTGGACGAAGTGGTGGCGGCCGTCCACGAGGGCTTCGAGCAGGGGATGACGGACGCCGCCGCGGCCGGCACCCCGATCCGGGTCGGCACCCTGCTCACCGCGATGCGGCACGCCGCCCGCAGCCGTGAGATCGCCGAGCTCGCGGTGCGGCACCGCGACCACGGCGTCGTCGGGTTCGACATCGCCGGCGCGGAGGCCGGCTACCCGCCGTCCCGGCACCTGGACGCCTTCGACTACCTGCACCGCGAGAACTTCCACGTGACGATCCATGCCGGTGAGGCGTTCGGCCTGCCGAGCATCTGGGAGGCCGTGCAAGTGTGCGGCGCGGACCGGCTCGGGCACGGCGTCCGGATCGTCGACGACATCGAACTGCTCGGCGGCAGGGACCGGTTCGGCCGCCCGCGCGCGCAGCTCGGGCGCCTGGCGGCGTGGGTGCGCGACTCCCGCATCCCGCTCGAGCTGTGCCCGTCGAGCAACGTGCAGACGGGGGCGGCGCCGACGGTCGGCCAGCACCCGGTGACCATGCTCAAGGACTTGCGCTTCAGGGTCACGGTCAACACGGACAACCGGCTGATGTCCGCGACGTCCGCCAGCCGGGAGCTCGAGCTGCTGGCGAAGGAGGCGGGCTGGACCCTCGCGGACGCCCGCTGGGTCACGATCAACGCCCTCAAATCGGCTTTCATCCCGTTCGACGAGCGCCTCGGGCTGATCGAGGACGTCGTCAAGCCCGGCTACGCGGCGCTCGGCATCACGGCCTGACCCTTACCGACCCTTACCGACCCTTACCGACCCTTACCGACCCTTACCGACCCTTACCGACCCTTACCGACTCGCCGGCCCTGCTGGTTCAGGCGTAGGAGTACTTGGGCAACCCGTCGAGCAGGAACGCGAACTCGTCGGCGTAGCACCACACCCAGTCCTCACCCGGCTCGTACGACTGGATCAGCGGGTGCCCGTCCGAGTGGTAGTGGGCCGTGGCGTGCTTGTTCGGCGAGTCGTCGCAACACCCGACGTGGCCGCACGTCCGGCACATCCTCAGGTGCACCCACTGAGCGCCGATGCGCAGGCAATCCTCGCAGCCCTGCGAACTCGGCATCGCGGTGAGGTCCACCTGGTCGAGGTGGGAGCAGGTCTGTGTCATGCGGCTAGGGTCGTCCCCGTGAGCGTCGCCGTCGAGTTCTGGTTCGACCCCACCTGCCCCCTCACCTGGCGGACGAGCCGGTGGGCGCGGGAACTGGAGCGGGCCGGCGCCGTCACCATCGAGTGGAAGGTGATGAGCCTCGGCATCCTCAACGAGGGCCGGGAGATGCCCGAGCACTACCGCGAGGGCCTGGTCCGGGGCAGCCGCTTCCTGCGTGCGCTCGTCGCGGCGGGGGAGCAGGGCGGTTCGGACGCCGTCGGCCGGCTCTACGACGCCCTCGGCGGGCGGCTGCACGAGCACGACGAACACCTCGAGGACGACGTCCTGATCCGCTCGGTCGAGGAAGTCGGGCTGGACGGGTCCGTGGCCGACGCGGCCGAGGACGAGGCGCGGGACGCGGCCGTGCGGGCCAGCCACGACGAGGCGCAGCGCCGGGTCGGCACCGAGACCGGCAGCCCCGTCACCGCCTACGACGGCGGACCTGCGTTCTTCGGGCCCGTCGTCGTACCCGCGCCCAGCGGCGACGATGCGACCGCCCTGCTGACGGCGATGACGTCGCTCAGCAAGGTCTCGGCCTTCAGCGAGCTCAAGCGCTCCCGGAACCCGCTCTGATCCCACGGGTAGGCCTCCGGCGCCGGGCGCGGGCGGACGCGAGTGCGTACATTTGCGGTAGAGCAATGGTTAGAATAGTGCAACGATAGCTCTCTAGGGCAGGGCCTCCTGCAGCGGAGCGGAGCGGTCCGCCCTCGTGGAGAGAGGACTGCGCTATGGCGACTGGCAGCACACACCGGACGATCGACTCGGCGGGCTCCGCCGCTCTGGGCCGTCAGCGATGGGCGCGCCTGCTGCCCGTCGTCTTCGTCACGTACAGCCTCGCCTACCTCGACAGGTCGAACTACTCCATCGCGGTGGCCGGCGGGATGAAGCAGGACCTCGGTCTGACCGGCAGCATCTCCGCCCTGATCGGGGCCCTGTTCTTTCTCGGCTACTTCCTCTTCCAGATCCCGGCCGCGATCTATGCCGAGCAGCGCAGCGTCCGCCGGCTGGTCTTCTGGTGCCTGCTCGCCTGGGGCGTGCTGGCCTCCCTGCAGGGCGTCCTCAGCTCCGCCGTGCCGCTCCTGGTCGTCCGGTTCCTGCTCGGCGTGGTCGAGGCCGCCATCCTCCCGGCAATGGTGATCTTCCTTGCGCACTGGTTCACCAAGCGTGAGCGCGGGCAGGCCAACACCGTTCTGATCCTCGGCAACCCGGTGACCGTCCTGTGGCTCACCGCCGTGTCCGGCTACCTCGTCCAGGCGACGTCCTGGCGATGGATGTTCATCGTCGAAGGCGCCCCCGCGATCATCTGGGCGTTCGTGTTCCGGGCGCTCACGGCCGACCGCCCGAAGGACGCGGCGTGGCTCCACCCGGCCGAGCGGGAGGGCGTCGAAGCCGCGCTCGCCGAGGAGCAGGAGGCCCTCACACCGGTCCACAACTATGTCGACGCCCTCAAGTCGCGCAATGTCGTGCTGCTCAGCATCCAGTACCTGCTGTGGAGCATCGGCGTCTACGGGTTCGTGTTCTGGCTGCCGACGATCGTCAAGGCGGGCTCCGGCCAGGGCATCGGCCTCACCGGGCTCATCTCTGCCCTGCCCTACGCCCTGGCCGTCGTCCTGATGATCGTCAACAGCCGTGCGTCGGACCACGCCGGCCGTCGCCGCGCGTTCGTCTGGCCGTGGCTCGCCCTCGGGGCGGTCGCCTTCTACGGCTCCTACCTGCTCGGGCCGAACCGGTTCTGGCTGTCGTTCGTGCTGCTGGTGATCGCGGGCGGCGCGATGTACGCGCCGTACGGGCCGTACTTCGCCTACATCCCCGAGTTCCTCCCCAGCAACGCGGCGGCCCCCGCCATCGCGCTCATCAACTCCTTCGGCGCCCTCGGCGGCTTCGTCGGCAGCTACCTCGTCGGCTGGCTCGACGCGCGGACCGGGTCGACAGCCGCCTCGTTCCTGCTCATGGCGGCGTCGCTGGCCGCCGCGGCCGTGCTCATGATCCTTGCGCGGAGCGCCGCGGATGCCGGGCGCACTGCCGCCCCGGCCAGGGCGGAGCCCGCCCTGCACGGCGAGTGAGTGCCGGTCATGCGCATCGCACGGATCGTTCATCGTGGCCGGGTGTCGTACGCGGCCGTCGACGCAGACGTGCTGACCCTCGTCGAGGACCCCTTCACCACGGGCTCCGCGCAAGCCCGCACGCCGCGCGGATCGCGCTCGACGAGGTGCGTCTCCTCGCGCCGGTCGAGCCGCGCACCGTCGTCGGCATGGCCCACAACACCGGCCCGGCGGACCGTGAGCTCCCGCCTCAGGCGTTCCTCAAGCCGACCGGGTCCGTGATCGGCCCGGGTGAGGTGGTCGGCGTCCCGGCGGGGGTGGGGCGGGTGGACGCGGAGGGTGAGCTGGCGGTGGTCCTCGGGCGGACGGCGCGCGATCTCACCGCGGACGACGCTCTCGACGCGGTCCTCGGCTACACGGTGGCCAACGACGTGACGGCGCGGGACCTGCAGCAGACGGATCCGCTGTGGACATCGGCCAAGGGCTACGACGGGTTCACCCCGCTGGGGCCCTGGATCGAGACGGACCTCGACCCCGACGCCGCCGTCGTGCAGGTCGCCGTCAACGGCCGGAAGCTCGCCGCCGCCTCGACGTCGGACCTCGCCCGGAACGTCGTCGAGATCCTCGTCCACGTCACGTCGTTCCTCACCCTCGAGCCGGGCGACGTGGTGCTCACCGGCGCTCCCGGTGATTACGGCGAGATCGTTCCCGGCGACGACGTCAGCGTGACCATCGAAGGCCTCGGCACCTTGAGCAACCCGGTCGTCGCCCGGGCCGCCGCGCTCCGGGCCGGGGACCGCAGGGTCGGTGCAGCGGCGTGAGACGTTCCTCTCCCAAGCCCACCAGCCTCGACGCCGTCACTTTCGGCGAGATCATGGTGATGTCGTGGCCCAGGAGGCCGCGCCGCTGGAGTCGGTCACCGCCTTCCGCAAAGCCCTCGCCGGCGCCGAGACGAACGTGGCGATCGGCCTCGCCCGCCTCGGCCACCGCGCCCGTGCAGATCCAGGTGGCCCTGGACAGGATCCCGCTCGAGCACGCCCTGCTGATCACGGAGGCGGTCCGGTCGCAGGCGGACTGGGTCGAGGTGGGGACCTCCCTCGTCAAGCAGTTCGGGATGGCCGCCGTGCGCGAGGTCGTGGCCGCGGCCGGGCGCACGCCCGTGCTCGCCGACCTCAAGACGGCGAACGACGCCCGCTTCGAGTTCACTCTGGCCTTCGATGCCGGTGCCGCCGCCGCGACCGTGCTGGCGCTGGCCGACGACGCCACGATCGACCTGGCCGTCGTGGTGGCGCGGGAGCGTGGCGGCGAGGTCCTGGTCGACCTGATGGGCGTCGACGAGGGCCGGCGGCGGTCGCTCGCGCGGAGGCTGCCGGCCGAGGTCGTGCTCGGCGCCCATGTCCCCAAGGACGCTCAGACGCGCGGCGGGCGGCCGGCGGACCTGCTCGGCGACTGGGCCTGCCGACGTCGCATCGCGCTCGCCGGGGCCTGACCGCCGACGACGTGCCGGCGCTCGCCGGCTGGCCCGACCTGCGCGTGATCGTGGGGTCTGCGGTGACGGGCGCACAGGATCCGGTCGGCGCCGTGCGCGACCTGCGCCGGGCGGCCGAGCAGCAGGCTGGAGCGGCGTCGTGAGCGAGCAGGACGGCGATCTCGTCCAGGTGGTCCTCGGCGAGATCGAGGGCGCGCTGGCCAAGGTCGACCGCGCCGAGATCGAGGACCTCGCCGCCATCCTCGCCGAGGCCCGCAATGTCTTCGTGGCTGGTGAAGGGCGGTCCGGGTTCATGGCGAAGGCCTTCGCGATGCGTCTGATGCACCTGGGCCTCACCGTGCACGTGGTCGGCGAGACCACCTCGCCGTCCATCGGCGAGGGCGACACCGTCGTCGCCGTCTCCGGCTCCGGCACGACCGCGGGCACGGTGCGGGTGGCGCACCAGGCCCGGGACGCCGGCGGCAACGTGCGGGCCGTCACCACGGACCGCGACTCCGAGCTCGCAAGCGTGAGCTCGGCGGTCCTGCTCATCCCCGCGGCGACCAAGCACCGGCGCGCGGGGGAGGCCAGCACGGTTCAACCGCTGTCGAGCCTGTTCGACCAGGTCACGCACATCGTGCTCGACGTCGTCTGCCTGCGGCTCGCGGAGCGACGAGGCGTCGACAACGCCTCCGCCCGCCGCCCACGCGAACACCGAGTAGGAGGTGGAGCTCACCGGCCCGGGGTCAGGTGGGCAGGGTGGCAGCGGCGGCGCGGTACGCGGGGAACAGCGCGCTGAAGCGCTCGTCCCAGTCGGGCAAGGGCGCCCCGGTCAGCTGTGCCTCGAGCCCGGCCAGGTGTGCCTCCCAGCCGGCGCCGTAGCCGGCGCCCTGGTTCTGGGGCAGGCGGGTGTGGTCGAGCACGAGCACGGCCCCGTCTCCGTCGGGTCGCACGTCCACGACGACCCGGCTGGCAGGCTCGCCCGGGAAGTCCCAGGTGACCGCGAGCGAGCGCGGCGGTTCACAACTGACGACCTCACCCGTGGTGTGCTGGCCGTTGCCGAAGTCGATCCTGAAGCGTCGGTCCTCGAGCAGCGTGGTCGGCGCCAGCCAGCGGGTGACGCGCTCCGGCCGGGTGACCGCGTTCCACACCTCGGCCGGCGTCGCCGGGTACCGCCGCTCGAACCGCACCGCCAGTCGATCGGCGTCCGGGCGCAGTGCGCCCTGCAGGTCGGTCGTCATTCCTGTCCTTCCTCGTCGTCCTCCGGATGCGAAGCGGCCCGCCGGCCGCGGTGGAGTTCGGTGCCGAGCGCGTCGAGCGCCTGGGACCACAGGCCGCGATAGCGGGCGAGCCAGGCGTCCACCTCCGCCAGCGGCTCCGGCCGGAGCCGGTACAGGCGGCGTTGCGCCTGCGCCTCGCTCGCCGCGAAGCCCGCATCCCGCAGCACGCGCAGGTGTCGCGACACCGCGGGCTGGGTGATGCCGAACTCGGCCTGCACGCGTTCGGTCAGGTCGCCGGCCGTGCGCTCGCCCTCGGCGAGGAGCTCGACGATGCGCCGGCGGACGGGGTCGCCGAGGACGTCGAACGCGTGCACCTCCCCTGTATACGCCTGTGCGTATATAACGTCAACGTGATGTAAGCGGAGGATGCGCCAGACTGCGCACATGGTCACGCGCCCCGTCCTGCCGTCGCCGTCGTCGTTCCCCGAGGGAGTGGAGGACGTCGACCGCAGCGACGCGGCCTACCGGGCGTGGCTCCAGCGAGCGGTGCGCCTGGTGCGGGCGGACGCCAACCGCAGCGCCGACACCCACATGCTGCGCTTTCCGTTGCCGCCGTCGTGGGACGTCGCCCTGTATCTGAAGGACGAGTCGACCCACCCGACGGGGAGCCTGAAGCACCGGCTGGCACGGTCGCTGTTCCTGCACGCCCTGTGCAACGGGTGGATCCGCCCGGGCCGGCCGGTCGTCGAGGCGTCCAGCGGCTCCACGGCCATCTCCGAGGCGTACTTCGCCGCGTTGATCGGCGTCCCGTTCATCGCGGTGATGCCCAGGACCACCAGCGCCGAGAAGCAGCGGCTGATCGAGTTCCAGGGCGGGCGCTGCCATCTGGTCGACGACCCCGGCTCGGTGTACGAGGTGTCCGCCCGCCTGGCCCGGGAGAGCGGCGGCCACTACATGGACCAGTTCACGTACGCCGAGCGGGCCACGGACTGGCGCGGCAACAACAACATCGCGGAATCGATCTACCAGCAGTTGCGGCTGGAGCCGCATCCGTGCCCGGAGTGGATCGTCGCCACCGCCGGCACGGGCGGGACGTCGGCCACGATCGCCCGCTACGTGCACTACATGCAGTACGACACCCGGGTCTGCGTCGCGGACCCGGAGAACTCCTGCTTCTTCCGGGGCTGGGTCGAGGAGGACCCGGCCGCCACCTGTCGGCAGGGCTCCGCGGATCGAGGGCATCGGCCGGCCGCGGATGGAGCCGAGCTTCGTGCCCAGCGCGATCGACCGGATGATGAGGATTCCCGACGCGGCCTCCGTGGCCGCGGTGCGCGTGCTCGAACGGGCGACGGGCCGCAAGGCCGGCGGTTCGACCGGGACGGGCCTGTGGGCAGCGCTGACGATCGTCGCCGAGATGCTCGCCGCCGGACGTGCCGGCAGCGTCGTCGCCTTGATCTGCGACCCCGGCGACCGGTACCTCGACAAGTACTACTCGGACAGCTGGCTCGCGGACCAGGGCCTCGACATCACGCCCTACGTCCAGGCCCTGGAGCGATTCCTCGAGGAGGGCTGACCGGGCGGGCCGAGGCAGGGAACGGTCAGGTGCGCAGGGAGCGCAGGGTCGCCTCGGCCTCGGGGATCGAGCAGGGGCGGCATCCGAGCGCGGTCCAGCGCTCGACCAGCGCCCGCTCCGCCCGGGCCAGGCCGAGGCCCCTGCGGACGAGCGTCAGCGGCGGCTTGCGCATCTCGGCGAGGTCGCGCAGCAGGCGGCGTCCGAAGGTGACCGCCGGGTGCAATGTGAGGCAGAGGGCGTCCGCGAGCAGCTCATCGGCGCCGGCCGCGAGGTGGTTGACAGGCGGCAACCCCCGCAGCCGAGGGACCAGCTCCGCGGCGAAGATCCCTTCGGCTACGAAGAGGCGTGCTCCCGCGAGGTCCAGACGCTGGCTGCCCGTCCGGCGGGAGGTGGGGATGTCGTAGACGGGGACGTCGGCCACCCCTTGGCGGCACAGCTGGACGACCGCGGTGGTGGCGGCGGCGGCGTCCCACGAGGCGGGGTCGTCCCAGTCGACGATGCCGAAGCGGCGTGGCAGGGGCGGGTCGGTCCGGGCGTCGTCGGCGTCCCGGTAGAAGTCGTCGAGGGCAAGCACCGGCAGGCCCACCCGCCGGGTGAGGCTGGTCTTGCCGGAGCCGCTCGGCCCCGCGAGCAACACCACCCTTGCCGTCATCCCCGCCTCCTTCCGGCGCGCCGCACAGTATGGCTGTGGCCCGGCCGAAGGGCCGTCAGGGTGGTCCCGCGGGCACCGACGCAAGCACGACACGCCGCCGCCGATGTCCTTGATCAGAGTCCCGACGACGGAGGCGGCGACGATCATGGCGACGGCGGCAGGAGTGGACGTGGTCGTCCCGCCAGGAGCGGCCGTGCCGGCGACCGGAACGGCGCTGGAGACGGCCGAGGAGCGGGACGAGCGGCGGCTGTCGTCGGTTCGCGACCAGGTGCTGCGCGACCGGGTGCTGTGGTGGGCGGCGGCCCTGGGGGTCCTGTGGCTCGCCGCGTACGCGGTCGCGACGGCCGCCACCCGGGGCAGCTCGTCGGGCCGGACGATCCTGGGCGACCTGGTCTACCTCGTCCCGGTGGCGCTCGCCGCCGGGACGAGCGTGCTGGTGGCGCGCCGTGCCACCGGGCGGCGCCGACGCCTCTGGCAGATCCTGGCCGCGTCGAATCTGCTGTGGCTGGGCGGCGACCTCGTCTGGGCCGGCTACGCCTTCGTGCTGCGCCAGGCGGCGCCGTTCCCGTCGGTCGCGGACGCCCTGTACCTCGCCTCCTACCTTCTCGTGCCCGTCGCCGTGCTCGTCGGCTTCCCGGGCGCCAGCGGCCGGCGCCGTGCCCGTGCCCTCCTGGACGCCGCCGTCGTCAGCGCGGGCCTCGGCGCCGCGGGCTGGCAGCTGCTCATCGCACCGCAGCTCGGCGGTGGCATGTCGTGGGCGACGGCGACGGGCATCGCTTATCCCGCGCTCGGGGTCGTCATCGTCGTCACGCTCGTCTCGGCGGGCTTCGCCGGGCACCGGCACGTGGCCCCGTCGGTCTGGCTCGCGGCCGCGGCGTTCACCGTGTCGGCCCTGACCGACGCCAGCTACACCTACCTCGCCTCCTTGAACGACTACGTGACCGGCGACTGGCTGAACCTCGGGTGGCAGGCGGAGGCCGTGCTGCTCGCGCTGGCCGGGCTGAGCGCACTGCGCCACCAAGAGGGCGACGGGACGGTCGGTGGCGCTCGGCAAGGACCTCGCGATGGTCCCGGTGCTCGTCGGCGTCACCGGCGCCCTCGCGCTCGCGGCCGTCGAGGGGCTGCGGCACGACGTCGACCTGTGGGTGCTCACCGTCGCCGGCCTCGTCGTCTCGGGACTCGTCGTGCGCTACGTGCTCTCGGTCGGCGACGCACGCCGCACGGCCGACCGCCTCGACGCCGCCCTGCAGGAGCAGCAGCGGCTGGCCGTCACCGACGGGTTGACCGGTCTGTACAACCGCCGGTTCTGCGAGGAACTCCTCGCCCTCGAGGTCGACCGCGCCCGGCGCACCGGCGGGCGGCTCGCGCTCCTGGTCGCCGACCTCGACCGGTTCAAGCGTGTGAACGACCGCCACGGGCACCAGAGCGGCGACGCCGTGCTCGTCGAGGCCGGTGCCCGGCTGCGCCGGGCGGTGCGGTCCACCGACGTGGTGGCCCGCTACGGCGGCGAGGAATTCGTGGTCGTCCTTCCCGACACCGACCCCGAGACCGCGATGGAGGTGGCCGAGCGCTGCCGGCGGGCGTTGTCGGAGGAGCGCATGCGGCTCTACGACGGGACGTGGATCAGTGTGACCGCGTCCTTCGGGCTGGTCACGGCCGCCGCGCCCACCGGTGACGCTCCCAGTGCCGGTGACCTGGTGCGGGATGCCGACCGGGCCCTGTACGCCGCCAAGAGCGCCGGACGCGACCGGGTGGTCTCCGTGCCGCCCATGATCGTGCAGCGGGCCGCCAGCGGCTGAGGCGGCAGCGCCACCTCACACGCGGTCCGGCCGATTCCAGCGGCATCGCGCCTGGGACATGCTCACCGGAGCGCGTGCACAGTGGACGCATGGGGGTTGCGGAATGACGTCGTCAGCTCTCACGCCCGGCGCCATCTCGGCGGTGACGGGCGCAGCGTCGGGCATCGGCAGGGCGCTGGCGTTGGCTCTGGCCCGGGACGGCGTCACGTTGGCGCTCGCCGACGTGGACGGCGACGGGCTCGAGCAGGTCGTGAGGCGGGTTCGCGCTGCCGGCGGAACGGTCGAGGGCACCGTCGCCGACGTGACGCGTGCCGCCGAGATGGACGCCTGGGCGGCCGCCACCGCCGGCCGGCTCGGCGCCGTCGAGGCCGTCTGGGCCGTGGCCGGCATCATCGACGCGGGAAGCGTCCTGGATTCGACGCATCAGGACATCGCCGCAGTGGTCGACGCGGACTTCTGGGGCGTCGTCCACACCGTGCGGGCGTTCCTGCCGGCGGTCGTGCCCGCGCGTGGCGCCGTCGTCACACGAACGTCTCCCGAACGAGCTGCCCAGATCATCCTTCGCGGGGTGCGGGCGGGCCGGCCGCGGGTCCTCGTGGGGGCTGACGCGCGCGTCGCCGACCTCCTCACCCGGCTCACCGGGACCGGCTACGAACGCTTCGCCGATGTGGCCGCACGATGGGGCAACGTCCACCGGTAGGGCTGGTACGCGCGAGCCTCGCGCCGCCATGATGTGTGGATCACGATCATCACAGCGCGTCCGCGGACCCACGTGCCACCGTCGCTGGTCGCCCGGTGGGTCTTGGTGGGCGCGCTCGTCGTGCATGTCGCCGTGGTCGAGGCGATCTTTCTGGCCGGCGGCGCCGGGCCCAATACCCTGCTGACGATCGGCAACTTCTTCGGCCTGCACATCGCCACGATCATCGTCGTGCAATTGACCCTGATCGCCCGGCTGCCCTGGCTTGAACGCCGGATCGGCATGGATCGGCTGACCATCTGGCACCGCTGGCTCGGCCTCAGCCTCTTCTGGGTCGTGCTGCTGCATCCGACCTTCGTCGTCCTGGGTTTCGCCCAGCTCGATCGCCGCTCCCCAGTGCGGACGTTCCTGTCCTTGGCCGGCCAGTGGTCCACGCTGTTCGGGATCACGGCGGCCACGATCCTGATCGTCGTCGTCGTGCTCTCCACCCGCTACGTCCGGCGCCGGCTGCAGTACGAGACGTGGCACGCGCTCCATCTCGCCCTGTACGTCACGATCACGCTGGCGCTCATCCACCAGGCGCTGGAACCGCACGCCTTCTCGGTCTCACCCCTGGCGACCGTCTATTGGTGGACGGTCTGGGCTCTCGTCCTCGGCGCCCTCGTCGTCGGGCGGATCGTGCTGCCCTTCTGGCGGAATGCGTATCACCAGTTCCGGGTGGCGAGGGTGGTGCCGGAGTCGGACGACGTGGTCTCGGTCTACGTCAGCGGCAATCACCTCGACCGGCTGCCGGCGCACGCCGGTCAGTTCTTCATCTGGCACTTCCCGGGCTTGCACCACTGGTGGCGGTCGAATCCGTTCTCGCTGTCGGCGGCACCCGACGGGCAGATGCTGCGGCTGACCGCGAAGGCGGTCGGGCCGGGCAGCGCGGCCCTGCGGCAGCTACCGGTCGGCACGAGAGTGTTCGCGGAGGGACCGTACGGCGCCTTCACCTCGATGAACCGGACCAGGCCGTCCACCCTGCTCATCGCCGGCGGGATCGGTGTCACCGCGATCCGGTCGCTGCTGGAGGACCTCGACGGCGCGGTCACCGTCCTCTACCGGGTCCGGACGGAAGCCGACGCCGTCCTGCTGCCCGAGATCCACGCACTGGCGTCCGCCCACGGCGCCGACGTCCATGTGCTGACCGGGCGGACGGGCGGTGGTCCGCCCCCGTTCGGGCCGGACAACCTCGTCGCCCTGGTACCGGACGTCGCCGAGCGTGACGTCTACGTCTGCGGGCCGCCGGCCATGACCACCGCCGTGCTGCGCAGCCTTCGTTCCCTCGGGATTCCACGCCGTCAGGTGCATGCGGAGCGCTTCAGCCTCGTCACGTGAGCGCAGGGACGATTCGGCCCGAGCCGACGGAAGAGCGGAATCAGAGGGAGCCGCCCAGCTCGTCCTCGATGTGCACCCTGATGATCTCGCCGAAGGAGCTCTCGGCGGTGAACCCCAGGCGCACCGCCCGGGATGCGTCCAGGGCCGCGGCCCAGGTCTGGACGATCCGCAGAATGGACTCGTCCGGTTCGCGGCGGATCAGCCGGACGGCCTGCTCCCCGGCCACCCGGCGCAGCGCCTCGATCTGCTCGCCGACGGTGGCGCTCAGGCCGGGCATGGACAGTGTCCGGCGTGGGCCGACGTCCTGACCATCCAGCGTGGCGGCCCGGATCAGGAACTCCACCGCCGAGCGAGGCGAGGCGTGCCAGTGCCGGACCGTCTCCGGCACCGGCAGGACCGCCTCCTGCCCGGCCAGAGGTTCCCGCAGGATGCTCGAGAAGAAGCCGGAGGCGGCCTTGTTCGGCCTGCCCGGACGGATGCAGATGGTGGGCAGCCGGATCCCGATGCCGTCGACGAACCCGCGCCGGGTGTAGTCGGCCAGCAACAGCTCTCCGATCGCCTTCTGCGTGCCGTAACTGGTCAGCGGGGTGTGGTGGAAGTCTTCCGGGATCGGCTCGGGCAGCGGCGCCCCGTAGACCGCGATCGACGAGGTGAAGACCAGGCGAGGGTGGTACCCGTCGGTTGTGTGCGCCGTCCGGACGGCGTCCAGCAGAGCCCGGGTGCCGTCCAGGTTGACCCGGTAACCCTTGTCGAAGTCCGCCTCGGCCTCGCCCGACACCACGGCTGCGAGATGGAAGATCAGATCGGGGCGATCCTCCAACAGACGCGCCGCGTCACCCGGAGCGGCCAGATCCGCGGCGACAGCTCGGACATCACCGCCGCCGTTCACCGGGGCTTCCGCGAGAACCACGTCGGCCAGCGTCAACCGCTCGATCGCACGGCCACCCACGTTCCCGTCCGCAACCAGCCGGGCGGTGAGCTTACGACCGATCATGCCGGCCGCGCCCAGGATCAGGACATGCACGCAGCCCCCTCTCCGCCGGCGCAGCCGGCCAGACCCGCGGACAGTACCGCGCGCAGCCGTGCGGCGGCCGCCGGGGAGGCTCCGGCCTCCGTGAGCGCGAGCAGGCCGGCCCCGACGATCGGGGCGCAGCCGGCGAACACCACGGCGGCTCGCGGGGCCTCGCGCTCGATCCCCGCTCGGACCGCGTCGTCGAGCAGCGGCAGGCCTGCCCGCAGCAGGCCACCGCCCAGCACGACGTCCGGGTCGCCGCCGCTCACCCCCAGCCGGCGGATCACCGCGCCGGCGATGGCCGTCAGCTCCTCGGCGAGCCGCAGGACCACCTCGGTCGCCGCCTGATCGCCCTCCCGCGCCGCGTCGAACAGCAGCGGGGGCAGCTCGACGAGCCGGGCCTCGGACAGCTCGCCCAGGTGCAGGGCGACCGACACCGCGAGCGGGTCGGGCAGCCCGAAATAGGCCGGTACCGCGCCCTCCAGGACGGTCGGCCGCCCGCGCCCGTCCTGAGCGCGGACCGCCGCGGCGAGCGCCGCGAAGCCCACGTCGTGCCCGCCGCCCCAATCCCCGCTGATGGCACCGAGCGCGGGGAACCGGACGATGGTGCCGTCGGGGCCGATCCCGACCCCGTTGATCCCCGCTCCACACACCACCGCGATCCCCCAGCCACGGTCGGTCCCGGCGCGGAGCAGGGCGAAGGCGTCGTTGTGCACCACGGGCCGGTCCACCCAGCCTCGACGCCGGCACGCGGCCAGCAGTTGCTCCTCCTCGAAGGGCAGATCCGCGCCCGCCAGAGCGAAAATCCCGACGGCGGGGCGTGCCAGCTCCGTCGCACCCGCCTGCGCCAACGCCCGGCGGACGAGGAGGTCCAGGACGTCCATGGCACCTTCGAGCCCGTGATGGATGGGCGCGCAGCTGGGGCCGCGGACCTGGGCGAGCAGGCGCCCGGAGTCGTCGATCAGGAGGACGTCCGTCTTGGAGTTGCCCCCGTCAACGGCGAGCAGTAGCTGACGGCCCACTGGATCGAGCGGCCTCACGGCGATGCCAGGGCGTAGGGCAGCGTCTGGGCCAGCTCGCGCGCGAGATCCCACTGGCCGACCAGCGGGTGAGCCAGCAGCGCCCGGCGCACGTCCGCGGGTTCGCCGGAGAGCGCTGCCTGCACCGCGAGCCTCTCGTAGGCCGCGACGTGCTGGACGAGTCCGAGCAGCTCGGGCGCGAGCGGCGGCTGTTCCAACGGATGCGGTCCCGATCGGTCCACCCGGGCCGGCACCTCCACGACGTCGTCGTCCGCCAGGCCCGGCAGCAGGCCTCCATTGCGCATGTCCACCTCGTGCACCGCCCCGTCACCGGAGACCAGCGACGTGAGCAGGGCGACGGCGGCCTCGCTGTAGTAGGCGCCGCCCCGCTGCTCCAGCAGGGGAGGCTTCGTCACCAGCGCTGGGTCCCGGTAGAGCCGGAGCAGCTCGTCTTCGATCGCCTGCACCTGCGAGGCCCGGGGGACGCCGTCCCGCTGCTCGGCCAGCACCGCATCGTGGGCGTAGTAGTAGCGCAGGTAGTAGGAGGGAATGGTTCGGAGCTCGCGCAGCACCGCGACGGGCAGTCCGACCTGGTCGGCCAGCGCCTGCCCCTGCCCGTCGAGCAGCTCCGGCAGGACGTCGGATCCGTCCAGCAGCACCCGGCGGATCCAGGTGAGGTGGTTCAGGCCGACCTGGTCCACCAGGATCCGGACGGGCTCGACGCCGAGCATGCCCGCGATCCTCCGCTGCAGGCCGATCGCGACGTTGCAGAGGCCGACAGCGCGGTGACCGGCGTCCAGCAAAGCTCGAGTGACGATCCCCACCGGGTTCGTGAAGTCGATGATCCAGGCCTCCGGAGCCGCGCGACGGCGGACCTCCTCCGCGAGATCGAGCACGACGGGCACGGTGCGCAGAGCCTTCGCTAGCCCGCCGGCCCCGGTCGTCTCCTGCCCCAGACACCCACACGCGAGCGGCACCGTCTCGTCGTGCAGCCGCGCCCGCTGACCCCCCACCCGCAGCTGCACCAGAACGGCGTCCGCTCCGTCGAAGGCACGGGCGCGGTCGGAGGTCGCGGTCAGCCTGCCCGGCCAACTGGCGGCACTCAGGATCCGGGCCGCGAAGGCGCCGACCACCTCGAGCCGGTCGCGGTCAGGGTCCAGGAGCACGAGTTCGTCGACCGGGAGCGCCTCCTGCCGATCGGCCAGTCCGCTCACGAGCTCGGGGGTATAGGTCGAGCCCCCACCGACGACGACGACCTTCAAGCCGCTCACCCCTTCCTCAGGTCTCTCAGCCGCTCCTGCACCGCCCGGAACGGTGACTTCGTCGCTGTTACCCGAACCGGAAGAACTTCACCGCCGCGACCTTGATCAGCTCAACGGCCCGACGCGGCGGAGGCTCGAGTTCGGCGAGATCACCCGGGCCTCGTTCCGGCGTCCTTCTCGCAGCAAATCTCCCGCAGATGCGCGCTCGTAATGCACAACGACAAGAAGGGAGAACTGGGCAAACGTTGAACACGCGGCGACACCGGGGGAGCCGCTGCAGGTCAGCGGCCCTTGGGGTGCCAGACCGTCTTGGTCTCGGTGAACGCGAGGATGCGGGCGGGGCCGGCAGGCGGCAGCGTCCAGTCGGGCTCCACTGCGCCTCCGTGGAGGGGCGCGTCGCCGGCCGGGCGCAGGACGCGGGTCAGCGTCGCCGCCGCCGCGGACTCCAGCGCGCCCCAGTCGAGCGCAGCCGGAGCGCCCGGAAGCGGTGCGGCGCCGGCGAGGTCGAGCGCGCGCACCGCCTCGTGCGACGCCAGCCAGGGCGCGACCTCCGCCGTCGACCCGGTGAGTACGTTGACGACGCCGCCCGGCAGGTCCGACGTCGCCAGCACCTCCGACAGCGTGATCGCCGGCAGCGGCCGCTCCTGCGAGGCGAGCACGACGCATGTGTTGCCGGACACGATCGACCGGGGCCACGACGGACACCAGCCCCAGCAGCGACGAGGCCTGCGGGGCGAGGACGGCGACCACGCCGGTCGGCTCCGGCACGGACAGGTTGAAGTACGGCCCGGCCACGGGGTTGGCGTTGCCCGCGCACCTGCGCGATCTTGTCGCTCCACCCCGCGTACCAGACCCAGCGGTCGATCGCTGCGTCGACGACGGCCGCCGCGTCGTCCGCCGACAGGCCCTCGGCGTCGCCGACCTCCGCGACGAACTGGTCGCGCCGGCCCTCGAGCATCTCGGCGACCCGGTACAGGATCTGCCCGCGGTTGTACGCCGTCGCCGCCGCCCACTTCGGCTGCGCGGCCAGCGCGGCTCTGACGGCGTCCCGGGCGTCCTTGCGCGAGGCGGCGGCCGCGTTCGCGAGGAAGGCCCCGGACGCCGACCGCACCTCGTACGTGCGCCCGGACTCGCTGCGCGGGAACGCGCCGCCGATGTAGAGCTTGTAGGTCTTCCGAACGTCCAGCCGCGCCATCAGAAGGCACCCTTCACGTATCCGGCGAGGCCCTGGCGCCCGCCCTCGCGGCCGAAGCCGGACTCCTTGTAGCCCCCGAAGGGGCTCGCCGGGTCGAACCGGTTGAACGTGTTCGCCCACACCACACCCGCCTGGAGGCGGTCGGCCATCCACAGGATCCGGGAGCCCTTCTCCGTCCAGACGCCGGCGGACAACCCGTAAGGGGTGTTGTTGGCGCGGGCCACCGCCTCCTCCGGCGTCCGGAAGGTGAGGACGGCGAGCACGGGGCCGAACACCTCCTCGCGGGCGATCCGGTGCGCCGGCGCGACGTCGGTGAACACCGTCGGCGGGAACCAGAAGCCGCGGTCGGGCAGTAGGCACGGCTCGGTCCAGCGCTGCGCGCCCTCGGCGTCGGCGGCGTCCGTCAGCTCGCGGATCCGCGCCAGCTGCTCGGCCGAGTTCACCGCGCCGACATCGGTGTTCTTGTCCATCGGGTCGCCCACCCGCAGCAGCGCGACCCGGCGGCGCAGCCGCTCCTCGAACTCCTCGGCGATCGACTCCTGGACGAGCAGCCGAGAACCGGCGCAGCACACGTGGCCCTGGTTGAAGAAGATGCCGTTGACGACGCCCTCGACGGCCTGCTCGATCGGGGCGTCGTCGAAGACGATGTTCGCCGCCTTACCGCCCAGTTCGAGGGTGGCCTTCTTGCGGGTTCCGGCGATCGTCCGGGCGATCTGCCGGCCCACCTCGGTCGAGCCGGTGAACGCCACTTTGTCGACGTCCGGGTGCCCCACCACGGCGGCGCCCGTGGCGCCCGCCCCCGGCAGGATGTTGACGACGCCCGGCGGAAGGTCCGCCTGCTGGCAGATCTCGGCGAAAAGCATCGCCGTCAGCGGGGTGGTCTCGGCCGGCTTGAGCACGACGGTGTTGCCGGTGGCGAGCGCCGGGGCGACCTTCCACGCGAGCATCAGCAGCGGGAAGTTCCAGGGGATGACCTGACCGGCGACGCCGTACGGCCGCGGGTCGGCGCCGAGCCCCGCGTACTCGAGCTTGTCCGCCCAGCCGGCGTGGTAGAAGAAATGCGCCGCCGCGAGCGGCACGTCGACGTCCCGGCTCTCGCGGATCGGCTTGCCGTTGTCGAGGGTCTCCAGGACGGCGAGCTCGCGGGAGCGCTCCTGCAGGATCCGGGCGATCCGGAAGAGGTACTTGGCGCGCTCTGCGCCGGGCATCGGGCCCCAGACCCGGTCGAAGGCGGCGCGGGCGGCGGCGACGGCGCGGTCGACATCGGGCGCCGTCGCCAGGGCGACCTTCGAGAGCACCTCCTCCGTCGCGGGGTTGAGGGTCTCCAGTGAGCCGCCCTCGGCGGGATCGACGAACTCGCCGCCGACGAAGAGGCCGTAGGAGCCCTTGACGTCGGCGTCGCGCGACTGCGGCGCGGGGGCGTACTCGAAAGCCGGCACGGGAGCCTCTCAGATGGTCAGTTCAGCGTCAGGTGGTCGGCGGAGGCGTAGGCCCCGATCGCCATCCGGCGGCGCTGCAGCAGCAGGTCGTTGAGCAGGCTGGACGCGCCCGAGCCGGAAGCGGTCGGGGTCGAGCCAGTCGGGGCCTGCGGTCTCGTGGACGAGCACCAGGTGCTTGATCGCGTCTTTCGCGGTGCGGATGCCACCCGCCGGCTTCACGCCGACGACCTGCCCGGTCAGCGTGTACCAGTCGCGCACCGCTTCGAGCAGCAGCATCGTCACCGGCAGCGTCGCGGCGGGGGAGATCTTGCCGGTGCTCGTCTTGACGAAGTCGGCGCCGCCGAGCATCGCCAGCCACGCCGCCCGGCGGACGTTGTCGTACGTGACCAGCTCGCCGGTCTCCAGGATCACCTTGAGGTGCGCGGGCCGGCCGAAAAGCTCCTGCGCCTCCGGCGCAGACCTGCTTCACCGCGACGATCTGCTCGTAGACCTGGCCGTAGCGGCCGGCGAGGAACGCCCCTCGGTCGATCACCATGTCGATCTCGTCGGCGCCGGCGCGAACGGCGTCCCGGGTGTCGGCGACCTTGACCGCCAGGCTCGCCCGCCCGCTGGGGAAGGCCGTGCTCACCGCCGCGACCTTCACGCCGCTCCCACGGACGTGCTCGACGGCCACCGGGCACGAGGTCGTTGTAGACGCAGACCGCGGCCACCTGGGGGCAGGACGGGTCCTCGGGGTCCGGCCGGCGGGCCTTCGCGGCGAGCGAGCGGACGGTGCCGGGGGTGTCCGCGCCCTCGAGGGTCGTGAGGTCGACCATGCGGATCGCCAGGTCGAGCGCCCATTTCTTGGCCGTCGTCTTGATCGACCGGGTACCCAGCATGGCGGCGCGGGCGTCCGCCCCGACCTCGTCGACGCCGGGCAGGCCGTGCAGCCACCGGCGCAGCCCCGCGTCGTCCCGGGTGACCTCGTCGAAGAGGCGGTCCGCGGTCGTGGTCACGCCAGCACTCTACGTCTGGTGACGAGGCGCCCGGTGATCATTGGCGGCGGGCCAGAACGTGAAGGTCGACGCCCTCGACGCGGGACGACGGCAGCGTGCCGACCCGCCACGTCTCGGCCGCGAGCTCGAGGAACGCGGGCAGGTGCCGGCGCCGGGGGTCCGTGAGCCAGACCTCCCCGGCCGGACCGACGAGCTCGTCCAGCGCCGCCAGCAGCGGCAGCACGTTGCGCTCCTCGTAGAGGACGTCCGAGGCGAGCACGAGGTCCCAGCCCCCGTCGATGGTCAGCGGGCCGGGTTCCGCCCAGGACTGCACCTGCGATGCGCACCCGGACGCCGTTGCGCGCGGCGTTCTCGGTCGCGAAGGCGATGGCGTCGTCGGACCAGTCGGTGAGCAGCACGTCCGCGGCCCCACCCCGCGCCGCGACGATGCCGGGCAACGCGATGCCGCAGCCCAGCTCGATCACTCGCTTGCCGGCGGGCGGCCGGCGGGCAACGACGTCAGCCAGCGCGACCGCGCTCGGCCAGAGGTCCGCCCAGTACGGCATGAACTGCTCGCGCTCGAAGGCCTCCTCGTCGAGCAGCTCGAGCCCGTCGCGCGGGTGACACACGGTCACGGCGCCGCCGGGGAGGTCGACGACCTCCTCGACCACGTCCGCCCACGGGTCCGGCCGGGCCTGCGTCCCGCTCATGCTCCCAGTCTCACAGACGACATCACGGCCTCAGCCGTGGACGTCGAGTCGCGCGTAGAGGTCGGCCTTGACGGCAGTGAGTCGGCGGCCCGCCTCGGCTCCGTGGCCCGCGGCGAGGTCCTCCCCGCTCACCGGCACGACCGCCTCGAGGTAGCACTTCAGCTTCGGCTCCGTCCCGCTCGGCCGGACGACGACCCGCGAGCCCCCCGCGGTCCTGTACAGCAGGCCGTCGGTCGGGGGCAGCCCGGCCCAGCCCTCAGCGAGGTCCGCAGCCTCGACGACCTCGTCGCCACCCAGCGCCTCCGGCGGCCGGGCGCGCAGCGACGCCATCGCCGCCGCGATCACCTCGAGATCCTCGACGCGCACCGAGAGCTGGTCGGTGGCGTGCACGCCATGGGCCCGGGCGAGGTCGTCGAGCGCGTCGAGCAGGCGTCCGCCCCTCGGCCTTGAGCCGCGCGGCGAGCTCGGCGACGACGAGTGCCGCGGTGATGCCGTCCTTGTCGCGCACCAGGTCCGGCGCCACGCAGTAGCCGAGCGCCTCCTCGTACCCGTACACCAGCCCCGGCACCCGGGCGATCCACTTGAAGCCGGTCAGGGTCGTCTCGTGCCGGACGCCGTGCGCCGCGGCGATCCGCGCCAGCAGCTGCGAGGACACGACCGAGCAGGCCACGACGGCGCCGTCCGCGGGTGCGGCACGCGCGAGCAGGTGCTCCCCGAGCAGGGCGCCGACCTCGTCGCCGCGCAGCATCCGCCAGCCCCCGGCGCGCGTCCGGGTCCGGGACGGCGACCGCGCACCGGTCGGCGTCCGGATCGTTGGCGATGACCAGATCGGCGCCATCGCGATCGGGCCGCGGCCAGAGCGAGGTCGACGGCGCCGGGCTCCTCGGGGTTCGGGAACGCGACCGTCGGGAACGCCGGGTCCGGCTCGGCCTGCTGCGGGACGACGTACGGCGCGGCGAACCCCGCGCGGCGCAGCGCCGCGACGACGGTCGACCCGCCGACGCCGTGCAGCGGGGTGAGCACGACGTCGAGGTCGCGCGGGCCGCCCGGCAGGACGACCGCGGCTGCGGCGTCGAGGTAGTCCTCGAGGACGCCGTCGTCCAGCGTCGTCCAGCCGTCCGCGTCCATCGCCACGTCGAGCGTGCTCCCGACGGCTGCGATCTCCGCGGCGATCTCGGCGTCGCTGGGCGGCACGATCTGTGCCCCGCAGCCGGGGCCGTCGTCCGCCCGGCCGCCCAGGTAGACCTTGTACCCGTTGTCCTGCGGCGGGTTGTGGCTCGCGGTCACCATGACGCCCGCGTCGGCCCCGAGGTGGCGGACCGCGAACGCCAGCACCGGCGTCGGCAGCGGCCGGGGCAGGACGGCGACCGTGGCGCCGGCCGCGGCCAGGACGGCGGCAGTGTCGCGGGCGAACACGTCGGAGTCGCGGCGCGCATCGAACCCGACGACGGCGTGCGACGTGCCGGGGACGTGCGCCCGCAGCCAGGCGGCGAGGCCCGCGGCGGCGCGGAGGACGACGGCGCGGTTCATCCGATTCGGTCCTGCCCCGAGGGCCCCTCGCAGACCTGCCGTGCCGAACTGCAGGGACCCGGCGAACCGGTCGGCGAGTTCGAGCCTGGCGACCTCGGCGTCGGCCTCCCCGCCGTCCGAGGCCCGCGCCACGAGCGCCTCGAGCTCGGCGCGGGTGCGCGGGTCGGGGTCGTCGTCCCGCCAGGCGGCGGCACGCTGCAGCAGCGCGGACAGCTGCTCGTCGTCCATCGGGCCCTCCTGGTGACGGGGAGATCAGATCCGCGGGACGACCTCGGCGAGAAGGCTGCCGCATCGCCGGCCCGCGGCCTTGCCCGCCGCGACGACCTCGGCGTGGTCGAGCGGTGCCGCGCTGATCGCCTGCGGCTGCGCTGACGCCTGCGGCAGTGTTCGTGACCAGCGAGATGCCGAGCACCTCGAGGCCGGCGTGCCGGGCCGCGATCGCCTCGAGCCCGGTGGACATGCCGACGAGCGACGCGCCCATGATCCCCGCCATCCGCACCTCCGCCGGCGTCTCGTACTGCGGCCCCCGGAACTGGGCGTAGACGCCCTCGCGCAGCGAGGGGTCGACCTCGCGGCACAGCGCGCGCAGCCGGGGGGAGTACAGGTCGGTCAGGTCGACGAATGTGGGCCCCTCCAGCGGCGACAGGCCGGTGAGGTTGATGTGGTCGCTCATCAGCACCGGGGTCCCTGGCGCCCAGGCCGGGTCGAGGCCGCCGCAGCCGTTCGTCAGGACCACCGCGCGGCAGCCCGCCGCTGCCGCCGTCCGGACCCCGTGGACGACGGCGCGCACGCCGCGTCCCTCGTAGACGTGGGTCCGGGTGCCGAAGACGAGGGCCCGGCGGTCCGTCGTCCCGATCCGCACCGAGCGGATGGTGCCGCTGTGCCCGGCGACGGCCGCGCCGCGGAACCCGGGCACATCGGCGATGTCCACCGTCGCGAGGGTCTCGCCGAGCAGGTCGCCCGCCGGCCCCCAGCCTGACCCGAGGACGAGCGCCACGTCGTGCCGCGGGGCTCCCGTCAGCTCGGCGAGCGTGTCCGCTGCCAGCCGCGCGACGTCGAAGGGATCGGTGCTCGGATCGGCGAGGTCGGCGCTCTGGGGATCAGCGGTGGCCACGGGCGCGAGACTAGTGCTACGCCCGTTCGGCCAGCAGATCCGCGATGCGGCTCATCGTGCGGCCCGCACGCTCCACGTCCCCGGTGGCGAGGAAGTGCGGGAGGTCGAGGAACGGCAGCACCTGCTGCCGGACGGCGATCTTGCGGCGCAGCTGCTCGTCGTCCCCGTACGCCGCCAGCGCGGCCTCGAGCATCGGTGCGGCGTCGAGCGCCATGAAGTCCTTCGAGCGGTCCCACCACCCCGCGTCGCCGAAATCGATCACTCCGAGCCGCCGATCGGGCGTGAGGATCATGTTCCAGAACCCCAGGTCGCCGTGGCAGAGCGCCGGGTCGTCGCCGAGGCCGAGCAGAAGCGAGGGCAGCTCGGTCTCGGCGAGGGCGTCGAGCGCCGCCGCCCGGCGGCTCCCGAGGCGCGCCTCGATCGCGTCGCGGCACAGCCGGTAGCCGCGTCGCAGCTGGGCGACCTCGTCCTCGACGGTCATTCTGGGCGCCTCGCGGCAGCTCGAAGGCGTGCATCCTGCGCAGGAAGGAGCCGAGCGCCGCGCCGAGTGAGTGCCAGGTTGCCTCGTCGAGCCCGGTAGCCGTGTCCAGCCCGGCCCCGACCACTCCCTCGTACACGACGTGGTCGTAGGCCCCGTGGGCGTCCAGGACCCGCGGCAGGAGGACGTCGCCCGCGACGTCCCCGAGCAGGCCCAGCGCCGCGACGTCGCGGGCGAGCTCGGCCCGGCCCTCGTCCCGCCGCGGGAACTTGACGACGTACCGGCCCGCCGTCGACCAGGTAGACCCTGCACACCCAGCCGCTGGCCACGAACTCGACGTGGGCGTCATCGGGCAGGCCCAGCAGCCGCTCGGACCTCGTCGCGCTCGCGCGCCTGCTCGACGGCGTCGCCCGTCCTGGTCAGAACGCGGGTGGCGAGTCGACCGACGTGCAGGGGCGCGACCTCAGCTCGGCCACATAGTCATCGGGTGCGCCGCCCGCCTCGGCGGCGTCGGCGAGCATGCCCAGGTAGCGGGCGCTGGGCAGGCCACCCTCGTAGGCGTCGAGGACGTAGATCCACGCGGCGACGTCGCCCTCCAGGGTCTGCACCCGCACCCTGAGCTTGCGGAAGAGGCCGATGTCGACGCCTTCCCACTTGTCCAGCGACTCGACGTCGCCGTCCGTCAGGTCGTACAGCGCGACGTACACCTGGTGGCCGTCCGGATCGTCGACCTCCTCGACCACCGTCCCGAGCGGTCCCTCCCAGCTGACGTCCTCGCCGCCGAACGTGAGCCGCCACCCCTGCAGCCACCCCGTCCCGCGCAGCGGCGAGTGGGGTGCGCGGACCGCCATCCGCTCCGGATCCAGGTTGCTGCCGTAGGCGGCGTACAAAGCCATGGCCGCACAGGGTACGCACCACCCGGGTGGCGGCCGAGAGATCGCGGCCCGTGGTCGGCCAGAATGGTTCCGTGAACTCCGGACAGCGCGTCGTCGTCCTCGGCGGCGGACCGGGCGGGTACGAGGCAGCCCTCGTCGCCGCGCAGCTCGGCGCCGACGTGACGGTGGTCGAGCGCGACGGCCTCGGCGGCGCCGCCGTGCTCACCGACGTGCGTGCCGAGCAAGACCCTGATCGCCACCGCCGAGGTGATGGCGCTGGTCGGCGAGTCCGTCGAGCTGGGGGTGCGGTTCCCGGGAGGTTCGGGCCGCGACGACAGTGCCGCGCGAGCGGGAGCCCGCCGGAGCGGTCTCGGTCGACCTCGGCGCGGTGAACCGCCGGGTGCGCACGCTGGCCCGGGCGCAGTCGGACGACGTGCAGGCCCGGCTCGAGTCCGAGGGAGTGCGGGTCGTGCGCGGCGAGGGCCGGCTCGACGGCCCGCGCGTGCGTGACGGTCGGCGCACCGGACGGCAGGCAGCGAGGAGCGGCTCGCCGCGGACACGGTCCTCGTGGCCACCGGCTCGCGGCCCCGGGAGCTGCCGGACGCCATGCCGGACGGCGAGCGCATCCTCACCTGGAAGCAGCTGTACGGCCTCGACGAGTTGCCCGAGCGTCTCGTCGTCGTCGGGCTCGGGCGTCACAGGGGCCGAGTTCGCGAACGCCTACAACGCGCTCGGAGCGGACGTCGTGCTCGTGAGCAGCCGGGACCGGGTCCTGCCGGGCGAGGACGCCGACGCGGCAGAGGTGCTCGAGGCCGTCTTCCGCCGCCGCGGCATGCAGGTGCTGTCCCGCTCCCGCGCCCAGCAGGTCAAGCGGGCCGGCGACGCCGTCGTGGTCACGCTCGCCGACGGCCGCACCGTCGAGGGCTCGCACTGCCTGATGGCCGTCGGCTCGATCCCCAACACCGAGGGGATCGGGCTCGCGGAGGCCGGCGTCCGGCTCGGCCCCTCCGGGCACGTCGAGGTCGACGGGGTGTCGCGCACGACGCGTCCGGGGCGTGTACGCGGCGGGCGACTGCACGGGCGTCCTGCCGCTGGCCTCCGTCGCCGCGATGCAGGGGCGCATCGCCATGTGGCACAGCCTCGGCGACGCCGTCGCCCCGCTCGACCTCCGCAGGGTCTCCTCGAACGTCTTCACGGCCCCGGAGATCGCCGCGGTCGGGGTGTCGCACGCGGACGTCGAGGCCGGCCGGGTGCCCGGGGTCGTCGTCAAGCTGCCGCTGGCCACGAACGCCCGGGCCAAGATGCAGGGCGTACGGGACGGCTTCGTGAAGCTCGTCTGCGCCCCGGGCAGCGGCTGGGTGCTGGGGGGCGTCGTGGTGGCCCCCCGGGCCAGCGAGCTGATCTTCCCGATCACCGTCGCGGTGACGCACAGGCTGACCGTGGACGACGTCGCCCAGGCCTTCACCGTGTACCCGTCGCTGTCCGGCTCGGTCGCGGAGGCGGCCCGCAGGCTGCACCGCAGCTGACCCGCCGAGGCGCGCCTCGCATGGCCTGATCGGCAGGTCACAGCGCCGAACGCCCGAACAGGTGGTTTCGGGCCGGACCGCTCGCCGGCCACCTCCTCGCGCCGACGGTGACGGTGGCGCGGCATGCGTCGTGCCGTCCGGAGGGATGGGCGAGGGAGGCGCGCTGTGACGAGTGAGGGGTGGATCGGTCACGCCTCGCTCGCAGCCATGATCCCCCCCAGCCCACGCCTCGACCGGTGGGTCACCCGGCTCGGCGCCGGCCTCCTCGTCCTGGTCGGCGCCCTGCTCGCCGTGCTCGCCGTCCAGGGGCTCGCGAACGTCACGGCGGGCTTCACCAACACCTCGGCCAGCGGGGCCCCGTTCACTGCGGCGTCCGATCTTCCCCCCGTCCGGGATCACGACGTCGTCGGGGCTGGACGCCCAGGTCGCGCTGAGCTGGAACCCGGTCGGCGGCGCGACGGACTACCAGGTCCAGTGGCGGACCAACGGGAGCGGGCCGTGGACGTCGATCAGCTCGACGTCCGGGGCGACCTCGGCCACGGTGAGCGCGCTGACCAACAACACCACCTACGAGTTCCAGCTGGCCACCGTCGGCCCCACGGGGACCAGCGACTGGTCCGCGAGCGTGCTCGGGACGCCCCGCCAGTGGGCGCAGCTCAGCGTCGGCGAGTTCAGCAGCTGCGCCGTCACCGTGTCGGGGCGCGCCTACTGCTGGGGCAAGAACGCCGACGGGCGAGATCGGCGACGGGACCTTCGGCGTCGACCGCCTCACGCCCGTCCCTGTGGACACCACCACCGGCCTGACGGCGACGAACGTCGCCAGCATCAGCGTCGACGGCCTCTTCTTCGACGTCGAACCAGCCCACACCTGCGCGGTCACGACCGGCGGCCAGGTCTACTGCTGGGGGTCGCAACGGCTCGGGCGAGCTCGGCGACAACACCAACACACGGCGGTTGACCCCCACCCTCGTGAGCGGCCTCAGCAACGTGGCGCAGGTCACCGCCGGGAACGCGCACACCTGTGCCGTCACGACGTCAGGGGCCGCGTACTGCTGGGGCGGCAACGGCGCCGGCCAGCTCGGGGACTCGACCACGGGATCGAAGAAGGTGCCGACCGCCGTGAACACGACGACGGGGATCACGGCCACGAACGTCGCCCAGATCAGCGCGGGCGGGTCGCACACCTGCGCCGTCACCACCGGCGGGCAGGCTTACTGCTGGGGCTCCGACGGCGCGGCCCAGATAGGCGACGGCGTCCAGACGGCGACGGCCCGCACCACCCCAGTGGCGGTCGACACCACCACGGGACTGACCAGCACGAACGTCGCGCGGATCGCGACCGGCTGGATCCACACGTGCGCGGTCACCACGGCGGGCCGGGCGTACTGCTGGGGGGACGACCAGACGTCGCCGATCGGGAACAACACCTGGGCCACCTCCGCCAACCCGGTGAAGCTACCCGCGGCCGTCGACACCACGACAGGCCTGACGACGACCAACGTGGCCGGTGTCGAGACCGGCCGCTGGGGCAGCTGCGGATGGACGACCGCCGGGCGGGGCTACTGCTGGGGCACCACGGCAGCGAACGGCCAGCTCGGGACCAACGGCACGGCCGGCACCATGGTGCCGGCCGCGGTGTACACCGGCAGCGGCCTGACGACCACGAACGTCCGAGCGATGGACGGCGGCGACAACAGCTACTGCGCGATCACGAAGATCGCGAACGGCGGCACCGTGTACTGCTGGGGTGTGTCCGACTACGTCGGCGACGGCACCACCGGAGCGAACCGCCTCGCGCCCACCGCGCTTGCGACGACCGCCATCCCCGCAGCCGCGGCGGCACCCTCCGACCTCGCCGCCACGTCGTGGCAGAGCGGCCAGGTGCCACTGTCCTGGAGCGCCATCAGCGGCGCGAGCGACTACCAGGTGCAGTGGCGGACCAACGGGGTCGGCAACTGGACGACGACGACGTCGACGGCGGGCACCAGCCTGACCGTGACGGGGTTGACCAACACCACGACGTACGAGTTCCAGATCAGGTCGCACAACGCGGGGGGCTTCAGCGCCTGGTCGGCGAGCACCCTGGGCCAGCCCAACACCCCGCCTGCCGGCCTGGCGGCGACGTCCGGGCTGGACGGGCAGGTCTCGCTGAGCTGGACCGCCCGCACCGGAGCGACCAATTACCAGGTGCAGTGGCGGGTGAACGGCACGAGCACCTGGACGGCGAACGGGTGGACCGGCGGGCCGACCACGAGCATCGTGACGGGGCTGACGAACAACACCCTCTACGACTTCCAGGTGCAGGCCTCCAACAGCTACGGCACCGGATCCTTCTCCGCGACCGCCACCGGCACGCCTCGGCGCTGGGCGTCCGTCGCCGCCAGCGGCAACCACACGTGTGCCGTCTCGTCCTCCGGCCGGGCCTACTGCTGGGGCCTGAACAGCACCGGTCAGCTCGGCGACGGCACCACGAGCAGCCGGCGCGAGCCGACCCCGGTCGACACGCAGCAGCGGCCTGACGGCCACCAATGTGGCCTCGATCTCGGCGGACGACCTCCACACCTGCGCGGTGACCACCGCCGGCCGGGCCTATTGCTGGGGCGCGAACGGGAACGGCCAGCTCGGGAACAATTCGACGACGCTCGCCCTGACGCCGGCCGCGGTCACCACCGGCGGCGGCCTGACGACGACCAACGTCGCCAGCATCGACACCGGCTACAGCCACACCTGCGCGGTGACCACCGCCCACGCGGTCTACTGCTGGGGGAAGAACACCAACGGCCAATTGGGCAACAACGGCACTGCCCAGGCCAAGGTCCCGACCGCGGTCACGACGGGCGGGGGCCTGACGGCGACCAACGTGGCCCGGGTCAGCGCGGGATACGCGCACACCTGCGTGGTGACGACGACCGGCGCCGCCTACTGCTGGGGCTCCAACAGCTACGGGCAGGTCGGTGACACCACGGCGGGCACCGACCGGCTCGTGCCGACCGCGGTCGACACCACGACCGGGCTGACCTCGACGACCGTGGCTCGGATCAGCAGCGGGGCCTATCACACCTGCGCGGTCACGACTGCGGGGGCCGCCTACTGCTGGGGCTACAACCTGAACAGCCAGCTGGGGGACACGACCTCGGTCGACAAGTGGTCGCCCACCGCCGTCGACACGACGACGGGCCTGACGGCGACGAACGTGGCGTCGATCTCGGCCGGTGGCCAGCACACCTGCGCAGTGACCACGGCCGCGGCCGCCTACTGCTGGGGCAACGACGCGGACGGTGAGACCGGGGACGGCACGTCCGGCGCGAACCGGACCACCCCCACCGCCGTCAGCACCAGCACCGGGTTCACCGGCACCGCGGTGGCGAGCATCAGCGCGGGCGCGAACCACACCTGCGCGGTGACCACGGCCGCCAACGGCGGGTCGACCTGGTGCTGGGGGCAGAACACCGAGGGACGGATCGGGGACGCCACGTCGGGCACGAACCGCCTCTTCCCGGTGCTGCCCGGTACGACGACGATCCCCGTCGCGCCCGCCGTCCCGAGCGGGTTGGCGGCCACCTCGTCGCAGGGCACCCAGGTGCCGCTGACCTGGAGCGCGGTGGCTGGTGCCACCGAGTACCAGGTGCAGTACCGCCTGAACGGCAGCGGTGGTTGGACCTCGACGGGCTGGCAGACCGGCACCGGGGTGACCGTGACCGGGCTGACCACCGGTACCACGTACGAGTTCCAGGTCCAGGCCCACAACGCGGGCGGCAACAGCGCCTGGTCCGCCAGCGTCACCGCGACGCCCTGACGGCCCTGCTGACCCAGGCCCTGCCCGCCGGGTCCATGGTGGCCCTGTCCCTGCTGACCCTGTCCATGGACCGCTCAGCCACCTAGCATCGGATCATGCGACTGGTCGAGCGCGAGTCGCACCTACGGACGGCGGCCGCGTACCTGGCGGATGCCGCCGCCGGTCACGGCAGGCTCCTCTTCGTCGCGGGCGAGGCCGGGGTCGGCAAGACCACCTTCGTGCGCCACGTCCTACAGGACGCCGCCGACGGCGCGCGAGCGGCCACGGGCATGTGCGACGGCTCGTCGACCCCGGCCCCGCTCGCGCCGCTGCTCGAGATGCTGCCCGAGCTTCCCGCCGACGTGTGGCCCCCGGACGTGCCGCGGCACGAGATGTTCGCCCGTCTCGTCGCCGCGCTGCGGGCGCCTCCGACCCCCGAGCCGTACCTGCTCGTCGTCGAGGATGCGCACTGGGCCGACGAGGCCACCGTCGACCTGCTGCGTCACCTGGCCCGGCGCGTGCACACCACCCGCGCGCTCGTCCTGGTCACCTACCGGCCGGAGGACGCCCCGGACGGCTCCCCGCTGCGCATGCTGATGGGCGAGGCGGCCACTGCTGCCGGCGTCCGGCGGTTGGACGTCGGGCCGCTCTCCCCGGCTGGCGTACGGCCCTGGCGCTCGACTCCCAGCCTGACGCCCAGCTCAACTCTCAGCTCGGCCCCGCGGGCCACTCCGCGCTCGACTCGCCGGTCTCCACCGCTCTTCCCGCTCTGGACGCCGACCTCGCCCGGCTGCACCGCGTCACGGGCGGGAACCCGTTCTTCGTCACCGAGGTGCTCGCCGCCGGCGACGTCGGGCAGCTGCCGACGAGCGTCCGCGACGCCGTGCTGGCCCGGGTCGCCCGGCTCTCGGACGCGGCCCGCCGGGTGGTCGAGGTCGCCTCCATCGCCGGCCCGCGCGCGGAGGTGGGACTGCTCGAGGCTCTGCTCGGCGACGACGTCCTCGCGCTCGACGAGCCGCTGGAGCGGGACGTGCTGCGTCTCGTCGACGGTGTCGTCGACGTTCCGGCACGAGCTCGCCCGCCGTGCCGTCGCGGAGCACGTGCCACCGTTCCGGCAGATCGCACTGCACCGCGCTGTGCTCGACGCGCTGCAGGCGCGGGCCCGGCGGCCGGCGGAATCAGCGGATCAGGCGATCGATCCCGCCCGGCTCGCCCACCACGCCGAGGAGGCCGGGGACTCGGACGCGGTCGTGACCTGGGCGACCCGGGCGGCCGGCGCGGGCGGCCGAGCTCGACTCCCACCGGGAGGCCGTCGAGCAGTACCGCCGAGTGCTGCGGCACGCCGCGGCCCTCGGCGACCGCCAGCGTGCCGACCTGCTCGCCCGGCTCGCCTATGAGTGCTACCTGACCGATCTGTCCACCGAGGCGCTGGCGGCCCGCGAGGAGGAGCTGCGCATCCGGACCGTGCAGGGGGACATGGCCGGGATGGGGGACGTGCACCGCTGGATGTCACGGCTGCACTGGTGGGAGGGCCGCAGCGAGCAGGCCGAGCGCCACGCCGCGCTCGCCGTCGAGGCGTTGAGCGGCACGGAGTGCACGGAGCTCGCCATGGCGTACAGCAACCGGGCTCAGCTGTGCATGCTGCGCGGCGACCTCGCCGGCACCCGGACGTGGAGCGCGCGCTGCTTCGAGGTGCTGTCGCGGCTGCCGCAGAGCGAGCAGGCGAACGCAGTCTCCGTGCACGCGCTGAACAATCTGGGCACGACGGAGTTCAGCGTGGGGAACCGCGACGAGGGCCGGCGGATGATCGAGGCCAGCCTGGAGCGCGCGCTGACCGACGGTCTGCTCGAGCACGCCGCGCGGGCCTACTGCAACCTCGGCTCCGGCTCGGTGGTGCAGCACGACGCCGCGCGGGCGCAGCGCTATCTCACCGAGGGGATCGAGTACTGCCACGACCACGACCTCGACGCGTGGGCGCTCTACCTCGAAGGCTGGCAGGCGCAGCTGCACTTGGACAGGGGCGACTTCGCGGCGGCACGCCGGGTCGCGGAGGCGCTCGTGCGGCGCCCCCGGATCGCGCCGATCAGCCTGGTGACGCCTCTGACGGTCGCCGCGCGTGTGCTGGTCCGCACCGGCAGCGACGGATGGGGCAGGCTGCTCGACCGCGCGGTCGAGCTGGCGGAGACCGCCCGCGAGCTGCAGCGGATAGGACCCGTCGTGGCGGCGATGGGGGAGGCGGCCTGGGCGAGCGGGGATCTCGCCCGGGTGCACGCCTTCGCGCTGGGCGTGTGGCGGCTGGCGTCGCCGGGCGAGTCGGCGTGGAACCTCGGACAGGTCGCAGCGTGGCTGCCGCCGGGCACGCCGCGGGGTGAGTTCGTGCTGGCCCCGCCGTACGCCCTCCAGTGTGCCGGTCGCTGGGCCGAGGCCGCGCAGGCGTGGGACCAGCTCGGCTGCCCCTTCGAGGCAGCTCTGGCGCTGGCGCGCAGCGGCGACGGAGCCCTTGTCGGGCAGTCCATCGAGCGGTTCGAGGAGCTCGGTGCGCACGCGGCGGCAGCGCGCTCGCGTGCAGCCTTGCGCTCACTCGGCCTGCCGCAGCCGCGGGGGCCGCGCCCCGCCACCCGCGCCCACCCCGCCGGGCTGACCAATCGGCAGGCGGAGGTGCTCGACCTGCTCCGCGAGGGCCTGTCCGATGCGGAGATCGCCGAACGTCTGGTCCTGTCACGCCGCACGGTCGAACATCACGTCGCAGCGATCCTCGGGAAGCTGGGGGTGGGATCGCGCCGGGAGGCTGCCCGCTCGGCCATCGGGAACGTAGGGCCGTCGCGAACGTAGGTACTGCCCAGGGGGAGATGGGTAGCTGATGCCGATCCCGAGGAGCGCGCGCCGGCCGTACACCTGAGGGGTCAGTTATCCCAGCGGAGGACCGGCGTGGCCGGCCCCCAGATCAAGGAGCACTACATGCCGCTCTTCATGGACGTCCACAACGTCGGCGACGGCGTCACGATGGAGGACGTCGCCAAGGCGCACCAGGCCGACCTCGCCACCCAGGGCGCCCACGACGTCAACTACCTGCGCTACTGGGTCGACGAGGACAAGGGCCAGATCTTCTGCCTGGTCGAGGCGCCGAACGCCGAGGCGGCGAACACGGTGCACCGCGAGGCGCACGGGCTCGTCGCGGACAAGATCTTCCAGGTGCAGGAAGGCGCCTGATCTCCGGGTGAAGATCGACGGGTTGGGCTGATCACCGAGGTCCAGTCTCCGGGCCTCAGGGACGGGTCAGTCTTTGATCTCGCAGAGGACGGCGCCGCTCGTCACGGTCTGGCCGACCTGTGCGGTCAGACCGGTCACCGTGCCGGCCTTGTGCGCGGTGATCGGTTGCTCCATCTTCATCGCCTCGAGCACCACGACGAGGTCGCCAGCGGAGACCGTCGCGCCCTCCTCGAGAGCGATCTTGACGATGGTTCCCTGCATGGGCGATGTGAGGGCGTCGCCGGAGGCCGCTGCTGCGCCGGTCCCGCTTGCTCTGCCCGCCCTGGACGCCGACCGCTTCGGCGCCGGTCGTCGTCCCGGCGCGGTCGGCGTCCCGGTCGGCGTCCGGACCAGGCCCCCGACGCCGCCCAGGCCCGCCGGCAAGGACACCTCGAGGCGCTTGCCTGCCACCTCGACGACGATCCGCTCCCGCTCCTCGGGCTCGGTGGCCTCGCCGGCCGGCCCGCTCCACGGCTCGATCCGGTTGTCGAACTCGGTCTCGATCCAGCGCGTGTGGATCCCGAACGGGTCCCCAACCCTGGGTGCGAACGCCGGGTCGGACACGACGGCGCGGTGGAACGGCAGCACCGTGGGCAGCCCCTCGACCACGAACTCCGCGAGGGCGCGTCGGGACCGCTCCAGTGCCTGCTCCCGGGTTCGGCCGGTGACCACCAGCTTGGCGAGCATCGAGTCGAAGGCGCCGCCGATGACCGACCCTTCCACCACGCCGGAGTCGAGCCGCACTCCGGGGCCGCTCGGGGGCTTCCAGCTGGCGACCACACCGGGCTGGGGGAGGAAGTTGCGGCCGGCGTCCTCGCCGTTGATCCGGAACTCGATCGAGTGCGCGTGGTGCTCCGGGTCGTCGTAGCCGAGCGGCTCGCCCACCGCGAGGCGGAACTGCTCGCGGACGAGGTCGATCCCGGTGACCTCCTCGGAGACGCAGTGCTCGACCTGGAGACGGGTGTTGACCTCGAGGAAGCTGATCAGGCCGTCGGGCGCGACCAGGAACTCGCACGTCCCGGCCCCGACGTAGCCGGCCTCGTGCAGGATCGCCTTCGACGCGCGGTAGAGCTCCGCCTCCTGCTCCGCGCTGAGGAACGGCGCCGGCGCCTCCTCCACGAGCTTCTGGTTGCGCCGCTGCAGGCTGCAGTCGCGGGTCGAGACGACGACGACGTCGCCGTTCACGTCCGCCAGGCACTGGGTCTCCACGTGCCTCGGATGGTCCAGGAACCGCTCCACGAAGCACTCGCCGCGCCCGAAGGCCGCGACCGCCTCGCGCACGGCCGACTCGTACAGGTGCGGGATCTCCTCGAGGGTGCGGGCCACCTTGAGACCCCGTCCGCCACCGCCGTAGGCCGCCTTGATCGCCACGGGCAGACCGTGTTCCTCGGCGAAGGCAACGACCTCGTCGGCGCCGGACACGGGGTCGGCCGTGCCGGGTACCAGCGGGGCGCCGACGCGCTGGGCGATGTGCCGGGCCCGGACCTTGTCGCCGAGGGCGTCGATCGCGGCGGGCGGCGGCCCGATCCAGACGAGCCCGGCGTCGGTGACGGCGCGGGCGAAGTCGGCATTCTCCGCCAGGAAGCCGTAGCCCGGGTGCACGCCCTCGGCCCCGGCGCGGCGGGCGACGTCGAGGAGCTTGTCCACGACCAGGTAGGAGTCGCCCGGGCTCGACCCGCCCAGCGCGTACGCCTCGTCGGCCACGCGCACGTGCAGGGCGTCCCGGTCCGGGTCCGCGTACACCGCGATGGAGCGGATGCCCTCGTCGCGGCAGGCCCGTGCGATGCGGACGGCGATCTCCCCGCGGTTGGCGATGAGCACCGAACGCAGCTTCGGCATGGTCAACAGCCCCCTTCCGGCCGATCGGAGACTATCGCCGCGCCCTGCCCACGCCAGCGGCCGGCTGCGCGAGTGCCCCGGCCTGCACCGCTCGGCCTGCCCCCGTACGGTGGCTGGGTGCCTGAGATCATCAGCGAGCCGGTGCGGATTCCCGTCCCTGGCGGCAAGGTCATCGAGGAGTTCGTCGGCCGCGTCGCCACCCGGGACGGCGGCGTGAGCGTGGCCAGGATGTCGGCCCCCGCCGGCTGGTCGGAGCCCGGGCAGGCGCCGGAGTTCGACGAGGTCACCCTCGTTCTCGCCGGTTCCGTCGTCGTCGAGCACCGCGACGGGCGGCTCGAGGTGCCGGCCGGCCAAGCCGTGCTCACCCGGGCGGGGGAGTGGGTCCGGTACTCCGCCGGCCCCGGCGGCGCGGACTACGTCGCCGTGTGCGTCCCTGCCTTCTCCCCCGAGGCGGCCCGCCGGGACGAGTAGGGAATCTTCGGCGCCCACCGGGGCATTGAGAGAAGTAGTCCCGTCGAAGGAGAGCGCAGTGGCCACCCTGACCATGACCAGCACGGATCACGACCAGACCGTGAAGGACGGCATCGTCCTCATCGACTTCTGGGCGTCGTGGTGCGGTCCCTGCCGCCAGTTCGCCCCCGTCTTCGAGCGCGTCTCGGAGCGCAACGAGGACGCCGTATTCGCCAAGGTCGACACCGAGGCCGAGCCGGATCTGGCGCAGATGTACGGCATCACGGCCATCCCGACCCTCGTCGTTTACCGCGACGGCATTCCCGTCTTCGGTCAGCCCGGCGCGCTGCGCGAGGCCGACCTCGAGGACATCCTGAAGCAGGTCCGCGACCTCGACATGGACGCCGTCCGCACGCAGTACGACGAGCAGCTCAAGGCCCACGAGCAGGGCCAGCACCAGGCCTGATCCGCCCCCCGCGGCCGCCGTCCACCTCGGACGGCGGCCGCTTGCATGCTCGAACGATGCTCAGGTCGCGGTGATGGAGTACGCGCCGGTGTTCCGCCCGAAGAAGTCGCGGACCGTGATCGTGTACACCCCGCTGACCGGCGCCGTGCAGCTGGTGTCGTCCAGCGTCGTCGCCGAGCACGTGACCTGGCCCGCCGGGTCGATGACGTCGATCGAAGGACTGAGGGTCCCGCTGGTCGGCACCGTGTGCAGGTGGACGACACGTCCGGCGCTCGCCGTCAGTCTGTGGCAGTTGACCTGCCCGGCGACGAGCGTGCCCCCGGTCGCCGACCCGTATGTCAGGGCGGTGCAGCCCACAGGGTTGTTCAATCGCTGCGGGGTGGCGGCGTAGTTGCCGGTGTTCGGGCCGATGAAGTCGGCGACGGTGATCGTGTAGAGCCCGGTGGTGGACGCGGTGCAGTCGACGTCGTCCAGGGTGGTCCGCGAGCAGGCGACCGCGCCTGTCGGCGTGAGCACGTCCACGGTCGGGGACAGCGGACCTGACGACGTCGGGACGACGTGCCAGCGCATCCGGTCGCCGGCCGACGCGGACACCCGGTGACACGTGACCCCGCCCGAGGCGGTAGCGCCGGACGCGGCCGACCCGTAGGCGACGGTGGTGCAGCCGACCGGGTTGTTCAGGCGCTGCGCCGTCACGGCGTAGTTGCCGATGTTCGGGCCGATGAAGTCGGCGACGGTGATCGTGTAGAGCCCGGTGGTGGACGCGGTGCAGTCGACGTCGTCCAGGGTGGTCCGCGAGCAGGCGACCGCGCCTGTCGGCGTGAGCACGTCCACGGTCGGGGACAGCGGACCTGACGACGTGGGAACGACGTGCCAGCGCATCCGGTCGCCGGCCGACGCGGACACCCGGTGACACGTGACCCCGCCCAGGGCAGTGGCACCGGTCGCGGCCGACCCGTATGCCACGGTCGGGCAGCCGACGGGGTTGTTCAACCGCTGCGGGGTCACGGCGTAGCCGCCCGTGTGTGAACCGAAGAAGTCGCGGACGGTCGCGGTGTAGACGCCGGAGACGGGGGCCGTGCAGTCGACGTCGTCGAGGGTGGTCCGCGAGCAGACGGCGGCGCCGGTGGGGGACACGACGTCCAGGCTCGGTGACAGGGCCGAGCCGGATGTCGTGGGGACCACGTGCCACCGCATCCGGTCACCGGCGGCGGCGGTGAGCCGGAAGCCTGCGATCTGACCAGCAGACGTGAGCGTGCAGAGGGCCTCCTGGCCATAGGCAAGGGCGCTGGGGCACGCGGGGGGGCGATCCGGAACGCCCAGCTGAGCGGTCGCCGGCGGGGAGACATCGCCGGCGGCGTTCGTGGCGTAGACGCTGACGAGGTAGCTGCTGCCCGGGGCCAGCGGTGGCAGCTCGAACGACGTGGCCGAGGCCGGGACCGGATGCGGCCCCGTCGAGGGGTCAGTGGTCACGACGTAGGAGGCAATGGCGCTCCCCCCTGTGTTCACGGGTGCCGTCCAAGCGACCGTGGCACCCGAGTCGGTGGTGTGGGGCGTGACCTTGAGCGACCCGGGCGGATCGAAGACAGCCCCCACGTGGACGATCGTCTGCCCGCGTCCGCCGGCGTCGTCCTGAGCGTTCACCGTCAGGTCGCGGGCGCCGGGCAGCACGGTGGTGAGCACACCGGCGGGCGTGATGGCGTCTCCGGCGGCGCCCGTCAGGCTCCAGGTGACGGGATGGCCCGTCACGCCATCACTGCGAGTCGCGGAGAACGTGACGGAACCGCCGGGGGCGACCGTGGGCGCGGCCGGCGTGATGGTGAGCACAGGGCCGGGCTTGGTCCAGAAGTTCCACGGCGGGTAGACGTCAGTGGCCAGCGTCGCCTCGAGATGTGTCTCCCTGCCGAACAGCTTGAGGTCGAGCCCCGCGGTCATCGTGACGCTGGGGGTGATGCTCAGGTAGGGGTTTCCCGGAGCGGGAAACGCGTCGATCTTCGCCTCCAGCGAGAGCCCGTACCCGTACGTGGGGCCGGCGCGGTCGTAAAGGGCGACTTCCGCCTCGGGCTCGAGCGTCGCTGTGAGGGAGCCTGTCGCGGAGAGGCCGGGAAGGAATCCGCCGTCCGGGGACGGCGGCTTGGACGTGTTCTTGGCATCGAGGACGGCCGGTTTCGTCGAGTCCCATCCGATCTCCCCGCCGAGGGTCACCGTTCCCCGGACGACGGCGCCGACCTTTCCCGAGATCTTGAAGAACACCGGGACCTTGGGGACGAATACGAGGAAGGCGGGGGGAACCAGTTCGACGACGATCGGCGGACCGTCGATCTCACCCACCCTCCACTCGTACTTGTCGTCCTTGGACGAGAAGCCCGCAGTGACCGACATGTCGGCCTTGAGCTCGGCGGACGCCTTCAGCTTGACGCCGTCCGGAACGCCCAGGAAGCCGTGGTGCAGCGAGAGCCCCACGCCGAGCGTGGGCTCGAGCGCGACCTCGCCGCTGACGAACGCGCCGGTCTTCTTGTCCTTGAGTTCGAGGCCGAGCGTGAGGTTCGTGCTGACGGTGACGAGGCTGGATCCGGTGTGCGGCTGCAGTACGCGGACGCCGGCCGCCGCCGGCGTGAAGCGCGCGGCGAGTGACCCCACGGCCGGCGTGACGCTCAGCGGGTCGGCGGACTGGCTCATCGCGAGCGCGGAGAAGGCGTCGGTGAGCGCGGCCGGCACGGTTGCGATCCGGTAGGTGCCCGTGGTGGGTTGCTCGACGGCGACGACCGTTCGCAGCAGCCCGTGCGGTGCTGCCGGTGCGGGTGCCGCGACGATGACCTGCCCCACCTTCAGCCCCGAGATCTGGGCAGGAGCGGGAGCGGGCCAGGTGAAGGCCGCGCCGTCCGCGGTCGTCGCGTTCGTCATCGTGGCCGCGGTCAGGACGACGGTGCCGCTGTTCAGACTCGTCGTCGGCGAGACCGGCGCCGAGGTGGTGGCCGAACCTCCCGTGCCCGCCACTGTCGTCGCGCTGAGGGAGAAGCTGTAGAGGGCGGTGGCGGGGGAGATGGCGGCGATCGTCGCCGAGGTTGCCGTTCCGGCCGCGACCGCTGTCTTCGGCGTCGTCCCCGGCGTGGGCACCCAACCGGTCCCGGCGGAATCCGGGACGACCTGTTGGTAAGTGATCGTGTACTGCGTGACGGCGTTACCGCCGGGGTCGTCGGGTGGGTTCCACGTGACCCGGACGGTTCCGCTCCCCGCCGGCGCGACGGTCAGGTCCTTGGGTGCGCCCGGCAGGTTCAGCGCCTTCGGGGTCCCCGTTCCCGTCGACGCGGCTGAGCTGCCTTTGGCGTTCACCGCCACCACGCTCACGGAGGCGGCGACGCCGTTCGCCAGCCCCGTCACCGTTGCCGACGATGCGGACGCCGCCGCGGTAATGGTCTTGACCGTCGAGCCCTGGGTGGCCTTCAGCGTGTAGCCGGTGATGGGGCTCCCGTTGTCGCTCGCCGGCGCCGACCAGATCACGAGCAGCGAGGCCGGGCGCGGTGCAATCGACGTGACGAGCGGAGCATCCGGCGGCCCGGCAGGCAAGGGACGGCCGGGGCGGTCGCAGGCCCGGCCGGACTCGTGCCTGTGGCGTTCTGCGCGGTCACGGTCGCCACGTAGGCAACGCCGACGCAGAGGCCCGGGACCAGAGCCGCGGAATCGCTGGCGGCGGCAGTGCGCGTGACGGCTCCGCAGCCGGCCGGCGGCGTCGGTCCGCCGGAAGCGGGGCGCACGGTCACGGTGTAACCCGTGACGGCATCCGCAGCCGCATTCGGTTCCCAGGCCACCAGCAGGCCGAGCCCGCGGGGTTCGGCGCCTCGCACGAAGGGTGCGGCCGGCACGGATGCCGCGGCCACCGCCGGAGCGGAGGCGACGTGTGCCGGGCGCGCTCCCGGTGCTGCCGCTGCTGCCGCTGTCGCCGACGCCGAGGTCGCGGGGATGCACAGGGCCATCAGCGCCAGGAGAACGGTGAGGACCGCGCTCGCCCAGGTCGAGATTCGTCGACGTGGCACGGCACGACCCCCCACCGCAGACCCGGGTGCCGACCGGACCTCTGACCCCCGATCGGTCTGGCGGCGGCGTCCGGGAGGAGCACTCAGGACCCTGATGTGATCAGCCCGGAGGTGGGACGTTACAGGTTGCCAGGGTCTGTCCGTAAGGGGCGGTCGTCGGCGATCTGTCCGCCGCTGCGGTTTGACGGCCCGACGGGAGTTAGGCAAGCCTTACCTCACTAGTGCCCGCCTCACTGCTCTGGCTCCACCATCACCCTGCCTGCTTCTGGAGAGACATGCGCCGCCAGTTCGTGCCCGCCGTCCGCGTCGGCGTCGTCGCCGCCGGCCTCGCCGCAACGCTGGCGGGCTGCTCCTCGGACCAGGCCGGTCAGTCGATCGCCGTGACCGGCACCGACACCGAATGCACGCCCGCGACGTCGACGGTCAGCGCTGGAACGGTCGAGCTGCGCTTCGACAACAAGGGCACCAAGGTCAACGAGCTCTACGTCCTGCGCCCCGACGGCTCGGTCGTGACGGAGAAGGAGGACGTGGCACCGGGTGTCGTCCGCTCGCGTCACCGTCGAGCTGCCGGCGGGCTCCTACATGATCCAGTGCAAGCCTGGCATGACGGGGGACGGCATCAAGGCACCGCTGACGGTCACGGCCAAGGGCTCGGGCGGTCCCGGCGGCGTCCGCGGACCCTCGCCTCGACGGCGCCGTCACCGCCTACCGGAGCTACGTCACGGGTGAAGCGGACCGGTCCCTGGCGGCGGCGAAAGAGCTTGCCGCTGCCGTGCAGGCGGGGGACGTCGCGACAGGCCAAGGCGCTCTACGCCCCGAGCCGGGTCGGCTGGGAGCGCGTCGAGCCGGTGGCCGAGTCGTTCGGGGATCTCGACACTCGCATCGACGCCCGCGAGGCAGACCTCGACGAGGGCGAGAGGTGGAGCGGCTGGCACGTGCTGGAGAAGGGTCTGTGGACGACGAACTCGACCGAGGGACTCGGCGCCCGTCGCGGCGACGCTCGTTCAGGATCTCGAGGACCTCGTCGCGCGCGTCCCGAAGGCCCAGATCACCCCCACGTCGATGGCGAACGGCGCGAACGAGCTGCTCGACGAGGTCGCCAAGGCCAAGGTCACCGGCGCGGAGGAGGCGTTCAGCCACACCGACCTGGTGGACATGCAGGCGAACGTCGAGGGCGCCCGCAAGGTCGTCGAGCTGCTCGGTCCCGTCCTGAAGGAGAAGGACTCGACGCTGACGACGTCGCTCGACCAGCGCTTCACCCAGCTGCAGGCCCTCCTCGACACAGCATCGCAGCAAGGACACCTTCGTCTCCTACGCCACCGTTCCGCAGGAGCAGCGGCGATCGCTCTCGGCGGCCGTCGACGCCCTGTCCGAGCCGCTGAGCCAGGTGGCGGCCGTCGTCGTGGCCGGATGACCCGCACCGTCAGCCGGCGCGGGCTCCTCGGCGCCGTCGGTGGCGCGGCGCTCGCCGCCGGCGCGGGGGCCGGCGCCGGCTGGGCCGCGTTGCGCTCCGGCGACGCCGAAGCGGCCGTCGCCGCGGGGACACCGGTGCCCTTCCACGGAGCCCACCAGGCCGGCATCGCCACCGCTGTCCAGGACCGCCTGCACATGGCGGCCTTCGACCTCACCAGCGACAGCAAGGCCGACCTCGTCGACCTGCTGCGCCGGTGGACCGCCGCGGCCGAGCGGATGACGCGCGGCCTCGAGGTCGTCGAGGGCGGCGCCGCGCCGGCCGTCGCCGACGCCCCGCCCGACGACAGCGGCGAGGCCCTCGGGCTCCCGGCGTCCCGGCTCACCCTCACCCTCGGCCTCGGGGCCGGGGTCTTCGAGGCCGGCGGGAAGGACCGGTTCGGGCTGCGCCGCCGGCGGCCGAGCGCCTTCGTGGACCTGCCGCGGTTCGCGCGTGACGACCTGGACGCCGACCGCAGCGGGGGCGACCTCGTCGTCCAGGCGTGCGCCGACGACCCGCAGGTGGCCGTGCACGCGGTGCGCAACCTCGCGCGCCTCGCGATGGGAACCGCCGCCGTGCGCTGGAGCCAGCTCGGGTTCGGGCGCACGTCGTCCACGACGCCCGCCGAGCAGACGCCGCGCAACCTCTTCGGCTTCAAGGACGGCACGAACAACATCGCGGGCGACGACGCGGACTCGCTGCGCCGAGCACGTCTGGGTCGATGCTGCCGCGGACCGGGCGCCGGCGTGGATCGACGGCGGCAGCTACCTGGTGATGCGGCGCATCGCGATGCGGATCGAGTCCTGGGACCGGACGTCGCTCGGCGAGCAGGAGGACGTCACCGGGCGGCACAAGCTGTCCGGCGCGCCTCTCGGCGCGGCCGCCGAGCGCGTCGCCGGTCGACGTCGCGAAGCTGCCCGCCGGGTCGCACGTCGCGCTCGCGCACCCGCGACGCCAACGGCGGCCACCGGATCCTGCGCCGCGGCTACTCCTACGTCGACGGCAGCGACGGGCTTGGGCGGCTCGACGCCGGCCTGTTCTTCCTCGCCTACTGCCGGGACCCGCGGACGCAGTACGTGCCGATGCAGACCCGGATGGCGCGGTCGGACCGGATGGCGGAGTACTTCACGCACGTCGCGTCCGGCCTGTACGCCGTGCCGCCGGGCACGCAGCCGGGGGAGTACTGGGCCCAGCGCCTGCTCGAGGCCTGAACGCAAGGAGCACGAGGGGCCGTTGCGTCAGCTGCCGAGGTGTGGGGGTCGACGTGTGGCCGTCGAGACGCCGCCGTCGAGGTGTGGAGCCAGTGAGGCCTTAGGTCTTCCTGGTTGACCATTTCTTGACACTCCCGGTTGTGGATGCGCTCGTTCTTGTGGATATCCACGGCGCGGTAGCGCTGCGTGTCGTCAGGTGGCGGAAAATAGTCGCGCGGGGGGACTTCTCCACCCCCTTGGTTTGTCGGTGGCGGCCTTTAGGTTCGTCGCATGGGGGTTCGGGGGATTGATGAGCTGCTGACGGTGTTGCCGTCGGCAGCTGCCGAGCCGGCTGCTGCCGTTGCCGCCGCGCTGAGCGAGCTGCAGGCGGTGCGGCACGCGGCCCTGCGCCCCGAGGAGGTTCTGGCGCTGGGCGAGGTCTTCGAGCGGTTCGCAGCGCAGGTCGCCTCGGCGAGACTGGCGGTGTTGGCGGCGATGGATGCCCGGGACGACGTGATCCCGAAAGCGAGGCTGGGTGAGGCGGGGGCAGTGTTCGCTTGCCACGCCCTCGGGCAGCGCCGCTGGGTGGCGCGCAGGGACGGGCTGTGGGCGGGCCTGCTGCGCCCGGAGGTCGGAGATCTGCCTGCGATCGGAGCTGCCTTCGCTGCCGGGGACGTCACCACTGCCCACGTCGAAGTCGCGGTTCGCACCCACAAGGAGCTCGGTTCGGCGGTGCGCGAGGTCCTGATGGGCTGTCAGATCCCGGACGACGACGACGACATCACCGACCAGCTGCGCATCGCTCTGGAAGGCCTCAGCGACGCGTTCACCACCCAGGTCCGGCTGATCCTGGTGGTCGATGCGGTGCTGGCGCATTACGCCCGGCGATTCACCGTGACGGAGTTGGAGGCGATCGCGAAGCGGATCGTGGCCACGTTGAAGCCGCCGGACTCCAAGGGCGCGCACGAACAGCGGTACCTGCACATGTCGCAACTGCCCGACGGCAGGTGGGTGGGCAAGTTCTCCTGCGGTCCGGACCAGGGGCTACGGCTCAAGCGGGGTCTGGCGGCGTTCTCCGAACCCAGGCCAGGCAAGGCCATCGACGCCGACGGGGTGGAGCACCAGGTCCCCGATGTGCGCGACCTGGGCGCCCGTCAGATGGACGCGGTGACCGACATCCTCAACCTCGCCCTGACCAAGACCGGCATCACCCTGCCCACTGGGGCGGCCGGTGCGAGCACGGCCAGCCCTCAAGCTGGTGACGGCGCCGGCGGGGGTGACGGCGACGACGCGGCTTGGCACGCCGGCGATCCCGAGACCGGGCAGACGAGCCCGGCTTCGGCGCCCCCTTCATCGCCGAGCGCGTCGCCGAGCGCGTCGCCGAGCGGGCCGCCGGATGCGCCGCAAGAGCCGCCGCCGGGCGAGGGTGAGGCCGTGCTGATCCGCGAACCCGGGGCGCTGGTCGCGCCTTACCCGGCTGCCGATTTGGTCCTGGTCGCCGGCATCGAACATGTTGCAGCCGCCTGGGCGCAGCGAAGCCGCGGCCTTCCGGTCAACCTGGAGGGCGACTTCGACGGCTGGCTGCGCGACCGCTTCCCCAACCGCTTCCGGCGGGGCGGAGAACAAGCCGACCGACGACTCCGAGAAGAACCGACTGGCGAAAGGCTGCCGCAAGAACAGTCGCCGACTCGAGGACCGGAGGGGGAGACTCCGGCGGAATCCGGTAAAGACCCGCTCCGCCAGGCTCCCCCGGGAGAAAGCTCCCCGGCCGACAATGAAAACACCACTGAGAACTGTGACCGCCGGCGGGAACGCGGCGACGGCCAGAACGATCTGGGTTGGCTGGCGCGTGCTCTGTCCCCCTCCGGCGTGCCTGCGCGGGTGGAGCACGCCGGGCTGGTCGACGCCACCACCCTGGAACTGCTCGCTTGCAATGCCACCGTCCGGGCCGCCCTGCTCGCCCCGAACGGAAGCCTGCTCGACCTCGGCCGTAGCCAGCGCCTCGCCACTGCGGCCCAGAAGACCGCCTTGCTGGCCCGTGACGGCGGCTGCGTCATCCCCGGCTGCCTCGTGCCCGGGGACGCCTGCGACGCCCACCACGTGCAGTGGTGGCAACGCGGCGGCCGGACCGATCTCGAGAACTTGGCGCTCGTCTGCGGCCGGCACCACACGGAAGTGCACCTCGAGGAATGGGAGATCCGCATGCTCGACGGCATCCCCTGGGTCGTACCCCCGAGGTGGGTCCACCCCGCACGCCGCCCGCTCCGCAACGCCGCCCACCACCCCCGCAACAATCGATCCGAGGCGGCGTGAGGATGCACCGCGAGAACGCACATGTCTGCCCTACTGCGTCTTCGAGCCGACGATGGTGGACGAGAGGGCGTCGCGGCAGCGGCGCTCGACGTCGTCGAGCTCGGCGAGCGTCACCTCGATGTCCCGGCGCCGCTGCTCGAGCTCGGCCCGGCGCCGTTCGATCTGTTCGAGCAGGTAACGCAGCTGCCCCTCCTCGCCGGGCGCCTGGTCGTACATGTCGACGATCCGGGCGATCTCGGCGAGGTCGAACCCGAGCCGCTTGCCGCGCAGGACCAGCGCGAGACGGATCCGGTCGCGCGGGTGGTAGACGCGCCGGGTCCCGACGCGTTCGGGCGTCACGAGCCCCCGGTCCTCGTAGAACCGGATGGTCCGGTGGGTGACGCCGAACTCGTCGGCCAGCTCGGCGATGGTCCAGGTGTGGTCCGACCCGTCCACTTGTGCGCCCCTGCCTGTCCGGCTTACCTTGACGTAAAGGTAAAGCAGTTGCAGTGATCTGTCGAGGTGGGTGCGCGGTGTTCGAACTGTCCAAGGAGCACGAGGACTTCCGGCGTGTCGTGCGCGACTTCGCGCTCGCGGAGGTCGCCCCGTACGTGCAGGAATGGGACGAGCAGCACTGCTTCCCCGCCGAGCTGGTGCCGAAGATGGGCGACCTCGGATTGTTCGGCCTCGTCGTCCCCGAGGAGTTCGGCGGTGCGGACGCCGACTTCACCAGCCTGTGCGTCGCCATCGAGGAGCTCGGGCGGGTCGACCAGTCCGTCGGCATCACGCTCTCGGCGGGCGTCGGCCTGGGGATCAACCCGATCCTCACGTTCGGCAGTGCCGACCAGAAGGCGCTTTGGTTGCCCGACCTCGTTGCCGGCCGCGCGCTGGCTGCCTTCGGCCTAACCGAGGCCGAGGCGGGGTCGGACGCCGGCGCGACCAAGACGCGAGCCCGGCTGGACGGCGACAGCTGGGTGGTCGACGGTGCGAAGGCGTTCATCACGAACTCCGGCACGCCGATGACCAGCGTCGTCACGGTGACCGCCAGAACCGGTGAGCGGCCCGACGGCCGTCCCGAGGTCAGCGCCATCATGATCCCGGCGGGGACGCCGGGCTTCACCGTCGAGCCCGCCTACCGGAAGCTCGGCTGGCACGCCTCCGACACGCACGGCCTGTCCTTCGCGGACTGTCGGGTGCCGGCCGACCACCTGCTCGGAGAGCGCGGCCGCGGCTTCTCACAGTTCCTCGCCATCTTGGACGACGGCCGCGTCGCGATCAGCGCCCTCGCCGTCGGCCTCGCCCAGGCCTGCCTCGACGCCTGCCTGGAGTACGCGGGTACGCGGCAGGCCTTCCGCCGGCCGATCGGCGTCAACCAGGGAATCTCCTTCCCGATCGCCGACCTCGCCGTCGCGGTCGAGGCTGCCCGGCTCCTCACCTACAAGGCGGCATGGCTGCGCGACGAGCAGGCTGCGGGGCGCCGCGCCGCAGCCGAGGTGAAGCAGGCCGCCGCGATCGCCAAGCTGCACGCCTCGACCGCCGCCGTCGACGCCACCCGGCTCGCGACGCAGGTCTTCGGCGGGCGCCGGCTTCATCGAGGAGTCCGTCGGGATCCACGCGGTCGCCCGCTTCTACCGGGACGCGAAGATCCTCGAGATCGGCGAAGGCACCAGCGAGGTCCAGCGCATGGTCATCGCCCGCGGGCTCGGCCTGCCGGTGGCCTGACCCGTCCGCGTAGTTGACTGATCCCATGACGACGCCCCCGATGGCCGCCAGCGCGGACGAGGTCGCGCACGCCGAGCACCTGCGCCGGGCCCGCGAGGCGACGCTGACGCCGTCCGAGGCCGGTGCGGCGAAGCTGGCCGGCCAGGGGAAGCTACCGCGTCCGCGAGCGAATCGGTTTGCTCCTCGACGAGGGCTCCTTCGTGGAGGACGGCCAGCTCGCGAACGCCCTCGCGCACCTGCCCGCGGACGGCGTCGTCACGGGGCGGGGCACCGTCGACGGCCGGCCCGCGATCGTCGTGGCGAACGACCCGACCGTGAAGGCCGGGTCGTGGGGCGCGCGCACGGTCGAGAAGATCGTCCGCGCGACGGAGGCCGCACTACGCGAGGAGCTGCCGATCTTCTGGCTCATCGACTCCGCCGGCGCCCGCATCACCGATCAGGTCGACCTTTTCCCGGGGCGGCGCGGCGCCGGCCGGATCTTCCACAACCAGGTCGCCCTCTCCGGCCGCGTGCCGCAGATCTGCTGCCTGTTCGGTCCGTCGGCTGCGGGCGGCGCGTACATTCCCGCGTTCTGCGACGTCGTCTTCATGGTCGAGGGCAACGCAAGCATGTACCTCGGCAGCCCCCGGATGGCCGAGATGGTGGTGGGGGAGCACGTCACCCTGGAGGAGATGGGGGGCGCGCGGATGCACTGCACCGTGTCCGGCTGCGGGGACAACCTCGCGGCCGACGACGCGGACGCCATCGAGCAGGCCCGCCTGTTCTTCTCCTACCTGCCCACGTGCTGGCGCGAGACACCGCCCGACTACCCGCCGGAGCCCCCCGCCCGCGGCTTCGACTCCGACCTCGTGCCGGCCCGGGAGTCCGTGCCGTTCGACGTCCACGAGGCGATCGACGCGCTCGTCGACGATGGATCGTTCTTCGAGGTCAAGCCCCTGTTCGCGGCCGAGCTGGTGGTCGGCTTCGGCCGGCTGGAGGGGCGGCCGGTCGGCGTCCTGGCGAACAACAGCGCGGTGCGCGGCGGGGTGCTCTTCACCGACTCGGCGGACAAGGCCGCCCGCTTCATCTGGCTGTGCGACGCGTTCAACCTGCCGTTGGTCTACCTGTCCGACGTTCCGGGGTTCATGATCGGCAGCGAGGTCGAACGGCAGGGGATCATCCGGCACGGCGCCAAGATGATCACCGCGGTCGCCGAGGCCACCGTCCCGCAGGTGTGCGTGGTGATGCGCAAGGCGTACGGCGCCGGCCTGTATGCCATGGCGGGTCCCGGGTTCGGGCCGGATGCGACGCTCGCCCTGCCCACAGCGCGGATCGCCGTGATGGGCCCCGAACCCGCGGTCAACGCCGTGTTCGCGAACAAGATCTCTGCGATCGCGGACGCCGACGAGCGCGCGGCGTTCGTCGCCGCCCGGCGCGCCGAGTACGAAGAAGACGTCGACCTCCTGCGCCTCGCCTCCGACCTCGTCGTCGACGCCGTGATCGAGCCGGCCGAGCTGCGGCGCGAGGTCGTCCTACGGCTGACGTACGCGTCGGGCCGGGAGCGCAGGTTCAGCGACCGCCGGCACGGGGTGCCCCCGGTATGACGGGCGACGCCGGCGAGGAACGGCCCGGCGACGACGAGGCGCATGTCGCGGCGCTGCTCGCCGTCCTCGCCCTGGCGCGGGACGACGGCGCCCCGGGCAGGGAGCCCTGCGGCAGTGGCGTGACCGCCGGCTTGCCGCCCTGAAGTGTCGGCGTCGAGCACCGATCCTCGGTCCCGGCACCGCTGATCGGCGTCCCTTGATCCCCAAAACTTCCTTGATCCCCAAAACTTCCTTGATCGTCGCTGGGAAGGGGAGTCAGCGCATGTTCCCGGTGTGCCCCAGGCTGAACCGGCCCGGCTGCGGCCAGACGCACAGGCCGTGCGGACCGGCGCCGACCTTGATCGCGCTTCAGCAGGCGCCCGGTCGCCGTGGCAAAGACGTAGACACTCGCTGTGGTCCGTCCCGACAGCCAGAGCCGGCTCCCGTCCGCGGTCACGCCGCCCATGTCCGGCGACCCCCCGCCGGGGATCGTCCATGTCGTCCGGACGGGTCAGCGTCGCGGCGTCGACCACCGACGATCGGTGCCGGCGTCCCGGTTGCGAGACGTAGAGCACCGAGGCGTCCCGGCTCGGGTAGATGCCGTGCGCGCCCTTCCCGGTGTGCAGGAACCGGGTGACGGCGAACGTCGCGCGTCGACCAGCCAGAGCCCGTTGCGCAGCATGTCCGCCACCACGAACGTCCGGCCGTCGGGCGACGAGGCGGACGTCCTGGGCATCGGCGCTCGCCCCGGTGCTCGAGCATCGACGCCGGGCCGCCCGTGGCTGGCATGCCGACATCGCAGTCGGTCGGCGCCGGCGGTGTGCTGATGTTGTTCAGGTCGATGACCTTGCCGACCCCTGCTGCCGTCCGCAGGTGACGACGAGCAGCTTGCCCGCTGAACTCGCAGCTCGCCACGAAGCGTCGTGCAGGTCGGCCGTGAAGTCCGCGTGGTTGACCCCGCTTGCACGGCACCTTCAGCGAGTGCTCGGCAGCTTCCATCGTGTGCGGGTCGCGGAAGTCGATGCGCCGCAGCGCGCTCGGCCATCACCATCGCGTGCCTGCCGTCCGGGGTGAAGTACAGGTTGTACGGGTCGTCGACGGGACACCGGCGTCCCGGGCCGTCCGGTCACCGGGTCGATCGGGGTCAGCGCGTTGCCCTGGTTGTCGTTCACCCACAGGACGTCTTCAGGTCCCAGGACGGGACGACGTGCTGCGGCAGCGCCGGCGACCGGGAAGCGTGCGGATGATCCTGTACGAGCGCGGGTCGATGACGTCGACGCGATTGCTCATGGTGTCCGGGACGTAGACGAGGGGCCTGGCCGCGCGAGTCACCGCGGTCAGCATCCCGGCGCCGGCCTGCCCGTAGACGTCCGCTGCCTGGACGCCCGTGGACCCGGTCGAGGACCCCGCCGGCGGACCGACCGCGCAGGGGTGGGAGTGGCCGACGCCGGGGCCGTCGGGCCGGACCCGGCCGCCCGGGGGCCCGTCTCCCGGGGGCCGGCGGAGCACCCCGCCACCAGAACGGGCGCCAGCAGTGCGGCGAGGCGCCGCGGCCGGGCACGACGCGCTCCGACAGGCATGGCTTTCACGCTAGGCCAGCCGGGCGCGATCAATCGCCACGGAGAGCAAAGCCAGGAACTCGGCCGGGGCCATGGCCGCGCCGAACGCATGGCCCTGCCCCAGGTCGCAGCCGAGGTCGGCGAGGGTCCGGGCCGTCGCCTCGTCCTCGACCCCTTCGGCGACCACGCGCAGGCCGAGGCCGTGCGCCATCGCCACGGTGTGGGCCACGATCGTGAGCGTCGTCCGGCGCCGCAGGTCCGCCCCGAAGACCCGGTCGAGCTTGAGCTCGTCGAACGGCAGCTCCCGCAGGTAGGCGAGCGAGGAGTAGCCGGTGCCGAAGTCGTCGAGGGCGACGCCGACCCCCAGGGCGCGCCAGCCTTGCAGCAACGCGGCCGCGGCTTTGGGGTCGGAGACGAGCGCCTCCTCGGTGAGCTCGACGCGCAGGGCCGCCCCGGGAAGCGCATGGCGTTCGAGGGTCGCGGCGATCCGGTCGGTGAGCCCGGGGTCGAGCAGGTCGTCGGCGGTCAGGTTCACGCTCACCGGCAACCGGTGGCGCGGCCACCACGGGCGCAGGCCTCGAGGGCCGGTCGAGGACGACGGCGGCAACGGGCCGCATCAACCCCGTGTGCGCCGCCAGCGGGAGGAACGCGTCCGGCAGGAGCACGCCGTCGTGCGGGTGCCGCCAGCGGGCCAGGGCCTCGCACCCGGCCACCCGGCCGAACGCCAGCTCGACCTGCGGCTGCAGGTGCACGACGAGATCGCCCCGCTCCACCGCGGAGCGCAGCTCGTCGACCCGGCGCAGCCGCAGGGGCCCGGCGCCGTCCCGCTCGGCGTCGTAGACCGCGATCCCGCTGCCGGTCGACTTGGCGCGGTGCACGGCGGCGTCCGCCTGTCGCAGCAGGTCCTCGGGACGGCCACGCGGGAGCACGCAGGTCGCGATCCCCACCGTCGCCTGCACGGACAGCCGTCCGCCGTCGACGTCCAGCGGCAGGGTGAGCGCCTCCCGCAGCGCCGTCGCGACCCGCGTCGCGGGCTCGGGACCCGCGCCGGGCAACAGGACGGCGAACTCGTCGCCGCCGAGCCGCGCCAGCAGCTGCGGCGCCCTCAGCACGCCCTGCAGCCGGGCGCCGACTTCCGTGAGCACGGCGTCGCCCGCCTCCCGACCGAGGGCGACGTTGATCCGTTCGAAGCCGTCGATGTCGGCGAGCAGCAGGGCGACCTGGTCGGTCCGACCGTCCAGCCGTCGTCCTGGCTGCGGGCGGTTGCGCCTCGGTGGCCAGTGCCTCGCTGATCGCCGCCCGGCTGGCGAGGCCGGTGAGCCGGTCGGTGAGCTCGTCGTCCCCGGCGCCCCTCGAGGAGAGGAAGGCGACGGCGCTGCGCGTCAGCACCAGGGCGAGCGCGGCCCAGGCGAGGACCGCAGCGCCCCGGGGAACGGCGGCCCCGGCGACGTCCGCGCCGACGACCACCAGCGCAGCGGCGCTGCCGGCCCACGACAGCCCGCGGGGCGAGAGCCCGGTAGGGACGCCGGCCCGGCGCCGCTCGGCAAGGACGCCGGCGCCGCCCCTCGCCGGGGAGAGGCCCGGCAGCACCTGGGTGAGGGCCCCCGCGCCGACCAGCGCGAACCCGGCCCCGGTGAGCAGGGCGCCGATCGCCCTTTCCGGCCCGGCTGCGAGGCCGATCGCCACCACGAGCAGCCCGCCCGCGGCCCACCACACGACCGGCTGCGAACGCGGGGCCGCGAGGGCCGCTGCGGCCAGCGCCAGACAGGCCGGGGCTGCGAGCCACGCCGGCGCGGGCAGCCCGGGCCACGGCGGCGGTGCGGTCAACAGCGCGCTCGCCGTCGCAGCCGATCCGAGCAGCACGATCCCGGCGTCCCAGCGTCGCTCCGGCAACCATCGCGGGGGACGACGGTGCAGCAGCAGAACTCCCAGCCCTGAGGACAGCACAGCCGCCGGCGGCACGGCGACCACGGCCGCCCGCGCCGTCCCGGCGGACGTGCCCCCCGCACGGCGGCCCCGAGCAGCAGCAACGCCAGGGCCAGCAGTGCCCATCCGGCGAGCGCGGGGCGGCTGGTGCGCCGGGCGACGGCGGCCGCCGCGCAGGCGACGGCGGCGGCCCCGGCGACCAGCGCGAGCGCGGTCCGTCACTGCGGGCGGCGCCGGCGGGCTCCGCCAGAGGCTGTGCCAGGTCACGCCCGCCTCGGCCAGCAGATCCCGCAGCAACGGCAGCGAGAGGCCGACGACGCTGTGGTGGTCGCCCTCGATCCCGCGGACGTACGCCCCGCCCAGCCCGTCGAGCGTGAAGGCCCCGGCCACGGCGAGTGGTTCGCCGGTCGCCACGTAGGCGTCGATCTCGGCGTCGGTCGATGCCGGCGAAGTGCACCGTCGTCGACGACACGGCGCCGAGGGTCGCGCCGCTGCCGCCGTCCGCGTCGGCCCGCATGTCGATCAACCAGTGGCCGGTGTGCAGCACCCCGGAGCGGCCGCGCATCCGCCGCCAGCGCTCGCGCGGCCTGCGCGTCGGCCGGCTTGCCGTGCACCTCGCCGTCGAGCTCGAGCACCGAGTCGCAGCCGAGCGACCACGCCCGGCCTCGTCCACGCCGCCGGCGACGTCCTCGGCCTTGGCCCGCGCCAGCACGCAGCGCCACGTCCTCGGCGGCGGCGACGCCGTACCGGGCCACCACCGCGTCCTCGTCGACGCCGGAGACCCGGACCACCGGGTCGATCCCCGCGGCCCGCAGGGTGGCCAGCCGGGCCGGCGACGCCGACGCCAGGACCAGCACGGAGCCGGGCGGTGCACGGACGACTCGCTCATGCCGACAACAGGGCGGAGCGCAGGACGTCCAGGCCCACCGAACCCAGTCGAGCGCGCGGCGGTGGAAGGCCCGCAGGTCGAAGGCGTCCCCCTCGCGCGCTCGCACCTGGTCCCGCAGGTCGAGCCACGCCCGCTCGCCGACCTTGTACGAGATCGCCTGCCCCGGCCAGCCCAGGTAGCGCTCGAGCTCGAACCGCAGGGTCGGGTCGGCAGCGCGGGTGTGCCGCGCAGGAACGCCCAGGCCTTGTCGGCGTCCCAGGTACCCCCGCCCACCTCCCGGGGCGCCGCGAGCCCGCAGTGGACGCCGATGTCCACGACCACCCGGGCCGCCCGCAGCGCGTGCGCGTCGAGCATCCCCATCAGGTCGCCGTCGTCGCCGCAGGTAGCCGAGCTCCTCCATGAGGCGCTCGGCGTACAGCGCCCAGCCCTCGCCGTGGCCGCTCACCCACGAGCCGAGCCGGCGCCAGCGGTTGAGCCGGTCGCTGCGGTACTGGGTCTGGCCGCACCTGAAGGTGATGACCCGGGCACACCCTCGTGGTAGACCGTCGACGCCTCCCGCCAGGTGGAGAACGAGGTCCATCCCGGCCGGGGACGGACCACCACATCTCCCCGGGCCGGGAGAAGTCCTCCGAGGGCGGGGTGTAGTAGACGGCGCCGGACGACGACGGCGCGATCCGGCAGCGCAGCGTCCGCACCGGCTCGGGGATGTCGAAGTGCCCGGCTGCCGAGCTCCACCATCGCCTGGTCGGACAGCTGCTGCATCCAGTCGCGGAACTCCTGCGGGCTGTCGATCGTGCGGGCGGGGTCGGCATCCAGGGCGGCGATGCCGGCGGCGATGGCATCGTGCACGGCGTCCGCATCCTCGCCGCCCGGTGCGTCCGGCGTCACCCGCCGGGCCACGTCCGCCATCCGGCGCTCGATCCGGTCCAGCTCGGCCAGGCCCCAGCCGTACGTCTCGTCGAGGTCCACCACCGTGCCCAGGAACTCGCGGGCGTGCAGCGCGTAGAGGTCGCGGCCCGCCGCGTCGCGGTCGGTGGCACCGGTCAGCACCTCGGCGTCGAGCCAGTCCGCGAGCTCGGTGTACGCGGCGGCGGCGTCCGCGCCCGCGGCCCGCAGCCGCTCGGGCAGGCCGCCCCCCGGCGGCTGGTTCTCGCGCGTCCTCGCAGCCGCCGCGTACGTGACGAAGAACCCCTGCGGGCCGCCGAACTCGCGCGCCTGGCCGAGGCGGCCCGCACCTGGCGCGCGGCCGGCGCCCAGCCCACCGCCCGGGCGGCGGCCAGGCTCTCCCGGTACCCGGCGAGGGCACCGCGGACGGCGGTGAGCCGGGCCGCGATCGTGGCCCAGTGCTCGTCGGTGTCGCTGGCGGTGATGTCGAAGACGTCGCGGAAGGTCTGCACCGGCGATTCGATGTTGTTGAGCGTCGCGAGGTCGAGGCCGAGCTCGTGCCGTTCGAGGTCGAGCGCCAGCCGCTCGCGCAGCGCGGCGACGGTCACGGCATCGGTGGCGTCCACCGGCACCGCGGTCTCGAGCTCACCGAGGGCCTGCTCGGCCAGCGACGCCCGGGCGGCGTGCCCCGCCGGGGAGACGTCCGTCAGGCGGTCGTCGTAGCCGCGGATGCCGGTGAAGGTGGCGAACACCGGGTCCGCGGCCGCCGACCGGTCGAGGTAGCGGTCCGCGATCTCGTCGACACGGGTGGGGGGACGGGCGTCGCTCACCCGCGCAGACTAGAACCTCCCGGCCTGGACGCAGCGGGCGGTGCGCGGGGGCCGACCTACCCTCGGCTCGAGGAGGTGCCCGTGGCAGCGACGACGGCACGGCGGCCCGTGGTCCGGTTCACGGTGAACGGATCAGCGACCGGGCCGGATCAGCCGGCCCGACACGCTCGCGGTCGAGGAGCCGCTGGAGATCCGGCTGGGCTCAAGCGAGGCTCTTTCCGGGTTTCCGGCCGACCCGTTCACCGTGACGATGCGGACCCCGGGCCACGACCTCGAGCTCGCGCTCGGCTTCCTGTGGCGGAGGGCGTCGTGCGGTCGGCGGCCGACGTGGTCTCTGCCCGGCACTGCCCGACGCGGCCCGGGACGCCGACGGGCAGCCCACCCACAACGTCGTCGAGGTGGTCCTGCGTCCGGGCGTGACGGTGCCCGCCGACCGATACCGGGCCGTGTCGAGCGCCTGCGGGATCTGCGGCACGACGAGCATCGACGCCGTCCGGACCCACTCGTCGCACACGGTCGCGGACGATCCCGTCCGCGTGCCGGGCGACGTGCTCGCCGCGCTGCCGGACCGCTTGCGCGCCGCCCAGCGCGTCTTCGACCGCACCGGCGGCCTGCACGCGGCCGGGCTGTTCACACCCGCCGGCGAGCTCGTCGTGCTGCGTGAGGACGTCGGCCGGCACAACGCCGTCGACAAGGTCGTCGGCTGGGCTTCCAGCGGGGCCTGCTGCCGTTGCGGGGCCACGTGCTCCAGGTCAGCGGCCGGGCGTCGTTCGAGCTCGTGCAGAAGGCGTGGACGTCGGGTGCGCCGGTGCTGGCCGCCGTGTCGGCGCCGTCGTCCCTCGCCGTCGACCTCGCCGTCGAGGCCGGGCTGACGCTCGTCGGCTTCTCCCGCGGGGAGTCGTTCAACGTGTACGCGGGGGCGCATCGCGTCACCGGATGAGCGGCGGGTCTTGTCGTGCAGCCCTTTCGTCCGTCAACGTCGTCCCTGGGGCCTAGCCTCCAGTCGGGAGGCACGTCATGGTTCAGGACGCGCTCGGCGGCGCGCCGGTGCGGCGCGGCGCGCGCAGCCATCACCCGGGCGAACCGGCGACAGGCGGCGAGGGGAGGGACGCTCGGCCGGACGGCCGGCGGGGCGGTGCCGGAACGGCCGCTCGCACCGGCCCGCAGGACCGGTCCGCTGGCGGCGGTCCCGCGCATCGCGGCGCTGGTGCTCGCCACGGTGTCCGCGGTCTCCGCGCTGACGGCGCTGAGCACGGGGGTTCGCCAGGCCCTCGCGCCGCTGCAGGTCCCCTTCGACCTGCTGCTGGTCAACGCGGCACCGAACCTCACATCGGCGGCGGTCTTCGCCGTCCTCGCCGGCGCCGCCGCCCGGCGCAAGCGGGTGGCGTGGTGGGGCGTCGTCGTCCTCGCCTCGCTCGAGCTGCTCGGCGGCGTGTCCGTCGTCCTCGCCCTCTGGTTCGCGCCGCCGGACACGCTCGACCCCGAGACCCTGGCCCAGGTGCCGGGCCGCCCCCTGGCCACCGTCCTGATCGTCCTGCAGGCGGCGGCCTTCGGAGTCTTCCTCGCCGCCCGCCGGCACTTCCCGACCCGCGTCCGGCGGCGGTCCGCGCTGCGGGCCCTCGCGGTCCTGCTCGCGGGCCTCGCGGTGATCAGCCTGATCGGGTTCGCACTGGTGAGCCTGATGCCGGGCACGCTGGCCACCACCGGCGACCGCGTGGTGTGGACGCTCTCGGAGGTCACGGGCACGCAGTTCGCCGGGGACATCCCGGGCTTCGGTTCCGCCCCCCGGCCGGTCGACCTCACGCTGGGTTTCCTCGGCCTCGTCACGGTGCTCACGGCGTTGCTCGTGCTGACCCGGCCCCAGCGGGCGGCGTCCGACCTCGCGCCGGAGAGCGAGAGGCAGGTCCGCGACCTGCTGGCGGTCCACGGCGACCAGGACTCCCTCAGCTACTTCGCGACCCGCCGGGACAAGGCCGCGATCTTCGCGCCGTCCGGCAAGGCCGCGGTCACCTACCGGGTGGTGGCGGGAGTGAGCCTCGCGAGCGCCGACCCGGTCGGCGACCCCGACCACTGGGCGCCGGCGATCGAGCGGTGGCTGGACGAGGCCCGCACCTACGCCTGGGTGCCGGCCGTGATGGGCGCGAGCGAGGCCGGCGCGAGGGCCTATCACCGGGCCGGGCTGAAGGTGCTCGAGATCGGCGACGAGGCCGTCGTCCACGTGGCCCGGTTCGACCTCGAGCACCCCGACCTGCGCCCGGTCCGGCAGGTCGTCCAGCGGCTGAGCGGTCCGGGTACACGGTGCGCGTCCGCCGTCACGGCGCGCTCTCCCGCGCAGGAGATGGAGCAGCTGGTGGCCCTGGCGGACGGCTGGCGGCACGGGGAGACCGAGCGCGGCTTCTCGATGGCGCTGTCCCGGCTGGGGGATCCCGCGGACGCCGCCTGCGTGGCCGTCGAGGCCCTCGACCCCGCGGGCCGGCCGGTCGCGCTGCTCTCGTTCGTGCCCTGGGGCTCGCGACGGGCTCTCCCTCGACCTGATGCGCCGCGAGCGGGACGCCGTCAACGGCCTCACCGAGCTCATGGTCGCCGAGCTCGTCGCCCGCGGGCCCGCGCTCGGGGTCGACCGGCTGTCGCTCAACTTCGCGGTGTTCAGGTCCGCGTTCGAGGACGGCGCCAGGATCGGCGCGGGCCCGGTGGCGCGGCCTGGCGCCGGCTGCTGCTCGTGGCGTCACGCTGGTGGCAGCTGGAGTCGCTCTACCGCTCGAACGTGAAGTACCGGCCCGAGTGGGTGCCCCGCTTCTTGTGCTTCGCCGACCGCCGCGAACTCGTCGAGATCTCGTTCGCCTCGGCGCTGGCCGAGGGCTTCCTCCTGCTGCCGGGCTCGTCCCGCTCCCTGGCGACCGCGGGCGGCGGCGACGCCGGCCCCGACGCGCGGCCGACTCGGCGCCGGCGCCGCGGCCGCCGGTGGAGCCGGACTCGGCGCCGACCCGGCGGCCGCGGCCGTCGCGGCGGCCGCCGCGGCGCTCCCCCAGCAGGTGCGGGACCGCTTCGCCACCCTCGAGCGGCTGCGCGCCGCCGGCTCGATCTATCCCGTGACGTACCCCCGCACCCGCACCTGCGCCGAGGTCCGCGAAGCAGCACCAGGGCCTGCGGCCCGGGGACGGCACAGGCGCGGTGGCGGGCGTCGCCGGGCGGATCGTCGCCGTCCGCGACCATGGCCGGGTGTGCTTCGCGGTGCTGCGGGACTGGTCCGGGGACCTGCAGGTGCTCCTCGAGAGCTCGCGTCTCGGGCAGGACGGGCTGGACCGGTTTCTGCGCGACGTCGACCTCGGCGACCACGTCGGCGTCACCGGCGAAGTGGTCGCCTCGCGCCGCGGCGAGCTGTCCGTGGCCGCCGCAGAGTGGACCCTGACGTCGAAATGCCTGCGGCCGCTGCCCGACAAGCACGCGGGCCTGACCGACCCGGAGGCGCGGGTACGGCAGCGCTACCTCGACCTCGTGCTCCGGCCGCAGGCCCGCCAGCTGCTCACCGCCCGCTCGCGTGCGGTCACGAGCCTGCGGACGTCGCTGGTGTCGCGGGGCTTCCTCGAGGTCGAGACCCCGCAGCTGCAGCCGGTGCACGGCGGCGCCACCGCCCGTCCGTTCGTCACGCACATGGCGGCACGACCTGACGGTCTACCTGCGCATCGCCCCCGAGCTCTACCTGAAACGGCTGTGCGTGGGCGGGATGGAGCGTGTCTTCGAACTGGGCCGCACCTTCCGGAACGAGGGCGTGTCGTTCAAGCACAACCCCGAGTTCACGATGCTCGAGGCGTACCTCGCCTACGCCGACTACCGCGACATGCTCGAGCTCGCCCGCGAGCTCGTCGTGGAGGCGGCGGTCGCGGCGAACGGCGCGCCGGTGGCGTACCGGCGGATCGACGGGCCGACCATCCTCGGGCCGCGAAGTGGACCTGTCCGGACCGTGGCCGGTGCTGACGGTCGCCGAAGCGATCTCACGTGCCGTGGGCGAGGAGGTGGACGCCGACACCAGCCGCGAACAGCTCGTCCGGCACTGCGAACGGATGCAGGTGCCGGTCGACCCGGGATGGTCCAGGGGCGCCGTCCTCCTCGAGATGTACGAGCGGCTGGTCGAGCACGCCACGGTCGAGCCGACCTTCTACCTCGATTTCCCGACGGACGTCTCGCCGCTGACCCGCCCGCACCGGGACGACCCGCGGCTGGCCGAACGATGGGATCTCGTGGCCTTCGGCACCGAGATCGCCACGGCGTACAGCGAGCTGGTCGACCCGCTGGAGCAGCGCCGGCGGCTCACCGAGCAGTCGGTGCTCGCCGCCGGCGGGGATCCTGAGGCGATGCAGCTCGACGAGGACTTCCTGACAGCGCTCGAGTACGGCATGCCCCCCACGGGCGGCCTGGGGATGGGCGTCGACCGGCTCGTCATGATGCTGACCGGCACCTCCATCCGCGAGACGCTCGCGTTCCCCACGGTGCGGCCGCGCGGCCGTTAGTCCGCCAGGATCGGCGTTGTCGAGAACTGGCCCCCTGCTCCGACCTCTGGGACGTCGGGCCGCTGGGGCCCTGACGCCGAGGTGAAGGAGACTCCTCCCGTGAAGTACGTGATCCTCATCCACAGCAACCCCGACCCGTGGGGCCACCCGACGATCGACAACACCCCGGAGGGGCGCGCGATCCCGCCGGAGCGGCGGGCCGAGATGGACAAGCAGTTCGACGCGCTCCTCGCCGAGCTGCAGGAGTCCGGGGAGTGGGTGACCGCCGAGGCACTGGGTGCGCCGTCCTCGTCGACGGTCTACCGCTGGGGCTCCGACGGACCGCTGGCCACCGACGGCCCCTACGCCGAGTCGAAGGAGCACCTCGCCGGGTTCTTCGTCATCAGCTGCGCGACGCGGGAGCGGGCCGAGGAGGTCGCCGCGCAGTTCGCCGGGCCGGGGGACACCGTCGAGCTGCGGCCCGCGATGTCTGCCGGTGGCGGCGACGCCTGAGCAGCCTCCCGGAACCGGGAGCATCCGGGTGGAGGCGGCGCTCCAGGACGCGTGGCGCCCGTACGCGCCGCGCGTCCTGGGCGCGCTCGTGCGTCGGTACGGCGACCTCGACGCGGCGGAGGACGCCCTGCAGGAGGCGTTGCTCGCGGCCTCGCGGCAGTGGCCCGTCGAAGGTCTGCCGGACGACCCGCCGGCATGGCTGGTCACCGTGGCGTCGCGGCGCCTGCTGGACGCGCGCCGCAGCGACGCGGCCCGCACCCGGCGCGAGCTGCTCGTCGCACGGCTGGCGCCGCCGGAGGCGGTCGGCGACCTGCGGCCGGACGACCCCGACGACTCGCTCGTCCTGCTGCTGCTCTGCTGCCACCCCGCGCTCCCGGCGCCGGCTCAGGTCGCGCTGACGCTGCGGGCTGTCGGAGGCCTCACGACCGCCCAGATCGCGCGGGCGTTCCTGGTGCCGGAGGCCACCATGGCGCAGCGCGTCAGCAGGGCGAAGGCACGGCTGCGGGAGGTGGGGGCCCGATTCGATCCGCCGACTGCCGCCGAGCTGCCCGGACGGCTCGCCGCGGCCGCCCACGTCCTCTACCTGATCTTCACCGAGGGCCACACCTCGACGACCGGCCCGGAGCTGTACGACGTCCAGCTCGCGCAGGAGGCGATCCGGCTGGCGCGCCTCCTGCACGAGCGGCTGCCCGACGTCGGGGAGGTCGCCGGCCTCCTCGCCCTGATGCTGCTCACGGACGCACGCCGGGACGCGCGGATCGGCCCGGACGGCGCGCTCGTCCCGCTGGCGGAGCAGGACCGCAGCCGCTGGGACCGGGCCCGCATCCGCGAGGGGGTCGCGCTCGTCGAGGCGGCGCTCCCGGCGGGGCCGGTGGGGCCGTACCAGCTGCAAGCGGCGATCGCGGCCGTGCACGCCGAGGCGGAGCATGCGGAGGACACCGACTGGGCCCAGATCGCCGTGCTCTACGAGATGCTGGCCGGGATCGCGCCGGGCCCCGCCGTCGCCCTCAACCGCGCCGTGGCCGTCGCGATGGTCGAGGGGCCGGACGCCGGCTTGGCGATGATCGCTCCCTTGCTCGGCGGCCGCCGGGCACAGCTCGACCACCGGATCCACGCGGTCCGCGCGCACCTGCTCGAGATGGCCGGCGACGCCCACGCGGCGCGCTCGGCGTACCTTTCCGCGGCGAACGCCACGACGAGCATCCCCGAGCAGCGCTACCTCACCGCGCGAGCCACCCGGCTGGCGTGACCGTGCCCCGTGTCGAGGCGAGGGTCGCGACTCCGACCGTGTCAGCGAGCGTGTCAGTGTGCGTGGAAAGTTCCGGGTCGCCAATCGACCCGGAACTGCCACGCTCACCGCCACAGTCGGCTCCATGCTCCGGTGGGCAACGCACCCGGCGCGATCACCGCGACCGTGGCCGGCGGATTCGTGCTGGCGCTGGTGCTCTGGAGCCGCGGCGCTCGCTGGTCCGCCGGCTGGGTCGTCGCCATGTCGTCGGTCTGGGCTTACCTCGCCGTGCAGCTCCCGGTCTTCTGGCCGGACCGCTTCAGGGCCTCAGCGGGGCCAGAACGACGTGCGCCAGCTGTCCCGGCCCGGCGTGAACGTCGCCCGGATGGTGCGGTTCGCGAAACCCGGGGCCGACCACAGCGAGGCGCCGGCGGGCTGTGGCGCTGTCGTGGGGGATGGGGAGGTTGCGTCCGAGGTCGCGGCGGCGACGGCCGCCACGACGGCCGCGATCTCCTCGGGCGTCGCGTCGCCGGCGACGACCCGCAGGACTGGCTCGGCAGGTGACGGCTCGGTAGTCGACGGCTCGGTAGTCGACGGCTCGGTAGTCGACGGCTCGGTAGTCGACGGCTCGGTAGTCGACGGCTCGGTCACAGCGGGATGTTCCCGTGTTTCTTCGGCGGCAGGGACTGCCGCTTCGTCCGGAGCATCCGTAGCGCGCGGACGATCTCGACCCGGGTGCGGGACGGAGCGATGACGGCGTCCACGTACCCCCGCTCGGCGGCGATGTAGGGGTTGACGAGGGTGTCCTCGTAGTCCTCGATCAGCCGCCGGCGCTCGGCCTCGACGTCGCCGCCGTCGTCCGCGACCCGCGCCAGCTCCTGCCGGTAGAGGATGTTCACCGCGCCCTGCGCGCCCATCACCGCGATCTGCGCGCTCGGCCAGGCGAGGTTCACGTCGGCGCCCAGGTGCTTGGAACCCATGACGTCGTACGCACCGCCGTACGCCTTCCGAGTGATCACGGTGACCTTCGGGACGGTGGCCTCCGCGTAGGCGTAGATGAGCTTCGCGCCGCGCCGGATGATCCCGTTCCACTCCTGGTCGGTGCCGGGCAGGAAGCCGGGAACGTCGACGAAGGTCAGCACCGGCACGTTGAAGGCGTCGCACGTCCGCACGAACCTGGCCGCCTTCTCCGAGGCGTCGATGTCGAGCGTGCCCGCGAAGTGCAGCGGCTGGTTCGCCACCACACCCACCGGCCGGCCCTCCACCCGCCCGAAGCCGACGACGACGTTCGGCGCGAACAGTGCCTGCACCTCGAGGAACTCGCCGTCGTCGAGGACGTGCCCGATCACGGTGTGCATGTCGTAGGGGTGGTTGGGGGAGTCGGGAACGAGGGCGTCCAGCTCGAGGTCGGAGTCCGTGACCTCTATCTCGGCGGCGGCCTCGACCGACGGCGGGTCGGAGAGGTTGTTCGACGGCAGGTACGACAGCAGCGCGCGGACGTAGTCGAGCGCGTCGTCCTCGTCCGTCGCCAGGTAGTGCGCATTGCCGGAGCGGGTGTTGTGCGTCCTGGCACCGCCGAGTTCCTCGAAGCCGACGTCCTCGCCGGTCACCGTCCGAATGACGTCGGGCCCGGTGATGAACATGTGCGACGTCTGGTCCACCATCACGGTGAAGTCGGTGATGGCGGGGGAGTACACGGCTCCGCCGGCGCACGGCCCCATCACCAGGGAGATCTGCGGGACGACGCCGCTGGCGTGGACGTTCCGCAGGAAGATCTCCCCGTACAGGCCGAGCGAGACCACCCCCTCCTGGATCCGCGCGCCCCCCGAGTCGTTGATGCCGATCACGGGGCAGCCGATCCGCATCGCGAGGTCCATCACCTTGACGATCTTCTCGCCGAAGACCTCACCCAGGGAGCCACCGAAGACGGTGAAGTCCTGGGCGAAGACGCAGACCTGCCGGCCGTCGATCGTCCCGTGCCCCGTGACGACGCCGTCGCCGTAGGGGCGCTGCTCCGCCAGGCCGAAGTTGCGGGTGCGATGGCGCGCGAAGCGGTCCAGCTCGACGAAGGACCCCTGGTCGAGCAGGGCCTCGACGCGCTCACGGGCTGTCTTGCGGCCCTGCGCGTGGCGCTTCTCCACCGCCCGGGCCGAGCCCGCGTGCAGGGCTGCCTCCTCGCGGCGGCGCAGGTCCTCGAGCTTCCCGGCGGTGGTGTGGATGTCGGGGGTGTGGATGTCGGGGGTGTGGATGTCGGGGGTGTGGATGTCGGGGGTGTGGATGTCGTGCCTCGTCGAGCGGGGCGCCGTCCTGCGGCGCCTGCGTGATCGGCTCGGCCATGCGTCGAAGACTAGCCGCGGGGCCGACACTGAGCGGGTGACCCCCTCGATCGGCCCTTACTCCGGCGCTTCGGCGAACGGCTCGTCCAACGGCTCGTCCAACCCCTGGACGGACCTCGACCGGCCGCCGCTGCGGCAAACGGCCCTGGCGCGCGCTCTCACGCGACCTGCAGGCCCTGGATCGGACGTAGCTGGATCGGACGCCGTCTGGCGCGCGGTGGAGGTCGTCGCGAGCACCGGCTCGACCAACGCGGACCTGGCCGCCCGCGCTCGCGCCGGCGAGCCCGAGGGCCTCGTCCTGGTCGCCGACCATCAGGAGGCCGGGCGTGGCCGGCTGGGGCGTAGCTGGGAGGCGCCACCGCGGGCGGCGCTTGCTGTGTCGCTGCTCCTGCGCCCGCCCGTCGAGCCCGCCCGCTGGTCGTGGTTGCCGCTGCTCACCGGCCTGGGAGTCGTCGACGCGCTGCGCAGGACCTGCGGCGTGCCCGCCGGGCTCAAGTGGCCGAACGACGTGCTCGTCCCGGAGCCCGAACAGGGGCAGCCGCCCGAGCGCGGCGAGCGGCGCAAGGTGTGCGGGGTGCTCGCGGAGGCCGTCACCGGCCCCGACGGCAGTCCTGTCGCAGCCGTCGTGGGCTTCGGCCTCAACGTCGACCAGCACCGCGGCGAGCTGCCGGTGCCGACCGCCACGTCGCTGCGGCTCGCCGGCGCGGCGACCCTCGACCGGGACACTGTGCTGCGCGCCTGCCTGCGCGCCGTCGCCGTCCGCTACCTGCAATGGGTGGACGCCGGCGGCGACGCGCGGGCCGGCGGCGTCGGCGCCGCATACCGGGAGCTCTGCCTCACGCTGGGGCAGGAGGTCGAGGTGCGGCTGCCGGGCGCGGGCGCCGGGGAGGTGGTTCGGGGGAGGGCGGACGAGGTGGACGACGACGGCCGCCTGGTCGTCGCGACCGCCGACGGCCTACGCACCCTGGCCGCAGGTGACGTCTGGCACGTCCGGCCGGTCTGACAACACGACGCCGCGAGGCGGCATCATCTCCAGTCATGGGCCTGCCCGCGAAGGTGCTCGCCGACGACGAGACGGCACTGGTCGTGCTGCGCCCCCACGTCCGCAGGCTGGTGCGTCCCGCGCTGGTGCTGCTGCTGCTCGCGCCCGCCGCCGGTTACGCGCTGGGCGCGGTCCCGGCGGGCGCGACACAGGCGACGATTCGCGCCGTGGTCGGGGCCGTGGCGGCGATCGTCGCTCTCCGCTGGGTGATCTGGCCCTTCGCGACCTGGTGGACGACGCTCTACGTGCTCACCGATCAGCGGCTCCTCGAACGGGTGGGGGTCGTCGGGCGGAGCGGGCACGACCTGCCGCTGCGCGGCATCACCGACGTCGTCGTCGCCCAGCGCCTCGGCGAGCGCCTGCTGCGCACCGGCACGCTCTCGGTGACGACCGAGGGCGGTGCCAAGTTCACGATGACCGACGTCCCGGGCGTCTCCCGGCTGCAGCACGGCCTGCTGGCGGTCGCCGACGACGTCGCGGAGCGCCTCGCCACGCCGGCACGGCGGTTCCGGCGCGGCCCCTGGGAGAACGGCCCCTGGGAGAACGGGCCGGGCCCCGACGAGGAACTCGGCGGCCGCTACCTGGAGATCGGTGCCGGGGCGGCCCGGGACGCCGCATCCGACGATCATCTCGAGAACGATCCCGGCGACGATCTCGATGACGCCGCCGAGCGCGAGCGCGAGACGGTGCGCCGGCTCCATGCGCTGCACCAGCAGGTGCGCATGACCCCGGTGCCCGACTCGCCGGTCGAGGACGCCGCTTCGCCGTCCGGAGGGAATCCGTCCGGAGGGAATCCGTCCGGAGGGAATCTGTCCGCAGGGAATCAGTCCGCAGGGAATCAGTCCGGAGCGGAACAGCCCGACGAGGAGCCGCCCGAAGGGGCGCGCATCCTGCCCTTCCCGCAGCGCCCGTGACCGATCCAGTGACTGATCCAGGTCCCGATGCGGACGAGGCCAGGCCGGGCGACGCGGCCGCCCTGGAGCGCCGGCTGCTCGGGGGAGCGCGCCGCTGGCGCCGTCGTGAGGTCGCGGCTCAGGCCGGCGTCTCGCAGGTGGCCTCCCGGAAGCTGTGGCGCGCGCTGGGGTTCGCGAACGTCTCGGACGGCGACGTGGCCTTCACGGACGCCGACGTCGACGCCCTCGCCCGGGTCGCCCGGCTGGTGCGGTCCGGACTGCTCGACGAGGCCACCGCGATCGCGCTCGCCCGGGCGGTGGGCCAGAGCGCGGACCGGCTGGTCAGCTGGCAGACCGAGGCCCTGATCGAGCACCTCGCGGCCGCCGGCCGTCCGGGGCCCGAGCAGGCGCTCGACCGGCTCGGTGCGCTGGCGGACGACCTCGAGGTGCTGCTCGTGCACGTCTGGCGCCGACATCTCGCCGCGACGGCCGGCTGGCTCGCGGGCGCGGCCGAGGCGGGCGACGTCGCGACCGCTTCGCCGCTCACGGTCGGCTTCGCCGATCTCGTCTCGTACACGCGCCTGTCCCAGCGGCTCGAGCAGCACGAGCTCGGTGTCCTCGTGCAGCGGTTCGAGGGCCTGGCGTCGGACGTCGTCACCGCCGGCGGTGGCCGGGTGGTCAAGACGGTCGGCGACGAGGTGCTCTTCATCGCCGACGGCCCCGCCGACGGCGCCGTCATCGGGCTGTCGCTGTCCGAGCAGATGGCCGTGGACGACGTCGTGCCCGACGTCCGGGTGGGTCTCGCGCACGGCCAGGTGCTTCGCAGCCTCGGCGACGTCTACGGCCCGACCGTCAACCTCGCGAGCCGCCTCACCGCGTTGGCCCAGCCGGGCACGGTCGTCACGGACCCCGGCACGGGTGAGCTGCTCGCCGCGCAGCCCGACCTCGTGCTCGTGCCCCAGCGGGTGCGGCAGGTGCGGGGCTTCGGGCTGATGCGGCCGCTGCTCATCGCCCGGGCGGGACCCGTGCGCCGGCTCATCGATCTCGACTAGCCCGATCTCGACCAGCCCGATCTCGACCAGCCCGATCTCGACCAGCCCGACCTCGACTAGCGTTCGGCGCCATGGATGCTGGGATCGGAAGGCATTCCGGGAGTGGATCGGGCGCCGCCAGGACGGCCGCCGACCTCGTGCGGGTCGAGCGGGCCGACGGCGACGAGATCGTGCCGCCCGGCGCCGTCGCGCACGTGGTCCTCGACCGGCCGGACGCCCTGAACGCCATCTCGACCGAGTTCGCCCGGCAGCTGGCCGCCGCCTTCGCGGCGCTGGCCGCGGACGACGACCTGCGCGCGGTGGTCTTGTCCTCGAGCAGCGCTCGGGCCTTCTGCGTGGGGGCGGACCTCAAGGAGCGGAACGGGTACTCCGACGAGCAGCTGCGCGCCCAGCGCGTCGTCTACCGGCGGATGGCCGCGGCGCTCCTCGCCGTCCCGGTGCCGGTCGTCGCCGCCGTCGCGGGTCACGCCCTCGGCGGCGGTCTCGAGCTCGCCCTGCTCAGCGACCTGGTGGTCGCGGACGAGACCGCCGTCGTCGGCCTGCCCGAGGTGTCCGTCGGCGTGATCCCGGGGCTCGGCGGCACACAGCTGCTGCCCCGCCGGATCGGGGCGGCCCGCGCTGCCGAGCTCATCTTCACCGCCCGGCGGATCGAGGCGGCAGAGGCTGCCGCGCTGGGCGTTGTCGACCGCCTGGTTCCGGCGGGGGAGGCGGTTGCGGCGGCGTCCGGAATCGCGGCGACGATTGCGCGGAACTCGCCGGTCGGCGTCCGCAACGCCAAACGTGCGATGCGGCTCGGGACGGGCACCGACCTCGCCTCCGCGCTCGAGATCGAGGACGCCGCGTGGCGTGCGACGGCCTTCTCGCCGGACCGGGCCGAGGGCGTGCGCGCCTTCGCCGAGAAGCGGACGCCGCGCTGGCCCGGTCGGCCGTAACCCGATCGGACCCTTTCCGGCCCGGCTGAGTAGACCTACTCAGCCGGGCAGGTAGGCGCGCGGATCCGGGTGGCCGGCCGGCCGCTTCGCCGAGACAGCTGTCGTGCTCGGCGGCCTGCTCGTGCTTGCACTGACGGCTGCCGCGGCGGATCCCGTGGCCATCGGAGCCGACGTCGCCGCCCGGGTCCGGCCCGGCGCGGCCGGCGCGGTTCCGGTGCTCTTCGGGGGCCTGGTCGTCGCCGGAACCGCCGCCGCTGGAATACCCGCCGCAGGTGGGGGGCTGCGCGCGATCGCCCTTGCCGCCGTGCTCGCCGCCGTCGGCGTCGCCGCGGCGCTGGTCGCCCTCGCGCTGCGGGTCCCCGGGTGGGCGGTGGACCCGCGCCGCCTGCCTGCCGAGATCGGCGCGGCCGTGACCGCGGCCGTCGGTCTGCTGCTCGGCGGCGCCGATCCCGGTGGCTGGCTCCTCTTCGCGCTCACCGGCGCAGGGCTCGCCGCGATCGCGGTGACCCCGGGCCGTGACCGGCTGGCGGAGGCCTCGATCGCGCCGGTGGCCATCGCCTGGGCGCTGCTGCTGGCACAGGCGGGCGTCCACACCCCCGAGGCCTACACGCTGCCGCCGGCGCTGATGCTGCTGGCGCTGGGCTGGTACCGGCTCGGGGACGCCGGGTCCTGGCACGCGCTCGGGCCGGGTCTCGTGCTCGGGCTGGCGCCGAGCGTCGTGGCGGCCGCGGACGGCGGTCCGCCGGCGCGGGTCGTCGTGCTTGCCCTGGTCGCGGGTGGTCTCGTGATCGCGGGAGTCCGCCTCCGGCTGGCCGCGCCGGTCGTCGTCGGTGCGGGGGCGCTGGCCGCGCACGCGGTCGTGCAGCTCGGTCCCTGGCTCGTCGAGCTCGGGACGAGCGTGCCGCGGTGGACCGTGATGGCCGTTGTGGGTGCTCTCCTGCTTCTGGAGGGCGCCACCTACGAGCGGCAGGTCACCCGGCTGCGCGCCGCCGCGGTTCGGCTGGCGTCACTGCGCTGACCGGCTGAGTCTGCGCCGGGGGAAGTCTGTCCATGTCGGGGATTTTGTCCACGTCGGGGATGCTGTTCACGTCGGGGATGCTGTCCACGTCGGGGATGCTGTCCAGGTCGGAAAGGTCGACCGGGAGGGGCAGCCCGGCCGGGTCCTCGGCGCGGTCGCGGCCCTGCGGGTCGATGAACTCGGTGAACACGAAGGTGCGGTAGGCCCAGAACCGGAACAGGGTCCCGAGGCCGATGCCGATGACGTTGCCCGAGAGGTTGTCGGCGAGGTGGGAGGTGAAGCCGAAGATGTCGTGCGACACCGCAAGGCACAGCACCGCGATGACCGTCGCTACGACGTTCATGAACACGAACGTCAGGAACTCGCGCCCCCGGGAGGACTGCCGCCGATGCCGGAACGACCAGTAGCGGTTGCCGAGCCACGCCACCACGGTGGCAGTGCTCGCCGAAATGATCTTCGCCATCTTCTCGTGGCCGTCGAGCGGGGGGTGGCCCGCGCCCAGCCAGAGGTCCGTGGTGAGCAGGTTGAACAGGCCGACGTCGACCACGAACGCGACCGCTCCGACGGTGCCGAACTTGAGCATCTCGCGGTAGACCACGTCGATGGTCCCGCGCAGCCGCGAGACCTTGGTGGCGATGCCGCTCACCCGAACACCTGCTCTCTCTTGTCCCCACACCAGCCGTCGAGGGTACTCCGCGTGGCCGATAGCCTTCTCCCCGTGCCGGATGAGCGGCCCGTTGCGGGCAACGGGTTCCCCGTCGTGGGGATGGTCGGCGGAGGGCAGCTGGCCCGCATGACCCAGCCCGCGGCGGTCGCACTGGGGGTGCGACTGCGCGTCCTCGCCCAATCCTCAGACGCCAGTGCGGCCCAAGTGGTTGCCGACGCGCCGATCGGAGACCACCGGGACCCCGTCGCCGTCACCGCGTTCGCCACCGGATGCGACGTCCTCACGTTCGACCATGAGCATGTGCCGACCGATCTGCTGCACGCCCTCGAGGGTGAAGGGGTCGCCGTCCGCCCTGGACCTGACGCGCTCGTGCACGCGCAGGACAAGGCGCTGATGCGCGAACGGCTGACGGCGCTGGGACTTCCCGTGCCGCGCTGGCGGTTGGTCCGGGACGCCGAGGGCCTCGCGGCGTTCGCCGCCGAGGTGGGCCTGCCGTTGGTGCTCAAGACGCCGCGCGGCGGCTACGACGGCAAGGGCGTGCTGGTGGTCCACGACCTGGCCGACGCGGCCGGGTGGCTGGCGCGCGCCCGCAGTTCAGACGCCTCGGGTCTGCTCGCCGAGGAGTTGGTGCCGTTCCGCCGAGAGTTGGCCGCGCTCGTCGCACGCAGTCCCAGCGGCCAGGCAGCGGCGTGGCCCGTGGTCGAGACGGTGCAGGTCGACGGGATCTGCCGCGAGGTCGTGGCCCCCGCCCCCGGCCTGCCGGAGCACGTCGCGCTTGCCGCGACGGACGTGGCGCTACGCATCGCCGGTGAGCTGGGCGTGGTCGGCGTCCTCGCGGTGGAGCTCTTCGAGACCCCGGACGGCCGGGTGCTCGTCAACGAGCTCGCCATGCGCCCTCACAATTCCGGGCACTGGACCATCGAAGGCGCGGTGACCTCGCAGTTCGAGCAGCACCTGCGGGCCGTGCTCGACCTGCCGCTCGGAGATCCGCGGGCCTCGGCCCGCTGGTCCGTCATGGTGAACGTCCTGGGTGGGCGGTATGAGGACCTGTACCGGTCCTACCTGCACGTGATGGCACGGGACCCCGGCGTCAAAGTGCACCTCTACGGCAAGCCGGTCCGTCCGGGCCGCAAGGTGGGGCACGTGACCGTCAAGGGCGACGACCTCGAGGACCTGCGGGCCCGCGCGCGGCATGCCGCCGACTTCATCACCGGGCTGATCGACGAATAGGCACCGGCCCGCCCGCAGCCACCCTGAGCCGGGCGCGACGCAGCAGCACGAGCCCCACGACGAAGGGCACTGCGAGCAACAGCCCTTGTGCGGCGAACAGAACGAACTCCAGCGGGAACGAGGAGTTCGTCGCGGCCGGGCAGTCCGACGTCGTCCCCCCGGGGCCGGTCACCGTGCTGCAGAACGTCTCCGAGATGGCGAACAACGGCGTGCACCGAGGAGTCGTCGGCGCCGTCGGGGAGCGCGGCCTGGAGATGTTCGACGAGATCGGCGCGCAGTTCCTCGGACGGTACTGCGGCAGGCGCGCGGCGAGGGCGTCGAATCGTGCCAGGTAGGCCCCGACGGCGGGGTGGTCCGTGACGGTCATGACGTGCTCCCGGTGGAGTCCTGGGTGGGGATGATCTGGGTGGAGCGAGGGACACGGAGCAGACGATCGACGCCTTCGCTGAACAGTGTCCAGTCCTGCACGAAGGCCTCGAGGGCAGCCCGACCTGAATCGGTGAGGGCGTAGTAGCGCCGTGGTGGGCCTGCATCAGACTCCTGCCACCTCGTCGTGACCAGCCCGTCCTTGCGGAGCCGGGAGAGCAGGGGGTAGATCGTCCCCTCGCTGGTCAGCAGGCCGTCGGTCTCGCCGAGTCGGGCCTCTCGTCCCCGGCGCCGTCACGCCGTGGGCGTAAAGCCTTCCGCCCCGGTGGCTGCCCGGGAGAGGCTCGCGGCATCGTCGAAGGGCCGAAGGGTCGAGGAGGGTGCGTCATGTCGGGCAACGGCACGGGCCGGCCGGTGGTCGGCGTGGTGATGGGTTCGGACTCGGACTGGCCGGTGATGGAAGCCGCGTCGAAGGTCCTGGACGAGTTCGACGTTCTGCACGAGGTCGACGTCGTGTCGGCGCATCGGATGCCGCACGAGATGCTCGCCTACGGCGCTGGCGCGCACGAGCGCGGACTGCGTGTGCTCGTCGCCGGGGCCGGCGGCGCGGCTCACCTGCCGGGGATGCTCGCGGCGGCGACGCCGCTGCCTGTGATCGGCGTCCCGGTGCCGCTGGCCACCCTCGACGGGCTCGACTCGCTGCTGTCGATCGTGCAGATGCCGGCCGGCGTCCCGGTGGCGACGGTCTCGATCGGGGGCGCCCGCAACGCCGGCCTGCTCGCCGTCCGGATGCTCGCAGCGGGCGAGGGTGACGAGGCGCTGCGGCTACGCACGGAACTCGTGGCCTTCGCGGCCCAGCTGCGGGACGAGGCGGCCGGCAAGGGCGAGCGACTGCGGGCCCGCCACGCCGGCGCGGGCCTCGGGTTCACGGTCCGCTAGGTAGGCCGTCCCGCCGTCCCGGTCCCGCTAGGCCGTGGCCTTGGCCTGCTCGGCCGCGAGCGGCCGGATCGCCTCGGTGTCGTCGCGCCGCAGGGCGTCGAACAGCTTGGTGGCCTCGGCCGTCTTCCACGACACGGCCTCACCGGCGCTCGTGGGCAGGGCTGCGTTGCCGACCGGGACGGTCAGGGACAGCCCGCCACCGCCGGCGACCGCGCGCATAGCCTGCACGAACGCGAGGAGGTCGGTGGGCGACGTGCCGGAGTCGACCGTGAGCGCCCCGCCGCCCGCGGATGCCGCCGGGAAGGCCCGCCACGGGACCAGGACGACGGACGGCGACAGCGTCTTGCCGGCGATCGCGGCCAGCACCTGCCGCTGCCGCTCGACCCGGCCGAGATCCCCGCGCGGGTCCGAGTAGCGCGCCCTGGCGTAGCCCAGCGCTGTTGCGCCGCCCATGCTCTGGCAGCCCTTCTTGACGTCGATGTTCGCCTTGGCGTCCTTCAGTGCCCGCTTGACGCACACGTCCACGCCCCCGACCGCGTCGACCAGCGTGGCGTAGCCGCCGAGCCCGGTCTCCACGTAGCCGTCCAGGTGCAGCCCGGTCGCCTGCTCGACGGTCCGCACCAGCAGCTGCGGGCCGCCGAACGCGTACGCCGCGTTGATCTTGTTCTTGGCGTGGCCCGGGATCGCGACGTACGAGTCGCGCGGGACGCTGACCAGCACCGTGGGGCCGCCGCCGTCCGGGACGTGCAGCAACATGATCGTGTCGGTCCGCTGCCCGGCCACCGCGCCGGTGTGCAGCCGCTTGCGGTCGGCCGCCGTCAGGTCCGAGCGCGAGTCGCTGCCCACCACGAGGAAGGTGCGGCCCGGGGTGTCGGCGGCGCCGCCCGAGGAGAGCGCGTCGACGCGGTGCAGGCTCGACCACGCGGTGGCGAACAGCAGCAGCGGGTACGCGACGACGACGAGCAGCAGCGGGACCGCGATCCACCACCAGCGGATCCGGACGCGCCGCGGGGGACGTTCCCCGCGGGGCTGCTGCGGCGGTCTCCCCGGGCCGCCGGGCGGGAGATCCGGGCGAGGCGGGGCGGTGGGTGCCCACCCGTTCGCGGCCGCCGGCCGCGCGCGATCGGGCGCGCCGCGATTGGACGCCGCGCGATTGGACGCCGCGCGACTGGACGCTGCGCGACTGGACGCCGCGCGGTCCGGCGTCAGGAAGGGCGGCCCCGTCAGCTGCTGCTGCCGGCGGAACAGCCGCGGCCGCGCGCGGTAGACCTTGCCCTCGGCGCGCCCGCCGTCGGGATCCGGGTCGTTCCCCCGGCCGCGCTCGCTCACGTTCCTCGGCTCGTTCTTCGAGGCCGCGTCATCGCAGGCGGCTTCACTGCAGGCGGCTTCACTGCAGGCCGCTTCACTGCAGGCCGCTTCACTGCAGACCGAGGCGGGGCGCCTCGATGGCCGGGCAGGTGTCCATGACGACGTCGAGCCCGGCGGCCTTCGCCCGGGCGGCGGCCGCCTCGTCGATCACCCCGAGCTGCAGCCAGACGGCCTTGGCGCCCGCGGCGATGGCGTCGTCGACCACCGCGCCGGCCAGATCACTGCGCACGAAGACGTCGACGACGTCGATCTCCCCTGGCACGTCCGGCAGCGCCGGATAGCCCTGCTCCCCGTGCACGGTGTCGGCCTTGGGGTGCACGGGAACGATCGTCATGCCGAGGCCCTGCAAGTACGACGCGATGCCGTAGGCAACGCGACGGGTATTCGCGGACAGGCCGACGACTGCCCACCGGCCGGGTGTGGCGAGCAGGCGGCGGACGACCTCTGGATCGTTGCGGTGCCTGCTGGTCGGGCCGGTTTCACTGCCGATTGCCATACGGCCAGTCTGCACCCCGGGGTCGCCGGGACGGTGATCGCCACTAGGTTTGAGGCATGACCTGGGTCGTGACCGGTGGTGCCGGGTACATCGGCGCCCACGTCGTCCGATGCTTCCGCGAGTCCGGCCGCGACGTCGTCGTCCTCGACGACCTCTCCAGCGGGCACCGGGAGTTCGTCGACGAGGGAGTGCCCCTCGTGGAGGGGACGATCGTCGATCAGTCCGCCGTGGAGGAGGCGCTGACCGGCGGCAAGGTGGCCGGTGGAGCCACCGTCACCGGGGTCGTGCACCTCGCCGGGTTCAAGTACGCCGGGGTCTCGGTCCAGCGCCCGCTGCACACCTACGAGCAGAACGTCACCGGGATGCAGGTGCTCCTCGGCCGCATGCAAGACCTCGGCGTGAAGAACCTCGTGTTCTCCTCGAGCGCGGCGACGTTCGGCACGCCGGACGTCGACCTCGTCACCGAGCAGACCCCGACCCACCCCGAGTCGCCCTACGGCGAGAGCAAGCTCGTCGGCGAGTGGCTGATCAGGGACGTCGCCCGGATCGCGGAGCTGCGGCACACGTCCCTGCGTTACTTCAACGTCGTCGGTTCCGGCTACGACGACCTGTACGACACGAGCCCGCACAACCTGTTCCCGCTCGTGCTCAAGGCCCTCACCGAGGGGGCGACGCCGAGGGTCTTCGGCACCGACTACCCGACGCCCGACGGCTCCTGCGTCCGCGACTACATCCACGTCCAGGACGTCGCCCTCGCACACGTCGAGGCGGCCGCACGGATGGAGCGCGGCGAGCCGCTCGAGCCGGTCTACAACCTCGGCAGCGGCACCGGCGTCTCGGTGCTCCAGATCATGGACGCCGTCCGCCGGGTCACCGGGATCGACTTCGAGCCGTCGCTCGAGCCGCGCCGGCCCGGTGACCCGGCGCGCATCGTCGCCTCGGGTGAGCTCGCCGGGCGCGACCTCGATTGGCGGATGCGGCACGACCTCGACGACATGGTCGCCAGCGCGTGGCGGGCCTGGCAGCAGGCGCAGGCGGCGCAGCAGGCGCAGCAGGCCTGAGCCGCCGGCGCTCGGTTCAGGGCATAGCGGAAGGGCGCAGCGACAGCCCGAGCCGGGACCACCACCATGGGTGGACCACGAGCCCCGCGACACGGACGCCGCCGACCGCGACGGCGAACGCGGCCGGACCTGCGGCACGGTGCAGCGGAGAGGACGGCATGACGACCTCCTACGGACTCGCGCTCAGCCGGGTGATCGCCCGTGTCCGCGGATGTTGTACCGCGCCCCGTCCGCCCGCGGTAGATCGCTCACCCGTCGGGAGGCCCGGCCGAGAACCGTCACGGACGGCGAGGGAGGGGAGGGGGCACCTCCTACGGACCGTATGTGCTGCCCCATCGGATGGGGCAGCGCATACGGTCGCGAAGGAGATGTCGCCGGGCAGGCCCCGCAGGTCACGACGTCAGCCCACGAGCGTCTGTTCCGTCAGGCGCGGGGGCGGCCGAGGGCGCGGTAGGTCCACCCGGCGGCCTTCCAGCGGGCGGGGTCGAGGGCGTTGCGCCCGTCGAGCACGTGCCGGCGCCGCACGATCTCGCCGAGGGCGACCGGGTCCAGGGCCTTGTACTCGGGCCACTCGGTGAGCACGAGGACGGCGTCCGCCCTTCGGCAGGCCTCCTCCGCGCTCGTCACGTACTGCAGCTCGGGCCAGAGCCGGCGGGCGTTCTCGATGGCGGCCGGGTCGGTCACGACGACATCCGCGCCCTGCAGCCGGATCTGCGCGGCGACATTGAGCGCGGGGGAGTCGCGGATGTCGTCGCTGTCGGCCTTGAACGCCGCCCCCAGCACCGCGACCTTCGTGCCGAGGAACGAGCCCCCCAGCTCCTGCCGGGCCAGCTCGACCATCCGGATCCGGCGCCGCATGTTGATCGCGTCCACCTCGCGGAGGAACGTCAGCGCCTGGTCGGCGCCCAGCTCGCCGGCGCGGGCCATGAAGGCCCGGATGTCCTTCGGCAGGCAGCCGCCGCCGAATCCGAGGCCGGCGCCGAGGAACTTGCGCCCGATCCGGTCGTCGTGCCCGATCGCCTCCGACAGGCGGACCACGTCTGCGCCCGCCGCCTCGCACACCTCGGCCATCGCGTTGATGAAGGAGATCTTGGTGGCGAGGAAGGCGTTGGCGGCAGTCTTGACGAGCTCGGCCGTGGCGTAGTCGGCGACGACGACGGGCACGCCCGCGGCGATCGCATCGGCGTACGCCTCCTCGAGCAGGGCGCGCGCGGCGGCGGCGTCGTCCGGATCCTCGGGCAGGCCGAACACCAGGCGGTCGGGACGCTGCGTGTCGACGACGGCGTGCCCCTCCCGCAGGAACTCGGGGTTCCAGGCGAGCAGCGCGCCGGGCGCGCGCTCGGCGAGGGTGTCCGCGAGCCGCGCCGCCGTGCCGACCGGAACGGTGGACTTGCCGACGACGAGGTCGCCCGGCCGCAGGTGCGGCACGAGGGCGTCGACGGCTCGCTCCACGTAGGAGGTGTCCGCCGCGAACTCGCCCTTGCGCTGGGGTGTCCCGACGCAGATGAAGTGGATGGTGGGGGCTTCGTCTGGCTGACGCGCACCCTTGTGGCCGGCGGCGGCCGGCCGGGCGACGTCCGCGATGTCCGACGTGAAGCGCAGCCGCCCCGACGCCGCCGCCCGCTCGAGCAAGTCCGGCAGGCCGGGCTCGTAGAAGGGGGCCCGTCCGGCCGACAAATCCTTGATCTTCGCCTCGTCGACGTCGACGCCGGTCACGTCGTGCCCGAGGTCCGCCATGCACGGGGCGTGCACCGCGCCCAGGTAGCCGCATCCGATGACCGTCATACGCATGCGGGCGAGCCTAGGGGGGTCAACGCCCGGGTGCGGGCATCTCTCGCAGTCGTAGGGTCGCCACATGCGCTTCGGACTCTTCGTTCCCCAGGGCTGGCGTCACGACCTCGTGGGTATCGAGCCTGCGAACCAGTGGGAGGCGATGCTCGGTGTCGCCCGCCTGGCCGAGGACCTCGCCTTCGAGTCGATCTGGGTCTACGACCACTTCCACACCGTTCCGGTGCCCAGCGAGGAGGCCACCCACGAGGCCTGGACGCTGATGGCGGCGTTCGGCGCGGCGACGAGCCGGGTGCGGCTCGGCCAGATGTGCACCTGCATGGGCTACCGCAATCCGATGTACCTGGCGAAGGTGGCCGCGACCGTGGACGCCGTCAGCGGCGGCCGGGTCGAGATGGGCATCGGGGCCGGCTGGTACGAGCACGAGTGGAACGCCTACGGGTACGGGTTCCCCACCGCGGGCGACCGCATCGCCATGCTCGCCGAGGGTGTCGAGATCATGCGCCAGGCCTGGGAGCAGGGCGTCGCCACGTACGCTGGCGAGCACTACCAGGTGGACGGCGCCATCTGCCGGCCCACTCCGCTGCAGGAGGGCGGCATCCCGCTGTGGATCGCGGGCGGCGGCGAGAAGAAGACGCTGCGGATCGCTGCCCAGCACGCGAAGTACACGAACTTCGACGGCTCGCTGGAGGGCTTCAAGCACAAGTCGGAGGTACTCGAGGGGCACTGCCGGGATCTCGGCCGGGACTTCGACGAGATCGTGCGGTCGGCGAACTACAACGTGTTCATCGGTCGCGACGAGGCCGAGGTGGCCGAGCGGCTCCGGGCGTTCGAGGACCGGCTGCGGCCCTACCTGTCGGCCGAGGTCCTCGCGTCGACGGTGCAGCAGTACACCTCGACCGGGCTCGTCGGCACGCCCGAGCAGCTTGTGGAGCGCCTCGAGTCGCTGCAGAAGGCGGGCATGACCTACGCCATCGCGAACTTCCACGAGGCTGCCTACGACGACAGCGGGATCCGGCTCTACGCCGAGCAGGTCGTGCCAGCGCTGTCCTGAGGTCTCGGTCTACCGTTCTTGGCATGAGCACCGGCGACTTCCCGCACTTCACCCTGTCGGAGGACCACCGCGAGCTCCGCGAGGCCGTCCGGCACCTGGCCGAGGACAAGATCGCCCCGCACGCCGCCGAGGTGGACGAGAAGGCGGAGTTCCCCCGGGCGGCCTACGAGGCGCTGGTGAAGTCGGACTTCCACGCCCCGCACATCCCGGAGGAGTACGGCGGGGTCGGCGCCGACGCGCTCGCGACGTGCATCGTCATCGAGGAGGTCGCCCGCGCGTGCGCCTCGAGCTCGCTGATCCCGGCGGTCAACAAGCTCGGGACCATGCCCTTGCTGCTGGCGGCGTCCGAGGACATGAAGAAGCGGTACCTCACCCCGGTGGCCTCGGGGGAGGCGATGTTCTCGTACGGCCTGTCGGAGCGGGAGGCGGGCAGCGACACCGCCGCCATGACGACCCGGGCGGTCCCGGACGGCGACGGCTGGCTGCTTACCGGCCAGAAGTCGTGGATCACCAACGCGGGGGTCAGCGAGTACTACACCGTGCTGGCGGTCACCGACCCGGACGGCCCGCGCGGCCGGAACATCAGCGCGTTCGTCGTCGAGAAGGGCGACGAGGGCTTCGAGATCGCACCGCCGGAGCGCAAGCTCGGGATCAAGGGCAGTCCCACGTGTGAGCTGCGGTTCGACCGGGTCCGGCTGCCGGCCGGCCGGCTCGTCGGCACTCCCGGCGAAGGGTTGAAGATCGCGCTGCGCACCCTCGACCACACCCGGATCACCATCGGCGCTCAGGCCGTCGGCATCGCGCAGGGAGCGCTCGACGCGGCGACCGCGTACGTGAAGCAGCGGCGGCAGTTCGGGAAGCCGGTCGCCGAGTTCCAGGGCATCCAGTTCCTGCTCGCCGACATGGCGATGCAGCTCGAGGCCGCCCGCCAGCTCGTCTACGTCGCCGCCGCGAAGAGCGAGCGGAACGACGAGGACCTGTCGTTCTTCGGCGCCGCGGCGAAGTGCTTCGCCTCCGACGCCGCGATGAAGATCACCACGGACGCCGTCCAGCTGCTGGGCGGCTACGGCTACACCAGGGACTACCCGGTCGAGCGCATGATGCGCGACGCGAAGATCACTCAGATCTACGAGGGGACGAACCAGATCCAGCGCGTGGTGATGGCGCGGCAGCTCCTCGCCGGGAAGCACTGAGCCGGGAAGCACTGACGGAACAAGCTGCTCTGGTTGAAGGTTCAACCAGTCATGAGCGAGTACGAGTTCGGTCTCGACACCTTCGGTGACATCCCGACGGACGACGCCCGGCAGCCGATGTCCGACGGAGCGGCGATCCGCCAGGTCCTCCAGGAGGCGGTCCTCGCCGACCGGACCGGCGTGGACGTGTTCACCCTCGGCGAGCACCACCGGTCCGACTACGCGATCTCCTCGCCGGAGATCGTGCTCGCCGCGATCGCCGCACGGACTTCCCGGCTCCGGGTCGGCACCGGCGTCACCGTCCTGTCCAGCGACGACCCCGTGCGGGTCTACGAGCGCTTCGCCACGCTCGAGGGCATCGCGCCGGGCCGGGTGGAGGTCATCCTCGGCCGCGGGTCGTTCACCGAGTCGTTCCCGCTGTTCGGCTACGACCTCGCCGACTACGACCGGCTGTTCGAGGAGAAGCTCGAGCTGTTCGTCCGGCTGCTCGACGAGAAGCCGGTGACGTGGTCGGGAACAGTACGGCCGCCGCTGGTCGATGCCGACGTCCATCCCAAGACCGAGAGCGGGCGCATCCCCACCCTCATCGGCGTGGGCGGCACCCCGCAGTCCGTGATCCGGGCCGCCCGGTACGACCTGCCGGTGGTCCTCGCCATCATCGGCGGGAACCCCGCGCGCTTCGCGCCGTATGTGCAGCTCTACCGGAAGGCGGCCGAGCAGCTGGGCACGACCCCGCACCCGCTGGCGATGCACTCGCCGGGCTTCGTCGCCGACTCCGACGCGGACGCCGCCGAGATCCTCTACCCGCATTTCAAGGTGAACCGGGACCGGATCGGCGCCGAACGCGGCTGGCCGCCGGTGAGCCGGGAGCAGTTCGACGCCGAGATCGCGCACGGCTCCCTCTACGTGGGGTCGCCCGAGACCGTCGCCCGCAAGATCGCGGCCGCCGTCCAGACGCTCGACGTCCGCCGGTTCGACCTCGTCTACACGCACGGTCCCGTCCCGGCCGCGGCCCGGCTCCGCGCGGTCGAGCTGTACGGCACGCAGGTCGTCCCGATGGTGCGGGACCTCCTCGGAGGTGACGCCGCATGAGGGCCGTTCGGGACATGCCGGCGACGATCGGCATCCTCGGCGCCGGCAAGCTCGGGACCGTCCTCGCCCGGCTCGCGCTCGCCGCCGGCTACCGCGTGCTCGTCGCCGGATCGGGCGACCCCGCCCGGATCGCGCTCGTCGTCGAGGTGCTCGCGCCCGGCGCCGAGGCGGTGACAGCCGAGCAGGTCGCCGCCGGCGCGGACGTCGTGATCCTTGCCGTGCCGCTGGGCCGTTCCCGGGAGCTGCCGGTCGAGCAGCTGCGAGGGAAGCTCGTGCTCGACGCCATGAACCACTGGTGGGAGGTGGACGGGCCGCGGCCGGACCTCACCGACCCCTGCACGTCCACCAGCGAGGTGGCGCAGGCCTTCCTCCAGGGTGCGCACGTCGTGAAGGCGTTCAACCACATGGGCTACCACGACCTCGAGGACGGGGCTAGGCCCGCTGGCGCTCCGGATCGGAAGGCGATCGGCATCGCCGGCCCGCGACCCTGGGCCGAGCGCGCCGCCCGGCTCGTCGACGCGATGGGCTTCGATCCCGTGGTCGCGGCGATCTGCCCGCGGGTGCCGCCTTCGAGCCCGGCACCGAGGTGTTCGGCGCGGACGTCGGTCGTGACGCCCTGATCCGGATGATCGACCGGTTCGCCGACAGCGACCGCGGCCGCCAGGTCGCCGCCGCCCGTGCGACGCTGCCCGCGCGGTGGAGCCGAGCCTCCGCCTGACACCGTTCTTGCCTCGTCCTGCCGGTAGTACGGTCATCCCATGACTACCCTCGACCGCACCGGCTTCAGCCACGTCGCGCCCAACTACCACCCCCTGGACGTCGTCGTCACCGAGGGCAGCGGCGCCTGGGTCACCGACGTCGACGGGCGGCGTTACCTCGACTGCCTGTCCGCGTACTCCGCGCTCAACTTCGGCCACGGTTACCCCGCGCTGATCGAGGCCGCCCGGCGGCAGCTCGACCGGGTCACGCTGACCAGCCGCGCGTTCCTGCACGACCAGCTCGAAGCGTTCTGCGCCGAGCTCGCCGCCCTGGCCGGGACCCTCGACCCGGCTGACACCGTGCTGCCGATGAACACCGGGGCCGAGGGCGTCGAGACCGCGATCAAGATGAGCCGGAAGTGGGGTTACGAGGTCAAGGGCGTGCCGGACGGAAAGGCGACGATCGTCGTCGCGGAGAACAACTTCCACGGCCGGACGACGACCATCGTCGGCTTCTCCGAGCGACCCCGAGACCCGTGCCGGCTTCGGCCCGTTCATGCCGGGCTTCCGGCTCGTTCCGTCGGCGACGCGGCTGCGCTCGAGCCGCCGTCGACGAGACCACCGTCGCCGTGCTCCTCGAGCCGATCCAGGGCGAGGCCGGGGTGATCGTCCCGCCCCCCGGCTACCTCGCGGAGGTCCGCCGGATCTGCGACGCAGCGGGCGCCCTGTTCGTCGCCGACGAGATCCAGTCCGGCCTGGGCCGGGTCGGGACGACGTTCGCCGTGCGAGCGCGAGGGGGTGCGTGCCCGACGCCGTCATCCTGGGCAAGGCGCTCGGCGGCGGGATCATCCCCGTCTCCGCGGTCGTCGCGCCGCAGGACGTGCTCGGCGTGCTCACGCCCGGTACCCACGGCAGCACCTTCGGCGGCAACCCACTGGCGTGCGCGGTCGGCCGCGCTGTCGTCGCGCTGCTGTCGACGGGGGAGTACCAGGAACGGTCCCGGGTGCTCGGCGAGCGCATGCACGCCCGGCTCGGCGAGCTGGTGGGGCGCGGCGTGGTCGGCGTCCGGGGTGCGGGGCTGTGGGCCGGCGTCGACGTGGACCCGGCGCTCGGCACCGGCCGCGACGTGTCGGAGGCGCTCGCCGCGCGCGGCGTCCTGGTCAAGGACACGCACGGCTCGACGATCCGCCTGGCGCCCCCGCTCGTCATCGCCGAGGAGGATCTCGCCTTCGCGCTCGACCAGCTGGAGGCGGTGCTCACGCAGCGTTCCTGAGTGCCGTACTCTTCGGGGACGTCGGCCACGTCGGGTCACGCCTTCCCCTTCCCCGCGGAGGTCTCGTGCCGGTCCCGTATCTTCGGCGCCTCGTGGCGTCCGCTCCCGTCGCCGCCGTCGCGGGCGTCGTCGTCTGGGCCTCCGGGCTGACGGGCGCGGGCACGGCGACCGCAGCGCCGGCGACACCGGCCGCTCCGGCCGCCGCCGCGGTCGTCGCAGCGGCGCCCGCCGCTCCCGTCGTCGCAGCGGCGTCGAGCTCCCGATCGCGGACGGCGACCCGCTTGACCATCACCGTGACGCCGGGGCGGATCCTGACTGTCGCCGGCGTCCTGTCCCGTCGCACCGGCAAGCGCGTTCCGGGTCGCTGGGTCGCCGTGTACGTCCGGACGGCCGACACCGGCTCCTGGCATCGAGCCCGGATGCTGCACACGAGCTCGCACGGCCGGATCGTGTACCGGATCGTGGCGCGGCCCGACCAGCAGTTCACGCTGCGCTTCCTCGGCGACCGCAGGTACAAGGCGGCTGCGAGCGCGACCCTGGTGCCGTCGCCGTCGGCCCGGGGGCTCGACCCGCGGGCTGCGCACGCGCTCGCCGCGGCCCGATCGGCCGCCCGGAAGGCGGGCTATACCCTCGTTCTCAACTCCGGCTACCGGACCTGGGCGAAGCAGCAGCGGATGTACGACGCCGCGGTGCGGAGGTACGGCTCCGCGCACGCCGCCCGGAAGTGGGTGCTGCCGCCGGCCGAGTCGACACACGTCCGCGGTCTGGCCCTCGACGTCGGGACCCCGGCGGCAGCCGCCTGGCTGACCGCTCACAGCGCGCGCTGGGGACTGTGCCGGGCGTACGGCGACGAGCCCTGGCACGTCGAGTACCGCCTGGACTGGATCAAGGCGTACGGCGGACGGTGCCCTCCGACAGTCGCGACTCCCGGCGACCCGGACCCGCTCAGCCCCGAGCCGCACGTCCCGGTCGCCTGACTGCCCGGCTGCGCCCCGGCTACCCCGCGCGGCCCTTCCCGCTGGTGCGGTCCCCCGCGGAGTCGTCGAGCGTGAAGGCTGCCGTGAACATCACGGTGAAGCGTGTCCACGTCCTCTTGGGCGTGTCTCCTTCACCGTGATCTTTCACGATCGGCTTCACGTCTCGCCCCTACGCCCCGTGCCCCAGTCCTCAGTGCCTCAGTGCCTCAATGCAGTACGGGCATGACATCGACGCGCCGAGGACCGTCCACAGGCTCTGCCACCGCCCCCTCATCCACAGTGCGGACCTTTCGACCCCCCGATGTCGAGGGTCTCTCGACAGGCTGCCCTCATGTCCCCCGCGCACCCCGTTCCCGACTCCGTGGCTGGCCTGCTCGCAGAACAGTCAGGGCTTGCCACCCGTGCCCAGCTGCGAACGTCTGGGATGAGCAGTCTGCGGCTGGACCAGCAGCTCGAGCGGGCGTGGCGCCGGGTCCTGCCGCGGGTGGTCCTTGCGTCTCGATCTCCGCTGACCGACCATCAGCGTCTCGTGGCCGCACTGCTGTTCGCAGGGGAGGGCGCGGTGGTCCCCGGTCTCACGGCCGCGCTCTGGCACGGCGTGCGTGCCGCGGCTGTAGACCAGCGGGTGCACGTCACGATCCCCTCCCACCGATGCGTCGCCGATCATGCATTCGTCGTGGTCCATCGCACCCGCCGTCCGGACGTGCTCGCCTGGCGGCGCGGGCCGCTGCTGACCTCCTCGCCGGCGAGAGCGGTGGCCGACGCCGCGCGTGATGCCGGGGAGCCTGCGGCTCGGGCGATCGTGCTGGAGGCGGTCCAGCGTCGGCTCGTCGCGGTTCCAGGGCTCCGGCACGAGCTCCTGGCCGGACCGAGAGCGGGTGCAGCAGTAGTGGCCAGTGCTTTGCGCGAAGCGGAGATGGGCGCGTGGTCCGTCCCCGAGGCCGATCTGGCGCGCCTGGTCGAGAGCAGTAAGACCTTGCCCGTGATGTGGTGCAACCCCCAGCTGCGCATGGGTGACCGGCGCCTGCCGACACCCGACGGCTGGTTCGACGACGTGGCGCTGGCGGTGCAGGTCCACTCCCGGCAGTTCCACGCCGGCGAACTCGACTGGGAGGCCACGGTCGCCGCCGACGGCGTCTTCGCCGAACACGGGGTACCCGTCCTCGCGGTGACACCGAAGCAGATCGCCCGCACGCCCGACGACGTCGTGGCGCGGATCGAGCGCGCCCACGAGGCGGCCGGTCGCCGCCCCCGACCCGCCGTCGTCGCGACGCCGATCGTGGCCGCCTGATGGCTCGCCGGCCGCGAAGAGGCTCGTCAAGGGCTGGACGCCTCCCTTACCGTTCTGCCAGGAGGTTGGGTGACGGGAGGCAGCCGGCTCCGGATCCGTGTCCTGGGCAGGCTCGATGCGTGGGACGGCGACGTCGAGGTGGACCTCGGTGGTCGCCGTCAGCGTGCTGTCCTCGCCGTGCTCGTGCTGGCCCGCGGGCAGGCCGTCCCCGCCGACCGCATCGCCGACTGCCTGTGGGGCGAGAGCCTCCCGGCGAACGCCGTCGGAGCCGTGCAGTCCTACGTGTCGCACCTGCGGCGCCGGCTGCAGCCCGGCGGCGCCCCCCGGTCCCGGGGTGGAGTGATCGTCAACGAGGGAGGCGGCTACGCCGTCCGCCTGCCGCGCGACGGGGTGGACGCCTGGCGGTTCGAGCAGCTCGTCCGGGACGCCGGCGCCGCGTCGTCGGCGGGCAATCCGCGGCAGGCCGCCGTCCTGCTGACCGAGGCACTGGACTTGTGGCGCGGCCCCGCACTGTCCGAGTACGCCGGCGAGTCGTGGGCCGAGGCGGAGGTCGCCCGGCTGAGCGAGCTGCGCGGGGTCGCCCGGGAACGGCTGCTCGCCGCGCGGCTCGAGGCCGGGGAGTCGGCCCTGCTCGTGCCGGAGCTCGAGGCCCTGGTCGCCGAGGAGCCGCTGCGCGAGGAGCGGTGGCGCCTGCTGGTGCTCGCGCTGTACCGGGCGCAGCGGCAGGCGGACGCCCTGGCTGCCCTGCGACGCGCCAGGGCGCTGCTGGCGGACGAGCTCGGCATCGACCCGGGCCCTGCGCTGCGCGCGCTCGAGGGCGAGGTCCTCGCGCAGTCCCCGGCTCTCGGCGGCCCGGTGCCGGAGCCGGCGCCCCCACCGGCCGTCGAGCGCTCGCCTCCGCCGTCGCCCGCGCCGTCGCCGTCGCCGTCGCCGTCCGACCTGGTCGACCGCGCCGGCGAGATCGAGGCGATCCGGACCGCGGTGGCCGACCTTCATGGCGGGGCCTCCCAGCTCGTGGTCATCGAGGGGCCGCCGGGGGTCGGCAAGACCCGGCTGCTTGCCGAGGCGCGGCGCCTGGCAGCGGAACGCGGACTGCCCGTGCTCGGCGCCAGGGGAAGCCAGCTCGAGCGGACGTTCGGCTTCGGCGCCGTGCGCCAGCTGTTCGAGCCGGTGCTCGTCGACCCCGCGCGGCGCGAGCGGCTGCTCTCCGGCGCTGCCGGGAGCGCGAGGGGCGTCTTCGACGTGCCCGACGAGCCCGCCGAAGGCACGTTCTCGGTGCTGCACGGGTTGTACTGGCTCACCGCGGGCCTGGCGTCGGAGCAGCCGCTGGTGCTCACCATCGACGACCTGCAGTGGTGTGACACCTCCTCGCTCCGGTACGTCGGGTACCTCTCCCGCCGGCTCGACGGGGTGCCCGTGCTGGTCGTCGCGACCCTCCGGACGGGCGAGCGCCACGAGGACGACGACCTGCTCTCCGAGCTCGTCCTCGACCCCGCGACGACCCTCGTCCGGCCCGGGCCGCTGACCCGCGAGGGCACCTCGGAGCTGGTCCGCCGGCGGCTCGGCGAGCCCGCTCCGCTCTTCGTCACCGCCTGCCACACGACGACCGCGGGCAATCCGCTCCTGCTCCGCCAGCTCATGCGCGCGCTCGAGGCCGATCGGGTGCGGCCCGACGCCGCACACGCGGACCGGGTGATGGCCTGCGGCTCGCGCGCGATCGCGAACATGGTCCTCGTCCGGCTGCGCCGGCTGCCCGCGGCGGCGACCGGCGTCGCACGGGCCGTTGCCGTGCTCGGCGAGCGGGCCGAGCTGCCGATCGTCGCCGAGCTCGCGGACCTCGACGAGATCACCACCGCGGGCATGCTCGCCGATCTCGCCCGGGCGGAGATCCTGCGTGACGAGGACCCGGTCGGGTTCGTCCACCCGCTGGTCCGTGACGCCGTCTACCGAGCGGTCTCCGGGGCCGAGCGTGCCTTGGCGCACGAGCACGCGGCGCAGGTGCTCCGCCGACGCGGGGCGCCCGCGGAGCAGGTGGGTGCGCACCTGCTGCTCGCGCCGGCCCGTTCGGACGCCGACAGTGTCGAGGTGCTCCGCGAGGCGGCGCGCACGGTGGCCGCGCGCGGGGCGTCCGAGAACGCGATCACCTATCTGCGGCGAGCCCTCGCAGAACCCGCCCAGGGGCCCGCGCGCCTGGAGGTGCTGCGCGCGCTGGGCCTGCTCGAGACCCTGGTCGACGGCCCGGCCGGCCTCGAGCACCTGGGCGCCGCCTACGACCTCGCGACGGAGCCCGCAGCCCGCGCGGAGCTCGCCGTCACCATCGCCTGGACGCACGTCTTCACCAGCTCGCCCGGCGTCGCGTCCGCCTTCGCCCGGGAGGCCGCCGCCTCGCTCCCCGGCGACCTCGCCGACGCCCGGCAGGGCCTGCTCGCCCTGCAGCGGATCAGTGGCTTCATGCACGGGCTGGACCCGGCGGTGTGGCAGGCCGGCGCCGAGCCCGTGGTCCGGGGTGACGGGTACGGCGCCCGGATGCTCTCCGCGGCGTTGTCGTGGGAGGCCACCTGCGCGGGGACCGATCGGGCGCGGGCCGTGGAGCTCGCCCGGTTCGCCCTGCACGAGGACCGGCTCCTCACCGTCGACAGCGGCCTGTTCTGGGTGGTGGCGGCGAACGCGCGCATGATCGCGGACGACGACCTCGGCGACTTCTGGGAGCGCGTCCGGGCGCAGGCGCACGCCCGCGGCTCGTTGTTCATGGCCCTCTCGGTGAACCTCTGGCAGGGCCTGTGGCAGTGGCGGCGCGGCGAATTGGCCGAGGCGGTCGCGTGCTTCGAGGCGATGCTCGAGCAGGAGCGCATGTGGGGCGGCTCGGGCACGGGCCGCGACTACGCCCACGCGTTCCTGGTGGCCGCGCACCTCGACCGCGGCGACCTCGGCGCCGCCCGGGAGGCCGCCGGGGTGGCCCTCGCCGGGAGCCCGAGAGGCGAAGGAGGACGGCTCGTCCGGCATGCGGTCGCCCGGCTGCGGCTCGTCGAGGGGGCCTGGGCAGAGGCGCTCGCGCTGCTCGACCCCGTCGCCGACCTGTCCGGTGGAGCCAACCCCGCCTGGAACTCGCAGCGGGCGCTGCGCGCCGCCGCCCTCGCGGGCCTGGGGCGGCGTGAGGAGGCGCTCGAGCTCCAGACGGAGGAGGTAGGGCTGCTGCGAAGGTGGGGAGCGCCGAGCTTCCTCGGCGCCGGGCTGCGCCGGCTCGGGGAGATCGAGGGGGGCGCCGGCCGGGAGCACCTGCGCGAGGCGGTGGCGGTCCTGGAGGCGACGACGGCGGAGCTGGAGAAGGCCCGCGCGGAGCTGGCCCTGGGGCGCTCCCCGGACGTGGCGGACGCGGACGCCGTTCCGCTGCTGCGCGCCGCGGTCGGCCGGGCGCGCCGATGCGGGGCCCAGCGCGTGCTCGCCGACGCCTGCGGTGCGCTGGAGCGCCGGGGCGAGGCCGTCGACGACGAGGCCTGCGACGACCCGGCACCGGTGTCGCTGACCGTCCGGCGCATCCTCGACCTGGCCGGAACGGGTCTTGGCGTGCACGAGGTCGCCCAGCGGCTCTTCCTCACGCCGGGCACGGTGCGGGCTGCGCTGGCCGCTCATGATCATTCAAGTCCGGCTCAAGTCGGACGGGAGAGGGTGGGGACATGACCGTCTCGCCGCCTCCGGCGTCCGCACGGGCGCGGGCGGAAACGCTGCGCGGCCTGTGCGGGGGAGCGGTGCACCTGCCCGGCGACCCCGGGTACGACCTCGCGCGCGCGCCGTGGAACGCGCAGGTCGAGTCGTTCCCGGCGGCGGTGGCGTACCCGGCCTTCCCCGACGAGGTGGCGGACGTGCTCCGCGCCGCGTCGGCGGCAGGGCTCGAGGTTGCCCCGCAGGGTACGGGGCACGGCGCGGCGCCGCTCGGGGGTCGGCTGGGGGACGCGGTCCTGCTGCGGACCGCTGCCATCGGCGACCTGTCGATCGACACCGGCCGGCGGGTTGCACGGGTCGGCGCCGGCGTCCTCTGGGGCGACCTGGTGGACGCCGCCGGCACCCTCGGGCTGGCCGGACTGCACCCCTCGTCCCCGGACGTCGGCGTCGTGGGGTACTCCATCGGCGGTGGCATCGGCTGGTACGCCCGCCGGCTCGGCCTGCAGTGCAACGCGATCACCGCCGCCGAGGTCGTCCTCGCCGACGGCACCTTCGTCCGCGCCACCGCCGACGCGGACGCCGAGCTCTTCTGGGGGCTGCGCGGCGGCGGAGCCCCTCTCGGCGTCGTCACGGGCCTGGAGTTCCAGCTCTTCGAGATCGACAGTGCCGTCGCGGGCTTCCTCGCCTGGGACTGGACGCAGGTCGAGCGCGTCCTCCCCGCGTGGGCCGCCTGGTGCGCCGAGGCCCCGGACGACGTCACGACCGCGTTCCGGGTGCTGCAGGCACCGCCGATCCCGTCGGTCCCGGCGGAGCTTCGGGGGCGCGGATTGGTTCTCCTGGACGGTGCGGTGCTCGGCTCCGACGAACGGGCCGCAGCGCTGCTCGCGCCGCTGCGCGCCCTCGCCCCGGAGTTCGACACCTTCGCCCGGGTGCCGGCGCCGTCACTGGTGCGCCTGCACCTGGATCCGGAGGGCCCCAGCGCCGCCTACGCCAGCAGTGCGCTGCTGACGGGCCTGCCCGACGCCGCAGTGGCCGCCGTCATCGAGGCTGTCGGCCCCGGTTCCGGCAGCACGCTCACGGTCACGGAACTGCGGCAGCTCGGCGGCGCACTCGGCGCGCCCGATCCCGACGGCGGTGCCCTCGACTGCCTGTCCGGCGAGTTCCTCGTCCTCGGCCTCGGCCTCGAGGACGACCCCGGGACGTGGGCGGGCCTGCGTGAGGACGCGGCCCGGCTGCTCGCAGCGCTCACCCCTTGGACGACGGGCACGGAGTACCTGCCGATGCTCGACGACAGGAGCGACAGCCGGAAAGCGCACCCGCCCTCGGTCTACGCCCGGCTGTCCGCGCTGCGTCGCGCGGTCGACCCCACCGGGCTCTTCGTCCGCCAGCACGCCTGAGTTCTTGCGGGGGACTTGAATTCAACGTTGTAAGCCAGGCGCAAGTCGGGCTCAAGGGGTGCGCAGGACGGTGGTGGCCATCAGCAGCCACGACCTGGAGGCCCACGGTGACCACCCCCACCAGCACCGCCACCCACACCGCCGAGCACACCTTCGCTCTCCCCACCCAGCGCACCCCGCTGGACCAGCTCCGCGCCCGCCTCGACGGCGCGGTGTTCGAGCCGTCCGACCACGAGTACGACGCGCTCGTCACACCCTGGAACGTCTCGGTTCCCATCCGGCCCGCCGCCGTCGTCCAGGCCCGCACCGCGCAGGACGTCGTCCAGGCCGTTCGCTTCGCCGGCGCCCACGGGTTGACCACCGGCGTTCAGGCCACCGGCCACGGCGCCGTGTCCTCCCTGGCCGGCCACCTGCTCGTCTCGACCAAGGGGCTCGACGAGATCACCGTCCACGCACGGGAGCGGTGGGCCCGGGTCGGCGCGGGGATGAAGTGGTCGCACCTCGTCCCGCAGATCGTCCCGCACGGGCTCGCCGGCGTCAGCGGCTCCATCACGGACGTCGGGATCGTCGGCTACACCACCGGTGGCGGGGTCGGCCCGATGACACGCAGCCACGGGATCAGCGCCGACAGGGTGCGCGCGATCGAGGTCGTCACGGGCGACGGCGAGTTCCGCCGGGTCACGCCGGACAGCTACCCCGACCTGTTCTTCGCGCTGCGCGGCGGCAAGGGCGCGGCGGGGATCGTCACGGCCCTCGAGATCGACCTCGTCGAGCTGGCCACGTTCCACGGCGGTGCCTGCTTCTTCGCCGCGGACGACATGCCCGCGGTGATCTCGGCCTGGCAGGACTGGTCGGCGGAGCTGCCGTTCGCCGGGACGACGTCCATCGGGATCTTCCAGATGCCGGCGATGCCGGGCGTGCCCGAGCCGCTCGCCGGCCGCATGACGCTCTCGGTGCGGTTCGTGTGGACCGGGCAGCCGGAGGACGGCGAGCGCTGGTTCTCCCGGATCCGCTCGGTGGCGCGCCCGGTGCTCGACAGCGTCGGTGTCCACCCGTACCCGGCGATCGACCTCGTGCACACCGACCCGCTGGACCCCGTGCCGGCGCAGGAGCACTCCACCCTGCTCTCCGCGTTCGACGCGCGGGCGGCCGACGTGCTCCTCGAGCAGGCCGGCCCGGATGCCGGCTCGCCTCAGGTGCTGGTCGAGGTGCGCCAGCTCGGTGGGGCGTACGCGTTCGAGGGCGACCACCCGAGCGCGTTCTCGCACCGCTCGGCGGCGTACAGCCTGCTCGCGGTAGGGATTGCGGGGACGCCGGGCATGCCCGAGCACGCGTCGCGGCTGGTCGATGCCCTGCACCCGTGGGACACCGGCCGGGTGTGGCCGAACTTCGCCGCGCCCCACGACGCCGCGTCGGCCCGCCGCGCGTACGACCCGGCGACGCTCGCCCGGCTCACGGAGATCACCAGGACGTACGACCCGCAGGGCGTGCTCCAGGCGGGGCGTACACCCGAGCGTGATGCTCGATCCGAACCGACGCCCCTGCCGCGACCGCGTGGTCCCGGCAGGGGCGTTGTGCCGCTAGCCGCGGACCACCGGGTCGCGGGTGAAGGTGCCGTCGACGAGTCGGACGATGCCGAGCGGGTTGGCGTCCTGCAGCTCGGCCGGCAGCATCGCGTCCGGCCACGCCTGGTACCCGACCGCCCGCTGGAACCGCCGGGCGGCCGTCGTCCCCACGCTCGTCGTGCCAGGGGCGCTGGTGGCGGGGTAGGGGCCGCCGTGCACCGTCGCGTGCCCGACCGTCACGCCGGTCGGCAAGCCGTTCCAGATCATCCTCCCCGCTCGGGCGGCGAGCACCGTGGCAAGCCGACGTACTTCCGGTGTGGGGGCCTCGTCGTCCTCGGCCTGCAGGGTCGCGGTGAGCGTGCCGGGCAGGGTCTCGATGAGCCGGACGAGCTCCTCGCCGTCGCGGGCGACGGCGAGGACCGTGCCGGGGCCGAAGTGCTCCTCGAGCAGGTCCGGCCGCTGCAGGAGAGCGGCGGCGGGGACGGTCGCGAGGCCGGGGGACTGCCACGCGCCGTCGCGTGCGCCGGTGGACGCCGGCACGAGTTCCCGCACCTGCCCGTCCTCGCGGAGGTGCTGCCATGACGCCGCGAAGCCGTCCCGCAGCCGTGTCGTCAGCATGACCAGGTCGCCGGCGGCCCGCAGGGCCTCCGCGAGGACGCCGACGAGGTCGTCGAGCCCCGGCCCCTCGACGGCGAGCACCAGGTTGGGCTTGGTGCAGAGCTGGCCGGCACTTCCCAGGACGGCGCCGGCGAGCGCTTGTCCGATCTCGCCGCCACGCCGCTCGAGGGCTGCGGGCGTGACGACGAGCGGATTGATGCTGCCCATCTCGGCGAACACCGGAATGGGCACGTCGCGGCGGGCGGCGGCGTCGACGAGCGCCCGGCCCGCCCCCAGCGAGCCGGTGAACGCGACGGCGGCGACGCCGTCCGCCGTCGCGAGCGCCTGCCCGAGCTCGACGCCGGCGCCCTGCAGCAGCTGGAACCACTCGTCCGGCGCGCCCCCGGCCCGCACTGCCGCGCTCACTGCCTGGCCTGTGACGTGGGACGTGACGGGGTGCGCCGGGTGCGCCTTGAGGATCACGGGACAGCCGGTGGCGAAGGCGGAGGCCGTGTCGCCGCCGGCGGTGCTGAAGGCGAACGGGAAGTTGGACGCCGAGAAGACGGCGACCGGGCCCAGCGGCACGGCCACGCGCCGCTGGTCCGGGCGCGGGGGAGCCGCGTCCGGCCGCGCGGTGTCGATGATCGCGTCTGCGAGCAGGCCGTCGCGGCGGGCGGCGGCGAACGCGCGCAGCTGGCCGACGGTGCGGGCGACCTCGCCCCGCAGGCGCTCCTGCGCGAGGCCCGTCTCGCGGCCCGCGACCTCGACGAGCTCACCGGCCACGTCCTCGAGGCCGGCGGCGACGGCCTCGAGGAGGACGGCGTCGTCGAACGACCCGGGGGCACCTGGCGCCGGCCGCCGGCGGAAGGCGTCGGCCGCTGCGGCGGCCGCGGCGCGCGCCTCCTCCGGTCCGGCCTCCGGGACAGCGGTCCCGACGGTCTCGCCGGTCCGGGGGTCGACCCCGGTGAGCGTGCCTGCCACGTGGTCCTCCTCGGGTGGGTACGGGCAATCGGTATACCCGGCAAACGGTACGTGAGCCGTGTCGGAGGTGACGGCTAGCGTGCGGGGGGTGGACGTGCGGGCAGTGGACGGCAGCGGGATCGGAGCCGCCGAGGTGCGCCGCTGGCGGTTGCGCAGCCAGGGGCTGCTCGGCGCGGGGTGCGCGCCCACGGGGGAGGGGGCCGCGGACGTCGTCCGCCGCTCCGGCGCTGTCCAGTCCCAGGACCATCAGCAGGCGCTGTGGTCACTCGCCCGCCGGTGCAGCGGCCCTTCCGGGCTGCCGCCCACGGAGGCCGTCCTCGGCGCCGCGTTCGACGCCGGCGCGTTCCTCCGTCTGCACGTCCTGCGCCCCACCTGGCATTTCGTCCCTCCTGAACGGCTGCGGGATCTCGTGGCGCTGACCGGCCCCCGGGTCGCCGCGTCGCTGGCGGCGCGCTGGCGTGGGCTCGGCCTGCCGGCGCAGCTGCGGGAGCGCGCAACGGACGCGCTCGTCTCGGCCATCACCGAGCGCGGCCCGCTGACCCGGGCCGACGCGGGCGCAGTGCTCGAGGCCGAGGGCATCGGAGTCGCCGGTCAGCGGCTGCCGCACCTGCTCCTGCACGCCGAGCTCGCCGGCGTCCTGGCCAGCGGCCCCACCCGCGGCAGTCAGCACACCTGGGCACTCGTCAGCGAGCGGACGCCGCCCGGGCCCCTCACCGACCGCGCCGAGGTGCTCCGCGAGCTCGCCCGCACCTTCGTGCGCAGCCATGCGCCCGTCACCGAGCGGGACCTGGCCTGGTGGTCGGGCCTCTCGCTGACCGACGTCCGGAAGGGTCTGGAGGCCGCTCGCCCGGTCCTCGACGTCTTCGAGCTCGGCGGGCGCCGGTACTGGCACGCGGGGCTCCCGACCGGGGCTGCCGGCGAGGACGTGAACCCGGCGGTGCACCTGGTGCAGAGCTACGACGAGTACCTCGTGGCGCACACGGAGAGCCGCCACCTCGCGGACCCGCACGGCTTCGCCCGGCACATGCCGCGCGGGGGCCTGCTCGGTACGGCGCTCCTGGTCGACGGCGTGCTGATGGGCCGCTGGCGCCGGACGCTGTCGGAGCGCCGGGTGGACGTCGTGGTCACGCCGTTCCTGACGCTCGGCCGACAGGTGCGCACCGAGCTCGAGCTGGAGGCCGAGCGTTACGCCGCGTTCGTGGAGCGGCCGCTGCGGCTGGTGGTGGAGGAGGTGACCGAGGACGTGACCGAGGACGTGACCGAGGAGGTGCTCACACCCACGACGGCAGCCACATCCGGTCCTGCCACGACGTCTGCGGGATGAGCTCGGCGACGTAGATCGGGTGGAACCAGGCGAACAGCACCACGGCGAGCGTGACGACGGCGCCGGCCGCGATGCCGCCGTAGAGGCGCCTGTCAGGGGGAGCCTCGCGCGGCCCGAGCAGCAAACCGAGGCAGTAGGTGAGGGCGAGCACGACCCACGGCACGAAGGCCACCGCGTAGAAGCTGTAGATCGTGCGGTCCTGGTAGTGGAACCAGGGCAGCCAACCGGCGGCGAGCCCGGCGAGGATCGCCCCTGCCCGCCAGTCCCGGCCGAGGAACCAGCACACGAGCAGGACGGCAACGGCGATCGTCCCGCCCCACCACACCACGGGGTTGCCGATCGGCGTGATCGCCCTCGAACAGGCGGCGACCGTGCAGCCGTGCTCGCCGCTCTTGGACCCCTGGTAGTAGAAGGCGGTGGGGCGGCTCGTGACGATCCACGACCAGGGGTTCGACTGGTAGGTGTGCGGGGAGTGGAGGTTGACGTTGAAGGTCCACATCTCCGAGTGGTAATGCCACAGACCCCGCAGGGCGTCCGGGATCCATCCCCACGTCGAGGACGGGTGCTGGGCGCCCCACTGCCGGTCCCAGGCGTCCTTGGAGCGGAACCAGCCCGTCCACGAGGCGAGGTAGGTGGCGAGAGCGAGCGGCAGCGTGAGGGCCGCGGCCGGCAGGCCGTCCTTGAGCAGACCGCCGAGCAGCCACCGGTCGACGCCTGCACCGCGCCGCGCCGCGACGTCCCAGAGGAAGCTCATCAGCAGGAACACCGCGAGGAAGAACGCCCCCGACCACTTCACCCCCGCGCTCAGTCCGAGGCAGACCGCTCCCGCGAGGCGCCACGGACGCACCCCGAGCCACGGCCCGAAGCCGGTGAGGTCGCTGCCGGCCTCGACACGCCGGGCGAGCCGCTCGCGGGCGTGGTCGCGGTCGATGACGAGGCACCCGAAGCCGGCCAGGGCCCAGAACATGACGAAGATGTCGAGGATGGCCGTGCGGCTGAGGACGAAGTGCTGCCCGTCGACGGCCAGGAGCAGGGCCGCGGTCGTCCCCAGCAGGGTCGACCCGAACAGGCGGCGCGCGATCCGCCCGATCATGAGCAGGGACAGCGTCCCGACCAGCGCCGCCGAGAACCGCCAGCCCCATGAGCTGGTCGGCCCGAACAGCTCCTCGCCGGCGGCGATCATCCACTTGCCGACGGGTGGGTGGACGACGAAGTCAGGGCCCGACTGGAAGACGTTGAGGTTGCCCTTGGTGAAGAGCTGGTCGGGTTTGACGTCCTGCCGCCAGGCGAGCTCGTACCCCACCTTCAGGAACGAGTAGCCCTGCTTGACGTAGTAGGTCTCGTCGAACACGAGCTCGTGCGGCCGGTCGAGGTGCCAGAACCGCAGGAACCCACCGACGGCCGTGACGAGCAACGGCCCCAGCCAGCCCCAGAACCGGTCCGTGGCGATCGTGCCGCGCAGGCGCGTCCGCACACTCAAGGTGGCGACAGGCGCCTCGGGTCGGCCGGGCCCCTCTCGCAGGAGGTGGCGGGCCGGCAGGGCAGCGTCGGACACCGCGCCATCGTGGCACGGCAGGATCGAGGCATGACCGACCGGGACACTCACGCGCACGACTCGGATGCCGTCGCGCACGGCTCGGACGGCGGCCGGTTGGTTCTCGCGGCGACGCCGATCGGGGATCCGGACGACGCGCCGCCGCGGCTCGCCCGCCTGCTCGGCGAGGCGGACGTGGTGGCGGCCGAGGACACGCGGCGGCTGCGCCGGCTCGCCACCGCCCTTGGGGTGGAGCTCCGCGGCCGTCTGGTCAGCTACCACGAGCACAACGAGCAGGTGCGGTCGGCGGACCTAGTGGCCGCGGCGGCCGCGGGTGCGATCGTCCTGGTGGTCACGGACGCCGGCATGCCGAGCGTGTCCGACCCCGGGCTGCGGGTCGTGCGCGCGGCGGTCGAGGCGGGAGTATCCGTGACGGCCGTGCCCGGGCCGTCCGCCGTGCTGACGGCGCTCGCCCTGTCGGGCCTCGCCACCGACCGGTTCTGCTTCGAGGGGTTCCTGCCGCGCAAGCCGGGGGAGCGGCGACGGGCCCTGGAGGCGTTGGCCGGGGAGCGGCGGACGATGGTGTTCTTCGAGGCCCCGCATCGCGTCGCGGCGACGCTCGCCGACATGGCGGAGGTGCTCGGTCCGGATCGGCCGGCCGCGCTGTGCCGTGAGCTGACGAAGACGTACGAGGAGGTGCGGCGGGAACCGCTCGCCGTTCTGGCCGCCGGCGCCGCCGCCGCGTGCTCGGGGAGATCACATTGGTGGTCGCGGGCGCCCCCGCCCCGGCAGCAGTCACGGATGTCGGCGAACTGGTGCCCGCCGTGCTCGAGCGGGTCGCGGCCGGCGAACGCCTGAAGGATGCGGCAGCTGTTGTGGCTGTGGCGGCGGGGGCGAGTAAGCGAGAGCTGTACAACGCGGCCGCCCGCCACGCCCCGCAGAAGGGGGCCACCTCCTAGCCCACTGCAGCTAG
>CAWBAJ010000032.1:0-28121 GCA_963786765.1 uncultured Actinomycetota bacterium | reverse complement strand
CTGGGATCGATGGGGCCGCCCCCTGAGCGGCCGGCACCGCCCGCCCGCCGCCGGCGCCGGCGGCAGGCGCTGCAGCGGTGGGTGGTCGTCACCGTGCTCGGCATCTTCTTCCTGCTGCCGCTCGTGGGGATGATCGAGTTCACCACCCGGGCGGCCTCGGGCAGCGGGCGCACCCTCGATGTGTGGCGCACGCTCGCCGACGTCCCGGCCCTCGCGAACCAGTATCCGGACCTGCTCGACGGCGTCGTCGCGTCCGCCGAGCTCGTCGTCGTCACGGTCGTCCTCATGCTCGTCCTGCTCGTCCCGACCATGATCTGGGTCCGGCTGCGGCTGCCCCGGCTGCGCCGGCCGCTGGAGTTCGTCTGCCTGCTCCCCCTGATCGTGCCGGCGATCGTGCTCGTCGTCGGCCTCGCCCCGGTCTACGCGTGGGTGGCCTACTTCCTCGGGCCGGCGTCGTGGACCCTCTGCTTCGCCTACACCGTCCTCGTGCTCCCGTACGCGTACCGGGCGCTGGACGCGGGGCTGCAGGCGGTCGACGTCCGGACCTTGTCGGAGGCTGCCCGGAGCCTCGGCGCCGGCTGGTTCACGGTGGTGGCCCGGGTCGTGCTGCCGAACATCCGGTCCGCGGTGCTGTCCGCGTCCTTCCTGTCGGTGGCGCTCGTGCTCGGTGAGTTCACGGTCGCGAACCTGCTGAGCCGCACGAACGTCCAGGTCGCCATCAACCTCCTCGGCAAGCGCGACCCGAGCATCTCGGTCGCCGTCTCGCTGGCGGCGCTCGTGATCGCCTTCGCGCTGCTGCTCGTGCTGTCCCTCGCGGGCGTACGGCGCCGGCGTCGCGACCCCCGAGCCGGACGCGGCGATCAGCCCGTCCTCGCCGTCACCCCCGTGTCCCTCGAGGAGACCTGAGTGAGTACTCCCGCCGTGTCCCCCGAGGTACAGGCCGCCGCCGGCCGTGCCGGGAGTGCCGTCCGGCTCGAGGACCTGCACCGCAGCTACGGCGACGTCCATGCGCTCGACGGCCTGACCCTGGACGTCGAGCCAGGGGCGATGCTCGTCCTGCTGGGGCCCTCGGGCTGCGGCAAGACCACCGCGCTACGCGCCCTCGCAGGCCTGGAAGACGTCGACCGCGGCCGGGTCCTGGTCGACGGGCGGGACGTCACCGACGTCCCGGCGAGCAAGCGCGACATGGGCATGGTGTTCCAGGCGTACAGCCTGTTCCCGCACCTGACCGCGCTGGACAATGTCGCGTTCGGCCTGCGGATGCGGCGCGTGGGTGCCGGTGAGCGCCGCCGCCGCGCCGGCGAGGCGCTCGAGCTCGTCGGCCTGTCGGCGCTCGCGGGGCGCTACGCCGGGCAGATGTCCGGCGGCCAGCAGCAGCGGGTCGCGCTCGCTCGCGCGCTCGCCATCCGCCCCCGCGTGCTCCTGCTCGACGAGCCGCTGTCCGCCCTCGACGCCCGGGTGCGGGCGCAACTGCGGGAGGAGATCCGCCGGATCCAGCTGGAGGTGGGCACGACCGCCGTCTTCGTCACGCACGACCAGGAGGAGGCGCTCGCCGTCGCCGACCAGGTCGGGGTCATGAGCGCCGGCCGGCTCGAGCAGCTGGCGGCACCGCAGGAGGTGTACGACCGGCCGTCCACCCGCTTCGTCGCCGAGTTCGTCGGGCTGAGCTCCCGCGTCCCGGCCAGCGTGCGGGAGGGGCGCGCCCTGACGGCGGGTGGCGAGGTGCCGCTGCTGCCCGGCAGCGCCGATGGGCCTCACGTCGACGTGCTGGTACGTCCGGAGTCGGTCGTCGTCAGCGCCATGAGCGGGGCGGAGTCCGGGTCGAGGGCGGGGTCCGGGGCGAGGGCGGAGTCCGGGGCCGGGGCGACGGACGGCCCGGGGACGGCGGCGCCGGGCCGCGTGGTGCACGCCTCGTTCCTCGGCGCGCTGGCCCGGGTGCGGCTCAGCACGGACGACGGCGAGGTGCTCGCGCAGCTGCCCGCGGTGGACGCCGCCGGGCTGACCCCCGGCACGCCCGTGACCTGGCGGCTGATGCCGACGCCCGCGCTGGCCGTTCCGCCGTCGTCCTAGCGCGACGCGCTTGCGCCGCCGACGACCTCGACAGGATTCACGAGCTCCCCGAGACCGGTGATCGCGATCCGCACCTCGTCACCGGCGGCGAGCGTGAAGCCGGGATCAGGCACGATTCCGGTGCCCGTGAGCAGGACGACGCCGCGCGGGGCCTCGCGCGCCCGCAGCAACCAGCGCACCAGGTCCGCCGGCTCGCGGTGCATCTCCGAGAGCTGGACCGAGCCGTCGACGACGACCTGTCCGCCGCGGCTGATCGCCAGGGCGACGGAGCCCGCCATGAGGTCGGGCAGGTCCTCCGACCCGACGAGCGCCGGGCCCAGCCCGAGGCTGTGCCGGTAGGTCTTGGCCTGGGGCAGGTACAGCGGGTTCTCGCCCTCGATGCTCCGGGACGAGACGTCGTTGCCGATCGTCGCGGCCACGATGCGGCCGGTCGCGTCGACGACGACGGCGAGCTCGGGCTCCGGGACGTCCCAGCCCGAGTCGGCGCGGATCCCCACCGTCTCGCCGGGCCCGCGCGCCTCGTGCGGGCCGGCCTTCCAGAACAGCTCCGGCCGCTCGGCGACGTACACCTTGTCGTACGCGTCGAGCTGCCCGGACTCGGCCAGCCGGGCATCCCGGCTGCGGCGGTAGGTCACGCCGGCGGCCCACACGTCCTGCTCGTCGACCGGCGCGAGCTCGCGGTGGACGGGGGGAACGGGCTCGCCCCCGTCGGCCAGCTCCGCCAGCCTGTCCCACCCGCCCGGCGCCAGCAGGTCGGCGACACGCATGCCGGCCGGGAGCAGGACCTCCGGCCCGCGGTCGATGTGCCCTGCCGCCAGGCGCGGACCCGCTCCCGCGTCGATACGCCACACCGTCGTCACGGCATCTCCTTCCCCGCGCCGGGCGCGAGTCAGCGCAGCTTCGGGGCCACCTCCTCGGACCAGAACCGGAAGAAGCCCTCCTGGTCGGGGCCGATCTGCTGGACGTACACCTCGTCGTAGCCGGCGTCCACGAACGACCGGACCTGCTGGACGTGCCGGTCGGCGTCCGGGCCGCAGACCACGGATCCGCCCACCATCTCCGGTGTCACCAGCTGCGACGCCTGCTCGAAGTGGGCCGGCGTGGGCAGGACCTGCGCCAGCTCTCCGGGCAGCTGCTCGTTCGCCCAGAGCCGGTGCGCCGTCTGCACGGCCCGCTGCTCGTCGGGACCCCAGCACACCTTGAACCCGCCCTGGACCGGCTTCGAGCCGCCGCCCGAGTCGCGGAAGGTGCCGACGAGCTCGGCGTCGGGCTTGGTGCAGCAGAAGCCGTCGCCGATGCGGCCGGCGAGAGTGGCCGACTTCGCGCCGAAGCCGGAGATGTAGATCGGGACAGGACCGTCCGGAAGGGTGTAGATACGGGCGTTCTCGACCGTGTAGTAGGTGCCGTCATGGTCCTTGACGCCGCCCTCGTGCAGCAGCCGGATCACCTCGACGGCCTCCTCGAGCATCTCGAGCCGCGCGTCCGCGGACGGCCAGGCGTCGCCGAGGATGTGCTCGTTGAGCGCCTCGCCGCTGCCGACCCCGAAGGTGAAACGGCCGTCGAGCAGCACGGACGAGGTGGCGGTCGCCTGCGCGAGGATCGCGGGGTGGATCCGGATGGTCGGGCACGTCACGGCCGTGGTGATCGGCAGCCGGGTCACCTGCGAGAGGGCGCCGATCATCGACCAGACGAACGGGCTCTGGCCCTGCTCGTCGTTCCACGGATGGAAGTGGTCACTGATCCAGAGGGCCTTGAACCCGGCACGCTCGGCCATCCGAGCCTGCTCGATCAGCTCGGCCGGGGTGAACTCCTCGCTGGACAGGAAGTAGCCGTAGGTCGTCACCCCGACCCCGTTCCCTTCGTGCGGCACGGCATGCGCCGCGCGGGTCACCTTCCCTGCGCGTCGATCACCGACCGAGTTAGGGTCGTAGCGGCGCGCACCGAGGAGGAAGCGTGAGCGAGAACCCCACCCGGCGACCGGCGGCCGGGACGCCGGCACCGGGCGAGGCCTTGATCGGTCCTCCGCACGAGCCCGCGTCCGGCGCTCCGCTGCCCGTCACCGTCGCCGTCCCGCGACGGACCCATCGCCGGCCCGGCGCGCACACCCCGCCGGGCGGTGACGCGCGCCCCGTGACGCTGGTGGCGTTCGACCCGCGGTCGCTGCGCCGTTCCGTCATCAGCGTGCTCGTGATCGTCACGCTGTGGCTCCTGGCGCTGGGCGTCTTCGCGGCGATCGGGCACTTCCTCTTCATCCTCATGCTGTCCTGGCTCTTCGCTATCGCGATGGAGCCGGCCATCCTGCGTCTCACCGCGCGCGGCATGCGCCGGGGGACGGCGACGGGCGTCGTGGGCAGCTTCGTGGTGGTGTTCCTACTCGCCCTGGGCGCCCTGTTCGGCAACCTCTTCTTCCAGCAGCTGGCACAGCTCGTGACGTCGCTGCCGACGACGGTGGAGCAGTCGGTGAGCTGGGTGAACTCGCACACCCAGCTGCAGCTCGACCCCGCCACGATCACCGACCGGCTGCGGCTGACGCCGGAGCAGATCGGCAACTGGACGACGTCCATCGCCGGCGGAGTGGTCGGCATCGTGACCTCGGCGCTCTCCCTGCTGCTCGAGGTCTTCACCTTCTTCGTGTTCGCCTTCTACATCTCCGCGGACGGTCCACGGATCCGGCGGGCGATCGGCCGCTGGCTGCCCCCGCAGCGCCAGGAGGTCTTCGTCACCGTCTGGGACATCGCTGCGCAGAAGACCGGCGGCTACGTGATCTCCAAAATCGTGCTCGCGGCGCTGTCGTCGGTCTTCCACGGCGTGTTCTTCTGGGCGATCGGCGTCCCCTACTGGCTGCCGCTGGCGCTGCTGGTCGGCATCACCGCGCAGTTCATCCCCATCGTCGGGACGTACATCGGGATCGCGGTTCCGTTGCTCTTCGTCGTCTTCACGAACCCGCTCAGCGCAGTGTGGATCATCCTGTTCGCCACGGTGTACCAGCAGATCGAGACCTACCTGTTCACGCCCAGGATCAGCAACCGGACGATGGACGTGAACGCGGGCATCGCGCTGGCCGCCGTGTTCGTCGGGGCGGCCATCTGGGGACCGATCGGGGCGCTGATCGGCATCCCGTTGGCCGCGGCCGTCGTCGCGGTCGTGGGCACGTACGGGCACCGCTACGAGCTGGTGCCTCAGCTGGAGGCACCGGAGCTCGAGGACGACGAGGACGACGAGGACGACGAGGACCACGAGGACGACTCCGGCGTCGGGGGACCCGGGCCGGGGCCGGGCTCCACGGCAGTGTCGACGGACGAGAGGCCGGCGGACGTCGCGGACCGCAGGGTCGCCGAGCCGGCGGTCCGCTCCGACGACACCGCCCCGGTGCTGTCGCGGCCGACGTCCCCGTCCTGACGAGACGGCTCGTCCGCAGCTGCCTCGCCGAGCGGGTCCGGCGTCACGACGGCGCCGGCCGCCGCGTCGCCGGCCACGGGGGCTGAACGCCGCGTCGCGAGGTACGAGCCGAGGAGCACGAGCGGGAACCCGATCACGAGCCCCGGCGTCACCGGCTCACCGAGGGTCAGCACGCCGAGCAGCACCGCAACGGCGGGGTTGACGTACGTGATCACCGTGGTGCGAGACGGGCCGACCTCGGCGAGCAGGGCGAAGAAGACCAGGAAGGCGACCGCGCTGCACAGCACACCCAGCACGACGACGGCGACCCAGGCGGAGGCACTGACATCCCCGACGCCGTCCTGGGAGAAGGCGGCGAACGGCGCGTACGCCAGTGCCGACAGGCCCATCGCGACCGCGGAGACGGCGATGCTGGGGAGCTGCGAGAGCTTGAGCGTCGCGACGAGCGGGCCGGAGGCGTAGCAGGCGGCCGCCAGCAGAACCGCGCCGGCGGCGAGCAGGCTGCCGCCGCGGACGTCGATGCCGACCAGCGCGGCGACCCCGGCGAAACCGACGAGAAGGCCGACCAGCCGCCGCCCGTCCATCCGGTCGGCCATGCCGAGGACCCGGCTGAACAGCGCCTGGATGAGCGGGACCGCCGCGACGAGCAGGCCGGTCAGCGAGCTGGAGATGTGCTGCTCGGCGACCGTGAGCAGGCCGAAGGGCGCGCACACCTCGAGCAGTGCGAAGAGCAGCAACCACGGCCACGCCGGCACCAGGGGGCGCAGCTGTCCACGGGCCGCCGCCAGCGGCAGCAGCAGGAGCGCGGCGAGCAGCGTGCGGGCGAACACGACGGCCGCAGGTGACAGGTCCTCGACGGCGATCTTGATGAAGAGGTACGGGATGCCCCAGATGATCGAGAGAGCCACGAACAGGGCCCAGCCGCGCCTCGACATCGCCGTCCCCCCTCGTCCATCGCCCGTGCGCGCCCGAGCATAGGACGGCCCCCCGACAGTCCTCTGCTACGTCACGCGGCGATGAGGGGCGGTGAGCCCGTGCCGCCCGTAGGTGGCCGAGGGCAGTACGACGAGCACCGTGATGAGCAGCCAGGTACCACCGCCGAGGGCTCCGAACAGAACGTCCGTGACGTAGTGCATGCCGCGGTAAACCCGCGAGGTCGCGACGACGACCGGGACGCACCAGCACACCACCGCGATCAGCCACGCAAGCCAGCGGTTCGACATCTGGCGCAGCACGATCAGCGCGATGCAGCCATAGAGCGCGACCGCTGCCGCCGTGTGCCCGGAGGGGAAGCTCGAGGTGGGCGGCGCCGTGTCGAGCCGCGGCACCGGCGGGCGCGGCCTGTCCACCGTGTTCGTTACCAGCAGGAAGACGAAGAGCTCGCCCAGGATCGCCACAAGGAGGGCGATCGACTCCCGCCAGCGTCCGAGCCACCAGCGCAGCAGGGGCACAAGGACGACGGTGAGCGCAATGCAGGTGATCGTCTCGGCGAGCAACGTGCCGTAGTGGGTCAGCATGTTCATCGTCGGCGTCCGGTGCGGGACGAACCAGCGACTCACGGACTTGTCGTCGGCGACGATCCACGACGTCGCAAGCCCCCGCCATAGGCCGATGCCGATGGCGGACAGCACCAGCCAGAGCCCCAGGCCGCCGAGAACCAGCTGGATCCAGCTCCGCTTGGTCAGCGGGGCGGCGGCACGGCGGCCGGTGTGGTCCGCGGCCGTTCCCTCGACGCCGGCGCGCTCGACACGGTGCGATGGCATGGTCATGGTCGGAATGTGGCACCGCTGGAGTGATCGCGCGAGCGGAACTGATACCACGGCCCTCCGCATCGCACAACGTCACGTCCAACGTTTGGCGCCCCGGCCTGTTGGGCATCTCCGAGGACGGAAGGCATCACCCCCAACTTCATCAGGAGCAGCTGTGATCGGCGTGATCATCTCGGCCATCGTCGTCGGCGCCATCATCGGTGCCCTCGGACGGCTCGTCGTGCCGGGGCGTCAGAACATCTCCATCTGGCTCACGATCGGCATCGGCATCGTGGCCGCGCTCGTGGGCGGCCTCATCGCCAGCGCTCTCGGCGTCGGGGACACCAAGGGCATCGACTGGATCAAGCTGATCATCCAGGTCGCGCTCGCCGCAGTCGGCGTCGCCCTGGTCGCCGGCGGGTCCCGGTCGCGCAGCCTGCGCTGACACCCGGCTGACATCCGGCCGAGCTCGGCCGGGACGAGCGAGGAGCCTGGCGCGCGAAGGCTCAATATGACGACGCACCGGCCGACGGGGCGGTGAGGACCTACGTGGTCCTCGCCGCCCCGTCCGCGTGGAGTGAATCCCCTTGCGTTAGTTACCCGCCAGTAGCATCATCTGTAGTTACCGGCGGGTAACCCCGCCGGGTCGTTCCCGTGCCGACGCCCCCTGGGGTGCGGCGGCACCTGCGGCGGCCGGAGGGACCCTGGCATGAGCCACTACAAGCACAACCTGCGCGACCTGGAGTTCGCCCTGTTCGAGCTGCTGGGCCGCGACCAGGTCCTGGGCACCGGCCCCTTCGAGGAGGTCGACGGCGAGACGGCCCGGGACATGCTGGCCGAGGTCGCCCGGCTCGCGACCGAGGATCTCGCCCCCTCCCTGCTCGACTCCGACCGCAACCCCCCGGTCTTCGACCCCGCCACGCACTCCGTGCGCCTGCCCGAGTCGTTCCGCCGCAGCTACCAGGCCTACGTCGATGCCGAGTTCTGGCGCGCGGACGTCCCCGTGGAACTCGGTGGCACCCCCCTCCCGCCCAGCCTGCGCTGGGCCATCGCCGAACTCGTGCTCGGCAGCAACCCCGGCGTCCACATGTACAGCTCGGGCTTCTCCTTCGCCAAGGTCGTGCACAGGCTGGGCACCGAGGACCAGAAGCGCCTCGCGGGCCACATGGTGGAGAACCACTGGGGCGCCACGATGGTGCTCACCGAGCCCGACGCGGGTTCGGACGTCGGCGCGGGGCGGGCCAAGGCCGTGCAGCAGGCTGACGGCGCCTGGCACATCACCGGGGTCAAGCGTTTCATCACGTCCGCCGCCAGTGACATGCAGGACAACATCGTCCATCTCGTGCTGGCCCGTCCGGAGGGCGGCCGCCCGGGCACGAAGGGCCTGTCGCTGTTCGTCGTCCCGCAGTACCACGTCGACCTCGAGACCGGCGCGCTCGGGAACCGCAACGGCGTCTTCGTGACGAACGTCGAGCACAAGATGGGACTCAAGGTCTCCACCACGTGCGAACTGAGGTTCGGCGAGGTCGACGGCATTCCCGCGGTCGGCACCCTCCTCGGCGAGGTGCACGACGGCATCGCCCAGATGTTCAAGATCATCGAAGCTGCCCGCATGATGGTCGGCACGAAGGCGATCGCGACCCTGTCGACCGGCTACCTCAACGCCCTCGAGTACGCCAAGGAGCGCGTCCAGGGCGCCGACCTCGTGCAGATGGCCGACAAGAGCGCCCCGCGCGTCACCATCACCCACCACCCCGACGTGCGGCGCTCGCTCATGACGCAGAAGGCGTACGCCGAGGGGCTGCGGGCGCTCGTGCTCTACACCGCCTCCCAGCAGGACGCCGTCCAGCTGGCCGAGGCCCGCGGCGAGCGGGACGAACTCGCCGAGCGGGTCAACGACCTGCTCCTGCCGCTGGTCAAGGGCGTCGGCTCGGAGCGCTCCTGGGTGCTGCTCGGGACCGAGAGCCTGCAGACGTTCGGCGGCTCCGGCTTCCTGCAGGACTACCCGCTGGAGCAGTACGTCCGCGACGCCAAGATCGACACCCTCTACGAGGGCACGACAGCGATCCAGGGCATGGACTTCTTCTTCCGCAAGATCGTGCGGGACAAGGGACAGGCGCTCACGCACGTCGCGACCCAGATCGCGGAGTTCGCGAAGGCGGACCCCGGCGACGGCCGGCTCGCCGCCGAGCGCGAGCTGCTGGGCAAGGCCGTCGACGACCTGCAGGGCATCGTCGGAACGATGGTCGGCGCCCTGATGTCGAGCGACCCTCGGAGCGAGGGCGGCGACCCCCGCAACGTGTACAAGGTCGGGCAGAACACGACGCGCCTGCTGCTCGCCGCCGGCGACCTCGTGATCGGCTGGCTGTTGCTGCGCGAGGCCGACGTGGCGCTCACCCGGCTGGCCCAGGGCGCCGGCAAGGACGAGGCGTTCTACCGGGGCAAGGTGGCGGCCGCGCGGTTCTTCGCCCGGCAGGTCCTGCCCAAGCTGTCGGCCGAGCGGGCGATCGCAGAGGCGACCGACAACGACCTCATGGACCTCGACGAGGCGTCGTTCTGACCCGCAGCCGCTGACGGGGTACGCGAGCGCGCGGCACCTGCTGTCGGCGCTCGCGTTCTCGTGTGCGGCGCTCGCATTCTCGTTTCGGGCGGATCGGTGCTCGTTCCATCGGTCGTCCGGCGTGTCGACGGCCCCCGGCGTCTCGGCCACGCGGGTGATCCTTCACCTTGTGATCGTCGCCGTGATTCACGTCTGCATCACGGCAACGCCTGCATGGGCAAGACCTCCTCCGCCCCCGGACACGCCCACCGGACGACGCCGAGTCGACCCGCCGATGCCGAACTCCGTCGAGGACGGACGCGCCCATCCCGCGTTCGCGGGCGTGCGCCCTAGGGTGAGGATCCGACGAGACGAACGGAGCAGCTTGTGAGCAGCAGGGTGACGACGGAAACCCCCGAGAAGGTGCCGTCGGCCACCGGCCGCGAGTTGCTCGTCACCGGCCCTCGGCGCCGCCTCGTGATGGCGAGCGCGCTCATGCTCTTCCTCGAGCTGGCCCTCATCCGCTGGCTCGGGGCGAACATCGTCCACCTGGGATACTTCAGCAACATCGTGCTGCTCGGGAGCTTCCTCGGCGTCGGCCTGGGCTTCCTGCGCTCACGTCCCGGGCGGCGCGCGCCGATGTACTTCCCGATCGCGCTCACGGCGCTCGCGCTCCTCGTGCGGCTGGTCCCCGTCACCGTGGAGCGCGGTGGGGGCGACCTCGTCTACTTCACCTCCCTGTCCACCACCGGGCCGCCCGTGTGGCTCACGCTGCCCGCGGTGTTCCTCGGCGTCGCCGTCGTCATGGCCGGCCCCGGGGAGCTCGTCGCGGCCTGCTTCCCGCTGCTGGAACGGCTCGAGGCCTACCGCTACGACCTGATCGGCAGCCTCGTGGGCATCTCGGGCTTCACGCTGCTGTCGTTCCTGCGGGCCCCCTCCGTCGCGTGGGGTGCCGTCGTGGCGGTCCTCACCGGCGTGCTGCTCGCGCCGGCGACGCGCCGTCCCCGGGTCCTCCTTCCCACCGCGCTCGTCTCCGCGGCGCTCGTCGTGCTGATCGGCGTCCTCACGGTGGAGAGCCTCACCCCGGGGGTGTCGTGGTCGCCGTACTACAAGGTGACCACGAAGGAGGGCACGCTCAGAGGCCTACCGCGGGTGGACGTGAGCGTGAACGGGATCCCGCACCAGACCATTTCGGCCCTGGCGCCCCGGCTGCGTTCGGCGCCGTCGTACGCGCTGCCCTATCTGCGGGTGCCGCGGACCGGCGCGGGCGACACCCTCATCATCGGCGCAGGCGACGGCGTCGACGTGGACCTCGCGCTGCAACGCGGCGCGACGAGTGTCGACGCCGTCGACATCGATCCACGGCTGCTGCAACTGGGGCATGAACTCAACCCCGACCACCCGTACGACGACCCCCGGGTGAACGTGCACGTCGACGACGGCCGGGCCTGGCTGGAGCGGACGAACCGTACCTACGACACCATCATTCTCGCCCTGCCCGACTCGCTCACGCTGATCGCGGGCAGCAGCCAGGTGCGGCTCGAGAGCTACCTGTTCACCTCGGAGGCGATGCAGGCCTTCCGCAGGCGGCTCCGCCCCGGCGGCGTCTTCGCCATGTACAACTCCTACCGCGAACCCTGGCTCGTCGACCGCTACTCCGCCACGGTCGCCCAGGCGTTCGGGCACGCCCCGTGCGTGGACCTGGTCAGCTACCGCGGCAACGCGGTGATCGTCGCCGACGTCGACGCCAATCGCCAGCAGTGCGACACCCCGCAGACAGGCGCCCAGCCGGTACGGAGTGCCCTCGCCGCCTCACACGACAGCAGCGCGGCGCCGCCCCCCGTCTCCGACGACCGGCCGTTCCCCTACCTGCGGACCCCGTCGATCCCGAATCAGTACCTGCTCGCGTTGCTGGGAATCCTGATCGTCAGTGTGCTCGCAGTCCGCATCGCCGGCGGCCGACCTGCCCGGCTGCGCCCCTACCTCGACCTCGCCCTGCTCGGGGCGGCGTTCCTGCTGCTCGAGACGCGCGGCGTGACCCGGTTCGCGCTGCTGTTCGGGACGACGTGGCTCGTGAACGCGCTCGTGTTCGCGGGCGTCCTGCTCGTCGTCCTGCTCGCGGTCGAGATCACCCGCAGGTTGCCACGGCCTCCCTCCCGAGTGACCAGCTACGCCCTGCTCGCCGTGTCCCTTGCGGTGACGGCGTTCGTCCCGAGCTCCGCACTGCTCCAGCTGCCGGTGCCGGCCCGCCTCGTGGCGGCCATCGCGGTGACGTTCGCACCGATCATGGCGGCGAACATCGTCTTCGCGGCACGTTTCGCCGGGACGGCCGACCCCACTGCCGCCTTCGGCGCCAACCTGCTCGGCGCGATGGTGGGCGGCTGCCTGGAGTACCTCGCGCTGCTCATCGGGTACCCCGCCCTGGTCGGCGTGGCCGGCGCGCTCTACCTCGGGGCCTTCCTGCTCGCGCCGCGCGGGGCTGGGGCCCCCGCGACCGTCTGACAGCAGCGGGAGCCCCAGCGAGTCAGCGCAACAGGTCAGGGACCTGCCACTCCTTCCCGTGCACGGTGGCGTCCAGGAAAGCCTCGACGACCTGGTACCAGATCTTGGTGTGCTGCGGCTTGAGCACCCAGTGGTTCTCGTCGGGGAAGTACAGGAACTTGTGCGGCATGGTGCCGTCCTCGCCGGACCGTTCGGCGAGCTCCGCCCACAGTCGCAGGCCCTCCCCGATGGGCACCCGGTAGTCCTTGTCCCCGTGTATCACCAGCAGCGGAGTCCGGATCTCGTCGACGAACCGGTGCGGGCTGTTGGCCTCCGTCATCTCGCGCGTCATCTCGCGGCGCCAGTAGTCGTAGCCGTCGGTCGTGGGCGCGAACTGGTCCAGCGCCCAGAGGCTGGCGTGCGTGACGATGCCCCGGAACCGGTCGGTGTGGCCGGCGATCCAGTTCGCCATGTAGCCGCCGAACGAGCCGCCCATCGCGGCCGTCCGCTCCTCGTCGATGTCCGGTCGGGCGACGGCGGCGTCCGTCACGGTCATCAGGTCCGTGTAGGGGGCCCCGCCCCAGCGACCCCAGCCGCGCTGGACGAACTCCTGCCCGTATCCCGTCGACAGAGCGGGGTCGGGCAGCAGGACGGCGTACCCGCGAGCCGCCATGATCCAGGGGTTCCACCGCCACGCCCACGCGTTCCACGAGTGCAGCGGGCCGCCGTGCACCCACAGCAGGAGCGGGGCCGGGTCCGCGGCCGAGGCCGCGGCCGGCAGCACCAGCCAGGCCCGCAGCGGCGTCCCGTCGCCGGCCGTCGCCTCCACCTCGGTGAGGCTGCCCGGAAGGTCGACGTCCGGAGCCGGCCCCTGCAGCGGCCGGGGCTGCTGCTCGGAGGCGCTGACGTCGAGCCGCACCGGCGCCGGCGGGGCGTCGACGGCGGAGCGGAGGGCGTAGATCCAGCGCCCGTCCGGTGACACCTGCACGTCGGTGTAGGAGCCGTGGTCACCGGTCAGCCGCACCGGCTGCGCGTCCGCGGCGAGGTCGAGGCGGAAGACGGGTGAGCGGCCCTGGTCGTCGGCGGGGAACACGAGTGCCGAGCCGTCGGGGGTCCACCGGGCCCCGTGGGGCCACCTGTCCCAGCCCGGGGCGAGGTCTGTGCGCTCGGCCGTCGCCAGGTCGAGGACGGCCAGGTGCACGCGGGGCGCGGACGCCGGCGTGGACCGGTGCTCGACCACGACGGCCAGCCGGCGGCCGTCGGGGGAGAAGGCGGGCGCCCCGTACTCCTCGTCCGCGTCGTCGAGGAGCACCCGTCGCTCTCCGGTACGGGTGTCGATCGACACCAGCGTGACGCGGCGGCCTCCCTGCTCCGCCGTGCTCCACGTCGTGGCGACCGTGGAGCCGTCGGGGCTGACGTCGAGCTGCGCCTCGTCGAGAGAGCGGCCCGGAACGGGGGTGAGGTCGTGCAACGCGATCCGCCCCAGCCCGCTCGGGTCGTCCGTCCCAGCGGTGGGCTCGGCCGGTACCCGGCCCGCGAGCAGGCGCGGCTCGTCGGGGCCCAGGTCGTGGTCCCAGAACCGCACCGGGTAGCTGTCGTGCAGGATCGCCGCGACCTTGGCCTCCTTGCGGGCCTTGCGGCGGCGCTCGTCGTCGTCGCCGCCCGTGGAGCCCGGCAGTGTCGCCGACGTCAGCACGACGGTCCCGTCGTCCCGGGCCGCGACAGCCCCCTGCACCCCGCCGGCCCGGACGGCGACGACGCGCGCCTCCCCGCCACCGCCGGGCAGGAGCCAGAGGGCGGCCGGCGGATCCTCGTCCGCCTTGGCCTGTGGATCGGGACGGGAGGACGTGAACAGCAGACCGCCGTCCGACAGGAACGCGACCGGCGTCTCGCCCTTGGCGCTGCGCGTCAGGCGGCGGGCGGGCCGCTCGCCGGCGGGGTCCACCTCCCACAGGGCGGACACGTACGCGGTGCGGTCCGGGCCCAGTGTCGCCACGGACGTCACGAGGCGGTCCCCGCGTGGCGACAGCAGCAGGCCGGACACGCGCGGGAGCGCGACGAAGCCGTCGAGGTCGGCGAAGGGGGTGGGCGAGGGGTCGTGGCGATCCTGGACGTCTGGGCTCGAGGTCACCGTTCAGTGCTATCAGCGACCGCCGACAGTCGCGAGGCGGGCGCCCGCGCCCTAGGTCAGGGCGATCGAGAGCACCGCCGCGGGTGGGTCGGTCGCGGCGAGCGCGCCGGAGATGCCGATGGCCAACGCGGCCACGACGAGCTCGACAGCAGCGGCGCGGGCGAGGGCACCGGAGTCGTGAGCGACGGCGGGAAGCACCCGGCGGCGGTGCCGCACCGCGAGCGCGACCAGCAGCACCAGGACCAGAACCTTGACGGCGACGAGCGCGCCGTACCCGGTGCGGAACCCGGCGGCGCCACCCAGTTGCTGCCAGGCGGCGAGCACCCCGCTGACGGCGACCAGGCCCGAGGTCCAGCCCGCGGAACGGGCGTACCCCGTAGCGGCCGGTGCGGCGGCAGCGCGCAGGCCCGGCCCGAGCAGGAGCAGGCCGGCGAGGGGCCCTATCCAGAGCGCGACACCCGCGACGTGGAGCCCGATCACGGCGACTGCCGCCGGGCCGGCCCAGCCCGGACCCGAAAGGCCGCCGCCGGCGTGGGCGGACACCACCTCGGCCGCCAGGGCTGCCACCGCGGGAACGAGGAGGATCCGAGCCGTGGACAGCCCCGCGGCGCCGGCAGCCACGGTGGCGACGAAGGCCGCCAGCACGACCGCCGCGGCGGCCCATCGCCCCGCCTCGACCTGGGTGACGTAGGAGACGAGCTGCGCGCCGAGATCCGGCTGCCGGAGACCCTGGCCCGTAGCCGCGGCGTAGCCGAGGACGAGCCGGGCCAGCGCCGCCAGCGCCCACACGGTCCCGGCGGCGCAGACCAGCCGCAGAGCGGGCGGGTACGCGCGCAGACGTGGGGCGGTCCGCGTCGCCGCCGAGGGCATTGCCGGCCGTGCCGGCCGTGCCGGCAGGACGGTCCCGGTGAGGACGAGCACGCCGACCGTGACCGCGGCAGCGAGGTCGTCGAGCGCGCTGACGAGCGGGAGCCCCCAACGCACGGCGGCCCCCGGGTCTGCGAGGAGCGACGCGGATCCGGCACCGGTCAGCGCGGCGCCGACGCCCGCCGCGAGAGCGAGCGCGACGACGACTGCGACCGGTGCGGCCCAGGCCCGGCTCGGCAACGGCAAGAGGGTCAGAGCCGGCGGTCCGCCAGCACGGGGAAGCGCTCGCGCCAGTCGTCCACGGCCGCCAGGTCGACGTCCACAGCCAGGACCTCTTCACCCTCGCCCGCCTGCGCGAGCACGGCTCCCGTCGCGTCGACCACCTGGCTCCGGCCGCCCATGGTGACGCCCGCGTGGGTCCCGGCGGTGTTGCACTGCACGAGGACGATCTGGTCCTCGATGGCGCGAGCACGGCCCAGCAGCGACCACGCCTCGACCCTGGCGATCGGCCATGCGGCGGGCACCAGGACCAGCCGGGCCCCGACGTCGACGAGACGGCGGAACAGCTCCGGGAAGCGCAGGTCGTAACAGGTGGTGAGGCCGGTGACGACGTCGGTTCCGCCGAGCGCCAGGGAGAGCGCCACGATCTGCTCCCCGGCCTCGAGCAGCAGCGGCTCCCCCGCCCCGAACCCGAACCGGTGGATCTTGCGATAGGTGGCGAGCCGGTCGCCGTCCGGCCCGAACAGCACCGAGGTGTTCCACAGGCCGCGCCCCTGCGGCCCGCGGTCCTCGCCGGTGGGCCGCTCGACGATGCTGCCGGCGTGCAGGACGACCCCGGCGTCCCGCGCAGCCTTGGCCATCGCCTCCATCACGGGCCCGTCGACGGGCTCGGCGCGCTCGGCCCAGTGCCGGTAGTCGAAACCCCCGTGCGCCCACAGCTCCGGCAGCACGACGAGGTCGGCGCCGCGCTGGTCGCGGACCAGGGTCGCGACCCGCTCGACCCGCTCGGGCATCGGTTCGGTGTCGCCGTAGCCCACCTGGAGGACGTGCACCCGCATAGGGGACGACTTTACCCGGGCAAGGAGAGAAATAAGTTGCGGGGGCCAACCAGTTGTGAGACACATCTAGTTGCACGGCACACACACAAGGACGACCGGAGGAGGGAGCCGCGTGTCCGCAGACCACGACGCCGCACCGGGTCTCGACCCGGCCCTGGCGACAGCACTCACGCAGGAGCTGACCCGGCACGCCCGGCTGCTCCACGCGATGAAGGCGAGCATGGCCAGCCTCGTCCCCGAGGGCCTCGAGCCGGCAGCGTTCCCGCTCCTGCTCACCCTTACCCGGTGCGGTCCGCGCCGGCAGGGGGAGCTCGCCGAGATGTCGATGCTCGACCCCTCGACGGTCAGCCGGTACGTCGGGCAGTTGGCCCGCGCCGGTTACGTGGAGCGCCGGCCCGACCCCCAGGACGGCCGCGCCGTGCAACTCGCCGCCAGCGATGTGGGCACCTGTGTCGCCCATGAGCTCGGCGCCCGGCGACAGGAGGCGGTCGTATCGGCGCTCGCCTCGTGGAACCCCGCGGACATCGCCACGCTCGTCACGCTGCTGTCACGCCTCAACGACGACCTCGACGCCTTCCGGCCGCACCTCGGCCGGGCGATCGTCGACCTACCGCCGCGCGGAGCGGCCGCACCCGGCACCACGCCCCTGCCCGACCCGCGCACCCCCGACCAGGAGAACGCATGAGTACAGCAGTACCCGCCGGCCGCCAGGTGCCCGCGGCTCTCACCCCGGACGCGTCCGGGGGGTTCACGCACCGCCAGATCGTCGTCATCCTCACCGGCCTCATGTCCGGCATGTTCCTGGCCGCGCTCGACCAGACGATCGTCGCGACGGCCATCCGCACCATCGCCGACGACCTCAACGGACTGTCGATCCAGGCGTGGGCGACGACGGCCTACCTCATCACGTCGACCATCTCCACACCGCTCTACGGCAAGCTGAGCGACCTCTACGGGCGGCGCCCGTACTTCATCGCCGCAATCTCGATCTTCGTTCTCGGATCGGCCCTGTCCGGGCTCGCCCAGTCGATGTACCAGCTCGCCGCGTTCCGCGCCTTCCAGGGCATCGGCGCCGGCGGCCTCTTCTCGCTCGCGCTCGCGATCATCGCCGACCTCGTGCCCCCGCGGGAGCGGGCCCGCTACCAGGGCTACTTCCTCGCGGTGTTCGGCACCTCCAGCGTGCTCGGTCCCGTGATCGGCGGATTCCTCGCTGGGCAGAGCACCATCCTGGGCGTCTCGGGCTGGCGCTGGGTCTTCCTCGTCAACGTGCCGATCGGCATCGCCTCACTGATCCTCGTCGCGCGGACGCTGCACATCCCGCACACCCGCCGCGAGCACCGGATCGACTACTGGGGCGCCGTCTGGCTCGTCGTCGCGCTGGTGCCGCTGCTGATCGTGGCCGAGCAGGGCCGCGAGTGGGGATGGTCGAGCGGGAAGGCGCTGGCCTCGTACGTCATCGGGGTCGTCGGCATCGTGCTCTTCATCCTCGCGGAGCGCCGGATCGGCGACGACGCGCTGCTGCCGCTGCGCCTGTTCCGTGGCCGGACCTTCAGCGTGGGCTCGATGCTGAACCTCGTCGTCGGCATGGGGATGTTCGGCGCGCTGGCGGCCCTGCCGCTCTACATGCAGATCGTGAAGGGCTACACGCCGACCCAGGCCGGCCTGCTGTTGCTGCCGATGGTGATCGGCATCATGAGCGGGACGATCTCGTCGAGCCAGTTCATCGCCCGCACGGGCCGGTACATCTGGTTCCCGCGGGTGGGCCTCGTCCTGCTCTTCATCGCGATGCTGCTCCTGCACACGATCACTGTCGACACCTCGATCGCGGTCGTGGACGCCTACGCGTTCCTCTTCGGCCTCGGGCTCGGCTTCAACATGCAGACGCTCGTGCTGGCGATCCAGAACGCGGTCCCACCGCAGGACATGGGTGTCGCCACGAGCTCGGCGACGTTCTTCCGGCAGATGGGCGGCACGCTGGGCACCGCGATCTTCCTGTCGGTGCTCTTCAACGGCCTGCCCGACAAGATCGCCGGCGCGTTCCGCAGCGCCGCGGCGACGCCCGAGTTCCAGTCCGCGGTCACGGACCCCGCCGTCCGGGCCAACCCGGCGAACAAGCCGGTGCTGGAGATGCTTAACGGAGGTGGCGGCGCAGGCGCGGGCACGAGCCAGGCGCTGAACGACTCCTCGTTCATCAACCACCTCGACGCCAGGCTCGCCAGGCCGTTCCTGGTCGGTTTCTCCGAGTCGATCTCCGTGGTGTTCCTGCTCGGCGCGGCCGTCATCGCCGTCGCGTTCGCCATCGTGTGGTTCCTGCCGGAGGAGAAGCTGCGCACGCAGTCCGGCCTGCAAGCGCAGCAGACCCAGGCCGCGGAGGCGGCCGCCACCCGGTCCGAGGTCCCTGACGGGGCCGTGGACGCCGGCGGAGCCGCCGCGATGATCCCGGGCGCCGGATCTACCGACACCCCATCGGAGGGCGAGGTGGGGCACGGCCGGCACGCAATCGCGGTCGCCAACGGACACCAGGTCACCGAGGTGGTCGACGGACACCAGGTCGCCGAGGTCGCCAACGGCCATCACCCCGCCGAGGTCGCTCACGGCCACCACGTCGCCGAGGTCGCCAACGGCCATCACCCCACCGAGGTGGTCGACGGACAGCAGCCCGCCGAGGTCGCCAACGGCCATCACCCCGCCCAGCCCGCCCATGGTCGCCATGTCGCCCGCGCCCCCGAGGAGGAGCCGGCAGGCAACCACTGACCCTCCTGAGTCAGCAACGATCAAGGAAAAGTCAGGGATCATGGTCCGCCATGATCCCTGACTTTTCCTTGATCGTCGTTTTGGGTGGGGTCAGCGCAGGACGTACGACCAGTGGTACTCGCCGGGGCCGAGCAGGTACTCGGGCAGCGTGTCGGGTCCGCAGGAGGCGGTGCCGAGGCCGCGGTGGGCTGCGTCGACGTGGACGACGACCTCGGGGCGCGGCACCAGCTGGTCCGAGTGCGTCGCCGTCGCGAGGTCGTGCGCCCGGTACCGCGTGATGCTGACCTGGCGCGGCTCGTCGAGGTGCACGCGCAGCGACGCCTCCCCGGACGACCCCTGCTCCCCGACTGCGAACCAGCGCACGCCGTTCCGCCCGCCGCTCTCCTGCGGCCGGACGTAGGGCGTGAACAGGTCCTCCAGCGGGGCCGTGTGCAGCCCGACCACGGCCGCGGTCCGCCGGTCCGGATAGCTCTCGAACGGTCCCCCGCCGAACCACCGCACCCAGGACGCCGGCACCTGCGCGCTGACCTCGAACACGGACCCCACCCGTGGCAGGTCGCGGAGCCCCTCCGGCACCACCGCGGTCTCCTCCACGAGCACGGCGCCGCCGTCGAGGGGTGTCAGCGTCTGCGTGTGCCGGACGACCGGCCCCGCGTCGGGCACGACGTCCGCGGTGACCACGATGGAAGCGTCGCTCTCCTCCACGCCGACGAGCCGCCGCTCCAGGCGGTCGAGCCCGAGCTCCGCCCAGCGCCGCGCCATCCCCCCGATCCGGTCGTTGTCCGTGGGAGCGCGCCAGAGGGCCAGCCGTGGCGCCGACGCGAGCGCGGGGTGCACGAGCAGGCCGTCGCCGTCGACCAGTTCCCTGGCGGCGGCGGCGGCGGCAGGCGCCGCGCCGACGCCGGCGCGGGCACGCAGGTCGCGCCGCTCGGCGCGCAGGGGTACCTGCTGTTCTGCGACCAAGGCTCCTTGCGGGGCGCGTGCCGTCGCCTCGGCCGCGTACAGGCGCAGTGAGAGCCACGCCTCGGCCTCGGGGTCGGCGTCCGCCGCCACCTGCGCCAGCAGCTCGGCCGGCACCTCCAGCCGGGCGGTGCCGCCGGCGGGCAGGTCCGGCAGCTCGGCCGGGACGCTCGTCGCGACCCCCGGCCGGTCGGGACCGTCGGAGAACAGGAACCACTCGGCACGCAGCCACGACAGGTCGCGGACGTCCTGCCGGTTCTCCAGCACGACGGCACGGGGTGCGCCGGCGGGATCGTCCCCGGGCAGGATCCGCACCGGTGAGGCGAGCGCCCGGTGCTCGTGCATCGCGGGTTTGGGCGACCGGTCGGGGAACACCATGCCGTCCGCGACGAAGTTGCCGTCGTTCGGCTCGTCGCCGAAGTCGCCGCCGTAGGCCCAGCGGTACCCCTCGGGGGGCAGTCCCGTGCCGGGCAGCTCAGGCAGCGGCGCCGTCCGGGTCGCGGGGGGGCCGACGCGGTCGCCGTCCGCCTGATCCCCGGTGAGCCGCTGGAGGATGCCGTGGTCCCAGAACTCCCAGATGAACCCGCCCTGCAGCCCCGGGGTCGACTCGAAGGCCTGCCAGTAGTCGGCCAGGTTGCCGTTGCTGTTGCCCATCGCGTGGGAGTACTCGCAAAGGATCACCGGGTGCCGCTGGGTGCCGTTCGTCGCGTGCGCGACCAGGGATTCGATCGTCGGGTACATCGGGCAGGTGATGTCGCTCGCGGTCTGCGGGCCGGTCCAGTCGAACATGATCGCGCCCTCGTAGTGCAGCGGGCGGGTCGGGTCCTCCCGGCGCACCCAGCCGGCGGCGGCGTCGTGGTTGGCTCCGTAGCCGCTCTCGTTGCCTAGCGACCAAAGGATCACGCTCGGGTGGTTCACGTCGCGGCGGACCATCCGCGCCACCCGGTCCACGAACGCGGCCGTGTACTCGGGCATGTCCGCCACGTGGTGGGCGTACGCGTGGCACTCGATGTCGGCCTCGTCGATGACGAACAGGCCGAGCTCGTCCGCGGCGTCGAGCAGGGCGGGGTCGTTGGGGTAGTGCGACGTCCGCACGGCGTTGAACCCGAACCACTTCATCACCGCCAGGTCGTCGCGGAACCGCTGAGGGCTGATCGTGCGCCCGCGCAGGGGGTCGAAATCGTGCCGGTTGACTCCCCGCAGCATCACCCGGACGCCGTTGACCAACAGGTCGTTGCCCACGATCTCGACCCGGCGGAACCCGATCCGGTACGTCGCGCGCTCGACCGCCTCCCCGTCCGGGCCGTGCAGCGTGACCTCGAGGTCGTACAGCTGCGGCAGTTCCGCGGACCACGGCCGCACGCCCGGGACCTCGGCCTCGAGCCGCAGCCGGCCCATCCCGAGCGGACGGCGGAACTGTTCGAGCCGGCTTCCCAGGGCGGCATCCTCGGCGGACAGCTCCGCGCCCGCCGCACGCAGGTACTGGATCCGCCCCGCCTGCACGGAGGGAAGGCCAGGCGAATCGCCCGCTGCGCCGGCGCTGTCGACAGGCGCGGACGGCGGCACCGGCGCGGTGGCCGTGACCTCGTCGCCCTCCCCGGGCAGGCGGATCGAGGCGCTCCACCCGGCCGGGACGTCGTCGCCGGGGGCGCCCACGTGGACGTCGACGCGCAGCCTGCCGGTCACGGTCGCACCCTCGACGAGCGGGGCGCCGACGGGGGCGGCGTCCGGGGTGGAGACGTCCGCCACGACGTGGACGTGAGCGAGGTGCACGGGAGCCGTCGCGTAGAGGAAGACGGAGCGGGTGATTCCGCCGTGCCACCACTCGTCCTGATCCTCGATGTAGCTCGCGTCGGACCACTTGACGACGGTGAGCCGCAGCGTGCTGGTGCTGCCCGGCGTCAGGTGCGCAGTGAGGTCGTACTCGCTCGCCAGGTGGGAGTCCTTGCCGGCGCCGACCTCGGCACCGTCGACGCGGACCAGCAGAACACTCTCCGCGGCGCCGACGTGCAGCACGATCCGCCGGCCGCTCCACGCCGCCGGGACCTCGATCTCGCGCTCGTAGACCCCGGTCGGGTTGCGGTCGGCCGGCGGGTGCGGAGGCCGGCCCGGGAACGGCATCTGGATGTTCGTGTAGTGCGGCAGGTCGCCCACGCCGTGGACGTCGTCGAACGCCTCGAGGGTCCAGGACCCCGGGACGGCGATCTCGGTGACGAGGCCGCTCGCCCCCAGTGCCTCCTCGGGAGTGCCGAACAGCTCGAACCGCCACCTGCCGTCGAGCTCGACCCGCTCCACGCCGGGATCGCCCGCGCGGTGCGGCACCGAGTGCATCGGCAGCCGGTTCCACGACGTGATCTCGGGGGTGGTCCAGGGGCGGAGGGGGAGGGACGTCGTCACGCGCCTTGCCTATCACGGGGGTGAAACGACGCAGGTCGGGCGGAGATCGCGCCGGCATGCCTCACACTGGACCTGTGCCCCGCCTTCAGCGGCCTCCGGCCCGCAGCCTCGCGACCAGTCCCTTCACCCGGGAGGAGTACCAGCCACCCTCGACCGACGGCTTCGCCGTCGGTGACCGCGTCACCCTCGACAGCTGGGGAATGGGCCGGGTCACCGAGGTGGCTCCGGACTACCTCGTCGTCGACTTCGGGTCGGCCGGCCTGCGCCGCATCCCCGCCGGGACGAAGGGCTTCTCCCTGCTGGAGTAGACCCTCTGCGCCGGGTCAGCCCCCGGCCCGCACGGGGCGGCCGTCCGGCCACCAGCGCTCGGCGACGCGGGGATGGCTGCGTAGCCATCCCCGCAGCTGGTTGGAGCCGTACTCGGCGAGGATCGGGTTCTGCGGATCCTGCTCGACGCCGCTCGCCTCCGCCGCCAGCTCCGGGGGTAGCTGAAGCGGCTGCACGACGGCGTCCAGGCGCGGCCCGAGGAAGACGGGGATGCTGTAACGGTCGCGGCGCGCGGGCGGGCTCACGACACGGTGCCGGGTGGCGCGCAGGTAGCCCTGAGTGGCGACCTCGAGCATCTCGCCGATGTTGAACACGAAGGCCCCGGGCGTCGGGACGGCGTCGATCCACGATCCGTCCTTGGCCTCCACCTGCAGTCCGCCGAGGTCGTCCTGCAGCAGGAGGGCCAGCCAGCCGTAGTCCTTGTGCGCGCCGACGCCCTGGTCCGACTCCACCTGCTCGCGGCCGGGATAGTGCGCGACCTTGAGGTGGGTGTGCGCCTCGTCGTCGAACCACCGGTCGAAGTAGGTCTCGGGCTGGCCCAGCGCGGCCGCGAGCGCACGGAGCACCTCGCGGGAGACGCGGTCGGCCTCCGCCAGCCAGCCGAGAACGGCCGGCTTCAGGCCCGGCGCCGCCGGGGGCCACTGGTTGGGGCCGATCAGGCCCAGGTACGGCTTGTCCGCCGGCACCCGGGCGAGCGGCGCGCGCTCGGCGCCGACGTCGAGCTGATCGCGCTGGTCGGCAGCGCCGGCCGTGCGCTCAGTTCCGACCCGGCTGTAGCCGCGGAACTGCGCCGAGTTGACGTTCTCGATCCCGAGCCGGTCCTCGAGCGGCAGGGCGAAGAACAGCCGTGCCTGTTCGAGAACGTTGTCCGTGACCTCCTGCGGAACGCCGTGCCCGACGACGTAGAAGAAGCCGATGTCGTGCGCGGCGTGCCGCAGGTCGGCGAGGAAGCCGTCCCGCTGAGCGGGGTCGCGGAACCGGGAGATGTCGATGAACGGCAGGGTCTGCGTGTCGGCGGGGGCCTGCTCGACGGTCTGGTCGGTGCTCACGGCGCGGCTCCGGCGGGGTCGGGGGGTGTCGTCCTCATCCGAACAGCCGCCCCCGAGAGCTGGCAACGGCGCGACCAGGTGGTGAGACGTACCGCGCCGGCCGGCACCTCCGCTCGGGCTCACCCGGGGGATGCCGAGTCGTACAGGTCCACCAGCTGCTGGGCGGCCTCGCGGAGCGCCACCCTGAGATCGCCGGGTGCGAGGACCTCCACGAGCGTGCCGAGCCGGAGCAGCTCGGCCACGGCGTGCCGGGTACCGGCGAAGCCCACCCGCAGCTCGGGGCGTTCGGCCGCGGACTCCTCGAGAACCTGGGCAGCGAGCAGGCGTCGCACCATCGGCAGCGCCGCCGGGGCGACTGCGAGCGTCGCCTGCAGGCCGGACCGGCGTTCCTCGGCCTGCGCGCGCAGCGCCGTCCAGGTCTTCTCCAGGTCCGAGTCCTCCGGGACGTCGGCGGGCACCCCCGTCACCTCGCAGGCCCGGATCCGGGCGACCCGGAACAGGCGACCTCCAGGGTTTCCGGGGTCGTCGGGCCCGGTGCCCGACCGCGGGACGGCGACGAGGTACCAGATGCCGGCTTTCGCGACGAGCCCGACCGGGTCGACGGCCACCTGCACTTCGCGGTCCTCGCTGTCCACGTAGTCCAGGAGCAGCCGCCGGGACCGGCTGACACCGTCGTGGACCACCGGGAGCAACGGGACGGGGTCGCGGGTGCGCATCCACTGCTGGGCGTCGACGAGGATCCGGCTGCGGCCGTGCTCGACACCGGCGCGCACCGGCCCGCCGCCCGCGCCGACGATCTTCTCCATCGCCAGGTCGAGCGCGTCGCCCAGCCCCAGGTCCGCGACGAGTTCCGGCTGCCCGACGGCGAGGCTGGTCGCCTCGCCGGGGGTCAGGTGCGCCGCGCCGATGCGATACCCCTCGACGAGCACCACACCTCCCTGCCGCCCTCTCGACGTGTAGACGGGGACCCCGGCCGCGCTCAGCGCCTCCACGTCGCGCAGCACTGTGCGCACGGAGACCTCGAGGCGCCGGGCGAGCACCGGGGCCGAGAGGCGACCGTGCGCCTGGAGCAGCAGCACCAGCGAGAGCAAGCGGTCGGCGCGCATGCAGAGAGGTTAGGCGAAGAATCATGACACGAGGTGTCTGGTAATCCGCAGGACGATGGCGTCGAACTCAGCCGGATCGCCTTTGAAAGGACGCCGCAATCATGATCGCGCAGAGCACGGGCAACCAGGCCTCGGTGGGACGACGCTTCGTTCCCGACGGGCCCTTCGACCTCGCGACCCAGAACACGTACTTCGGGGGCTGGGTCACCTCCACGCAGGATCCCGGCGAGATCGTGATGGCCTTCCCGGTGGAGGGCTGGCAGGGCTCTGCCGCCGTCCGGCTCCGGCAGGACCGGACGGGCGCGATCGTCGGGAGCGTCGACGGGCTGGGTGGGGTCGACTTGGACGCCGGCTGGCGCCAGGCGCTCGCCGTCCTGTCCCTGGACGCCGACGGCAGCGGCTACGCGGACGTCGGGCAGCGCGACCACGTCGTCGGGAGCCTGCAGGAGGAGCATCACCACCTGCGCCCGGTGCTCTTCCACTCCCCGTACGAGGCTGCGTGCCACTTCGTCCTCGCTCATCGGATCAGCGCCGCCCAGGGCCGGCGGATCCGGCAGCGGATGGCGGAGGAGCACGGCGATCAGCTGTCCGTGGACGGCTCGCCCGTCAGCGCCTTCCCCACCCCGCATCAGCTCCTCGCGGTGTCCTCGGTGCCCGGGGTGCCGGCCGAGAAGATCGGCCGGCTGCACGCGATCGCGCGCGCTGCGCTGGAGGGCCTGCTGGACCGGGCCCGCCTGCGCGGGCTGCCCGTCGAGGAGGCGACGGCAGAACTTCGCCGGCTCCCGGGTATCGGTCCCTTCTACTCGAGCGCGATCGTGCTGCGCGGCGCGGGCCTGGTCGACGCGCTGCCCCCGGACGAGATCACGATGGCCGGGGTCGGGCGGCTGTACGGGCTGGGCGGGCCGGCCACGTCTCGGGAGCTGGAGTCCATCGGTGAGAGCTGGCGCCCTTATCGGATGTGGTGCTCGGTGCTCGTCCACGTGTCGGAGCGTCGCTCCCGCGCGTCGGGCGCAGCCGCTCCTGCCAGGCGTCCGCAGGGAGCCTGACGCCCCGGATCAGGGAGGGCCCTCGGCCGTCGCGGGAAGCTGGCGCGATGCGGGTCGTGTGGCTGTACGGGGCACCGGGGGTGGGCAAGTCGACCGTGGCCTGGCGGCTGTACGAGGACTTGACGGCAAGGGGCTCCCGCTGTGGCTACGTCGACACCGACCAGCTGGGCATGTGCTACCCGGCCGGCGAGGACGACCCCGATCGGCACCGGCTGAAAGGCAGCGTGCTCGGTGCGGTGCTGCCGAACTACGCGGCGGCCGGGATCCGGACGCTCGTCGTGTCCGGGGTGCTGGACCCGGCTCTGGCGGGATGGACGAGCGAGCAGCTGGTGGGTGCGGAGGTGACCTTCTGCCGCCTGGTCGTCGGGAAGGAGGAGTTGCGCCGACGTCTCGACCAGCGAGGCGGCGGCGAGTCCTGGGACGCCGTCCGCCGGGCCGACCGGGAGCTCGACGCCGCCGGACCGCTCGGGCCCACCGTGGTCACCGACGGGCTCGACCCGAGCCAGGTCGCGGCCGCGGTCCGCATGGGTGTCGACGTGCCCGTGGATCTGCCCGTCGATGTGCCCGCCGACGTGTCCGGCGCCGCCTCCGGCCATGTCGCCCCTGAACCCCCCCCGGGGCACGGTTGCGATCGGCCGACGCAGCACAGTTCCGGGGACCGTTCTCTGGCTGTGCGGCACCACCGGAGTGGGCACGTCGACGGTCGGGTGGCACGCCTTCACCGCCCTGCTCCGCGCCGGGCATAGCGCGGCGTTCCTCGACCTGAGGCAGTTGTCGTTCGTCGCGGGAGCAACCAGGACGTGCCATCGGCTGGCCTCGGCCAACGTCGCTGCCGCGTGGGACTGCTTCGGCGCGGCCGGCGCCACCCACCTGGTTCTCTGCGGGGCGGTCGACACCCGGGCGGACGTCCAGCTGTACCGCGACGCGCTACGGGCGACAGCGATGACGGTGCACCGGCTGTGGGCTCGCCCGGAGGATCTGACTCGCCGCATCCGGGCGCGAGGACGAGGTGAGGGTGTCCGCCTCGCGGGCGACGACCTCATCGGCCGGCCGGACGGGGTGCTGGACGGCGTCGCCGCCGAGGCCTGGCGCCGGCAGGAGCGGCTGGACGCGGACGACGTCGCCGACGCCGTCCTCGACTCGAGCGGCGTAGCCCCCGAGGCTCTCGCCCGCCGGGTGCTGCTGGACGCGCCCTGATCCGAACCGGCCGAGGAGCGCGCTGCGCCGGGCTCACCCCCAGACGAGGGCCTTCGACGGGTCCTCCAGCACGGCTGCGACATCCGCGAGGGTACGGCTGCCGAGATCGCCGTCCACGAGCCGGTGGTCGAAGCTCAGCGCCAACTGAGTCAGCCAGCGCGGCCTGACCTTGCCCTTGTGCACCCAGGGCTGCCTGCGCACCTGCCCGAACGCGAGGATCGCGGCCTCACCCGGATTGAGGATCGGCGTCCCCGAGTCGATCCCGAAGACGCCGACATTCGTGATCGTGATGGTGCCACCGGCCATGTCGGTGGGAGGGGTGCGGCCCTCGCGCGCCGTCGCGGTGAGCTCGGCGAGCGCGTCGGCCAGCTGCCGCAGTGACATCCGGTCGGCGTCCTTGACGTTCGGGACGACGAGCCCGCGCGGGGTCGCGGCCGCAATGCCGAGGTTGACGTAACCCTTGACGACGATCTCGCCGGCGGCCGCGTCCCAGGTGGCGTTGACCTGCGGGTTCCGCTTCACGGCGAGGATCAGGGCCTTGGCGACGACGAGCAGCGGCGACACCCTCACGCCGGCGAACTCGCGGTCGGCGCGCAGCCGCTCGACGAGCTTCATGGTGCGGGTGACGTCCACCGTGACCCACTCCGTGACGTGCGGCGCGGTGAAGGCGGAGGCGACCATCGCCTCGGCGGTCGCCTTGCGCACGCCCTTGATCGGGATTCGGGTCTCGCGCTCGCCGGGGGCAGCCTCGGGCAGGGCCTGCAAGGAGCGCGGTTGCACCGGGACGCCGGTCCGCGTGGCCGGACCCGTCCGCGCCGCCCGCTCGATGTCGTCGCGGGTCACGACGCCCCCGGCGCCGCTCGCGGCGACCCTCGCGATGTCGACGCCGAGGTCGCGGGCGAGCTTGCGGACGGGAGGCTTGGCGAGCACGTGGGCGCGGGCTGCTGGTACGTCAGCGGACTCGGGGGTCTCGACGGGGGCGGGCGGTGCGA
>CAWBAJ010000031.1:0-107027 GCA_963786765.1 uncultured Actinomycetota bacterium | reverse complement strand
CCTCAGGCCCGGTCGCCCTCCTATCGTCCTGTTGTGATCGCTCACGCCTTCGGCCAGCGCTTTGACTCCCCCGTGCCGCTGGCGCTCTTCGTCCTGGGCGGCGCCGTCGTCGTCCTGGTGTCGTTCACACTGGTGTACCGCCGGGCGGTCACCGACGGCCCCAGGACGCCGGCGAGGACGTCGTCGTCCCGCCGCGCGCCGGACGTGTCGCGTCGGGCGCGTCCGTCGCCGTCCTGGGCCTGCTGGTGCTGGCGGGCGTGCTGGGCAGCCAGGAAGTGCCCGAGGACATCCTCCCGACGGCGTTCTGGCTCCTCGTCTGGGTCGCCGTCCGCTCTCGGTCGGCGTCCTGGGTGACTGGACGGGCCCGGCCAACCCGTTCGCCGCGATCACCCGGGCGGCCGGTACGTCCGGTTTCGTCGCCTCGTGCTCGGCCGCACCGACCCGCTGACCTGGTCGCCGCGGCGGGCCTGGTGGATCGCGGCCGTCGTCTACGCGCTCGTCGTGATCGGCGAGCTCATCGTCAACCGGGTCGCGACGCTGCCCCGCGTCACCGCCGCCGGCGCTCGTCGCCTACGCGCTGCTCTGTGCCGCGGGCGGCGTCGTCGTGGGGCGGACGCCTGGAACACCCGTGCCGAGATGTTCACCGTCGTCCTCGCGACCTGGGGCCGCCTGGGCTGGTGGCGGTTCCGGCCCCCGGGCGCCCGCGGCTTCGGGGCGGGCTCGACGTGCCCTTCGAGGCCTCACGCGGGCGCGTCGTCGGCGTCCTGCTGCTCCTCGTGTCGGTCTCGTTCGACGGCCTGCTGTCCACGCCGCAATGGGGACGGCTCGCGGGCGGCCTGCCGGACCGGCTGGGGCCGGGCAGCCCGCGTACGAATTCTTCGCCATCCTCGTCTTCGCCGCCCTCACCCTCGGCACCCTCACAGTGTTCGGCGCCTTCGCCGTGGGCGCAGGCCGGGCGGCCGGCGCCGGGTCGACGCAGTCCGGGCCCTCACCGGCCTGCTGCCCTCGCTGCTGCCGATCGCCTACGGCTACCTCCTGGCGCACTACCTCCAGTACGTCATGATCAACGGCCAGCTCCTCCTCCCGCTGCTCGGCAACCCGGTCGGCTCCGAGAGCTGGCCGCTCCGCTTGCCGTACCCGTTCAACGACGACTACGAGGTCGCCACGGGTGCCATGCCGACATCCGTGGTCTGGTACGCGCAGATCGTCGTCATCGTCGCCGCGCACGTGGTCGCCGTCGTCCTGGCCCACCGCCACCTCGCCGGCCGTTCCGTGCCCGCGCGGGAGGCCCGGCGTTCGGAGGTGCCTGGCTCGTCGTAATGGTGGGGTACACGATGCTCAGCCTGTGGCTGCTGGCGCAGCCGTTGATGGAGCAGCTGTCACCCCCTGGCCAGTCATGACCTCCCGCCGTCTGTGAGCACAGGCCGCCGTGGGCCGCTCGTCGCCTGTGACCAGCGTCCCGGGCGGACCCGCGGCGCCGGCGGCGGCCCCGACGCACTCCGCGCTCCTCGCCGGGCTCGCCGGCGCGCTCGCCGTCCGGGTCGGGCTCGCGGGGGCGCCGGCGTCCGCAGCATCCCCGCCGGCCTGGTGTTCGCCGGGCTCCTGATCGCCGTCGCCATCGCCGCGCGACCCCCGGGGGGCTCCTCCCCGGGCCCGTCGCCGGCAGCTGGTCGTTGGCTGCGCGGGCGCTCTCGTGCTCTGCGCCGTGCCGCTCACGGTCCACCTGCGGACACCGGGCGGAGCGCTGCCGCTCGCGGAGCTGCCGACCTGGGCGGCCGTCGTGTCCGCCGTCGCGGTCGCCGAGGAGGTGCTGCTGCGGGGCGCGCTCTGGGAGGTGACCGCCGGCCGCTGGGGTACTGCGCGGCCCTCGCCGTCACCACCCCCGCCTTCGCGCTGCTGCACGTCCCCCTCTACGGGTGGGACGCCCTGCCGCTCGACCTCGCTGCGGGGCTGCTCCTCGGCGGCCTCCGCCTGGCGGCCGGCGGGTGGGGCGCCCCTGCGGTGGCCCACACGCTCGCAGACCTCGCCGGGTGGTGGCTGCGGTGACTGCTCCCGCGGCGCCGGCCCGGCTCGACCGCCCTCGTGCTGGTCCTGGCGGTCCTCGCCCTCGCGGCGACGGTTGCCGCCCGCCCCCCGCACGCGCCCCCGCTGTACGACGGGCTCGGCTTTCCCGACGAGCCCTACCGCTGGGTCGTGCCGCCCGCCGGGAGCGCCCGCACGGCCGCCGCGACCGCCGCCGCCGTCACCGTGAGGATCTCCGGTGGGGCGACGGCCTCCGGCCAGGCGCTGAGCGCGGAGCAGGGGCCCCAGGTCGCGGTCGCCGTCCAGGACGGCGTCTTCTCCGTTCCCGACGGCGCCGTTTCCGTCGCCCTCCGCGCGGAGCCCCGGGCCGTCCCCGCCACCCCCCCCGACGGGGGCCAGGTGGTCAGCAACCTCTACGAACTCACCGCGACGTCGGCCGGGCACCCCGTGTGGCTCGCCCCGGGGCACGCCCTCCTGGTCAACCTGCGCGCCGAGTCGGCCACGGACCGGTCCGTCGTGATCTGCCGCTGGAGGGGACGGCGGTGGGAGCAGGTGCCGACCGAGCAGGTCGGCACCGACGTCTACGCCTCCCGGCTCGACACCCTCGGCGCCGTCGCGGTCGTCCGGCTCGACCCCGGGGTGAGGCCGACCGTGAGCTCGGTCGCGAAGGCCGGGCGGGCAGGGGGCGTCTCCGCGGCCGGCGCCGTCGGCACGCCGGCAGGCGCTGCGACGGGGGGCGGCCCGGCGGCGAACGCACTCCTGCTCGCGCTCGGCGGGCTCGTGGTCGTGCTCGCCGGCGGGCTCCTGCTCGTCAGGAGGAGGAGCGCGCGCAAAGGCCGAGCGGACGCCCGGGCTGCTTCCCCTGCCATCAGGTGGGCGCAGAATGGCCCGGGAGGCAGGAATGGGACGTTTCTCCGTCACGACCGTCTTCGAGGTGCCCCTCGGGAAGTCCCCGCGCGGGCCGGACGTGCTCGAGCGCATGGTCCTCCCCGACCGCGCCGTCCACCGCTTCAGCTATTGCGACGGGCGCAGCCTCACGGCCGTCGTCGACTGGCGCGCCCCCCGGCCCGAGCAGGCGTGCGCGGACGCCGTCCTCGGCATCCGGCTCGTCTGGGCCCAGATCACCGGCCACGATCCCGGGCCGCCGCTGAGCGTCCGCGTCCGGGTCCTCGACCTGCCCGCACGCGTCTCGGCGGGCACCCGGGGCCGCGAGTTCCGGTGGGTTCCCGGCGTGGGCGGCCAGGGCCGTCTCGTCCCGCTCGACGTCCGCAGACCTGGGGGCCGGACGACGGCGGGCCGCCACCCTCCGGCGACGACGGCGGGCTCGCCGGCGTGCGCGAGCCCCGGCGCCCGAAGCCGTCGCCGGGTCGGCAACGATGTCGCTCGAGGAGCCGCGGCTCGTTCTTAGGGACATCAGTTCTGTAGGGACATCAGTTCTGTAGGGACATCAGTTCTGTAGGGACATCAGCTGTAGGGACCTCAGTTCTGTAGGGACATCCGGATCGTCCTGTTCTGTCGACGCTTGCGCGGTCCGTCCGACAGGATGTGCGCCGTGGATCTGCGCATGCGTCGACGTGGTCTGTTCGGAGTCGCCGCCGGGGCGCCCCTGCTGATGGGGGCGGGCCGGTCCTCCTCGTCGAAGGGGGCCCGGCTGCCGCAGGGGTACGAGGACGTGGACCCCCGCACCGCCCGCCGGGTGCCGCTCTGGCAGACCCTCAGCCCCCAGGACCCGCTCTTCCCGGGCGACCCCAAGTTCACCTACCGGATCGTCGACACCATCCCCGCGGACGGCTACCTCCTCGAGCAGATCACCAGCCTCGGCACCCATACCGGCACGCACATCAGCGCCCCGGCGCACTTCCACCAGGGCGCCCCCTACCTCAGCCAGCTCGACGAGAGCTGGACGCTGATGCCGCTGGTGGTGATCGACGTCCGCGAGCGCGTCGCGAAGGACGGCGGCGACTTCACGGTCGGCGTGGAGGACCTGCAGCACTTCGAGCGCTGCCACGGCCGCATCCCGCGCGGCGGCTGCGTCCTCCTGCTCACGGGCTTCGCGCGCCTCTACTTCCGGCCGACGCGTCCGGGTCCGCGCGAACGACTACTTCGACCCTGCGCCGGGCTTCAGCGGGAACGCGGTCACCTGGCTGTTCGACAAGCGATCGATCAAGGCCACCGGCTCGGACACCTTCGGCCCGGACGCGACGTCCGACGAGGACTTCTCCGCCACGTCCATCACCCTCGCCAAGGGCGGGATCACGGTGGAGAACGTCGGGACCGGGGCTGGCGAGGATGCGCCCGTTCGGCGACTGGGTCTCGATCAACGGCGCCCGGCCCCGGTTCTCCGGCTTTCAGATGGGGATCACGGGCTTCACCAAGCCCTGACCCGCCGGGGCGTCGGCGCCCCCGCGCCGGCCGGAGCGGTGCCCGGCCGGTCGCCGAGGACGCCAGGTCCCGCGCGGAAGCGGCGGCGAGTACAGGAAGCCCTGGGCGTAGTCGCAGCCGAGGTCGGCCAGCCGCGCGGCCTGCTGCGGCTGCTCCACGCCCTCGGCGATGATCGGGATCCCGAGCCGGCGCGCCATGTGGACCGCGCCGTGGCTGATCGCCTGCGCCCGGCCCGCCTCGGCCACACCCGCGACGAGGGCGCGGTCGAGCTTGAGCATGTCGACCGGCAGCCGCAGCAGGTGGTTGAGATTGCTGTGACCCGCGCCGAAGTCGTCCAGCGCCACACGTACGCCGAGCTCGCGCACCCCCTCGAGGATGTCCGCGGCCGCCGCGAAGTCGTCGATGCGGCCGGTCTCCGTCACCTCCAGGACCAGCGCGCTCCCCGCCACGCCGTGATCGCTCAGGGCCTGCCGGACCGCAAGGGACGAGTCCCGGGTGACCAGCAAAGAGGCCGGGACGTTGACGTGCACGACGAGGTGCGGCCACCCCCGGCCCGGACGACTGACGGATCCTGGCAGGCCCGCGCGAGGATCCAGTCCTGCAATCGCTCCATCAGGCCTGCCCTCTCCGCGGTCTGCACGAGGAACTCGGGCGCAACGCCGCCGGGGTCCCGCTGCCAGCGGGCCAGCGCCTCGACCGCGACCATGGCGCCGTCGGCCAGTCGCACGATGGGCTGGTAGACCAGTTCCAGGGGGCGGGAGGCGGCGGAGACGTCGGACCCGCGGAGCCCTCTGGTGCTGCCGAGGGCGCGTGCAGGGCCCGGCCGAGCACGCTCGCCACGTCCTCGACGGGATCGCCGCCGCCCTGAACGTGCGTCACCATGTGCCCCTTGCCGGCGTGCTTGGCCCTGTACATGGCGGCGTCCGCCTGATGCAGGACCAGCTCGGCGGTGAGGGCCCGCTCGCCCGGCTCCGCAACGAAGAGCCCTGCGCTCGCCCGCGGGATCACCTGCTGCCCGGCCAGCACCACCGGCCGGCCCAGGTGCGCGAGAAGGGCTTCGCAGGTGGACTGCGCCGAACCGGGGGGATCGGTGGGCGCCGCCAGCAGCACCACGGCGAACTCGTCCCCGCCGAGCCGCGCGACGGTGTCGCCGTCCGGACGCCCCGGCGCAACCTCTGGGCGGTGACCTTGAGGAGCTCGTCGCCCGCGGCGTGCCCGAGGGTGTCGTTGACCTCCTTGAAGTCGTCGAGGTCGAAGAACAGCACCGCCAGGCGGCCGCCGCCGCCGACGTGCTGCTCCACCGCGCGCTCGAGCCGCTCACGGAACAGGGCGCGGTTCGGCAGCCCCGTGAGCCAGTCGTGGAACGCCTGATGGTGCAGCCGCTCCTGGCCCTCGCGCACCTTGCGCAGCAGGTCCAGGTTCTCCAGCAGCGTCAGGAGCTGACGGACGACGACGAGCGCTGCGACCACGATGAGGCCGTAGGTCTCGGTGGTGCCGACGCTCGTGCCGGTGGCCTGCTGCACCACGACGAGAAGCCCGGTCGCTGCGAGCGGCACGTAGGGCAGGGCGGTGAACCACCGGGCCTCGCGCGCCTGTTCCGCCGGCGGCTGGTCCGCGTGGCGGGCTCGGGCGCGAGCGCCGCGAGCCCGATCAGCACGGGACCCGTCATGAATCCGACGTCGAACAAGGGCGGCATGTCCGGCCGGCCCAGCGAGACGAGGTACAGGAAGCAGCTGTCGGACACCGACAGCGCCACGAGGCCGGCGCCGAGCAGCAGGAGCACCTGGGGGCGCCGGGGGCGCCGGAAGACCGCGATGAGCAGGACGATGACGACCATGATCAGGTCGGTCAGCGGGTATCCGACGGCGACGGCGAACTCGGCGCTGGTCGGAGCGCCCCGGTGGACGGCGGCGCCGAGCGAGGTGGACCAGGCGAGCACGAACAGCGAGCCGACGACGACCAGTGCGTCGAGGCTCAGCAGGAGGCGGGCCCGGCGTCCCCCGAGCACCGCCCGGTGGCGACGGGCTCCGGGGCGGCCCCGAGGTCGTCGGCAGGAGCAGGACGGCCGGGACGACGAACAGCGGCAGCATGAAGTAGCCGACGTCGGCGAGCGAGGGCGAGGGCAGGGGCGGTCCCCGACGAGCTGGTACCAGGACCACACGCCCTGCCCACAGGCCCAGCCGGTGATCCCGACGAACAGCAGCAGCCGCCACAGCCACACCCCGGCCGTGCGCCCTTCGCGCACGTCCCGGCGCCACGTCGACCAGCAGCACCAGGACGCGAAGACCGCCCCGCCCAACTGGGCGGCGTCGTCCACCACCTGGGAGGCGTAGGAGCCGAGGACGCCGGAGGTGGCAAGGAGCACGCAGGCCGGGAGCACGACTGCCGCCCCGACGGCGGCCCTGCGCAGGCGCCGCCGGTCAGCCAGGCGCCGCCGGTGCAGCGATGCGCCCGTCGATGCCCCCCACCCTCACCACCTGTCGCGCCGGAGATCCTCCCCGGGTTCAGCGTGCCGTGCCGGGGTGGAGCCGTCAACGACGCGTCCGGCGCCTTCCCGTGGCCTGCCGACCCGCCAGGGCACGGGCGTGCGTGCGGGGTCGCCTGGCTCAGGTCGCGGCTCGTGTTCAATGGTGTCCGATGAGCGGCGCGTCCTGGCGGGAGGAGCCGCCCGAGCACGTCGACGTCCTGGTCGTCGGGGCCGGGCTGTCCGGCGTCGGCGCCGCCTGCCGGCTGCGGATGGACCGGCCCGGCACGACCCTCGCCATCCTGGAGTCGCGGCAGGCGATGGGCGGCACCTGGGACCTGTTCCGCTACCCCGGCGTCCGCTCCGACTCCGACATGTTCACGCTCGGCTTCTCGTTCCGGCCCTGGGAGGACCCGAAGGCCATCGCCGACGGCCCGTCGATCCGGCGCTACATCGAGCGGACGGCCCGGGACTGCGGCGTCGCGGACGCCGTGCGGTACGGGCACACCGTCGAGTCGGCGTCCTGGTCCACGCCGGACGCCAGGTGGACGGTGCGTCACGGCGCCCGCCACCGGCACCGGCGACCGGCCCGGCACCGGCACGTCGTCGAGATGACCTGCGGGTTCCTCTACATGTGCACCGGCTACTACCGGTACTCCGCCGGGTACACGCCCTCCTTCGAGGGCCCGGCGACTTCGAGGGCACCGTCGTGCACCCGCAGCACTGGCCGGAGGACCTCGACGTCGCCGGGAAGAAGGTCGTCGTCATCGGCAGCGGGGCCACCGCCGTGACGCTCGTGCCCGCGCTACGCCGGGCCGATGCGCACGTGACGATGCTGCAGCGGACGCCGACGTACATCGTGAGCCTGCCCTCGCGCGACCCGCTGGCCGACCGGCTGCGCCGCCGGCTGCCGGCCCAGCGTGCCTACGACCTGATCCGCTGGAAGAACGTGCTGGTGACGACCGCGAGCTACCAGCTGAGCCGGCGCGCGCCGGGAGCGATGAAGTCCCTCGTGCGCCGCGGCCTGCTGCGCCAGCTGCCGCCGGACTTCGACCTCGAGACCCACTTCACCCCGCCGTACGACCCGTGGGACCAGCGCCTGTGCGTCGTCCCGGACGGCGACCTCTTCGCCGCCGTCCGCGCCGGCACCGCCTCGATCGTGACCGACGTGATCGACCGGTTCACGCCGAAGGGCGTGCTGCTGCGCTCGGGGGACGAGCTGCCCGCGGACGTCGTCGTCACGGCGACCGGCCTGCAGGTGCAGGTGCTCGGCGGGGCGCGGATCGAGGTCGACGGGCGCACGATCGACCCGGCGGAGACGGTCGGCTACAAGGGGATGATGTTCAGCGGCGTCCCGAACCTGGCCATGGCGATGGGCTACACGAACGCCTCGTGGACGCTGAAGTGCGACCTCATCGCCGAGTACGTCGTCCGGCTGCTCGACCACATGCAGCGCAACGGCTACCGGTCGGTGACGCCGGTCGAGCCGCCGGCGTCGGTTCCGCGCCGGCCGTTCATCGACCTGACGAGCGGCTACGTCCAGCGGGCGTCGGCCAGGATCCCCAGACAGGGCGGCCGGGCGCCGTGGCGGGTCCACCAGAACTGGCTGCTCGACCGGCGGCTGTACCGGCGGAGCCCGCTCGAGGACGAGGGCGTCGTCTTCGGCCGCTGACCGCGGCTCAGGGGCACCTGAGTGCTCGCGCTACTCCGGCAGCCGGCCGACGACCACGTCACGCACGATCGAGGAGTCGACCCGGTGCGTCAGGTCGCGGTACGGGCCCTCGTCGAGCGGTTGCAGACCCGCGGCCGCGAGCAGGTGCACGAGCTCCGCGCGCGGCGCCACCAGGGTGTTCCAGGCGATGCCGACCGCGCCGCCGGGACGCAGCAGGCGGGTCCACACCGGCAGCGCCTGCTCGAGCAGGGCGACGGGACTGCGCGCCGTCCGCCCGGACGCGCCGGCCCGGCTCGCGTGCTGCACCCCGTACGGCGCGTCGGTGACCACGACGTCGACGGACCCGGGCCGCACGAAGTCCGGGGTCCGGAGGGTGTCGGCGTGCAGCACCGTCACCCGCTGCATCTCGCCCGCCCGGTACTGGTCCTTGGTGGCCGCGAACTCCGCCTCGAAGCGGCGCCCGAGCATCACCCCGGAGCGGCGCACCGGCCCGAACGTCGCCTTGTGCTTGAGCCGCTTGCGTTCCAGCCACGTCCGCAGGAACGTCGCGTACGCCTCGACGTCCTTGCCGTCCTGCTCGACGCCGATCGCGTCGTGGCCTGTCAGGAGCGCCTGGTTGAGGGTCGTGCCGCGGCCGCACAGCGGGTCGAGCACCACGAGCCCGCCCCGCGTGAGGCGCGGCGCGGCGGCCGACGACGCGACCGTCACGTTGAGCAGGAGCCGGGTGAACTGCTCGTTCGTCTTGCCGGCGTACTTCTGCACCGTGACGAGGTCGTCGTCCAGCCGCTCGGCCGCAGGGACCGCGACGGGCCGCAGCAGCTGCCCCTCGAGCTCGAAGAGGGCGTAGTGCACGGACACGTGCGCGAGCACGGCGAGGTCCTCGGGCCGCGGCGCATCGCCGTCGGGGTGGAGGTGTCGCCGGCCGGGGTGAGGTGTCCCCGTCCAGGGTGAAGGTGAGGTACGGGACGCCGGCGAGCTCGGTGGACCCGGTCTCGCCCAGCCTCCCGCCGAGCAGACCGGCGGCGAGGATCCGCAGCTCGGCGAGCGCGAGGCCGGGGGCCGAGGCGCGGTAGACCCGGTTCGCGCTGGGCAGGGCCAGCAGGGCGTACCGGCGGCTGCTCACGCCCGAACGCTAGTCGCCGTTGCTCAGCCCATGCTCGCCGGCTTGTACTCCCAGTGCCACGGTTCGTACGGTCCGCTGCCGCAGCGGCGGGCCCAGGCCGGGTTCTGCCAGCCGTAGCCGGGGGCATGCTCGCGCAGCCAGCCGTAGGTGGCAGAGCCGGCACCGTCCTCGACGCCGTCGCAGAGGTCCACGGCCAGTCCCAAGCCGTGCTCGCTCGTGCCCGGTCGGGCCGCGTACCCGCCCCGCAGGGCCTTGATCCGGTACTGCTGCGACAAGGAGCGGTACGCGTCGTTGAAGCACATCGGGTGCCCGAAGCGCTTCTTGTAGGAGACGTTGAGCTTGGCGATGGCGACGGCGGCGTCCGAGCGGAGCTGGCGCTTGGGGTCCCAGAGCGTGCAGAGCATCGAGGCCGGCAGCCGGCCGTTCTGGATGCCGCGCAGGTCGGGGACCTTGCCGTCGCACCCCGGGAGCACAGATCGGGTGGTGCTGCGGGAGGCGCGGCCGCTCGCCGTCACCCGGATCCGGCGCGCCGCCAGCGCGTTCGGGACCTCGGCCACCGGCGCCTCCTGCGGCAGCAGCCGGCGGTCGCCCAGGGCGGTCAACGTGGCGGTCAACGAGGGGGTCACCACCGGCGCGACCGGCGGCAGCGGCGTCAGAGCCGCAGCAGCCGCCGCGTGCCCGGTCGCGGTCGACTGCCGGGCCCCCGGGACCAGACCGAGCGCCCCGGCGAGCGGCACCGCGATCGTGGCGAGGCCGAGTGCGCCGGCGATGCCGGCCTGCGGGAGCGTGTTGATCGCGCGCCGCGACTCCCGCTCGGCGACCACCTTTGCTGCGCGCTGCGTGGTCTGCGCCTGCGCGCGCGCCTTCCCGCGCGGACGCCGCAGCGGCTGGACCGGCGCCGGCCGTCGCTGGCCGTCCGTCGTGGCGTCCACGCCGTCGAGACCCGGCACGGCGTCCAGGATCGTGGGGGCGACGAGGCCGGCATCGACGTCGAGCGACGGGACGTCGAGCGAGGGGACCGCGGGCGAGGGGACGTCGAGGAACAGCGGGTCGAGGTCGAGGCCGAGCGCGCCGACCGCCTCGACATCCAGGCTGCACGTCGTCGCGGCCGGGTCGACGAGAGGCTTGGGCGCAGTCGCCTGCGGGGCGGCCGCGACGTGTTCCTCCGTCGGCCTCGCCGCCGCCCACGCGGCGGCCACCCGCGGCCGGCCACCCGCGAGCCGGCCACCGGTCGATGCACCGGGAGCGCAGACCGGCCGCGGAATGGAGGCCGCCGAGATCGTCGACGTGGCCCTGCCGGGGCTGGGTGGATGCCGCATGACCGGCAGACGGGGCCGCGGGTCCGCAGATCGCGCCTCCGCTGGAGCGGAGGGTGCGCCGACGGCCGGGTGCGCAGGGCGGTGGGGGCATCCGCCGGCGTGTCGGCGCGGTGCGACGGCACGAACTGACCTCCCGCAGGACAGCGTGGACAGGGCGAGAATCACGGACCGTGAGCTCGAGAGTCACGGAACTATAAAGGCCGGTCCCTGTCACCCACCAACCATCGGGCGTGTTCAGGAGCAGGGGATCCTTCGAGCGGTCATCCTCCCGCAGGTGGGAGTTATCCGAGCGTCAAGGCGGCGTGAAAAGAGGCGAATAGTGCGGCCACCCCTGGGTGCCGGGGGTCAGCGGCGTGCGGCCGTGCACGGCCACGCTGTGTCGCGTCCCGGACCTCGCCCACGAGCTCCTCCAGGACGTCCTCGAGGAACACCACGCCCACTGTCGAGCCGGCGGGGTCCACGACCCTGGCGAGGTGCGCGCCGGCCCGCTGCAGGGCGACGAGAACGTCCTCGACGTCCTCCTCCGCGGGCACGTTGACGAGCGCCCGGATCCGCCGGGGCGGCACCGGTTGCGGATACGTGTCGTCGTCGGCGAAGAGCAGGTCCTTGACGTGGAGGTACCCGGTGAGGGTTCGGGTGTCGTCGCAGACCGGGAGGCGGCTGAAGCCGGTGCGGGCGACCACCCGCTCGACCTCCTCGGGCGACGCCGTCTGAGGCACCGTGACGAGCGAGGCGACCGGCACCATGACGTCTGCGGCGGGGCGGGCGGCGAGTTCCAGCGCCCCGGTGAGCAGCCCGTGCTCCTCCTCGTCGAGCAGGCCCTCACGCCTCGACTCGGTGACGATGGAGTGCACCTCCTCCGCTGTGAACGCCGATGCGAGCTCCTCCTTCGGCTCCACCCGCAGCAGGCGGAGCAGGAGCCGCGTGACGGCGTCCAGCACCTTGATCAAGGGCGACAGCACCCGGGCCACGGCCACCAGCGGCGGGGCGAGTACGAGCGCCGCGCGCTCGGGGCCGGCGATGGCGAGGTTCTTGGGGACCACTTCGCCGATGACCACGTGCAGGTAGACCACGATCGCCAGAGCCAGCGCGAACGCCGCGGGGTGCAGCAGGTTCTCCGGCAGGCCGGCCGCCTGGAACGGCACCTCGAGCAGGTGCGCGAACGCCGGTTCGGCAACCGCGCCCAGCCCGAGCGAGGCAACCGTGATCCCTAGCTGTGCGCACGCGAGCATGAGTGAGAGGTGCTCCAGCGCCCACAACGTCGTGCGGGCGGATCGGCTCCCCCGCCCGCTCGACGGGTTCGCCAGGGGCTCGATCTGACTGCGCCGGGCGGAGATGATCGCGAACTCGGCGCCCACGAAGAACGCGTTGAGCAGCAGCAGCCCCGCCGCGATCAGCAGCGCCCCGCCGCTCACGGCGCGTCCTCCGGGCGGGGGAGCGCGCGCAGGCGGTCGACCCGGCGCCCGTCCATGCGGTCCACGCGCAGCACCGCACCCGGGATGTCGACCTCGTCCCCGACCCGCGGGACCCGCCCCAGCCGGGCCATCACGTACCCGCCGACGGTCTCGAACGCGGCGCCGTCGGGGACCGCGAGGTCGGCGCGGGCACGCACCTCGTCGGGGCGCAGCAGGCCGGGGACGACGAACGATCCGTCGCGCAGCCGGACGACGCCCGAGCGGGTCCGGTCGTGCTCGTCCGAGACCTCGCCGACGAGCTCCTCGACGACGTCCTCGAGGGTGACCACGCCCGCCGTCCCCCCGTACTCGTCGACGACGACCGCCATCTGCAGGCCCTGCTGGCGCAACGCCTCGAGCAGCGCGTCGAGGCGCACGGTCTCGGGCACACGGACGGCGTCCGCCATCAGCGCCTCGACGGGGACGTGGTCGCGCCGCTCGCGCGGCACGGCGATCGCCGTCTTGAGGTGGACGACGCCGACGACGTCGTCCATCCCGTTCTCGACGACCGGGAAGCGGCTGAAGCCGCTGCGCCGGGCCATGGCGACGACGTCCGCCGCGGTCCCGCCGTGACGGGCCACCTGCATGCGCACCCGGGGTGTCATCACATCGGCGGCGGTGCGCGCCGGGAAGTCCAGTGAGCGGGCGATGATCTCGGCAGTGGTCTCGTCGAGGGTGCCGACCTCGGCCGAGCGTCGTACGAGCGCGGCCAGCTCCTCCGGGGTTCGGGCGCTCGACAGCTCCTCCTGCGGCTCCACGCCGACCGCCCGCAGCAGCCGGTTCGCGCTGCCGTTGAGCAAAGTGATCAGCGGGCCGACGGCGCGGCTGAAGGCGCGCAGCGGGCCCGCGACGACCTTTGCGGTGGCGAGCGGGGCCGAGATGCCGAGGTTCTGCGGGAGCAGCTCACCGATGATCATCGAGAAGACGGTTGCGATGAACAGGCCGAGACCGACGGCGAGGGGCGGTACCAGGTCCGGGGGCACGCCGGCCGAGCGCAACGGGGGCTCGAGCAGCGTGGCGAGAGACGGCTCGACGAGGAAGCCCACGACGAGCGTGGTCAGCGTGATCCCGACCTGGGCACCGGAAAGCTGGGTGGAGAGCGCGCGGACCGCCCGTAGCACGCCCTCGGCGCGGCGGTCACCCGCCTCGACGGCGCGCTCGACGGCGGACCGGTCGACGCTGACGAGGGAGAACTCGCCTGCCACGAACAGGGCGGTACCGATGGTCAGAAGCACGCCGAGGCCCACGAGGAGCCACTCGGTCACCGAAGAGACCTCGCAGTGCTGCACTGCGGCAGCGCCGGGGACAGAACGTGGCCCAGCCTACCGGCGTCCACCCCTCCTTGCGGTGATCATGCAATCGCGGGTGATCTTGTGACGGCTCGATCACGTGATCGTTCTCGTTTGCATGATCACCAGGGATGCGCTCGATCATGGGTGTCGGCGCTCGGGCCGCTCGCCGTAGAGTCGGGGCCGTGGATGGTGCGACGCGAGGTCGCGTCCTCGAGGTGCAGGGGCTGACCAAGCGCTTCGGCGGAGTGACCGCCGTGCAGGACCTGTCGTTCACGGTCCGGCCCGGCCGCGTCACCGGCTTCCTGGGTCCGAACGGCGCCGGCAAGACGACAAGCCTGCGATGCCTGCTCGGCCTCGTCACGCCGACGAGCGGCACCGCGACCATCGGCGGGCGCCGCTACGTGGACCTCCCGCACCCCCTCGGCGAGGTCGGCGCGCTGCTCGAGGCATCGAGCTTCCACGCCGGGCGCACCGCGCGGGACAGCCTGCGTGTCGCCGCCATGCCCGCGGGTGTCGACGAACGGCGGGTCGATGCCGTCCTCGACCTTGTCGGCCTCACGCCTGCCGCACACCGGCGCGTCGGGGAGTTCAGTCTCGGCATGCGCCAGCGGCTCGGTCTCGCCCAGGCGCTGCTCGCCGACCCGGCCGTGCTCGTGCTCGACGAGCCCGCGAACGGTCTGGACCCCGAGGGAATCGTGTGGCTCCGCACGCTCCTGCGGGCGCTGGCCGCCGAGGGACGGACGGTGCTGGTGTCCAGCCATGTGCTGTCGGAGGTGCAGCAGACCGTGGACGACGTGATCATCGTCGCCCGCGGCCGGCTGGTCCGGGCGGGGGCACTGGAGGAGCTTGCCGGAGCGGCCGCCGTCCGGGCCACCACCCCCTCCCCCGCGGCCCTGGTCGCGGCCCTGACGGACGCCGGCATCGAGGCGCGCGCCCCCGAGCCCGACGAGGTGCTCGCCCGCGGCACGACGCCGGCGGCGGTCGGGCACGTGGCGTTCGCTGCCGGCGTGGAGCTGCACGGGCTGGCACCCACCCAGAGCGACCTGGAGACGATCTTCCTGCGGCTCGTCGACGGCGCGGACACGCCAGCGTCCGGCCCGCCGCCCGCCGTGCCCGCACCGCTGGCGTCCCCGGAGGGGTCCCGGTGACCGCCGTCGCCCCTCGGGCCGAGGTACCGGTCGCCCCGTCGCCCCCGGTCTCGGCAGGCTCGTCGCCACCGAGCTGCTGAAGCTGCGAACGACCCGGGTGTGGTGGGGGTTGCTGCTCACCGGGATCCTGCTGGCGTTCCTCAACTCGGGCCTTCTCGCCGCCACCGCCGGACTGTCCCTGGGCAACGGCAGGCCGAGCCCTCCGCCCACCGACCCGGCCATGCTCCGCTCCGTCTACACCGGCGGGTTCGCCAACGGCTACATCATCACCCTCTGCCTGGGGGTGCTCGGCATGGCCGGCGAGTACCGGCACCAGACGATCACGCCGACGCTGCTCGCCGTGCCCGCCCGGGGCCGGCTGGTCGTCTCGAAGCTGGTCGCGTACCTGCTCGCGGGTCTGGCCTACGGCGTCGTCCTCGTGGCGGTCGGCGCCGTCCTGGGGGCCGTGATCCTGACCGCGCGCGGGTTCCCGGCCGGGCTCGGCGCTCCCGGCGTGGCGCGGTCGATGCTGCTCGCGGCGCTCGGGTGCGCCGTGTGGGCCGTGTTCGGCCTCGGCGTGGGGACGCTGATCACGAACCAGATCGTCGCCCTGCTCACGGCGATCGGCACCGCGGCGTTGGCCGGCCCACTGCTCGCCCTCGCGCTGGACGCCGCCAAGGTGGGGGCCGTCGCGCAGTACCTGCCGAACCAGGCCTCCGCGGCACTCGTGCAGGGCACGAACGGCGGGATCGAGCAGCAGCTCCTGCCGTGGTGGGGCGGGGCACTCGTGCTGCTGGCGTACGGCGTCCTGTTCGCGGTGCTCGGCGCGCTTCTGACGACGCGCCGCGACGTGACCTGAACGAGGACGTGGGCACCCCGCCGACCGGCCGATCCAGGACGTCGGGCGACCCGCCCCAAGCCGTCCAGCAGCCCCGGTCGGGAAGAGGCGCCTCCGTTAGGGTGGAAGTACCAGCCGGATGTCTCGCAAGCAGTGGAAGAAGGCGAACCACGCCGTGTCGCAGCGCACACCCGACCACACGGAGTTCGGTCCCAACGAGTGGCTCGTCGACGAGCTGCACCAGCAGTACCTGGCGGACAAGAACTCGGTGGATCCGGCCTGGTGGGAGTTCTTCGCGGACTACCAGCCATCCGAGACGCCGTACGGGCAGAGCTCCTCCAGCGGGGGCACCAGCGAGGCAGCGTCGGACGGGCAGGCGCCTGAGGTGAGGACGTCTGCCCGGGCGGCGTCCGACTGGCCGGCGGCGGCGCCGGCCGCTGTCCAGGGCACCGTGACCGAGAACGGCGCAACCGAGAACACCGCCACCGAGAACACCGCCAGTCAGGACACCGCCACCGCGGCGTCCGGGCAGAACGGATCCGCGCCGCCGCATCCGCCCCGCACAGCCGGCATCCGCGCCCGCCCCCGCACAGGCGGCGTCCGCGCCCGCCCCCGCGACGCGTTCGGGCCCGCAGGCGGCTCCGACCCCGGGGACCGCCCCATTGCCCCGCGACGTTCCGCCGGCGCAGGCGACCCGGCCGACGGGTGGCTCCGAGGTCGAGGTGCAGCGCCTGCGCGGCGCCGCCGCCCGAACCGTGATCAACATGGAGAGCAGCCTCGAGGTCCCGACGGCCACGAGCGTCCGCGCCATCCCCGCGAAGCTGCTCATCGACAACCGCATCGTCATCAACAACCACCTCGCGCGCGCCCGTGGCGGCAAGGTCTCGTTCACGCACTTCGTCGGCTTCGCCCTCGTCCAGGCGCTGGCCGAGATGCCGGAGATGAACCACGCCTACGCCGAGGACGCCGACGGCAAGCCCGCGCTCGCCCGGCCCGCGCACATCAACCTGGGCATCGCCATCGACCTCGCGAAGGACGACGGCACCCGGCAGCTCCTCGTGCCGAACATCAAGCACTGCGAGCAGATGGACTTCGCCCAGTTCTGGGCGGCCTACGAGGACGTCGTCCGTCGCGCCCGCACGAACAAGCTCAGGGCCGACGACTTCGACGGTACGACGATCAGCCTGACCAACCCCGGCACGATCGGGACGGTCCACTCGGTGCCCCGGCTCATGCGCGGCCAGGGCACGATCATCGGCGTCGGCGCCATGGAGTACCCGGCCGAGTACCAGGGCGCCTCGGAGGAGACCCTCGCGCGCCTGGCGGTCAGCAAGACGATGACGCTGACGTCCACGTACGACCACCGCATCATCCAGGGCGCGCAGTCCGGCGACTTCCTGCGCATCGTGCACCGCAAGCTGCTCGGCGAGGACGGGTTCTACGACCGGATCTTCCACGCCCTGCGCCTGCCGTACGCGCCGATCCGCTGGGTCCGCGACATCTCGGTCGCGCACGACGACGAGATCAACAAGACATCCCGGGTGCAGGAGCTGATCCACGCCTACCGGGTCCGCGGCCACCTCATGGCCGACACCGACCCGCTCGAGTACCAGCCAGCGCCTGCACCCCGACCTCGACGTCAGACCCACGGCCTGACGTTGTGGGACCTCGACCGCGAGTTCCCGACGGGCGGCTTCGGCGGCAAGCCGCGTGATGAAGCTCCGCCACATCCTCGGCGTCCTGCGCGACTCGTACTGCCGACGATCGGCATCGAGTACATGCACATCCAGGACCCGGAGCTGCTCCTCGCGGTTCGGCTTGGCGTAGGGGTGTCGACCCGGTCCTGGATCCAGGTGCGCTGCTCCGGGTCCTGGATGTGCATGTACTCGATGCCCGATCGTCCGGCAATACGAGTCGCGCAGCACGCCGAGGATGTCGCGCAGCAGAGCCACCGGCTTGCCGCCGAAGCCGCCGGTCGCGAACTCGCGGTCGAGGTCCCACAACGTCAGGCCGTGGGTGCTCGACGTCGAGGTCGGGGTGGGGTCGCTGCTTGTACTCCAGCGGGTCGGTGTCGGCCATCAGGTGGCCGCGCACCCGGTAGGCGTGGATCAGCTCCTGCACGCGGGCCTGCTTGTCGACCTCGTCCTCGTGCGCGACGAGATGTCCTGCGACCCAGCGGATCGGCTCGTACGGCAGGCGCAGCGCGCGGAAGATGTCGTCGTAGAACCGTCCTCGCCGAGCAGCTGCCGTGCACGCGCGCAGGAACTCGCCGGAGCGCGCCCTGGATGACGCGGTGGTCGTACGTCGAGGTCAGCGTGATCGTCTTGCCGATGGCGAGCTCGCGAGGGTCTCGCTCGGCCCTGGAACTCGGCCGGGTACTCGAGGGCGCCGGCGCCGATGATGCATGCCCTGGCCCTTCATCAGCCGGGGCACCGAGTGAACGGTGCCGATACCGCCCGGATTGGTCAGCGAGATCGTCGCGCCCTTGAAGTCGTCGGCGGTGAGCTTGTTGTTGCGCGCGCGGCGGACGAGGTCTTCGTATGCCGCCAGGTATTCGCCGAAGTCATCGTCTCAGCGTGCTTGATCGCCGGCACGAGCAGGGCGCGGGTGCCGTCGGACTTCGGCAGGTCGATGGCGATTCCGAGGCCGATGTGTGCCGGGGCGACCACGCGGGCTTGCCGTCGACCTCGTCGTAGGCGACGTTCATCCCGGCTCGGGCCTGAGCGCCTGGACGAGCGCCCAGCCGATCAGGTGCGTGAACGAGACCTTGCCGCCACGGGCGCGGGCGAGGTGGTTGTTGATGACGATGCGGTTGTCGATCAGCAGCTTCGCCGGGACGTGCCCGGACGCTCGTCGCGGTGGGGACGGTCGAGGCTCGCGTCCATGTTGATCGCGGTTCGGGCGGCGGCGCCGCGCAGGCGCTGCACCTCTCGACTCGGCCCACCCGTCGGCCGGGTCGCCTGCGCCGGCGGAACGTCGCGGGACCGGGGCAGTCCCCGGGGTCGGAGCCGCCTGCGGGCCCGAACGCGTCGCGGGGGCGGGCGCGGACGCCGCCTGTGCGGGGGCGGGCGCGGGCTGTGCGGGCGCGGATGCCGGCTGTGCGGGCGCGGATGCCGGCTGCGCGCCGATGCGGGTCCCCGTTCTGCCCGGACGCCGCGGTGGCGGTGTCCTGACTGGCGGTGTTCTCGGTGGCGGTGTTCTCGGTTGCGCCGTTCTCGGTCACGGTGCCCTGGACAGCGGCCGGCGCCGCCGCCGGCCAGTCGGACGCCGCCCGGGCAGACGTCCTCACCTCAGGCGCCTGCCCGTCCGACGCTGCCTCGCTGGTGCCCCCGCTGGAGGAGCTCTGCCCGTACGGCGTCTCGGATGGCTGGGTCTCCGCGAAGAACTCCCACCAGGCCGGATCCACCGAGTTCTTGTCCGCCAGGTACTGCTGGTGCAGCTCGTCGACGAGCCACTCGTTGGGACCGAACTCCGTGTGGTCGGGTGTGCGCTGCGACACGGCGTGGTTCGCCTTCTTCCACTGCTTGCGAGACATCCGGCTGGTACTTCCACCCTAACGGAGGCGCCTCTTCCCGACCGGGGCTGCTGGACGGCTTGGGGCGGGTCGCCCGACGTCCTGGATCGGCCGGTCGGCGGGGTGCCCACGTCCTCGTTCAGGTCACGTCGCGGCGCGTCGTCAGAAGCGCGCCGAGCACCGCGAACAGGACGCCGTACGCCAGCAGCACGAGTGCCCCGCCCCACCACGGCAGGAGCTGCTGCTCGATCCCGCCGTTCGTGCCCTGCACGAGTGCCGCGGAGGCCTGGTTCGGCAGGTACTGCGCGACGGCCCCCACCTTGGCGGCGTCCAGCGCGAGGGCGAGCAGTGGGCCGGCCAACGCCGCGGTGCCGATCGCCGTGAGCAGGGCGACGATCTGGTTCGTGATCAGCGTCCCCACGCCGAGGCCGAACACGGCCCACACGGCGCACCCGAGCGCCGCGAGCAGCATCGACCGCGCCACGCCGGGAGCGCCGAGCCCGGCCGGGAACCCGCGCGCGGCTAGGATCACGGCCCCCAGGACGGCGCCGACCGCCACGAGGACGACGCCGTAGGCCAGACCCGCGAGCAGGTACGCGACCAGCTTCGAGACGACCAGCCGGCCCCGGCGGGCACGGCGAGCAGCGTCGGCGTGATCGTCTGGTGCCGGTACTCGCCGGCCATGCCGAGCACCCCCAGGCAGAGGGTGATGCTGTAGCTGTTGGCGAGCCCGCCGGTGTAGACGAAGCGGAGCATGGCCGGGTCGGTGGGCGGAGGGCTCGGCCTGCCGTTGCCCAGGGACAGTCCGGCGGTGGCGGCGAGAAGGCCCGAGTTGAGGAACGCCAGCAGGATCCCGGTGAGCAGCAACCCCCACCACACCCGGGTCGTTCGCAGCTTCAGCAGCTCGGTGGCGACGAGCCTGCCGAGACCGGGGAGCGGGGCGACCGGTACCTCGGCCCGAGGGGCGACGGCGGTCACCGGGACCCCTCCGGGACGCCAGCGGTGCGGGCACGGCGGGCGGCGGGCCGGACGCTGGCGTGTCCGCGCCGTCGACGAGCCGCAGGAAGATCGTCTCCAGGTCGCTCTGGGTGGGTGCCAGCCCGTGCAGCTCCACGCCGGCAGCGAACGCCACGTGCCCGACCGCCGCCGGCGTCGTGCCGCGGGCGAGCACCTCGTCGGGCTCGGGGGCGCGCGCCTCGATGCCGGCGTCCGTCAGGGCCGCGACCAGGGCCGCGGGGAGGGGGTGGTGGCCCGGACGGCGGCCGCTCCGGCAAGCTCCTCCAGTGCCCCCGCCCGGACCAGCCGGCCGCGGGCGACGATGATCACGTCGTCCACGGTCTGCTGCACCTCCGACAGCACATGGCTGGACACCAGCACCGCTCGTTCCTCGGCGGCCAGCGCCCGCAGGAGCGTGCGGAGCCACACGATTCCCTCGGGGTCCAGACCGTTCGCGGGCTCGTCGAGCACGAGCACGGCCGGGTCGGCGAGCAGCGCCTGGGCGAGACCGAGCCGCTGGCGCATGCCGAGACTGAACTCCCCGACGCGCCGGTGTGCGGCAGGCGTGAGGCCGACAAGGTCGAGGACGGCATCGACCCGCCGTTCGTCGACACCCGCGGGCATGGCGGCGACACGCAGGCTGTCCCGCGCGGTGCGCCCGGCGTGGAAGCTCGATGCCTTGAGCAGCGCGCCGACCTCGCCGAGGGGGTGCGGGAGGTCCACGAAGCGGCGCCCGCCGATGGTCGCGGTGCCGCTCGTCGGCGTGACGAGGCCGAGCAGGCATCGCAGGCTTGTCGTCTTGCCGGCGCCGTTCGGACCCAGGAAGCCGGTGACGCGGCCGGGCCGGACCGTGAACGACAGGTCCTGCACGGCGGTCACTCCGCCGAAGCGCTTGGTCAGCCCCTGCACCTCGAGGACGCGACCTCGCGTCGCACCATCCACGGCCCCGACTCTACGGCGAGCGGCCCGAGCGCCGACACCCATGATCGAGCGCATCCCTGGTGATCATGCAAACGAGAACGATCACGTGATCGAGCCGTCACAAGATCACCCGCGATTGCATGATCACCGCAAGGAGGGGTGGACGCCGGTAGGCTGGGCCACGTTCTGTCCCCGGCGCTGCCGCAGTGCAGCACTGCGAGGTCTCTTCGGTGACCGAGTGGCTCCTCGTGGGCCTCGGCGTGCTTCTGACCATCGGTACCGCCCTGTTCGTGGCAGGCGAGTTCTCCCTCGTCAGCGTCGACCGGTCCGCCGTCGAGCGCGCCGTCGAGGCGGGTGACCGCCGCGCCGAGGGCGTGCTACGGGCGGTCCGCGCGCTCTCCACCCAGCTTTCCGGTGCCCAGGTCGGGATCACGCTGACCACGCTCGTCGTGGGCTTCCTCGTCGAGCCGTCTCTCGCCACGCTGCTCGAGCCCCCGTTGCGCTCGGCCGGCGTGCCCCCGGACCTGGTACCGCCCCTCGCCGTCGGTCTCGGCCTGTTCATCGCAACCGTCTTCTCGATGATCATCGGTGAGCTGCTCCCGCAGAACCTCGGCATCTCGGCCCCGCTCGCCACCGCAAAGGTCGTCGCGGGCCCGCTGCGCGCCTTCAGCCGCGCCGTCGGCCCGCTGATCACTTTGCTCAACGGCAGCGCGAACCGGCTGCTGCGGGCGGTCGGCGTGGAGCCGCAGGAGGAGCTGTCGAGCGCCCGAACCCCGGAGGAGCTGGCCGCGCTCGTACGACGCTCGGCCGAGGTCGGCACCCTCGACGAGACCACTGCCGAGATCATCGCCCGCTCACTGGACTTCCCGGCGCGCACCGCCGCCGATGTGATGACACCCCGGGTGCGCATGCAGGTGGCCCGTCACGGCGGGGACCGCGGCGGACGTCGTCGCCATGGCCCGGCGCAGCGGCTTCAGCCGCTTCCCGGTCGTCGAGAACGGGATGGACGACGTCGTCGGCGTCGTCCACCTCAAGACGGCGATCGCCGTGCTGCGCGAGCGGCGCGACCACGTCCCCGTCGAGGCGCTGATGGCGGACGCCGTCCGTGTGCCCGAGACCGTGCGCCTCGACGCGCTGCTCGAGGCGTTGCGCCAGCAGGGCCTGCAGATGGCGGTCGTCGTCGACGAGTACGGGGGGACGGCGGGCGTGGTCACCCTCGAGGACGTCGTCGAGGAGCTCGTCGGCGAGGTCTCGGACGAGCACGACCGGACCCGCTCGGGCGTCGTCCGGCTGCGCGACGGATCGTTCGTCGTCCCCGGCCTGCTGCGCCCCGACGAGGTGCGTGCCCGCGCCGACCTCGCGGTCCCCGACGGCGCCGCGTTCGAGACCGTCGGCGGGTACGTGATGGCCCGGCTGGGGCGGGTCCCGCGGGTCGGGGACGAGGTCGACATCCCGGGTGCGGTGCTGCGCGTGGACCGCATGGACGGGCGCCGGGTCGACCGCCTGCGCGCGCTCCCCCGCCCGGAGGACGCGCCGTGAGCGGCGGGGCGCTGCTGATCGCGGCGGGGCTGCTGCTGCTCAACGCGTTCTTCGTGGGCGCCGAGTTCGCGATCATCTCCGCCCGGCGCAGTCAGATCGAGCCCCTGGCGAACCCGTCGAGCGGGCGGGGGAGCCGATCCGCCCGCACGACGTTGTGGGCGCTGGAGCACCTCTCACTCATGCTCGCGTGCGCACAGCTAGGGATCACGGTTGCCTCGCTCGGGCTGGGCGCGGTTGCCGAACCGGCGTTCGCGCACCTGCTTGAGGTGCCGTTCCAGGCGGCCGGCCTGCCGGAGAACCTGCTGCACCCCGCGGCGTTCGCGCTGGCTCTGGCGATCGTGGTCTACCTGCACGTGGTCATCGGCGAAGTGGTCCCCAAGAACCTCGCCATCGCCGGCCCCGAGCGCGCGGCGCTCGTACTCGCCCCGCCGCTGGTGGCCGTGGCCCGGGTGCTGTCGCCCTTGATCAAGGTGCTGGACGCCGTCACGCGGCTCCTGCTCCGCCTGCTGCGGGTGGAGCCGAAGGAGGAGCTCGCATCGGCGTTCACAGCGGAGGAGGTGCACTCCATCGTCACCGAGTCGAGGCGTGAGGGCCTGCTCGACGAGGAGGAGCACGGGCTGCTCACCGGGGCGCTGGAACTCGCCGCCCGCCCCGCCGCAGACGTCATGGTGCCGGTCGCCTCGCTCGTCACGGTGCCTCAGACGGCGTCGCCCGAGGAGGTCGAGCGGGTGGTCGCCCGCACCGGCTTCAGCCGCCTCCCGGTCTGCGACGACACCCGAACCCTCACCGGGTACCTCCATGTCAAGGACCTGCTCTTCGCCGACGACGACACGTATCCGCAACCGGTGCCGCCCCGGCGGATCCGGGCGCTCGTCAACGTGCCCGCGGAGGAGGACGTCGAGGACGTTCTCGTCGCCCTGCAGCGGGCCGGCGCGCACCTCGCCAGGGTCGTGGACCCCGCCGGCTCGACAGTGGGCGTGGTGTTCCTTGAGGACGTCCTGGAGGAGCTCGTGGGCGAGGTCCGGGACGCGACACAGCGTGGCCGTGCACGGCCGGCACGCCGCTGACCCCCGGCACCCAGGGGTGGCCGCACTATTCGCCTCTTTTCACGCCGCCTTGACGCTCGGATAACTCCCACCTGCGGGAGGATGACCGCTCGAAGGATCCCCTGCTCCTGAACACGCCCGATGGTTGGTGGGTGACAGGGACCGGCCTTTATAGTTCCGTGACTCTTGAGCTCACGGTCCGTGATTCTCGCCCTGTCCACGCTGTCCTGCGGGAGGTCAGTTCGTGCCGTCGCACCGCGCCGACACGCCGGCGGATGCCCCCACCGCCCTGCGCACCCGGCCGTCGGCGCACCCTCCGCTCCAGCGGAGGCGCGATCTGCGGACCCGCGGCCCCGTTGCCGGTCATACGGCATCCACCCAGCCCCGGCAGGGCCACGTCGACGATCTCGGCGGCCTCCATTCCGCGGCCGGTTCTGCGCTCCCGGTGCATCGACCGGTGGCCGGCTCGCGGGTGGCCGGCTCGCGGGTGGCCGCCGCGTGGGCGGCGGCGAGGCCGACGGAGGAACACGTCGCGGCCGCCCCGCAGGCGACTGCGCCCAAGCCTCTCGTCGACCCGGCCGCGACGACGTGCAGCCTGGATGTCGAGGCCGTCGGCGCGCTCGGCCTCGACCTCGACCCGCTCTTCCTCGACGTCCCCTCGCCCGCGGTCCCCTCGCTCGACGTCCCGTCGCTCGACGTCGATGCCGGCCTCGTCGCCCCCACGATCCTGGACGCCGTGCCGGGTCTCGACGGCGTGGACGCCACGACGGACGGCCAGCGACGGCCGGCGCCGGTCCAGCCGCTGCGACGCCCGCGCGGGAAGGCGCGCGCGCAGGCGCAGACCACGCAGCGCGCAGCAAAGGCGGTCGCCGAGCGGGAGTCGCGGCGCGCGATCAACACGCTCCCGCAGGCCGGCATCGCCGGCGCACTCGGTCTCGCCACGATCGCGGTGCCGCTCGCCGGGGCGCTCGGTCTGGTCCCGGGGGCCCGGCAGTCGACCGCGACCGGGCACGCGGCGGCTGCTGCGGCTCTGACGCCCCTGCCGCCGGTCGCACCGGTGGTGACCCCCTCGTTGACCGCCACGTTGACCGCCCTTGGCGACCGCCGGCTGCTGCCGCAGGAGGCGCCGGTGGCCGAGGTCCCGAACGCGCTGGCGGCGCGTCGGATCCGGGTGACGGCGAGCGGCCGCGCCTCCCGCAGCACCACCCGATCTGTGCTCCCGGGGTGCGACGGAAAGGTCCCCGACCTGCGCGGCATCCAGAACGGCCGGCTGCCGGCCTCGATGCTCTGCACGCTCTGGGACCCCAAGCGCCAGCTCCGCTCGGACGCGGCTCTCGCCATTGCCAAGCTCAACGACTCCTACAAGAAGCGCTTCGGGCACCCGATGTGCTTCAACGACGCGTACCGCTCCTTGTCGCAGCAGTACCGGATCAAGGCCCTGCGCGGCGGGTACGCGGCCCGACCGGGCACGAGCGAGCACGGCTTGGGACTGGCCGTGGACCTCTGCGACGGCGTCGAGGACGGTGCCGGCTCTGCCACCTACGGCTGGCTGCGCGAGCATGCCCCCGGCTACGGCTGGCAGAACCCGGCCTGGGCCCGCCGCTTCGGCAGCGGACCGTACGAACCGTGGCACTGGGAGTACAAGCCGACGAGCGTGGGCTGACCAACGGCGACTAGCGTTCGGGCGTGAGCAGCCGCCGGTACGCCCTGCTGGCCCTGCCCAGCGCGAACCGGGTCTACCGCGCGTCGGCCCCCGGCCTCGCGCTCGCCGAGCTGCGGATACTCGCCGCCGGTCTGCTCGGCGGGAGGCTGCGCGAGACCGGGTCCACCGAGCTCGCCGGCGTCCCGTACCTCACCTTCACTCTGGACGGGGACACCTCCACCCCGGCCGGCGACACCTCCACCCCGGACGGCGAGGCGCCGCGGCCCGAGGACCTCGCCGTTCTCGCGCACGTGTCCGTGCACTACGCCCTCTTCGAGCTCGAGGGGCGGCTGCTGCGGCCGGTCGCGGTCCCTGCGGCCGAGCGGCTGGACGACGACCTGGTCACGGTGCAGAAGTACGCCGGCAAGACGAACGAGCAGTTCACCCGGCTCCTGCTCAACGTGACGGTCGCGTCGTCGGCCGCCGCGCCGCGCCTCACGCGGGGCGGGCTCGTGGTGCTGGATCCGCTGTGCGGGCGCGGCACGACCCTCAACCAGGCGCTCCTGACAGGGCACGACGCGATCGGCGTCGAGCAGGACGGCAAGGACGTCGAGGCGTACGCGACGTTCCTGCGGACGTGGCTGGAACGCAAGCGGCTCAAGCACAAGGCGACGTTCGGGCCGGTGCGCCGCTCCGGGGTGATGCTCGGCGCCGCTTCGAGGCCGAGTTCGCGGCCTCCAAGGACCAGTACCGGGCGGGCGAGGTGCAGCGGGTGACGGTGCTGCACGCGGACACCCTCCGGACCCCGGACTTCTTGAGGCGCGGGTCCGTCGACGTCGTGGTCACCGACGCGCCGTACGGCGTGCAGCACGCGAGCCGGGCCGGCGCGTCCGGGCGGACGGCGCGCAGTCCCGTCGCCCTGCTCGAGCAGGCCCTGCCGGTGTGGACCCGGCTGCTGCGTCCCGGCGGCGCGGTCGGCATCGCCTGGAACACCCTGGTGGCGCCGCGTGCTGAGCTCGTGCACCTGTTCGCGGCCGCGGGTCTGCAACCGCTCGACGAGGGCCCCTACCGCGACCTGACGCACCGGGTCGACGCCTCGATCGTGCGTGACGTGGTCGTCGGGCGGCTGCCGGAGTAGCGCGAGCACTCAGGTAGCCCCTGAGCCGACGTGTCAGCGGCCGAAGACGACGCCCTCGTCGTCGAGCCGGCTCCGCCGGTACAGCCGCCGGTCGAGCAGCCAGTTCTGGTGGACCCGCCACGGCGCCCGGGCGCCCTGTCTGGGGATCCTGGCCGACGCACGCTGCACGTAGCCGCTCGTCAGGTCGATGAACGGCCGGCGCGGAACCGACGCCGGCGGCTCGACCGGCGTCACCGACCGGTAGCCGTTGCGCTGCATGTGGTCGAGCAACCGGACGACGTACTCGGCGATGAGGTCGCACTTGAGCGTCCACGAGGCGTTCGTGTAGCCCAGCGCGATGGCCAGGTTCGGGACCCCGCTGACCATCATCCCCTTGTAGCCGACCGTCTCCGCCGGGTCGATCGTCCGCCCGTCGACCTCGATCAGCGCCCCGCCGAGCACCTGCAACTGGAGGCCGGTCGCGGTGACGACGACGTCCGCGGGCAGCTCGTCCCCCGAGCGCAGCAGCACGCCCTTCGACGTGAACCGGTCGATCACGCCGGTCACGATCGAGGCGGTGCCGGCCCGGACGGCGGCGAAGAGGTCGCCGTCCGGGACGACGCACAGGCGCTGGTCCCACGGGTCGTACGGCGGGGTGAAGTGTGTCTCGAGGTCGAAGTCGGGCGGCAGCTCGCGGAGCAGGCCGCGACGGACAAGCGCCTTCATCGCCGCCGGCGCGCGCCGGCTCAACTGGTAGCTCGCGGTCATCACCAGCACGTTCTTCCAGCGGACCAGATCGTAGGCACGCCGGGCCGGCAACAGGCTGCGCAGCCGATCGGCGAGTGGGTCACGCGAGGGCAGGCTCATGATGTAGGTCGGCGTCCGCTGCAGCATCGTCACGTGCGCATCGGCCCGGGTCAGGGCCGGCACGAGCGTCACCGCCGTGGCCCCGCTGCCGATGACCACGACCCTCTTGCCCGAGACGTCGAGGTCCTCCGGCCAGTGCTGCGGGTGCACGACGGTGCCCTCGAAGTCGCCGGCGCCCTCGAAGGAGGGCGTGTATCCGGCGGAGTACCGGTAGTAGCCCGTGCACATGTAGAGGAACCGGCAGGTGATCTCGACGACTCGGTGCCGGTGCCGGTGCCGGTGCCGGTGCCGGTGGCGGTGCGCCTTGAGCGCACCGTCCACCTGGCGTCCGGCGTGGACCAGGACGCCGACTCGACGGTGTGGCCGTACCGCACCGCGTCCGCGACGCCGCAGTCCCGGGCCGTCCGCTCGATGTAGCGCACGATGGATGGGCCGTCGGCGATGGCCTTCGGCTCCTCCCAGGGACGGAAGGAGAATCCCAGCGTGAACATGTCGGAGTCGGAGCGGACGCCGGGGTAGCGGAACAGATCCCAGGTGCCGCCCATCGCCTGGCGCGACTCCAGGACGGCGAGGCTGGTGCCGGGCCGGTCCATCCGTAGCCGGCAAGCGGCCCCGATGCCCGACAGCCCGGCCCCGACGATCAGTACGTCCACGTGCTCGGGCGGCTCCTCCCGCCAGGACGCGCCGCTCATCGGACACCATTGAACACGAGCCGCGACCCTGAGCCAGGTGACCCCACAGGCAGGCCCGTGCCTTGGCGGCGTCGGCAGGCCACGGGAAGGCGCCGGACGCTGCGTTGACGGCTCCACCCCGGCACGGCACGCTGAACCCGGGGAGGATCTCCGGCGCGACAGGTGGTGAGGGTGGGGGGCATCGACCGGCGCCTCGCTGACCGGCGGCGCCTGGCTGACCGGCGGCGCCTGCGCAGGGCCGCCGTCGGGGCGGCAGTCGTGCTCCCGGCCTGCGTGCTCCTTGCCACCTCCGGCGTCCTCGGCCCCTACGCCTCCCAGGCGGTGGACGATGGGGCCCAGTTGGGCGGGGCGGTCTTCGCGTCCTGGTGCTGCTGGTCGACGTGGCGCCGGGACGTGCGCGAAGGGCGCACGGCCGGGGTGTGGCTGTGGCGGCTGCTGCTGTTCGTCGGGATCACGGGCTGGGCCTGTGGGCAGGCCGTGTGGTCCTGGTACCAGCTCGTCGGGGACCGCCCCTGCCCTCGCCCTCGCTCGCCGACGTGGGCTACTTCATGTTGCCGCTGTTCGTCGTCCCGGCCGTCCTGCTCCTGCCGACGACCTCGGGGCCGCCCCGGAGCACGTCGTCACCGGGTCGGTGCTGGGGGGACGCCGGGCCCGCCTCCTGCTGAGCCTCGACGCACTGGTGGTCGTCGGCTCGCTGTTCGTGCTCGCCTGGTCCACATCGCTCGGCGCCGCCGTGCACCGGGGCGCTCCGACCAGCGCCGAGTTCGCCGTCGCTGTCGGATACCCGCTGACCGACCTGATCATGGTTGTCATCGTCCTGCTCATCGCGGTCTTCCGGCGCCCCCGGCGCCCCCAGGTACTCCTGCTGCTCGGCGCCGGCCTCGTGGCGCTGTCGGTGTCCGACAGCTGCTTCCTGTACCTCGTCTCGCTGGGCTGGCCGGACATGCCGCCGTTGTTCGACGTCGGATTCATGACGGGTCCCGTGCTGATCGGGCTCGCGGCGCTCGCGCCTGAGCCGGCCACCCGGACCAGCTCGCCGGCGGAACAGGCGCGCGAGGCCCGGTGGTTCACCGCCCTGCCCTACGTGCCGCTCGCAGCGACCGGGCTTCTCGTGGTGGTGCAGCAGGCCACCGGCACGAGCGTCGGCACCACCGAGACCTACGGCCTCGTCGTGGTCGCAGCGCTCGTCGTCCTCCGTCAGCTCCTGACGCTGCTGGAGAACCTGGACCTGCTGCGCAAGGTGCGCGAAGGCCAGGAGCGGCTGCACCATCAGGCGTTCCACGACTGGCTCACGGGGCTGCCGAACCGCGCCCTGTTCCGTGAGCGGCTCGAGCGCGCGGTGGAGCAGCACGTCGGCGGCGACGGCCGCCTGGCGGTGCTTTTCTTCGACCTGGACGACTTCAAGGAGGTCAACGACACCCTCGGGCACGCCGCGGGCGACGAGCTGCTCAAGGTCACCGCCCAGAGGTTGCGCCGGGGCGTCCGGAACGGCGACACCGTCGCGCGGCTCGGCGGGGACGAGTTCTCCGTGGTCCTGCTGGCGGCGCCCACCGATCCCCCCGGTTCGGCGCAGTCCACCTGCGAAGCCCTTCTCGCGCACCTGGGCCGGCCGGTGCTGCTCGCCGGGCAGCAGGTGATCCCGCGGGCGAGCGCAGGGCTCTTCGTTGCGGAGCCGGGCGAGCGGGCCCTCACGGCCGAGCTCGTCCTGCATCAGGCGGACGCCGCCATGTACAGCGCCAAGCACGCCGGCAAGGGGCACATGGTGACGCACGTCCAGGGCGGCGGCGATCCCGTCGAGGACGTGGCGAGCGTGCTCGGGCGGGCCCTGCACGCGCCCCCGGCAGCACCCGAGGGCTCCGGCGGGTCCGACGTCTCCGCCGCCTCCGGCCCCCTGGAACTGGTCTACCAGCCCATCGTGCGACTGTCCGACGGCGCCATGGTCGCGGTCGAGGCGCTGGCCCGCTGGCAGCGGGACCCCGGCGGCGTTGCGCCCGAGTTCCTCGTGCAGACCGCGGAGAGGGCAGGCCTGATGGAGCGATTGCAGGACTGGATCCTCGCGCGGGCCTGCCAGGATCTGTCAGTTGTCCGGGCCGGGGGTTGGCCGCACCTCGTCGTGCACGTCAACGTCCCGGCCTCTTTGCTGGTCACGCCGGGACTCGTCCTTGCGGTCAGGCAGGCCCTGAGCGATTACGGCGTGGCGGGGAGCGCGCTGGTCCTGGAGGTGACGGAGACCGGCCGCATCGACGACTTCGCGGCGGCCGCGGACATCCTCGAGGGCGTGCGCGAGCTCGGCGTACGTGTGGCGCTGGACGACTTCGGCGCTGGTCACAGCAATCTCAACCACCTGCTGCGGCTGCCGGTCGACATCCTCAAGCTCGACCGTGCCCTCGTCGCGGGTGTGGCCGACGCCGGCCGCGCGCAGGCGATCAGCCACGGCGCGGTCCACATGGCACGCCGGCTCGGGATCCCGATCATCGCCGAGGGCGTGGAGCAGCCGCAGCAGGCCGCGCGGCTGGCCGCCCTCGGTTGCGACTATGTTCAGGGCTTCCTGTACTCGCCCCCGCTTCCAGCGCGGGACCTGGCGGCCTCGGCGACCGGCCGGTGCACCGTTCCGGCCGGCGCGGGGGCGCCGACGCTCCAGCGGGTCAGGGCTTGGTGAAGCCCGTGATCCCCATCTGAAAGCCGGAGAACCGGGGCCGGGCGCCGTTGATCGAGACCCAGTCGCCGAACGGGCGCATCTCCGCGAGCCCCGGTCCGACGTTTTCCACCGTGATACCGCCCTTGGCCAAGGTGATGGACGTGGCGGAGAAGTCCTCGTCCGACGTCGCGTCCGGACCGAAGGTGTCCGAGCCGGTGGCCTTGATGGATCGCTTGTCGAACAGCCAGGTCACCGCGTTCCCGTCGAAGCCGGGCGCAGGGTCGAAGTAGTCGTTCGCGGGACCCGGACGCGTCGGCCGGAAGTAGAGGCGCGCGAAGCCCGTGAGAAGGAGGACGCAGCCGCCGCGAGGGATGCGGCCGTGGCACCGCTCGAAGTGCTGCAGGTCTTCCACGCCGATCGCGAAATCGCCGCCGTCCTTCGCGATGCGCTCCCGGACGTCGATCACCACCAGAGGCATCAACGTCCAGCTCTCGTCGAGCTGGTTGAGGTAGGGGGCGCCCTGGTGGAAGTGCGCCGGGGCGCTGATGTGCGTGCCCGTATGCGTGCCGAGGCTGGTGATCTGCTCGAGGAGGTAGCCGTCCTCGGGGATGGTGTCGACGATCCGGTAGGTGAACTTGGGGTCGCCCGGGAACAGCGGGTCCTGGGGGCTGAGGGTCTGCCAGAGCGGCACCCGCCGGGCGGTCCGGGGGTCCACGTCCTGGTACCCCCGCGGCAGCCGGGCCTCCGTCGACGAGGAGGACCGGCCCGCCCCCATCAGCAGGGGGGCCCCGGCGGCGACCCCGAACAGACCACGTCGACGCATGCGCAGATCCACGGCGAACATCCTGTCGGACGGAACGCGCAAGCGTCGACAGAACAGGACGATCCGGATGTCCCTACAGACCTGAGGTCCCTACAGACTGAGGTCCCTACAACTGAGGTCCCTACAGACCTGAGGTCCCTACAGAACTGAGGTCCCTGAGAACGAGCCGCGGCTCCTCCAGCGAGACCGTTGCGGACCCGGGCGACGGCTTCGGACGCCGGGGCTCGCGCACGCCGGCGAGCCCGCCGTCGTCGCCGGAGGGTGGCGGCACGTCGTCGTCCGGCCCCCAGGTCTGCGGACCATCGAGCGGGACGAGCCGGCCCTGCCCGGTCGAGCCGGGAATCCACCGGAACTCCCGGCCCCGGACGCCCGCGGAGACGCGTGCGGGAAGGTCCAGTGCCCGGACGCGGACGCTCAGCGGCAGCCCGGGATCGTGGCCGGTGATCTGGGCCCAGACGAGCCGGATGCCGAGGACGGCATCCGCGCAGGCCTGCTCGGGGCGGGGGGAGCGCCAGTCGACAACCGCCGTGAGGCTGCGCCCGTCGCAATAGCTGAAGCGATGGACGGCGCGGTCGGGCAGCACCATGCGCTCGAGCACGTCCGGCCCGCGCGGGGACTTCCCGAGGGGCACCTCGAACACGACTGTGACGGAGAAACGTCCCATTCCTGCCTCCCGGGCCATTCTGCGCCCACCTGATGCGCAGGGGAAGCAGCCCGGGCATCCACTCAGCCTTCGCCCGCGCTCCTCCTCCTGACGAGCAGGAGCCCGCCGGCCAGCGCGACCACGAGCCCGCCGAGGCCGAGCAGGAGTGCGTTCGCTGCCGGTCCGCCCCCCGTCGCAGCGCCTGCCGGCGTGCCGACGGCGCCGGCCGCGGAGACTGCCCCCTGCCCGTCCGCGGCCTTCGTGACCGGGCTCACCGTCGGCCTCACCCCAGGGTCGAGCCGCACGACTGCGACGGCGCCGAGGGTGTCCAGCCGGGAGGCGTAGACGTCGGCACCGACCTGCTCGGTCGGCACCTGCTCCCACCGCCCTCCACTCCAGCGGCAGATCACCACCGACCGGTCCGTCGCCGACTCGGCACGCAAGTTGACCAGGAGGGTGTGCCCCGCGGCCAGCGACACGGGGTGCCCGGCCGACGTCGCGGTCAGTTGGTAGAGGTTGCTGACCACCTGGCCCCGGTCGGGCGGGGTGGCGGGGACCGGCCGTGGCTCCGCGCGCAGGGCGACGGAAACGGCGCCGTGGGGAACCGAGAAGACGCCGTCCTGGACGGCGACCGCCACTTGGGGCCCCTGCTCGGCGCTCAGCGCCTGGCCGGACGGCGTCGCCCCACCGGAGATCGCCAGCGTCGCGGCGGCGGCGGTCGCGGCGGCCGTGCGGGCGCTCCCGGGGGGAGGCACCACCCAGCGGTAGGGCTCGTCCGGAAAGCCGAGTCCGTCGTACAGCGGCGGCGCGTGCGGGGGCCGCGCGGCCACCGTCGCGGCCAGGGCGAGGATCGCCAGGACCAGCACGAGGGCAGCCGAGCCGGGCCGGCGCCGGGGGAGCCACCTCACCGCACCCACCACCCGGCGAGGTCTGCGAGGGTGTGTGCCACGGCCGGGGCGCCCCACCCGCCGGCTGCCAGGCGGAGCCCGCCGAGGAGCAACCCCGCAGCGAGGTCGAGCGGCAGGGCGTCCCACCCGTACAGGGGGACGTGCAGCAGCCCGAAGGCGGCGGTCGTCACGGCCAGGGCCGCGACATCACCCCAGCGGACGGCGGTCACGTCCCAGAGCACGCCCCGCAGGAGCACCTCCTCGGCGACCGCGACGGCGGACACGACGACGGCCCACCTCGGCAGGTCCGCGAGCGGCAGCGCGCCGCCCGGCGTCCGGAGGTGGACTGTGAGCGGCACCGCGCAGAGCACGAGAGCACCGGCGCAGCCAACGGCAACCTGCCGGCGGACGGGCCCGGGGAGGAGCCCCCCGGGAGATCGCGCGCCGAGTGCGACGGCGAGCAGGAGCGCCGCGAACACCAGCCCGGCGGGCGCGCTGCGGACGCCGGTCGTCCCCGCGAGCCCGACGCGGACGGCGAGCGCGCCGGCGAGCCCGGCGAGCAGCGCGGGAGTTGCGGCGGGTCTGCCCATCCCGGCTGCCGCGGGTTCCGCGTCCGGGGCGCTGCTCACAGGCGGCGAGCTGCTCACAGGCGGCGCTGTGCTCACAGACGGCGGGATGCTCATGACTGGCCGGGCGGCGACAGCTGCTCCATCAACGGCTGCGCGAGCAGCCACAGGCTGAGCATGGTGTACCCCACCATGGCCACCAGCCACGGCATCTCCGAACGCCGGGCCTCGCGCTCGGGCACCGACCTGCCCGCGAGGTGCCGATGGGCCAGGACGACGGCGACGACGTGCGCCGCCACGATGACGACGATCTGGACGTACCACACCACCGACGTGGGCATGGCGCCGGTGGCGACCTCGTAGTCGTCGTTGAACGGGTACGGCAGGTGGAGCGGCCAGCTCTCCGCGCCGACCGGGTTGCCCAGCAGCGGCAGGAGCAGCTGGCCGTTGATCACGACGTACTGGAGGTAGTGCGCGAGGAGGTAGCCGAACGCGATCGGCAGCAGCGAGGGCAGCAGGCCGGTGAGGGCCCGGACGCCGTCGACCCGGCGTCCGGCCGCCCGGCCGGCGCCCACGGCGAACGCCCCGAACACGGTGAGCGTGCCGATCGTGAGCGCAGCGAAGACGAGGGTGGCGAAGAGCTCGTACCCGTGGCTGCCCGGTCCCCAGCCGGTCGGCAGGCCGCCCGCGAGCCGTCCCCATTGCGGCGTCGACAGCAGTCCGTCGAAGGAGACCGACACCAGGAGCAGCAGGACGCCGACGACGCGGCCGGGTGATGCCTCGAAGGGCACCTCGAGCCCCCCGCCGAAGCCGCGGCGCCCGGGGGCGCGGAACCGCCACCAACCCAGGCGCCCCCAGGTCGCGAGGACGACGGTGAACATCTCCGCACGCGAGTTCCAGGCGTCCGCACCCACGAGAACCCCGCCCACGGCACAGAACAGTGCATAGACGACCAGCCCGGCCGCCGTCACGCGCGGCAGCGTCGCGACCCCGTTGACGATGAGCTCGCCGATCACGACGAGCGCGTAGACGACCACCGCGATCCACCAGGCGCGCCGCGGCGACCAGGGCAGCGGTTCGGTGTGGCCGAGCACCAGGCGACGCACACCGGTCGTTCCGGCGGCCCGGGTGATCGCGGCGAACGGGTTGGCCGGGCCCGTCCAGTCGCCCAGGACGCCGACCGAGAGCGGGACGGCCACCCACGCGACGAGCCAGAACGCCGTCGGGAGGATGTTCTCGGGCACTTCCTGGCTGCCGAGCATGCCTGCCAGTACCAGGAGGCCCAGGACGGCGACGGACGCGCCCGACGCGACACGTCCGGCGCGCGGCGGGACGACGACGTCCTCGCCCGCCTCCTGCGGGCCGTCCGTGACGGCTCGGCGATACACCAGTGCGAACGACGCCAGGACGACGACGGCTCCGCCCAGCACGAAGAGCGCCAGCGGCACGGGGGAGTCGAAGCGCTGACCGAAGGCGTGAGCAATCACACGAGGACGATAGGAGGGCGACCGGGCCTGAGGGTGCCAGATTGCGGGGACGTAATCGGCTGCCCGCAGGTCGCACCTTAAGTAAGTGATTCATTACGCCGAGCGATATGGAGTTCCATTCGCACTTCGGCGACAGCCGGCGCGCGAGGTCCCTTCGCCGCACGCATTACAGAGTTGTCATGTCTCCGTCACGAAGCGGCCCTTGCGGCCGCGCGTGCGTCAATGCACCCGCAAGGAGCGAAGCTGGATGCCTGGATACGCAGCGTAATGCGACGGTCGCGATGCGCTCATCCCTGCCACCCAGGGTCAATATTTGGGGTCCCGATCCTCTGTACGGCCTATGGCGGCTACTCTTCGGAATACTGATCCTTAACACAACAGTTACGGTTCGCCAGCGGGGTGGCCGGGGTCGAATAGGAGCGGAGTCATGGCCAAGGTCCTCGTCGTCGACGACGAGCCCGCGATCCTCCATTTCACTCGCCGCGCCCTCGAATCAGAGGGCCACACGGTGCTCACGGCCGCCGACGGGGCGGACGGGCTGCGCAAGGCGGCCGACCACAATCCCGACCTCATCGTCCTCGACCTCGCGATGCCCAAGCTCTCGGGGACGGGCGTCCTGGCCGCGTTGATGGCGGAGGACACGACTCAGCGGGTCCTGGTGCTCTCGGCCGTGGGCGACGTCGAGGCACGGGTCCGCTGCCTCGATCTCGGCGCCGTCGACTTCCTGCCCAAGCCGTTCGCGGTGGCGGAGCTCCTCGCCCGGGTGCGGTCGCGGCTGCGCCAGCCGGTGGCACCCGTGTCGACGCTCACGGAGCTCGCTGCCGCCGGCCTCAAGCTCGACCTCCGCACCCGCCGTCTCTGCAGCTCGGCACAGTCAGCAGACCTGTCGCAGCGCGAGTTCGCCCTGATGGAATACCTGATGCGGCGCCCCGGCGTCGTCTGCAGCCGGTCCGAGCTGTTGTCGGACGTGTGGGGGTACACCTTCGATCCAGGAAGCAACATCGTCGACGTCACCATCGCTCGCATCCGCGCCAAGGTTCCCGACGTCACCATCCAGACGATCCGGAACGTCGGGTACGTCCTGAGAGAGGTCTGACGGTGCGCCGTCCCTACCTGCACGCGCTCGACGGCGCCTGGGCCGTCTTCGCGTCCGCCATGCTGGTGCTGACCTGGTACTCGCATTTCGGGATGACGATCCCGTACCACCTTCTCTTCGTGAGCTTCGCGCTCGTGTACGGGTTCCGGACGTGGTCCCCGACGGCTTCGGCGCTGGTCCTCGGAGGCGTCACGTGCGCCACCGGTGTGGTCTTCGTTCGCGCCTACCTGCTCGGGGACATCGAGCTCGACGAGCTCGCCGAGGTTCCCCTCATGCCGCTGATCGTCGCGTTCATGGTGTGGCACGCCCTTCGCCGCGCGGCGGCGCAGCGCCAGGTCGAGGAGCTGGTCGCCCGGGAGAGGTCGCGCGTCGATCGCCAGCGCGAGTTCCTGCGCGACACGTCGCACGCGATCCGTACGCCCGTGACGATCGCGCGCGGCTACATGGAGCTCCTGCGCATGGATGCCGTCAAGGAGACGGTGCAAACGGACGCCGACGAGGTGGTGCACCAGCTGGATCGGCTGAGCGACCTGGCGGGACGCTTGCTGCTCATGGAGGCCCTCGACACCACGGGCGCGCTCGCCCGCGAGACCGTCGACGTGGGCCGGCTGCTGGCCAGGGTGGGGGAGCGCTGGCGCAGCGCCGTGACCAGGAGGTGGGTGATCTCTGCGTCGACGCCGATCCTCGCCTCCGCGGATCCCGGGCGACTGGAGGAGGCGCTCGACGCGCTCATCGAGAACGCCGTGCGCTTCACCGCGGAGTCCGACACGATCCGGCTGTCCGCCCGCGCCGACGAGGGCTTCGTCCTCCTCGAGGTCGCGGACTCCGGGCCCGGTATCCCCGTCGAGGATCGCGAGCGGGTGTTCGACAGGTTCTTCCATCGGCCCCCGCCCGGGCAGGGATCCGGGAACGGTCTCGGGCTCGCCCTGGTCCTGTCCGTCGTCCGGGCCCATCACGGCGCGGTGCGCGCGGGCGTGGCCGAGGAAGGTGGAGCCGAGTTCGTCGTCTCCCTGCCGGTGGCCGCCCCCGTGCGGTCCACACTCGAGATGATCAAAGCGGCCGAGCTGCTGCCCCGGATGCCCCGCCAGGCCCTTGCGACGACGGACTCGCCGGCCGCCTCCTAGACCCGCCTCGTAGACCCGTCTCCTAGACCCCCACCGGGGCTTCCGTCGGGGCTTCCGTCGGTCAGGTGCGCTGAGCGGCTGTGACCTGCCAGACCAGCGCGCGCTCCGTCCTGACCGATGCCAGGCCGCGCTCGGACAGCACGTCGAACATGGCTTGCGGGGGGTGCGCGAACACCCGGAAGTCGCGGCCGAGCATGCGGAGGAGCAGATTCTCCCCGCCGGCGAGGGTGCGCGACAGGAGGTTACGGGGTGGGTGACTGAACACGACCTGGCGACGCGCGTGGGCGGCCACCGCGCCGAGGAGTTTTTCGTAGTCGGGGTAGCAGCAGACGACCCGGTTCAGGACGACGACATCGGCCGGTGGCACCTCGTCCGGAGCGGTGGCGATGTCCACCATCCGCCGCTCGACACGATCGGTCATTCCGGCCTCCGCGAGCAGGCGCGCTGCCTCCGGCTCGTAGGCGGACGAGAGCTCCAGATTGGTGGCTCGCACCGCGCCACGCTTCAGCAGTTCGAGCTGGATCTCGCCGACCCCGCCTCCGACCTCGAGAACGCTCGCGCCCTGCACGCCGTGCTCCTCGACGAGCCGGACGATCCGTCCGGCCGTCTTGTCGAGCCCGCGGCGGCGGTAGCGGTCGGCCGACTGGCGCGCGAACCGCTTGTTGAACGTTCGGTCGTAGCCGCGCGGGTCGCAGCAGCCTCCCATCGGATCAGTCTCGCACCGGCACGACGGTGCTGGGCCGGACCGTGCTGGGCCGGACCGTGCTGGGCCGGACCGGCGGCTTCCGCGGCGGGAGCGCGGTGCGATGGCGGCTGCAGCAGAGTCGCCTAGCATGGCGTCGCGTGGGCTTGCCAGCGGCGCGCTGTTTTCCGCCGGATCCGGCGGTGCTCGCGCCTGCGCGCTCCTTCGCCGCCGATCGCCTTCGCGCCCTAGAGTTCCCGCAGCTGCGGGAGGAGGTCGAACTCCTCCTCACCGAGCTGATGACCAATGTGATCATTCACGCGCGCACCGGCTTCGAGGTGCGGGTGGAGCCGAACGGGGACGGCGTCCGAGTGGAGGTTCTCGACGGCAACCCGACCATGCCCGTGGCCGGAACCCTGGCACCTGGCGCGCTGAGTGGCCGCGGGCTGACGCTCGTCCAGTCGCTGGCGGCGCGGTGGGGGGCCCATCACAACGACGGCGGCGGCAAGACGGTCTGGTTCGACGTCGTCCCGGGCACTGTCCGGCCCCAACCCATGGCCGACATCGACCGGCTCCTCGCCATGTGGGACGACAGCGCCGACTTCCCCCCGAGCAGCGGCCCCGCGAGCCTGGTCGAGGTCGTCGTCCCCGACCTGCCGGTGCAGCAGCTCGTTGCGGCCAAGGCACACATGGAGGACCTGCTGCGCGAGGTCCAGCTGGTGCTCCTCGGGAACGAGCGGCGCCCCCTCGGGATACCCCGATGGGCCACCCTCGTCGATATCGCCCGTCAGCTCGACGCCGCCGCCGAGGAGTTCGCCGAGGGCCGCCGCCAGGTACGCCTCCACGCGTTGGAGGCGGCCGCCCGCGGGGAGGAGATTGTCACGCTGCACCTGCACCTCCCGGTGGAGGCTGCCGGCCCGGCGGCGCGATACGGCGAGGCCGTCCAGCGGGCGGAGGAACTCGGCGCCGCAGGGGATCTGCTCGTCACGGCAGAACAGATCACCCAGCATGCGGACATCCGGCGCCGCTACCTCGACGCCGTCATCGAGCAACTCACCGAGCACGCACGGCGGCAGGGACAGCGCTCGTGACGGTCAGCGCCGGTGACGGGCAGCACCCCTACGGGCTACTCGTCGTCCAGCCGGAACCCGATCTTCAGCCCGACCTGGACGTGCGCCACGGAGCCGGCGTCGAGCTGTCCACGGATCTGAGTGACCTCGAACCAGTCGAGGTTCCTGGTGGTCCGCGAAGCCCGGGCCACCGCGTTGCGGATGGCGGCGTCCACGCCGTCGGGGGACGACCCGACGACCTCGACGACGCGGTAGACGTGGTCCGACATGCCTGCCTCCTGATGGGTCGGGGTTGCGACTGGAGCCGGGGTCACGAGCGGTAGTAGTCCTCGAGAGTCTTGCGCAGGGCGGCTCGGCCGCGATGCAGGAGCACGCGCTGGTTCTGCGCCGTGACCCCCAGCACTTCGCAGGCCTCCTCGGGGGTGAGGCCCTGGACGTCCCGGAGCGTGACGACCATACGCTGGCGCGGCGGGAGCATGGTCAATGCGGACCCGAGCAGGCGCAGAGCTTCGCCGGCGAGCAGCCGTCGCTCCGGTTGGTCCTCCCAGCTGACCGGCTGCGCCGTGGGCCGCCACCCTCCGGGGTGAGGGTCCTCCGGGCCCTGGAACCGGTCGGGGTCGACGGTGGGGCCCTCGTCGTCCCGGCCGAGCTGCGACAGCGGAACCGTGCGCGATTCGCGGGCGCCGCGGGTCCTCGCCTGGTTCACGAGGATGGTGAAGACCCAGGTGCGCAACGAGGAGCGGCCCTCGAAGCGAGGAAGGCCACGGATGACCCCGAGCCAGGAGTCCTGGACGGCGTCCTCCGCCGCCTGGGCCGTCGCGACGTAGGCCCGGGCTATCCGGAGCATTGCGGGGGTCCACCGATCGACCAGGTCGGCGAAGGCGGCCTCGTCGCCCGCGCGCAACCGGGCGAGCACGTCGTCCGGATGCGCGGTCGCCTCGCCCCGCATGCCCTCCAGTTGCGCCACGGGCACCTCCCCGTCCCCGTGGCTACTTTCTCGTATCCCCCGGCGCGAGGAACAGCAGGGAGACGATCAGGGGAGCCAGGCGATCAGGGACGGGGACGATCAGGGAAGGCAGACAGTCCCCTGGTCACGGGAGTGGCCACCCACGGTCGCCGAGAAGGTGCCCTCGGCACGGAGCGCTCCACTGGCCCCGGCGAGCTGGCCGCGCACCCGCGTGTCACCATGGCCGCGTAACAGCACGCCTCGACGTGGAACCTCACAAGTGGTCCTCCCAGGGCCGCGGAGCAACAGGAGAGCGCGTGGACGAGAGCGCAGTCGGCAGGCGGGCCGGCACCGGCGAGCCGGCGGACGCGGCACTCGAGGCCGAGTTGACGATCGTCTGCCGGCAGGTCGTCGAACTCGTGACCGACTACCTCGAGGGCGCCCTGCCCGGGGAGCTGCGGGACGCCGTCGAGAGGCACCTGGCGGTGTGCCCGCCCTGCGTGGTCTACGTCGAGCAGATGCGCACGACCGCCGCAGCACTCCAGGACGCTCCCGTCGAGTCCATCGACCCCCACACCCGTGCTGAGCTCGTGTCGGCGTTCCGCGACCTGGTCCCCAAGTCTGGTGGCGGCGAACCGGTCTGACGTGCGCCCGGGTCACGTCGGCTGCTGCAGCAGCCACCGGACCGGGTGGTCGGGATCGGTTCGGTAGCGGCACTGCGCTCCCGTCTCGATGTGCTCGTACAGGTGGCGGCCCAGCCACGGATCGGTCTCGGCGATCCGGGCCAGGGCAGCCACGAGTGCCTTCCGGACGGCGACGCGCGCCCGCTCCTCGCTGGACCCGGTGGTCCGCCTGCGGCCACCCAGCCCCGTCGCCTGCCGGAGCTGCACGAGCAGTGCCTCGCGCTCGGCGCGCAGCCGCTCGAGGCGCCCCTGATCGGCCCGGTCCGCGCTCTCGTCCAGTTCGTGGTCGAGGTCCGCCAGCCGAGCCCGGTAAGCCCTGCGGGCCTGGTCGTCGAGCACGTCCAGCCCTTCCTCGTGGAGGACCGGCCGCTTCTCGGCGAGACCGGAGAGCGTCAGAGCGGGGACGGTCGTGTCCGGGCTGGAGAGAAGCGCGTGCAGGTGGTGCAGGCCACGCAGGTCGGGGTGGCTCACTTCGGTACCGGCTCGCCCCACCAGCCACAGCCCCCCGGGCTGTCGGTGGAAGTGCACGCGGGTGACGGGTGCTCCGTAGGTGCTGGTCGTCGTTCGCGGACCTTCCTCGACGCCGCGCAGGCGCTTCCGCCACCAGACCGCCCCTATCCGGTCGTAGGTCGCACGAGCGGCGGCGGTGAGGCGTTCAGCCTCCCTGGGGTGCCCGAGCAAGGCCGCGGCGCGCCCGAGGGTGTCGGAGGTGACCCCGTGGAACATCACCGCCCCGGCGTTGATCACCGGACGGCCCTCGTACGGCGAGAGCCGGGCCGCGACGTCCGCCACCAGTTCGGCGTCCTCGATCGCGAGCGCTCCCTCGAGCACGCACTGCAGCGTGAGCAGCCAGTCGCTGTCGCGGGGGAGGGCCTCCAGGACGTCGGGGGTGAAGGCCGCGACCATCTCGCGGACCCGCTCCCGCCGACCGGCGCCGAGCCACATCATCGCTGCCTCGGCGCGGACGACGGCCACCCCTTGCTCGACGGCGTAGGCCTCGTAGAGCTCCGCCTCCGCCGCGCAGGTGCTCGTGTCGCCTGCGATCAGGGCGGTGTAGCCGGTCATGTTGTGCAGCACGCCGAAGGCGTCCGGGATCAGGGTCCGGCGGGCCGCCTCCTCGGCGGCCGCCCGCAGGAGTGGCAGGGTGTCGGTGCGCCCTTGGAGCAGGTCCAGGGCAAGTCGCCTGGAGGCGGCGAAGAACCGCGCCTTTGGCGACTCCTCTGCGAGCAGTTCGAGAGCCCGCATCTCCCGGTGCATGCGGGACAGGTCCAGCACCTCCCAGGCGAGCGTCAACCCCCACACATGGGCCTGCAGCCGGCCGTCCGGGTCCGGCAGGTGTGCGGCGGCGTCCCCGAGCCGGACCGCCCAGGTCCGCCGGCGCTCGAGCTCGTCTGGGCTCCAGTACGCGGTCAGCGCGGCATCGAGCGCATCGGCCAGCAGCACGGGCTCGGTGTCGGCTCCGATGATCGCGAGGGCTTCCTCGGCGAACGGGCGTGCTCGGCGGGGCTCCCCCGCGTAGGCCCAGCAGCGGGCGAGGGCTGCGGCGAGACGTAGCCGATGGAACGGGTCCTCGGTGGCGCCGTACACGCGGTGCAGACGCACGGGTAGCGAACCCGGCGGGACGTTGTAGGGCTGGCAGCGAGCAAGACCGAGGACGGCCTCGACCTCAACCGCCCGGTCGGCGTCCTGGGCCGCCACGTCGGCGGCCCGGACGTACAGCGCTGCAGCCTCGGCGCCGTGCCCGCCCGCGCGTTGCGCCTCGGCCCGAACCAGCAGCGAGGCTGCCGGTCCCGCGTCCGTCGCCATGATCGATGGTATGGCGACGGACGCGGTGCGCGGCGGGCCGAACAGGGGTCGTGTCAGGGCGTCGGTCGCCGTCACGGCCGCGCCAGATGCACCTCTTCTGCGTGCCGGTGCTGGGTCGCCTCGCCCCAGTCGCCCGTGCAGTAGACAACGAGCTCGGCGATCCGGCCGTCCTCGACCACGGCGTGGATGATCTCCCGGGCGTACCACTGCTGACCGTGGGCCGGCCAGCGCTCGTCGAACTGGAGCAGGAAACCGCGCCCCGTCCGGTCCAGGTGCTCCACCCGGACCGAGCCCGGGCCGGTGTGGCCCGCCTCCCTGACGCCGTACAGATCCTGGGGGCCCTTGGCCTGCACCCGCCACTGGGGCAGGGACACGTCGGCGAATGCGTCCGGCGAGAACAGGCCCTCGGGCCGGACGCCAGTCGCCAGCCAGCGGATGAGCCGCTCGGCGAGGACCGCGGACTCCGCGTCCAGCATCGACGTGTCGACGTCGGCGTTCACCTCGGTGAGGGTCATGGCGTCAGCTCCATGGTCATCTGAGTCCCCCTGCGGGACAGGACACCCGGTAGGCGTGAGAGTCGGCGTCACACTGTGATGCCGGGCGTTCCCCGGCCGGGCGCGACCGCGTAACGTCCGGACCGAGGGGGAGACGAGAGAGCAGACTGCCTCGTCGCACGGTGGAGGCGGCCATCACATGGAGGCGGCCATGACGACGACCCCGATCCGTGACCTTGCGCTCCTCTCGGACCGGCACTCGAGTGCCCTCGTCGATCGCAACGGCGCCGTCCAATGGCTCGCGTTCCCTCGCTTCGACAGCCCCTCGGTCGTCGGCGGGCTGCTCGGCGAAGCCGCGGGCATGTGGTGGATCAGGCCGAGGGCCGACTCGATCCAGACCGACCGATCCAGAGCGAGCGTCGCTACATCGACGGCACCCTCGTGCTCGAGACGACGTTCCGGACGCCGACGGGCGTCGCCGTCCTCACCGAGGCAATGGCCACCGGCGAGGACCCCGACCCGCACAGGATCGGCCGAGCTGCGCCGCACCTGCTCGTGCGCCGGGTCGACTGCACGGAAGGCTCCGTCGAGATCGAGGTCCGCTTCGCGCCGCGTCCCGAGTACGGGCTCGTCGTGCCCCTGCTGGGCAGCGTCCCCGGCGGTGTCGCCGTCCACGGTGGCTCCGATCGCCTCGTCCTGAGCTCGTCCCTCGAGCTCGACCTCGACGGGCCCCGAGGCCGCTGCCACGGTGCAGCTCGAGCGAGGGGAGCATCACGTCTTCGGCCTGCACCACGGCTTGCTCGGCGCGGCGGCGCCGCGAATCTGGACCTCGGCGGAACTGGAGGCCGCGCTCGACAGCACCGTCGAGGCGTGGCGGTCGTGGTCCGCGGCTCCACCAGCGTACCAGGGGCCGTGGAGCGGACCTCGTGCACGGCAGCGGGCGCGTCCTGCAGGCGCTGTCCTTCCAGCCCACCGGCGCCATCGTCGCCGCGGCCACGACCTCGCTGCCCGAGGGCGCCGGCGGCGAGCGGAACTGGGACTACCGCTACTCCTGGGTCCGGGACTCCTGCTTCACGATGCAGGCGCTGTGGGTCGCCGCCTGCCCCGACGAGGCGGCGATTCTTCTCCTTCCTCGACCAGCGCCGGCCGCCACGGTCGACGGGCAGCACGGCCTGCAGATCATGTTCGGCGTCGGCGGCGAGCACGACCTCACCGAACGGACCCTGCCGCACCTGGAGGGCTGGCGGGACAGCCGGCCGGTGCGCGTCGGCAACGGCGCCTGGAACCAGCAGCAGCTCGACGTCTACGGCGAGCTGCTCGGCGCCGCCCACCGGCTTCGGGACTACCTCGAGCGGCATCGACGAGACGACCCGGCGGCTTCCTGGTCGCCTGCGCCGACGCCGCCGCCGTCCGGTGGCGGGAGGCCGACCAGGGCATCTGGGAGGTGCGCGGGGAGCCCCGGCACTTCCTGTACTCCAAGCTGATGTGCTGGGTCGCGCTCGACCGGGCCATCGCGCTGGCCGGCCTGCTGCAGCGCCGAGGACCGCGTCGACGGCTGGAAGCGCACCCGGGACGAGATCCAGCAGCCGCGATCTCGAGCGAGGGTTGGAGCGAGACCGCGCAGGCGTTCACCCAGTCGTTCGGCTCCGACGAGCTCGACGCGTCCAACCTCATGATGCCGATCGTCGGGTTCCTGCCCGCCGACCGATCCCGCGGATGCTCGCCACGATCGACGCGATCGACGAGCGGCTCACCGACGAGCGCGGCCTGGTGTACCGCTACCGGACCGAGGGCGGCGTCGACGGCCTCGCCGGCGAGGAGGGCACGTTCCTGCTCTGCACGTTCTGGCTCGCCGAGGCCCTGGCCCTCGCCGGGCAGGTCGACCGCGCCCGGCAGGTGTTCGAGCGGGCCGCTCGGTACTGCAACGACGTCGGCCTGCTCGCCGAAGAGGTCGACCCGGCCAACGGCGAACTGCTCGGGCAACTTCCCGCAGGCATTCAGCCACATCGGGCTCGTGAACGCCGCGTGGGCGATCTCCCAGGCCGCCGAAACGGCCTGACTCCTCGGCCTGACTCCTCGGCCTGACTCCTCGGCCTGACTCCTCGGCCTGACTCCTCGGCGGCCGCGCGGCGTCGTCAGACGCCTGCCCTCGCCGGAAGGACGCTCCGGACCAGCTCGGCGTAGAACTTCACGCCCGTCTCGAGGATGTCGTCGTTGAACTCGTAGTCGCGGCTGTGCAAGGGAGTGCCGCCCCTGCCCGGCTCGCACCCGTTGCCGAGGAAGGCGAAGCATGACGGGACCGCGCGGCCGAGGACGCCGAAGTCCTCACTGCCCATGACCGGCAAGCAGTCGCCGTCGACGTGATCCGTGCCGACGACAGCCCTCGCTGCGGCGACGACTTCTGCTGTGCGGGCGGCGTCGTTGACCGTGGGCTCGAACTCGTGCGTGTAGGTCACGGTGCACGTGGCGCCGTGCGCCGCGCAGATGCCCTCGCACAGAGCACGCATGCGTTCCTCGAGGAGCCGTTGGACGGCCCGGTCGAAGCTGCGGGTGTCACCGGTGAGAACGACCTCGCCGGGGACGGCGTTGCGGGCGCCGTCCGTGTGAATCTCGGTGCACGACACCACGGCGGGGTGGTTGGGCTCGACGTTGCGGGCCACGATGGTCTGCAGCGCCAGCACGATCTCGGCAGCGACGACGATCGGGTCCACCAGCATCTGCGGCTGAGAGGCGTGACCGCCGCGGCCGCGCACCCGGATCTCGAAGTTGTCCTCGCTTGCCATGATGCCGCCGGCACGCGTCAGCAGGGCACCGGCGGGGGCGCCGGGGAGGTTGTGCAACCCGTACATGGCCTGCATCGGGAACCGCTCGAGCAGGCCGTCGTCGAGCATCGCCTTCGCTCCGAGCCCGTGCTCCTCGGCCGGCTGGAACACGAGGTGCACAGTGCCGTCGAAGCCACCCTCTTCGGCCAGCACCGCGGCCGCGCCCAGGACCATCGCCATGTGCCCGTCGTGACCGCAGGCGTGCATGGCCCCCGGGTGCTCGGACGACCACTCCCTGCCGGTCTGCTCGTCCAGGGGCAGCCCGTCCATGTCGGCGCGCAGCCCGACGGCGCGGTCGCCGTCCCCGCACGTGACCGAGGCGACCACGCCGGTTCTGCCGACCCCCCGGACCGGCGTGAGCCCGAGCCCGGCCAGGACCTCGGCGACGTACTCGCTCGTGCGGACCTCCCTGAAGCCCAGCTCGGGCCGGCGGTGCAGGTCGTGCCGCCAGGCGCGGAGGCGTTCCGCGAGGTTGTCCATCCGCTCAGGCTGCGGATGAGGCACCCACTGTGCAAGGGAAGGCGAGGAATGCCCTCCTGCTAGCTCGCGCCGTCCTGTCAGCTGGCGGCGATTCCGGCGGCTGCGGCGGGCAGGCCGGGCCACGAGCCGAGGGGATCGAGAGCCCCCGCGTGGCCGACGGACCAGCTGACGATCTGCTGGGTGTCGGCGTCCAGGGCGTACAGGAAGCGCCCGTTGACGCTCAGGGCGACGTCCCTCGGGCCCGCAGCGCCGTCCACCGGAGCTGCGGCGGCCTCGCCGAGGGTCAGGGCCCCATCGGGGTCGATGTCGTACCGGGACACGGCGCCGTCCCCGAAGTTGGTGCCGAAGGCGTGCCGCCCGTCGGGCGTGACCACGGCCCAGCAGAGCGCCGTGCGGCCGTTGCCGATCGAGCGGGACACCGGGCTCAGGGAGGAGTCCTTGACGGCGTAGGAGGAGACGGCTGACCGGCCGGGTTCGCCGCCGGAGGCCTCGGTGACGACCAGGACACCGGTGGGGGTGTGGCCGAACCCGTAGGGCGTTCTACCGGCCGAGGCGTGGATCAGCGGCTCGCCCAGCGACCCGGAGGGCTCGACGGCGAACGTCAGGATCCGGTCCGCCCCGCGCTCGGTCACCACAAGGGTGCGCCCGTCGGGGCTGAAGCCGACCTGGGCGGGTTTGCCGTCCGGCTCCCAGTAGCGCTGCGGGCCCGGAAGCGTCGACATCCGGAAACCGTCCATCGCGAGTCCCGTCAGCGACGCCTCCTCGCTGTTCAGGACGTAGACGAGGCCGTCGTGCTCGGCGACGCTGCAGCGGGGTCCTCCCCGTCGCAACGGTCTGGACGAGACTGGGGGCCTCCGTCAACGTGAACAAGCTGAGGTCTCCGCTTCCCGCGTTGGTGACGAAGGCGTGGCGGGTGTCGCCCGATATCGTGACCGAGCCCTGTGAGGGCAAATGCGGTTCGCCGTTGCCCGCGCCGCCTGTGCCCGCGGCAGCCATCGGGTGGAGTGCTCCCGTGGCCTCCCGACGGTAGCTCAGCAGCTGGTTCTGGGCCCGCTCGTTGCTCTGCACGAGGACGACGTGAGATGGGGGCTGCTCCATGGGACCGGACATCGCTTTCCTCCAAGCACTGGTAGGTGCGGCCTTCGACGCCGCTGCCGTCGAGTCCGCCCAACCGGCCAGGCGTTACGGGAGAACAGATGTCCGCGGGCGCGTAACGCGGCGGCGATGCCCAGGACTGGACGAACATCCGCTCCCTGAGGAGGACACTGATGTCCCTGCCCGTCCCTACCACGTTCGTCCGTGCCACCGTCGGTGCCACCGTCCTGGCCGGGCTAGCCCTCGCCGCGAGCGCGCTGACGGCCGCACCCGCAAGCGCCGGAGAGCGTTCCGACGCCCGGGCGGGGGTGGTCTTCGTCCAGAACGGCGCGCTGGACGGCAACGTGGTGACCGCCTACGACCGCGGTGCGGACGGGTCGCTGCGGCAGGCCGGCAGCTACGCCACCGGAGGCAATGGCGGGCGCCTCCAGGGCGCCGCTGTCGACTTCACCGCGTCGCAAGGCGGGCTCGTGGCCGACCGCTCCCACCGCGAACTGATCGCCGTCAACGCGGGCAGTGACACGATCAGTGTCCTCCGGGTGCACGGCGACCGGCTCCGCCTGCGTCAGGTGGTCGCGTCCCGCGGCAGCTTCCCGGTCAGCGTCACCGTGCACGGCAACCTCGTCTACGTGCTCAACGCCCGCGGTGGGGGCAGCATCCAGGGCTACCTCGACCTCGGGGATCGGCTGTGGCCGGTGCCCGCGTGGCACCGGGAGCTCGGTCTGCCGGTGATGGCTCCCGAGTACACCCACACGCCGGGCCAGGTGGCATTCAGTCCTGATGGGCGCCATCTGATCGTCACGACGAAGGCGGCCTCGAACAGCCTTCTCGTGTTCAACGTCGGCCGTCGGGGTCACCTGGCTCGCCAGCCCGTCGTGCGGGCCGAGAACGGAACGGTGCCGTTCGGCGTGGACTTCGACGCGGTCGGGCACGTCGCGGTCATCGATGCCGGCACCAACGCGGTGGCGACCTACCACCTGACCCGCGCCGGCAGGCTGGTCCCGCTCAGCGTGACCGCCACCGGTCAGGCGGCCACGTGCTGGATCGACTCGTCCGGAAACCTGCTCGCCGTCTCGAACGCGGGGAGCGCGAGCGTCACGACACTGAGGACCGATCGCGCCGGAGGACTGACGAAGATCACGGACACCGCCACAGACCCCGGCACAGTGGACGCGGACTTCACCCGCGACGGCTCGTACCTGTACGTCCAGACGGGCGGCAAAGGCCGGGTCGACGCCTTCCGCGTGGCTGCCGACGGGCAGCTCACCCCGGTCGGCTCCGTGCTCGTCCCGGACGCTGCCGGCGGCGAGGGCATCGTGGCCTGGTGAATCCCTGCCGGGACCCGCGCTTCGCCCCGTCCTGATCCACCCGCTGCCTGCGGGGTTACCCGCGGGCGGCGGCCTCGAGGCCTGCCACGTCGATCTTGACCATCTTCAGCATCGCCTCGACGACGCGCTGGGTCTGTCCGGCGTCGCTGCCGCCCATCAGCTGCTCGAGCTGGACAGGGATGACCTGCCAGCTGAGCCCGAACCTGTCGCTGAGCCAGCCACACTGCTGCGGCGCCCCGCCGCCCGCCATCAAGGCGTCCCAGTAGTGGTCCACCTCCGCCTGCCCGTCGCACAGGATGTACAGCGAGACCTGCGGGTTGAACGGGAAGTCCGGTCCTCCGTTGAGGAAAGTGTATTTCTGCCCCATCAGAGTGAGGTCGACGATGAAGGCAGTGCCCTCCTTGACACCGCCGGGGACGCCCGCGGGCGCCGGGATGACGCGGTCGATCCGGGAGTCCTCGAACAGGCTCGTGTAGAACGTCGCCGCCTCCTCGGCCTGGTCGTCGAACCACAGGTGCGTGGCGAACCTGAGGACCGTCATCGTTGCCTCCTCGCGGGCCGCGGTGAGGCCTCGCCTCCCGCTGCGAATGTGCTCGACGTCGCTTCAGACTCGGCAGGGACCGCAATCTCATCGCTTGACAGCAGCTGCCTCCTCCGCGACCGCGCCCGCGTAGTGCGCCAGCAGCACGTCGACCACCCGGATCAGCCGGACCCGGGTGGTGAAGGCGCCACTGAGCGACGCCAGCGCCGCCCGCAGCTGCCCGGTCAGCACGTCATCACCACTGCCTTCGGCCCCCTCGCCGACACCAACGCCGTCCGTGTCGGGGTCGGCGTCGGGGGTCTGGCAGTCCATCAGCGTTTCCCGGACCCTGGCCCCGAGGTCACGGTGGGCGCGGACGACCACCTCCACGTGCGCCGGGCTGACGTCCCCGGCGGCGAACGCGGCGCCGACCGCGGGCAGGTCCCCACCCTCCGGCCGCAACAGCGACGCCCACACCCCGTCCCGGCGGACGGTCCCGCGGCGCTGCCCCAGCACGTGCTGGCCGAACACCGCCCCCGCGTCCCCCACCTTCGCCTTCGGGATCACATCGTCGCGGGCGTCCATCGCCGCCAACACACCGAGCCGCCCTGCGGCGACCTGGGCGGTGAACCGCTCCCACACCTCGCCCAGGGCCCGCACCTCCTCGGGGGCCAGGGCCGCGTGGCGTACCGTCAATCCCCCGAACCCCCATGGAAAGACCCTAAACACCCCCACCGACACACCAGCCGCCCAAGAAGGCACCCCGGCGCGACTGTTTTCCGTCACCACCAAGACACTCCTCGCAGCCGTTCCGAAGGCAGCGCACGGGTTTTCCACAAGTACGCGCACATCCACAACCGCGAATGTCAAGAAAGGGTTGATGCGACGAGGATGAGCGAGGAGACGTGGCGCCGACGGCGCTCCGCCGAGGGGCAGGGTCAGAGGCCGTAGATGGGCCAGTCGTTCCCCGCCTCCAGGCGCATGGCCAATAGGACGTCCAGAGCCACCGATTCGCCGTCGCGGCCCCCGGCGCCGACCTGCAGCGGCGGCGGGACCGGCTCCAGGTGGACGCCGAACAGCCGCGCGTTCAGGCTCCGCGGCGCGGCCAGGTGGTAGTAGTCGCCGTCCGTCGTCACCCCCAAAGAGCCGTCCCGAGCCAGGTACCAGCCGGTCAGGCCGGTGCGGTACGTCGGCTTGCGGTCGCCGGCCCGGGCGAGCAGGGGCGCGGCGGTGATCCCCCGGGCCTGCGCCTCGCGGGCGAAGTCATGGATCATCTCGCTGGCCCGGGTGCTCTCCGCCGCACGTCTGCGAGCCAGCCTGTCCGCCTGCTCCTCAGCTGCCTCGCGACGGCGTCGCGCCCAATCCTGCGCATCCGCCATGCGGTCAGTGTGCCCTGAGGGTGGGCGGAGGATGCTGTCGGCGGGTGGGTTTGCTCCGGTCAGGCGGGTAGCGGCAGCTCACCCGAGCCGCGGACGACGAGCCGGGTGGGGATCGTCTGGACCGTCGGCGGCGAGGCGTCCCCCGCCATCCGGTCGAACAACCGGCGGGCCGCCGCCCGGCCCAGCGCCGCCGGGTCCTGGGCGACGACGGTGATCCCCGGCTCCAGAGCGGCGGCCATGGGTACGTCGTCGAAGCCGACGAGCGCGATCTCGTGTTGCCGCCCGGCGGCATGCAGTGCCTCGATCGCGCCGATCGTCACGAGGTTCTGACTGGTGAAGAGCGCTTCCGGAGCCTGGTCGAGGAGCAGATCGGTGGTCACATTGCAGGCCTGCTCCGACCTCCGCAGCCCATGGATCACCAGGGTGGGGTCGACTGCGACGCCGACGGCCGCGAGGGCCAGGGTGTAACCGAAGAAGCGCTGTTCCGCGGTGGGGATCGCCAGGTCGTCGCCGAGGTAGCCGATCCGGCGTCGTCCTGTTGCCAGCAGGTGCGTGACCGCCTCCCGGGCACCGGCCAGGTTGTCGGTGATGACGGAGTCCGCGACCAGGGGAGTGGGCAGCCGATCGACGAAGACGAAGGCGGTGCCGGCCTGCTGTTCCGTGACCACGTAGCGGTGATCGCGGCCGACCGGCATGACGATGACGCCGTCCACACGGCGATCCACCAGGCGCCGGACGAGCTCCTGCTCCCGCTTCGGATCGTCGTCCAGACTCGCGGCCAGGACGAACACACCCTGCTCCCGGGCGAAATCCTCCACGGCCCGATGGACCGCCGACGAGTAGGGGTTGCTGACGTCCTCGAGGAGCAGCCCGATCGTGTGCGTGCGACCATCCGCGCGGCGCAGGCTGGCGGCCGTGAGATTGGGGCGGTAGCCGAGCTTGTCCGCGGCCTCGCGCACCCGCTCCACCAGATCCGGTGCCACGGTGGGGACGTCGTTGAAGACCCGCGACACCGTTTTGATGCCGACTCCGGCCAGGGCCGCGACATCTCGCATCGTCGCGCGCTCGCGCCGTCCGAGCCCCACGCCCAGCTCTGTCACTCCAGTCCTTTCGCTCTCTGAGGACCCGCGGCTAGAAGGCCGTATATCCCCCGTCGATCACGAGGACGGACTCCCGTCATGAAGCCTGATGCGGGGCTGGCCAGGAAGAGTACGGCTGGAGCAATCTCCTCGGGCAGCGCCGCGCGCTGCTGGGGCGTGTCGCCGATCCAGTGGGCGGCGAACTCCGGACGATCGATCGGCGTCATGTCCGTACGCACGTAACCGGGTGCCACCGCGTTGACGCGCACGCCGAGCGGGGCCCACTCGGCGGCGAGGGACTTCGTGAGGTGGTGCACACCCGCCTTCGACGCGTTGTACGCGGGTTGCCATTGCGGGCGGTTGACGATCTCGCCCGACATCGAACCGACATTCACGATCACGCCGTCACCGCGCGCCACCATGCCGGCCCCGAAGACCTGGCAGCAGTTCCAGACGCCGGTCAGGTTGACGTCGATGACGTGACGCCACTCGGCCTCGGTGACGTCGAGCGCCGGCCGGTGGATGCAGGCGCCGGCGTTGTTGATCAGGACGTCGACCGGCCCGAGCTTCTGCGTGATCCGCTCGTTCGCGTCGGCGAGCGCCTCCCGGTCGGTCACGTCGGCAGTGAAGGCGGCGGCAGTCACTCCCTTTTCTGCCAGTTCGCCGAGCACGCGCGCGCTGGCCGACTCGTCGCGGGCCACGACCGCCACGGCAGCGCCCGCCTCACCCAGGGCGTGTGCGAACGCCCGTCCCAGGCCCCGGTTGCCGCCGGTGACGACGGCAACCCGGCCCGGGACGGCGAACGCGTCGAGGACGCTCATGCACGGCTTCCGTTCACCGCTGGCCCGGCGGCGCCGGCGGCGCGGTCGCACCTCCACGGCCGGCTTTGGCTGCAGCGGCCTCGTCGAGCGTGACCGCACCCGTCATGATCGCCACGGCTTCGGCCGGCGTGTGGGTCTTCGGCGAGATGACGCCGATGCCACGGCCGAGCCTCTGGATGTGGATCCGGTCCGCCACCTCGAACACGTTCGGCATGTTGTGGCTGATGAGGATGATGCCCAGGCCACGCGCCTTCAGGTCCCGGACGAGCCGCAGCACCTGCCCGGTCTCCCGGACGCCGAGGGCGGCCGTCGGCTCGTCAAGAATCACCACCTTGCTGCCGAACGCGGCGGTGCGGGCCACCGCGACGACTTGGCGCTGACCTCCGGACAGGGTCTCGACGGACTGGTTGATGTTCTGCAGCGTCCTGATCCCGAGCTCGTCGATGAACTCCTTGGACTTCCGCTTCATCCCGGCTGTGTCGAGCATCCGGAAGACGGAGCCGAGGACGCCGGCCCGGCGCTCTTCCCGAGCGAGGAAGAGATTGCTGGCGATGTCCAGCGCCGGAGCCACGGCCAGGGTCTGGTACACGGTCTCGATCCCCGCCTCTCGCGCCTCCTGCGTGCTCCCGAAGGTGACCTCTTGGCCGTCGACCGTGATGGTGCCGGCGTCCGGCGTCATGGCGCCGGACAGGCACTTGATAAGGGTGGACTTGCCAGCGCCGTTGTCGCCGATGACGGCGAGAACCTCGCCCGCGTGGAGCTGGAGGTCGACGCCCGCGAGGCCAACGACGTGACCGAAGGTCTTGACGAGGCCGCGTGCCTCGAGCACGGGCTGCCCGGCCCTTCCGCTCGTGCCTGCCGCGCCAGTCGTGTCGGTGGTGTGGGTCATGACTTCACGCTCCTGATCCACTGGTCGGCCGCGACCGCGACGATGACGAGGACGCCGATAGCAAGCACCTGGTAGTTCGGGTCGACGCCCGCCAGCGCCAGGCCGTTGTCGAAGACCTGGACGATGAGGGCGCCGATCAGGGAGCCGATCACTGCGCCGCGGCCGCCGAAGAGGCTGGTGCCTCCGATGACGACGGCGGTGATGCTCTCGAGGTTGAGGTTCAGGCCGGCGTTGGGATCGGCGCCGTTGATCCGGCCGACCTGGATCCAGGCCGCGATCCCGACGACCGCCCCGGCGACGATGTACGCGGAGAGCAGCACGCGGTTGGTGCGGATACCGGCGAGCCGCGCCGCCTCCGCGTCGTCCCCGGTTGCGTAGAGGTGGCGCCCCCACGCCGTCTGCCGCAGGGCGTAGGCGGACACGGCGTAGAGCGCCAGCATCATGAGCACGCCGACGGTGATGTCGAACCTGCCCAGGCTGATCGTCTGGCCTGTCCAGGTGAGGAACGTGCCCTGGTCGAGACTGATCACCTGACCCTGCGCGTAGATCAGGGTGATCGCGGTGAAGATGCTCAGCGTTCCCAGCGTGACGATGAACGGTGGCAGCCTGAGCCGGGTCACCAAGACGCCGTTGAGCGTGCCGGCGAGAACGGCGATGACGATGCCGACGAGGAGGGCGACCGGGCCGGGGATGCCGTTGTCGGACACCAGCTTGCACATGACCAGCGTCGACAGCACCATCACCGCCCCGATCGACAGGTCGATGCCGGCGGTGAGGATGATCAGTGTCTGTCCGACGGCGAGCGAGCCGACGACCGCGGCTTGCTGCAGGACGATCGAGATGTTCTCCGGGCGGAAGAACCGCCCGTTGGCGAGCCCGAAGACGATGCACGCCAGGACGAGCACGATCAGCGGGCTGAGGGCCGGCATCCGGTGCAGCAGATTGTGGATGCGGCGGGCGGGGGTGTCACGCGGCCGGAGGATCTCCTCGGCAGTGCCGGGGGCGTCGGCGACCTGGGTCATGGGTGTTCCCTTCATGCGGGCGTCGATGATCGGCGGGATCCGCGGCGCCGGTAAGGACGTGTGCCCTCCCCGGCGCCGCGCCCAGCTCAGCTGCCCCAGCAGGCCTGGGCGGCCTGGTCGGGGGTCTGGCTGGTGATGCCGGTGAGCGGGTTGGCAGTGACGAGGTTGGTGCCGGAGTCGATGAAGTCCTTGCCAGCCGGCAGTGTCGGCTTGGCGCCGCCCTTGGCGATCTGCGCGATGGTCGTGACTCCCTGGCTTGCCATCTTTCCGGGGTACTGGGCGGAGTCGGCGGCGATGGTGCCCTGCTTCAGCAGGCCGTTCACGTACTTGCAGCTGCCGTCGATCGTCACGACGACGACGTTGCTCTTGCCGGCCGCCTTGAGGGCCTGAAGGGCCCCGTCCGCCGCGGGTTCGTTGATCGTGTAGACGACGTTCACGTTGCCGTTCGCCGAGAGGCAGTTCTCCATCGCCGTCTTTCCGCCGGGGATGGCGCCCTGCGTCGGCTGGTGACAGACGACCTGGTACTGGCCGCCCTTGCCGCCGGTGTAGTTCCCGGTCTTGGCTTCCTGGCCGTTCTGCGTCTTGCTGCCCGGGTCGATGCCCATGCCCTCGAGGAAGCCGTGATCGCGCGCGATGTCGACCGAGACGACCTGGTTGTTGAACAGATCGAGCATCGCGATCGTGGCCGGCTGGCCGTTGAGCTTGGTCGCGGCGTACTGGCCGATGAGCTTGCCGGCCTGCTCGTTGTCCGTGGCGTACGTGATGTCCACGGTGCTGGGCGGGGTGGGCACGGTGTCGAGGGCGATGACGTAGAGCCCGGCCTTCTTGGCCTTCTGCAGTTCGGTGTTGACGGCGTCACCGTTGGTCGTGATGAGGATGCCCTTGTCCCCACGGGAGATCGCGTTGTCGATCGCGCTGATCTGCGTCTGGGTGTCACCGTCCTGCTTGCCGGCAGCGACCGTGAGCTTGACGCCCTCCTTGTCCGCCTGCTTCTGGGCGTCGTTCTTCATGGAGACGAAGTACGGGTTGGTCAAGGTCTTGAGGATCAGCGACACCCCGACGGTGCCCCCGCTCCCGCCGGCCGCCGCGGAGCTTCCCGAGCTCGACGAACCGCCGCAGCCGGCCAGTGCCAGCGACCCGGCGACGAGCCCGGTGGCTGCCAGGGTCAACGAGCGAGCACGGAAGAGGCGTTCGATCCCGCCGCCTGTTCTCTGCATGCCACATCCTCCAGACCTCGTGTCCGGCCAATCCGGACAACGTTGTCTCGCAGTTATAGGCCCCCGGGAATCAAGCGGTCAATAGGTACGGACGTCATCCGGCCGTAACGCTTGCGTAACGATGATCCCCTGGTGGGTCGCGAGCACCGCGCTCAGGCGTCGGGGCGGGAGGGCCTGAACGGCGGCCGAGGCGGCGCGGAGCGGCTCGTGAACCCGGTATCCCTGTGAACTATTGGGACAACGTGGTCCGAGACCCGTGAGCCATCAACGCCCAGAGCCTCCGCGGCAACGGCAGGGGGCCGGCGCAGTGGAGCCCGCGATCACGTCGGGAGCCCCACTGCCGGCCCGGCTGCTACTGCCAGATCGAGGTCAGGTGCCAGATCGTGATCTTCTTCAGCTGGGCCCGCCCTCCCTGGGAGAAGACCTGGACGGCCTGGCTGTTCCGGTCGGGGAAGACCTGGTCCGTGATCGTGACCCTGCCGCCATTGGCGAAAACCTCCACCGACGACCGGTCGACGAGCACGCGCAGCCTCACCGTCCCCGCGCGCAGTGGCAGGGGCGCGAACTCCACGCTCGGGAACTGCGGGCTGAACGAGACGTCGCCCGACGCCGTCCGGTCGACGTAGACGCCGCCGCGGCGCACGTCGTACCCGATCCGGGTCCGCTGTCCGTTGCCGACGCGAACGTTGAGCCCGAAGTTCTTCGCGTCCCGGGCTCGGAACGTCGCCACGATGTCGAGCGTGTCACCGGAGGTGCCGCGTCCGTGGAGCGTGGTCGTTCCGGGCAGAAGGCGCGACCGTGCCGCCTTGAACGGGTGGGCCTGCCGCAGGGACTTCACAGAACCCACTGGCGAGAACGTCAGCTGCGGCCTGCCCGCGATCGTCCCCAGGTGCAGGACACGAGGGATGCTCATCGCGCTGCGCCAGGGATCGGTCGGGATGTTGCCGGCGTACTGCCAGTTGTTCATCCAGGCGATCATGATCCGCCGGCCGTCGGGGACGTTGTTGAAGGTCACCCCGGCGTAGAAGTCGCGGCCGTAGTCCAGCCAGTGGGCGCGCTCGGTCGAGGACAGAGCGGGGGCTGCAGCGAACGTGAACTGGTCGGCCAGGATGTGCCCCCAGCCGCCGGTGTTGTTGTCGACCACCTGGATGGTGGCCTTCTTGCCGCGCAGATCCCGGAGGTCCCAGTTCGCCCAGTCGAGGTGTTCGCTGTCGGCGCCTGTCGTGGACCTGACGATCGTGCCGCCGACCAGGAGGTTCACGGCTGTCTCGTTGGTCACCGGGACGGCGGCCTGCGGCGAGAAGACGATGTTGTCGACGTTGATGTGTCCCCAGCCGCCGGTGTTGTTGTCCACGATCTGGATCTGCGCCTGCTGGCCACGCCACTTGGTGGAATCCCACGCGACCCAGTTGAGGAACTCGTTGTCCTGCCCGGTCGCGCTGGCGACGACCTGACCGTTGACCAGGAGGTTGACAGCCGTGGCTGCCGACGGGTCCGCGCTCCACGGATGGTTCCCGCCGCCCACGAGCAGGTCGATGTAGTCACTGGTGATGGTGAAGGTGGGCGACGTGATCGTGCCAGTGGTCAGGTCGTGGTTCAGGAAGGTGTTCACCAGTCGCTGCCCGAGGTAGCCCGTGACAGGTTGCTGGTCGCCGACGGTCCCGGGCACGGGTCCGGCGGCCGCGAGGTCACCGGTGGCCGTCCAGCCGGGGCCCCAGGTCGTTCCCTCGAAGTCCGCGAAGACGGGCCCGGGCGGGGGAGTGGCGTCGAGCACGCTTCCGGGGACGTGCGGGTGGTTGCCGCCGCCGACCAGGAAGTTCAGGTAGTCCTGGCTGATCGTGAACTCGGGTGAGGTGAGCGTCCCGGTGCTGGCGTCCCCGCCGTTGAAGCTGTTGGCGAGCTTGTCGCCGAGATAACCGCTGACGCCGCCCTGGCCGGGGGCGTTGCCGGCGGTGGGGCCTGTTCCGAACGCCGTCCCGGTGGTGGTCCAGGGCGCGAAGGTCGCCGACTCGAAATCCTCGAGCACTGTGCCGGACGGCGGGGTGTAGGTGGGCGGGTCCTCGGAGGTGAAGGTGGTGCCGTCGAAGGAGCCGACGAAGTACTGGCCGCCGGAGCCGCCGGCGATGCCACCGGGGTTCAGGTTCACGGTCATCACCCACTTGATCTTGTGGGGGTTGCCGTTCAGAGCCATCGGGAACAGGTCCGGGCATTCCCAGACGCCGCCCACCGCACCGGCCGGCCCGAAGTCACTGAGGTGGGTCCAGTCCTTCAGGTTCGGCGACCCGTAGATGCTGACCTTGTGCTCGGTCGCCCGAACGAGCACCATCCGCCACTGCTTGGCGGGCGCGTACCAGAAGACCTTGGGATCACGGAACTCCCCGGACCCGATGTCGAGCACCGGGTTCCCGGCGTACTTGTGGAAGGTGGTGCCGCCGTCCGTGCTGTAGGCGAGGGCCTGCGCCTGGATCGGCTTGTTCTTGAGCGCGCTCGTGTAGATGGCGACGATCGGTGGGTTCGCCTTGGTCCCGAAGCCGCTGGTGTTGTCCTTGTCCACGACCGCGCTGCCGGAGAAGACGTACTCGTTGTCGTCGGCCGGGATCGCCACGGGTAGCTGCTTCCAGTGCACGAGGTCGGTGCTCACCGCGTGTCCCCAGGAGATGTTCCCCCACTGGTTCCCCGAGGGGTTGTACTGGAAGAACATGTGGTACTTGCCCCGGTAGTACAGGAGCCCGTTGGGGTCGTTCATCCAGTTCTCCGCGGGGGAGAAGTGGAACTGGGGCCGGTAGGTCTGGTCGTAGGCAGGCTGGATCGCCGCGGCGGCGGAAGGTCCGCCGCCGAGCGGGAACGCCATCGCCACCGCCAGCAGGCCGGCGGTCACCAGAGCGCGGGCGGACCTGCCGATCCGCCTCCGGGGTGGGCTGACGGGTACGACGTCCTTGTCGTTACGGATCTTCACGGAACCCCCTGACAGCGATCAGGAACTGACTGACCCACGGACTCGGTCTCGTGGTCGTCCGCGGTCCTCCCCCCTGCTCCGGAGGCGACATGGCCGGCAGGCGGCGTGTCGGGCGACATGGCAGACGGCGTGGCAGACGGCGTGGCAGACGGCGTGGGTGCCGGGAAAGCGCTCCATGGCCATCCCCCCATCGCCATGTCCCCAGGCCCCGGGGCCGACGCAGACCGGGGCGAACCGGAGGAATGCCGAGGTCTTCAACCTTCCACTCGGTGCACCCGTGGTCAACAGTCCAGCACACTGCGAAGCCGATCTCTCGCAGGTCGCCCGGGGTCCCCTCGCCGCGGAGGCCGCGGGGGCCGCGGGGGCCGCTGGGGCGCGGAGGCGCGGAGGAGGCGCAGCGGCCTTGACCGGAGAACCTCCCGGCCGCGAAGATCACAGCATGAGCGACGGCGGCCGCAGCCCTGGCCTTCTCGCAAGCGCGGCGATCCACTTCGTCGCTGAAGCGATAGCGATCTGGGTGGCGACGGCGCTGGTCCCCGGCATCCACGTCCTCGGTGGCGTCGGCACCTACCTCTGGATCGCCGTGCTGTTCGGCGTCGTCAACGCCGTCGTCGGCACGATCCTCCGGATCCTGACCTTGCCCCTGATCCTCCTCACCCTGGGGCTCATGTCGTTCGCGATCACGGTCGGCATGCTCGCCCTGACGGCGTCGCTGAGCTCCAAGCTCGAGATCGACGGATTCTGGTCGGCCGTGGGTGCCGCGGCGATCGTGGCGATCGTGTCCGCGGTGATCGAGGGCTTCACCCGCCGCATGGTCACGACCTGATCGTGCACGCCGCCCTCTGACCGGCACGAGACACAGGAGGGGCCCGGTGAGTCGTGCCGGTGGTCACGGGCACATCATGCGTGTGCCGGTGCGTTCGGTCGCGGCGGTCTGCATCGCCGGACTGGCATTGGTGGGGTGTGGCAGCAGCGACGGCGGAGGACAGTCCGCTGTGGCGCTGGCCCAGGCGGAGGTATCGGCGAAGCAGCGGGCCCTCTCCGAAGCGGAGGCTGCGCTGACCGCCGCGAAGGGCGCCTTCTGCACGGCGAGCGCGACGTACATCACGGCGTTGGATCGCTACGGCGACGTGCTGAACCAGACCGCACCCACGGTCGGCGACGTCAAGACCGGGGGCAAGGACCTGGAGAACCCGAGCGAGGAGGCCGTCTCCGGCGCCGAGGCAGCGGTCAGCGCGCAGCAGGCGGTGGTCGCCGCCGAGAAGGATTTGGCGGATGCCCAGGCGGCTCTGGCCGCCGCGCAGGCACAGGCGTCGGCCGGCGCGACCGCAGGGTCCGCTTCGGCCACGCCGAAGACCTCGCCGGCGTCGTCCACTGCGGCCACTGCCGCACCGTTGGCGCCCAGCGCGACCGTCAACCGGGTGAAGCAGGCCGAGGCGGACTTCAGTGCCGCACGGAAGGGGATCACCGACGGGACCCCGCTGGCGCAGGCGTCGCAGCAGTTCAACGCGGCGGCCGTGGCGCTGGAGATGTCCTGGCTGCAGCTGTTCTCCGAGGCCGGTTGCCTGACGAACGATCAGCAGAAGCAGGCGCAGGCGGCTGTGCACGACTACACCGAGGTGCTGCAGAAATCCCTGGCAGAGGCTGGGTACTACAAGGGCGAGGTGGACGGGATCTACGGGCCCGAGACGCTCCAGGCCGTCCAGGCACTTCAGAAGGCCCACGGCCTGCCCGTCACCGGAACCGTGGACAAGGCCACGGACGACGCACTTCAGGCCGACCTGCAGGCCAAGGGTGGGGCCGCTGCCCAGGAGGCCGTGGCCTCGACCGCGGCCGTCCAGCAGACTCTCAAGCTCGCGGGATTCTGGACCGGCCCGGTCGACGGGAAATGGACGCCGGCCCTGACCGACGCCCTCAAGGCGTTCCAGACCGAGTTGGGGGTCAAGCCGACGGGCACGGTCGATCCCGCCACGATCACCGCCTTCGAGGACGCGATCGCCACCGCCAAGAAGCCGGCGTCGCCCTCTCCGACCGCGAGCAAGGAACCCGCGCCGACCCCTGGGACGACGCCGAGCGCCTGAGCGCTGCGCCGGCCTTGGGCCCGGGAGAGTTCCGGTGTCCGAGGGACCTGCTGTGTGGGCCCGGTCACGACATCCGGAATGGCGGTGATCCGCGCGCGAGGGCACGGTAAGAACCGGTGCACGGCCAATCCAGCCGCGACAGCGGCCGACGTGGGAGGTGCCGCATGGTTGCGCCAGCTGGACCAAGGCGTGGGATGTTCGCCATCCGGGACGTCAGGGACCTGACGACGGAGACCGAGGAGGAGGGGCATCAGCTCAAACGGTCGGTCAGCGCCATCCAGCTGACCTCGATGGGGGTCGGCGCGATCATCGGCACCGGCATCTTCGTCGTCATCGGCAAGGGAGCCGGTATCGCCGGCCCGGCCGTGATCCTCTCGTTCGTGCTCGCGGCGATCGCCTGCACGTTCTCGGCGCTCTCGTACGCCGAGCTCGCCTCGTCGATACCGGTCGCCGGCAGCGCCTACACCTACTCCTACGCCACCATGGGCGAGCTCGTCGCGTGGATCATCGGCTGGGACCTCATCCTCGAGTACGGCGTCTCCGTCGCCGCGGTCGCGGTCGGCTGGGGTGGAAACGTCAATGCCTTCCTCAGTGCCGCGTTCCACGTCCAACTGCCGACCGCCATCTCCAAGTCGCCGTCCGACGGGGGAGTCTTCAACCTGCCGGCGGTGTTCATCGTGGTCGCGATCACGTTCCTGCTGGTGCGGGGCGCACGGGAGAGCGCCGGCGCGAACCTGGTCATGGTCGCCGTCAAGCTCGTCGTGCTCGTCTTCTTCATCGTGGTCTCCTTCATCCACTTCAAGCCCGGGAACCTCCAGCCGTTCATGCCGCACGGTTTCAACAGCGTGACGTCGGCGGCGGCGATCATCTTCTTCGCCTACATCGGCTTCGACGCGGTCTCGACCGGGAGCGAAGAGGCACGCAACCCCGCGAAGGACCTGCCTTTCGCGGTCATCGGGTCGCTGCTGATCTGCACGGTGTTCTACATCCTCACCGCGGCCGGCGCCCTCGGCATCGCCACCTCGTCGCAGATCCAGAACAGCGACGCGCCGCTGGCCACCGCCCTCCAAGTGGGCGCCGGTCTGAACTGGGCCGCCGGCATCCTCGCGCTCGGCGCGCTGATCGCGATCACCAGCGTGGTGCTCGTCATCTTCTACGGGCAGACGCGCATCTTCTTCGCCATGGCGCGCGACGGCCTGCTCCCGGAGCGGATGGCCGAGGTGCACCCGCGCTTCGGGACGCCCGCGAAGCTGACCATCGGACTGGGCGCGCTGATCGCGATCCTTGCCGCCTTCGTGCCGCTGGGCGCCATCGTGGAGCTCGTCAACATCGGCACCCTCTTCGCCTTCGTCCTGGTCAACATCGGCGTGATCATTCTCCGGCGCACCCGCCCGGACATGCCCCGCCCGTACCGCGTCCCGCTCTCGCCCGTGTTCCCCATCCTTGGCGTGCTGTTCGCGGTGTACCTGATGAAGGACCTGCCGCTGGCCACGTGGGTCCGGTTCGTGGTCTGGCTCGCCGTCGGCATGGTCATCTACGTCTTGTACGGCTACCGGCACTCCCGCCTGCGCCGTAACCTCGGGCCGGCGCCGGTGGAATCCGCGGACAGCCCGGACCAGCGGTGAGCGGGATGGACGCTCCCGACGCTCGTGTCGCCGGACCCGTCCTGGCCGGGTTCGACGGCACCGCGTCGGGCGAGGACGCGCTCGCTCTGGCCGCGGCCGGTGCTCGCGTTCTCGGTACGTCGCTGGTCGTGGCGACCGTGCATCCGGCTCCCGCGCCGATCAGCTCCGCGCGGGTGGACGCCGAATGGGTCGCGGAGAGGCACAGCCAGGCGGAGAAGATCCTCGACGCCGCCCGGCACCTGCTCGCGGACGTCCAGTCGGTCGACTACCGCGTGGTTGCCTCCTCGTCCGCTGCCCACGGCCTGCACGACATCGCGGAGGACGCCGGGGCGTCGCTGATCGTCGTGGGGTCCAGCAGCAGAGCGGCGGAGCACCGGCTCCTGGCCGGCAGTACGGCGGACCGGCTGCTGGCCGGCAGCCAGGTGCCGGTGGCCGTCGCGCCACGGGGGATCCGCGATCGGGACGTCGGTGGGCTGCGGCGCATGGGCGTCGCCTACATCGACACTCCGGACGGGAACGCCGCGCTGGATCTCGCGGTGCGAGTGGCGGCACGCGTCGGCGGGACCCTGACGCTCTACTCCGTGCTGGCGCAGGAGGCCGGCGTGGTTCTGCCGGTGATCGGCCGGGACGCCGAGCACGCCTTCGTCGCCACCGCCCAGGAGTCGTTCCAGCGCGCCCTCGACGTCGCCGTCGCCGGGATTCCGCCCGAGGTGTCGGCGTCAGCGCGCATCCTGACGGGCAACGTGGTCCAGGTCCTGTCCGAGCTCGACGAGGTCGACGTGCTGTTCTGCGGGTCCAGGGGCTACGGGCCCGCCCGACGGATCCTGCTCGGCGGCGTGTCGTCGAGGTTGGTGCGTCAGGCACGCAGCCCGATCATCGTGGTACCCCGCGCATAGCGCGCTGGTGGCGGCCCCGAGACCCGCCACCCGCGTGCCATCCGTCTTGAATCAGCCGTGAATCAGCCTTTGGATCAGCCTTGACTCAGCTGGGTACCTTGCTCGCCGCGGCGTCGGCGTCCATGCTTGCGAGCACGGCGTCGAGTACGGCGTACTCCGACTCCTCGATCGCGTTGTAGGCGAAGTCGATGGTGAACTCCGCGTATGCCTCGAGCCGGTGACCGACGGGTAGCGGCTCGGGCAGCGGCATCCGCCCGCCCAGCTGGTCCGGGTCAGTTCCGGGGCGGCCTCGACGACAGCCAGCGGATTGCCGCCGGTCTCCGCGACGATGCGATCCGCCCACCGGAGGGTCGATGGGCTGGCTGATCGATGTCTCGAGGAGCTCGTGGGCCGCCTGGTCCGGCAGACCGGAGATGCGCAGACTCGGCAGGGCCTGCAGGCGCGGCTCGGCGTCCGCCGTCTCTCGCACGCCGAAGAGCAGCCCGACACGATCGGCGAGCAATCTGCGGGCGACGAAGCTGAGCAGGTCGGCGGATTCCTCGTCGAGCCATTGCGCGTCGTCGATCACGCACAGGACCGGCCCGGTCTCGGCGGCGTCCGACAGCAGCGTGAGCACTGCCAGGCCGACGAGGAACACGTCGGCCGGCGGTCCGGACACCGTCCCGAAGGCCACGCCGAGCGCCCGCCGCTGCGGCTCGGGCAGGCGGTCCACGACGGGCAGGAACGGCACCAGCAGCTAGTGGACGGCGGCGAAGCCGAGGTTCCGCTCCGCCTCGACGGCCACCATGCGGACGACCTGCATGTCCCCGGACTGGTCGGCGCCGTAGCCGAGCAGCGCCGACTTGCCCACCCCGGGCTCACCGCGGAGCACCAGCGCACCACTCATGCCTCGGCGGACGCTGTCGAGCACGGCGCTGAGCGCCTGCTTCTCGGAGTCGCGGTCGATCAACCGCACGCGCCACGATAGTCCTGATCGACCGCTGGAGATCTGATGCAGCCGGGCAAGCCGCAGAGCCAGCCGATGCTCGGGAGTACCTCCGGCGCCGCCTTGTGGTCCGGAACCAGGGGAACAACCAGGGTGTCTCCCTGGGGTGAACAACGTGAAGGGCTGCGACAGTCGAAAGCGATCAGCCCGGTGACACCCTGCGACGAACCGGAGGGAGCCGACGTCCAGTCCGTCGCTGTCCGCGGGCCTCGACGAGGTTGGGGGAGCCGCGATGACCGTTCCGGACACCGGGCCTCCCGTGGCTCCTGACGATCGCCGCGGCCTGTGGGGCCGGCTCCGTCCGCGGATGGGGGAACGGCCGGCACAGCCACGACAGCCGCCCTGGCGCGTCGAGGGGGCCGAGGGTCAGGAGCCCGGCCGGCCCGACCAGGTCGCTGGGGCCGGACGGAGTGGCTGGTCGAGGTTCTGGTGGTTGCTACTGGTGCTGCTCGCGGTGAACTGGGTCGTCTCCTCCGTCCTGCTGTCACCGCAGTCCCGCGCCACGGTCTCGTACACGTTCTTCCTCGACCAAGTGCAGGCGAAGAACGTGGCGACGATCACCTCGACCGGCGAAATGATCCAGGGCGAACTCAAGAAGGCTGCGTCGTACACGCCTGGCGGTGGCAAGGCCGAACAGGTCGCCCGCTTCACGACCCAACGGCCCACTTTCGCGAACGACGACCTGTTCCACCAGCTCCAGAGCACGGGTGTGCCGGTCAACGCCAACCCGCCTGACGCCGGTCCTCCGCTCTGGCAGCAACTGCTTCTCGGGTTCGGGCCGACGTTGTTGCTGGTCTGGCTGTTCATCTCCTTCGCCCGGCGGGCGGGAGGCGGAGCCGGGGGCGTGCTCGGCTCGTTCGGACGTTCCCGGGCCACGTTGTACCGGCCCGAGGCGGGGCCGCGGACGACGTTCGCCGACGTGGCCGGCATCGACGAGGTCAAGGGCGAGGTCATGGAGATCGTCGACTTCCTGCGCGATCCGGAGAAGTACCGGCGGCTGGGCGCGCAGATTCCGCGCGGGGTCCTGCTGTCCGGGCCACCGGGCAGCGGTAAGACACTGCTGGCGCGGGCCGTCGCGGGGGAGGCGAAGGTGCCCTTCTTCTCGATCTCGGCCTCCGAGTTCATCGAGGCGATCGTCGGCGTCGGCGCGAGCCGGGTGCGGGACCTGTTCGAGCAGGCGAAGAAGGTCGCTCCGGCGATCATTTTCATCGACGAGCTGGACTCGATCGGCCGTACCCGAGGCGGCGCCCAGTCGCTGGGCGGCAACGACGAACGGGAGCAGACCCTCAACCAGATCTTGACCGAGATGGACGGCTTCACCGGTAACGAGGGGGTCGTCGTGCTCGCGGCGACCAACCGGCCCGAGATCCTGGACGCGGCGCTTCTGCGCCCGGGCCGGTTCGACCGCCGGGTCACCGTCAGCGCGCCGGACCTCACCGGACGTCGTCAGATCCTGGCCGTCCACAGCCACGACGTCCCGCTGGCACCCGACGTCGACCTCGAGGACGTCGCCGCCTCCACGACCGGCATGGTGGGCGCCGACCTGGCCAACCTCATCAACGAGGGGGCTCTCCTCGCCGCGCGACGTGGCCATGACCGGGTCAACACGGCCGATCTTGCGGACGCCCTGGAGAAGATCGTTCTCGGCACTGCGCGGGGCATCATGCTCTCCCCTGAGGAACGCGAGCGGACCGCCTACCACGAGTCCGGTCACGCGCTGCTCGGCATGCTCACACCCGGCGCGGATCCGGTCCGCAAGGTGTCCATCATTCCCCGCGGTCGCGCCCTGGGCGTGACGTTCCAGGCGCCGGCGGCCGACCGTTACGGCTACTCGGCGACGTATCTGCGGGGGCGCATCGTCGGAGCTCTCGGTGGCCGTGCCGCCGAAGAGGTCGTCTACACGGATGTCACCACGGGCGCTGAGAGCGACCTGGACCAGGTGAGCAACATCGCCCGGCAGATGGTGGGGCGCTGGGGAATGTCGGGGGCGGTCGGCCCGGTCACCGTTCTTCCGCCTCCGGGCCAGGAGTCGCCCCTGGGTCTCGACGGTGTCGGCCCCGCCACCAGGGAGCTCCTCGACCGGGAGGTGCGGCGGATCGTCGACGAGTGCTACGACGAGGCCGTCTCCACCCTGGTCGCCCAGCGGGACAAGCTCGACCGGCTGGCACACGCCCTGTTCGCGAAAGAGACCCTCAACGAGGATGAGGCATACGCCGCCGCGGGGGTGCCTAGGGAGAGGGCACCTGGAGCGCTTGCCCGGGGCGACGTCCTCGGCGTCCCGCCCCAACCGGGCGTGCCCCCGCAACCCGCGCCAATCGGTTCCTCCGGCCTCCCCGTCGGGGAGAGCCAGGCGCCCGGCTCGTCCCTGTGAAAGCGCCTCGGCAACAGGGGGAGATGTCGTCATGACAGCACGCTGGCCAGCTCCCGCCGGTCTGCACGCCGCCTCGGCGGGGTTGCCGGTCGAGGGCAGGCTGCCTTCTTTCGACGGCGCGACCGGGTGGCTCAACTCGCCGCCGCTGACGCCTGACCAGCTGCGAGGCAAGGTCGTCCTCGTCAACTTCTGGACCTATACCTGCATCAACTGGCTGCGCCAGCTGCCCTACGTGCGGGCCTGGGGGGAGAAGTACGGCGGCGGCCTCGGGCTCGTCGTGCTCGGCGTGCACACACCGGAGTTCGCGTTCGAGCACGACGCGGACAACGTCCGCCGCGCGGTCAAGGACATGCGGATCGAGTATCCCGTCGCCACGGACAACGACTACGAGGTGTGGGCTGCCTTCGACAACCACTTCTGGCCCGCCCTGTACTTCGCGGACTCCCAGGGCCGGATCCGGCACCATCACTTCGGGGAGGGCGAGTACCAGCAGTCGGAGATGGTTCTCCAGCAGTTGCTGACCGAGGCGGGCTCCGATTCCGGGAGAACACTGGTCTCACCGGACGCCCGAGGATTCGAGGTCGCCGCCGACTGGGCCAGCCTGAGAACACCGGAGAACTACACCGGCTACGAGCGCACCGTGGGCTTCGCCCCTTCCGGTGGGCTTAGACCCGGCAGCCCGCACGTCTACAGTGAGCCCGAGCGGTTGCCTGGAAATCATTGGGCGCTGTCGGGGGAGTGGACGGCCGGGGGGCAGGAGATCAGGTCCGGCTCCGGCTACCCCCGGATCACCTATCGGTTCCAGGCGCGCGACGTGAACGTGGTGATGGGACCGGCAGCCCCGGGAACTGCGGTGCGCTACCGCGTCCTCCTCGACGGCCGGCCACCAGGGGTCGCGCACGGGGGCGACGTGGACGCCGAGGGCCGGGGGGCGGTCACGGATCAACGGCTGTACCAGTTGATCCGGCAGCCGGGAGCCATCACGGAACGCACTTTGGAGCTCACCTTCCTCGACCCCGATGTCGAGGTGTACGCCTTCACGTTCGGGTGAGTTCGTGCGCTTCAGGAACGTCCAGGGCCGGCCACTGCACGAGAGGAGAGCGGAATGGCGGACGTCGCGAGCCAGGGAGCGATCGAGGGTGAGCTGCCCACGTTCGGTGCGGTCACCACGATCGACGCCGGCGTCCTGGCGGTCGGCTATGCCGAAGCAGGCCCTGCCGACGGACCTGCCGTTGTCCTTCTGCACGGCTGGCCGTACGACATCCACAGCTACGTGGACGTCGCCCCCGTGCTCTCCGGGCGGGGCTATCGGGTCGTCGTGCCGTATCTGCGTGGTTACGGCGGCACCCGCTTCCTGTCGGATTCGACGTTCCGTACCGGCCAGCAGTCCGCACTGGCTGTCGATGTCGTCGCCCTGATGGACGCCCTCGGGATCGAGGCGGCGATCCTCGGCGGCTTCGACTGGGGCGCGCGGACGGCGTGCATCGTGGCGGCGCTGTGGCCCGAACGCTGCGCGGGCCTGGTGTCCGTGAGCGGATATCTCATCGGGAGCCAGGAGGCCGGTCGTCGTCCACTGCCGCCCGAAGCGGAGCTCCAATGGTGGTACCAGTACTACTTCGCGACGGAACGCGGCCGCGCCGGCTACGACGAGAACCGGTACGACTTCGCGAAGCTCATCTGGCGGACCGCATCGCCGAAGTGGAATTTCGACGAGGCCACGTTCGTCCGCAGCGCGGCCGCGTTCGACAACCCCGACCACGTCGACATCGTGATCCACAATTATCGATGGCGGCTGGGGCTGGCAGACGGCGACCCGCAGTTGGACGACCTGGAGCAGCGGCTCGCGCGGGCACCGGTCATCACCGTCCCGGCGATCACCCTCGAGGGCGACGTCAACGGCGCGCCGCATCCAGACCCGGCGACGTACGCAGGGAGATTCTCCGGTTCCTACGAGCACCGGACGATCGAGGGCGGGGTCGGGCACAACCTTCCCCAGGAAGCCCCGGAAGCTTTCAGCCAGGCAGTTCTCGACGTCCTCCGATGACGGACCATTCCGCTAGCCAGGGAGCTTTCATGTCAGACACGACGCCCGGCACCGCCCCCCTGACCGTCGTACTCGTTCATGGCGCCTTCGCCGACGCCTCGAGCTGGAACGGTGTCGTCGAGCGCCTGCAGCGTGCCGGGCTCCATGTCACGGCACCAGCGAACCCGCTGCGCAGCCTCTCGGTCGACTCCGCCTACCTGGCGAGCTTCCTCCATCAGATTCCAGGGCCGGTCCTGCTGGTCGGCCACTCCTACGGAGGTGCCGTGATGACGAACGCGGCCACCGATGTCCCGAACGTCGTCGGCCTCGTCTACGTCGCCGCCTTCGCCCCGGACGAGGGCGAGCGCCTGGGCGAGGTGGAAGCCGGCTCCAAGGACAGCGTCCTCAACACGGCGCTCGTCCCGTTGCAGTACCCGACCGGGCAGGTCGGCCGAGACGGCCGTGGAATTCGCGATCGACCCCGCCAAGTTCCGCGCCACGTTCGCCGCCGACCTTCCCCCCGAGCAGGCCGCCCTGATGGCTTCGACGCAACGCCCGGTCGCGGAATCCGCCTTCTCGGAGGCGTCGGGTCCGCCCGCGTGGAAAGCCGTACCGTCCTGGGCTGTCGTGGCCACCGGGGACAAGGCGGCCGGCAGCGACGTGGTCCGGTCCATGGCCCAGCGCGCGGAGCCGACATCACAGAAGCCATGGGTTCTCACGTGATCATGATTTCCCACCCGGAGATCATTGTCTCAGTGATCATGCAAGCTGTCGCCGCAGTAGGTCAGCCGGCCGCCGCTGCGCGTTGACCCCATCCCCTTGACAGCGCGGTCGCTGGACCCCAGGAGAGGAAGTAGCTCATGGACGGCCCACCGGTGGTGGTCGCAGTCGTCGGCAGCCGCATGGAGGCTGAACTGATCGTCGGCTTGCTCAGCAGCCACGGCGTCGGCGCGACCGTGGCAACCGATGACGCCGGCGGTCAGGAGCCGCAGCTGCAACTGCAGGCGGTTCGTGTGCGGGTGGCCGCTGCCGATGAGGCCGTGGCCCGCGAGCTGCTGGCTGCCCCAACTCATGATCTCGCCCCGACGGAGAGCGCGATGGGCACGACCGACGCCCGGAGGAACGCGAGCGGGATGCCGGGCCCCGAGGTGTCGTCCGCCAGGCACGCGCACCCGGGCGATGAGATCATCTACGTTCTCGAAGGATCGCTGGAGTACCAGATCGAAGGTCGGCCGCCGAAGACCTATCACGAGGGCGAGGCACTGGGCTGAGTCACTTGTCCTGGGCGTGTGTACCGGACGGCGCGGAACGCTGGCGCGGCAGGGCGTCAGAAAGCCCCTTGCGGGAGCTGATGCCGAGTTTTATGAATATCTTGCGGAGATGCCATTCGACGGTGCGGGCGCTGATGAACAGGTCCGCTCCGATCTCGGGGTTCGTGCGTCCGGCGCGGGCAAGCCGGGCGATGTGCTCCTCCTGCGAGGTCAGATCGTTGTGGGTGTCGACGTCCCGCCTGCGGACCTTCTCACCGGTGGCGACCAGCTCTCTGCGAGCGCGCTCGCCGAAGGCATCGGCCCCGATCCCGATGAACAGGTCATAGGCGCTGCGCAGTTGGTGGCGGGCGTCCACTCGTCTGTTCTCACGGCGAAGCCACTCGCCGTAGCGCTAGAGATCGTCGACCGCGTCTGCCTCCGCCGGCGCCGAAGACCGCAGTGATGGCTGCGGCGCAGCGCGACCGTGAAGCGCCGGTGCGGCGGCGGCTCCCTCCGGCCCGCCCGCCTACCGGTCCATCCCTTCCTGGTACCTGCTCGGTACCGAGGACCGGGCCATCCCGCCGAGAGCGCAGCGGTTCATGGCCGAGGGCGGCGGTTCCACCATTCAGGAGGTGCCGGCGTCACACGCGTCATATGTGCCCCAGCCCGAAGCTGCGACGCGGCTGATCCTGACCGCCGTCGAGGCAACCGCGGGCGTTCGGGCGTGAAAGCTGTCAGCACCGGCGGGTGATCGATCAATCCGCACGATCTGGAGATCCACCAGCCGCTCGCCCTGTGGCAGCCAGCAGACCGGGGCCATGACCCGGGTTCTCCCTGGGGCGACTGCGCGCCGGAGCTCCTTACTGTTCTCTCTGCCATCAGCCCAGGGAGGCGGCAATGAGTACGACCGAGGACCGCACCAGCACCACAACCGGGGACGCGGAACAGCAGTCGCAGGGACTGTGGCTCGGGAACGTTCGTGAGGGCTACGCCGAGGTCGGTGACGTGCAGTTGCACTACGTCGAGGCCGGCGAGGGGCCGCTGGTCGTCCTGCTGCACGGATTCCCCGAGTTCTGGTACGGCTGGCGCCTGCAGATCCAGCCGCTTGCGGCGGCGGGATTCCACGTCGTCGCCCCTGACATGCGGGGGTACAACCTTTCATCGCGGCCGGATGGCGCGGACGCCTATGACACCGCGAAGCTGGCCGCCGACGTCCGCGGCCTGGTGCACGAACGCGGCGCCGAGTCCGCGCTCCTGGTCGGTCACGACTGGGGCGGAACCGCTGCCTGGGCCACCGCGATGAACCACCCGGAGGTCGTGGACCGGCTGGCCATCCTCAACGCGGCACATCCGCGCAAGCTCTCCCAAGGACTGCACCACCCGGACCAGCTCCGCAGGTCCTGGTACTTCTTCTTCTTCGCCCTTCCGGAGCTCCCCGAAGGCGTCGTGCACGCCAACGACTGGCACTTCTTCCGGCACTTCCTGCAGGACGCCGACCCGGCCTTCACCCCGGAGGAGATCAAGCACTACGTCGAAGCCTGGTCCCAGCCCGGCGCCGCAACCGGCATGATCAACTACTATCGGTCCTCGGTGCGGCAGTCACAGAAGCGTGCCCAAGAGGCGCTTCGCCCGATCGAGGCGCCCACCTTGGTCATCTGGGGGCAGGACGATCGCTACCTCGGCCCTGAACTGGCCGAGCCCGACCAGAACGACGTGCCGAACCTCGATCGCGTCGAGCGCGTGCCCGACGCCTCGCACTGGGTCCATCATGACCAGGCCGAGCTCGTCACGCGAATGCTCACCGACTTCTTCGCCCCCGCCCTGTCAGCCCGGGCCAGATGACGATCGACGAACCAAGGACAAACCGGTACCGAACGCTGCGCGTCGTCGAGACCTACCCAGGCGTGCTCGACGTGGCGATCGATGCGCCGCCGATGAACCTGGTCGGGCCCGAACTGGTGCGCGACCTGGTCGGCCTGCTCGGCGAGTTGGAATCCGGCGGGCTGGAATCCGGCGGGCTGGAATCAAGGCACGGCGTCCGTGTCCTGGTCTTCGAGAGCGCCGACCGGGAGTACTTCGTGCCGCACGTCGACCTGACCAAGGTCGCCGAGTACACGGCCGAGGCGGCCAAGGCCGGCGGACCGGATGATGCTTCGCTGGGCATGCTCTGGCACAAGCTCAGCGAGCTGCCCGTGGTGTCGATCGCCAAGCTGCGCGGCCGAGCCCGCGGTGCGGGCAGCGAGCTGGCCCTGGCCTGCGACATGCGCTTCGCGGCTCGGGAGAACGCCGTCCTGGGACAGATCGAAGTAGGCGTCGGCACGACCCCGGGCGCCGGCGCCGTGCAGCACTTGGCGCGGTTGTTGGGGCGGGGCCGGTCCATCGAAGCGATCCTGGGCGCGGACGACTTCGACGCCGAGCAGGCCGAACGATACGGCTGGATCAACCGGGCGCTGCCCGACGCCGAGCTGGACGCCTTCGTGGCCCGGCTCGCGCGGCGCATCGCGTCGTTCCCCGCCGAGGCGGTGACATCGGCCAAGCGGGTGCTCAACGGGCTCACCATGCCCGGCGCGGACGCGATTCGTGGCGACGCCCGGCGGTTCCGCGAGCTGGTCGCCTCGGATGCGGCGAAGACCCGCACGGCCGCGCTGTTCGCGCAGGGGCTTCAGACTCGTGGCCAGCTCGAACTCGACCTCGGCGACCGCATCGGAGCCCTCTGACGAAAGAAGCAGTTCGATGGCGAGGCAGGTGGCTGAAGCCCCGGCGATGACGTCGCGGCAGCGGTGGACGTCGTGCTCGTGTGCACGGCGGTGTTCATGCTGCTGCTGGACATCACCGTGGTGAGCGTCGCGTTGCCGTCGATTCAGCGAGAACTGCGGGCCAGCCTGTCGGACCTGCAGTGGGTGAGCGCCGCCTATGCCCTGGTACTGGCCGTGCTGCTGCTACCGGCGGCCACCCTGGGTGACCGGCTGGGCAGGCGCCGGCTGTTCCTGGTCGGCCTGGCCATCTTCACCGTCGGATCGCTGGCCTGTGCTGTGGCCCCGACTGCGCTGGCGCTCGAGTTGTTCCGCGCCCTGCAGGGAGTCGGCGGGGCGGTGCTGTTCGCAACCGCGACGCCGCTGCTGCGAGCGGAGTTCTCCGGCCCGGCCCTGGCCCGGGCACTGGGCGCCTTCGGCGCCACGCTCGGCGGCGCCAGCGCCATCGGGCCCCTGGCGGGCGGCGTGCTGACCGACACGCTGGGCTGGCGGTCCATCTTCTTCATCAACCTGCCCATCGGCATCGCGGCGTTCGCAGGCGGGGCAGCCCACCTGCGCGAATCCCGCAACCCAGCCGGCGGCCGGGCGGACTGGGTGGGCACAGCTCTGATCACGGGGGCCCTGACCGCGCTGATGTTCGCACTGATCCGCGGCAACGAGCTGGGCTGGGCGAGCACTGCCATCCTGGCTCTGCTCGCCACGGCGGCCGTGGCATTCGCCGGGTTCGTGATCTACGAGCTCCGCGTCGCGGCAGCGCCCATGGCCGACCTGCGCCTGTTCGGGCGCCGGAGCTTCGCCGCGACCGGATTCGTGGCGTTCGCGATCTCGGCGACGGTCATCGGAATGATCATTTATCTGTCGCTGTACGTGCAGAACACCCTGGGCTACTCCCCGGTCCAGGCCGGGCTGCGGTTCCTGCCGCTGTCGCTGGCCTCCTTCGCGGTCGCTCTCCTGACCGGGCGGCTGATCGGCAAGGTGGCGATGCGGGTGCTGCTGGGCGCAGCCATGCTCGCGGCGGCAGCCGGGCTGGCCTCGATGGCCCACCTCACTGCCACATCCAGCTGGCTGGTGCTGTTACCGGGCTTGATCCTGGCCGGGATCGGCCTGGGCATCACCTCCACGGGCCTGGCCTCGGCGGCGCTTTCGGCGGTGGAGCCGGCCCGCGCCGGGATGGCCTCCGGCCTGGTGAACACGCTGCGCCAGGTCGGTACCGCCACCGGCGTGGCCGTACTCGGCGCCCTCTACGCCTCCCGCGTCGCCACCGCCACGCTGCAGGCCCTGGCGGGCCTGCCCGCCCCGCCTGGCGCCGCCCATCAGCTGGCCACCGCCGTTGCTTCAGGGGCGGGAACGCGAGTAGCCACGCTCGTCCCGACCACCGCCCGCGCCGCAGTCGGCCACGCCGCCCGGGCCGGCACCGCCAGCGGGCTCAACGACGTCATGCTCGCCGCGGCGGCGTTCGCCGCTCTCGGCGCGATAGCCGGCTTCGCCTTCGGACCCGACCCAGCCAGGCAGGCGCCGCCCCACCCCGCCCTCGGCGAGCTGTCCGCCCCGTCGGTCCCGTGAGCGTGACTAGGACGGGAACTGGCTGAATGCCGCGACGAACAGCGTGTAGCGGTTCCCGAAGGCAGGGTACTTCGCGAGCATTCCGTCGATCACTTTCTGCGGGTTACCGGCCTTGGACGCCGCCTCGTCGAAGTCCTCGATGTAGCGACGCGACTGGTCGAGCACGCGGATCGCGTCGTCGTCCGGGGCGTCGGGATCCTTGTGTCCGGTGATGATCGTGGTGGGCGCGAGGGCGGCCACCGCATCCAGGGAGGCCAGCCACGCCTGGCGGGAGTCGACTGTCGAGTTCCACAGCCACATATGGATGTCGTTGTAGGCGATGTCGCCGGAGCAGATGACCTGGCCGTCCGGTACCTGCACGATGGTGGCGAGCGCCCCGTCGGCGCCCCCGATCGTGTGGAACAGGAGGGGGTGCGCTTCCAGGTCGAATTCGTGGGATTTCGTCACCGCGGGGACCGCGGGGGACTGCGGGAGCTGCCCGGCGAACCGGGAGTTCCAGCTCGCCATGGCTGCGGGGGTCGTCTGGCCCTGGGCTTCGTCGACCACCTGCTGCTCGCAGGCCATCAGTCGCGCCTCGGGAAAGGCCTCCAGTGCCGGTCCCGCCCCGAAGAAGTGATCGGCGTGACCGTGGGTCACGAAGATCGCGATCGGTTGCTTACCCGTACCTTGCACCCAGGCCGCCAGCCGCTCTCCCTCGCTCGTGGTGAGCAGGGCGTCGACGAGCACGGCGTCGCGTTCGCCCGAGATCAGGGTGGACGTGCTGGCGGGCCAGGTGGCAGGGACAGCGTCATCCCATCCCGGGCCGCCAGGAATCGGCTTGTACCCGCTGTTGAAGACATTGATCGACAGCGAACCGGGCATCCTGTGCTCCTTCCGCTCGCTTCGGGTGGCCGGCCGTCCAGTCAGCGATCCGCACCCACCCGGGCGGCTGCCAGGATCAGCCTGGCGACGGCGCGCGGGTGGGAGCCCGGCGACGCGTGGCTGGAACGGACCTCTACCGTCGTTGCCCCGATGCGGGCGGCCATGAAGCGCTCCAGGTCCGGGTTGATCATCCGGTCCTGGGTGGAGACCAGGAACCACGAAGGCAGCGTCTTCCACGCCGCCGGCCCCGCCGGTTCCCCGAAGCACCTGGCGGCGATCGGCTTCTCGACGGCGGCCAGGACCCGAGCATCCGCCACGGGGATGTCCTGGGCGAAGTTGGTCGGGATGGCCGCAGGATCGAACCAGAGGAAGCCCAGCGAGTCGGGCTGTGCATGGGCCAGGCCCGGCGGCGGCGGGAACAGGTCGTTGAGGCCACCGAGGGTCTCGCCCTCGTCGGGCGCGAACGCTGATGCGAACACCAGACTGGTCACGTTCTTGACGCCCGTGGCGGCGCCGGAGATGACTGCACCCCCGTACGAGTGGCCGGCCATCACGGTGGGCCCCTGCAACCGCTCGGCCAGGACGTGTCTGGTCCACGCCACGTCGTCGGCCAGCGAGGTCAGCGGCAGCTGCACGGCGAGCACGGTGTGGCCGTGCCGCTGCAGGATGGGTATGACCTGGTTCCAGCTGGAACCGTCAACCCATGCCCCGTGCACCAGCAGAACATTGACCTTCGGGTGCCGGCCGCGCGTATGGGTCGATGAGGCCTCCGCCGAGGTGGCCAGGCCGGGGGCCTGTACCGCGGCCAGACCGGCCACAGCAGCAGTGCCCTTGAACACGGTTCGTCGGGTCGGCAGGCCCATCGATTCCTCCTTGAAGCGCGTGGCTGCGAGGCTGCCGCGAGAGCAACCACGCTTTCCTGATCTGCCTGTAGCAAGCAGTGGACGTGACCACGTTCGTGCGTCGGCTTCTCGGTCGCGCCCGTGGAGTCCCCTGGTCTCGTCCCTGGTCCGGGTTCGCTCGCGGTGTCCCGCCTCGGCGCTCTTTCGGCTCGGCCGCGAAGGTGGGGGCGGGGTGGCCAGGGGACCGACCAGTGAGTTCCCGGGCGCGACGGGGGCTGGGAGCCAGGGGACCGTGGGTGCGGGTTTGGGTAGTTCCGGCCGAGGAGGAAGAGCCAGCCATGACGACCGTCGAACAGCACGCCGGCAGTGCCATCCGCTCGTTCCAGGTCGCATTTGCCGAAGAGGCGCTGGACGACCTGCGACGCCGTCTGTCGGAGACGCGATGGCCCACCCGGGAGCTCGTCGACGACCGATCGCAAGGCGTCCAGTTGGCGACGCTGCAGGCGCTGTGCGGGTATTGGGCCAACGAGTACGACATGCGCCGGGCCGAGGCGCGGCTGAATGCGCTGCCCCAGTTCATGACGCAGATCGACGGAGCGGACATCCACTTCGTCCATGTGAGGTCCAAGCACGACGGCGCGCTCCCGCTGATCATGACCCACGGTTGGCCCGGGTCGGTTCTCGAGCTGCTGGACTCGATCGGCCCCCTGACGGATCCGACCGCGCACGGGGGCAGTGCGGAGGACGCCTTCCACCTGGTGTTGCCGTCACATCCCGGCTACGGCTTCTCCGCCGAGCCGACCGAGTTGGGCTGGGACCTCGCCCGCGTCGGCCGCGCATGGGCGGAGCTGATGGGGCGCCTCGGGTACACGCGCTACGTCGCCCAAGGGGGCGACGTAGGTGCCGGTGTCACGGACACGATGGGCCGCCAGGCCCCGGAGGGCCTGCTGGGCATCCACACCAACCTGCTGGTGACGGCGCTCGGCGACCCGGCTTCCCTCCCGGCGGACACCGACCAGGAGCGCGCCGCACTCCAGGCGATCAACACCTTCCAGGCCAGCGGCAACGGATATTTCGTCGAGCAGGCCACCCGACCGCAGACGATCGGCTACGCCCTGCTGGACTCCCCGGTCGCCCTCGCGGCCTGGATGATCGACCACGACACCGACGCCTACTACAAGATCACCACGGCCTTCGTCGACCGGCAGCCCTCAGGCAACCTCACTCCGGACAACATCCTGGACAACATCACGACCTACTGGCTGACCGGCACCGGCGCGGCCGCGGCGCGGTCGTACTGGGAGGACTACGGGCCCGACGCGCCTGCGGCGGGCCGTCCGGTTCCCCCGCCGCCGCCGATCCCGGTCGGCTTCACGACGTTCCCCGGCGAGCTCTGGCGGACCCCTCGCAGCTGGGCCGCGAAGTCCTACCCCACCCTCACCTACTTCTCCGAGGCGCCCAAGGGCGGCCACTTCGCCGCCTGGGAGGAGCCGGAGCTCTTCGCGGCAGAACTCCGCGCCGCATTCCGCGCGCTGCGCACGCCCAAGGTGCCCGAGCCTCGCCGATGACCCTCCGGGCGGCGCCGGGCAGCGCAGCGCCGGAGGGTGCGGCCATCGGGGGAGCCCGGCCGGACTTCGCCAGGAGGACGGCGCTTGTCGCCGGGAGGTTCTACCTGATCACCTTCGTCGCCTCGATCCCCGCGGCGGTCCTCCTCGGCCCGGTACTCAACAATCCCCGCTACGTGGTCAGCGCCGGTGCGGACACCCGCGTCCTGTGGGGCTGCTTCCTCGACATGGTCAACGCAATTGCCTGCATCGGCACCGCGGTCACGCTCTTCCCCGTCCTCAAGCGCCAGAACGAAGCCACCGCACTCGGCTTCGTCGCCGCCCGAGTGCTGGAAGCGGTCATCATTCTGATCGGCGTTCTGAGCCTGCTGGCCGTCGTGACCTTGCGACAGGACCTGGGCGGGTGCGAACGGTGCGAACGCTGAAACGCTGGTCACCACCGGGCGGTGGCTCGTCCTGGTCCGCAATTGGACGTTCCTGCTCGGACCCGGCCTGATGCCCGGGATCAACGCCCTACTGCTGGGCTCGCTGATGTACTCCTCGCGTCTCGTGCCGCGCATCATCCCGACGCTGGGACTCGTCGGAGGGCCGCTGCTCATCGCGGGCACCATCGCAACCTTCTTCGGCTACACGGAGCAGGTCTCCGCGTGGTGGGCCATCGGGACCCTGCCAGTGGCGGCCTGGGAGCTCTCGCTCGCGGTGTGGCTGGTCGTCAAGGGCTTCAATCCGGTCGCCATCGCGGCGGAGTCCCTTTAAACCCTTGTGGGTGATGGAGGCCGTCACCCGCGGAGAGAGGCTGTTGTCACGTGACCGGCCCTGCCCGCCCAGCCGAGGGTTCGCACCTGGGGGCGGAAGGGAGGACCCATGCCGATCGGGAGGACCCACGCGTTGGAGCCGATGCTCACTCCGGGCGGCGACCCGATCATGACAGCGAAGTTCCTCGTGCCGGTCTTGAACGCCCAGGTGCTCGACCGCCCACGCCTCGTTCAGCGGCTGACCGCGGCGGCCGCCGGCCCGGTCACCCTGATCAGCGCTCCGGCCGGGTCGGGCAAGAGCGTCCTGGCGAGTGCGTGGGTCCTGGCCGGTGCCGCGCCCGGCCCCGTGGCGTGGATACAGCTGGACGAGGAGGACGATCTTCCCGGCCTCTTCTGGACCTATCTCCTCACAGCTCTCGCGCGGGCCGGCGCGGAAATCACCGGGGTCGGCAGGCCGAAGGTCCCGGAACGGATCGACCATTCGCTGGTCGTGCGGCTTGCGGCCCGGCTCTCGGAGCGATCCGGGCCGATCGTCCTCGTGCTGGACAACGCAGAGACGATCACCAAGCAGCGCATCTTCGACGACCTCGACTTCCTCGTCCGGCACGCCGCGGGCCGGCTGCGGCTCGTCCTGCTCACCCGGACCGACCCCGTCCTGCCGCTACCGCAGTACCGGCTCGAGGGCGCGCTGAGCGAGATCCGGTTCTCCGACCTGGCCTTCCGCCCGGACGAAGCGGCTGAGCTGCTCGCTGCCCGGCGTCCGGGGCTCTCGGACGCCGCCGTGCGAGCCTTCTCGGCGCGGACACGTGGCTGGGCCGCGGGTCTCCGGCTGGCGGACGTCTCTGACGGCGAGACGGGCAGCGCGCTCCAGGATCCCGCTCTCGTCGCGGCCGGCGACATGGCCGCCTACTTCCGCACCGAGGTGCTCGAGGCGCAACCGGCGCCCGTGCGCGACTTCCTGATGTCCACCAGCGTCGTGCAGACACTGGTGCCGGGCCTCGCGACGCATCTGACGGGCTGGCGGGAGGCGGAGGCGACGCTGCGCGTCCTCGCGCAGTCGAGCGTCCTGGTCGAGGCCGTGCCGGGTGAGGAGGACGTGTTCCGATACCAGCCTCTGGCGCGCGACCTGCTCCTGGCGCAACTCCGGCAGGAGCACCCGGCCCGTTGGCGCCGCCTGAACCGCAAGGCGGCGATGTGGCTGGTGCAGGAAGGCCGGATCGTCGACGCCGTCCGGCAGTTCGCGGCCGCCGGCGACTGGGAGGACGCGGCTGTCGTCGTCGTCCGGCACGCGGCCATCGGGCTGCTGCTGGCAGGGGGGCCCACCGGAGACCTCGCCGGCGCCCTCCGGGTGCTTCCCGCCGAGGTCGCCGGTCCCGAAGCCGCGGCGGTCGCGGCCGCGGTGGCGCTCGTGCGCGGTGACCTGCAGGGATGCGACAAGAACCTGCTGCGGGCCGGTGAGCTCGTGCCCGATGCCACGAGCGAGTGGATCGACCGGATCGAGTTCGCGACGAGCCTCGTCACACTTGCCCGCGCAGCGGCCGACTGGCGCGTTGGCATGCAGGCGGAGGATCCGGTGCAGGGCGGCGCTCTGCGCCTGCGCTTCGCACGCCCGGTCGACACGGCCACCGAAGCTCTGCTCACCTACGCCCGGGGCTGCGCGTTGCTGGTGGCGGGGCACTTGGAGCCGGCCCGGCAGACGTTGATGGCGGCCGCCCAGGACGCGTCCGTCTCCGGGCACCTCTACCTCACCGGGCTCGCCAGCGCACGGCTCGCCCTCGCGGAGGCACTGACGGGCCGGCTGGGGGAGGCGGAGGACGCCGCTCGCGCCGCCGCCGACGCCTTCCCCGACGCGGACGGCGGCCGCCAGCTCGCTGACCACGGTGCTCGCGCCGCCCTCGCCTGGGTCGCCAGCGAGCGCGGCGAGTTCGGCGAGGCTTTCGCCCAACTGGGCGCCGTGACCGCTGCCCCGCACCGGAACGGGGATCTCGTCGCTGCCGCCGTGCTGGTACTGGTCCGCTGCCGTCTCCTGCGGGCGCGTGGGGACCTGTTCGCCGCGCTCGGGGCTCTCGAAGAGTTCGCGCAGTCCGGTGGGGACCTCCTGCCGGACTGGCTCGGGCAGCGGCTGGATGCTGCGGGGGCCGAGGTCTGTATCGCGCAGGGGCGTCCGGACGCCGCGGCCGAGCGGTTGCCCGCGCACGTGCCGGCGGAGCACGCGCCGCACCTCCTCGCCCTCGGCTCCGTGAAGCTCGCCACAGGTGCCCCGGCCGAGAGTGGCAGGCTCGCGCGACAGGTGCTCCACCAACCCGTCGAGGCCGTCGACCTGCACGTGACTGCTCACCTGCTCGCTGCGTCCAGCGCGCTGGCTCTCGGCAAGGCCGAGCCGGCGGCCACCTCTCTACGGGCGGCGATCGAGCTCGCCGCGACGACCGGGTGCCGACGGCCCTTCGACGAGGCGCCACGCCGCCTGAGGTCCCTGTTCGACCAGCGCCGGCCGCCCCTCGCCGCGCCGGCCGCGCGCCGGGCGCCGTCCGGGCCTCCCGCGCCGACCGTCGGCGGCCCGGTGCCGTCCGCCCGCAGGCCGTCGTCCTCGACCCCGTCGGTCAGCCAAAGTGTGGCGCGTCTCCCGGTTCAGACCCAGCCGCCGACGCTACTGGTCCAACCGTTGACCGAGCGGGAACGCGAGGTCCTCGTCCATCTCGACGCCCTGCTTCCGACCCGCCAGATCGCAGCCGAGATGTTCCTGTCGGTCAACACCGTCAAGACGCACGTGCGCGCGATCCTGCGCAAGCTGTCGGCGGAACGACGGCACGAGGCGGTCCGCCGGGCCCGGGAGCTGGGCCTGCTCTGAGGTGTAGCAGCTCACGGCGGCCCCGGGCGGCGCGGAGGGCGCCCGTTCCGAGGCGGGGGGCCCGGGGCGTGGAGCATGAACATGGTCAACCAGTACCCGCTGACCAGGGTCGTGATGAGGAAACCCTTGTAGGTCACGTCTGCCGAGCCGGTCACGCCACCGCACACCCATACCAGGACGCCGAACGCGAACACCGCGCGGACCTTCCACCGGTGTCGCCACACCGGGCCTTCCACGGCCCGGGCGAGGCGCCTGGATGCCGGCTCCTGGAGCGACTCCTCGAGGAGGGCCAGCTCGTGCTCCTCGTCCCTGCTCAGCATGGTTCTCCTTTCCACCCTCCACACTGATGCCGGCGTCCGGGAGATTCCTCATCCCGGTGGAGTGATGCCTCATCCGGCGGAGGTGGCTGGGCGAGGGAGGAGGGGCTCGAACCAGCGCGGATTCGAGCCCCTCCCCGCTCGTCACGCCCCGCTACGGGCCAGCGGAACCTCCGCGGCCGGCCGCCGAGGCATCGCCACGGCGGGCAGGTCGACGGACGGCGGCCCTGCCGCGAGCTGTGCCGCGGACCCGCGGCCGACGCCGTCCAGGGCGGCGTCGAGGGTGAGCGCGGAGTCGATGAGCGCGAGGTGGGTGAACGCCTGCGGGAAGTTGCCGATCTGCTCCCCGGTGAGCGCGATCTCCTCGGAGAACAGCCCGACGTGATTGGCGTAGGTGAGCATCTTCTCGAAGGTCAGCCGGGCCTCGTCGAGCCGGCCCGAACGGGCCAGGGCGTCCACCCAGCTGAACGTGCACAGGGAGAAGGTTCCCTCGGACCCCCGCAGGCCGTCCGGCGAGGCGCCAGGGTCGTAGCGGTACACGAGGCTGTCGGTGACGAGCTCGCTGCGCATCGCGTCCAGCGTGGAGAGCCACATGGGGTCGTGCGGCGCCATCAGCCCGAGCCCTGCGGCACGCAGCAGCGACGAGTCCAGGACGTCGGTGGCGTAGTGCTGCACGAAGGCGGCGCGGTCGGCGTTCCACCCCTTGTCGAAGATCTGCGCGTAGATCGCGTCCCTCGCGCTCGTCCACCGCTCGAGGGGCGCGGGGCGGCCGCGCTCGACGGCCAGCCGTATCCCACGGTCGAGAGCGACCCAGGACATGGCCCGCCCGTACGTGAAGTCTTGCCGGCCGCCGCGGGTCTCCCAGATGCCCTCCTCGGGCTGGTCCCAGTTGTCGGCCAGCCAGTCGAGGATGCCGCAGATGCCCAGCCAGCCGGGGTGCCCGACCTCGATCCCGGCGTGGTCCCCCGCGTAGATGCTGTCGAGCGCCTCCCCGTAGATGTCGAGCTGGAGCTGGTCTGCGGCGCCGTTGCCGATCCGCACCGGCCGCGAGCCGCGGTAGCCCGCCCAGTGGTCCAGGGATTCCTCCACGAGGTCGGAGGCGCCGTCGACCCGGTACATGATGTCGAGCGGCGGCCCGTCGCTCTTGCCCGCGCGCTCGGCGACGCGGTCGCGCAGCCAGCCCGCGAACATGGCTGCCTCCTCGACGAAGCCCAGCCCGAGAAGCGCCCGCACGGAGAACGACGCGTCACGGACCCACGTGTAGCGGTAGTCCCAGTTCCGCTCCCCGCCCACCTGCTCGGGCAGCGCCGTCGTGGGCGCGGCGACGAGGCCGCCGGTGGGTGCGTAGGTCATGAGCTTGAGCGTGATCGCCGAGCGCTGGACCATCTCGCGCCAGCGGCCGTGGTAGGTGGATCCGGAGAGCCAGGACCGCCAGAACGCCGCCGTCTCCGCGTGGTCCTGCGCGATCTCCGCCGGGCTGATCTCACGCGGAGTCCTCGCGCCCCACTCGAGCACGATGCCGCGGGTCTGCCCGGCTGACAGCCGCAGCTCCGCATGGAGGTCGCCGTCCTCATTGCGAACCTGTGCGAGCCGCTCGTCGTCGCGCTCACGGACGGCGTGCACCGTGAGCGCGTCGTCCCCGGCCACGAAGACCGCACCCGCGTCGGTAAGCCGGACCTCGTGCTCCCGCCTGCCGTAGTCGAACCGCGGGGCGACGGTGGCGTCGAAGGTCATCGAGCCCCGGACGCACGTCACCATCCGCACCAGCCGGTGGCGTGCCGGGCCGTTCCCCGGCGACGGGGGCATGAAGTCCACGACCTCGCCGACGCCGTCCTCGGAGAGGAAACGGGTGATGAGGATCGCCGTGTCCGGCAGGTACATCTGCTGTGTGGTGTACGACGTCCCGATCGGCCTGACGCTGCAGTGCCCGCCCTTGTCAGGGTCGAGCAGGGCGCCGAACACCGACGGCGAGTCGAATCGGGGCGAGCAGAACCAGTCGATCGAGCCGTCGGTCGAGACGAGGGCAGCGGTGCGGAGGTCGCCGATCAGCCCGTGGTCGGCGATGGCGGCGCTGGTTCTGGGTGCTGCTCCGTTGGGGTTCTCAGTCATGTCGGGCGCCTTCCTGATGTTTGGCTCACGCGATCGGGTCGTGCCAGGGAGCGCCGTTCGGCAAGACGGCGTCCGCGTCCTTGGGGCCCCAGGTTCCGGGTGCGTACGGGGTGACGGGAACCGCCCCGGGGACGAGGATCGGCTCGACGACGCGCCAGGCCGTCTCGACCGTGTCCTGGCGCGCGAACAGCCAGGTGTCCCCTTCCAGCGCGGCACCGATGAGCCGGTCGTAGGGGCGCATGTCCGATACCGGGTTCTCGGCGAAGACGAGGTCGTGCTGATTGGCCACCATGCCACTGCCCGGACGCTTGCCGACGACCGAGACGCTGGTCCGGACTCCCGGCCAGACCCGGAACGTCAGCGCGTTGGTGGCGCCGAACGGCTCGAGCCCGAACACGTTGTACGGCGGGGGCCGTAGCGTGATGTGGATCTCCGTGGCCGTTCCGGGCATGCACTTGCCGCCGCGGATGACGATCGGGACGTCCGCCCAGCGCCAGGAGTCGATGAACAGCCGCGTGGCGAAGAACGTCTCGGTCTTCGAGCCCGCTGCCACGCCGTCGACATCGAGATAGCCCTCGTACTGCCCGAAGACGGTCGTGGCCGGGTCGAGCGGCCGGAGCGATTCCACCAGCTGCTCCTTGGCTGTGCGCCACCCGCCCAGCCCATGCCCGCCGGGAGGGTCGGCCGTCACGGTCGCCAGCACCTGGAGGAGGTGATTCTGCAGGACGTCCCGCACGGCCCCGGCACGGTCGTAGAAGCGGCCGCGGTCGGCGACGTCAAACGCCTCCGCCATCGTGATCTGGATGCTCTCGACGTACGTCCGGTTGAGCAGGGGCTCGATCATGGAGTTCGCGAAGCGCCCGAAGAGGACGTTCTCCACCGGGTCGAGCCCGAGCCAGTGGTCGACCCGGTAGATCGCCTCCTCCGGGAAGACCGCGTGCATCGTCTTGTTGAGCTCCTGCGCGCTGTGCAGATCAGAGCCGAAGGGCTTCTCCACCATCACCCGAGCCCCGTCCGCGAGACCCGCGGCGCCGATGCCGCGGGCGATGCGGCCGAACAGCGGTGGGGGCACCTCGAGGTAGAACAGCACGTGCCCGCCCTTGCGGACCTTGGCCGCCACCGCCTGGTAGGTCGCGTCGTCGTCGAGGTCGCCGTCGACGTAGTCGAGCAACCCGAGCATGCGCGCGGCGTCCGGCGCGTCGGGGTCCATGTCGTTGAGCCGCAGGGACGCCTCGGCGTACGCCCTGAACTGGGGAAGCTCCCAGCCGCTCTTCGCCACCCCGATCACCGGGACGTCGAGCACGCCGCGGCCGACGAGGCCGACGAGGGCGGGGAAGGTCTCCAGCTTGGCGAGGTCGCCGGTCGCTCCGAAGATCACCAGGGCGTCGATCTTTTCAGTCACAGGAGCTCCTTGGGTTCTGCCGGTCACCGCTCAGGGGATTCATGCCGCGAGCCGCTCGCGGATGTGGTCGCCGACCCGCAGCGCGTTCGCGATCGCGGTGAGGGAGGGGTTCACGGCGCCGATGCTGGGAAAGAAGCTGGTGTCCACCACGTAGAGGTTGTCCAGCTCGTGGGCCTTGCACATGGTGTCGAGCGCGGAGCTGGCGGGATCCGACCCGAACCGCACCGTGCCGGCCTGGTGTGCCGTGGCACCGATGGGCATCGTCTTGTGCAGGTAGATGCTGTGGTCGAGCAGGTGCTCCTCGAAGCCCAGAGCGCCGAGCATGCCCTGCAGCCGGTGCCGCAGGCGTTTCACGCCGGCCATGTTGTGCTTCTCGTCGAGCGTGAGCTGGATGCTGCCGTCCTTGCGCAGCGTCACGCGGTTGGTGGGCAGGGGGAGGTCCTCGCCGCACAGCCAGAAGTCCACGGCGTGGTGAGCGATCATCTCGAAGGGCATCTCCGGGGAGAACTTCCCCGCCATCCGGGGCGCGCCGGCCCTGACCTGCTCGCTGTCCGACTTGCCGAGCATCTGGATGCCGCCGAGGGGGTAGTCCCAGTCCTCGTCGCCGAAGTACCAGTCGTGCAACGCCAGCGTCTTCTGGAAGCGCGTCGGGTTGGGCTCCTTCGAGACGGCCATCAGGGCGAGGTTGTTGTGCCGCAGGTAGTGGCGGCCGACGACGTCCGAGCCGTTGGCCAGACCGTTCGGGTGGCGGTCGTTGGCGGACCGCAGCAGGAGTGCCGCGGAGTTCACTGCCCCGCAGGCGACGACCACGATGTCCGCGCTGAAGGTGACGGGCTCCTCCTCCCCGTCCAGCCGGACGACGACGCCGGTGACGCTGCCACCGGCGGGGTCGGTCTCCAGCCGCTCCACGTAGGCGCCGGTCAGCAACTCGATCCCGCCGCTCGCCACGGCCGGGTCCACACAGATGACCTGGGAGTCCGACTTCGCCATGAGCAGGCACGGGAAGCCGTCGACCCGGTCGCAGCGGATGCAGACGCTGCCGCGGCTGGCCAGCCCGTCGGCGTCCTGGTCCAGGTTGACCCCGATGGGCAGGTGGAAGGGATGCAGACCCTGCTTCTCCAGGTCGTCGGACAGCTGCTGGATCCGCGGTTCGTGCTCCACCGGCGGGTGCGCATAGTCGGCGCTGTAAGGGCCCTCGAACGGGTCCTCGCCGTGCCGGCCGTGAACCCGGTAGAGGTGCTCGGCCTGGGTGTAGTACGGCTCGAGGTCCCCGTAGTCGATCGGCCAGGCGGGCGAGATCCCGTCGTGGTGCTTCAGCTCGCCGAAGTCCTCGGGACGCAGCCGGAACAGAGCCGCGCCGTAGAACTTCGTGTTGCCGCCGACGTAGTAGTTGACCTCCGGCTGGAAGGCGTTGTGGTGCCGGTCGTACCAGGACTCGGCGGGCAGGTACTTCCCCCGGACGAAGACCGCGGACGACTCCCAGTTGTCCCGCTCGCGCGGCAGGTAGCCGCCGCGTTCGAGGAGAAGCACGCGCTTACCGGCGGGAGCCAGGCGGTGCGCGATGGTCCCGCCGCCGGCACCGGTGCCGATGATTATGACGTCGTAGTGGTCGTCGCTCATTGGATCAGCCCATCGAGTTGGCGTCGGGGGTCTGGGGATCGGTTCGGGAAGCGGGCTGGGTCGCCAGGCGCGCCCCGTGCTCACGCCAGCCCTGGGCGCCCGCGACTGCGGCGGTCCTGGCTTGCGCCATCCGGCGGCGTGCCATGGCCGACGGGGGCTCCTCCAGCTGGCCGACCCACGAACGTGCGGCGCCGATCACGGCGACCGTGGCCGCGAGGGCGCCGACAGCGCCGATCACGGCGCCGACCGACATGAGAACGGCGCCGCCGACGAGCAGGCCGCGGTTAATTTCGATCTTGCGTTCGTCGGTCCGAGGTGTCATGCCGTCCTCCCTGGAGCGCGTCGTGCCTTCCCTGGCACCCGTCCCCTGCAGTCGCTCGACCGGGGCGGACACCACTGATGCTTCGGGGCGCCGGGCCGAAGGGTCGTCACCCCGTTCGAATTAGCCCGGGATGATTCGGCCCCGCCGCAGCCGGAGAACCCGCTGGGTGAGGCGGGCCTCATCCTCCCGGTGCGTGATCAGCAGCACGGTGCGATCCGGGGCGGCGGCCAGCACGTCCTGGATCAGCTCTGCCGCCGTCGGGCGATCGACGTGCGCTGTCGGTTCGTCCAGGACCAGCAGGGGAGCGTCGGCGAGCAGCGCCCGGGCGAGGGCGAGCCGGCGCCGCTCGCCGCCCGACACCGCCGTCCCGTCCTCGCCGACGAGCGTGGCGGACCCGTGCGGCAGCCGCGATGTCCACTCGCCGAGCCGGGCCCGGTGCAGCGCCTCCTCGACGGCCGCGTCGTCGGCCTCCGGGCGGGCCAGGCGCACGTTCTCGCGGATGGACGTCGCGAAGAGGTGGGCGTCCTGCCCGTCGAGCGAGATCCGTCGCCGCACGTCGCGCTGGGCGAGGTCGCGGACGTCGGTGCCCGCGATGAGCACGCCACCGTCGTCCGGGTCGAGGAAGCGGACCATCAGCTCCGCGAGCGTCGTCTTGCCCGAACCGGACCTCCCCACCAGGGCCACCCGCTCGCCAGGGGTGAGGGTGAGGTCCACGCCCTGCAGTCCCCAGCCGTCTGCGTCCTGCGGCCGCACCCCGAGGGCATCGAGGACGACGGGCCCGCTGCCCGGAGGTGGTGCCGGCTCCAACGGGTCCCGGACCGCGGGCTGCCGGTCGGCGATCTGCAGGACTCGCCGCCCCGACTCCAGCGTCGCATGCAGCGTCAGCGCGGCCGCCGGCAGCGGGGCGACGGCCTCGAACGCGGCCGCGGCGAGCAGCGTCAGAGCCGCGACGAGGACCCGGTCGAGACGGTCGTCCGCGGTCGCCCGCAAACAGACGGCGAGCACGCCCGCCGTCGTGAGACCGGCGACGAGCGCCGAGAGCCCCTCGATCGATCCGCCGGCCAGGGCGTCGCGGCGGCCGAGACGCGTCAGCTCGGCGTCGAGGTGCTCGATCCGCTCGACGGCGGCTCCGTCCGCACCGAGCACGACCAGCTCGGGCGCACCACGGACGAACTCGACGAGGTCGGCGGTGAGCTCTGCGCGCACGGCGGCCCGGCGCCGCGCGATGGATCCGCCGAGCGCGCCCGCGAGCAGCGGCACTCCGGCGCCTCCGAGCACGAGCCCGGCCGCGAGCACGACGCCGGCAGCGGGCAGCAACACGGCCGCGACCGCCACCGACACCGCACCGCTGGCCAGCGCGACCAGCGGCGGGAGAAGGCCGCGCAGGTAGAGGTCCTGTACTGCGTCGACGTCGCCCACGAGCCGGACCAGCAGGTCGCCGTCGCGATGCGCGCCGGATCGCTCGGGCAGCCGGGCTGCCAGGGACCGCACCGTCGCCGCCCGCGTGGCGGCCAGTGACCGCAGGGCGAGGTCATGGGACACCAGTCGGTGGGCGTACCGGGCGAGCGGCCGGGTGATCCCGAACGCCCGGACGCCGACGATCGCGACCGTGAGGGAGAGCACAGGCGGCTGCTCCGCGCAGCGGGAGATGAGGTAGCCGGCGAGGGTCATGAGGCCGACGCCGGTGAGCACCGCGACGGCCCCCAGCGCCGCTGCCGTCGCGAGTCGCCAGACCGGAGGGCGGGTGAGCCGGAAGAGGCCGGCGACGGTGCTCGCGGTGCTCACAGGGCCACCGCCGCGGCGGGCGTCCGGGCTGGGGGATGGCCGCTTCCGGGCTGTTCGCCCCGGTGCTGTTCGCTTCCGTGCTGTTCGCTTCCGGGCTGTTCGCTTCCGGGCTGTTCGCTTCCGGGCTGTTTGCTTCGGCGCGGCCCGGCCGTGTCCCGGGGGAGCGGCAGCGTGACCGTGCGGTGGGCCACGGTGAGCAGGTGCGGGTCATGGTCGATCACGAGGACCGCCCGCCCCGGCGCGACACGCGCGATCGCGCCCGCGACGACGGCTGCCGACTCCGGGTCGAGGTGGGCGAACGGCTCGTCGAGGACCAGCAGCGCGGGTTGGGTGAGGAGCGCTCTCGCCAGCGCGATCCGGCGCTGCTCGCCCGCCGAGAGCCCGCGGCCGCCTGGCCCGATGACGGTGTCGTAGCCGCGCCGCAGCTCCGCGACGACCTCCCCGACCCCCGCGAGCTCCGCAGCGGCCTGCACCCGCTCCGCCGGCGCCGCGGGATCCCCGAGCGCGATGTTCTCGCGGACGGTGCCACGGAACATCGTCGGCCGCTGGGGGAGCCACCCGATCTGGCGACGCCACGCCCGGAGGTCGAGCGTCGCGAGATCCTGGTCGTCGACGCGGACGCAACCGGCGTCCGGAGGACGCAGACCGAGGAGGAGCGCCGCGGCCGTGCTCTTGCCGGCCCCGCTGGGCCCGGTCACGACGACCACCTCGCCGCGGCGCACCTCCAGGTCGAACTCGTGGAGCACCGCCTCGCCGCGGTCCGGGTGCTCCACCGTGACGCCGGCCAGGGCGACCTGCTGCCAGCCGCCCGGATCGCCGCCACCGGACGGGGCCTGCGAGCCGGAGCCGAGCACGTCGAGGATGCGTCCTGCGGCCGCCACGCCGTCGCTGCTGGAGTGGAAGAGGCTGCCGAGTGCGCGCAGCGGCGCGTAGAGCTCGGGCGTCAGCAGCAGCACGATCAGTCCGGCGCGCAGCGTCAGCCCGCCGCCGATGAGCCGGACGCCGACGGTCACGGCGACCAGAGCGGTGCCGAGCGTCGCCGCCAGGTCGAGCACCGCGCCGGACACGAACGACAGGCGCAGGACCTGCATCGTGCCGTGCCGGTAGCGCTCCCCGCTCTCGGCGACGAGCTCGGCCTGGGCGTCCGCCCGGTTGTAGGCGCGCAGTGTCGGAAGGCCGCGGACGACGTCGAGCACGTGGTCCGACAGGCGCGCCAGCGCCTCCCACCGTTCCCGCGCGCGCGCCCCGGCCGTGCTGCCGACGAGGGCGAGGAACACGGGGATCACCGGCAAGGTGACGATCATGATCGCCGCGGACGGGGGGTCGACCACCACCGCGGTGCCGAGCACCGCGACGGGCACCGTGACCGACAGCACGACCTGCGGCAGGTAGCGCGCGAGGTAGACCTCCAGCGCGTCGACACCGGCCACCGCTGCGGTGGCGATCTCCCCGCTGCCGGCGTCGTCCTCCGCCCGCTCGGCCCCGCCGCTCACGCGGGAACGCACGAGCGCCAGCCGCAAGTCGGACATGACGCGGGTGGCCGCCCGGCGTCCGATCGTCTCGGCCGATCCGGAGAGCGCAGCCCGGACGGCGACGACGACGGCGAGGGCGACGAGCAGGGGCGTCGCGTCGCGCAGCGGTCGGCCGTCGAAGGCGTCCGCCACCAGGGTGGCGATGATCACCGCTTGGGCGATAAGGAGCGCGGTCCCGGCCAGACCCAGGGCGACGTCGACACCCAGCGCGACGCGGATCGGCCGCGCTCGCCGCAGCAGCCGTCGGTCGAGGGCGGGCAATCCCTCAGCGCCTGTTCAGTGTCCCGCGACCGGCGCGGCCCGGTGCTCCGGGGACCCCGGCTGGCCGGGGACCGGCGGACGGGAGGGGCTGAGCTGGAGCCGACGCCGGAAGACGTAGTACGTCCAACCTTGGTAAACGAGCACGAGTGGGAAGAAGATCGCCGCCACGATGGTCATGACGGTGAGCGCGTACGAGGACGACGCCGTGTTCTGGACGGTGAGATCGAGCTGCGACCCGCTGCTGGAGACCATCACGCGCGGATAGAGGCTGAGGAAGATCGTCGAGATGCTGGCCGCCATGGCAACCGTGGTCGAGGTGAAGGCCCAGCCGTCCTGACCGCGGCGCACCAGCAAGGCCGTGGTCGCGGCAGCCAGCACCCCGATCGCGGGTACCAGACCGGGGATGACCCCCGGTCGTCGAGGGCCTGGGTCCAGATGACGAGGACGAGCACGGCGAGGGCCGTCACGGGCGCAGCACGGCGGCCGATGGTCCGTGCGCGGTCACGCATGTCGCCGTCCACCTTGAGCGCGAGGAACGTCGCGCCGTGCGTCACGCACAGCGCGACCACGGTGAGACCGACGAACACGCTGTAAGGGCTGAAGAGGTCGAGCACGCTTCCGGTGAAGTTCTGCTGCGCGTCGATGGGGACACCGTGAATGAGGCCGCCGAGGGCGACACCGATCACGAACGGGGCGACAAGGCTGCCGAGCGTCGTCAGCAGGCTCCAGGTGCCCCGCCATCGGTGGGACTCCCGCTTGTCACGGTACTCGAACGAGACCCCGCGGACGATGAGTGCAACCAGCAGCAGGACCAGCGGCAGGTAGAAGCCGGAGAACAGCGTCGCGTACCAGCCTGGGAAGGCCGCGAACATGGCTGCGGCCGCGACGATGAGCCAGCACCTCGTTGCCGTCCCATAGCGGCCCGATCGAGTCGAGCCGCCAGTTGGCGCTCCTCGTCGGTGCGCCCGACGAAGGTATGCAGCATCCCGACGCCGAAGTCGAAGCCCTCCAGCACGAAGAACCCTGTCCACAGCAGCGTCACGAGGACGAACCAGACGACGGCCAGGCCCATGTCTGCCCCTTCAGTACGTCATGGCGCGTACGCGCGTGTCGGGCGCCGCCTGGCCGGGCGGTTCCGCGGGCTCGGGGCCTCGGCGCGTGTACCGGACCATGAGCCCCCAGGCGACCACCGCGAGCACCGCGTACAGCAGGAAGAACGTGAGGATGCTGGTCACGACCCATGCGGTGCTGACCGTCGGCGAGACCCCGTTACTGGTCTTCATGAGGCCCTGGACGATCCACGGCTGCCGCCCGTTCTCGGTCAGCATCCAGCCCGCGGTGTTGATGAGGAACGGCAGTGCGACCACCCAGACGGCCAGCCGCAGGAACAAGCCGGACCGCGTCGAGCGTGCCGCGCCAGATCCGCCAGCACCCCCAGAGCGCGAAGAGGAACACCAGAGCGGCGACGTACGCCATGACGCGCATCGACCAGTACTGGATGAAGACGTTCGGAACGTAGTCCCCGGGCCCGTACTGCTGCTGGTACTGCGCGTTGACCTCGTTGAGCCCCTGCACCTGGCCGTTCCAGGAGTTCGTGGCGAGCACGGACAGCAGGTGAGGGATCTCGATGATCTTCGTCGGCGTCTCGTCCCGGTTGCCGCCGCCGATCTGGAAGAGCGAGAACGAGCAGGGCTGGCACGTCTCCCACTGCGCCTCGGACGCGGCGATCTTCATGGGCTGGTACTTGTCCGCGCGACGCCGAGTTCGCTACCGACGATCATCCCCAGGAAGGCGGCCGGCGCCAGGACGACCAGCGCCAACCGTGCGGACCGTGCGAACAGGTCGGTGTCCGAACCGCGCCGCATATGCCAGGCGGAGACTCCCAGCATCACGACCGAACCCGTGACGACCGACGCGAGCAGCACGTGCGCGTAGGCCCAGAGGAAGACCGGTTCGTCAGAACCGCCCAGATGTTCGTCAGCTCGGCCTGGCCGTTGCTGATCTGGTAGCCGACCGGGTGCTGCATCCACGAGTTCGCAGCCAGGATGAAGGCGGCCGAGAGCATGCGCGCCGAGCGCCACCATCCAGATTGTTGCGAGGTGCACGCGCGGCGACAGCCGGCCCCACCCGAACACCCAGAGCCCGAGGAAGGTCGACTCGAGGAAGAACGCCGCCAGGCCCTCGATGGCCAGCGGCGCGCCGAAGACGCCGCCCACGAAACGCGAGTACGCCGCCCAGTCCATGCCGAACTGGAACTCCTGCACGAGCCCGGTGACCACGCCCACGGCGATGTTGATCACAAGGAGCGTTCCGAAGAAGCGCGTCAGCCGCAGGTACGCCCGGTCCCCGCGCTTGTACCAGGCGGTCTGCAGGATCGCGGTGAGCAGGCTCAGCCCGATCGTCACCGGGACGAAGAGGAAATGGTAGATGCTCGTCATGGCGAACTGGAGCCTGGCCAGGTCGAGAGTGGACATCACGTTCCTCGTCGGTCTCGGCGGCGTCTCTGCAGCTCTACGTGAAGTGCCTGACCCACGACACCAGTCCGGCGCGAGCGGCGGCCTCATCCGCAGGGATGAGCGCGGGGGTGATTCCTTTCCCTGCCGCCACGTAGGCTCGTGTGTCGGCGACACCTCCCGTGCCGGCCGCCTCCTCGAGCGGGGGAGAGGAGAGCAGGGATGAGCCGTGCGGACGGCGAAGGCGCCGCGAGTGGTGGCGGCCTCGACGACTCCAGAAACCGACCGGCCGTTGCCGCGTTCCGGGACGTCACCGTCCATCCGCCTCTGGAGCGGCGCGGGATGGTCCGGCGCGCCAAGCTCCTCACCCGCCTCGACCGGGCGCCGGCCGGATCCCTGATCCTGCTCGCGGCGCCGGGGGGATACGGCAAGACCACCCTGCTGAGTCAATGGGTCGCGCAGGCCGCCGTCCTGTGCGCCTGGGTGACAGCCGACCAGGACGACAACGACCCGAGTCACCTGGCCCTGGCACATCGCTCTCGCGCTGCAGGTCGCCCTGCCGCTGGACGCACAGGCGGTGGGCCTCTCGGCCTCCTGTCACGACCGGTCCCCGGCTGGATCCCACCCGGCTGTTGCGCGGCTGTCGCGGCGCTGCGTCGCCTCGGCCGGTACCTCGTGCTCGTTCTCGACGACCTGCACGAAGTCAGGGTCACGGCGTCCCTCGCGCTGGTGCGCGGCGTGCTCGACGAGGGCGGCTCGGCGCTCCGGGTGGTCGCGGCCGGACGCAGCCGCCCCGACCTCGGTCCTGGCGGACCTCGTCGCTGCCGGTCGCTGCCTGGAGTTCGGTCCGGCCGACCTCGCCTTCTCCGAGGCTGAGACGCGCCAGGTCTTCGTCGCCATGCGCCAGGCGGTGACGCCCGATGGCGCGCGAGCCGTCCTGGAGCGCACCGAGGGATGGCCCGCCGGGGCCTACCTGGCCGCCCTAGCGGCCCGGCGGGGCCGCGGCCGGCGCCCCCACTGCCGTCCGCCCGGAGGCCATCTCCGGCGACGACGTCTACATCGCCGACTACTTCAGGGACGAAGTGCTGGCGGCCCAGCCCTCGGACGACGTGAGGTTCCTGCTGCGAACCGCCGTCCTCGACCGGATGTCCGGACCCGCTGTGCGACGCCGTCCTCGAGACGACCGGATCCGAGGCGCGACTGCAGGAGGCAGCACGACGCAACCTCTTCGTCGTCCCGGTCGGACGAGCCGAGGAGGAGGACCGGTGGTATCGCTACCACCGGCTGTTCAGGGAGATGCTGCTCGCGCGAGTTGCGGCTGCGCGAACCCGGCGAGGAGGTGCGGCTGCACCGCAGGGCCGCGGCCTGGTTCGAGGACGAGGGGCTGCCCGACGAGGCGATTCCGCATGCCCTCGCGGGCGGGGACCTGCTCCGAGCCGCGCGGCTCGTCGACCTGCGGGCGCGCCAGGCCTTCGCCGCCGGGCGCCGCAGCACGGTGCTCGGCTGGCTGGATCAGCTGGACGATGCCGCGCTCGCCGCGTACCCGCCGCTCGCGGTCACCGCAGGATGGATCTGGGCGCTCGAGCGGGCATCCGATCCGGGCGCAGAGCGCTCTTCGTGTCGCCCGTGCCGCCGACCCGGCCGGCCCCCTTCCCGACGGCAGCAGCTCGCTGGAGTCGGCCACCGCCCTGCTCGCCGCCTTCCTCGCGCCGCAGGGCGTTGAGCGCATGGCCGACGACGCCCGGCGCGCCGTCGAGCTCGAACCGCCAGGGGCGCCGCAGCGGCCGGTGGCGCTGGCCCTGCTCGGCGCGGCCCATGTTCTCGGCGGTCGTCCGGAGCTCGCCGGCCCGGTGCTGGCCGAGGCGGTGGAACTCGGGCTGACGCACCAGAAGCGTACCGCTGCCTTCGCGCACGCCGAGCTTGCCGTCCTGGCGCTGTCCGCAGGGAAGGGCCGGGCGGACGCCGACAGCGCCGCATCCCTCGCGCTGATCGAGGAGGCGGGCCTGGAGCACGACTTCGAGGCCATGCTGACCTACGCAGTGGCCGCATGGTCGGCGGCTCGTGCGGGTGATCTCCCCGCCGTGCGGCGTCACGTCGCCGCCGTGCAGAGGATCGGCGCCGGCGCCGGCGCAGGCGCTTCGCCCGAGGCCGTGCCCTGGTATGCCGCGCAAGTGAGCATCGTGCTGGGGCGCGCGGCGCTCGAGGCCGGCGAACCGCTCGCGGCCAGAGCGCAGATCGAGGAGGCCCAGCAGTCCCTCGGCCACCTGGTGACCGAAGGCGTGTTGCGGGACGAGCTCGAGGAGCTGGCCGACCTGGTCGCCGGCACGCGCAGCACCCCGTGGATTCCGAGCTCGATGGCACTGACGGCTGCCGAGGTCCGCGTCCTGCAGCTCCTTCCGACGCACCTGTCGCTCGGTCAGATCGCGGAGGAGCTGCACGTCTCCCGGAACACCATCAAGACCCAGGTCGCGGCCGACCTACCGCAAGCTGCAGGCCGACACGCGCGCCGAGGCCGTCCAGCGAGGGCGCGAGCTCGGGCTGCTGGCGGGAGAGGAGGGCGCGCCGCCATGAGAGGCGCCCTCATCCCAGCGGGAGGATGCGCCGGGCCGGATGAGCGAGGAGGCTGAGCCTGACGACGGCGGCCGACATGGACTGGAGCGGGCGATGACCGAGGTCAGTGCGAGTGCCCTGGCATCCGAGGCACCTGCCGCTACGGTGCGTCTCTCGCCCGCAGCAACGCGCGGCTCTCGGCAGGGCGGCACGCGCCCGCGTCCCCCGCTCGTCCCATGCGGATCCGGGGGACGACGGGGGCAGGGCCGATCCCCTTGCGCTCCTGGAGGGGCAGGCCGAGTCGCGCGTGCCGGAGCTCGTGCCGATCCGGCACGGGCGGATGGCGAGCTCCGCGTTCGCCTACTACCGCGGCGCCGCTCTCCCGATGGCGGCGGACCTTGCACGCACGCCCAGGTCCGGCATCCGGGTGCAGGCCTGCGGCGACGCCCACCTGCTCAACTTCGGCGTCTACAAGACGCCCGAGCGCTCCCTCGTCTTCGACATCAACGACTTCGACGAGACGCTGCCCGGCCCGTGGGAGTGGGACGTCAAGCGTCTCGCCGCGAGCTTGGTCGTCGCGGGGCGGGAGCGCGGGTTCAGCCAGAAGCAGCGCGCCTCGGCCGTCCTGTCCGGCGTCGGGCGCTACCGCAGTGCGATGGCGGAGTTCGCGGCGATGCCGACGCTCGACGTCTGGTACGCACGGCTGGGTGCCGACGACATCGCGAAGCGCCTGACGACGATCGGCTCGGCGCGCACGAACGCGCGTATCGTCCGGCGCGGTCAGGAGCAGCTGGCCAAGGCGGCGACGCGCACGAACACGCAGGCCGTCTCGGCGCTCACCCGCGTCGTCGACGGCCGGCTCGCCTTCATCTCCCAGCCTCCGCTCGTCGAGCCCCTCGAGAACCTGCTGGCGGAGCGTGAGCGGGAGCGGTTGGAGGAGTTCCTGGCGGAACTCCTCACGGGCTACTTGACCAGCGTTTCCACCGAGCGGCGCTGGCTGCTGAAGCAGTACGCGATCGTCGACATGGCGCGCAAGGTGGTCGGCGTGGGAAGCGTCGGCACCAGGTGCTGGATCATCCTGCTGACCGGCCGTGACGACGAGGACGCTCTCGTCCTGCAGGCGAAGGAGGCCCAGCCCTCGGTGCTGGCGCCCTACCTCGAGCCGTCGGCGTTCGCGAACGACGGCGAGCGCGTCGTCACCGGCCAGCGCCTCATGCAGGCGGCGAGCGACATCTGCCTCGGATGGGACCGCGTGACGGGCATCGACGGACGGGGCCGGGACTTCTACGTCCGCCAGCTTCGGGACGGCAAGGGCTCGGTGGACATCACCAAGATGGTGCCCGAAGCGCTCGTGGCATACGCCGAGATCTGTGGGTGGACACTGGCCCGGGCCCACGCCCGGTCCGGCGACCGCATTGCGATCGCGGCCTATCTCGGGTCCTCCGACGTCTTCGACCAGGCGCTGGTCCGGTTCGCCGAGGCGTACGCGGACCGCAACGAGCGCGACCACGCCGCCCTCGTGAAGGCCATTGCCGAGGGCCGGCTGCAGGCGACGTCCGGCGTGTAAGGGCCGGCCGTTCCCCTTCGGACCTGAGGCGGCGGATCAGCGGACGTCGAGGCCCAGTTCCCGCGATCGGCTGACGGCGTCCCGACGGGAGGACACCCGGAGCTTGCGATAGATGGACGCCGTCTGGGCCTTCACGGTGGCGCGGGCAACATGCAGTTGCTCGCCGATCTGCCCGAGCGAGAGGTGGGTGGCCAGCAGCGGCAGCAATCGCAGTTCGGCGGCCGTGAGCGACGAGCCGCCGACGGGATCCGCAGCCAGGCGGTCGAGGGTGTCGCGAAGGTCGCGGGCCTCGTCGTGGAGCACCCCCAGGCGTCGGCGCTGCGCGAGGATCTCCTCCGCCTGGTGCAGGGCCCCCTGAGCGCCGGCGGCGTCGCCCAGACCGAGGTAGACGCGAGACAGCTCGAGCAGGGCCTGGACGGGCGCGACCGGGATGGAGGACGCGAGCAGGGGTCGCAGCCGGGCGCAGTGCGCCGCGTGCAGCCGGGCGCCGCGCACGTCGCCCCGGACGAGTGCCGCACGCGCGGACCAGGCGTAGACGAGGGCACTCGTCCAGTAATGGTCGAAGCCGCCATTCTCGACGATCGCCAGGGCCTGCGCGGCGAGGGACTCGACGAGCGCGTAGTCGTTGCGCTTCTCGGCGATCACGCACCGCTCGGCCAGGATCATCGCCGCCACGGGCAGCACCCCGACAGCTTCGGCATCCTCACGTGCCAGCGCCAGGATCGGGTCGGCCCGATCGAGGTCCCCCTCGAGCAGGTACGACATTCCCTCCGTGAAGAGCATGGTCACCCGGTACGGGCTCGACGGCGCCAGCTCGGCGAAGCTCCCCCGGGCGTCCGCCCGCATCGCCTCGACACCGTCCTGCGCGAGGATCGCCCGCAGGTAGGCGAGCAGGCTCCCCGTCGTGTTGCCGTCGGGGAGCACGATGTCGGCCGGGGCGCTGCGTGCGAGGGCGGCCCACGCATCGGCCTGCTCCACCTGGCCCAGCATCGCGAAGATCAAGGCGCCGTGGATCGCGATCCCCGGATACCGGTGCAGGCCGCCCGCGCGCTCCAGCCAGGTCGTCCACCGCAGCACGGTGTCGACCCGGCCGCTCGCCCAGACCGGCTGCATGTGCTCGAGGACGAGGCGGGCGACCAGGTCCCGATCTCCCGCCCTCTGGGCGTGCTCGATCGCCTCGTCCGCGAGCCCGTGCGCCTCGAACCAGGCGGCGGCCCGGGCGTGCAGCCGAGGAACCAGCTCGGGCTCGCGGCGATGCAGCTCCTGGGCGAGCATCTGCCGGAAGAGGTGGTGGTAGCGGTACCACTCCCTTCGTCGGTCGAGCGGGACGACGAGGAGGTTGCGCCGCTCGAGGTGCTCCAGCAGGCGGGCCGACCCCGTGCCCTCGATGGTCGCGTCGCAGAGCGGGCCGCACACCCGCCCGAGGACGGAGGACCGGGTGAGGAAGCTCAGCTCCGCATCCGAGATCTGCTCCAGGATCTCCGCCCGCAGGTAGGTCCTGACGTCGTCGCCCGCCGCGCCGGCGGAACTCGCCCCTTGCCAAACGACGCCCGCCTTGATCGTGAGTCCCGCGAGGTAGAGGCCGACGGGCCAGCCCTCGGTGCTCGCTAGCAGCTGGGCGAGGGCGGCGTCATCGGGTGCGGCACCCATACCGTGCAGCAACCGGCGCGCCTCCTCCGCGGACATCGCGAGCTCTTCCGCGCCCAGTTCGAGCACACCCCCTTGCAGCCGCAGGCGGGGGAGGGGCAGGGGCAGGGCGTTCCGCGAGGCGATCGCGAGCTGCCAGCCGGTCGGCAGCCGCAGGGCGACCTCCGTCAGGAGGTAATGGCACTCCCGGTTGGTGATTGCCTCGAACTGGTCGAGCACGACGACCGCCGGTCGCGCGTCGGGCCGGATGGCGTCCATGAGTCCCGGCACGGCGGTGATCCCGGCACCCTGGGCCAGCCGATCGACCAGATGCTGATCGATCGCTCCTAGCCGCGCCAGGAGGGCCGCCAGGCACGTCATCAGCACGGCCGGGTCGTTGTCGCCCTCGTCGCAGGACATCCAGCCGCTGGCGGGGTCTTTCGCCGCCGCCCACTGCGCCAGCAGCGTGGACTTGCCGTAGCCGACGGGGGCAACCACGGCGACGACGGGCACGGGGCCAGCGGCATCGATCATCTCCAGGACACGTGAACGAAGGGTGATACCCCGCCGCACTTCAGGCCGCTCCAGCTTGGAGTCCGGCAACCCGAAGGGCAGTCCCCGACCCGGCGCCCGTCCCGAGCCCGCCCCCGCTGCGACTCGCGTGTTCGTCGACACTACGGCCGAATCTAATGGGCGGTCGTGGGTGGGGCAACGCCCATTCCTGGGTGGGTGGTCCCCCTCCTCCCATTTGGATGAGGACAGCACGACCCGCGAGGATCACGGTGAACGGCGGGACCGAGGACAGGAGATGACCCGCCGGATGCTGCACGTTCGGGTCGTGAGCCCGCCGGCGCTGACGGGTGACCTGACCGAGTGGTTGGGGGACCACCCTGGTGTCGCCGACGTCGTCGTCCACGCGGGCGCCGCTCGACAGCCGCCAGGTGACGCGCTGCAGTTCGACATCAGGCAGGCCGCGGCGAACGAGGTGTTCGAGCGGCTGCGTCTCATGGGTTTGGACGCCACGGCCCCGATCAGCGTCGTCCAGGTCGACGCGGCCCTCGCGGCCCATCGCGAGTCGCGCGGTTCTGGTCCGTTCCAGCGGGAGCGGGCGCCCGTCTGGGAGCTGGTGGAGGCGGCCATCCGCGCGGGTGAGGAGTACGCCCCCAGCTTCTACGTCCTCCTGACCGTCGCCGGACTCATCGCCGCGGTCGGCATCCTGACGAACTCGCAGATCCTCGTCGTCGGAGCCATGGTCGTAGGTCCGGAATACAGCGCGATCATCGCCGTGGCGCTCGCGTCCGGTCACCAGGACGGCAGGTCCGTCCGAGCCGGACTGCTGGCGCTGTTCTGGGGGTTCCTCGGTGCCGTGCTCGCAACGGGTGCCTTCGCGCTCGCTGTGCGCGCGACGGATCTGACGCCTGCTGCCTACCGGCTCGGGCTTCGACCGGTCAGCGCGCTGATCGGAACGCCCAACGTCTTCTCCGTCGTCGTCGCGACGCTGGCAGGGATCGTCGGCGTCGTGTCCCTCACGGAGGCGCGCGCGAACGCGCTCATCGGCGTGTTCATCTCGGTCACGACCATCCCTGCGGCCGCCGACATCGGTGTCTCGCTGGCCTATCGGAACTGGCACGAGGCCGCCGGGTCGGCGCTGCAGCTGCTGCTCAACGTGGGACTGCTGCTGGTCGTCGGCGCCGGCGGGCTTGCCGCCCAGCGGCGGATCTGGACCCGGTCTGCCGCTGCGAGGGGATGATCGGGCATCATCCCTCTCGGACGATGCCCGGCCGCGCCGAGCCGATCAGCGTGGCGGTGTGGCCACCGAGAAGGAATCCACCGTCGTCTACGCCGCCGCACTGGTCCAGGGGATCGTGCTTGTGACGTTCCCCGCCGCCAGCACCGTCTTCACCAGCCCGGATGAGTACGACCTCTCGAGCACCCGCTACGGGCTCATGTTCGTGCCCCAGGTTCTGACGGCTGTGCTCGCCGCGTTGCTCGGAGGGCGCCTCGCCGGCCGGGTGGGCACGAAGAAGGTGTACATCGCCGGACTGGCGGCCGACCTGCTGTCGATGGTGCTGCTCGTGGTCAGTCAGTTCTTCGTCGCCGAGCAGGGCCTCGCTTACACGTTCCTGCTTCTCGCGACCGCCTGCCTCGGCGTGGGATTCGGCCTGGTCGTGCCCGCCTTGAACACGCTGACCGCGGTGTTCCACGCGGACCAGGTGGATCGCTCGGTGCTCGTCCTCAACGCGCTGCTCGGGCTCGGGACGACGCTGGCCCCCGTCTTCGTCGCGATCTTCGTCGGTCTCGGCTTCTGGTGGGGGCTGCCAGTGCTGTCCGTCGTCCTCCTCGCCGTGCTCATCCTCGTCAGCCTCCCCTTGGCGCTGCGCGCCGGAGCCCGTGCCGCTGCGGCGGTCAGTACCGGTGCGAGGACGCCCATCCCGACCCGGTTCTGGGTGTTCGCCGCGTTCGCGCTTCTCTACGGCGTGTGCGAGACGATGAACGGCAACTGGGCCCAACTGGAGATGACACGCCAGATCGGGGCCTCTACGGCAGTCGCGTCGCTGGCCCTCACCGCGTTCTGGGGGATGGTCACCGTCGGCCGGGTGCTGTTCGCCGCGATCCAGCGCCGGATGCGGCCGGGGGTGACGTATCGCGTGCTGCCGTTCGTCCTCGCCCTCGCCCTCATTCTCGTGGCGGTCCTCCCGCACGGCGCGACCGGATGGGCGCTGTTCTCGTTCGGGCTCGCCGGGCTCGGTTGCTCGGCGCTGCTGCCGCTCACCCTGAGCTTCGCCCAGGAGCAGTTGGCCGTCATGTCCGGGGCGGTCGCCGGCGGCGTGATCGCCTTCTACCAGGTGGGATACGGGGTCGCCGCATTCGGCTCGGGCCCGTTGCAGGATGCCGGCGTGGGTCTGCCCGCACTCTTCGCTGCCACCGCCGTCGTGGCACTTGCCCTGGCCGGTCTGGCCACCGTCCTGGCCGCCCCTGAACCGGTCCCCTCACCCGCTCCTGCGTAGGTTCGGGCGGAGGCTGATGTGCGGCTCGTCTCATCCCGAGCTCACCCGAAATGAAGGATCCGTGAATCCCGCCACCTGGCGGACGGTGTGATCACGGACATCTGCTCCGTACGCCACGTCCGAGCCCTGGTGCACGTGCTCGCGCGGGACGTCGAGGCGACGGGAAGGATCGACATGGCGACCGTGGCGGCAGCTGCAGCGCGAGAGCCCATCAGGAGTACCGTTCCCGCCCGGTTGGACCGGCTCGGGTGGTCACCGTTCCACACCAGGATGGTCGCCGGCCTGGGGGCGGCCTGGATCCTGGACGGCCTTCAGATCACCATTGCGAGCTCGGTGACGGGCGTGCTTTCCAGCCCGCAGACCCTGGGCATGACGCCGACCGAGATCGGGCTGATCGCCTCGGTCTACCTGGTCGGCGAGATGATCGGGGCGCTGGTCTTCGGCCGGATGTCCGACCAGCTCGGCCGCCGCCGGCTGCTCATGGTGACGCTGCTCCTGTACCTGCTCGGCACCGGTCTTGCCGCCTTCACGACGGGTCACCACGAAGGCTGGCTGCTGTACTTCTACGCCACCCGCCTCCTCGCCGGCGCCGGCATCGGCGGGCAGTACGCGGCGATCAACTCCGCGGTCGACGAGATGATGCCCTCGAAGTACCGCGGCCGGGTCGACATCTGGATCAACGGCTCCTACTGGGCCGGCGCGATCCTGGGGTCCTTCGCCTCGCTGATCTTCCTCAACGCGTTCGCGATCAACGTCGGCTGGCGGCTGGCGTTCCTGATGGGGCCGGTCCTCGCCCTCGTCGTCATCGTCGTCGCACGCACCCTGCCGGAGAGCCCCCGCTGGCTGCTCATGCACGGGCAGAAGGAGGAGGCGGAGCGGGAACTGCTCAAGATCGAAGAAGCCGCGCGGCGCTCCGGCCAGACCCTGGAGGAGGTGGCGGACGAGGCCGCCCTCGAGTTGGTCCCCGAGCAGCGTTACGGCTACCTGACGTTCCTTCGTCTGGCGTTCCGCGAGTACCCGAAACGGGCGATCCTCGGGGCGACGCTGATGATCACGCAGTCCTTCCTCTACAACGCGATCTTCTTCACCTACGCCCTGGTGCTCACCACGTTCTACGGGGTGAGTGCTACCGCCGTGCCGCTCTACGGCCTGGCCTTCTCGGTGGGCAACCTAGCCGGTCCGCTGATCCTGGCCCCGCTCTTCGACTCCGTCGGGCGGAAGAAGATGATCTCGGGAACCTATCTCCTGTCGGGCGCACTCCTGGCTCTGAGCGCCTGGATGTTCAAGAACGGCGACCTGACCGCCTTCTCCCAGACGTTCGTGTGGGTGGTCATCTTCTTCTTCGCGTCAGCGGGGGCCAGCGCTGCCTACCTCACGGTGAGCGAGACGTGGCCGATCGAGATCCGCTCGGAGGCTATCGCTGTCTTCTTCACGATCGGCACGATCTTCGGCGCGATCGGGCCGGTGTTCTACGGCTGGCTCATCGGCGACGGGTCCAGCCGCACCGGCCTCTGTTATCGGCTATCTCGTGGGCGCCGGAATCATGATCATCGGCGGGGTCGTCGAGCTGCTCATCGGCATCAACGCGGAGGGCAAGTCGCTGGAGGCGGTGACCAAACCGCTGACCGCGGTTCCTCGCCCACGCGGAGGCGATCAATTGGAAGGCCCCGGCGTCCAGCCGGCGGCCGGTCAGGCCTGAAACCCGTACCGATCCCTGTCGACGCGCAGTTTCGCGTCGACAGGGATCGGGCGCGCGCCTGCCCGCCGTGGCCGCCGGGCACGCCGGCTCCGCCGGTTCAACGGTCCACCGGAGAGGGAGATGCCCCGCTCGACGGTTCGTCGAGCGGGGCATCCCCGCGAGGCGGTATCAGCGGTCAGGCGACGTCATCTGGTCGATCACGGTGGTCACGGCGAGCACGAGGACGTCGTTCTGGCCTGGCTGGATCTCGACGCCGTAGGTGTCGGCCACGCGGAACCACCGCTTGGACACCTCGGCGACGGGGCGGCCGTCCGCCTCGATCTTGTACTCGTGATCCAGAAGGTTGCCCTGCACCTTGAGATCGGGTCCGCCCTCGACCTCGACCGTCATCCGGTCCCGCATCGGGGTGATCATGGCCTGCTTCACGGTGGCCACCGTCCGGCCGCCCGGGTCCTCGATCTCCATCGTGTCCCGGACCCGCATCATGCGTTCCTGGATCCGCAGCAGGGTGTTCCCCGACGTGTCGTCGAAGTTCAGCGTCTCGCGGACGCGCAGCGCCTTGCCGTCCACCTTGTACGCGCGCCGGCCGTCGCCGTCCTCGATCCAGTAGTCGTCACCGATGGAGACCAGCTTCTGGCGCATCCGGTAGTGCACCGCCCGGCGCTCCTCGCGCCGGCCCTCGTGCCGCTCCTCGCGGCGTTCCTCGCGTCGTCCCCTGAACACCATCGTCTGCTCCCGTCCCTTGTGTGTCTTCGGCGTGATACGCGGCCAGCAGCTGCTCCTCCCGCTCCTTGCGGGGGAAGAGGAAGAACACGATCGCCGCGCCGACCAGCACCGCGACGATGCCGGCGGTGTACGCCCAGTCCGCACCGTCGAGGAACGAGGCCTTGGCGCCGGCGACGATCTGCTGGGAGTACTGCGGATACTGCTGCGCGACGTCCGCCGCGCTGGAGAAGGACTTCGTGAGCTCGTTCTGGACGCTCGTCGTCACCTGCTGCCCGTTCGGCGCCGCCGTGATCGCCGCGGCGACCGCGGTCGCGTAACCGGCCGTGAGCAGTGCGCCGAAGACCGACTGCATGATCGCGCCGCCGAGGTCCCGCTGGAGGTCCGCCGTCCCCGACGCCATCCCTGCCCGCTGGACGGGGACCGACCCCGTGAGGGAATGGGACGCCGGCGTCCCGGCGAGACCCACGCCGACGCCGATGAAGGCATAGGCGAGCCCCACCTGCCAGTACGAGCTGCCCTCCTTCCACAGCAGCAACATCCAGCCGAAGGCCAGGAAGAGGAAGACGTACCCGAGCAGCAGCGTGAACCGGGCCCCACGCGTCTCGATCAGCTTGGCGGAGCGGGGCGCTACCAGAATCATGAAGACGACGGCCGGCAGGAAGGCCGCTCCCGCCTCGAGCGTGTCGTAGCCGAGCACGTTCTGCAGGTATTGCTGGCTGACGAAGGCTGCGCCCATGAGGGACCCGAACACGATGATCCCGGCGCAGGCGGCGACCCAGAACACCCGGCGGCCGGCGATGTGCAGGTCGTACAGCGGGTTGGCGGCGCTGCGCTGGCGGAGCACGAAGGCGATCAGACCGACGAGTGCGACGACGGCCAGCGTCAGGGTCAGCGCTCCCTTGTTCGGCACCGGTGCGAAATTGATCGCGAGGATCAGAGACCCGACGAAGGCGACGGAGAGAATGCCGCCGAGGTGGTCGACGCTCTCGGTCGTCTCGTTGACGTGGGCGGGCACGAAGAACCAGGCCATCAGCGCGGCGATGGCGGCCAGCGGCAGCGTGACGAGGAACACCGAGCCCCACCAGAAGTGCTCGAGCAGGAACCCGGCGACCAGCGGCCCGAGCGCGGCGACACCGCCGCCGATGGCGGACCAGAGCGCGATCGATCGCGTCCGTCCCGGGCCCGACCAGAGCGCCGCGATCAAGGCCAGCGTCGTGGGGTAGGCCATGCCGGCCGACAGGCCGCCGAGGATCCGCGCCAGGAAGAGCACGGTGTCGGACGGGGCGTACGCGGCGAGCAGGCATGCCGGGACGGACAGCACCATCCCGAGCACGAGCAACAGCTTGCGTCCGTAGCGGTCGCCCACGGCGCCCAGGTAGAGAACGGAGGCGGCCAGCCCGAGGGAATATCCCACCGCGATGAGATCGAGGGCGGTCTGTGATGAGTCGAACGCGCGCCCGATCGAGGGCAGCGCGACGTTCGCCACGGACAGGTTGAGGTTCGCCACCGCGGCGACGGCGATCAGCGATATGAGGACCAGGCCGGCGCGTTCCGGCGCGTCGGCCGTCGCGTCCGCGAGGCGCCGGAACCACGACAGGCCGGTGCCTTCCCTCGGGCATGCCCTTCATCTCCTCCTCGGGAGCGATAGGTGCTCCACTCGTGGCGGCCTACGTGTGGGCGAACGGAACGGGCGCGTCCTCGCCCGGCGGCCGGCCGTGCTTCTCGAGGTGGGCGACGACCTCGCTCAAGTCGGAGAGCAGCTTGTCGCCCAGATCGGCGCTGAAACCCTCACGCACCACGAGCCGCAGAACGGCGAGGTCCTCGGCGTCCGCCGGCATCGTGTAGGCGGGCAGCTGCCAGCCGTACTGCCGCATCCGGTTCGAGACGTCGAACACCGTGTACTTGCTCGGGTCGCTCAGGGCGAAGGCGAACACGGGAATGTCCGATCCGTCGCTCAGGAGATAGAAGGGGCCCATCTTGGCCACGGCGGCCGACAGCGACATCGCGATGTCCCGCAACGTCTCCATGATCCGGGTGTAACCGGCACGCCCGAGGCGGATGAAGTTGTAGTACTGGCCGACGATCTGGTTCCCGGGCCTGGAGAAGTTCAGCGTGAACGTCGGCATGTCGCCGCCCAGGTAGTTCACGTGGAAGACCAGGTCCTCGGGGAGGTCCTCCTGGTCGCGCCAGACGACGAACCCGACACCGGGGTAGGTGAGCCCGTACTTGTGCCCCGAGACGTTGATGGACTTGACGATCGGCAGCCGGAAGTCCCATTCGAGGTCGGGCTGAAGGAACGGGGCGACGAAGCCGCCGCTGGCGGCGTCCACGTGCATGGGCACGTTCCAGCCGGTCTCCTCGTTGCGCGCGGTCAGCGCCTCGGCGATCTCCTTCATCGGCTCGTACTCCCCGGTGAACGTCGTCCCGAGGATGGCGACGACGCCGATCGTGTTCTCGTCGACGAACGGCAGCACGGTCTCCGGGGTGATCGTGTAGCGCTCTCTGGTGATCGGCACGTACCGCGCCTCGACGTCCCAGTACCGGCAGAACTTCTCCCAGACCACCTGCACGTTGCTGCCCAGCACGAGGTTCGGGCGGTCGGTGGGGAGGCCGGCGGCCCCGCGGCGCGCCCGCCACCGCCACTTCAGCGCCAGCCCGGCGAGCATGACGGCCTCGCTCGACCCGATCGTCGAGGCGCCCACCGCGGTCTCGTGCGGCTGGGCGTGGAAGAGGTCGGCGACGATGTTCACGCACCGGCGCTCGATCTCGGCCGTCGCGGGGTACTCGTCCTTGTCGATCATGTTCTTGTCGAAGGCCTCGATCATGAGCGTCTGGGCCTGCGGTTCCATCCACGTCGTCACGAACGTCGCGAGGTTCAGGCGGGAACTGCCGTCCAGGAGGAGCTCGTCGTGGACGAACCGCAGCGCGGCGTCCGGGAACGTGCTGTCCTCGGGCAGGCGGTTCTTCGGGAGCGCGCGCTCCGCCAGCCGGCCTCCGTACGCCACGGAGAGCAGGGCCTGCTCGGCCTGGGGGTCGTGACTGACCTTGTGCA
>CAWBAJ010000030.1:0-162336 GCA_963786765.1 uncultured Actinomycetota bacterium | reverse complement strand
TCCGTCGCGGCCGATCGCCTCGAGGAGGCGGGTGCGTAGCTCGGGCACATCTGTGACGTCGATGACGCCGCTGGCGGTCAGCACGTGTTCGGTGTGGTTGTCGTTGCGGTGGAGTTCCATGGCGTTGCCCTCGTTCTGGTTGGTGGTACGAATCGTCTCCGCCGGCCCCGCCTGGCCTTGCGCGCACCATCGGGCGGCGGAGAAACATGAGGCGATCGCGACCGGGATCATCCAGGGGGATGACACCTTCCCGCGAACGCGTCGGGCGCAGGGCTCAGAAGTCAGCGGGCACTGCCACGCTCTCGACCCGGCCGTCGAGCCCCCTCGTGGTGTCGCTGGTGACCACGTAGACGCACTCCTTGGACGCACCACAACCCCGTTCCGCAGCACACCCGCTTCCCGATGTCGATCACATCGGACCAGGTCAAGCCGTCGAGGGGCCCACCCCGCAACCGCAGATGGCGAACCATCTCGTCGTGGCTCGCCCGTCCCCTTGGCTCGGAGCGTTCACCTCACCGCACCTGCTCGGGAATGTGGTCGACGGCATAGAGGACGCACTTCGCGCTAGTCGACCGCCAGCTCTTCGTCCAGGTTCGACTGCTGGATAAGCGCGTCGGCCGCCACCTTCACGCGGTCCTCGTACCCCGGTATAGATACGTTTCAGCATCAGCCTGTCCTTTCATTCTCGGTGTCACACGACGCTGACGAGCCCGGGAGCGGGCCGACTCGATCGGATTGTCGAACCGGGGAAGAGCCGGCGGTTACGACGCGGCGCGCTCGGACCCGCTCGTCCTCAGAGGCACACGAGCCTGCGCGCGCTCACGACGTGAACGCAGGGCGGTCCGTCTCAGCTGGAGGATCCGGGTGTGTTCCCAGAACCAGGGTGAGGACGGAACCGATCAACGCCGCGGCCAGGACCACCACCACCAGCGGGAAGTGCCCGTGCCACCCCAGGAACGCCACCTCGACGGGGTGCAGGTTCTGGGTGATGAACACGATCAGCGCGAGCAGGGCAACCGGGGCTACGCACGCCAGCACCCATGCCGTCCCCGCTCGCGTTCTGGGCAACCTGGCGGAGCCGTGACCATCGGCAGAGGCGACCGGCTCGGGGGCCCCACCGGCCCGGGCCGAGGTGGAATCAGTGACAACTCGGGGGACGGCTGACATTTCGGCCTCTCAAGGGGCTCCTGCCGGTGGGCGGGCGCCTCAACTGAGGGGAACGTCGATGCCGGATACTTCTGATGGTACGCCCCTTTCACTGCTGGCGCCCCGGGCGCGGGCGGGCTCATCTGGTGGCCGATGCGGCGACGGCGAAGCGTCCGCTGCACGGTCCCGCACCCTTCGACGGTGGCGTCGGCGAGGTCGGCCAGCAGGCCGTTGGGGGTTGCGAGCGTCATCTGTGCGACCTGGGCGACGCTCGGCTGTGGTCAATTCCGGCTACCTCGGCGTCGCCGAGCGTCGGCGGCGCGCCATGGGATTGCTCGGCGATGGTCGCCCAGATCCGCGTCAGGTGTCCGCGGCGTTCACGGCTGTGGCGGACGACCGCCGAGAATGCGTCCGGGGTAGGTCCGAGCAGCACGTGCTCATTCGCCCGCGCCCTCGAAGGCTCGGGAACGGCGCTTCACGGTGGTCGTCTCCGCCGTGCACCCTCAGCACCCGGTGCGGGCGGTGCCGAACTCGCGCGGGCTGTCGAACGGTCGCCCGGGCGGCCGACGGTGCGCAGATGTGCCATCGCCTGCCGGTAGGACTCGATCAGCCTCGCCCTCGACGTACGGCATGCCGATCTCGGCGCAGTAGGCGCGGACGATCGGGCTGGGCCCGGCGCAGGGTCGGCCGCGGCATGCTCGGGAACAGGTGGTGCTCGATCTGGTAGTTCAGGCCGCCCAGCGCGAGGTCGACGAACAGGCCGCCGCGGACGTTGCGCGAGGTCAGCACCTGGCGGCGCAGGAAGTCGAGCTCGTCATCGGGCGGCGAGCATCGGCATGCCCTTGTGGTTCGGCGCGAACGTGCAGCCCATGTAGAGCCCCGAAGACGCCCTGCTGGACGGCCACGAACGCCAGCGCCTGCGACCGGTGACAGCACCAGAGCGACCACGGCCGAGGTAGCCGACAGCGTGCAGCGGCCAGCAGCAGCGCCTCGGCCCGCGCGGCGCGCGGTCGGCCGGTCCGCGCAGACGGCCCGCGACGCTGGCGACGTGCAGGTGCAGCCGCCTCCAGCATCAGCAGCGGGAAGAACAGCCAGGCCTGGTGGCGGGCCAGCCAGCGCGCACGCCGCCGTCGGCCGTCGGCCTGCGCGGCGGTGAAGGCCAGTACGCCACCGCCGATGTCCGGGTCGCGCCCCTCGTGTTTGGGGTTCGCGTGGTGCCGGTTGTGCTTGTCCACCCACCAGCCGTAGCTCAGCCCGATGGCGAGGTTGCCGAGCAGCAGACCCAGGACGCGTTGGCACGCCGGGCCGGAAGATCTGCCTGTGCCCCGCGTCGTGGCCGAGGAACCCGATCTGGGTGAACACCACCGCCAGGAAGGCGGCCGTGACCAGCTGCCACCACGTTGGCCGACCAGCACGAACGACATCCAGCCGACGACCAGCAGCCCCGTGGTGACGATGATCCTCATCGTGTAGTAGGCGAGCCGCGGGCGGAGCAACCCGGCCTCACGCACCCTGCTCGAACAGGCCCGCGTAATCACTGCCCCGGCGACGGCGGCCTCGCTCCAAGCCCACGTCTGCCGCGCCGATGATGCTCACAAGACCTCCGGGCCGTCGACGCATCGATATGTCGCCAGGGTCCGGGGCAGGCGCTGCCTCGAGAGGACCTTTGCCCGGGTCGATGCCGGGGTTCATCCAGGCATCGCAGATCGCCGCAGCGACCGGCTGTTCAGCGTCGACGTCTCACCGCGCGGAGTGTCGGTTCACTGATCACCGGCTCTGGCCGACGGATCGAGCTGCGGCCATCCTGGTCCTCCTGCCGGCCTTCATGGCTCTCCAGCAGGTGGTTCAGCCGGTGGATGGCGCCCGCAACAGCCGCGTTCACGCTGCCGGCGTCATCGGTGGGAACAGCGGTACCCGGCGGTGCTAGAGGTCAGGCCGGCGCCCCGGTCGTGGACGCGGCTCGCCGGTTCGGGGTGTCTCGCCAGGCGGTGCATCGATGGCAGAACCGCTACCGGACATCGTCGACGCCTGCTTCCTGACCGAGGGGGGAGCTGAGGGTGGTCACCGGGATCGACGACCACTCCCGGTACTGCGTCATCGCGGCTGTCGTGGCCCGGGCCACCCGGGGCGGTGCGCACCGCGTTCGTGCAGGCGTTGCGCGCGTTCGGCTGCCCGACAGCAAGTGCTCAGCGACAGCGCCGACAAATCATTGGGCCCCCGGTCGGCGGAGGTGCTGTTCGAGCGGTTCAGCCCCCGCAACGGTATCGAGACCGTCCTGACCAAGCCGCGGTCACCGACCACGACCGGGAAGTGGAGCGCTTCCACCAAGACCGCGGGCCGACTGCTTCAGGGCGCACGGCCCGTTCCCGGACGTCGCTGCGGCGCAGGCCGCGGTCGACGCGTTCCGGTACGCCTATGACCACGAGCGGCCGCACCCGGCATTCGACGACGCGGCCCCGGCGTCGCGGTTGGTGCCCATCCCGCAGGAGGTGCGCGCCGAGCTCGGCCTGGACATTTCTGCCGACTTCCTCAACAGCCTGCCGGCTGAGGTGAGCGAGCCGGAGCCGGCGGACCAGTCCGACGTCGAGGAGGTCGCCGAGATGATGGCGGACCGGCAGCAGGGGTTCCTCACAGTGGATGAGCACTGGCTGGGTGGGCAGGCGATCGAACTCGAGCGGGTGGTCAGCGCGAGCGGAAACGTGAAGGTCGGGCCCCAGCAGTTCTGGATCGGGCCGGTCCACGCCGGGCGCCGACTCGGGTGTGGATGGAGGACGTTCCCGCGGCGGCCTGAGCGAAGGCGACTCTCCTACGACCACATCGAGTACGCCGGTCGCAACGCGTCGAGCGCGACCTCAACGTCCTCAAGCAGTGAGAAGCCCTGTCCACCCGATACGACAAGCACGCTCTGCCCCTGCGGCGGCGGCATCCTCCTGGGCGCCATCGTCAGCTGGACAGGATGACTTCGGAGACACTCACTAGGCGGACACGAGTTCGGCTTGCAGGATCCGGGTGACGCGACCGCCCGCGAGGGCTGGCGCGTTGTCTGGTGTCGACCAGACGCGGGTGCGGAGGAACTGTTCGAACTGCTGGGCCTGATCGATAGTGGCGAAGTCGAGGTCGATGAGCACGTACTGGTCGTCGTCGGCCGGTCGATAGACCGCGCGCCGCTAGCACCCCGCCGTCGGCTCTTGCGCCGCGGAAACGGGCGAAGGCCGCACGCCAGGTGTCGTAGTCAGTGATCGAGTGCTCGATGTGGAGGGTGGCCATGACTTCGACGCTAGGAGGGGCTCAACGTGGCGGCTATCCCAGATCTCCTGGGGTCCCGAGCATCCTGTGAATGGGGCTAGCCTCAGGCGTGCGGGCATCACGGATCGAGGCGATCGGCGCCGGCGCGAGCGACGCCAGACAGCTGCGACTCGAGTTGCTCGGCGAGCTGCGCCGCGCGGTGCCGTTCACCTGGTACGCGTGGCTGCTCACTGATCCACAGACCGGGGTCGGGTGCGCTCCACTGGCCGACGTGCCCTGTCTGCCCGAGCTACCGGCCCTGATTCGGCTGAAGTACCAGACCACCGTGAACCGGTGGACGGAGCTGACCACGCCCTGGCGCTCTGCCTCAGTGATGTCGCGGATCGCCGGCGCAGTCTGGTCTGGCGTGAGGTGTAATCCCGGTTCGGCGTCGTCGACGTTGCATCGGTCGTCTTCCGCGACCAGTACGGCATCTGGAGCTTCCTGGACCTGTGGCGCGACACCTCCGCCGGCACCTTCGGTCAGGGCGACGTCGACCATCTGGCCGAATTCACCGAGACAGTCACCGCAGCGATCCGCCGGTGCCTGGCCGCGACCTTCACCGCGCCGCCCGGAGGCTCGCCCCCAGCTCGGCACCCCCGTCGTCCTGCTCCTCGGCCCGGACCTGACCGTCCGTGCACAGACCCCAGAAACAGACCGCTACCTGCGGCTGCTCGTGCCGCCAGAGGGCAGCAGCTCTCCGGTGCCCGCGGGCGCCTACACGTGGCCGCCCAACTGCTCGCCAGGCAGGCCGGCGTCAATGACAGACCCGCCTGGGCCCGCGTCCATGCCGCCGGCCGACGCTGGCTGACCCTGTCCGCCGCCCGCATCGGCCATCGAGAACATCCACCGGGCACTCCGAAGCGGACCAGGACATCGCCGTGACCATCGAGAACTGCGCACCGCTGGATCGCGCCGACCTGTTCAGCCGAGCCCACGGCCTCACGTCACGGGAGCTCCAGGTGTTGACCCGACTCGCCGCCGGCGACGACACGCGGATCGCAGCCCGAGCTCTGCACCTCAGCGAATACACCGTCCAGGACCACCTCAAGGCGATCTTCAGCAAAACCAGTACGCACGACCGGCGAAGCCTGCTAGCCGCCGCCCTCGGTCCCTGACCGCCCCCCGCAAGCTTCCCCCTCAATGACTGGCATCCGCGCGACAGAATCGGTTGGGAACCTGTCCGGCCACAACGTCTGGCTCTTGGTTCCCGTTGGGCTAACCTCGGCCACGCAAGCAACGCCGACATGAGCACCTGCTGGCTGTACTTTAAGCGATGCCACGGGGGAAACGGATGGCCACAGAAGTTGAAGCAGGTGTGCTTCGACTGGGGACGGGACTTGCGCCCACCGTTATCGGAAGCACTCCGACCGGGCATCCAGTCGACGCCACCGTGATGGACGGCCTGTTCACTTCTGCTGGCTGCGATCTGGCAGGCGATTTGGCTGGCAGGGGCACGATAACAGCTGAAGCCCGGCCCCTCAGGGGAGGAACCGGGCTTCTGACCTGCAGTTTGCTGGTGGGCGATACTGGGATTGAACCAGTGACCTCTACCGTGTCAAGGAAGCGCTCTCCCACTGAGCTAATCGCCCTGCCCGCGAGCGGGCTGAGAGGTGGAGACGGGATTTGAACCCGTGTACACGGCTTTGCAGGCCGTTGCCTCGCCTCTCGGCCACTCCACCGGAGTCCGGTCACCTCACCAACCTGATGGGCCTCTCCGAGCGGACGACGGGATTCGAACCCGCGACCCTCACCTTGGCAAGGTGATGCTCTACCAACTGAGCCACGTCCGCGCTGCGCCGACCGGTGAACCCCGATCAGTGCGTCTGGAACACTAGCCGACCTGCCGCGACGTCGTCCAACCGGTACCCGGCCGCGTGTCGGCGTCCGATCCGGGTCCGGGCGAGCTCAGCCGAGCAGGCGCGCGAGGGCGCGTCCAGGTCGAGGTGGGCGCTCTCCTCGCCGTCCGGGACAACCGCCGTCGTCCGGTCGAGGAAGGCCCGGACGTCCTGCGCGCCGGCCTCGAGGACGGCCTGGCCGTCGGGCGACGTGAGCGAGATCATCAGGAGCTCGCGGCCGGTGCCCCACGACGGCCACACGTGCACGTCACCCTCGCCGACCGGGGACGTGAGCCCCGAGCGCAGCAGGTCCCGGGCGAACACCCACTCGACCTCCATGCCGTCGCCCGAGAAGACGGCGCGGACGGCGTAGGGGTCGGTGGCGCAGTAGCGCAGGCTGACGGGCAGGGGGACCGCGTCCGCGTCCGCGACGACCAGCCTGAGCTGGACCGACGCCTCGACGTCCACATGCGGGTGCATAACGCTCCCTCACTCGATCGGCGGCCACCCTGATGGCCCTCGCGGGCATTGTTCCCCTGTCCACACGTCCCGAAACCCTCCGTAGCGCCGCGTCTACCCTGATCAGATGCGTCAGGTGCCGCGACGGCCGCCGATGGCTCGCGTCCGCGTCGTGCGCGAACGTATCCGAGCCCGCCGCACCTCCCGCGCCGTTTACCGATTTGTCGTCGCCCTTCTGGGTGTCGCGATCACGCTCGGCGGTCTGCTGCTCGTACCGCTGCCAGGGCCGGGCTGGCTGATCGTGCTCGCGGGGCTCGCCCTGCTCGCCACCGAGTTCGAGCCGGCCCGCCGCCTTCTCGAGTTCGCGCGCCGGACGCTGCAGATGTGGACGTCCTGGCTGGGCCGGCAAGGCATGGGGGTCCGCGCAGGCGTGGGGGTGGGAACCCTCGCCTGCGTAGCGGCCGGTCTCTGGGGGGCCGCCGTGGTGACCGGCGTCCCGGCCTGGGTCCCGGACGCCGTCGTGCCGCCGTTGCCCGGCCTGCACAGGTGACCCTCGGCGATTGGTCGCCGGGCACTTCGGTTCGCTAGCATCGAGCCGCGTCAGCGGGCGATTAGCTCAGCGGGAGAGCACCTCGTTCACACCGAGGGGGTCACTGGTTCGATCCCAGTATCGCCCACCGCAGCCGAGGCCCCGGTCCTTGCGACCGGGGCCTCGCGGCGTCCTGACCGCGGCGCTCCGCTCTGCCTCCGATCCCGCCCGAACACCCGCCGGCCACCACGCGAAGCAGGTTTCGGATGCACAGCCACACCTGCGTGCATGATCAGCGCGAAGAGCGGCGGCACCGGATACTCGGGGGAGTGAGCGTGCACGACGAGCGCACCGGCGCCGAGCAAGCCATCGAGCGGGAGGTCGAGGCCGAGCGGGCCGCCGAGGCAGGGAAGCGGGGCGACGTCGTCGGGCGTGTGGTCGTCACGCAGGCGTTCCCCGTCAAGGGCGCAGCGGCGCACCCGGCCGAGAGCATCCGGCTCGACGCGGACGGGGTGGTCGGCGACCGCCGTTCCGCCGTCCTCACCGACACCGGTGACCTCCTCACGGCCGACACCGAGCCCCGGCTGCGCGACGTTCTCGCCACCGCGGCCGATGACGGGCAGCCTCTGCTCACCGTGCCGGCCGTCGCTGTCGGCGTCCGGGGAGTGGCGGCGGACGCGGCCCTGACGGCCTTCCTGGGCCGGCCCGTGCACCTGGCGCCGGCGGCACCGGCCCGCACCCTCGACGCCCCCGTGCACCTGGTCACCCGGCAGGCGCTGGACGCCGCCGCGCGCGGGGAGCACGACGCCGCGGACTGCGCCTGCAGCCTCTCCGAGCCGCGGGCGAACCTGGTGATCGACGCCGGCGACGGTCGTGAGGAGAGCTGCATCGGCCGGCGTCTCGCGGTCGGCGACGCCGCGCTCCGGGTACTGCGGCGTCCCGGCCACTGCCTCGGCGTGTACGCCGACGTCGAGCGCCCCGGCATGATCGCGACCGGGGACGACGTCGTTCTCGAGCAGGGGTGACGCGTGGCCGAGTGGATCTGCTTCATGCACGCGCCGCGGGAGAACTTCGCGGCAACCATGACCGACCACGAGCGACAGGTCTTCGCGGACCATTTCGCACGGCTGCAGCGGCTCTTCGCCGACGGCGTCGTGATGCTGGTCGGTCCCACGCTGGGAGCGGTCAACACGGGCATCATGGTCTTCGAGGCGCCCGACGAGGAGACCGCGTGGCGGGTCGTGCGCGACGACCCGACCGTCGTGGAGGGCATCACGACCCCCGAGCTGCGGGGTTTCCGCGTGTCGCTGCTGCGGGGCAGGGACTGACGCCAGCACAGATCCGGCGGCCAGGAATCCGGCGGCCAGGCGCGGCGACGCTCGGTAGCATCGCCCGTACGCCAGAACGTGAACTGGCAGCCGACTACCGAGGAGCATTTCTGTGTCCGACGTGCAGATCGTCGTCAGAACCGAGGGCCGGGACGAACGGCGGACGGTGACGACGGGCACGACGGCCGCCGACCTGTTCGGGGACGACCGCGAGGTGGTCGTCGCCCGCGTCAACGACGTGCTGCGGGACCTCACCCACGAGCTCGCTGATGGCGACGTCGTCGAGCCCGTCGGCGTCAGCAGCGAGGACGGCCTCAACGTGCTGCGGCACTCCGCCGCGCACGTGCTCGCCCAGGCCGTGCAGGAGGTCAACCCGAAGGCACACCTCGGCATCGGGCCGCCGATCCGGGACGGCTTCTACTACGACTTCGACGTCGCCGAGCCGTTCACCCCCGAGGACCTCAAAGCCCTCGAGAAGGGAATGGCACGCATCGTCAAGGAGGGCCAGACCTTCCGCCGCCGGGTCGTCACGGACGCCGACGCCCGCGAGGAGCTCGCCGGCGAGCCGTACAAGCTCGAACTGATCGGCCTCAAGGGCGGGCCGTCGGGGGCGCCGTCCGCGGACGGCGGGGACTCGACCTCGGAGGCAGAGGTGGAGGCGGCCGCCGAGGGCGCCTCCGTCGAGGTCGGCGCCGGCGAGCTGACGATCTACGACAACCTGCGCCGGGACGGCTCGGTCGCCTGGAAGGACCTCTGCCGGGGCCCCCACGTGCCCTCCACCCGGCTGCTGGGCAACGGCTTCCAGCTGATGCGTTCGGCGGCCGCGTACTGGCGGGGCAGCGAGAAGAACCCCCAGCTGCAGCGCGTCTACGGCACGGCCTGGCCCAGCAAGGACGACCTGAGGGCGTACCTGGAGCGGCTCGCCGAGGCCGAGCGCCGTGACCATCGCCGGCTCGGCGCCGAGCTCGACCTGTTCTCGTTCCCGGACGAGATCGGCTCGGGGCTCGTCGTGTTCCACCCCAAGGGCGGCGTCATCAAGCGGGAGATGGAGGACTACGTCCGGCGGCGGCACATCGAGGAGGGGTTCGACTACGTCGGCACCCCGCACATCTCGAAGGCACAGCTGTTCGAGACCTCCGGCCACCTGCCGTACTACGCGGACACGATGTTCCCGCCGATGGAGCTGGAGAACAGCCAGTACTACCTGAAGGCGATGAACTGCCCGATGCACAACCTGATCTTCAGGTCGCGCGGGCGGTCGTACCGGGAGCTGCCGCTGCGCTTCTTCGAGTTCGGCTCGGTGTACCGGTACGAGAAGTCGGGCGTCGTGCAGGGCCTTACCCGGGTGCGGGGGCTCACCCAGGACGACTCGCACAGCTACGTCACGCCGGAGCAGGCGCCGGACGAGATCCGCCACCTGCTGAACTTCGTGCTCGGCCTGCTGCGCGACTTCGGCCTCGAGGACTTCTACCTGGAGCTGTCGACCCGCGGCACCGGAGACAAGTTCATCGGCTCGGACGAGCAGTGGGACGAAGCCACCCGGATCCTCAAGGACGCCGCGGAGAGCAGCGGGCTCGAGCTCGTGCCCGATCCCGGTGGCGCGGCGTTCTACGGCCCGAAGATCTCCGTGCAGGCCAAGGACGCGATCGGGCGCACCTGGCAGCTGGGGACCGTCCAGTACGACTTCAACCAGCCGGCGAGTTTCGGTCTCGAGTACACGGCCGCCGACGGCTCGCGGCAGCAGCCCGTCATGATCCACTCGGCGAAGTTCGGCTCGATCGAGCGGTTCTTCGGGGTGCTGACCGAGCACTACGCCGGCGCCTTCCCGCCGTGGCTGGCGCCCGTCCAGGTGCTCGGCGTCCCGGTGGCGGACGCGTACGCCGGCTACCTCGAGGGCGTGGCGGAGCGGCTGCGCCGCGAGGGCATCCGCGTCGAGGTCGACACGTCGGACGACCGGATGCAGAAGAAGATCCGGAACGCGAGCAAGCAGAAGGTGCCGTTCGTGCTGATCGCGGGGGAGGAGGACGCCGCCAGGAACGCGGTGTCGTTCCGGTTCCGCGACGGCTCGCAGGACAACGGCGTGCCCGTCGACGAGGCGGTCTCGCGCATCGTCGAGGCCGTCCGCACCCGCGTGCAGGTCTGACGCCACTCGCCCTCCCACCCCTGCCGACGATCAAGGAAATCTGGGTGTTTGCGCGGTCACGAGCAGTGCATGCCCGCTCCTTGATCCCCAACTATTCCTTGATCCCAAACTTTTCCTTGATCGCCGGGGAGGGGTGGGGGACGGTCCCTAGGATCGGCGCGTGAGCGACGCGGACGAGCAGGTGGTCGAGCACCCGGTCGAGCACCCGGTCGAGCCGGCAGGCCGGCCCGTGGTCGAGGCCGCGTGGGAGCTGGCGGGGGAGCCCGACGGCTTCGGCCGGCTGTGGACGCCGTACCGGATGGCGTACCTGCAGGGCGAGAACAAGCCCGCGGACGACGGCAGCCGCGAGTGCCCGTTCTGCCGCGCCCCGAAACGCAGCGACGAGGAGGGGCTCGTCGTGGCCCGCGGCGAGCTCGCCTACGTCGTCATGAACCTGTACCCGTACAACACCGGGCACGTCATGGTCTGCCCGTACCGGCACGTGTCCCTGTACACCGAACTGACGCCGGAGGAGACCGTCGAGGTCGGGACGCTCACCCAGACGGCGATGACGGTCATCGAGGCGATCTCGGGCGCGCAGGGCTTCAACATCGGCATGAACCAGGGCTCCGCGGGCGGGGCGGGCATCGCCGCCCACCTGCACCAGCACATCGTGCCCCGCTGGGGCGGCGACGCGAACTTCCTGCCGATCGTGGGGCAGACCAAGGCGCTGCCCGAGCTTCTCTCCGACACCCGCCGACGCCTCGCCGAGGCCTGGCCCGCCGAGCGCCCCTCCTAGCGCGAGGTGTGTCCCCTCATGGTGATCAACAAGGCGGAATGATCACGATGAGGGGACAACGTGACGGGGGCGCCGCCGGGTCGCCGCTCAGGCCGGGTCCGCGGCCAGGAGCTGCGTCGCCGCCAGCTCGGCGTAGAGCGGGTCGTCGCGCAGCAGCTCCCCATGCGTGCCCGTCGCCCGAACCCGGCCACGGTCGAGCACGACGATGCGGTCCGCCGACGTGACGGTCGACAGCCGGTGCGCCACGACGAGCACCGTCGTCGACCGCGCGACCTCGGCGACCGCGTCGCGCAGGGCCTGCTCGTTGCGGGCGTCCAGCTGCGAGGTGGCCTCGTCGAGCAGCAGCACGGCGGGGCGCCGCAGCAGCGCCCGGGCGATCGCGACCCGCTGCCGCTCGCCGCCCGACAGCAGGACGCCGCGGGTGCCGACGAGCGTCTCGAGCCCGTCGGGCAGGCGGTCGACGAGCTCGTCGAGCCGGGTGCGGGCGAGCACGTCGTCGACCTCGGCTGCGCTCGCCCCCGGCGCCGCGTACGTGAGGTTCTCCAGCAGCGTGCCCTGCAGCGCGGGCGCGTCCTGCTCGACGTAGCCGATCAGCCGCCGCAGCTCCCGCAGTTCCATCCCCGTCACGTCGCGGCCACCGACGAGCACGCGCCCGGCGTCGAGGTCGTAGAAGCGCATCAGCAGCGAGAAGAGCGTCGTCTTGCCGGCGCCCGACGGGCCGACGAGCGCGGTCAGGCCCGGCCCCGGCGCCTCGAACCCGACGTCGTCGAGAACCCGCTCGCGCCCGGCGTAGGTGAAGGACACGTGCTCGAAGCGGACCCCGAGCGCGGCGGCGTCCGCGTCCCCCCTCCGGGCCGGTGGCACCGGCGTGAGCGGGACGTCCTCGACGGCCATCGACTCGACCGCGCCGATCCGCTCGGAGGCCGCGAGACCCTGCTGCAGGGTGGTCGTGCCGCCGACCAGCTGCCCGATCGGCCCGATCAGGTAGAAGAGGTAGAGCAGGAAGGCGACGAGCGTCGACACCGGCAGGTCGCCGCGGGCGACGAGCGCGCCGCCGACGCCCAGCACGGCGAGGAACGGCACCTGGATCGACAGGCCTGTGACCGCGGTGAGGAGGGCGTTGAGCCGGACGCCGCGCACACCGGCCCCGTAGGCCGTCGCCACCGCGCCCGACACCCGGGCGAGCTCGCTGCCCTCGGTTCCGCTCGCCTTCACCGTCCGGGCCGCGCCGAGGGCACGGTAGAGCGTGTGGGCGACGGCAGCGACAGCCTCCTGCGCCGTCTTGACCGCGGCCCGGATCCGCGGGACGACGACGCCGACGGTGACGCCGACGCCGACCAGGACGGCCATCGAGACCGCGAGCAGGCGCAGGTCGAGGACGCCCATGAGGACGATCGCCCCGACGAACCGCAGCCCGCCGTCGACGAGGTCGACCAGCGCGGTCGTGGCGGCCGAACGCAGCAGCGAGCTGTCGACGGTGGTACGGCTGATGAGGTCGCCGGGCGAGGCGTGGTCGAGTTCGTCGACGCGCAGCCGGACGAGCCGCTCGGCCAGCCCGGTGCGCACGTCGAGCACGACCCGCTCGGCGGTGCGGCCCAGCACGTAGCTGTTGGCCGCACCGAGTACCGCTGCCACGACCACCAGAACCCCGAGGACGAGCACCGGGCGCAGCAACGACCGTCCCGCCGACAGTGCGTCGATGACCTGCTTGGCCAGCAGCGGCTGCAGCAGACCGGCCACCCCGGCGAGCAGCGCGAGGAGCGTCCCCACGACGAGAGCGCCGAGATGGGGGCGGGCGGAGGCGAGCAGCCGGCGCACCGCCCCATCCTCGCCGACGCTGCGCCGACCCCTACGAAGTCCCCTGCAGCACCCTCTCGACCTGGTGCTGCGGCATGGCCGCGTGCCGGACGTACTTCCGGGCGAAGGTCCCCGTGCCGTGCGCGAGGCTGCGCAGGTCGATCGCGTACCGGGTGAGCTCCACCGCGGGCACCTCGGCGGAGACCTCCGTGCGGCCGTTGCCCATCGACGTCTGGCCCGTGACCCGTCCCCGGCGTGAGGACAGGTCGCCCATGACGGCGCCGACGTACTCGTCGTCGACGACCACCTGCACCTCGTCGATCGGCTCGAGCATGGCGATGCCCGCCGCCGCGGCGGCCTCCTTGAGGGCGAGCGAACCGGCCATCTGGAAGGCGGCGTCCGAGGAGTCGACGCTGTGCGCCTTGCCGCCGACGAGCGTCACCCGGATGTCGACCATGGGATAGCCGGCGGCCACTCCCTTGACCATCTGGGCGCGCACCCCCTTCTCGACGCTGCCGATGAACTGCCGCGGCACGGCGCCCCCGACGACCCGGTCGACGAACTCGAACCCGCCGCCCTCGGGCAGCGGCTCGACCTCGATGTCCGCGACCGCGTACTGGCCGTGGCCGCCGGACTGCTTCACGTGCCGACCGTGGCCGAGCGCGGACTTCTGCACCGTCTCGCGCAGCGCGACGCGGACCGGGCCGGTGGTGACGTCGACGCCGTGCTTCACCTTCAACCGGTCGAGCAGCACCTCCAGGTGGGCCTCACCCATCGACCACACCACGACCTGGTGGGTATCGGGGTTGACCTCGACGCGCAGCGTGGGGTCCTCCGCCGCGAGGCGGCCCAGGCCCTGAGAGAGCTTGTCCTCGTCGGCGCTGGTGCGCGCCGTCAGCGCGGTCGGCAGCAGCGGCTCGGGCATCACCCAGGGCTCCATCAGCGCCGGGGCGGCGGGGTCCGACAACGTGTCCCCGGTCTCGGCGCGGGTCAGCCGGGCGACGGCCACGACCTCACCAGCGACGCCGGAGTCGACCGGCGTGAGCGTGCCGCCCAGCACGGCCGAGATGGCGCCGACCCGCTCGTCGACGTCGTGGTCCTCATGGCCGCGCTCCTCCCCGGCGAATCGGGAGAAGTGGCCGGACACGTGCACGGTGGCGTCGGTCACCAGGGTCCCCGAGAAGATCCGCACGATGCTGACCCGGCCGACGTACGGGTCCGTCGTCGTCTTCACCACCTCGGCCGCCAGCGGGCCCGCCGGGTCGCACGTCAGGGGCTCGCGCGGGTCGCCGTCCGGGGTGGTGACGGCGGGGGCGGGGTGCTCCAACGGGGAGGGGAACCCGCGGACGACGACCTCGAGCAGCTCGGCCGTGCCGAGCCCGGTGAGCGGGTCGGCGATCAGCACCGGGTGGAACGCGCCGCGGGCCACCGCCTTCTCGAGGTCGTCGACGAGCGTGTCGAACGGGACGTCCTCGCCAGCGAGCCAGCGGTCGAGCAGGCCGTCGTCCTCGGACTCCTGGATGATCCCCTCGATCAGCCCCTGCCGGGCTCCCTCGATGAGCTCCAGGTGCTCGGGGTCGGCGTCCCGCTCCACCCGGGCACCCCCGGAGTAGTCGAAGACCCGCTGGGACAGCAGCCCGATCAGGCCCGCGGGCGCCTCCTCGTCGCTGAGCAGCGGCAGGTACAGCGGCTGGACGCCCGCGCCGAACACGCGCTGGCACACGGCGAGGGCCTCGTCGAAGTCCGCCCGCTGCTGGTCCAGGTGCGTGACCACCACGGCTCGCGGCATGCCGACGGCGGCGCACTCCTCCCAGAGCATCCGGGTCATCCCGTCGACGCCGTCCACGGCCGAGACGACGAAGAGGGCGGCATCCGCCGCCCTCAGCCCCGCACGCACCTCCCCGACGAAGTCGGGGTGACCCGGGGTGTCCACGAAGGTCACCCTCACCCCCTCGTGGAGCACCGACGCCACGGCGAGCGAGACGGAGCGGCCCAGGCGGTGCTCGACGTCCTCGTGGTCGCACACCGTGGACCCGTCCTCGACCCGGCCCAGGCGGGAGATCGCACCGGTGCCCAGCAAGAGCGCCTCGACCAGAGCTGTCTTTCCCCCGGCCGCGTGACCGACGAGCACGACGTTGCGGATCCGGTCGGGCGGGACCCGCACCGCCTCCACGCGCGCCTTCGGGTTTCCCGCCATGAGACCTCCTCGTGCCCACCGCTCGTCCCCACCGTCTGGTGCGGTCCCAACTTCTACCCGCGTGGGGCGGTGGGGCAAGGGCCCGGCCGGACGAAGCGCCCTCCGGACGCATGCGAGCGAGCCGGCGGCGGCACATCGCCCTGCTTGCCGGCCCGCGGCCCGCAGCCGAGAGCTCCCGACGATCGGTAGAGTGCGGATGCCCCCCGTCGCCTGACACCCCGGACGTCATGCTCAACCGGTTCGCCCGAGCGTTGTTCACCCGGCTGCTCACCCCCGCAGCGCGCGGCCTCCTGGCCCTGGGGATCAGTCCGGACGCCGTCACGCTCGTGGGAACCCTGGGCGTCGTCGTGGGCGCCCTGGCGTTCTACCCGCGGGGGTCGTTCTTCTGGGGCACCGTCGTCATCGGGCTGTTCGTGTTCTCGGACACCGTGGACGGGATCATGGCCCGGCTGCAGGGCCGGTCGAGCAGCTGGGGAGCCTTCCTCGACTCGACCCTCGACCGGTTCGGCGACGCCGCGATCTTCGGCGGCCTCGTGCTCTTCTACGCCATCCACCCCGGCGAGCCGCGGGCGACGCTGATGGTGTGGCTGGCGCTGGCGTGCCTCGTGCTGGGTCAGATCGTCTCCTACGCCCGGGCACGCGCGGAGGGGCTGGGGATGACGGCGTCGGTCGGGGTGGCGGAGCGAGCCGACCGGCTCGTCGCGGTCCTCCTGACCACCGGCCTCGTGGGGCTGGGGCTGCCGCCCGTGGTCCTGTCGATCGTGCTCGCCCTGCTCGCGGTCGCGAGCCTCGTGACCGTCGTCCAGCGGGTGCTCGTGGTGCGCCGGCAGGCCTTCGCGGCACTGGAGCCTCAGGAGCACACCCGTGGGTGAGAAGTTCTCGTTGTGGATGTTCAGCTTCGGCTGGCGGCTGGTCCGCGCGTTGCCGGAGCGCCCCGCATATCTGCTGTTCTCGCTGATCGCCCAGTTCGCCTGGCTGCGGCAGGGCCGGGGCGTGCGCCAGCTCGAGTCCAACCTCGCCCGGGTCGTGCCCGACGCCTCCGCGATGAAGCTCAAGTCGCTGACGCGCAAGGGCATGCATTCGTACATGCGCTACTGGTGCGACGCGTTCCGGCTGCCCGACTGGACGCCGGAGCGGATCCTCGCCACCTGCCGCACGGAGAACGACGGACCCGTGCGGAAGGCGCTCGCGGAGGGGCGCGGCGTCGTGATGGCCCTGCCGCACAGCGGCAACTGGGACCACGCCGGCGCCTGGTCGACACTCGCGCTCGCCCCCGTCACCACCGTGATGGAACGGCTGCGGCCGGAGGAGCTCTTCGAGCGCTTCCTGCACTTCCGGCAGCGCCTCGGGATGGAAATCCTGCCGCTGACGGGGGGCGGCGACCTGTTCGGCGTCCTGGTGCGGCGGCTGCGCCGCGGCGGCTTCGTGCCCCTGCTCGCCGACCGCGACCTCACGGCCACCGGCGTCCCCGTCACGCTGTTCGGCGAGACCGCGCGGATGGCCGCCGGCCCGGCCTCGCTGGCCCTCGTCAGCGGCGCCGGGCTGTACCCGGTGACGCTGCACTACGAGCGGCTGCCGGCCGGGGCGCCTGCCCGCTGGGGGGTCGTCGTGACGTTCCACGACGAGGTGGTGCCGCCCGAGGGCGAGCGGTCGGAGCAGCTGGCCGCGATGACCCAGGCGTGTGCCGACGCGATCGCGGGCGGCATCCGGCAGTACCCCCAGGACTGGCACATGCTGCAGCGGGTGTTCGTCGCCGACCTGGTGCCCGTCGCCCCCGCCGCGGTCGCCCGGTAGCCGCCGTGCCGACAGGGTTGCGGATCGGCATCGTCTGCCCGTACTCGTTCGACGTCCCGGGTGGGGTGCAGTTCCACGTCCGCGACCTGGCCGAGCACCTCATCGACGCCGGGCACGCCGTCAGCGTGCTGGCGCCCGCCGACGACGACACCCCGTTGCCCTGGTACGTCGAGGCGGCGGGGCGCGCCGTGCCGGTGAAGTACAACGGCTCCGTCGCGCGGCTCGCCTTCGGCCCGGTCAGCCGGGGGCGGGTGCGGCGGTGGCTCGCGGACGGGGGCTTCGACGTCCTGCACGTGCACGAACCCGTGTCGCCGTCGCTGTCGATGCTCGCGCTGTGGGCGGCGACCGGGCCGATCGTCGCCACGTTCCACACCGCCAACCTGCGGTCGCGGGTCATGCAGGCGGCGTACCCCATCCTGCGGCCCAGCCTGGAGAAGATCTCCGCGCGGATCGCGGTCTCCGAGGACGCGCGCCGGACAGTCGTGGAGCACTTCGGCGGGGACGCCGTCGTCATCCCGAACGGGGTGTACGTCGACCGGTTCGCGACGGCGGCTCCCCGGCCGCAGTGGCGGGGGACTCCCGAACGGCCGACCATGGCGTTCCTGGGCCGGATCGACGAGCCTCGCAAAGGACTTCCGGTGCTGGCGGCGGCGGTCCCGGCTGTGCTGGCCGCCCGGCCCGGCACCCGGTTCCTCGTGCTCGGCCGCGGCGACGGCGACGAGGCCCTGGATGGTCTCGGCGCGCGGGAGCGCGCCGCGGTCGAGCTGCTCGGGCCGCTCGGGGACGAGGACAAGGCCGCGCTGCTCCGCTCGGTGGACGTCTACGTGGCGCCGCACACCGGCGGCGAGAGCTTCGGGATCGTCCTCGTCGAGGCCATGAGTGCAGGGTCGCCGGTGGTCGCGAGCGACCTCGGAGCGTTCCGGCGGGTGCTGGACGACGGCGCCCTGGGGGTGCTGGTCCCGCCCGGCGATCCGGCGGCGCTCGCGGCGGCGCTGCTGCGTCTGCTGGCGGACCCCTCGGAACGATCCCGGCTGTCGCTGGCGGCGTCCAGGGCCGTGCGGCGGTACGACTGGGACCGGGTGGCGGGTCAGGTGCTGGCGGTCTACGAGACGGTGCGCCTGGGCGCCGACCGGGTCGGCGAGGACGTGGTGTCGCGCCGGCTCCTCACCCGCTGGCGGGGGTGAGGCGTGGGCGACCTCGTCGAGGAGGGGCTGGCGCTGCTCGCGCTCCTGCTCGTCCTCGGCTGGTACCTGTCGTACTCGGCCGCGCGTCTCGACCGGCTGCACCACCGGGTGGAGACGACGCGTGCCGCGCTCGACGCGCAGCTCGCACGACGGGCGGCCGCCGCCGTCGAGGCCGCACCCCTGCTCGACCCAGCTACCGGCCTCCTGGTCGCGGACGCCGCCGCCCGCGCGCTCGCCGCCGGGGAGGCTCGCACGGAATGGCTGGAGGGGGGCGAGCCGGCCGAGGAGGTGGAGAACGACCTGACCCGGGCGCTGCACGCGGCGTTCGGTGACCCCGGGCAGGTGACGGAGCTGCGCGATGCGCCCCTGGCGGCGCAGTCGCTCGACCTGCTGGCCCAGGCCTGCGTGCGGGTGCAGCTCGCGCGGCGGTTCCACAACGACGCGGTCGCCCAGGCGGTGCGGGTGCGGCGCAAGCCGGTCGTCCGGTGGGCCCGGCTGGCGGGTCATGCGTCGCTGCCCGTCATGGTGGAGATCGACGACTCGGTGCCGCCCGGACTGGCGGCATGACCCCTGACCCTTTCGGGGGCGGGGCCCACCGGCCCGAGGGGCGTAGAATAGGGGGCGATTCCCCTTCTCTCCAGACGCACAGCGAGGTTCTTCGTGCCCAAGCAGGACCAGTCCAGCCCCGCCGGGATCGCCGTCGGCACCGCCCGCGTCAAGCGGGGGATGGCCGAGATGCTCAAGGGCGGCGTGATCATGGACGTGGTCACGCCCGAGCAGGCCAAGATCGCCGAGGACGCCGGCGCGGTCGCCGTCATGGCGCTCGAGCGGGTGCCGGCCGACATCCGCGCGCAGGGCGGGGTCGCCCGGATGAGCGACCCCGACATGATCGACGGCATCGTCTCCGCCGTCTCGATCCCGGTCATGGCGAAGGCCCGGATCGGGCACTTCGTCGAGGCGCAGGTGCTGCAGTCGCTCGGCGTCGACTACATCGACGAGTCGGAGGTGCTGACGCCCGCCGACTACACCCACCACATCGACAAGTGGGGCTTCACGGTTCCCTTCGTGTGCGGTGCGACGAACCTCGGCGAGGCCCTCCGGCGCATCACCGAGGGCGCAGCCATGATCCGCTCCAAGGGCGAGGCCGGCACCGGTGACGTGTCGAACGCGACGACCCACATGCGGACGATCCGCGGCGAGATCCGGCGGCTGTCCTCGATGAGCGAGGACGAGCTCTACGTCGCCGCGAAGGAGCTGCAGGCGCCGTACGAGCTGGTCCGCGAGGTGGCGGAGGCCGGCAAGCTGCCCGTCGTCCTGTTCACGGCAGGCGGCATCGCGACGCCGGCCGACGCGGCGATGATGATGCAGCTGGGCGCCGACGGCGTGTTCGTCGGGTCGGGGATCTTCAAGTCGGGCAACCCGGCCGCCCGCGCCGAGGCGATCGTCAAGGCGACGACGTTCCACGACGACCCGGACGTGATCGCCAAGGTGTCCCGCGGCCTCGGCGAGGCCATGGTCGGCATCAACGTCGAGGACGTCCCGCAGCCCCACCGCCTCGCCACCCGCGGCTGGTAACCCGGCTTGATCACGCTTGAGGTGATCTCGACGCGCTGAGCGTGGTTTCGGTCGTGTCGAAACCACTCTCCGCTCGTCGAGATCGTCCCGGGGGGGTCTCAACAGCGAGCGCCTCACCAGCGAGCACCTCACCAGCGAGCACCTCACCAGCGCGAGCCGCGTGGCCCGCGGACGAAGTCGCGGTCGTCGAGTGCCCGGCGTGGCCGTTCACCCGAAGCGAGCGCCAGGTCGCGCAGCACGCACTCGCGCTGGCGCAACACGTGCCGCCAGTCGAAGCGCAGCAAGGGCACTCCGCCGTAGCCGATGAGGGCGTTCTGCCGGCGCAGGTCACGGCCGTGCTGGGCCGCCTCGTCGTGGTACGCCCCGTCGTACTCGAGGTGCACCCAAGATCGGCCGGGCACTGTGAGGTCGGGTGTTCCGAGGTGGGCGCCCTTCAGGTCGTGCACGGGCACGTTGACGAGGGGCTCCTCGAATCCCGCCAGCACGACGACCATCCGCAGCCGGGTCTCCCCCGGGGAGCGCGCCCCGGGGTGGGCGAGCGTCACAGCCAGCCTCGCGTGCCGCACCTCGGGCCAGCGCCGCCGGTCCTCGCAGTAGCCGGCGAGCACGGGCAGGCTGACGGTTCCGGTGGCCGCGAAGGCGTCGGCGACGACGACGGCCTCGACGAGACCGGAACGCCGCATGAGGTCGAAGCACGTCCGCTGCGGTGACGTGACGAGGAGACCGCCCGACGGGACGAGATCCGTCGTCAGGTCGTGCCCGAGCTTGCGCGGCGAGCGCGCGAACTCGAGCGGCAGGTCGTCGCCGGGTGCGGGCCGCCAGACCCCGTGCAGCCACGCGGCGGTCAGGCCCCGGACCACTCCCTCGCCGCCGTTCAGGTGCAGACGCAGGGCAGCGAACCGGACCGATGCGTCGGCCTCGAGCCCCCGGCGTACGTAGATGCCTCGGAACAGGCGGGTGTAGGCCGGGCCCCGCAGCTGGTTCTTGGTGACCAGCCCGGCACCGGCCGCCACGCTGCCACGGAACGGTGCGCGAGACAGCTCTCCTGGTACCGCGGCGTGCCGGCTCACGCTCCGCACCCAACGCGGGCCCGCCGTCTCGCGCAAGCACTCGGCCCGCTGCCTGTGGACAAGCAGCGCACCTCGCGTCCCTGCCTGGTGATCTCGACGCTCTCGGCGTGGTTTCAGGGGCCGCCGCACCACTCCACGGGCGGCGAGATCGCTCGGTCAGGTGATGGGCGCCCGGGCGATGTATGCGGCGTTCAGGTGCTCGCCGGCGTCGAGGACGGCGCGCATCGCCAGCACGGCCCGGACGACGTCCCCGTGCGTCACGTACAACGGCGCGAACCCGAAGCGGGCGATGTCAGGGGCGCGGAAGTCACCGACCACCCCGCGATCCGCCATCGCCCGGACCAGCCCGTACGCCGAGGGGTGCCGGACGGCGACCTGCGCCGCGCGCCGGTGATCGTCCCTCGGCGTCACCACCGACACCTCCGGCACGAGCGTGTCGACCACGCCCGCGAAGAAGCCCGTCAGGCTCAGCGACGCCACCCAGGCGTCCGTGACGCTCACCTCGTCGTACACGGTGAGCGCGGCCTCGAGCGCGAGCATCGAGAGCATGGGCGGCGTCCCGCTGCGCATCCGCCTGATCCCCGGCGCCGGCTGGTACGCAGCCGTCATCGAGAACGGCTCGGCATGCCCGTTCCAGCCCGGCACCGGATTGGCGAGCCGCTCGTGATGGCGGGCCGCTACGTACAGGAAGGCAGGCGCGCCCGGCCCCCCGTTCAGGTACTTGTAGCCGCAGCCCACGGCCAGGTCGACGCCGACACCGTCCAGGTCCATCGGGACGACGCCCGCCGTGTGGCACAGGTCCCAGAGGGCGAGCGCGCCGGCGTCCCGGGCGGCCGCGGTGAGCGACGGCAGGTCGTGCAGCTCGCCGGTCCGGTAGTCGAGGTGCGAGAGCGCGACGAGGGCGACCTCGTCGCCCCGCCGTGCCAGCAGGCCGGGGACGTCGGGGGGTCGCGTCAGGACGACCTCGAAGCCCGCGACGGCCGATGCCGCGCCGAGCACGTGCAGGTCCGTCGGGAAGGAGTCGGGGTCCGTGACGACCAGTCGTCGCCCCGCGTTGAGGCCCGCCGCCGCAAGGTACGCCTTGTAGAGGTTGACCGTCGTGGAGTCGCCAGCCAGCGTCGTCCCCGGCCCAGCCCCGAGCAACCGGCCGATCCGGTCGCCGATCCGGGTCGGGGCCTCCCACCAGCCGTCGACGTTCCAGCCCGCGATGAGATCCCCGCCCCACTGCCGTTCGACCGCGTCCGCGACCGCTGCACGGGCAGCCTTCGGCAGCGCCCCCAGGCTGTTGCCGTCGAGATAGACCAGCCCATCCGGGAGCTCGAACAGCTCGCGGACGCCGCGGACAGGGGAAACCTGGTCGAGCGCGGCGGCCCGCCGGGATAGGGTCTCAGCCGTCGCCGGCGTCGTCGTCACGGACGGCACGGTAGACGCGCAGGGCGCGGACGTGCGCCGAGCGGGGCGGGGAATGCTCCACCGCCCCCCTTACGCTGAACCGGCGTGACCACCAGCAACGACCCCGTCGTCGGCGTGCTCGCCCTGCAGGGCGACGTACGCGAGCACCTCGCCGCCCTCGCCGAGTGCGACGTCCTCGCCCGTCCGGTGCGCCGCCCGACGGAGCTGGCCGAGGTGGACGCGCTGGTCGTCCCCGGCGGCGAGTCCACGACGATCGACAAGCTGACCCGCACGTTCGACCTGCGCGAGCCGATCCTCGACCGGATCAAGCACGGCATGCCCGCCTACGGCTCCTGCGCCGGGATGATCCTGCTCGCCGACCGGGTCGTCGACGCGATCGACGGGCAGCTCACGTTCGGCGGCATCGACATGACGGTGCGACGCAACGCCTTCGGCCGGCAGGTCGAGAGCTTCGAGGAGGACCTGGCGTTCAGCGGCGTCGAGGGCGAGCCGGTGCGCGCCGTCTTCATCCGCGCACCATGGGTCGAGGACGTCTCCTCCGACGTCGAGGTGCTCGCCAAGGTCGAGCCCCGTCCAGGAGTTCCCGCCGAAGGTAGGATCGTCGCGGTGCGGCAGGGCAACCTGCTCGCGACGTCGTTCCACCCCGAGATCACCGGGGACACCCGCGTGCACCGGCTCTTCGTCGAGATGGTCCGGAGCAGCCTGACGGGCCCCAGCTGAGCCAGAAGGAAGGCACGCCATGTCCGGCCACTCCAAGTGGGCCACGACCAAGCACAAGAAGGCGGTCGTCGACGCCAAGCGCGGCAAGATGTTCGCCAAGCTCATCAAGAACATCGAGGTCGCGGCCCGGACCGGTGGCGGCGACCCCGCGGGCAACCCGACGCTGTACGACGCCATCCAGAAGGCCAAGAAGAGCTCGGTGCCGAACGACAACATCGATCGTGCCGTCAAGCGCGGCTCCGGTGCCGAGGCCGGCGGCGCCGAGTACCAGACGATCACGTACGAGGGCTACGGCCCGAACGGGGTCGCCGTGCTCATCGAGTGCCTCACGGACAACCGCAACCGGGCCGCCGCCGAGGTCCGCACCGCGCTGACCCGCAACGGCGGCACCCTGGCCGACCCGGGCAGCGTCTCGTACCTGTTCACCCGCAAGGGCGTCGTCGTCGTCCCCAAGGAGGGGCTGACCGAGGACGACGTGCTCACCGCCGTGCTGGAGGCGGGCGCGGAGGAGGTCAACGACCTCGGCGACGCCTTCGAGGTCGTCAGCGAGGCCGCCGACGTGGTCGGCGTCCGCAAGGCCCTCCAGGACGCCGGGATCGACTACGACTCCGCGGACGTCAGCTTCGTGCCCAGCGTCGCGGTGCCGCTGGACGAGGAGGGTGCGCGCAAGATCTTCCGGCTGGTCGACGCCCTCGAGGACAGCGACGACGTCCAGAACGTGTACGCGAACTTCGACGTGAGCGACGAGGTCATGGAGGCCGTGGGCTGAGGCGGGCCCTTCGGGGCCCGTGTCGCGGACGCCGACCGCGGCGGTGATCTGCGAAGGTCGAACCGAACGGCGACCGCTCGTCGCGGGAGCCGCCCCGAACGACCTCGCAGGAGGAGGCCCTGTGCGCGTGCTCGCCGTGGACCCTGGCCTGACCCGCTGCGGTCTGGCCGCTGTCGACGGCAGGCCGGGACGCCGGGTGGACCTGGTCGCCGTGGACGTCGTCCGCACGCCCGCCTCCGCCGACCTGGCCGCGCGGCTGCTCGGCATCGGGGAGGCGGTCGAGGGCTGGCTCGAGCAGGTCCGCCCCGACGTCGTCGCGGTCGAGCGCGTGTTCAGCCAGAACAACGTCGCGACCGTGATGGGGACGGCGCAGGCCGCCGGCGTGGCGATCCTGGCGGCGGCCCGGCTCGGCATCCCCGTCGCACTGCACACCCCGAGCGAGGTCAAGGCCGCCGTCACCGGGTCGGGCCGCGCCGGCAAGGAGCAGGTGGCGACCATGGTGACCCGGATCCTGCGGCTGCCCGCCGCGCCGACGCCCGCGGACGCCTCGGACGCCCTCGCCCTCGCCATCTGCCACCTGTGGCGCGACGGGACGGCGGCCGTGGTGGCACCGCACGCGCCCGGCGTCGTCACCCCCGCTCAACGCCGTTGGGTCGAGGCCGCCCGGGACGCCAATCGCACGGCGCGCCGCGCCGGGCCCGTCACCGGCGCCCGATAGCCTTCGTACACGTGTTCGCCCCGTGTCCGCAGGAGGTCCCGTCGTGATCGCATCGGTGCGAGGGCGCGTCCTTGCCGTCCGGCTCGACGCCGCCGTCGTGGAGGTCGGCGGGGTCGGGCTCCTCGTCCAGGCGACCCCCGCCACCCTGGCGGAGCTGCGCCCCGGCTCCGAGGCCGAACTCGCGACGTCGCTGGTGGTCCGCGAGGACGCGCTGACCCTGTTCGGGTTCGCGGACGCCGACGAGCGCGACGTCTTCGAGGTCGTGCAGACCGTGTCCGGCATCGGCCCCCGGCTCGCCCTGGCGATGCTGGCCGTGCACACGCCCGACGGCCTGCGGGCGGCCGTGGCCGCCGGCGACCTGACCGCCCTGATGAAGGTGCCGGGGATCGGCCGCAAGGGAGCGCAGCGCATCGTCCTCGAGCTGACCGACCGGCTCGGCGCGCCCACCTCCGCAGCGCCGCCCGCGGCCCTGGTCGCCGTCGGTTCCGCCTGGCGCGATCGGGTGGTGGACGCCCTGGTGGGGCTGGGATGGTCCGCCAAGCAGGCGGCCGACGCCGTCGAGGCCGTGGCGGGCGCCGACGACGACAGCGGCGCCCCGGCCGACGTCCCCGGCACGCTGCGCGCCGCACTGCGCCACCTCGGCAGGTCCGCGTGAGCGCCGGTCCCGAGCAGGGGCTGGCGTCCTCGCTGGTGGTGCCGGGCGCGGACGACGACGAGCGCGCCGTCGAGGGTGCGCTGCGCCCCCGCCGCCTGGACGAGTTCGTGGGTCAGCGCGTCGTGCGCGAGCAGCTCTCCCTCGTGCTCGAGGCGGCCCGCGGGCGCGGTCATGCGCCCGACCACATCCTGCTGTCGGGGCCGCCCGGCCTCGGCAAGACCACCCTCGCGATGATCGTCGCGCACGAGCTCGACGTCCCGATGCGGGTGACCAGCGGTCCCGCGATCCAGCACGCCGGGGACCTGGCCGCCGTCCTGTCGTCGCTCGAGCCGGGGGAGGTGCTCTTCCTCGACGAGATCCACCGGGTGGCCCGGCCCGCGGAGGAGATGCTGTACGTCGCGATGGAGGACTTCCGGGTCGACGTCGTCGTCGGCAAGGGAGCAGGCGCGACGGCCATCCCCCTCGACCTGCCCCCCTTCACACTCGTGGGCGCCACCACCCGGGCGGGCATGCTCCCCGGCCCGCTGCGCGACCGGTTCGGCTTCACCGGTCATCTCGACTTCTACGAGCCGGCCGAGCTCGAAGAGGTACTGCGCCGATCCGCCGGCCTGCTCGGCGTCCGGCTCACCGAGAGCGGCGCCGTCGAGATCGCCCGGCGTTCCCGCGGGACTCCGCGGATCGCCAACCGGCTGCTGCGCCGGGTCCGGGACTGGGCGCAGGTGCGCGGCGACGGGATCCTCGACGAAGCGGCCGCCCGCGCAGCGCTCGCGGTGTACGCGGTCGACGAGCGTGGGCTCGACCGGCTCGACCGCGGCGTACTCGAGGCACTCTGCCTGCGCTTCGGGGGAGGGCCCGTCGGGCTCTCGACGCTCGCGGTCGCCGTCGGCGAGGAGCCGGAAACGGTGGAGACGGTGGCCGAGCCCTACCTGGTCCGGGAGGGCCTCCTCGGCCGGACACCGCGCGGCCGCGTCGCGACCGCGGCGACCTGGCGCCACCTCGGCCTGCGCGCACCCGTGGGCACCCAGCCGTCGCTCCTCGACGAAACCGAGGGCATCGCCGGCGTGTGAAGCAGCCGGCGCCGTCGTGGTGGCGCGTTGTTCACGCCCGCATGCCTCGCCTACACTCCGTTTGGCCACGGAACCGAATACGGTCAGTGGCCGTTTGCTTGCCGAGGTCTCGCGGCGCCCCCGGAGGGCGCGGGGCCTCCCGCCGCGCGGTCAGGCGCGGACCACCATAGAGAGGACATCGCAGGTGAACCCGGGAATCATCCTCCTCCTCGGGCTGCTCGTCCTCTTCTACATGAACTACTCGGGACGGCGCCGGGCCCAGCGCACCCGCCTCGCGCTGCAGGAGCGGCTCGTGCCGGGCGCGCAGGTCGTCACCTCCTCGGGGCTGCACGCGACGGTGACGGAGGTGGACGAGGACGGCACCGTCCTGCTGCAGACCGCACCCGGCCACGTCACGCGGTGGGAGAAGCTGGCTGTCTCCCGCATCGTCGCCAGCCCCGCGGACGCCGTCGCGGAGACATCCGCCGAGCCGGCCGTGCCGGCCGAGCCGGGCGCGCTCGAACTCGACGAGCCCGCGGAGCCGCCGGCGGCCACCGAGTCGCCCCGGCCGGCCGGTGAGCCCAGCACGTACCCAGCCCCCGAGCCGGGCGCCCGGCCCCTGCCGGACACCGCCCCACCCGACCGGGCCTGACCGGTCGCGGGGCGGGCACGACGGCCCGCCCCCCGTCGAGAGAAGAGATCCTCACCCGTGGCACGATCCGCCCGATCCCGCCCAGCACGCTCATTGCTCGTGCTGCTGGGGCTCATCGCCGTGCTCTACGGCGCCGTGGCCGCCGGCGTCCAGTGGGACAAGGCGCAGTGGAGCCCGAAGCTCGCGCTCGACCTCGAGGGCGGCACGGAGATCGTCCTCAGTCCCCAGCCTGCCGCAGGCAAGACGAGCGTCGACCCGACGGCGGTGGACGAGTCGGTCAACATCATCCGGCAGCGGGTCAACGGGAGCGGGATCTCCGAGGCGGAGGTGGCGCGGCAGGGCCAGGGCGCCGACACGAAGATCATTGTGGATCTCCCCGGCAAGCCCGACCCGACGACGCTCGCACTGGTCCAGCAGTCGGCCCAGCTGCAGTTCCGTGCGGTGCTCGCGGCAGAGCCGGTCGGGGCGGCGGCGCAGCCCACGCCCACCGGAACGCCGTCCCCGAGCGGGAGCCCCAAGGCCAGCCCGACGCCGAGCGCCAAGAAGGGGTCGAAGAGCACCGCGACCGTTCGGCCCTCGCCGTCGGCCTCTTCGAACGGGATGGCCGTCCCGGACGCCCTGAAGCAGGCGCCGTCGCCCTCCCCGACGGGGTCCTCCGCAAAGTCGGGGTCCACAACGGCCCCGGCGTCCGGCTCCGCCACCCCCGCGGCCTCCCCGTCGGCGAAGCCCACTGACGCGAGCGACCCGAACTGGGTGACGCCTCAGCTCGCGCAGCAGTTCCAGCAGATCGACTGCTCGGATCCCAACGTCCGCCAGAAGCAGCGCATCGCGGGCCAGGACCCGAACAAGCCGTTCATCACCTGCGCGGAGGACGGCACCGAGAAGTACATCCTCGGTCCTGCCGAGCTCATCGGCACCGACGTGAGCGGGGCCACGGCCGGCCTGGAGACGAACAGCCAGGGCTTCACCGGCACCGCCTGGCAGGTGAACCTGTCCTTCTCGGGTGACGGCACCTCCAAGTTCGCCAAGGTCACGAGCCGGCTGGCGGCGCTGAAGGAGACCGACCCGACACGCAACCGCTTCGCCATCGTCCTGGACAACCTCGTCGTGTCGGCACCGGCCACGAACGACGTGATCGCCGGGGGGCAGGCGCAGATCACGGGCAACTTCACCCAGGCGACCGCGCAGAACCTGGCCAACCAGCTGAAGTACGGGGCGCTCCCGGTGTCGTTCCGGGTCGAGACGCAGGACGTGATCTCACCGACCCTCGGCACGGACAACCTCCGCAACGGCCTGCTCGCCGGGGTCATCGGTCTTGCGCTCGTGGTCCTCTACTCGCTGCTGCAGTACCGGGCGCTCGGCCTCGTCACGGTGGGCAGCCTCGTGATCGCGGGGCTCCTCACGTACGGCTTCGTGCTCCTCCTGGGGTGGCGCCAGGGCTTCCGGCTCAGCCTGGCGGGCGTGACGGGTCTCGTCGTCGCGATCGGTATCACCGCGGACTCGTTCATCGTGTACTTCGAACGCGTCCGCGACGAGGTGCGTGAGGGCCGCAACCTGCAGTCAGCCGTCGAGTCGGGGTGGATTCGGGCGCGACGGACGATCCTGGCGTCCGACACCGTGAGCTTCCTCGCGGCGCTGGTGCTGTACATCCTTGCGATCGGCAGCGTCCGCGGGTTCGCGTTCACCCTCGGCCTCACGACCATCATCGACATCGTCGTCGTCTTCCTCTTCACGAAGCCGGTCGTCACGTTGCTCGCGCGCACGAGGTTCTTCGGCGGCGGGCACAAGTTGTCGGGCTTCGACGCCGCGCACCTCGGGCGCTCGGTGGCCTACGCGGGCCGGGGGAGGGTGCGGACGCCGGCGGGTGCCGTCGCGGCCCGCGACAAGACCGCCGCGACCCGTACGCTGACGCTCGCCGAGCGGCGTGCGGAGCGCGAACGGGCGGCCGCGAGCCAGGCCCCCCCGGAATCGGATCAGCGAGTGGAACAGACGACGCCGAGCGGCAGGGAGTCCTGATGTTCTCGTTTCGCCGCCTTCGGCAACGACCTGGCCAGCGGCCGCCGCTCCATCGACTTCGTGGGACGCCGCCGGCTCTGGTACGCCATCGCCAGCACCGCCGTCCTCGTCTCGATCGTCGGCCTCGGCGTCCGGGGCCTCAACGCGGGGATCGAGTTCCGAGGCGGGTCGGAGTTCACGGTCTCGAACGTCTCGACCACCAACACTCAGATCGCCGAGGACGCGGTGCGCTCCGCGGACCCCAAGGCGGAGCCGCCACGCGTCAGCGTCGTCGGCGGCGGCTCGAGCATCCGGGTGGAGACGGGCAAGCTCACCGACCAGCAGACGGACCAGGTCAAGGAGTCCCTGGCCAAGGCCTACGGCGTCGCCGACACCGAGATCACGAGCAGTTTCGTCGGGCCGAGCTGGGGGCAGGACGTCACCAGCAAGGCGCTCACCAGCCTCCTGGTCTTCCTCGTCCTCGTGTCGCTGGTCATCACGCTGTACTTCCGGGCCTGGGCCATGGCGGCCGCGGCCATCGTCGCGCTGCTGCACGACCTGCTGCTCACGGCCGGCGTCTACGCCCTGATCGGTTTCGAGGTGACGCCGGACTCCGTCATCGGCTTCCTCACGATCCTCGGCTACTCGCTGTACGACACGGTCGTCGTGTTCGACAAGGTCCGCGAGAACACCGAGCACATCACCGCCACGACGAAACGGACCTACGCGGAGGCGGCCAACCTCGCCGTCAACCAGACGTTGGTGCGCTCGATCAACACCTCCGTCGTGGCGCTCCTGCCCGTCGGCGCGATCCTGTTCATCGGCGCCCTGCTGCTCGGCGCGGGCACGCTCAAGGACCTCTCGCTGGCCCTCTTCGTCGGGATCGCCGTCGGTACCTACTCCTCGATCTTCATCGCCACCCCGCTGCTCGTGCACCTGCGGATGCGTGAGCCCGAGATCAAGGCGCAGGCCGAGCGGGTGTACCGGCGGCGTCGCGACGAGGAGCGGGCCGCTCAGCCGGAGCTGGTGCCGGCGGGCGCCGTCGCGGGTGCCGAGCCGGTGGCGTCGCGAGTGCCGGGCGCGGTGGCGACTGAGCCCGCCAAGGAGCTGAGGCAGGCGTCGGGCGGGCAGCGGCAGCAGCCCAAGCGGGCTCCGGGGCCGGGACGCGCGCGGCCCGGCGGGCGCAAGGGCTGAGCGTGAGCGACCCGGTAGTCGAGCCTGCCGTCGAGCCCCCGGTCGACCAGCTCCCCGACGGGCTCGGCCGGGACATCCTCGCGCGGATCCGGGACGTGGCCGACTACCCGACCCCGGGCGTGCTGTTCAAGGACATCACCCCGCTGCTCGCCGACGGTCCGGTTTTCGCAGCCGTCATCGACGCCATCGCGGCACCCCACCGGGACCCGGCGGCGCAGGTGGACCTCGTCGTGGGCATCGAGGCGCGCGGGTTCATCTTCGCCGCCCCGGTGGCGGTCGCCCTGGGCGTGGGCTTCGTCCCGGTGCGCAAGGTCGGCAAGCTTCCGTTCTCGACCGTCGCCACGACGTACGAACTGGAGTACGGCACCGCGGAGGTCGAGATGCATGCCGACGGCATCCGGCCGGGGCAGCGGGTCCTGCTCGTCGACGACGTCCTGGCCACGGGCGGGACGGCTGCCGCCGCGACCGGTCTGATCCAGCAGCTGGGCGGGGTGATCGCTGGCATCACCGTACTGATGGAACTGTCGTTCCTCGCGGGGCGGGAGCGACTGGACGGCACCGAGGTGCGCGCGCTCGTCAGTATCTGAGCTCGCGGGCGTCGTGGCGGCCCGGTCGGTGGCGGGCTCGCCTCGCGTACAGTGGGAGCACGGAGGCCGGCTCCGTGCTCGACCATGTGTGGAGGCGCCCGTGGCGGAGGACAGGGTCCAAGCTGTCGACCGCCCTGCCTCCCCGCCCGCCCAGGGCGAGGAGGCCCCCCCGGACGACACCGCCCCTGCTGATGCCACCCCTGCCCCGCGACGCCGCCCCGGCGGCAAGCCGCTGGCGGCGGTCCCCGATCTGCCTGCCCCCGCTGCCGCCCCGACGATCGACGCGGCAGCGCCCGCGGTCACGGCCCCGCTCGACCTGCCACCTGCCGCCGACGCCTCACCCGCCCTCGTCGTGCCACCGGCCCCGGCCGTGCCGGCGGCGAAGCGAACGGGTCCCGACGGGCCGGTTCCTGGCGACGCGGTGCCGCCGGGAGAGGGGGCAGCCGGCCCGAGCGCCCGCGCCCGGGGAGTCACGCCGGGTGCGGCTGTCACCCCCAGGCATCGACAGGTCTCCCCGACCGAGGGTTTCCCCACGACGAGCCGGGTGCTCTCGCGCATCGCACGATTCGGTTCCGGCCGTGGAGTGACCACTTCGCCGCTGCTCGAGCCGCTGCTGCGGGCGGTGCGCAACGTCCACCCCAAGGCCGACCTGTCCCTCATCGAGAAGGCGTTCGAGGTGGCGGCCCGGGCCCACGCCGGCCAGAAGCGGCGCAGCGGCGACCCGTACATCACCCACCCCGTCGCCGTGGCCGCGATCCTCGCCGAGCTCGGCATGACACCGCCCACGCTCGCGGCCGCGCTCCTGCACGACACGGTGGAGGACACCAACTACACCCTCGCCCAGCTCCGCAAGGACTTCGGCGAGGAGGTCGCGATGCTCGTCGACGGGGTGACCAAGCTCGACAAGGTCACCTACGGCGACGCGGCGCAGGCAGAGACCGTCCGCAAGATGGTCGTCGCGATGTCCCGGGACATCCGCGTCCTGGTCATCAAGCTCGCCGACCGGCTGCACAACGCCCGCACCTGGCGCTACGTGCCGCAGGCGTCGGCCGCGCGCAAGGCCCGGGAGACCCTCGAGATCTACGCGCCGCTGGCCCACCGCCTCGGCATGAACACGATCAAGTGGGAGCTCGAGGACCTCTCGTTCGCGACGCTCTACCCGAAGGTCTACGACGAGATCGTGCGGCTCGTCGCCGAGCGGGCGCCGGCCCGGGAGGACTACCTCGCGCAGGTGCGCGAGGTCGTCTCGGCCGACCTGCGGGCGGCGAAGATCAAGGCGACGGTCACCGGGCGCCCGAAGCACTACTACTCCGTCTACCAGAAGATGATCGTCCGCGGCCGCGACTTCACGGACATCTACGACCTGGTCGGGGTGCGGGTGCTCGTCGGACTCGGTCCGGGACTGCTACGCGGTGCTGGGCGCTCTGCACGCGCGCTGGAACCCGGTGCCCGGGCGGTTCAAGGACTACATCGCGATGCCCAAGTTCAACATGTACCAGTCGCTGCACACGACGGTCATCGGGCCCGAGGGCAAGCCCGTCGAGATCCAGATCCGCACCCACCAGATGCACCGCCGGGCGGAGTACGGCGTCGCCGCGCACTGGAAGTACAAGGACGACCCGGCGTCGACCGCCGATCGAGCGCGGGGGCGGCGACGGCCCGAACGACATGAAGTGGCTGCGGCAGCTGCTGGACTGGCAGCGGGAGACCGCCGACCCGGGCGAGTTCCTCGACAGCCTGCGTTTCGAGATCAACGCGCAGGAGGTCTACGTCTTCACGCCGAAGGGTGACGTCGTCGCCCTGCCGTCCGGATCCACGCCCGTCGACTTCGCCTACGCCGTCCACACCGAGGTCGGTCACCGGTGCATGGGCGCCCGGGTGAACGGCCGGCTGGTGCCGCTGGAGAGCACGCTCGACAACGGCGACGTCGTCGAGATCTTCACCTCCAAGGCCGACGGCGCCGGCCCGAGCCGGGACTGGCTCACCTTCGTGCAGAGCCCGCGGGCCCGGAACAAGATCCGGCAGTGGTTCTCCAAGGAGCGTCGCGAGGAGGCGATCGAGCAGGGCAAGGACGCCATCGCGAAGGCGATGCGCAAGCAGGGCCTGCCGATCCAGCGGCTGATGTCCCACGAGTCGCTGGTGGCCCTGGCGACAGAGATGCGCTACCCCGACATCTCCGGTCTCTACGCGGCGGTCGGTGAGGGCCACGTCGCCGCCGCGAGCGTCGTGCAGCGTCTGGTGCAGTCCCTCGGCGGCGAGGAGGGCGCCGAGGAGGACCTGGCCGAGGTCACCACCCCGACCCGCGCCCGCCGGCCCCGCATCGGCGACCCCGGCGTCGTCGTCAAGGGGATGGAGAGCGACGTCTGGGTCAAGCTCGCCAAGTGCTGCACCCCGGTGCCCGGCGACCCCATCATCGGCTTCGTCACGCGCGGGGCAGGCGTGTCGGTGCACCGCAACGACTGCAGCAACGTCGCGCGGCCTGATGACCCAGCGGGAACGGATCATCGACGTCGAGTGGGCGCCGACCGCCGGCAGCGTGTTCCTCGTGCAGATCCAGGTCGAGGCGCTCGACCGCAACCGGCTGCTCTCCGACATCACGCGGGTGCTCTCCGACAACCACGTGAACATCCTCGCGGCCACCGTGTCGACCTCACGCGACCGCGTCGCCATCTCGCGGTTCACCTTCGAGATGGCCGCGACCGGTCACCTCGACCACGTGATCAACGCGGTCCGCCGGATCGAGGGCGTCTTCGACGCCTACCGGGTGACGGGCAACCGGGTCGACTGAGCACCTCCTGAGGACTGCCGGCGCGGGTGGCTTCACCTCGGGTCGCATCAACTCCGACCACGCGATCACGGAGCGCTGGGCTCCGCGGACGCCGGCACCGCCCTCCAGGCGGGCGAGCACTGCGTGCACCTGGCCGGGCCGCAGCCCGGTGACCAGGCCCAGGGCCGCGAGCAGCGGCACCGCCTGGGCGCACGGCAGGCGCCGGGCCATGTCGGCCGCCGTCCGGGCCGGGGACGTCACGGGGTCGTCGGGCAGCGGGTTCCAGAGATCCTGCCGGCCGTACCGCAGCTGATGCACGCGCAAGCCGCGGGCGCGGGGCCGCGCGTGCGCCGGTGGCAGCGCCAGGTCGACGAACGCAGGAGCCGGGCCGCCGGCGAACAGCCAGACGGCCGTGTCGAGACACAGCACGGCACCGGCCTCGCGCAGCTGCGGTGGTATCACCAGGCGCAGGGCCGTCAACCGCAGGGTGAAGGTGTCCCGCACGGTGGACGGCGCGTGCACGTCCTGCAGGACCACGCGCAGGGCGCCGAGCGCCACGAGCCGAGAGGCCTCGCGGGCTCCTGGAGCGACCCGTCGCCCGCCCGATAGGGCGGCGCGGACCAACGGCGGTCGAGCGTCGGCTGCACACGCAGAGTCTGGCCGCGCGCCACGCGGTTCCGGAGCCGGAGGAGCGCTCCTGTGGACGACGGGGCGTCCGGCGGCGGCTGTGGACGAGCGCGGCTCCTCAGCCCCCGAAATCCGCCAGCGCGCGACGGGCCTGCTCCAGCCACTCCTCACGAGCCTGCAGGGCGGCCTCGGCATCCCGGACGGCCCGTTCGCTACCACCGGCTCGTGCCGTGTCCAGCCTCTTCCGCAAGGTCGCGATGGTCGACTCGAGCTGGTCCACGGCGTCCTGGGCCCGCGCCCTGGCCTGCGGGTTGCTGCGGGTCCACCGCTCCTGCTCGGCGTCCCGCACCGCTTGCTCGACCGCTCGCAAGCGGGCCTCGACCCGCCCGAGGTCGGTGCGCGGCACCTTGCCGGCCGCCTCCCAGCGTTCCTGGATGTCGCGGAGCGCAGCCCGGGCCGCCTGCGCGTCGCGTACCGGCACGAGCCGCTCGGCCTCCACCAGGAGTGCCTCCTTGACCGCCAGGTTGCCGCGGAACTCCGCCTCGGTCTCCTCGTGCGCGGCGGTCCGGGCGGCGAAGAACGCGTCCTGGGCCGCGCGGAAACGCGCCCACAGGGCGTCGTCCTCCTTGCGGGCCGTCCGCCCGGCGGCCTTCCACTCGGTCATGAGGTCGCGGAAGGCGTTGGAGGTGGCGGCCCAGTCGGTGGACGCCGACAACTCCTCGGCGCGGGCGATGAGCCGCTCCTTGACGGCACGGACGGCGCCGCGCTGCTCGTCCAGCGCCCCGAAGTGCTGGCGCCGCTTGCGATCGAACGTGGTGCGCGCATGGCTGAAGCGCTTCCACAACTCGTCCTCGGTCGCCTTGTCGAGGCGACTCTCCCGCTGCATGCGCTTCCAGTCCTCGAACAGCTCCCGCAGGCGGTCGCCCGAGGCCTTCCACGGAATCCGCTCGGGCTCCGGCGCGGCGAGCGCCTCCGCCTCGTCGACGAGTGCACGGCGCGCCGTCGCCGCCCGCTCGCGCGCCTCGCGAGCGGCGCGTTCGCTCTCCGCCCGGCGGGCCTGCGCCAGCGGCGTCAACGCCTCCAGCCGGGAGGACAGCGCCGCGAGGTCGCCGACGACGTGCGCGTCGGGTACCGACTCCGCCAGTCGCTTGACGGCGGACTCGGCCTGGCTCCCGGACAGCTGCCCCGCGGCGATGCGCTGCTCGAGCAGGGTCACCTGCCCGGCGAGCTCGTCGTACTTGCGCTGGTAGTAGGCCAGCGCCGCCTCGGGGGTGGCGCCGGGGTAGGAGCCGATCGCCCGCTCGCCGTCGGCCGTCCGCACCCAGACGGTGCCGTCGTCGTCGACCCGGCCCCATTGCTCTTCGCTCACTGCCACAGTCTCCCTGCTCGTCCGCGCGTCGCCTCGCCCGACCTGAGGCTCTCAGGCCGGGGTCACGGTCGCCGACACGATCGAGACGGGCCGGACGGGCTGCCCGTCGCCGGAGGGCTGCGCCCCGCCGGCCGCGACCTTCTGGACGACGTCCAGGCCCGAGGTGACCTTCCCGAAGACGGTGTAGCCGCCGCCGTCCGTCGGCAGGCTCGACTGCTTGTACACGATGAAGAACTGGCTGCCGTTGCTGTCCGGCGAGCTGGCCCGGGCCATCGCGAGGGTGCCGGCGGGGTAGACGCCGTTCTTGGGGGCGTTCTCGACGGGGCCGAAGCTGTAGCCCGGGCCGCCGCTGCCCGATCCGGTCGGGTCACCGCACTGGAGGACGTAGATCCCCTCGGTGGTGACCCGGTGGCACGGCGTCCCCGCCCAGAACTTCTGCCGGGCCAGGAAGATCGCGCTGGCGGTGGCCTGGGGCGCCTTCGCGCCGTCCAGCGTCATCGTGATCGTGCCGCAGCTCGTGACCAGCGTGAGCTTCCACTTCTTGCCCTGGGCCAGGGACTTCGGCGGTACGTCCTTGAAGGTGGCGGGCTTCGCCGGCGGCTTCACGGTCGGCGCAGGGCAGGGGTTGGCCGCGGAGGCGGCCGACGCGGACGGTGACGCGGACGGCGCTGCCGCCGGCGACGTGCTGCCCGACCGGCCGGTCAGCGCGACGGCGCCCAGCACGATGGCGAGGACGGCGACGACCGTGCCACCCGCCACGATGGCGTTCCGCCGGGCCTTGCGGCGCTCCAGCTCGCGTTGCGCCTGCTTGGCCGCCCACTTCTCGTACCGGCGCCGCGCGTACTCGCGCTCCCGCTCGCGACTGCTGGGCGACACTCGTCCTCCTCATCACATGCCCGGGGCAGGGCGCGCCGTCCGGGCCGTGGGTCAGTCTAGGCGGGCTCGCGCACTGTCCCGGCGCAGGCGCGGCGCCGGACGGCAGCACCGCACGGCAGCACCGCACGGCAGCACAGCACGGCCACCGTCTACGCTCGTCGGGTGCTGGTCGTCGGCTTCCCCGCGCTCGCCTTCGCGACGAACTGCTACGTCGTGGCCCCTGCGGCCGGCGAGGAGTGCCTCGTCGTGGACCCCGGGATCGGCGTCGAGCAGCAGCTCGCCGAGGTACTGGCCGAGCACCGGCTGCGCCCCGCCGCGGTGCTGCTGACGCACGGGCACGTCGACCACGTCTACGCGGTCACCCCCGTCTGTTCGGGCGCGGGTGTCGCCGCCGCCATCCATGCGGACGATGCCTACCGGCTGCGGAACCCGCTCGCCTCGCTCGAACCGGCGCTCGTGGCCATGCTGGAGCAGCAGTTCGGGACGCGAGCGGCCTGGCAGGAGCCGGCCGACGTGGTGCGGCTGACCGACGGGCAGCAGCTGGCGCTCGCCGGCCTGGACGTCGGCGTCGTCCATGCGCCCGGCCACACCGAGGGATCGGTGATGTTCGCGCTCCCCGGCGCACCGGAGGGCGGGGACGCGACGGGCACGGTGCTGAGCGGCGACGTCCTCTTCGCCGGCAGCATCGGGCGCACAGACCTCGCGGGTGGCGACCCGGAGGCGATGGCGCGCTCCCTGACGGCGAAGGTCCTTCCGCTGCCGGACGACATCGTCGTCCTGCCCGGGCACGGACCGTCCACGACGATCGGCCGCGAACGCCGGTCGAACCCCTTCCTGCTCGAGCTCGCCCAGCGCGCCTGACGGCCCGCGCGGGGGAGGCGAGAGCCGTACCCGCAGGACCCTGGAGAGAACACTGATGCCCCGTCCCGCCTCGCTGTCCGGATTCCCGGAGTGGCTCCCGCAGGAGCGGATCGTCGAGCAGCACGTGCTCGACACGCTCCGCCGCACCTTCGAGCTGTGGGGCATCTCCTCGATCGAGACGCGCGCCGTCGAGCCGCTCGAGCAGTTGCTCGCGAAGGGGGAGGTGGAGAAGGAGGTCTACCTCCTGCGGCGGCTGCACGCCGACCCCCGGGAGGAGGGGGAGGCGCGCCAGCTCGCCCTGCACTTCGATCTCACGGTGCCGCTCGCCCGCTACGTCCTCGAGAACGCCGGCCAGTTGCAGTTCCCGTTCCGCCGGTACCAGATCCAGAAGGTGTGGCGGGGGGAGCGGCCGCAGGAGGGGCGCTACCGGGAGTTCATCCAGGCCGACGTCGACGTCATCGGGAGCGGAGAGCTGCCGTTCCACTACGAGGTCGAGCTGCCGCTGGTCATGGCCGACGCGCTGGACGCACTGCGCGCGATCGGGCTGCCGCCGTTCACGATCCAGGTGAACAACCGTAAGGTCGCCGAGGGCTTCTACCGGGGCCTGGGCCTGACGGATGTCGCCGCGATCCTGAGGGCGGTCGACAAGCTCGACAAAGTGGGTCCCGACCGGGTTGCGCTGGCGCTGGTCGAGGACGCGGGGGCGGACGACGCCCAGGCACGAGCGTGCCTCGCCCTCGCCGGGATCCGAGCGACGGACGCCTCGTTCGCCGACCGTGTCCGTGCGCTCGGCGTCGAGCACGAACTGCTCGAGGAGGGCCTCCTCGAGCTCGCACGCGTCGTCGAGGCGGCGAGCGAGCACGCCCCCGGGGTCCTGGTGGCGGACCTGCGGATCGCTCGCGGCCTGGACTACTACACCGGCACGGTGTACGAGACGGTCCTGGACGGGCTTCCCGACCTCGGCTCGATCTGCTCCGGGGGCCGGTACGACCAGCTCGCGAGCGACGGCAGGAACGTCTACCCGGGCGTCGGGCTGTCGATCGGCGTGAGCCGGCTCGTAGCGGCGCTCGTCGGACGCGGCCTGGCGGTGGCGACCCGGTCCGTGCCGACCTGCGTGCTCGTCGCCGTGCCCGACGAGAAGCGCCGCCCGGACTGCGACCGGATCGCGACACGACTTCGGCGCCGGGGCATTCCCGTCGAGGTCGCGCCCAGCGCGGCGAAGTACGGCAAGCAGATCCGGCACGCCGACCGCCGGGGGATCCCGTTCGTCTGGTTCCCCGGCGAGGACGCGCCCGACCAGGTCAAGGACATCCGATCGGGCGACCAGACCGACGCGGACGCCGACAGCTGGCAGCCGCCCGAACAGGACCGGTGGCCGGCGGTGATCCGCGGCTGACGGGCTGTGACCCAGCAGGGCGGGTACTAGTGAAGGAGGTGGATGCCCCCGCCCGGCGCCCCCGCCCCGAAGTTGCAGCCCTGGGCCTGCAGGGATCCTGGATTGCCGTTCCCTGCGTAGTAGCCGACGAGGATGTTCCCGTTGACGGTGAGGGCGGGCCCACCGCCGTAGGTGAGGGTTCCTGACCGTAGGTAGACCGAGCCGGTGACGTTCAGCCGCCCGCCGCCGTTGTTGCCGTTGCCGTTGCCGTTGCCGTTGACCGAGATGCCGCCGGTGTTGTTCGGGTCGCTGACGATGGCCAGGCCGAGGCAGATGCTGGCGTAGAAAGGCGGCGAGTTCATCGACACGTTCAGCGTGGCCCCTCCCTTCACGTCGATGGATCCGCCCTGCCGTCCCGGAGCACACAACGACGGCACGGTGACGTTCCCCGTCTTCGTGGAGCACGTCAGCACGAAGGTCACCCCGGTCGCCGTGGTCGTGGTGTTGCCGGTGAACGAGGAGGGCCCGGTGAGCACGTAGACGCCCGGGTCGAAGGTCGTGCAGTTCGCCACCGACACGTAGGCCCCTGGTTTGCAGGCTTTGGGGGGATTCGCGAGGACCTGCGACGTGAACGAGGCCGATGTCGTGACGTCCAGGACGGGGGGAGTGATCGGCCCGGTCTTGGGCGCCCCTGCCGCCCCCAAGAGGCTCCCGGTGATGTCGCTGAGAATGCTCCCGTTCTTACTGGTGACGGTGCCGTTGACGTAGATGTTGGCCAGGTTGTCGGTCACCCTGGTCTGCGGCCCCAGGTCGAGATTGCCGTTGACGAGCAGGTTGGTGCGGTCGAGCGTCAGGTCCGCGTTGGCGCTCACGGTCGCGTTGTTCAGGACGCACAGACCGCAACCAGCGTCGGCGCCGTTCCACGTCGCCACGGCTGACCTCGTGACGGACGGTGCGTTGCTGTCCACCGCTCCTGCGAAGAAGGTCGGCTCCTGCCGAGCGGGAAGGGTGACGGAGACCGTCTGAGTCCCGGGAGGGAAGGTGACACTGGAGCCCGCGGCGTCCCACCCGTTGGCGGTGATGTAGCTCTGGGCCTTCTGCCTCGCCGCGGTGGTGTTGTTGCACCCGCTGGTCAGGGATGCCATGCAGCTCGCGGCGGCAAGGGCTGCGGCGTCCGCGGCGTTCTGCGCCACGCGTGTCTCGTCGCGCGCGAACCCGAGATCGACGACCAGGGCCGCGAGGCCGAGGAAGACGACGAGCATCGCCGCGACCAGGATCGCGACCGCCCCGCGGTCGTCGGGACGCGGGGACGGGCGCAGGAGGCGGCCCGGGGCGGGTCCGCCCGTCACGAGCACCACGACCAGTTCGCGCCTGACGGCGGCGGGTCGCCCGCATACCCCGTCCGGGTGGCGGCGCCGGCGCTGCTCGCCTGCTCGATCGGGATGTCCACGCGTGTCTTGCTGATACCACCCGACGGGAATGGCACCAACGGCAGCAGAGCCGCGTGCTGGCTGAGCGCGCACACCCGCAACGTGTAGCCGGGCTTCCATGCGACGCCGGGCCCGGATGCCGTCTGCGGGTCAGTGGCGATCACGGCCCGGACGGCGACCGTGCCCGCGATAGGGGCGGCCCCGGATGCCACGCTGCACGCGAGCTTGTGCAGGTCCGCGTCCGTGCCGGTGGCCGAGCAGGCGGTTCCGAAGTTCTCCACGGACCCCTGACGGGCCGCATCCCGCACTGCCTGGCGCATGGAGATCGCGTCGGCGAACCAGATGCCGTAGTCGATGATCCCGAACAGGACGAGGAAGAGCACGGGCGCCAGGAGCGCGAACTCGACGGCCGACGCTCCGGTGTCGGGACGACGTGAACGGCGCCGCCGCAGACGGGCGATCATGCGACTCCTCGGGCCTGAAGATGCTGACCGAGCACATTATGCGTCCGCCCCGCGGCAGATCAGGACTCGCCGACTCCGCTGCGTGCATCCTCAGGGCGCGAATGGGACGTCTCACCCGTGCGGACGATCAACACATCGCGATGGGTCACGCCGGCGTTACGTCGATGCCGCCGCCGCTCAGGAGGACGGCGAGAGCAGGCGCACGGGTCCGTCGGGCAGGGGCTCGGCGGGCGGGGCCAGCACGGTCAGGTAGGGATGCGCGGGCACCGGAGGGATCGCGCTGTACCCGACCGAGCCGACCACCACCCGTCCGCCGGCCACGACGAGCCGCCCCGAGTTCGCGGGGGAGGGATCGCGCAGGACGACCGCCGGCCCATCGATGCTCCCGTTCACCGTGAGGGTGCCGGCGCCGCTGAAGCGTTGGTTCGTGTTCGAGGACCGCGGGGTAGTGGGATCGAAGGCCAGGGCGAGGCCGGCGTACCCGGGGTGGCCACGCAGCGCCAGGGCCCCGCCGACCGCGTCGAAGTTGATCCTCGGCTGCAGCGAGGTCTGCTGCGAGCAGGCGGCAGGGTGGACCTGGTTGGGGTAGGACCCGCTGCTGCAGGTCACATAGAAGACCACGCCGTCGCCCCCCGCGCGCAGCGTGATCGTCGAGCGGATGGGCGCGGGGACGGGAAGCCCGGTGAGGACGTACACGCCCGGAGCGAAGGACCTGCAGCCGGTGACGTCCTGATAGGTCCCGGGCCGGCACTCGCCGAGGTCGTCCGGCCAGGGCTTCGCCAGGGCGGACGGGGCCGCTTCGGGGCGGGCGGCCAGGGACGCGAGCTGCGTCGCGAAGGGGTCGGTCGGAACGCTGCCGCGTCCCGGCGTGGTGCTCACGCCGCTGACGTCGCCGATGTGTCCGCCGACCGTGACGGCTCCGCCGGAGTCCGTGAGCAGGGCGGCCGGCCCCACCGTCAGGTCACCGCCGACGGCGACGTCTCCGCCGCGCACCTCGAGTTGCTGGGCGCCGCCGTCGTAGGACCCGACGACGCAGAGCACGCAGGTGCCGGCGAAGCCGCCCCATGTGGCGGTGGACGTCGCCGACGCCGCAGGGGGTTTGGAGCCGAAGATCCCCGAGAACACGCTCGGGACCTTCTTCCCAGGCAGGGTCACCCGTACCCGCTTGGTGGTGAAGTCGAAGCTCACGCAGTTGCCGGGCGACGGCACGGTGCCCGGAGGCAGCGGCTGGGCGTCGACGCAACTGGTCCACTGGTCGTCGGGAACCCCGAAGTCGTCAGCGGCCATGCTGTGGGCAGCGGCGACAGCAGTCGCGACGCCCGCAGCGTCGGGATGGGACAGGGCGGCGAGTGCGGCGGCGAGGGCGGCCGCGTCCGCCGCCGAGCGGGCCTGTCCGGACGCCGCCCGGCTGAGCCCGAGGTCGACGACGAGGGCCAGCAGTGGCATCACCACGAAGACGACCACGAGCGCGACGACGACGGCGACGACGCCGCGGTCGTCGTCCCGGCGGGCCCGGGGGAAGCGGCGCGGGGTCAGCACCACGACCAGTCGCCGGACGGCAGCCGGGTCTGCGCCGACGCCAGCTGGACCTGGGCCGGGACGGCCTGGATGGGCATGTCGACGCGGGTCTCGATCCGGCCGCCCGCGGGCAGCGGCACGACCGGCAGGACCGGCGGGTGATCGGTCACCGCGCAGAGGCGCAGCCGGTTCCCCGGCGCCCAGGTCTGCGTGGCGTGGCCGGTGGCGTCGACGAGTACAGCCCGCACGTAGAGCTGGCCGGCGACGGGATCGACGCTGTCGAGCACGGAGCAGGCAAGGCGCTGCAGCTGGTCGCCGCCGCCGCTCGAGTCCTGCTGGAGCTGGCAGGTGCTGCCACCCCACTGTGGTCCCGACGCCGACGCGGGGGCCGTGACTGCGTTCCGCGCGGCGTCGCCGAGGCCCTGCTGCACGGTGACGACGTCGGCGAAGTAGAAGCCGTAGTCGACGATGCCGAAGAGCAACCCGAACAGCAGGGGCGCCACGAGGGCGAACTCGACGGCGGATGCCCCCCGCTCGGACCGGCGGACGGACTCGCGGTGCACGATCTCCTCCTCCTGTTCCTCACTTTGGGTGACCGTTTGGAGACTACTGGTCAACGGTTCGGGCCGTCCGGGCGTTACTGACAACGGAGGATGGCGCGGTTGACAGCTCCTTCGAACGCGTGTTCGAATTGCGCCATGCGATGGGAGGGGCAGACGCTCGACGGCGCGGATGCGGGCGCGCTGCCCGGCCTCCAGCGCATCTCCGGCCCGCTCCGCACGGTCGCCCCCGCCGAGTTCCCCGGGGTCCGCTTCCACGAAGTGGCCGCGAGGAGCGCGCTCAACGAGGTGCCGGCGGCCTCGGCCGTGCCGTTCCGGTGGACGGTCAATCCCTACCGCGGCTGTACGCACGCCTGCGTCTACTGCTTCGCCCGTGGATCGCACGCCTGGCTCGAGCTCGACACCGGCGCCGGCTTCGACCGCGAGATCGTCGTGAAGGTCAACGTGGCCGAGGTGCTGCGCCGGGAGCTCGCCCGGCCGTCCTGGCGCCGTGCGCACGTGGCGCTCGGCACGAACACCGACCCGTATCAGCGGGCCGAGGGTCGCTATCGGCTGATGCCCGGCGTTCTCCGCGCGCTGGCCGAGGCCGGCACGCCGTTCTCGATCCTCACCAAGGGCACCCTCCTGCGCCGCGACCTCCCGCTGATCGTCGCGGCCGCCCGGGAGGTCCCGGTGGGACTGGCGGTGTCACTGGGCGTCCACGACGAAGAGCTGCAGGCCTCGCTCGAGCCCGGCACGCCGAAGCCGCGGGCACGCCTGGAGCTCGTGGCAGCCATCCGGGAGGCCGGGCTCGAGTGCGGTGTGCTTCTCGCGCCCGTCTTGCCCTGGCTGACCGACGGGGAGAATCAGCTCGACGTGGCGTTGAGCCGGCTCGCCCGAGCCGGCGCGACGGGGTCAGCGTCATTCCGCTGCACCTGCGGCCCGGGGCACGCGAGTGGTTCCTCGGGTGGCTCGCTCGGGAGCACCCGAGGCTGGTGCCGCGATACCGGCAGCTGTACGCACGCGGCGCCTATGTGCCGGCCGAGTACCGGGAGTGGTTGCAGGAGCGCGTGGGCCCGCTGCTGGAGCGGCACGGGTTCGCCCGCCCAGCGCCCCACCGGGCCATGCCCGCCTCCGGTGTGCCCGGTGACCCGGCGTCCGGGTTCCCGGCCGGCAGCCTGCCGAGGCTTCGGGTGCCCAGGGCGCAAGATCCGGTGCAGCCGACCCTGATCTGAACGGGGCTCAGTCCCGGACGACGACCTCGATGTAGTCGCCCGGCTGGTCGATGACCAGCCGTGGCCGCTCCGTGCCCGTCGCTGCGAGCCACACGGACAGCGACGACCCGGGGATCGTCGTCTCCTCGCTCTGGCATTCGTTCCCGGAGTGGACGGCGCACCACGGGCGGTGCTGCTCGACGAGCTGCACGCCCTGGTGCGGCAGGGACAGAGTTGCGCTCACGACGACTCCTCGGCGGACGTGGCGTGCGGGAGGGCGCGCCTCCCGCTGCACCCGGCGGCCCGGGGCGGGCGCCGGCGCCAGGACTACCACGTGATCGGCGGGAGGCGGCGGCGCAACGCCGCCCCAACGGACCGTTCGGCCGGGCCCCCGCCCGGTGGAGCGGACGACCCGCGCGGGCCCGGTGAGGACGGCCCTCAGCGGCCGCAGGGACAGGTCACGACGGCGTGCAGGCGGGTGTCCTCGCGCTCCTCGCTCCACACGCAGTCCTGGCCGCACGCCGGGCACGCGGCCGTGAACACCACGGCGTCGGGCTGGGCCGGCGTGCGGGTGCGCATGCCGCCGCTTCGGGCACCCGGCAACAGCTCGACAGGCAGGGGCGCGACCGCCGTCAGGGCCGTACGGGGACCGGGCAGCGCCGGGAGCTCGCGGGTCGCGGTCGTGGGGCGCTCGCCCTCGGCGAGCCGGCCGTCGCCGAAGGCCGCTTCGGGCAGTAGCTGGCCGGGCGCGTGCTGCCCGGGAACGGGGCCTGCACCGGCCCGCGGGCGACGCGGCGGGGATCCCTGCACCGAGCACCTCCTCCGGGCTCGCCCATGGAGCCGACGCTTCCACTATCGGGCATCGCAGGTCCCAGGTGGAGTCATTCGCCGACATGTTCCGCAGGACGTACAGGCGCCCCTTTCCGCAGGCCTGCGTAGGATCGACGGGCCGCGCCGGCCCTGCGAGGCCGGCCCGCCCACCGCCGCACCCGAGGGAAGGACCACCGTGCTGCGCACCGACGAGGCAGGCAGCCTCCGCGCCGGGGACGCCGGCCGCACCGTCACGCTCGCCGGCTGGGTGGCGCGCCGCCGGGACCACGGCGGGGTCGCCTTCCTCGACCTGCGGGACGCCTCGGGCGTCGTCCAGGTGGTGGTGCGCGACGAGACGGTGGCCCACGGGCTGCGCAACGAGTTCGTGCTGCGGGTGACGGGCGAGGTCCGCCACCGACCCCAGGGCAACGAGAACCCCGCCCTGCCCACGGGCGACGTCGAGGTCGTGGCCGAGCAGGTCGAGGTGCTCAACGAGGCGGCGCCCCTGCCGTTCCAGATCGACGAGCACGTCGAGGTCGGCGAGGAGGCGCGGCTGCGCTACCGCTACCTGGACCTGCGACGGCCGGCCCAGGCGCGGGCGATCCGGCTGCGCAGCGAGGTGAACCGGGCGGCCCGGGAGGTGCTGCACGGCCACGGTTTCGTCGAGATCGAGACCCCCACCCTGACCCGCTCCACACCCGAGGGCGCGCGCGACTTCGTCGTGCCGGCCCGGCTCTCACCCGGCTCCTGGTACGCGCTGCCGCAGAGCCCTCAGCTGTTCAAGCAGCTGCTCATGGTCGCCGGCATGGAGAAGTACTTCCAGATCGCCCGCTGCTACCGGGACGAGGACTTCCGGGCGGACCGGCAGCCGGAGTTCACCCAGCTCGACATCGAGATGAGCTTCGTCGAGCAGGACGACGTCATCGCCCTCACCGAGGACGTGCTCGTCGCGCTGTGGCGGCTGATCGGCCACGAGATCACGACCCCCATCCCGCGGATGCCCTACGCCGAGGCGATGGCGCGCTTCGGCTCGGACAAGCCCGACCTGCGTTTCGGTCTCGAGCTGGTCGAGTGCACCGACTTCTTCCGCGACACGCAGTTCCGGGTGTTCCAGGCCGAGTACGTGGGTGCGGTCGTCATGCCGGGCGGCGCGTCGCAGCCCCGCAAGAAGCTCGACGGCTGGCAGGACTGGGCCAAGCAGCGCGGCGCCCGGGGCCTGGCGTATGTCCTGGTCGGTGAGGACGGCGAGCTGTCCGGGCCCGTCGCCAAGAACCTCTCGGACGCCGAGCGCGCCGGCATCGCCGCCCACGTCGGTGCGTCGCCGGGGGACTGCGTGTTCTTCGCCGCCGGCGCCGCGGCCTCGTCGCGGGCCCTGCTCGGCGCCGCCCGGCTCGAGATCGCCCGCCTGCAGGGCCTCGTCGACGAGAAGGCCTGGTCGTTCGTCTGGGTGGTCGACGCCCCGCTGTTCGAGCCGTCAGCCGCCGCCCGCGCGGCCGGTGACGTCGCCGTCGGCGAGGGCGCCTGGACCGCCGTGCACCACGCCTTCACCTCGCCGAAACCGGAATGGATCGACCGGTTCGAGTCCGACCCCGGTCATGCGCTCGCCTACGCGTACGACATCGTCTGCAACGGCATCGAGCTCGGCGGCGGTTCGATCCGTATCCACCGCCGCGACGTCCAGGAGCGCGTCTTCGCGATGATGGGCATCACCGCGGAGCAGGCACAGCAGAAGTTCGGCTTCCTGCTGGACGCCTTCCAGTACGGTGCGCCCCCGCACGGCGGCATCGCGATCGGCTGGGACCGCACCTGCATGCTCCTCGCCGGCGAGCCCTCGATCCGCGAGGTCATCGCCTTCCCGAAGTCCGGCGGCGGCTACGACCCGCTGACCGGAGCGCCGGCACCGATCACGCCCGAGCAGCGCAAGGAGGCGGGCGTCGACGTCGTCGCCGTGCCCGACCCGCCGGCGGCCTCGCCCGTCGTGTCGCCGTCCGAGGTCGAGCAGGCGGGCTCGCGGTGACGGACGGGACCACCTCCGCGCCGGCGGGCGCGGGAGAGCGCGTGCTGGCCCGCCTCGCCGAGGAGCTCGGCGTCCGCGAGAGCCAGGTGCGGGCGACGGTGGAGCTCCTCGACGCGGGGTCGACGGTGCCGTTCGTCGCCCGGTACCGCAAAGAGGTGACCGGCGGCCTGGACGACGCGGTGCTGCGCGATCTCGACGAGCGTCTCGGTTACCTGCGCGAGCTGGAGCAGCGGCGGGCGGCGGTCCTGCAGTCGGTGACCGAGCAGGGCAAGCTCACGCCGGAGCTCGAGGCGCAGATCCTCGGCGCCGACACCAAGGCCCGGCTCGAGGACGTCTACCTGCCGTACAAGCCGAAGCGGCGGACGAAGGCGCAGACTGCCCGGGAGGCGGGGCTCGAGCCACTGGCGCTGGGCCTGCTCGAGGACCCGTCGCAGGACCCGCGCGCGCGGGCGGCAGGCTTCGTCGACGCGGACCGCGGCGTCGCCGATGTCGACGCGGCCCTCGAGGGCGCCCGCGCGATCCTCGTCGAGAAGTTCGCGGAGGACGCCGACGTGGTCGGCGAGCTGCGCGAGCGGCTGTGGACGCGCGGGCGGCTCGTGTCGCGGGTGGTGCCCGGTCAGGAGGACGCGGGCGCGAAGTTCGCCGACTGGTTCGAGCACGACGAGCCGCTGACGAGACTGCCCTCGCACCGCATCCTCGCCATGTTCCGAGGCGAGAAGGAGGGCGTCCTCGCCCTCACGCTCGAGGACCCGGAGGCGGCTGCCGCGGACCCGTCGGCGCGCACCGCCTACGAGGAGCGGATCGCGGCGCGCTTCGGCATCGCCGACAGGGGCCGGCGGGGGGACAGGTGGCTGCTGGACGCCGTCCGCTGGGCGTGGCGGACGCGCATCTCCGTCCACCTTGACCTCGACTTGAGGTTGAGACTGCGTCAGGTGGCCGAGGACGAGGCGGTCCGCGTCTTCGCCGGCAACCTGCGCGACCTGCTCCTGGCGGCCCCGGCGGGGATGCGCCCGACGATGGGCCTCGACCCCGGGCTGCGGACCGGCGTCAAGGTCGCGGTCGTCGACGCCACCGGCAAGGTCGTTGCCACGGACACGATCTACCCGCACGTGCCGCACCGGAAGTGGGCACAGTCCCTGGACACGCTCGAGCGCCTGGCGAAGGCGCACGGCGTCGAGCTCGTCGCCATCGGCAACGGCACCGCCTCGCGCGAGACGGGCGCCCTGGCCGCGGAACTGGCGGCGAAGCACCCCGGGCTGAGGCTCACCCCGGTCACCGTGTCCGAGGCGGGCGCGTCGGTGTACTCGGCGTCGGCGTACGCCTCGCGTGAGCTGCCGGAGCTGGACGTGTCCCTGCGGGGCGCCGTGTCCATCGCCCGCCGCCTGCAGGACCCGCTCGCCGAGCTCGTGAAGATCGACCCGAAGTCGATCGGGGTCGGGCAGTACCAGCACGACCTCGCCGAGGGGAAGCTGTCGAAGTCCCTGGACGGCGTCGTCGAGGACTGCGTCAACGCGGTGGGCGTCGACGTCAACACCGCGTCCGTGCCTCTGCTGCGCCGGGTGTCGGGAATCAGCGAGGGCCTCGCCGCGGCGATCGTCGCGCACCGCGACGCCAACGGCGCCTTCCGGTCCCGCCGCCAGCTGCTGTCGGTGCCGCGCCTGGGGGCCAAGGCGTTCGAGCAGTCCGCCGGCTTCCTGCGCATCCGCGGCGGCGAGGATCCCCTGGACGCCTCGAGCGTGCACCCCGAGGCCTATCCGGTGGTCCGCCGGATCGTGCAGCAGACGACCGGGGACGTCGCGGCGCTCATCGGCAACAGCCGGGCACTCGCTTCGGTCGACCCGACCCGATTCACGGACGAGACGTTCGGCCTCCCGACCGTCCGCGACATCCTGGCGGAACTCGAGAAGCCGGGCCGGGACCCGCGGCCGGCGTTCCGGACGGCGACCTTCGCCGAGGGCGTCGACACCGTCGCGGACCTGGTGCCCGGCATGGTGCTCGAGGGCGTGGTCACGAACGTGGCCGCCTTCGGGGCGTTCGTCGACGTCGGGGTGCACCAGGACGGCCTGGTCCACGTGTCGGCGCTGTCGGCGACGTTCGTGAAGGACCCGCGCGACGTCGTCAAGCCGGGCGACGTCGTCCGGGTCAAGGTCCTCGCGGTCGACGTCCCGCGGAACCGGATCTCGCTGACCCTGCGCCTCGACGACGAGGTGCCCGCGCCGGGCGCGCCGGGGGAGCGCCGCCGCCCCAAGGAGCGCCCGGCCGAGAGGCCCAAGACCGCGGCCGGCGGCCGCCGTCCCCAGCCCGAACCCCAGGGCGCGCTCGCCGACGCTCTGCGACGCGCCGGCCTCGCCTGAGGCCGACTTCCCGATCTCGCCGCGCTTCGAGTGGTCCGAGCGGCGGCAGAACCACTCTCAGCGTGGCGAGATCAGGCGGCGCGGACGGGGTAGCTCGTGAACTCCTGGTCGAGCCGGTAGCCGAGGCGGCGGTACAGGGCCCGGGCAGCGGCGTTGTCGGAGTACAGGTCCACGGTCGCCGCCGGTGAGCCCTCACGCAGCATCCGGCGGGTCCCGGCTGCGGCGATGGCCAGCCCGAGGCCCTGCCCGCGGGCGGCGTCGGCGACCGCGACCGACGCCATCAGATCGACGCCGGGCACCGCCTGGTAGAGCGCGAGGCACGCGAGCAGCTCGCCGTCCGGGCCACGGACGCCGAGCCAGCAGCGGGCGTGCTCGTCGTCCGGCTCGGCACTGTGCCTCGGGCTGTTCACCGCGAGGAACGCCGCGAGCTCGGACCGGACGCCGGCCGAGCAGGCATCGAGCTCGACCACCCTGTCCTCGCCGGGCACGGGCTCGGGCTCCGCGTCCGTCCACATCCACTCCCAGCGGACGCCGGCCGCGCCCGGCCCGAACGCCACGTCGTCGGGCACGACCGCCGTCCGCGGCAGGGTGACCGAGCCGACGTCCAACCGGGGCGCGAGGCGTGCGGCGACCCGCAGGGCGGCGTCCCCGTCGCCCACCACCGTCAGGCTGGTCCCGTAGGCGCGGCGGTAACGCTCCACCGCGACCGGACCGCCCCGCGGCGCCGTCCAGGCCCGGGCGACGTTCCCCACCCCGACGCCCCACCGCACGAACGGCACGTCGCCCGCGACGTCCGCGAGCTCGGCCACCGAGAGTTCCCGCACGTGCACGCTCCCAGCTTCTCAGCCGGCCGCGCGCCGCGCCGCTCAGGCCTCGCGCAGCCCCAGCCGCGCGTGCAGGCGGCGCAGCGGGCCGGGCGCCCACCAGTTCCACTCGCCGAGCAGGGTCATGGTGGCGGGCACCAGGACCAGCCGGACGAGCGTCGCATCGATGGCGACCGTCACGGCCAGCCCGATCCCGGTCTGCTTGATGACGAGCAGCTCACCGGCGGCGAACCCGAGGAAGACCACCACGATGACCAGCGCCGCCGACGTGATGATCCGACCCGAGCGCTGCAGGCCCGCCGCGACAGCCTGGTCGTTCGGCAGCCCCGCGTCCCGGAACTCCTTGATGCGCGCGAGGAGGAACACCTCGTAGTCCATCGACAGGCCGAAGCCGAGCGCCACGATCAGCACCGGGATCAGCGTCTCGACCCCTCCGGTGGAGTCGAAGGACATCACCCCTTCGAGATGGCCCTGCTGGAACCCCCAGACCAGGACGCCGAGGGAGGCGCCGAGCGACACGACGACGAGCACGAGGGCCTTGACCGGCACGAGCACCGACCCGGTGAGCAGGAACAGGAGCACGAACGTGGCGAGGACCACCACGCCGGCCGCGAGCGGCGCGCGAGCCTTCACGTCGTCGACGAAGTCGTCGACGAACGCCGCCTGCCCCGTGACCCAGACGGGCTCGCCCGCCGGCTTCCGCTGCTGCAGGACGTGCACCACCGCTCGGGCCTGGTCCGACGTCGGGTCGGGGACGGTGAGGCCGCCGGCGGTGCGGGCGCCGGCCACCCGGACGCCGAGCACGGACACGCGCTCGCCGCCGTTCTCCTGCACGCGCACGGGATCGAGGGCGGTGACTCCGGGGATCGAGGCGACTGCGCTGTCGGCGGCCCACTTGGCGAGCCGCTCCGGGGACCACCGGCTGACGACGGTCACGGCCGGGGCGTTCGTCGCCGGGAAGCGCGCGGCGACCCGGTCGAAGAGCTGCCGTGACGGCGCGGTCCGGGGCAGCAGGGCAACGCCCGAGCTCACCAGCCGCAGCTGTAGAGCGGGGATGGCGAGGACCGCGAGCGCGCCGAGCACGGCCACCAGCGGGACGACCGGCCGGCGCTGGATCGTCGACGCCAGCCGCGAGAAGGCGCCGTGCTCGGGGGCGACGTCCCCCAGCCGCCGTCCCAGCCGCCCGATCACGGGCAGCCGCTGCGTGATCCCGGGCCGAACCAGCCGCGGGCCCGCCAGGGTCAGCAGCGCGGGCACCAGGGTGAGGGCGACGAGCAGGGCGACGGCGACGACGCTGACTCCCGCGGCGCCGACGGCGCGCAGCACGGTGGCGCTGAAGAGCATCAGGCCGGCGAGACTGACGGCGACGGTGAGACCGCTGAACAGGACGGTGCGCCCCGCTGTCGCGAGGGTGCGCTCGAGTGCGCCGTCCGCCCGGATCCTCAGCTCCTCCCGGAAACGGCTGGTCAGCAGCAGGCCGTAGTCGATGCAGAGCCCGAGCCCGAGGACCGTCACGACGCTGACGACGCTGCTGTCGAGGTCGATCACGTACGAGAAGGCCAGCAGCGCCGCGAGGGCCCCGGCGATCGACGCGAGGGCCCCCACGAGCGGCAACCCTGCGGCGAGGAACCCGCCGAACACGACGATCATGATGACCAGGCTGACCGGGAGGGCGACCTCCTCCCCGGTCCGCAGGTCCCGCGAGACCTGGCCGGTGATCTCGTCGGTGAGGCCCCGGACGCTGCCCGTGAGGGGAACGGCACCCGGCACGCGGTGGCCGGCCGCGTCGAGCAGCGAGGTGACGTCCGCGGCAGCCCCCCGCTCCGCCTCGCGGGAGAGGCCCCGGCGCAGCTGCGCGGTGACGAGCACGGCGTGCCCGTCGGCCGAGACCAGCGGGGAGGCGGCCGGATCCGCCGGCGGACGCCCGTCTGGTCCCGGCGTGTACGGGGAACGCACCGCGAGCACGTCCGGCAACGCCTGGAGCTGCCGGGTGACACGCTCGACCTCCGTTCGCACGGCGGGTGAAGCAGGGTCGACGTGGTCGAGCAGCAGCTGGGCCGTCGTGCCGCCCGGCGCGGACGCCGCCAGCAGCTGCTGCCCCGACCGGGCCTCGCTGTTCACCTGCGGCGCGTCGCCGGGCTGGAGCCGCTCGAAGAGGCCTTCGCCGAACGCCCCCGACGCGGCGGCGAGACCGGCCACGACAAGGACGACCCAGACGGCCACGAAGCGGAGCGGGGCCCGGGCGATCAGGCGTCCGAGGGCGGGGAGCACGCGGATAGCCTTCCAGGCGTGACCGATCTGTTCTCCGCCGCCCAGGGCGACGACGAGGACCCCGTCGCCGGTGGGCCCGGAGGGGGCGGCGCGCCGCTGGCGGTGCGGATGCGTCCGGCCACCATCGGCGAGATCGTGGGCCAGGACCACCTGCTCACGCCGGGGTCGCCGCTGCGCCGCCTCGCGGAGGGAGCGGGCGGGCCGGCGGGCGCCGTCTCCGTCGTCCTGTGGGGGCCGCCCGGGACCGGGAAGACCACGATCGCCCACGTGCTGTCGGGCGCGGGGGAGCGGCGGTTCGTCGAGCTGAACGCCGTCAGTGCCGGCGTCCGGGACGTGCGGCGCGTGCTCGACGAGGCCCGCGACGCGCGCTCGCTCTACCGCCGCGACACGGTGCTGTTCCTCGACGAGATCCACCGCTTCAGCAAGTCCCAGCAGGACTCCCTGCTCACGGGCGTCGAGAACCGCTGGGTGGTGCTCGTCGCGGCGACCACCGAGAACCCCTCGTTCAGCGTCGTCGCCCCGCTGCTCTCGCGGTCGCTGGTGCTGACGCTCAGGCCCCTGGACGCCGAGGCCGTCGGCGTGCTCGTCGACCGGGCGGTCGCCGACCCCCGTGGGCTCGGCGGCCGCATCGCCCTGACGGATCCCGCCCGCGAGCACATCGTGCGCACGGCCGCCGGCGACGCGCGGGCCGCGCTGACGGCGCTCGAGGCCGCTGCGGGCGTCGCGCTCGCCCGCTCCGGGCACGAGGCCGAGGCGAGCGACGAGGACCCGGTGCCAGTGACCCTGCAGGACGCCGAGCGGGCGGTCGACCGGGTGGCGGTCCGCTACGACAAGGACGGCGACCAGCACTACGACGTGGCCAGCGCGTTCATCAAGTCGATCCGCGGATCCGACGTCGACGCCGCGCTGCACTACCTGGCCCGGATGTTCGAGGCGGGGGAGGACCCGCGGTTCGTCGCCCGCCGGATCGTCATCTCCGCCAGCGAGGACATCGGCGAGGCCGATCCCAGCGCGCTGCCGATCGCCGTCGCCGCCGCCCAGGCCGTGCAGCTCATCGGCATGCCCGAGGCGAGGATCGTGCTCGCCCAGGCCGTGGTCCACCTCGCGCTGGCGCCGAAGTCGAACGCCTCCTACCTCGCGATCAGCGCGGCACTGGACGACGTCCGCAGCGGGCTCGCCGGGCCGGTGCCCCTGCACCTGCGCGACGCCCACTACCCCGGCGCGGCGCGGCACGGCCACGGGAAGGGCTACCGGTACGCGCACGACGACCCGCGGGGCGTCGTCGAACAACAGTACGCCCCCGACGCCCTGGCCGACCGCACCTACTACACCCCCAGCGACCGGGGGTTCGAGCGTGAGCTGGGCGGGCGGCTGACCCGCCTGCGGGCGCTGCTGCGCGGCCGCTGAGTCCGGGGCGATAGGGTCGCTCCCGCTGTCGGACCGGGTCTGCGGAGGGACGTGCCACCGATGTCGATCGGCGAGCTGGCGGGGCTCATCGCCGCCCTGGCGTTCGTGCTGCTCGTGGGCTTCCTGGGCTATCCGCTCTACAAGCTGGGCAAGGTCTTCGACGAGACCAGGGTGTCGGTGCACGACATCACCGGAAGCACGTTGCCCCTGCTGGAGGAGGTGACGACGACGGTCACGACGACCAACGGGCAGCTCGTCCGCGTCGACACCATCACCGGGAACGTCGCCGAGGCGTCCGAGAACGTGGCGGCGCTGACGCGGCTGTTCGCCGCGACGCTCGGCTCGCCCGTCGTCAAGGTCGCCGCCTTCTCCTACGCGGTGCGACACGCGCTCTCGAGCGATGCGAGCCGGCGCCGCGGACGCAGGGGCTGAGGGCGTGCGGCGGGTCTTCTGGATGGCACTCGGCGCGACCGTCGGCATCGTCGTCGTCCGCCGGGTCTCCCGGGCGGCGCAGGCCTACACACCGGAGGGGATCGGCCGGTCCCTGACGGGCGCGGTCGATGCCCTTCGCGACCTCGCTGACGAGGTCCGGGTGGCCATGGCTGAGCGCGAGCAGGAACTGCGTGTCGGTCTCGGGGTCGAGCCAGGCACCATGGATGCTGGCAGCCCGCCGGAGAACGGCACCCCGCGTCGCCTCTGACGCCCGCGCCGGCGCCTGTCGTAACCGGCTCGCTGCCGAGCACCCGGCTCCGCACGGAGCGCTTTCGACGAAGTCACCCCGGAGGTACCCGATGGACACGGCCGAGATCCGCCGCCGCTGGCTGCGCTTCTTCGAGAGCCGGGGGCACACCGTCGTCCCGAGCGCCCCGCTGCTCTACGACGACCCGAACCTGCTCTTCGTCAACGCGGGCATGGTGCCGTTCAAGCCGTACTTCCTGGGTCAGGAGACACCGCCGTACAAGCGCGCGACGAGCGTGCAGAAGTGCGTGCGCACGCTCGACATCGACGAGGTCGGCAAGACCACCCGGCACGGCACGTTCTTCCAGATGAACGGCAACTTCTCGTTCGGGGACTACTTCAAGGCGGGCGCCATCGAGCTCGCCTGGGAGCTCGTGACCCGGTCCGTGGCGGACGGCGGCTACGGCCTGCCCGAGGACCGGATCTGGGTGACGGTCTACCACGACGACGACGAGTCCATCGGACTGTGGCGGCGCCTCACCGGCATCCCCATGGACCGGATCGTGCGGCGCGGGATGAAGGACAACTACTGGTCGATGGGCGTGCCGGGCCCGGCGGGGCCGTGCAGCGAGATCTTCCTCGACCGCGGCCCCGAGTACGGCCGAGAGGGCGGCCCCGAGGTCGACGAGGACCGCTACCTCGAGTTCTGGAACCTCGTCTTCATGCAGTACGAGCGCGGCGAGGGCGGGGCCAAGGAGGACTACCCGCTGCTGCGCGAGCTGCCGGCGAAGAACATCGACACCGGCATGGGCCTGGAGCGGATGGCGCTGCTGCTGCAGGGCGTCGACAACCTCTACGAGATCGACGAGGTATTCCCCGTCATCCGCCGGGTCGAGGAGCTCTCGGGCCGGCGCTACGGCGCCTCGCACGAGGACGACGTGCGGATGCGGGTGATCGCCGACCACGTGCGCAGTGGGCTGATGCTCATCACCGACGGCGTCACGCCGTCGAACGAGACCCGCGGGTACGTGCTGCGCCGGCTGCTGCGCCGCGCGGTTCGCTCCCTGCGGCTGCTCGGCGTCGGCGACCCGGTGCTGCTCGACCTCGTGCGCGTCAGCGCCGACCGGATGCAGCTGTCGTACCCGGAGATCGAGGCGGGCTTCGGCCGCACCTCCCAGATCGTCGAGCAGGAGGAGGAGGCGTTCCGGCGCACCCTCGCGTCCGGGACCACGATCCTCGACACCGCCGTCCAGCGGGCGAAGGGCTCGGGGACGACGCTCAGCGGCGCGGACGCGTTCCAGCTGCACGACACCTACGGGTTCCCCATCGACCTCACCCTGGAGATGGCGGCGGAGCAGGGCGTGTCCGTCGACGACGCCGAGTTCCGCCGGCTCATGACCGAGCAGCGGCGCCGGGCGAAGGAGGACGCGCGGGCGAAGAAGACCGGCCACGCCGACGTCGGCGGGTACCGCGCCATCGCCGACGCGCTCGCGGGGCCGGTCGTCTTCACCGGCTACGACGAGGTCGTGTCCGAGGGCCGGGTCGCCGGGCTGCTGCTTGACGGCAAGGCGGTCGACGTCGCGACGGAGGGGCAGCAGGTCGAGGTCGTCCTCGACCGGACGCCGTTCTACGCCGAGGGCGGCGGGCAGCTCGCGGACGCCGGCCGCATCGAGGTGGACGGCGCGCTCGTCGTCGTCGACGACGTGCAGTCGCCGGTCACGGGTCTCATCGCGCACCGGGCCCGGGTGCTTTCGGGTGAGCTGCGCACGGGCGCGCTCGCGCAGGCGCTCGTCGACGTCGAGCGGCGCAAGGCGATCAGCCGGTCGCACACTGCCACCCACATGGTGCACAAGGCGATCCGGGAGGCGCTGGGGGACACGGCGACCCAGGCGGGCTCGGAGAACGCGCCGGGGCGGTTCCGCTTCGACTTCCACGCGGGGTCCGCGCTGCCGCCGAGCGCCGTGCGCGACGTCGAGGCGCGCGTCAACGCGCTGCTGGTCGAGGACCTCGAGGTGCACGCCGAGATCATGACGCAGGAACAGGCGCGCGCGGCGGGTGCGATGGCCCTGTTCGGCGAGAAGTACGGCGACAGGGTGCGGGTCATCTCGGTCGGTGACTGGGCGCGGGAGCTGTGCGGCGGGACGCACGCCGCACGCTCGGGGCAGCTCGGGCTCGTCACCCTGCTCGGCGAAGGCTCGATCGGGTCCGGCGTCCGCCGGGTCGAGGCTCTGGTCGGCACCGACGCGTACGCCTTCGCGGCGCGCGAGCACGTCCTCGTCTCGCAGCTGACGGACGCCCTCAAGGTGCGCCCCGAGGAGCTGCCGGAGCGGGTCGCGGGCCTGATGGCCCAGCTGCGGGACGCGCAGAAGGAGATCGACCGCTTCCGGGCGGCGCAGGTGCAGCAGGCGGCCGCACAGGCGGCGCAGGCTCCTCACGACGTCTTCGGCGTCAACGTGGTCACCAGGGACGCCGGCGAGTCCGCGCCCGACGATCTGCGGACGTTCGCGCTCGACGTCCGCGGCCGCATGCCCGGGGAGCAGCCCGCAGTCGTGGCGGTCGGCGGCGTCGTCAAGGGCCGCCCGCAGCTCGTCGTCGCGACGAACGAGGAGGCGCGCCGCTGGGGCTTGACCGCAGGAGATCTCGTCCGGACGGGTGCGGCGGTGCTCGGCGGCAGCGGCGGTGGCAAGCCGGACGTGGCGCAGGGCGGCGGCACCGAGCCGCAACGCATCGGTGACGCCCTCCAGCAGATCGAGCACACCGTGGGCGAGCGCGTGACGGCGGCCCGCTGAGCGGGCCACCATCAGGACCGGCCGGTGCGACCCGGCGCGCGGGTCGGCGTTGACGTGGGATCAGTCCGCGTCGGCGTCGCCCGCAGCGACCCCTCTGCGCTCGTCGCGACTCCCGTGGAGACCCTCCGCCGGGACGCCGCCGGCGGAGCTGACCTGGACCGGATCGCCCGGATCGTCCTGGAGACGGACGCCGTCGAGGTCGTGGTCGGCCTGCCCAGGACGCTCCGGGGCGAGGAAGGTGCCGCAGCCGTCGCTGCGCGCCAGTACGCTACGGCCATCGCGCGTCGCGTGACGCCGGTGCCTGTGCGGCTCGTCGACGAACGGCTCAGCACGGTCTCGGCCCACCGCACGCTGCGCGATGCTGGAGTTCGTGGGCGCAGGCATCGTCCTGTCGTCGACCAGGTGGCGGCGGTCGTCATCCTGCAATCCGCACTCGATGCCGAACGGGCGTCGGGGCGGGAACCCGGGGTCCTCGTGGTCCCGGGGACATCGCCGGAGACCCCGTCCGGCGGAGAGGAGGGCGGCGGTAGGTGACCGGCATGTCGCTCTCCGATGTCGTGAACGGTTCCCCGCAGGGTCCGCGCCGCCGTTCGCAGCGTGCCGCCGAGAAACGACGCAAGCGTCGCCGGCGCCGGACGTGGGTGACCGCGCTGATCCTGGTCGCAGCCCTCGGCGCCGCCGGCGCCGGTGCATGGCTGGGCCTGCGGCCGCTGGTGTCCGCGATCACGTCCTCGTTCGGCGCCCCGGACGACTACACGGGTTCGGGTACGACGCCGGTCGACGTCCGCATCCCGCCGGGCGCGACCGGAACGAAGATCGCCGGTCTCCTCGTCGACGCGGGGGTCGTCAAGAGCGCGAAGGCGTATCTCGACGCCGCCGGGAACACCCCGGACAGCGCCGGCATCCAGCCGGGCACCTACCCCCTGAAGAAGCAGATGGCTGCCCAGGCCGCGCTGCAGATCCTGCTCGACCCCAACTCCCGGCAGCTGAAGAAGGTCACCATTCCCGAGGGGTCGCGCCTCACCACCATCCTTGCGTCCCTCGCGAAAGCCACCGGCATCCCGAGGGCGGACCTGGACGCCGCCGCGAAGGACACCGCAGCGCTCGGCCTGCCCGCCGGTGTGAAGAACGCCGAGGGCTACCTGTTCCCCGCGACCTACGACGTCGAGCCGCACACCAGCGCGGAGGACCTGCTCCTCCAGATGGTCGCGAAGACCGAGAAATCCCTGGGTGAGCTCGGCGTGGCCGCCGGAGATCAGCATCGGGTGCTGACCCTTGCCAGCCTCGTGCAGGCGGAGGGCAGGCACCCCGAGGACTTCGGCAACATCGCTCAGGTCCTCGTCAACCGACTCAACAAGGGCATGCCGCTCCAACTGGACACGACGATTCACTACGCGACCGGGAAGTACACGGTCCAGACGACAAACGCGGATCTCGCGGTCAACTCGCTCTACAACACCTACACGCACAAGGGGCTCCCGCCCGGGCCGATCGGGTCGCCAGGTCTGGACGCCCTGAAGGCGGCGATCAACCCGCCGGCCGGCCCGTATATGTACTTCGTCGCGACTGACCCGAGCACCGGCAAGACGGAGTTCGCTGTCACCCCGGCACAGTTCGCCCAACTCAAGGCGAAGTACGACAAGTGGCAGAAGGCCCACCCGGGCCAGTAGCTCCACCCGGGCCAGTAGCTCCACCTGGGACGGGCGCGCGACGCCAGCAGGTCACCATCTGACCGACAGCGCCTCCGGCCCGGACCGTTCCCCGTCCCCCGGCCCGCACCGTTCCCCGCTCACACGGCCGTGAATGGTTCGGTGAAGATCACGGTGAAGGCGACACGCCGGGGATCTCGGCGTGTCGCCTTCACCGTGATCTTCACCGTGATCTTCACGGTCGCAGGCTCTCACCGTGATGCTCCGGCCGGCTCCTCAAGCCGTTGCCGCCCGCTGCCGACCAGATCAAGAGCACGCATGCCCGGCATCCAACGCCGGGCCCCCGCGCGTGCGCCTGACTTGGGAGGAGCACCGTGGGCACAAGCGGCGAGCACGAGAGCTGGGCGCGGCCGTACGTCAACGCCGCCGGGGGGCACGCAGAGCCCGGCGAGGCGGCCGGCGCGTACGGCGAGGCCACTGCGGCGTACGGCGAGGCTGCTGCGGCGTACGGCCAGCCCACTGCGGCGTACGGCCAGCCCGCCGGGCACGCCCAGCCCGCGGCCTACGCCCAGCCCGCGCCCACCCAGCCCGTGCCGGAGCCCCGCGTCGCCCTGCACGAGGGCGCCGCCGCACCGGGCGCCTACATGCGCGCCTCGACGGAGCCGACCGGTCACGCCGGGGAGGTCACCCTCGCCGAGCTGCTCAACGGCATGCTCGAGGCGGGCGCGTCCGACCTGCACCTGACCGCCGGCACCCCGGCCCTGATCCGCGTGCACGGCGACCTCACCCCGCTGCGGGACTGCCCGCCGTTGCCGCCCGACCTCATCCAGCGGCTCATCTACACCGTCCTCACGCAGAAACAGCGCGAGCGCTTCGAGGCGGAGCTCGAGCTCGACTTCGCGTACGCCCTCCCGGGCGCCGCCCGCTTCCGGGTGAACGTGTACCGCCAGCGCGAGAACGTCGGCGCGGCCTTCCGCCGCATCCCGTACGAGATCAAGAACCTCGAGGACCTGGGCGTCCCCGGGAGCGTCTCGACCTTCGCCGGCCTGCCCCGCGGCATGGTGCTCGTGACCGGCCCGACCGGCTCGGGCAAGTCCACCACGCTCGCCGCGCTGATCGACCTGGCGAACCGGACCCGTCGCGACCACATCATGACCGTCGAGGACCCGATCGAGTTCCTCCACCGGCACAAGTCGTGCATGGTCAACCAGCGCGAGGTGGGGGAGGACACCCACTCCTTCTCCAGCGCCCTGAAGCACGTCCTGCGCCAGGACCCCGACATCATCCTGGTCGGCGAGATGCGCGACCTCGAGACGATCTCGGTGGCCCTCACCGCCGCCGAGACCGGTCACCTCGTCTTCGCGACCCTGCACACCCAGGACGCCGCCCAGACGATCGACCGCGTCATCGACGTCTTCCCCCCGCACCAGCAGCAGCAGGTCCGCGCCCAGCTCGCAGGCGCCCTGCAGGGGGTCGTCTGCCAGACCCTTTGCCGGACGGCGGACGGCCGTGGCCGCGTCGTCGCCACCGAGGTCATGGTGACCACGCCCGCCATCCGCAACCTCATCCGCGAGGGCAAGACGCACCAGGTGTACTCCGCGATGCAGGCCGGCATGCAGCACGGCATGCACACCCTCGACCAGCACCTGGCCGAGCTGGTTCGTTCGGGCCGGATCACCTATGAGCACGGCCTCGAGAAGTGCCACCACGTCGAGGACTTCAACCGGCTCTGCGGCAAGGCCTGAGGGAGGGCGTCATGACGACGGCGACGAAGACGTTCGAGTACTCCGTCCGGGACCGGCGGGGCAAGCTCGTCGGCGGCAAGCTCGAGGCGCCCAGCGAGGCAGCGCTCGTGCAGAAGCTCGTGGCCATGGGCTTCGCACCCATCACCGTGCGCGAGGCGAACAAGGGCATGAGCCGCGAGCTCTCGCTGCCGGGGGGCAACCGGGTCAAGATCAAGGACCTGGCGGTGATGAGCCGCCAGTTCGCGACGATGATCAACAGCGGCCTGTCGCTCATCAGGGCGTTGTCGATCCTGTCCGAGCAGACCGAGAACAAGGCCCTCGCCAAGACCCTGGGCGAGGTGCGGGCAGCCGTCGAGGCGGGCCAGTCCCTGTCCTCCGCCTTCGGCAAGCACCCGAAGGTGTTCCCGCCGCTCGTGATCAACATGGTTCGCGCCGGTGAGGTCGGGGGCTTCCTCGACAAGGTCCTGCTGCAGATCGCCGCCAACTTCGAGGCGGAGGTCAAGCTGCGCGGGAAGATCAAGTCCGCGATGACCTACCCGGTCGTGGTGTTCGTCATGGCGGTCCTGGCCGTCATCGGCATGCTGCTCTTCATCGTGCCGATCTTCGCCAAGATGTTCTCGGACCTCGGAGGCAAGCTGCCCGTCCCCACGCAGATCCTGGTGAACCTGTCCGACGGGCTGCGCCTGTTCGCGCCCGTCCTGCTCGTGGCGCTGATCGCGGCGTCCGTGGTGTGGGGCAGGGTGCGTCACCAGGAGCGGGTCCGGCGCGTCGTGGACCCCATGAAGCTGCGCATGCCGGTGTTCGGGGCGCTGTTCCAGAAGGTCGCGATCAGCCGGTTCAGCCGCAATCTCGGCACCATGATGAGCTCTGGCGTCCCCATCCTGCAGAGCCTGGAGATCGTCGGCGACACGGCCGGCAATGTAGTCCTGCGTGACGCCGCCGTCGCCGTGCAGGAGAGCGTGCGTCGAGGGGAATCGCTGGCCGGCCCGCTGTCCCACCATTCCGTATTTCCCCCGATGGTCGTGCAGATGCTCTCCGTCGGCGAGGACACCGGGGCCATCGACACAATGCTGCTGAAGGTCTCGGACTTCTACGACGCCGAGGTCGAGGCCACCACAGAAGCGCTCACCAGCCTCATCGAGCCGCTGATGATCGCCGTCCTGGGCACGGTCATCGGCGGCATGATCGTCGCGCTCTACATGCCCATCTTCAACGTCTTCGACCTCATCAAGTAAGGCCTCGAAAAGCTCAAGAAAGCCCACCGGGAGTCGATATCCGTAAGTGTCATCGCCTGCCGCACGAATCCCTGCGTCGCGGCGGCTCGCCCCGACAGCACAGAACCTAGGAGCCACCACGATGCTCGCTCGCATCCGCCAGTCGGCGAAGACGGAGAACGACAAGGGCTTCACCCTGATCGAACTCCTCGTCGTCATGATCATCATCGGCATCCTCGCCGCCATCGCCATCCCGGTCTTCCTGAACCAGCGGAAGAAGGCCGAGGACACGGCCACGAAGTCCGACGTCACCACCATCGGCAAGGAGGTGGCGACCTACTACGTCGACAACACCGCCACCCCCACGGCCCCCACGGTCAACGCAAGCGGCCAGTACACGTTCAACGGCGCCACCAACATCATCGGCCGCCGGAGCCGCACGACCATCGCGATCGCGACGACGGGTTTCACCAACCCCACCTCCTGGTGCGTCGCGCTGACGAACGGGGCCGGTAGCACCCAGACGTGGAAGTACTCGGCCGCCAACGGCCTGCAGTCGGGCGACTGCACCTCGGGCACGGACTTCTGATCCCAGCTCTTCCACCCGCGACGCGGGCGGTGCCTCCGGGCGCCGTCCGCGTCGCGGCGTTTACCCCCCGACAACCACCGATCGAACCTTGGAGCGGCTACCGTGCCGTCAGTGCTCGTCGCCGTCTGCGCCGTCCTCGGCCTGCTCGTGGGCAGCTTCCTCAACGTCGTGATCGCCCGCGTGCCCGCGGGCGAGTCCGTGGTGCGCCCGCGCAGCAGATGCCCGCGATGCGGGGTGCTCATCGCAGCCCGCGACAACGTCCCCGTCGTGTCCTGGCTGCTGCTCCGAGGGAAGGCGCGCTGCTGCGGCGTGCCGATCAGCGCGCGCTACCCACTCGTCGAGCTCGTCACCGCCGGGGCCTTCGCGGTGGTCGCGGCCTGGTCGACGGGCGCGTTCGGGGCCGGCGCGGCAGACGCCGCCGCCGCCGGGACGACGTCCGGGCCCCTCGTGCCCGCCGCCTGGGGCGGCTCGCTCTGGCCCCTGCCCGCGTTCGAGTTCCTGGCGGCGGTCAGCGTGGCCCTCGTGGCCGTCGACCTCGAGCACCTGCGCCTGCCGTTCTGGCTGGTCGTTCCGGCCTGGTGGGTCGGCGGCGTCCTCCTGGGCGGCGCCGCGCTCCTGATGGGGCGCCCGGACGCCGCCGTCCGGATGCTCCTGGGCGGCCTGGCCTACTGGGGCCTCTACCGCCTCCTGTACGCCGCCAGCCGCGGCCGGCTCGGGTACGGCGACGTGCGGCTCGCCGGGCTGCTCGGCGGCTACCTGGCCTGGGTCAGCTGGGGCACGCTCGTGCTGGGCGCCTACCTGGCCACTTTCGTCGGAGGCATCGCGTTCGTGGGGCTGCTGCTGGCGCGCCGGGCCGGATTGAAGACCGAGCTTCCCTACGGGCCCCCGATGATCATCGGAGCCTGGCTCGGCCTGTTCTGGGGCCAGCAGCTCGCCGACGCCTACGTCGGCCACTTCGGCTGAGGGCTTCGACCAGGCGGTTCGATCGGGGGTTCGATCGGCCGCGTCCGCTCAAGTAGCAGCCCACTGCACCCGATCAGCATGTCGGACCTTCACATCGGTCCGCGCTGAGAGGAGCACGGGAACATGCCGCGTCGCACGGCCATCGGCCTCGACATCGGGACGTCCGTCGTCCGCGCCGTCGAACTGTCCTTCGGGCGCAGCGGGATCACGCTCGAGCGTTTCGGGCAGCTCGTGCTGCCCCCGGACGCCGTCCACGACGGCCAGGTCGTCGACAGCGAGGCCGTCGCCAAGGCGATCCGCAAGCTGTGGTCGGCCACGAAGCTGACCCACAAACGGGTCGTGCTCGGGGTCGCGAACCAGCGGGTGATCGTGCGCCAGCTGGAGCTGCCATGGCTCGCCCGCAACGAGCTCGCCGCGAGCCTGCCGTTCCAGGTGCAGGACCTGCTGCCGATGCCGGTCGACCAGGCCGTCCTCGACTTCTTCCCGGTCGAGGAGCTCACCGACTCGAGCGGCGTCCGCACCCTCAAGGGCCTCCTGGTCGCCGCCGCCCGCGAGACCATCCTCGCCAACGTCCGGGCCGGCGAGCTGGCCGGCCTGACCGTCCAGGGAGTCGACCTCACCCCGTTCGCGGTCCTGCGGTCGCTGGGGCGCCAGACGGGGGCGGCGGTCGAGACCGAAGCCCTCATCGACATCGGCGCCCGGGTCACCAACATCGTCGTTCACAGCGGGGGAGTGCCTCGGTTCGTCCGCATCCTGCTCGTCGGTGGCCAGGACGTCACCGACGCCGTGGCCGAGCAGCTCGGGGTGCCGCTCGCCCAGGCCGAGGTCCTCAAGCAGCAGGCCGGCCGGGTCGGTGCCGAGGAGGGGCTGGAGGACCTGATCGGGTCGGTTTCCCGCACCGCCCAGGACTTCGTCACGGAGATTCGAGGCTCGCTCGACTACTACGCGGCCTCCAATCCGAACGCGCCGATCGAGCGGCTCGTCGTCACCGGCGGCGGCTCCCGGCTCGAAGGCATCCTCGACCGGCTCGCCGCAGCCACCCGCATCTCCGTCACCGCCGGCGACCCGATGGGCAGCCTGCGGATCGGGGACACCGGTCTCGACGACGCCCAGCTGCAGTTCGTCACCCCGCTGGCCGCGGTGCCGGTCGGCCTGGCCCTGGGAGCGATCCGATGACCACCTTCACCGAGGCCCCGATCGGTCCCGGCCGCACCGAGACCGTGACGAGCTCCCGGGTCGACTGGGCGCCCGTCCCCAAGGTCAACCTGCTGCCGCCCGAGATCCTGCAGGCACGCCGCCTCGGCTCGCTGAAGCGCGTGCTCGGGGGTGCTGTCGCCGCTGTCGTGCTGATCTGCATCGGCGCGACGCTGTGGGCCCAGGCCGGGGCCTCGGCGGCGCAGAACGAGCTCGACGCCGCCCAGACCCAGGCCGCGACCCTGCGGGCCGACCAGGCACGGTATGCCGCGGTCCCCAAGGTGCTGAACCTCATCCAGGCGGCGGACGCCGCGCGCGAGCGGGCCATGAGCCAGGACGTGCTCTGGTACGGGTTCATGTCCGACCTCGCGGTCACCACACCCAAGGGCATCACCCTCAACGGCCTGCAAGTGGCCCTGGACAAGCCCTCGGTCACCACCGACCCGCTCGTCCCGGCCGGCCTCGGCACCGCGACCTTCACCGGCACGGCCAAGCAGGTGCCGGACGTGGCCGCCTGGCTGGAAGCCGTTGCGCGCATCCACGGGGTCGACGGCTCGAGCCTGGAGTCGGTCACGCGTGACGACGGTGACGGTTCGCTGAAGTTCACCACCGACGTGCAGGTGACGACCAAGGCGCTCACGCACCGCTACGACCGGAAGGCCAACTGACGTGTTGAAGAGCCTCACCTCGCGCTGGGCGGCCGGCGCCGCCGCCCTCTGCGCCGCGCTGCTCGCGCTCACCTGGATCGCGCTCGTCGGGCCGAAGCGCGCCGAGGCCGCGGACCTGACGGAGCAGGCGGCCTCCACCCGTCAGTCGAACGACGCGATGCAGATTCGCACCAGCCAGCTCAAGGCGCAGTTCGCCACGCTGCCGCAGGCGCAGGCCGAGCTCGGGACGCTGGCGACGAAGCTGCCGCCGACCGCCGACGTCCCGCACTTCGTGCGCTCGCTGGACGCGCTGGCCGCCGCCGCCGGCGTCCGGATCGACGGGGTCACGCCGGCCCCCGGGGAGTCCCTCGACGCCAAGCCCGGCGCAGCGGGCACCAGCGTGACCGCGCCGGCCACGTCCGCCGGGGTCAGCGGCTCCCTCGAGGTCATCGCGGTCCCCATGACGATCACCGTGCACGGCCCGTACTTCAAGACGGTGACGTTCCTCAAGGGGCTGCAGACCGGCGACCGCGCGTTCCTGGTCACCGGTCTGCAGGTCACGGTGGACAACACCGGGGTCGCCCTCGCCATCCGCGGGCGGGTGTTCGCCGTTCCCGGCATCGCAGCTGCGGTGGCCGGGGCGACCGGCGCCCCCGCGACCGGCGCCCCCGCGACCGGCGCCGGGGCGACCGGTGCCGCTGCGACGACGGGCGGCAGCCAGGCTCCCGCCGAATCGCCCGGCCCCACCCCCTCTCCGAGCCGGTGAGCCGGCAGGTGCTGCCGAGGCAGCGCTCCGAAGCGCCCCCGCAGACCCGGCGTGGCGCCGTCCCCGTGGCCACGCCCGCGCCGGCCGCCCCTCGGCCGGCGGCCCGGGGGTTCCGTCGCCCGGCGGTGCTGGCGCTCGTCTCGGGCGGCACAGTGGCGTTGGCCGGCCTGGGCTGGATGCTCGTCCGCGCGCCGGGCCCGGCGCCCGCCGAGCCCTCGTCCGTGCTGCTGCGTCCCCAGGCGTCCGCAGCCGCCAGTCCCACGCCGTCGCCGTCCCCGACTGCCGACAGCACCGCAGACGACCCCGGCGGCATGGTTCCCGGCCGCGACCCGTTCGGCGGCGACTCCGCCCCGGTGGACCCGACGACGCAGGCGTCCCGCGCCGGCGCGGTGTCCGGCACCGCCGCCACTCCCGGCACCTCCCCGGACGCCGCGCCCACGACCGCGCCGAGGATCGCTCCGCCGGCATCGCCCCGGGCGGGCGCTCCCGGCGTCCCGACGACCGTCCCCGTCGTCACTGCCACCGTGACCCGCACCGCGCCGCCGACCGTGACCCCCACGGTGACGGTGACCGCGCCGGGCAGCGCGGTCTACGTCGGGTTCTACGCCTGGAACGGCCAGCGGGCCTCGTTCCGGGTGAACGCCCGCACCTACAGCTACCCGGTCGGCACGACGTTCGGGCCCCAGCTGACCTTCACGTCGATCCGCTCGGGGACGCCCCGCTGCGCCGTCCTGGAGTACCAGCCGAAGTCGTACACGTTCACGCTCTGCCCTGGACAGGTCGTCCGGCTCCCTTAGCGGCATGCCTCCGGGGCGTGACAGATGCGCCCCGGAGCTGGCTGCCGAGGCAGGCGTGGCAGGATCTGGCGCATGCTTCGCTGGCTGACCGCGGGGGAGTCCCACGGGCCCGCTCTGGTCGGCGTCCTCGAGGGTCTGCCGGCGAATGTGGCCGTGACCACGGACGACGTCCGTGCGGCGCTCGCCCGTCGCCGCCTCGGCCACGGCCGGGGCGCGCGGATGACGTTCGAGCGTGACGACGTCACCTTTCCCGGCGGCGTCCGTCACGGCCGCACCCAGGGCGGGCCGGTCGCGGTGCAGGTGGCGAACACCGAGTGGCCGAAGTGGGAGACGGTGATGGCCGCCGATCCCGTGCCGGCGGACGTGTTGGCGGAGCAGGCGCGCGCCGCCGCGCTGACCCGGCCGCGGCCGGGCCACGCGGATCTCGTCGGCATGCAGAAGTACGGGTTCGACGACGCGCGGCCCGTGCTGGAACGCGCCTCCGCACGCGAGACGGCGGCCCGGGTGGCGCTGGGGGCCGTGGCCGCCGCGTTCCTCGACCAGGCCGCGGGCATCGCTCTGGTGAGCCACACGGTCGCCGTCGGCCCGGTGGCCGTACCGGAGGGCGCGCCGCTGCCCCTGCCCGCTGACGTCGGCGCCCTGGACGGCGACCCCGTCCGGTGCCACGACGCCGCGACGAGCGCCCGGATGGTGGCGGAGATCGACGCCTGCCGCCGGGACGGCGACACCCTGGGCGGGGTCGTGGAGGTCGTGGCCTACGGCCTGCCGCCGGGGCTCGGGAGCCACGTCCATTGGGATCGCCGCCTCGACGCCCGGCTCGCCGGGGCCCTCATGGGCATTCAGGCGATCAAGGGCGTGGAGGTCGGTGACGGCTTCCGGACTGCGGCGAGGCGCGGCTCCGCCGCCCACGACGAGATCGAACGCGGGGCGGACGGGACACTGCGCCGCCGGACCGGGCGCGCAGGCGGCACCGAGGGCGGCATGAGCACGGGGGAGGTCCTGCGGGTGCGGGCGGCGATGAAGCCGATCTCGACCGTTCCGCGCGCCCTGGACACCGTTGACGTCGCCACCGGGCAGCCGGCCGTCGCGATCAACCAGCGCTCCGACGTATGTGCGGTGCCGGCGGCCGGGGTGGTGGCCGAGGCGATGGTCGCGCTCGTGCTGGCGGACGCCGTTCTGGAGAAGTTCGGCGGCGACAGCGTGGCCGAGACGGCGCGGAACCTCCGCGGGTACCTGGACGCCCTGCCCGAGCTGCTGCGCGCCGCGGGCGCCGGCCCCGGCGACACCCGGTGACGCCGCTGAGGGCGCCCCTGGTCGTGCTCGTCGGCCCGCCGGGCGCGCTCACGTCCGAGGTCGGCCGGGAGCTCGGCCGCCGCCTCGGAGTCACCGTCCGGGACACCGACGGCGACGTCTCGGCTGCCGCGGGCAAGCCCGTCGCGGACATCTTCGTCGAGGACGGCGAGGGTGCCTTCCGCGACCTCGAGCGCCTGGCCGTCAGTAACGCGCTCACCGAGCACGACGGTGTGCTGGTGCTCGGCAGCGGGGCCGTCGTCGACCCGCTCACGGAGCAGGCGCTGTCGGGCCACACGGTGGCGTTCCTCGACGTGTCCGTCTCCGAGGCCGCCCGCCGGCTCGGGTTCTCGGGTCCCCGGCCGATGGGGCTGGGGAACCCCCGGGCGCAGTGGCTGCGGCTGATGGAGCGCCGCCGGCCCGTCTACGAGCGGCTGGCCACCGTGACGGTCCTGACGGACGGGCTGGAGCCGGACGAGGCGGCCGTCCGGGTCGCGGGCGCGCTGCGCGAGGTGCCCCGATGAGCGCCGGCACGGCGACGCGGGTCCGGGTCGGGCCGGGTAACGCCGGGGACCGGCCGGGCGACGGCGGGTACGACGTGGTCGTCGGCGCCGGCCTGCTCGGGGAGCTCGCGCCGTTGCTCGAGGGCGCGCGCAAGGTGCTCGTCGTCCACCCGCGGGCGCTGCGCGCAACGGGCGAGGCGGTCCGCGAGGACCTCGCCGGCCAGGGCTTCGAGGCGGTCGCCGCCGAGGTTCCCGACGCGGAGGAGGCGAAGAGCGCCGCCGTCCTGGCCTTCTGCTGGCAAGTCCTGGGGCAGGCCGGCTTCACCCGGTCCGACGCGATCGTGGGGGTCGGGGGCGGCGCGGTCACGGACCTCGCCGGGTTCGTGGCCGCGACGTGGCTGCGCGGCGTCCGGGTGGTGCAGGTCCCCACCACGCTGCTGGCCATGGTGGACGCGGCCGTCGGGGGCAAGACCGGGATCAACACGGCAGAGGGCAAGAACCTGGTCGGCGCCTTCCACCCGCCGGCGGGCGTCCTCTGCGACCTGGCCGCGCTCGAGACGCTGCCCCAGAACGACCTGGTCGCCGGTCTGGCCGAGGTGGTGAAGTGCGGGTTCATCGCCGACCCGGCGATCCTCGACCTCGTCGAGGCAGACCCGGCAGCCGCCCGGACCGCGGGCACTCCCCAGGTGCGCGAGCTCGTCGAGCGCGCCGTCCGGGTGAAGGCGGACGTCGTGACCCGTGACCTGCGCGAGTCCTTCCTGCGCGAGGTGCTCAACTTCGGCCACACCCTGGGGCACGCCGTCGAGCTGGTCGAGCGGTACCAGTGGCGCCACGGGGCGGCGGTCGCGGTCGGCATGGTGTACGCCGCGGAGCTGGGCCGCCTGGCCGGCCGCACCCCGGAGCCCGTCGTCGACCGGCTGCGCGCCGTGCTGACGACGCTCGGCCTGCCCATCACCTACCGGCAGGACCGCTGGCCGCAGCTGCTCGAGGCGATGCGGCGGGACAAGAAGAGCCGGGGCGATCTGCTGCGCTTCGTCGTGCTGGACGAGCTCGCGCGACCGGCCCGGCTCGAGGGCCCGGACCCTTCGCTGCTCGTCGCCGCCTACACCGAGCTCGCGCCCGTCATGTGACGGGGAAGGGCGGCTGCCACCACGGGGGGTCCGTCGACAGCTCGATCCGGTCCACCCATTTGACCCACCAATAGCCCCGGCGGCCGGGCGCGACGAGTCGCAGGGGATAGCCGTTGCCGACGGCCAGGGGCTCGCCGCCGGCGGCGGTGGCCAGCAGCAGGTTGTCGACGTCCGCTATGGGGAACCGGACCCAGTACCCCGTCACCGAGTGCACGAGCAGGCTGCGTGCCTGCCCGGGGGACCGGATCAGCGCCGGCACCGGGACCCCGTGCCATTCCTGGTCCGAGTACCAGCCGGACGTGCAGTCGAGGACGGCGCGTCGCCGCACGCCCCCGCCGGCGAGCTCGGCGAGCTCCGCCAGGGCGAGCTCGTACCGGCCGTCGGCGTCGACGACCTGCAGTCGCCAGGTGCGCTCGTCGACGGCGGGCACCGAGTCCCGCAGCCAGATGGTCGCGGGCAGGGAGTCCGTCTGGTAGGACCCGGTGAAGCGGCGCCGCGCCCCCGGCAGGCTGACGGCGTCCGTGCCCAGGGTCACCGCCGCGTCCAGAGCCGCGGCGGCTGCCACCAGCCAGCCGAGGCGCAGCGCGGTCCGCCGGGTGAGGTCGGCGCGCCGCGGCCGGACCCGCCGGGCGACGGCGTGCCAGAGCGCGAACGGAGCCAGCGCCAACGCCAGCGCGACGTGGAACCAGAGCACCGGCAGGCCCTCCACGGAGCGCAGGAGCCCGGTGCTGTGGGCGACGCCGGCGACGACCACGCCCACGGTGAGCACCCCCAGCGTGACCGAGACGTACCGGCTCAGCCGGTGCCGCCGCAGACCCGCTCGGACGATCCGGCCCTTCGCCGGCGCCAGCAGGACGACGAGCGCCGCCACCGCCCCGTGCGCGAGGACGATCCACCGGCCACGCGCACTGCCCGTGGCCACGGCGCCGACACCGGTCGCGAAGGCAAGCGTGAGCGCCACGAGCAGGCTGAGGTTCGTGACGCGGGCCGGCAGGCGGCGCCGCGTGACGTGCAGCATCCCCTGATCGTCTCTCCACCGCCGCGATCCCGGTACCGGGGGCGGCCCGGCGCGACAGCGAGGCATCCGCGGGCAAGCCCGTTCAGCAGGCAGTGGGCTCTTGGCGCGCGATGGTGCGGCGCGTGCCGCACGGCACGGCACACTGGGCCGGTGGCGCGGGAGCAGGGCGAGGTTCGGGACGGCGTCGAGCTGAAGCACCTCGACGGCGAGCTGTTCGACGGGGCAGGGGTGACCAAGCGCGACCTCGTCGACTACCTCGACGCCGTCGCGCCGATGATCCTGCCCGAGCTGCGCGACCGTCCGTTGACGGTGCTGCGGGTACGCCCGGGTCAGCAGCCGTTCATGCAGAAGAACCTGCCGGCCTACGCGCCGGACTGGATCCCCACGGTGACCGTCTGGGCGCAGGCGTCACACCGTGACGTCCGGTACCCGCTCTGCCATGGCCGGCGCGCCCTGCTGTGGTTCGCGGGGCAGCGGGCGGTCGAGTTCCACCCGACCGTGCTGGAGTTCACGGGCGACGGGCCACCCGTGGTCACCCACCTCGTGCTCGACCTCGACCCGCCTGAGGGCGCGGGCTTCGCGGACGTCGTCAGCGCGGCGTTCCTCGTGCACCGGGCGCTGGCCGACGCCGGGCTCGAGGGCGCGGCCAAGACGAGCGGGTCGAAGGGGGTGCACGTCCTGGTGCCGCTGGCCCCCGGTGTGAGCATCGAGGACTCGATGGCCGCGACCCGCGCCCTCGCCGCCCGCGCCGAGGCCCTCGACCCCTCGGTGGCGACGACAGCGTTCATCCGGGAGGACCGGCAGGGCAAGGTCTACGTCGATCCGACCCGGGCCGGGGGCGCCAGCCTGGCGTGCGCCTACAGCCCGCGGGCCCGACCCGGCGTGCCGGTGTCGTTCCCGGTGCCGTGGGACCGGCTCGGGGAGGTGTCGCCGTCGGACTTCACGGTCCTCACCGCGCCCGCGCTGCTGTCGGCGTCCGACTCCTGGCGGGACCTGCTCCCGGCGCCACAGGCTTTGCCTCCGGTGCTGGTCGAGGAGGGACACCGGATCCCGGTGCCGCGCGTCGCGGCCATGCACGAGGGCAAGCGGCGCGCCCGCGCCCGCCGCGGCTGACGGGATCAGCCGCTACGGTCGGGCTGCTCGGTCGCGCCGGGGTCTGAGATCCAGAACACCGCCCCCGCGGGGTCGGTCAGGGCGGCCATGGGCCCGTAGGGCGTCTCGAAGGGCGCGGTCAGAACCGTGCCGCCGGCTTCCTCGGCGCGCTGCACGGCGGCAGGGACGTCGTCGACCCCGAAGTAGACGACCCAAGTGGGAGGATGTCCCGGCCGGAGCCCGCGTCAGCCCGCCCATGCCACCCAGCGGCCCCTCGCCGGGCAGGCTGAAGAACAAGGTGTAGTCGGGTCCGGCCGCCTCCAGCCCCTCGTAGGTGTAGCCGAAGAGGGTGGAGTAGAACGCACGGGCGGCGTCTGGGTCGGCCGAGCGCAGATCCTCCCAGCACAGGCCGCCGGGCTCGTTCGCGACGCCGGCACCGATGTGGCCGCGCCCCTGCCACACGCCGAAGACGGCGCGGGAGGGGTCGGCGCCGATGAACATGCGGCCGAGGGGACCGACATCGTCGGGTTCGAGGAGGATCTCGGCGCCGGCCTCCTTCACGGCGCGTGCCGTGCCGTCGGCGTCGTCGCTGGCGAAGTACAAGGTCCAGGCGGCGGGAGCGCCCGCCTGCTGCTGAAGGCCGATACCGGCCGCCGCGGCGCCCTTGACGGAACCGATCACGTACCCGCCGAACTCCTGGTCAGGCTCTGAGAACGACCAGCCGAGCACCGCCGAGTAGAAGGGGGCCGCGGCCGGCACGTCGGTAACCGTGAGGTCGGCCCAGCAGGGCACGCCCGCCGGCCAGGGGGAGGTGCGAAGGCTCATGCGGGCAGCCAACCGGGGCGGCGAGGCCGGTGGCAACCACCGATCCGGGTTCCGCGGAGGACGCGCGCAGCCGCCCGGTTTGTCGGAGGTGGCCGGTAGACCAGGGGCGTCCGATCAACCGTCACGGGGGGAACCGATGACCGCAGCCGACGATGCGACCCGCGCCGAATGGGCGCTCCGGGACGTCCTGGCGGAGCTGACCGACGCGCTCGAGGGGGAGTGCCTGTTCTGCTACGTCTACCGGATGCTCGAGTTCGGGTGCCCGCCCGACCGCCTCACGTGGGCCCGGCGGTGGCGGGATGCGCATGCGCCACGCGCGACCCGGCTGGAGCGGCGGCTCGGCGCCCTGGGGGCGTTCTGCGACTGCGAGATCTTCCTGAACGTGTGGCGCCCGAGGGATCTCGTGCTCGACGAGAACGGCGATTACGCCTACCCGCCCGTGATGCCTGCCTGCCGCGGCGTCCGACGCGGCTCGACGCAGCCCTGCTGGCTGTGGGTGCCCAAACCGCCCGACCTCTTCGACTACTGATTTCTCCCCCGTGCTCGTCCCCATCTGGCACCGGCGGTGGGTACGGGCCGTTGCGGCGATCATGCTCCGGACCCCGTGAGCGCCTCGAGGAGCTCCAGCACCCGGCGGGTCAGTTCGTCGACCGGCTCCGCGGCGACGCGCTCCGGCCGCAGCAGGTCGAGCAGCTCGCGCCAGCGCGGGTCGGTGTCCCGGCCGTGCAGCCCCGCCAGCCGTGACCCCAGGTCCAGCAACGCCTCGCGTCGCCGGTACCCGGGCTCGGCCGTCAGCGCCCGCAACCGCCGTGCCTCAGTCCGCAGGAGCTGGTGGAGCAAGGCGTCGCCGGGCCGGCCTGCGGCAGGCGAAGGGGGTGCCTCGGGCGGCCGGCGGCGCGAGCGTGGCATGGGGGTCGGGAAGCCGGCGGGTGCCTCCTCCTCGGAGGACATCGGCTCGAAGGACATCGACGCGCGGGTCGCCCTGAGGATCCCCGCCTGCGCGGGTGCCGACGCCGCCGCCCGGACCCCGACCACGAGCGGATGCCATCCATCCCACCCGTTCGGCAGAGACACGGGTTGCACGATGCTGCGCGGGGCGGAGCCATCGGTCACCACGCGCTCGTCGACGGCGACGAACGCGGTGAACCGGCAGAGCACCCCGAACCGCAGCGAGGTCGCGACGATCTCGCGCTCGAGCTCTTCGCGATCCGTCCGAACCCCGACGGAGTGATGCGCGCCGGCGGCGGTCACGAACGCGTCCTCGAGGTCGCGCAGCCGGCCCCGCGCCCACGCGGCGCGAACCGCGGGTTCGGCGCGGGTCACAGCGTCGGCGCTGGTGGCGAAGGGCGTCCCGTCGGGGGCGTTGCCCCCCAGGACGGCCACGACACGGCGGGCCAGCATGTCTTGGCCCCCTCCGGCCCGGTAGCGGCCGCGCACCAGGTACGGCACGCCGGCGAAGACGTCGGGCAAACGCGCGGGCGTGAGCGACCCGGGCACCGGGTCGATCCCTTGCAGCTCCAGCCTGGCGTCGGTGACCAGTGGCGCGCCGATCCGGCGGTGGATCTGCGCCATGGCCTCGTCCAGCCTGTCCTCGCTCTCCACGAGCTCGCACCGGCCGCCCCCGATGCCGGCCAGCTGGCCCAGGAAGCCCGCGTTCACCGCCTGGTCGATGCCGACCGTGTGCACGCGCACCGCGGCCCGACCGAGGGCCGGGCCGTGGGCTCGTAGCAGCTGGTCCTCGTTGCCCACCTGGCCGTCCGTGACGAGCACGAGGACGCGGTCCCGGCCCGGATCATCCGCCCCGAGCAAGGCCAGGGCCCGGCCCAGCGGCTCTGACAGCTCCGTGCGGCCACGCGCCGACAGCGCGGCGAGGAACTCGACCGAGCGGAACCGGTTGCGGTCCGAGCCGGGAACCAGGCCCGCCGGGAGCGTGGCGGGGGTCTCGACGCTGTGGTCGAACGCGAGCACCGCGAATCGGTCGTGTTCGGTCAGGGTGTCGACGATGCGGGCCGCCGCCCGGCGCGCCGCGACCATCTTCCAGCCGCTCATGCTCCCGGAACGGTCCAACACCAGGACGACGTCACGGGGACGACCCGGGAGGCCGAGGTCGGGCGGGAGGACCGTCAGCTGGAAGGTGCCCTCGGTGCCGTCATCGTCCGGCACCAGCGTCAGCGCCGCTGTCGTCCGGGCGCAGTCGCCGAGCGGAATGCGCAGCACGATGTCGCGATCCGGCCGGGCACCGGGGTCGATCCGGACGACACCGGCCTCGGTCCGCACCGCGTGGAGGCTGGAGCGCGGCTCGCCCATCTCCAGGCCCGCCGGATCGATCGCGATCTCGGCGTCGAGCCCTACCGGGTTCGGGAAGCCGGGCAGCAGCACGGGCGGGGAGATGCGCGAAGCGTCCGGCACCGCGTCCGTGTCCGGGTGCCAGCCCGCTCCGGCGCTCTGCTCCATGTCGTGCTCGAGAGCGCGGCCGGGGATGTAGCGAGGAGCCACGACCAGCGGGAAGCGGAACGTGGCGACGCCGTCGGCGACGGGCAGGACGCCGACGGTGGTCAGCTCGACCTGGACCACCTCGCCGGGAAGGATGTTCCCCACCCTCAGGGTGAAGACGTCGGGCCGCTCCTCCTCGGCGATCGAGGCGCGCCGGCCCGAGGCGATCGCCTGGTCGTACTCCGCGCGGGCCTCGCCGCGCTCGCGCAGGCGGGCCGAGACGATCCGGTCGTCGGCGGTCATGCGCAGCTCCGTGACGGCGGCGCGGTCCGGCAGTGGGAAGACGTAGGTCGCCTCCACCGGCGAGTCGTGAGGGCTGCGGAAGGTCTGTGTGAGCACGACCCGGCTGTTGAGGCCGACGATCCTCGCGCGCACGACGAGTTGCTCCAGCGGCAGGTTGCCGGTCGTCGTTCGCAGGGCGCCGATCCCGGCGTCCGGATCCGGCCGCGAGCAGGCGGCGGCCTCCGCGTCGTCGAGACCGGCCAGGGGACGGTTGGTCATGGCTGCGCTCCTCCTGCGGGGTAGCGGGTGTCGGAACCGAACGGATCGCTGGCGGGGACGTCAGGGACGAGCCCGCGCTCGGCGAGCGCCACCAGCAGCGGCCGAGCGGCCTCGGCCAGGGCCGGGAGGTCCTCGGCGCGGGGCGCAACCGTCAGGACGAGCAGGACCCCTGGCGCCAGTCGCAGCGCGCCCAGCGCCTGCAGGGACGAAGCCTCCGCCTCGCCCTCACGGCCCGATGACGGTGCCGGTGCCGGTGCGGCGGGGGCGGACGCCCAGAAGCGGTCCCCACGTGACGGCTGCCGGTGCCGCAGGCGATCGCCCGGGTGAGCACCGTCGGCGCCCGTCGGGGCCAGCGCTTCCGGCGACAGCGGAGCCAGCCGCGCTAGGTCGTCGTCGCCGATGCCGAGGAGCCGGCGCTGGATCTCCGCCAGTGACAGTCCCTGCGCCTGCATCAGCTTGACGGCGACAAGCTGGCGTAGCTGCCGCGGACCGTAGCGGGCGCCACGTCCGCGGCCGCCGGCGGGCCGGTCGACGAGACCGATGCTGGCGTACCAGCGGACGGCGCGCTGGTCCGGCAGGTCGCGTACGCGACCGTTCGGGGCTCCGTGGTAACCGGCCGGGCCGCGATCACCGGAGAGCACGACGGCGACCCTGCGCACCAGCTCGTCCAGGGTCCACTCGGCGGTCTCGTCCATGACCACCATGAGAACACCAGAAAATGACACTGTCAATAACAGTGTCATTTAGTGATCTCGGCTGCGGTCCGGCACGTGCTGGGCCGAGTTCCTCCGATCACGTCGAACGGCAGGGCTTGGGAAGGGTCTATGCCGCGGAGACCGGTTTCGTCCTCCGTCGCGCCCCGGATACCGTTCGGGCGCCGGACGTCGCCTTCGTCGCGGCCGACCGCGTTCCCGGCAAGGCGAGGGGGTTCGCCGAGTTGGCGCCCGACCTCGTGGTCGAAGTTGTCTCGCCAGGGGACCGGGCCAGCGAGGTCGCGGAGAAGGCCGCGATGCGGCTCGACGCCGGCGTCCGCCTGGTCTGGGTCGTCGACCCGCAGGCGCGGCTCGCCGCCGTTCATCGCCCGGGCGGGCTGGTCACCGTCCTGCGTGAGGACGGCGCCCTGGACGGCGAGGACGTCCTGCCGGGCTTCCGGCTGCCCCTGGCGCCGCTGTTCGCCTGATCAGTCGACGTCCGGCGGCAGCGCAGGGTCGTCGTGGTGCTCGAACACCCGCTCGATCAGGCGGGGTGAGATGCGCCCCGTCGAGAGGTCGGGCACCTCGTCGCGGGCGAACCACCCGACGGCGTCCGTCTCCATGCTGGTCGTGAGTTCGCCGCCCTGGAGCCGGCACGCCACGACTGCCTTGAGGGTGTACCAGCTGATCGGTGGATGGCCCCAGCGCTCGCGGTCGTAGACGCCGCAGCAGCCGCTCGTACTCCACGACGTAGCCCGTCTCCTCCCGCACCTCGCGCACCGCGCCGGCCGCCAGGCCCTCGCCGACGTCGGCCCACCCGCCGGGCAGCGACCAGCGCCCGTCCGAGTGCTCCTGCACCAGCAGGACGCGCCCGGCCTCGTCGAACACCGCCGCCCGCACGTCGAGCTTCGGCGTGAGGTAGCCGTCCGCCTGCTCCACGGCCAGCCGCAGGGGAGCGGGCTCGCCCTCGGAGAGGGCGTCGGCGATCTCGGCCGTGAGTTCCTTGAGCCGGGTGAACCGGACGGCGTCGAACGGGTCGCGCGTGTAGGTCAGGCCCTCCTGGGCGATCGCCTGCAGGGCGCGCACCCGCCGCAGCCAGGCGCCGTCCGGGTCCTCGGTCACGGCGGGCACGCTACCGGCGAGGACGACCCCCGCGGCGGCGGGCGTAGCATTGCGGGCGATCCCCGACCAGACCCCCGGGGCACACGCGTGCCCGGGCGGCGACCGACGAAGTGAAGGCAGATCCGTGGCGACGACGAACGACCTGAAGAACGGCCTGGTGCTCAACATCGACGGGCAGCTGTGGGCCGTCGTGGAGTTCCAGCACGTCAAGCCGGGCAAGGGCGGCGCCTTCGTGCGCACCAAGCTGAAGAACGTCCTCTCGGGCAAGGTCGTCGACCGCACCTTCAACGCGGGCACCAAGGTCGACACGGCGACCGTCGACAAGCGCGACATGCAATTCCTGTACAAGGACGGCACCGACTTCGTGTTCATGGACTCGAACACGTACGACCAGATCCACATCGGGGCCGACACCGTGGGGGACACGGCGAACTTCCTGCTGGAGAACCAGGACGCCATCGTCGCGGTGCACGAGGGAACCCCGTTGTACGTGGAGCTCCCCACCTCCGTCGTCCTGGAGATCAGCTACACCGAACCGGGCCTGCAGGGCGACCGGTCCACGGGCGGCACCAAGCCCGCCACCGTCGAGACCGGCTACGAGATCCAGGTGCCGCTGTTCCTCGAGACCGGGACCAAGGTGAAGGTCGACACCCGCGACGGGCGACTACCTCGGCCGCGTGAGCTGACTTTCGTGGGAGCACGCACCAAGGCCCGCAAGCGGGCGCTCGACATCCTGTTCGAGGCCGACCAGCGAGGTCTGGACGTCGCCGGCGTGCTGGCCGAGCGCGTCCGGCGGGCAGACCCGCCGGTGCCGGAGTACACGGTGGAGATCGTCGAGGGCGTGGCCGCTCACCTGGAGCGGATCGACGAACTCCTGGCCACCTACGCGCAGGGCTGGGCCGTCGACCGCATGCCCGGCGTCGACCGCGCGCTGCTGCGGCTGTCGACCTGGGAACTGTTGTGGAACGACGAGGTGCCCGACGCGGTCGCGATCGACGAGGCCGTCGAGCTCGCGCACTCGCTGTCCACGGACGAGTCGCCGGCCTTCGTCAACGGCCTCCTGGCGCGGCTCCTCGCGGTCAAGCCCACGGTGACGCGCTAGCGCCCCGAGCTCCCGAAGCGACGATCAAGGAAAGTTGGGGATCCGGTTTGCCATGATCCCCAACTTTTCCTTGATCGTGGCGGAGGGCTGGCAGCCCGCCGGTGTCAGTCCTCCGCGGCGACGGCGCGGCGGGCGTCGGCGTTCAGCACACCCCAGGCGATGAGCTGCTCGGCGAGCACGGCAGGCGGCACGTCGTAGATGACGGCGAGGGTCCGCAGGTCGTCGGTGCGGATCGAGAGGACCTTGCCGTTGTAGTCCCCGCGCTGGCCCTGGATGGTGGCGGCGTACCGGGCGAGGGGACCGGCCTTCTCCGCCGGCACCGACTGCAGGCGCTCGAGGTCGAGCACGAGCTTCGGCGGGGGCTCGCTGCTGCCGGTCGGGGCGGCGTCGGGCAGCAGCGCCTGCACCGGGACGCCGTAGAAGTCCGCGAGCTCGGCGAGCCGCTGGACGGTGACAGCGCGATCCCCGCGCTCGTAGGAGCCGACGACGACCGCCTTCCAGCGGCCCTCGGACTTCTCCTCGACCCCATGCAGGGACAAGCCCTGCTGGGTGCGGATCGCGCGGAGTCGGGCGCCCAGCGCCCGTGCGTAGTCGGAGGCCATGCGGTGATGGTCACGGAGAGTTACTGATTTCGTCAAGCAGGATCGCCGAATCCGTTGCCACCGATCTCATCACGGCATCCGGTACGTCCTGGTTCGCCCCGCGTTGTCCTCACCCGTACGGCGGTGTCGCCGACCCCCAGTTCGGGCCGTCCTTCCCGGTCAGCGCGCCGGCACGGGCCGAGCGCGGTCCGTGTGCATGTCCCTGCCGCGCCCGGCCCGATGCCGGGCGAAGGGCACGCCCGGCGATGACACGCTGCGCGCTCGCCGCCCCTGCCGGAGGCCGCGGGCCGCGCCTGATAGCGTCGCGGACGACCGGTTCCACCCAGACATCCTTTAAGACCCGTCCTGTGAGGCGGGGAAGGAGGTCGCAGGCATGACGTCTGCGCATCTGCCGGCGGGCGGCCGAGCCGTCCTCGACGCCGGCGAGATCCGGCGGGCCCTGACCCGCATCGCCCATGAGGTGCTCGAGCGCAACAAGGGCGCCAGCGACCTCGTCCTGCTGGGCATCCCCACCCGCGGCGTTCCGCTCGCGCAGCGGCTCGCGCGCCGGCTCGCCGAGATCGAGGGCCACGAAGTCCCCACCGGCGCGCTGGACGTGACGATGTACCGCGACGACCTGCGCTCCCAGCCGGTCCGCACGCCCTACGCGACGACCGTGCCCGACGGCGGTGTCGACGACCGGGTGGTCGTCCTCGTCGACGACGTGCTCTTCTCCGGACGCACCATCCGCGCCGCCCTCGACGCCCTGTCCGACCTCGGCCGCCCCCGCGCCGTCCGGCTCGCGGTCCTCGTCGACCGCGGCCACCGGGAGCTGCCGATCCGGGCCGACCACGTGGGCAAGAACCTGCCGACGTCGCTCGCCGAGCGGGTCCGGGTGGAGCTGGCCGAGGTCGACGGCGAGGACGAGGTCGCGGATCGAGCCCGCGCCCGCCGGCGGACGGCGGCGGCGCCTGTGATGCGCCACCTGCTCAGCGCCGCCGACCTGGACCGCGCGGGCGCCGTGACCGTCCTCGACGTCGCCGAGCGGATGGCGGCGACCCAGCAGCGCGAGATCAAGAAGCTGCCGACCCTGCGCGGCCGCACCGTCGTGAACCTCTTCTTCGAGGACAGCACCCGCACCCGCATCTCCTTCGAGGCCGCGGCCAAGCGGCTGTCCGCCGACGTCATCAACTTCTCGGCCAAGGGCTCGAGCGTCTCCAAGGGCGAGAGCCTCAAGGACACCGCGCTCACCCTCGAGGCGATGGGGGCCGACGCCGTCGTCGTCCGGCACTCGGCCTCGGGCGCCCCGCACCGGCTCGCCCACGCGGGCTGGATCCGGGGCGCCGTCGTCAACGCCGGCGACGGCACCCACGAGCACCCCACGCAGGCCCTGCTCGACGCGTTCACGCTGCGGCGGCGGCTGCGCGGCGGCGAGCCGGGGGCGGACCTGGCGGGGCTGCGGGTCGCGGTCGTCGGCGACGTGCTGCACAGCCGGGTCGCCCGCTCGAACGTCCTGCTGCTGCACCGGCTCGGCGCCGAGGTCGTCCTCGTCGCGCCGCCGACGCTGCTCCCCGTGGGCGTCGACAGCTGGCCCTGCGCCACGTCGTACGACCTCGACGCCACCCTCGCCGGGGGCGCGGCGACCTCGACGCCGTGATGATGCTGCGGGTCCAGGCCGAGCGGATGAGCGCGGCCTACTTCCCCAGCGCCCGGGAGTACTCCCGCCGCTACGGTCTCGACGCCCGGCGGGTCGGCCTGCTGCCGCCGCACGCCGTCGTCATGCACCCCGGGCCCGATGAACCGCGGCCTGGAGATCTCCGCCGATGCCGCCGACTCCGCCCGCTCCACCATCGTCGAGCAGGTCGCCAACGGCGTCTCCGTCCGGATGGCCGTGCTGTACCTGCTGCTCTCCGCGGCCCGCGAGGACGGCCCCGCCGAGGCGCCGGCGACCGAACGGCTCGCCGAACCCACCCTGCAAGGAGCCCCCGCGTGACCCCCCGCCCCTGCCTGCTGCGCGGCGTCCGCCCGCTCGGCGGGCCCGCCACCGACGTCCTGCTGCGCGACGGGGTGGTCGCCGCGATCGCCGATCACCTGGACGCCGACGGCGCGCAGGTGATCGACGCCGACGGCCTCGTCGCCCTGCCCGGGCCTCGTCGACCTGCACACCCACCTGCGCGAACCCGGGCCGGAGGACGCCGAGACCGTCGAGTCCGGCAGCCGCGCCGCCGCCCTCGGCGGCTTCACCGCCGTGCACGCCATGGCCAACACCGACCCGGTGGCCGACACCGCGGGCGTCGTGGAGCAGGTCTGGCGGCTCGGCCGCCGGGCCGGCCGCGTCGACGTCCGCCCCGTCGGGGCGGTCACCGTCGGCCTGCGCGGCGAGCGGCTGGCGGAGCTCGGCGCCATGGCCGAGTCGGCCGCCGCCGTCCGGGTGTTCAGCGACGACGGCCGGTGCGTCGTCGGACGCCGTCCTCATGCGCCGGGCCCTGGAGTACGTCAAGGCCTTCGACGGCGTCGTCGCGCAGCACGCGCAGGAGCCACGGCTCACCGAGGGCGCGCAGATGCACGAGGGCGAGGTGTCGGCGGTGCTCGGCCTCGCCGGCTGGCCCGCCGTCGCCGAGGAGGCGGTGATCGCCCGGGACGTGCTCCTCGCCGGGCACGTCGGGTCCCGCCTGCACGTCTGCCACGTGTCCACCGCCGGGTCCGTCGAGATCGTCCGCTGGGCGAAGAGCCGCGGCATCCGGGTGACGGCCGAGGTCACGCCGCACCACCTCGTGCTCACCGACGAGGAGGTGCGCAGCTACGACCCGGTCTTCAAGGTGAACCCGCCCCTGCGCACGGCGGAGGACGTCGCGGCGCTGCGCGCGGGCCTCGCCGACGGGACCATCGACGTCGTCGCCACCGACCACGCGCCGCACCCCGTCGAGGACAAGGACTGCGAGTGGCCCGCCGCGGCGATGGGCATGACCGGCCTGGAGACGGCGCTCTCGGTCGTGCAGGCCGCCATGGTCGACACCGGCCTGCTCGACTGGGCCGGCGTCGCCGACCGCATGTCGGTCGCGCCCGCGCGCATCGGCCGCGTCGCCGGCCAGGGCGTGCCGCTGGCGGTGGCTGCGCCCGCGAACGTCGTCCTCGTCGACCCCGCCGCGAGCCGCACCATCGACCCGGTGTCGATGGCGACGGCCGGCCGGAACACCCCCTTCCGCGGTCGCGTCCTGCCCGGCCGGGTCGTCGCGACGTTCCTGCGCGGGCATCCGACGGTGCTGGACGCCGCCCTGGCCGAGCCCGTCCCCGAGCTCGAGGAGGTGCCGGCGTGAGGCAGGCGGCCGCGGTCGGACTGCTCGTCCTGCTGGTGCTCGTCGTGGGCCTCGCGATGCTCGCGGGCTGGCGCCGCCGCGCCGCCCGGCAGCTCGCCGTCCTCGACCTGCCGCCGTTGCCGCCCACGCCCGCGGAACCCGGAGCCCCCCTGACGGCGGACACCGACGGCGTCTACGTCTCGACGACCACTGCCGGAAACTGGCTCGACCGCGTCGCCGCGCGGGGGCTCGGCACCCGCAGCGCGGGCACGATGGCCGTCACTGCCGCCGGCGTGAGCTGGCTGCGCCAGGGCGCGCCGGACGTGTTCGCCGCCGCGACCGCGCTGGTCGGCGCCCGCCGGGCCGACGGCATGGCGGGCAAGGTGGTGCCGCCCGGCGGGATCGTGGTGGTCACGTGGCGGCTCGGGAGCACCGAGCTCGACAGCGGCTTCCGTCCCGGCTCCGCGGCGGACGCCGACCGTCTCGTCGCCGCCGTCGAACGCCTCGCAGGCGCGGGGAGCGGGCGGTGAGCGCCGTCGGGCCGGCCCTGCTGGTCCTGGAGGACGGCCGGTCCTGGCGCGGGCAGGAGTACGGCGCCGCGGGGACGACGGTCGGCGAGGCCGTGTTCGCGACGGGCATGACGGGCTACCAGGAGACGCTGACGGACCCGTCCTATCACCGCCAGGTCGTCGTCATGACGGCCCCGCACATCGGCAACACAGGCGTCAACGACGAGGACGGCGAGTCGGAGCGGATCTGGGTCGCCGGCTACGTCGTCCGCGATCCGGCCAGGCGGGCCTCGAACTGGCGCTCCCGGCGCGAGCTGGCGGACGAGCTGCGCGACCAGGGCATCGTCGGGATCAGCGGGGTGGACACCCGGGCGATCACCCGGCACCTGCGCGAGCGCGGCGCGATGCGGGCGGGCATCTTCTCCGGGCCCGCGGCCGACGCCCCGGTCGCGCAGCTGGTGGACGCCGTCCGCGCGGCCCCGCCGATGACCGGCGCCGATCTCGCCGGCGAGGTCTCGACGCCGGCGCCCTATCTGGTGCCGGCGACCCGGCAGCCGGAGGGACACCGACGCTTGACGGTCGCCGCCGTCGATCTCGGGATCAAGGCGATGACCCCGCGCCGGATGGCCGAGCGCGGCATCGACGTCCACGTGCTGCCCGCGACGGCGACCCTGGCGGACGTACTGGCCACCGAGCCGGACGGCGTGTTCTTCTCCAACGGCCCGGGGGACCCCGCCGCCTCGACGGGACCGGTGGAGCTGCTGCGCGGGGTGCTCCTCGCCCGCCTGCCGTTCTTCGGGATCTGCTTCGGGAACCAGCTGCTGGGGCGGGCGCTCGGGCTCGGCACCTACAAGCTCGGCTACGGCCACCGCGGGATCAACCAGCCGGTGCTCGACCGGGCCACCGGACGGGTCGAGGTGACGGCTCACAACCATGGCTTCGCCGTCGACGCGCCCCTGGACGGGCCTGCGGACACCGACTTCGGCCGGGTCGAGGTGAGCCACGTCGGGCTGAACGACGGCGTCGTCGAGGGGCTGCGCTGCCTCGACGTCCCCGCCTTCTCCGTGCAGTACCACCCGGAAGCGGCGGCGGGCCCGCACGATGCCGGCTACCTCTTCGACCGCTTCGTCGACCTCATGCTGTCTCCCGGCGATCAAGGAAAAGTTGGGGATCAAGGAAAAGTTGGGGATCAAGGAAATCGGCAGGGGTTCTTGATCCCGAAGGATTCCTTGATCCCGAAGAATTCCTTGATCGTCGGGGAGTGGGGACGAGAGGGGGGAGGGCTGATGCCCCGGCGCACGGATCTGTCCACCGTCCTCGTCATCGGCTCGGGCCCGATCGTGATCGGGCAGGCCGCGGAGTTCGACTACTCGGGCACCCAGGCCTGCCGGGTGCTGCGCGCCGAGGGCCTGCGGGTGGTCCTCGTCAACAGCAACCCGGCCACGATCATGACGGACCCGGAGTTCGCCGACGCCACCTACGTCGAGCCCATCACGCCCGACGTCGTCGAGGCGATCATCGCCAAGGAGCGTCCCGACGCCCTGCTGGCGACGCTCGGCGGCCAGACGGCGCTCAACACGGCGATGGCCCTGAACGCCTCGGGCGTGCTCGACCGGTACGGGGTCGAGCTCATCGGCGCCAATGTCGACGCCATCGAGGCGGGGGAGGACCGGCAGCGCTTCAAGGAGGTCGTCGAGCGCATCGCCGAGCGCGACGGGCTGCCGGCGTCCGTGGCCCGCTCCCGGATCTGCCACTCGATGGACGAGTGCCTCGAGGCGACCAAGGAGCTCGGCTGGCCCGTCGTCGTCCGCCCGAGCTTCACCATGGGCGGCCTCGGCTCCGGCATCGCCTACGACGAGGACGACCTGCGCCGCATCGCCGGCGCGGGGCTGCAGTACTCGCCGACCACCGAGGTGCTCCTCGAGGAGTCCATCCTCGGCTGGAAGGAGTACGAGCTCGAGCTCATGCGCGACCGCGCCGACAACGTGGTCGTCGTCTGCTCGATCGAGAACCTCGACCCGATGGGCGTCCACACCGGCGACTCGATCACGGTCGCGCCCGCGCTGACGCTGACCGACCGCGAGTACCAGGTGCTCCGGGACATCGGCATCGCGGTGATCCGCGAGGTCGGGGTGGACACCGGCGGCTGCAACATCCAGTTCGCGGTGAACCCGCGGGACGGCCGGGTCGTCGTCATCGAGATGAACCCGCGGGTGTCGCGCTCCAGCGCCCTGGCGAGCAAGGCCACCGGCTTTCCCATCGCGAAGATCGCGGCAAGGCTCGCGGTCGGCTACACCCTGGACGAGATCCCCAACGACATCACCGCGAAGACGCCGGCGAGCTTCGAGCCCACCCTCGACTACGTCGTCGTCAAGGTGCCCCGGTTCGCCTTCGAGAAGTTCCCGTCGGCCGACGACACCCTCACGACCACGATGAAGAGCGTCGGCGAGGCGATGGCGATCGGCCGCTGCTTCACCGAGGCGCTGCAGAAGGCGCTGCGGTCCCTGGAGCAGCGCGGCGCGCAGTTCCGCTGGGACGACGACCCTCCGGACGCCGACGAGCTGGCGGGGTTGCTCGAGCAGATGCGCCGGCCGACGCCGCAGCGCCTCGGCCAGGTGCAGCGCGCCGTGCGGGGCGGCGCGACGATAGAGCTGCTGCACGAGGCGACCGGGATCGACCCGTGGTTCCTCGACCAGCTCGTCCTGCTCGACGAGGTCGCCCGCTCGGTCGCCGACGCCGAGGTGCTGACGGCCGACCTGCTGCGCGAGGCGAAGCGGCACGGGTTCTCCGACGAGCAGGTCGGCCGGCTGCGCGGGATGAGCGAGGACGTCGTCCGCCAGGTGCGGCACGCCCTCGGCGTCCGCCCGGTCTACAAGACGGTGGACACCTGCGCCGCCGAGTTCGCCGCCACCACCCCGTACCACTACTCCAGCTACGACGAGGAGGACGAGGCGACGCCGTCGGAGCGCCGCAAGGTGATCATCCTCGGCAGTGGGCCGAACCGGATCGGCCAGGGCATCGAGTTCGACTACTCGTGCGTGCACGCGAGCTTCGCGCTCCGCGCCGCCGGCTACGAGACGATCATGGTGAACTGCAATCCGGAGACCGTCTCCACCGACTACGACACCTCCGACCGGCTGTACTTCGAGCCGCTCACCCTCGAGGACGTCCTCGAGGTCGTGTACGCCGAGCAGCGCGCCGGCGAACTGTCCGGCGTGCTCGTCCAGCTCGGCGGGCAGACCCCGCTGGGCCTCGCGGCGCGGCTGGAGGCCGCGGGCGTTCCCATCGTGGGCACCAGCCCGGCAGCCATCCACCTGGCCGAGGACCGGGGCGCCTTCGGCCAGGTCCTGGCCGAGGCCGGTCTGCCCGCACCCCGGCACGGGACGGCCGGCAGCTTCGCGACCGCCCGCGCGATCGCGGACCAGATCGGCTACCCCGTCCTGGTCCGCCCCTCCTACGTCCTGGGCGGCCGCGGGATGGAGGTCGTGGACGACGAGGCGGGCCTCGCCGACTACCTGGTGCGGGCCGGCCGGACCGGGGTGGAGGTGTCGCCGGAGCGGCCACTGCTCGTCGACCGCTTCCTCGACGAGGCCATCGAGATCGACGTCGACGCCCTCTTCGACGGCACCGAGCTGTTCCTCGGCGGCGTCATGGAGCACATCGAGCAGGCCGGGGTCCACTCCGGGGACTCCGCGTGCGTCCTGCCCCCCGTCACGCTCGGCGCCCGCCAGGTCGCCGCCGTCCGCCGGAGCACGGAGGCGATCGCCCGCGGTGTCGGCGTCCGGGGACTGCTCAACGTGCAGTTCGCGCTCGCCGCCGGCGTGCTGTACGTGCTGGAGGCCAACCCGCGGGCCAGCCGGACCGCGCCGTTCGTCTCCAAGGCGACCGGGGTGCCCCTGGCGAAGGCCGCCGCGCGCATCATGCTCGGCGCCACCATCGCCGGCCTGCGGGCCGAAGGCATGCTGCCCGCCGAGGGCGACGGCGCGGACCTGCCCGACGACGCGCCGCTCGCCGTCAAGGAGGCCGTGCTGCCGTTCAAGCGCTTCCGCACCGCCACCGGCCGCTCCGTCGACGCCCTGCTGGGTCCCGAGATGCGGTCCACGGGCGAGGTCATGGGCATCGACGAGGACTTCCCGCGCGCCTTCGCCAAGTCGCAGACCGCCGCCTACGGAGGTCTCCCCTCAGGCGGCCGGGTGTTCGTCTCGATCGCGGACGCCGACAAGCGCGCCATGGTCCTGCCCGTGAAACGGCTCGCCGACCTGGGCTTCGAGGTGCTGGCCACGGAGGGCACGGCCCGTGTGCTGCGTCGCAACGGCATCACCAGCACGAAGGTGCGCAAGCACAGCAGCGGACCGGGACCGGACGGCGAGCCGACGATCGTCCAGCAGATCTACGCCGGCGACGTCGACATGGTGGTCAACACCCCGAGCGGGGCGACCGCGCGGGTGGACGGGTACGAGATCCGCGCCGCCACCACATCCGTCGACAAGCCGATCATCACCACGGTGCAGCAGCTCGCGGCGGCGGTGCAGGCGATCGAGGCCGCCGCCGGTCCGGTGCGGGTGCGCTCGCTGCAGGAGCACGCGCACAGCCTCGGCCGGCCCGTGCCGGCGCCGGTGCCGGCGTCGCCGGTCGGCGTCGCGGTCCCCGCGCCGGTTCCCGCGGCAAGGGAGCAGGCGTGAGCGCGCTCTACCGGCGCGTGCTGCTGCCGCCGGTCGCGCTCGCCACCCGCCGGGACGCCGAGGTCGCGATGGACGCGCACCTGCGCACGATGCGGGCCCTGCAGGCGCGCCCCGCCCTGTTGCGACTCGCCGCACGCCGGCACGCCACGGCGCCGGACCCGTTGCTCGCCCAGGACCTGCTGGACGGGCTGCACTTCCCGCACCCCTTCGGCGTCGCCGCCGGCTACGACAAGAACGCCGCCGTGTACCCCGCGTTCGAGGCGCATTTCACGCCCGGCTTCGTCGAGGTGGGAACCGTCACCCTGCGGCCGCAGGAAGGCAATCCCCGCCCGCGGGTCCAGCGGCTGCCCGGCGGGCACCTGGTCAATGCGATGGGCTTCCCCAACAGCGGGGCGGAGGCGGCGGTCGCGAACCTGCTCGCACTCCCGGCGCCGACCGTGCCGCTGGGGGTGAACGTCGGCAAGCTGAAGGACACCCCCGACGAGGAGGCCGCAGCCGAGTACGCCGAGGTGGTCCGGCGGTTCGGGACCCTGGGTGAGCGCACTCCGGGCTACTACGTCGTCAACGTCTCCTCGCCGAACACCCCAGGGCTGCGCGCGCTGCAGGAGGGCGGGCGGCTCTCGGCGGTCCTCGCAACGGTCGCCGCCGCGCTCGACGAGCAGGTGCACCTCGCGGGGCGCCCCCGCCGGCGCCTGCTGGTCAAGCTGGCGCCGGAGCTGGGCCCTGCCGGCCTCGAGGCCGTCGCAGAGCTCGTGCTGCACCACGACATCGGGGGGCTGGTGCTGACCAACACGCGCGCCGCCGACGACCGCCCCGGGGGCGTGAGCGGCCCCGGCCTGTTCGCCCTGAGCTCGGCGATGGTGCGGCGGGCGGCGGGCCTGCTGCCCGCCGATCGGGTCCTGGTCGCCACGGGCGGCGTCGACAGCGTCGAGCGGGCGTGGGAGATGCTGCGGCACGCCGACCTCGTCGGCGTCTACACCGGCCTCGTCTTCCGCGGTCCCGGGCTGCTGCGCGAGCTGCGGGACGGGGTCGCGGCCCGGTTGCGGGCCGAGGGCGTGCCGTCGCTCGCCGCGCTGCGTGCTCCGCACCGCCCATCGGCGCAGGCGGCCCCGTCGTCGCGCGCGGGCGACGCGTGAGCCTGGCCGCCTCCGGGGAGGCTTTCGGCGACAGGCTGGCCCGTGCCGTGGACGCCCGCGGCCCGCTGTGCGTGGGGATCGACCCGCACCCCGGGCTGCTCGACGCGTGGGGGCTGCCCGACGACGCGAACGGGCTGGAGAGGTTCGCGCTCGGGGCCGTCGAGGCGCTCGGGGACGTCGTCGCGGTGCTCAAGCCGCAGGTCGCCTTCTTCGAGCGGCACGGCGCACGCGGGGTCGCCGTCCTCGAACGGGTGCTGGCGACCGCCCGGGAGGCGGGTGCGCTGACCATCGCCGACGCCAAGCGCGGGGACATCGGGTCGACCATGGCCGCGTACGCCGACGCATTCCTCGGCGACGGCTCCCCGCTCGCCGCGGACGCCGTCACGCTGTCGCCGTACCTGGGGTTCGGAGCGCTCGCACCGGCGCTCTCGGCGGCCAGGGCCACCGGTCGGGGGATCTTCGTCCTGGCGCTCACCTCGAACCCCGAGGGCGCGCAGGTGCAGCACGCGACCGGCCCCGACGGACGGAGCGTGGCCGCTGCCGTCCTGGCGGCCGCCCGAGCTCAGAACGCCGACCGCGGCGGGTCGCGATGGGGGCCGGTCGGGGTGGTCGTCGGTGCCACCGTGGGCGACGTCCGGGCGGTCGCGGGCGACCTCGCCGTCGGGGGTCCCATCCTCGCCCCTGGCCTGGGGGCGCAGGGGGCCTCCCCGGGTGACCTCGCGCGCGTGTTCGGCCCGGCGCTCGCCGACGTGCTGGCGACGTCGAGCAGGGAGGTCCTGGGAGCAGGTGCGGGCCTCGCAGGCCGGGGCCGGACGGAGGCGCTGCGGGCGGCCGCGGCGCGCACGCTGCGTGCCGTCACGACAGCAGTCCGGTCCGAGGGGCCCTGATTCGTCCCCCCGCGTTGCCCGAGCGGGCGCGCAGTCGGTAGGTTCATCGCTTGCGACGGGGGCGCGCATGCTCGGCTCCACGTCTGACCAGCACTTCTGACCCTCCTGATCGTCGACCAGACCCGCGACGCCGTCCCCGCTCCGCAGCCGACATCGACCGAGGTGACCCACGTGGCACTGCCCCCCCTGACTCCCGAGCAGCGGGCTGCGGCCCTCGAGAAGGCCGCCGCCGCCCGGCGCGCCCGCGCCGAGGTCAAGAACCGCCTCAAGTACTCGCAGGGCTCCCTCGCCGAGGTCATCAAGGAGGGGCAGAGCGACGAGGTGATCGGCAAGATCAAGGTCTCGGCCCTGCTCGAGGCGCTGCCGGGGGTGGGCAAGGTGCGCGCGCGCCAGATCATGGAGGAGATCGGCATCTCGGAGTCGCGCCGGGTGCGCGGCCTGGGCGCCAACCAGATCGCCGCGCTCGTCGAGCGTTTCAACCGCTGACGGCGGTGGAGCAGGGGGGCGACAGCCGTACCGCTCGATCTCCAGAGCGCCGGCGGCTGACGGTCCTCGCCGGCCCCACGGCCGTCGGCAAGGGCACCGTGTCGGCGGACATCCGCGCCCGCTACCCCGAGGTCTGGCTCTCCGTGTCGGTGACGACGCGCGCCCCTCGCCCCGGGGAGAGCAACGGCGAGCACTACCACTTCGTCGACGAGGGCACCTTCGACGCGATGATCGCCGCTGGGGAGCTGCTCGAGTGGGCCGTGGTTCACGGCCGGCACCGGTACGGCACGCCACGCCGCGCCGTCCACGAGGCCGCTGCAGGCCGACCGGCCTGCGCTCCTGGAGATCGACCTGCAGGGCGCGCGGCAGGTGCGCGCGTCGATGCCGGACGCGCTGTTCGTCTTCCTCGCGCCGCCGTCCTGGGACGAGCTCGTCCGCCGGCTGGTCGGGCGCGGCACCGAGACGCCCGAGGAGCGGGAGCGTCGCCTCGACACCGCGCGGCTCGAAATGGCCGCCGAAGCGGAGTTCGACGTGACCATCGTGAACGACGACGTGCACCGGGCCACCGACGAGCTCGTACAATGCATGGGACTCGTGCCTCGCCCGCTGGGCGTGGCCCGCGGCTGAGCGGCCCGAGCTCGCCCGCGAAACCCGAACTGGAGAAGCGTGTCCGGCACCGTCGCGTCGCCCGAAGGCATCACCAACCCCCCGATCGACGACCTGCTCGAGGCCGCCGACAGCAAGTACGCCCTCGTGATCTTCGCGGCGAAGCGTGCGCGGCAGATCAACGCCTACTACTCCCAGCTCGGCGAGGGGCTGCTCGAGTACGTCGGCCCGCTGGTCGAGACCCACGTGCAGGAGAAGCCGCTGTCGGTGGCCCTGCGCGAGATCGACGCGGGCATGCTCGTCGCCGAGCCCACCGAGGGGTGACCACCCCCCTCCGCGGTCGTCCTGGGCGTCGCGGGAGGCATCGCCGCCTACAAGGCGGGCCTGCTCCTGCGGCTGCTCACCGAGAGCGGGCACGACGTCACCGTCGTGCCGACCGCCTCGGCCCTGGAGTTCGTCGGGGCGCCCACCTGGGCCGCCCTGTCGGGCAAACCGGTGACCTCGTCGGTGTGGGACGGCGTCGAAGGGGTCCCGCACGTCCGGCTCGGCCGCGAGGCGGATCTGGTCGTCGTCGCGCCCGCCACCGCCGACCTGCTCGCCCGCGCCGCGCACGGGCTCGCGGACGACCTGCTCACGAACACCCTGCTCACGGCCCGGTGCCCGGTGCTGCTGGCCCCGGCGATGCACACCGAGATGTGGCAGCACCCGGCCACCCGGGCCAACGTCGACACGCTGCGCTCGCGCGGCGTCGTCGTGCTCGAGCCGGCGTCCGGGCGGCTGACCGGGGCGGACACCGGGCCGGGGCGGCTGCCCGAGCCCGAGGTGATCTTCGCGGCGGCGCTCGGGCTGCTGCGCCGCGGAGCGGCGGGTGCCGATGGCGCCGATCTGGCGGGCCGGCAGGTCGTCGTGTCCGCCGGGGGGACCCGCGAGCCCCTCGACCCGGTGCGCTTCCTCGGCAACCGCTCCTCCGGGCGGCAAGGGCATGCGCTGGCCGCGACCGCCGCGGCGCGCGGCGCCCGCGTCACGCTGGTGGCCGCCAACACCGAGCTGCCCGACCCGGCAGGGGTCGACCGTCGTCCGGGTCGGCACCGCGGAAGAGCTGCGCCAGGCGATGCACGCGGCCGCCGCGGGCGCGGACGCCGTCGTGATGGCCGCCGCCGTCGCCGACTTCCGGCCCGCCGAGGCGGCGACCAGCAAGATCAAGAAGACCGAGGACCCGGCCGACGCGCCGCAGCTGCGGCTGGTCCGCACCGCGGACGTGCTCGCCGAGCTCGTCGCCAAGCGTGCCCCCGGCCAGGTGATGGTCGGCTTCGCCGCCGAGACCGGTGACGCCGCGGGCGGCGTCCTGGAGCACGCCCGGGCAAAGCTGGCCCGCAAGGGCTGCGACCTGCTCGTCGTCAACGACGTCTCCGGCGGAGCCGTCTTCGGGCACGCCCGCAACGCCGTGACCATCCTCGACGCCGCCGGCGGAGCCCGCGAGGTCCCGGAGGACAGCAAGGAGGCCGTCGCCGACGCGGTCTGGGACGCGGTGGCGGCCCTGCTCCCGCCTGCCGGGACGGCGGAACGGGCCGGCCCGGCGCCTGGGTAGAGTGTCCGGGATCGTTCTGGCCCCTGCCGGCCATCCAGGGGGGCCGACCAGCAGCCGCTGCGACAGGAGTGCCGTGAGCCACCGATTGTTCACCTCGGAGTCCGTGACCGAGGGCCACCCCGACAAGATCTGCGACCAGATCAGCGACGCGATCCTCGACGCGCTCCTCGCGCAGGACCCGGCGAGCCGGGTCGCGGTCGAGACGCTGGTGACCACCGGGCTGGTGCATGTGGCGGGCGAGGTCACCACCGCCGGCTACGCCGACATCCCGGGCATCGTGCGCTCCACCATCCTCGGCATCGGCTACGACTCCTCGAGCAAGGGCTTCGACGGCCGCTCCTGCGGGGTGTCGGTCTCGATCGGCGCGCAGTCGCCGGACATCGCGCAGGGCGTCGACAACGCCTACGAAGCACCGTGTCGAGGCCGACGTCGACCCGCTGGACCTGCAGGGCGCCGGCGACCAGGGCCTGATGTTCGGGTACGCCTGCGACGACACCCCCGAGCTCATGCCGCTGCCGATCTGGCTCGCGCACCGGCTCGCCCAGCGGCTGTCCGAGGTCCGCAAGAGCGGCGAGGTGCCCTACCTGCGGCCCGACGGCAAGACCCAGGTGACCATCGCCTACGACGGGCGACCGCGCCGTGGCGCTCGACACCGTCGTCGTCTCCAGCCAGCACGCCGGCGACGTCTCGCTGGAGAACCTGCTGCAGCCCGACATCGCCGACCACGTGGTCAAGCCCGTCGTCGACGCCGTCGGGATCGACACCTCCGACTTCCGCCTGCCTGGTGAACCCCACCGGCCGTTTCGAGATCGGCGGCCCGATGGGCGACGCCGGCCTCACCGGCCGGAAGATCATCGTCGACACCTACGGCGGCATGGCCCGCCACGGCGGCGGCGCCTTCTCCGGCAAGGACCCGTCGAAGGTCGACCGGTCGGCGGCGTACGCCATGCGCTGGGTGGCGAAGAACGTCGTCGCCGCGGGCCTGGCCCGCCGGTGCGAGGTGCAGGTCGCCTACGCGATCGGCAAGGCCCACCCGGTCGGCCTGTACGTCGAGACGTTCGGCACCGAGACCGTGCCGCTCGACCGGATCCAGGACGCCATCCGCGAGGTCTTCGACCTGCGCCCTGCGGCGATCATCCGCGATCTCGACCTGCTTCGGCCGATCTACTCGCAGACGTCGGCGTACGGGCACTTCGGCCGCGAGCTCGCCGACTTCACCTGGGAGCGCACGGACCGGGTCGAGGCCCTGCGGTCCGTCGTCGGCTGAGCTCGCCGGAATCGCCGCCGGAGCAGCTCGAGCTGCTCCGGGCCGCGGCGCGCGGCCGCCGTCCCAGACCAGCCGCCGGCGTCGCCGGCACGCTGCCCGTGGCCCGCGTCGCGGTCGACGTCCAGCCGGCGCACCTCGACCGCCCGTTCGACTACACCGTCCCGGCGGACCTCGACGCGCAGGTGGCGCCGGGTGTCCGCGTGCGGGTGCGGTTCGCCGGCCAGGACGTCGACGGCTACGTGCTCGACCGCGTCGCCGCCAGCGACCACCCCGGCCGGCTCGCCCCGCTGCGCCGGGTCGTCTCGCCGGAGCCGGTCCTCACGCCGGCCGTCCTGGCCCTGTGCCGGGCGGTCGCCGACCGCTACGCGGGCACCCTGGCCGACGTCCTGCGCCTCGCCGTCCCGCCGCGGCATGCCCGGACCGAGAAGGAGGAGCCGCTTCCGGTCGCCGTCCCCGCCCCGGACCCGAGCAGGGGCCTGGACCCCTGGGGCGTCTATCCCGCCGGTGCCGCCTTCCTGGCCCGCCTGCGGAGCGGGGGAGACGCCGCGAGCGGTCTGGACGGCGCCGCCGGGACCGATCTGGTCGGACGCCGTGGCGCACGCGGTGGCCGCCACGGTGGAGGCGGGCCGTGGGGCGCTGGTGGTCGTCCCGGACCGTCGGGATCTCGACCTCGTCCACGATGCGCTCGCCGCCCACCTCGCCGTGCCGGTCGCGCGCCTGGAGGCGGACCTGGGGCCGGCCGAGCGCTACCGGCAGTTCCTGACGGCCCTGCGCGGTACCGCCCCGGTCGTGCTCGGCACCAGGGCGGCCGCGTTCGCTCCCGTGTCCTCGCTGGGGCTGGTGGTCCTCTGGGACGACGGCGACGACCAGTACGCCGAGCCGCGCGCTCCCTACCCGCACACCCGGGACGTGCTCGCCCTGCGGGCCGACCTCGAAGGCGCCGCCGCGCTGTTCGGCGGCTGGTCGCGGACGGCGGACGCAGCCGCCCTCGTCGAGACCGGCTGGGCCCGCTCCCTCGAGCCGGACCGGCCGGGCCCGACGGGCGACCTGGCCGCGAGTGCGCCTCGCCGCCGAGGGCCCGGCGGACACCCTTGCCGCAGGCGCCCGGATCCCGCCGATCGCGTGGCGCGCGGCGCACGACGCGTTGCCGCGCGGGCCGGTGCTGGTGCAGGTGCCGCGCGCGGGCTACCTGCCGGGCGTCGCCTGCGCCACCTGCCGGGCGCCGGCGCGCTGCCCCGCCTGCTCCGGCCCCCTCCGTCTGGCGGACGCCCGCTCGTCCACCGGGCCGGTCTGCGGCTGGTGCGGGCGGGTCTGGCCCGCGTGGCGCTGCCCGCACTGTCAGGGCACCCGGCTGCGGGCGTCCACGGTGGGGGTCGAGCGCACCGCGGAGGAGCTCGGCCGGGCCTTCCCGGGTGCGGCCGTCGTGCTGTCCCGGGCCGACCGCGCGCTGCCGGCGGTGCCCACCGAGCGGGCGTTGGTGCTGTCGACGCCCGGCGTCGAGCCGTTCGCCCCCGGCGGCTACGCCGCGGCACTGCTGCTGGACGGCGACCTGCTCCTGAGCCGCCCCGACCTGCGCGCGGCGGAGGAGGCGCTGCGGCGCTGGCGGGCCGCCGCCGCGCTCGTCCGGCCGGCGCAGGAGGGCGGGGTCGTGGTCCTCGCGGCGGACCCGGCGGCGCCCGCCGTGCAGGCGCTGGTCCGCGGTGACCCGGCGGGGCACGCCGAGCGCGAGCTGGCGGAGCGCCGCGAGCTACGGCTGCCCCCGGGAGCCGCCGTCGCGTCGGTTACCGGCGACCCCGGCGCGGTCGCGACGTTCGTCGACGCGGTCGACCTCCCGCCCCACACGGAACTGCTCGGGCCCGTGCCCCTGCCACCTGCCCGTGCGGACGCCCCGCGGGAGGAGCGGGTGCGGGTGCTGCTCCAGGCGCAGACGTCGGCGCGCCTCGAGCTGGCGGCGGCGCTGCGTGCCGCGCTCGCGATCCGCAGCGCCCGCCGCGAGCCGGGGGCTGTCCGCGTGCGGCTGGACCCGCGCGACCTGGGCTGAGTCCGGTTGCCCTTGCTCGCTCGGGCCGCCGACGAGAGCCGCCGGACCACGGCGACCTAGAATGAGGCGATTCCCGCGGCACGCGCTCCACCTTGACCTGCGCGCCCGCCGCCCGAGGCGCACCGAGGAGTTCCGTGGCCATCCAGCCGATCCGCCTTTTCGGCGATCCGGTGCTGCGCACGCCCGCGCAGCCCGTCACCGACTTCGACAAGGAGCTGCGCGTCCTCGTCAAGGACCTCGAGGAGACGATGATGGACGCGCCCGGCGCCGGCCTCGCCGCGCCGCAGATCGGCGTCGGCCTGCGCGTCTTCACGTACTACGTCGACGGCGTCCTCGGCCATCTCGTGAACCCGGGCCTCGACCTGTCGGACGAGGAGCAGGAGGGCGAAGAGGGCTGCCTGTCCTTCCCGGGCCTGGTCTACGAGACCCCCCGGGCGTTCCGCGTGGTCGCGAAGGGCGTGGACATGCACGGCGAGCCGGTCGTGATCGAGGGCACCGAGATGCTCGCCCGGGCGATCCAGCACGAGACCGACCACCTCGACGGGATCCTCTTCATCGACCGGATGGACAAGGCCACCCGCAAGCTCGCGCTCAAGGCGATCCGCGAGGCCGAGTGGGCCGGGGCTCCGGTCCCCAACGTGAAGATCAGCCCGCACGACACCTTCGGCAAGGCCCTGTAGACCTCGTGAGGCTCGTCTTCGCGGGCACGCCCGAGATCGCGCTGCCGGCGCTCGACGCGATCGCCGCGTCGCGGCACGAGCTGCTCGCCGTCCTGACTCGTCCCGACGCCCCGGCCGGCAGGGGGCGGCGGAACGCCCGCTCCGCGGTGGCGCGGTGGGCCGACGAGCGCGGCGTCCCCGTGCTGCAGCCGGCCAGGCGTTCCCAGCCGGACTTCCTGGCCGAGCTGCCAGCGCTCGCCCCCGACTGCTGCCCCGTCGTCGCCTACGGCGCCCTCGTCCCGAAGACCGCACTCGACGTGCCCCGCCTCGGCTGGGTGAACCTGCACTTCTCGCTGCTCCCGGCCTGGCGCGGCGCCGCGCCCGTGCAGCGGGCTGTGATGGCCGGCGACGAGGTCACCGGTGCGACGACCTTCCTGCTCGAGGAGGGCCTCGACACCGGGCCGGTGCTCGGGGTGCTCACGGAGACGATCCGGCCGGCGGACACCGCGGGCGACCTGCTCGAGCGGCTGTCCGCTGCGGGCGCCGGCCTGCTCGTTGCCAGCCTCGACGGGCTCGAGGACGGCTCCGTCGTCCCCGTTCCGCAGCCGTCGGACGGCGTCAGCATCGCGCCGAAGGTCACCGTCGAGGAGGCGCGGGTCGACTGGCGGATGCCTGGCTTCGCGGTCGACCGGCGCATCCGGGGCTGCACCCCCGCGCCCGGAGCCTGGACGACGTTCCGCGGCGAGCGCCTCAAGCTGGGTCCCGTCCGGGTCCTCCCGGACGACGACAGCCTGCAGCCCGCACAGGTGCGAGTGACCCGGAACGCCGTCCACGTCGGAGTGGCCGCCGGCGCGGTGACCCTCGGGAACGTGCAGCCGGCGGGCAAGCGGATGCTCCCGGCCGCCGACTGGGCCCGCGGCGCCCGGCCGGCGGCGGGGGAGCGGCTGGAGTGACACCGCAGTGACACCGCCCGGGAGCCGGCGGCCGGCGGTGCGCACCCGCAACGTCGCTCGCCGCGAGGCCGACCCCGCGCGCCGGGTCGCCTTCGGGGTGCTGCGGGCGGTGCACGCCGACGACTCCTACGCCAACCTCGTCCTGCCCCGGCTCCTGCGCGGAGCCGGGCTCGGCGGCCGCGACGCCGCCTTCGCCACCGAGCTCGCCTACGGCGCGCTGCGGGGGCGGGGCAGCTACGACGCGATCCTCGCCGCCTGCGTTGACCGACCGCTGGCACAGGTGGACGCCGCCGTCCTCGACGCGCTGCGGCTCGGGGCGCACCAGCTGCTCGGGATGCGGGTGCCCTCGCACGCCGCGGTCTCCGCGACCGTCGACGTCGTCCGGGCGGACGTCGGCCAGGGGGCGGCCGGCTTCGTCAACGCCGTCCTGCGCCGGGTCGCCGAGCACGACCTCGAGACCTGGTTCTCCCGGATCCTGCCGGCGGACGCCCCGCAGGACGAGCGGCTGGCCGTCACGCAGTCGCACCCGGTGTGGATCGTGCGGGCCCTGCGCGACGCCCTGGTGTTCGCCGGCCGCGACGCCGGCGAGCTGCCCGCGCTGCTCGCCGCCGACAACGCCGCCCCCGCCGTGACGCTGGCCCTGCTGCCCGGGCTCGCGAGCGGGACCGAGGTGCCGGGCGCGGTCGAGGCGGGCCTGGCACCGACGGCCGTCCGGCTGCCGGCCGGCGGCGGACCCCCGGACGCGCTCGCCGCCGTCCGCGAGGGCCGTGCCCGCGTGCAGGACGAGGGCAGCCAGCTGGTCGCCCTCGCGCTCGCAGCCGCGCCCCTGGACGGCGAGGACACCGGCCGGTGGCTCGACCTCTGCGCGGGTCCCGGCGGCAAGAGCGCGCTGCTCGGCGCCGTCCTCGCGGGGCGAGGCGTGCCAGGCGGCGCGCCTGGTGGCGAACGAGGTGTCCGAGCACCGTGCCGAGCTGGTCCGCCGCTCGGTCGAGGGCGTGCGGCGCGAGGCACCGGATCTCGTCGAGGTGCGCATCGGCGACGGGCGGGCTCTCGGCGAGGAGGAACCGGCCGGCTACGACCGCGTCCTCGTCGACGCCCCCTGCACGGGCCTGGGCGCGCTGCGCCGGCGTCCGGAGGCGCGGTGGCGACGCGCGCCGGGGGACCTGGCCACCCTCGGTCCCCTTCAGCGCGAGCTGCTGCGGTCGGCGCTGGCCGCCGTCCGGCCGGGAGGCGTCATCGCCTACGTGACCTGCTCGCCGCACCCCGCGGAGACCCGGCTCGTGGTCGACGACGTCCTGCGCCGCGCGACGAAGGATGGCATGGACGGCGTCGAGCGACTGGACGCACGCGTCACGCATGCCCGGGGTGCCGGAACTCGGGAACGGGCCCGACGTGCAGCTCTGGCCGCACGTCCACGGCACCGACGCGATGTACCTCGCCCTGCTGCGTAAACCAGAGCGGTGATCACGCACTTCCGTCCGATCACGAGAACCGTGATCGGACGGAAGTGCAAGATCACCGCGAGAGGTCGGAGTCCTCGGTGCGGATCGGCAGGCGGACCTGGAAGTGGGTGTCCCCGGGCGAGGACACCACGCTGCAGGTCGCCGCCGTGCCGGTTGACGACGATCTTCCAGGAGATGTCGAGGCCGAGGCCGGTTCCCTCCCCGACGCCCTTCGTCGTGAAGAACGGCTCGAAGATCCGCTTCTGCAGCTCCGGCGGGATGCCGGGACCGGTGTCGCAGATCTCGACCAGCACGTGGTCGCCGTCCCGGGACGTCCGGACCGTGAGGGTGCCCGAGCCGTCCATGGCCGACGCCGCGTTGTCGATGATGTTGGTCCACACCTGGTTGAGCTCGCCGGGGTAGGCGAGGATCTTCGGCAGCGTGCGGTCGAGCTCCTTGACCACGGTGATGCCCGCGCAGCCGATGCGTCAGGATCGTCAGAGTGCTCTTGAGGCCCTCGTGGACGTCGACCCACTCGTGCCCGGCGCGGTCCATGTGCGAGTAGTTCTTCGCCGCGGACACCAGCGTCGAGATCCGGCGGGTGGCCTCCTCGATCTCGGTCATGAGCATCTCGGTCTCGACGCTGTACGCCAGCCAGCGCACCGACCCGTTCAGGTCCTCCCCGCCCGTCACCGACGGCAGCTGCTCCATCCAGTCGGGCGTGAGCCCGCCGCCGACGAAGATCGGCGCGAGCTCCCACGCGCCGTCGACCTCGTGGTCCTCCAGCCAGCTGCCCATGTCGTCCTCGCGGTCGCTGGCCTCCAGCGGTGACAGCGTCGGGGCGTCCGCGACCCGCTTGACCGCGTCCTCCTGCAGCTCGACCAGCCGGGCCAGGGCGTCCGCGTCGATGTTCGTCTTGGCCAGCAGCGCGAGCTTGTGCCGCATGCCGGCGATGCGCTCGCGCAGCGACGAGGTCGCCCGGACGGCGGCCGCGGCGGGGTTGTTCAGCTCGTGGGTCAGGCCCGCGGTGAGCGCGCCGAGGGCGACCAGCTTCTCCCGCTGCCCGACGACGACCTGGGACGTTCGCTGTGCGATGAGCATGCCCTCGATGAGGTGCATCGCCGTCGGGAACCAGCGAACGCAGCTGTGGCGCGAACTCCTCGGCGGGCAGCGCCATCATCGCCACGTCGGTCACCGCCCGGAGCGACCCCGGATAGCGGTGCTGCTGTCCCGGTGGCGGGTCGGTGAACGACGCCGTCGCTCCGGCGTAGGCCCCGCGCTGCGAGGAGCGGGTGAGCTCGACCTCCTCGCCGCCGACCCGCCGCGTCATGGTGATCGTGCCGGCGAGCAGCACGTAGAAGCACGTCGCCGGCTCGCCCTCGGTGTAGACGGTGTCGCCGGCGGGGAAGAGCTCGACCCGGCTGCGCTGGGCGATCCAGTCGAGCTGGTCCGCGGTGAGCGCCTCGAAGAGGAACATCGTCCGCAGCTCGTCCGGCCCGATCCGCTGGCCCTGCTGGTAGGTGCTCGTCGTCGCGGGACCCGCGCCGGACCCCAGGGGAGTGGTCATGACTTCTCCAGGTAGCGGTGCACGAGGGTCACGGCCATCGCTCCCTCGCCGACGGCCGATGCGACCCGCTTGACCGACTGGGCCCGCACGTCACCGGCGGCGAACACACCCGGCACGCTCGTCTCGAGCAGGTACGGGTCGCGGTCGAGCGTCCAGCCCGGGGGCCGTCGCCCGTCCCGGACCAGGTCCGGGCCGGTGACGAGGAAGCCTGCCGGAGTCCCGGCCGAGGACGCCGTCCAGCCAGTCGGTCAGCGGCGCCGCCCCGATGAATACGAACAGGTGCGACGCGGTCACCGTCTCCGTCGAACCGCTCGCGGCGTCCGCAAGGGTGAGCCGCTCGAGGTGGCCGTCGCCCTCGGCACCGGCGACCGTCGTGCAGAGCCGGACGCGGACGTTGCCGATGGCCGCGGAGCTGGTCGACGAGGTACTGCGACATCGACGCCTCGAGGCTCTTGCCGCGCACGAGCAGGGTCACCGACCGGGCGACGCGCGAGAAGAAGACCGCGGCCTGCCCGGCCGAGTTGGCCCCGCCGACGATGAAGACGTCCTGGTCGGCGCACGCCTGCTGCTCGGTGGCGGCCGAGCCGTAGTACACGCCCGGCGCCGACCAGCTCGTCGACGCCCGGCGCGTCCATCCGCCGGTACGCGACGCCGGTGGCCAGAACGACGGCGTGCGCCGCGACCTCGCTGCCGTCGTCGAACCGGACGACCCGGGAGGAGCCGCGGACCTCCAGCCGGTCGACCACCCGCGTCGTGAGCATCTCGGCGCCGAACTTGGAGGCCTGCCGCCGGGCCCGCTCGGTGAGCTGGCCGCCGGAGACGCCGTCGGGGAAGCCGAGGTAGTTCTCGATCCGCGAGCTCTGCCCGGCCTGCCCGCCGGTCGCCTGCCGCTCCACCAGCACGGTGCGCAGCCCCTCGGACGCGCCGTACACGGCGGCGCCGAGCCCGGCCGGGCCGCCGCCCACGATGACGAGGTCGTAGAAGTCGGTGGCGGGCGTCGTCGTCATGCCGACCGCCCGGGCCAGCTCGCTCATCGCCGGTGCGCTCAGCGCCGTCCCCTCCGGCGTCACCACCAGCGGGATCCCGGCGGCGTCGACGCCGGCGGCGTCCAGCAGCCGGCGTCCCTCGGCGTCGTCCACGGTCCACCAGCGGTAGGGGACCGAGTTGCGGGCGAGGAAGTCGCGGACCTCGTGGGAGGGCGCCGACCAGGGGTGCCCCACCACCTGGACGTCGAGGACGGGTGCGTCGCCCAGCGCGCGCCACGTCTCGAGCATCGCGTCGACGACGGGGTAGAGCTTCTCCTCCGGGGGGTCCCACGGCTTCAGCAGGTAGTGGTCCACGTCGACGACGTTGATCGCGGCGATGGCGGCGTCCGTGTCGGCGTACGCCGTGAGCAGGGCGCGGCGGGCCCGCGGGAACAGGTCCATGGCCTGCTCGAGGAACTCGATCCCGTTCATGTTGGGCATGCGGTAGTCCGCGAGGATCGCCGCGACCGCGTCGCCGCGCAGCTTCACCTCGCGCAACGCGTCGAGCGCCTGCCCGGGGTCCTCCGCCCGGACGACGCGGTAGTGCTCGCCGTACCGGCGGCGAAGGTCGCGCGCCACGGAACGGGACACGGACACGTCGTCGTCCACGGTGAGAAGGACGGGTCGACCCTCCGGCATGGGACCTCCGTAGTGGCGGGCGTCGGTCCCGGCCGCCCGGAGGAACGGCGGGGTGCCGCAGCCGAGTGGACGTGATCCGCATCGTCCCTAACAGCCGACGCCCCGACCCTACTCCCGGCGATCATGTGGACCGGCCTCCCGTCCGGGCCGGGGGGAGCGCGGCGCCGATAAGGTCGCCCCGTGGCCCTGCAGATCTCCCCGAGCATCCTGACGGCGGACTTCGCGCGCCTCGCCGACGAGCTGGACCGGATCTCGGACGCCGACTGGGCGCACGTCGACGTGATGGACAACCATTTCGTGCCGAACCTGACCCTCGGGCGTGCCCGTCGTCGAGTCGCTCGTCAAGGCCACTCCCATCCCGATCGACACCCACCTCATGATCGAGGACGCCGATCGCTGGGCGCCCGCCTACGCCGAGGCGGGCGCCCGCAGCGTGACCTTCCATGCGGAGGCGGCGAATGCGCCGGTCCGGCTGGCCCGCGAGTTGCGCGCGCTCGGCGTTCGTGCGGGCATCGCGCTGCGGCCCGCGACGCCGGTCGAGCCCTACCTCGACCTGCTCGCCGAGTTCGACATGATCCTCGATCATGACGGTCGAGCCGGGTTTCGGTGGGCAGAAGTTCCTCGACGCCTGCCTGCCCAAGGTGCGCCGCACCCGGGAGGCGATCCGGAGCACGGGACTCGACGTCTGGGTGCAGGTCGACGGCGGCGTGTCGGCGGAGACGATCGGGCGGTGCGCCGAGGCGGGAGCCGACGTCTTCGTGGCCGGCTCGGCGGTCTACGGCGCCGACGACGCCGCCGCCGAGATCGCCCGCCTCCGCGAGCTGGCCGCGAAGGATGCTCGTGATCTACCACATCGCCTTGGAGTCCGACTGGGACGCCGCGCTCGAGGCGGGGGAGTACCGCACCTCGACCCTCGGCCGGACGCTCGAGGACGAGGGCTTCCTCCACGCGTCCACCGCGAGCCAGGTCCGCGACGTCGCGGACGCGCATCTACGCCGGCGTCCGGGAACCGCTCGTGCTCCTGACGATCGACGAGCGGCGCCTGACCGTCCCGCTGCAGTGGGACGCCGTGCCCGGCTCGGCCGAGCCGCTTCCCGCACCTGTACGGCCCGCTCGACGTGGGGGCCGTCGTCCTCGCCACGCCGCTGCTGCGGAACGGGCAGGGCCGCCTGGAGCTGCCCGACCTGCCCTGAAAGCCCGTGGCGACCACCGCCGACGGGTGCCAGGCTGGTCAGGTGGCAGACCTCATCATCTACACGCGGCCCGGCTGCCCGTTCAGCATGAAGCTGCGCACGAAGCTGCGGCTGGCCCGCATCCCGTTCACGTCGGTGAACATCTGGGAAGACGCGGAGGCTGCCGCGGTCGTCCGCTCCGTCAACGATGGCGACGAGCTCGTGCCCACCGTCCGCATCGGGCAGACCTTCCTCAGCAACCCGTCCCTGCGCGAGGTGCGCGAGGCCCTGTCCCTGGCCTGATCGACGGGGCGCGTGCATACTGGACAGCGACACGCACGCGTGCTCCGGGGTCGGTGAAATTCCGAACCGGCGGTGACAGTCCGCGACCCGACCGCAGCCAGCGGCCGGTGGACCTGGTGGAACTCCAGGACCGACGGTGAGAGTCCGGATGAGAGGCAGCGCGCACGGCGTCCGTCACCGCTTCCGCTCCGCGGGTCTCCCCTCGGGGCGATGCGGCCGGGCCGCCGACGTCCCCGGAGTTCGTTTCCGCAACGAGTTCTCCGAGGAGACGGACACCCATGAGCACCACCCTGACGGCGGCCGCGGACGCGCCGAACGTCTTCCAGCAGGTCATCGACGCCGGGATCCCGATCGGCCAGTACACGCTGCACTGGCTGGAACTCCTCGGCGTCCTCATCGGCATCGCCTCCGCCTGGCTCGGCATGAAGCGCCGGGTGTGGGCGTGGCCGGTCGGCATCGTCGCCAACGTGATGCTGTTCTTCGTCTACACCGCCGCCGCGTTCGGCGCCGGTACCCGGGTACCGCTGTTCGGTCAGGCCGGTCGCCAGGTCTTCTTCATTCTCACCAGCCTGTACGGCTGGTGGCGCTGGAGCCAGCTGCAGCGGGCCACCGGGGATCGCCAGGCGCCTGCCGTCGTCCCCCGGTGGATGACCGGACGCGAGCGCCTGATCGTCGGCGCGGGATGGGTGCTCGGCACGGTCGTGGCCCAGGCGGTGTTCCGCGAGTTGTGGAACCTCGCCCCCAGTCCGTACTTCACCCCGCAGTGGTGGTTCTACTGGTGCGACGCCTGGATCTTCGTCGGCTCCATCGTCGCGACCTACGCGATGGCGCGCGGTTGGAACGAATTCTGGCTTGCCTGGATCGGCGTGGATCTTGTCGGCGTCCCGTTCGGCTTCGCCACCGGCTACGTGCCGACATCGGTGATGTACATCTTCTACGGCGGGTTCGTCGTCTACGGCTTCGTCCAGTGGGTCAAGATCTCCCGGGCCGAGCGGCCGAGGAGCCTGACCGATCCAGCTGTCGAGGCCGTCGCCTGAGCGTCGTGGTGCTCGCGTCCACAGGTCGCTCACACCAGATCGTCGTGGCGTTCAGCCCCGCCGGAGCCGGGCCAGGAGGGGGAGCTGCCCTGCCGGGTGCCCACCGATGCTGTTCCAGTAGACGTGCTGCACGCCCATCTCCTCGGCCCGTTCGAGGTCGCCGGCCGCCTGCTCCGGCGACCCGAGCAGGGGGCCACGCTCGTCCGGGGGCTCCTCGGTGAGGTTGCCGTTGACCTGGAGCATGATCGGCAATGTGGCGGGGTCGCGGCCCGCGGCCGTGGCGGCGGCCCGGAAGGTCTTGACCGCCCCGAGGACGGCGTCCCAATCGAAGATCACCAACATGAGTCCGGCTCCGAGCCGGGCGGCACGTTCGACTGCTGCCGGGGTGGCTGCGCCCACGAGCAGGGTGGGCCCGTCAGGGCGGACGGGCTTGGGACCGATGTCGGACTCCGGAATCCGGTAGAACCGCCCGTCGAAGCTCACCGGGTCGGGCCCCCACACCGCCTGCATGGCGCGCACGTGTTCCTCGAATCCGGCGCCGCGCCGCTTCATCGACACCCCGGCGGCGACGAACTCCTGCTCCATCCACCCCTGTCCGATGCCGGCGATCAGCCGGCCGGCGCTGAGCCGGTCGAGGGTGGCGAGCCGGCGGGCCAGGAGAACCGGGCTCTGGAACAGCGAGTCCAGGACGCTGGTGCCCAACGCGATCCGGGTCGTGGCCGCGGCGACGTAGGTCAGGACCTCGATCGGCTCGTACACGGACCCGAACGTCTCCGGCGCGTCCATCACCGGGCCGCCGGGACCGCCCATCGCGATCGGCACGGTCGGCCGCAGCTGCCGGTCCCACGCCCACACCGAGTCCAGCCCGACGCGCTCGGCCTCCTGCGCGACGTGGGCGATGGCTTCCGGGGACGCGTCGGGCCCCGCCATCGGCAGGTGCACACCGATCTTGATCGCCGTCATCCTCGTCCTCCCCGAGTCTCTCCATGTCCGTCCACAGCGAGCAGACTCGGACCGTCGCCCGATCTCATCGGTGCAGCCGTCAGCGACACCCCCGATCCGCCGGCCGAGCGGGCGGATGTCAGTGTTGCCGCGTGAAGACCTTCGAGGACCTCTTCGCGGAGCTGGCGGTCCGCGCGGCCGAGCGGCCCGCCGGCTCCGGGACGGTCGCGCTGCTGGACGCCGGGGTCCATGCGATCGGCAAGAAGGTCGTCGAGGAGGCCGCCGAGGTCTGGATGGCCGCCGAGCACGAGAGCCCGGAACGCATCGCGGAAGAGGTCTCGCAGCTGCTCTACCACCTGCAGGTGCTCCTGCTGGCGCGCGGCCTCACCCTCGATGACGTCTACCGCCACCTGTGAGGAGTTCGATGCTTCGCGTCGCCGTGCCCAACAAGGGCACCCTGTCGGAGGCCGCGGTCGGCATGCTGCGCGAGGCCGGCTACCGGCAGCGCCGCGACAGCCGCGAGCTGGTGCTCCCCGACCCCGAGAACGGCGTGGAGTTCTTCTTCCTGCGCCCGCGCGACATCGCGGTGTACGTCGGTGCCGGCACCCTGGATGTCGGCATCACCGGCCGGGACCTGCTGCTCGACTCAGGCGCCGAGGCGCGCGAGGTGGTCCCGCTCGGGTTCGGCAACTCCACGTTCCGGTTCGCCGCGAGGCCCGGGACCGCGGCGTCCGTGCGGGACCTCGGCGGTCATCGCATCGCCACCAGCTACCCCGGGATCGTCGAGCGCTGCCTGCGCGAGCACGGCGTGACGGCCCGGGTGGTGCGCCTCGACGGCGCCGTCGAGACCGCCGTCCGGCTCGGGGTAGCCGACGTCATCGCCGACGTCGTCGAGACGGGCACCACGCTCCGCGGCGCAGGGCTCGAGGTGTTCGGCGAGCCGATCCTGCACTCGGAGGCCGTGCTCGTGCGCCCGGCGGCCGCGGGAGCGCAGGACGGCGTCGACGTCCTCGTTCGGCGCCTCCAGGGGGTGCTCGTCGCCCGGCAGTACGTGCTCATGGACTACGACGTCCGGGTCGAGCTGGTCGAGAAGGCGTGCGTCATCACCCCCGGGCTCGAGTCGCCGACCGTCTCGCCACTGGCGGACCCCGGCTGGGTCGCCGTCCGGGCGATGGTGCGCAGCGAGCGCACCAACCAGGTGATGGACGAGCTGTACGCGCTGGGCGCCCGGGCGATCCTCGTCACGGGGATCCACGCGTGCCGGCTGTGAGCTCCGCCGGGCCCGACGGCACCTGGGCGCCCTTCCGGCCGGTCCGCGGCCGGCGCACCGCGCTCGGGTTCGCGATCGCCCAGGCGGTCGTGCTGATCGTGCTGGCCGTCGTGGTCCCGGGCGGGACGCCGATCGACCGCGTCGGCTTTCTCGCCGTCGCCGCGGGGGTCGGCTGGGTGCTGCTGCGGTTCGGCCTGCTGCGTGCGCAGCCCAGCCCCGCCGGTCTCGTCGTCCAGAACCTCGTGCGGCGGGAGGAGCTGCGCTGGGAGCAGGTGGTGGCGGTGCGGTTCGGCGACGGCGATCCCTGGGTGATGCTCGACCTCAGCGACGGCGACGTGCTCGCCGTGATGGCGATCCAGCGCGCCGACGGCACGTACGCCCTCGCCGAGGCGCGCCGGCTGGCGACGCTGGTGGCGGCGGGTAGCCGCACGCCCCGCGACGACTGACGCCGTCCGGAGGGCGTTGTCCGAGCGTGCCCGAGCACACGGATCAGCTCACGCTCGAGTCGGCGGTGCTGCGAGCCTCACTTCGGCGCGGGGAGGCCTTTCGCGGCAGCGGCGGCGGCGACGGCGGCCTTCAGCGCGGCCGGGTCGAGCGACTGCTGCTGCTTGCCGTCGATGAGAACGGTCGGCGTGCCGGTGTACTTCTGCGAGAACGCGTCGGTGGCCTGGACGGTCCAGCCCTGGAACCGCTGCGAGCTCAGGTCCGAGGCGACCGTCGCGCGGTCGGCGCCGGCCTGCGCCGCGAGGTCCGCCAGCTCGGAGTCCGGAAGCCCCGCGCTCCCCTCGGCCGGCTGGTTGGCGTAGAGCAGGTCGTGGAAGGCCTGGAAGGAACCAGGGGAGGAGTCCCGGACGGACGCCGCCGCATCCAGGGCGCGGGTGGAGTAGTTCGTGGTCGACTGGGGGTCCAGGAATGCGACGGGGTGGTAGACGAGCTGCACGATCCCGGCCTGCTGCCAGCTCTTCAGGGTCGCGGCGTCGGTGGCCTCGAACTCCTTGCAGATGGGGCACTGGAAGTCCTCGTACATGTCGAGAACGACACGAGGCTTCCCTCCCGAGGTCGTCGCCGGTCCGGTGGCGATCCCGAAGTTCGCGCCGATGTTCCGCGGGGTCCCGGACGGCGCCTGGGCGGCGGCGACCGCCGTGTCGTGCTGGGCCTGCCGGACCACGACGGTGACGCCGACTGCGACCACGAGGACGACGGCGACGACGGCCGCGATCAGGATCGAGCGGCGGCGTGCCTCGTTCCGGGCGGCCTCGGCGCGCATCGCTGCGGCCTTCTCACGGGTGGACTTGACGGTGCGGGCGTTGGTCACGGGGTTCTCCTATTTCCAGGGCGATTCGAGAACGAAGGGGTGGGGCTCAGAGCCCGAGGCGGGCGTCGAGCGAGAGCGGGCTGCGCGGCCGGACGACGAGGAAGCCGGCGACCAGCAGCAGCCCGGCGTCCCGGAGCAGGTCGAGGGCGTACCCGCGGGCGGGGTCCACGACGGGGCCGCCGGTGGAGCCGAAGCAGCCGCACTCGATCTCGAGGCCGCGTCCCCATGCGGCAGCGATCCCGATCATGAACATGATCAGGAGGACGCCGGCCGCGGCCGCGGACCAGCGGGTGAGCAGGCCCACGAGCAGGAGCAGCGCGAGTGCGAGCTCGAGCACGGGCAGTCCGTAGCCGAAGGCGGGCACCAAGGCCTCCGGCACCAGCCGGAAGGCCCGCACGCTGCGGACGGTGCCGTCCGGGTCCAAGAGCTTGGGCCAGCCGGCGGCCGCGAAGACGACGGCCAGCAGGAGCCGGCCGGCGAGCGAGACGAAGGGCACGAGCGGCCGGCCGGAACGGACGTGCGGGGCATCGCTCCCGGCACGGGTGGGCCGAGGTGCAAGATCCACGGAGTGCTCCTGACAGGCGAAGGGGCGGGTGCGGGCGACCACCCCTGACCCGCGACGTCAGGGCACCGGCGGGGCCTCCGGTCGGACGGAAGGCGCGCGGTGGACGTCGAGCGGCGTCAGGCGGCGGCGGGAACCGCCGGCGGCCCGCGCCGGGCGGGAGTGCCCGGGCGCCAGACGCTGCGCAGGGGCGCCGGTGCGGGCCGGGCTGCCGGCACGACGGGGCGCACGGGAAGGGACGGCGCGGCCGCCGCGACCAGCACCGGGACGACGGCACGCAGCAGGGAGCGGACAGCTGCCGCTCCGGTGGCGAGCGCCACGACGACGCCCGCGGCGACGACGGCCAGCACGCCCGAGCCGGCGAGGACCAGCGCCGCCGCTCCGGTCGCCGCGAGCACCGCCGTCACCACGGCGAGCACGCCGGGCGGGACCTGCGCCGCACCCGGCGGGCAGGCCGTGGCCGGGTTCACGAGCGCGTCGGCGCCGCGCCCGACGACGGACAGGCAGCCGGTGCCGCCGGCGTCCCGCGGAACCGCGACCGCGAGCGCGGCGTGCCCGGCGAACTGGGCGACTGCGGCCACCACGGCGATCGAGCGCGCGCCCCCGGCGGGGACCGCCCAGGCGACGACGGCCACGACGGCGCCGACGAGCAGGACGGCGGCCGGCGACGGAGCGGACCCGGCGGTCACCAGGTGGGCGAACAGGACGCCGGGGGCGGTGACGAGCGCGACTGCGCAGCCTCGTGCCCAGCGGGGCATCTCGGCCGGCATCGGCTCCACGCCCTCAGCGTACATTTCCGGTCCGTCGGCAGGATCGCGCCGCCACTGCAGTGCGAGTGGCATGCCTCACCTCGGATCCGGGCTTCAGAACATGGTCGGCGTCCAGGGCGCGCGGCTGGTCGCGAGCAGGCGCGCGAGCCGCCCCGCGGCGCCCGGGACGTGCTCGTCGACGAGCCCGGCGACGGTGGCCGCCGGCAGGGTGTTCGCGCCCAGCCAGGCCGACGACAGCACGCCGACGCCCGTCGTCAGATCGGGCGAGCGCGACGTCCGTGTGCAGGAGCCGGCCCCGGTGCCGTCGGCCTCCACCAGGAACGTGCCGGCCGCCCAGCCGTCGGGGTCCGCGACCTCGACGACGACCGCTCCGGGGCTCTCGTAGGTGCGCGCCGACAGCACCGCGGCGGGGTCGAGCAGCCGGGACCACTGGAAGTCGTTGCGGGAGACCTGCCGGGCGGCCCTGGGGTCGGCCAGCAGCCACGGCAGCGGCTCGTCGACGGCGAGGTCCTCCGCCTCGATCCGGCCGACCGTGTCGATGCTGACGAGCAGGGACCACAACCCGGCGTAGGCCTCGTCGGTGACGGCGCGGAAGCGCTCGAGCGTCAGCACCGAGGCGTAGACGCGGTCGACCCAGATGTCCTCGGCCCGGAAGGTCGCGTACCCGTCGGGCGTGCCGTCGGCAGCGAGGTGCAGCAGGCCGGTGCGTGGCTTCCGCGAGGGTTCGACGAGGTCGATGCCGAAGGCGCGGTCCCACCAGAGCTCGCGGTGGTCGATCTCGCCCGGGCGCCGGCCCGCCTCGTGGATCGCGGGCGCCAGCCGGCGCAGCTCGGGCTCCTCCACCACGCGAACGGTGCCCCCGGTGCGGATCCCCGGAGCGATCCGCGCGGTCCGCCCGTCGACGGTCCAGCGGGAGGTCTCGGTCGCCGGCCCGAAGCCGTACCGGCCGTAGATCGGAGCCTCGGCGGCGATGAGCACGGCGAGCGGCAGCCCGCGCTCACGGGCCAGTTCCAGGTCTTCGGTGATCATGCGCCGGAGGAGGCCGCGGCGGCGGTGCGTGGGCAGCACGGCGACCGAACTGACGGCGTCGGCGGAGACGCCCGCACCGCCGGGAGCGGTCACGTGGGTGTCCCAGGAGCGGTAGGTGCCGACGACGTCGGCCCCGTCGGTAGCGGCGACGAACCGGGCGTCGGGCAACCGCGCGCGGATCCGCTCGAGGAGCTCGTCGTCCGGCCGGGGCTCGAAGTAGACCGTGGCACAGGCGCGGAACCAGGCAGGGAAGAGGTCGGAGGTGCGGTGGTCGAAGGAGACGACGTCCAGCTGCGGCACGTTCCGGACGTTATCGGACGGCGACGGGGACCTCGCCGCTCGCGTCGAGCACGAGTCCGGCCCGCTCCCGCGGCCGCTCGCGCGCCGCATACTCCTCCTCCTGCGCGGACCAGCGGTCCCAGTGCGGCGCGTAGGTGGCACCGTCCCGGGCCAGGGCGCGCCGCCGGCGCAGCTGGGGGTCGGCGTCGACCCAGAGCAGGCCGGCCAGCCACGGTGCTGCCGCGCGGCCGCCCGACCCAGCCCCCTCGAGCAGCACGACGGCGGGCCGCGGTGGGCCGAGGGATGGGACGGCGCGGACGCCGCCGGGGCGGTCGGCGTCCCAGTCCCAGGTGGGGACGACGACCGGACGGGTCCCCGCCAGGGGTGCGAGCACGTGCTCCACGACGAGCGGCACGACCGCGTCGAGCCCGTCCCAGCCCGGGTACATGTCGTCCAGCCCGACGACGACCACGCCGGCCCCGAGCCGCCGGACCGCATCCGCCAGCGACCGCGCCAGGGTGCTCTTGCCTGCGCCGCTGCGACCGTCGACGGCGCAGACGCGCGGTCCGCGGGGCAGCGCCGTCGCCGGCGGGCGCGCCAGCACCCACCGGGCGAGGGCCCCCGGCGGGAGGCGGCTGCCTGCGGGCGTGCCCACGCCCTACACGCTGAGATCGGCGGCGGCGAGGGCGGCCAGGGCCTTCGGGTCGCCCTCGCGGCGGACGGCGGCGGAAGCGCCCCGCCCGAACGCGAGCAGGACGAGCTCGCCGGGCTCGCCGACGAGCCGCACGGCGGGCGGGTCGGCGGGCCCACCGCGGGATCGCGGGCCGGCGCGGTGCTCGCGGCCGTCGGGCGTCGCGAGCACGATCACGGCGCCCGCGCGCCGGGCGATGGAACGGGCGCGCCATCGCAGCGCGCCCCACAGCGCGTCGGCGACGGCGGGGTCCAGCGCGCGGGCGCTCGGCGGCCCGGCGTCGTCGAGGGCGAGGGGGCCGCGGAGCACGTCCTCGCAGTGCACGAAGTGCTCCGTCAGGTTCGCGGCCTCGTCCACCCCCGGCAGCGCGAAGAGGCTGGTGCGCGGCGGGCCGGACCGGACGAGCTCGACGAGGTCGGGATAGGGCCGGGCGGCGTAGCCGCGGCGCACCCGGTCGGTCCAGCCCGACAGCGCCGCGACAACGATCCCGGGCCCGCTGTCGGGACGCCGCTCCCGGGAGGCGAGGTGGGCTGCGAGATCCCGGGTCGTCCACCCCGCACAGAGCGTCGGCGCGTCCGGCCCGGCGGCCTCGAGGGCGTCGGCGAGGCGAGCCCGCTCGTGCGCGGACGGGGTCCTCTCCGGGCTGCTCACCTGCGCAATCGTCTCACGTCAGGGCTCTGTCGGCCCCTCATGAGAAGCTGGACGACGTGCCAGACGAGGACCTGCCGGCCACCGGGACGGACACGATGCGGCGGGGCCTGCGGATCGTCTGGCGGGGGATCCGCGACGAGCCGGGCATGTTCTCGATCGCCGTCGCCGGCAGCGCGGTCTACGGGATCGGCACCGCGGGGGCCGGCTGGGTGCTCGGCCGCCTCGTCGAGAACGTGGTGGCCCCGGCGTTCGCCGCCCGCTCGATCACCGCGGGGCAGCTGGCCTTCGCGGTGGGGTCGCTCGCGCTCGTCGCGGTGCTGACCGCCGCCGGCGTGGTCGCGCGCCGGGCCGCCGGCGGCGCCACCATGTACCGGTTGCAGGCGCGGTACCGCCGGGCCGTGACCCGCCAGTACCTGCGGCTGCCCCTGACCTGGCACCACCGCCATCCCGCCGGGCAGTTGCTGTCGAACGCGAACGCGGACGTCGAGGCCACCTGGATGGTGATGGCGCCGCTGCCCATGGCGCTCGGCGTGATCGTCATGGTCGTCGTGGCCGCGGTGGCCATGGTCGCGGCGGACCCGTTGCTCGGCTCGGTCGGCCTGCTCGTCGTCCCCGCCGTCATCGCCCTCAACGTCGTCTTCCAGCGCCGGATGTCCCCGCTGGTCGTGCGCGCCCAGCGGCTGCGCGCCGGCGTCTCCGGGGTTGCTCACGAGAGTTTCGAGGGCGCTGTCGTCGTCAAGACCCTGGGGCGGGAAGGCGCCGAGACCGACCGCTTCAGGGAGGTGTCGCACGAGCTGCGCGACGCGAACATCGCCGTCGGGGTCACCCGCGGCCTCTTCGACCCGCTCCAGGAGGCCATCCCGGTGCTGGGCACGCTCGTCGTGCTCGCCCTCGGCACCTGGCGGATCTCGGCCGGCGAGGCCACCACCGGTGACGTCGTCCAGGTCGCCTACCTGCTCTCCCTCGTGTCGTTCCCGGTGCGGGCGCTCGGGTGGGTCCTCGGCGAGCTGCCCCGCACCGTCGTCGGCTGGGAGCGGATCGACGCCGTCCTGCAGGCTCGCGGGGAGATGACCTTCGGCGACCGCCGGGCCGCGGGCAGCGGCGCCGCCGGGCTGCGGCTGGACGGCGTCGGCTACGCCCACACCGGCGCCGACGGCGAACACCTCCCGGTCCTGCACGACGTCCGCCTCGACCTGCCGGCCGGGCGCACCGTCGCCGTCGTCGGCCCGACCGGCTCCGGCAAGTCGACGCTCGCCGGCCTGCTCGTCCGCCTGGTCGACCCCGCCGACGGCACCGTCCTGCTCGACGACGTCGACCTGCGCTCGCTCGCGCGCGGCGAGGTGGCCGCCGGCGTCGCCCTCGTCCCGCAGGGCACCTTCGTCTTCGACGACACCGTCCGCGGGAACGTCGCGCTGGGCGAGGACGTCCCCGACACCGAGGTCGAGCGTGCCCTCGCCGTCGCGCGGGCCGGGGACTTCGTGGCCGCGCTGCCGGGGGGCCTCGACAGCCGCGTCGGGGAGCGGGGCGCGTCGCTGAGCGGCGGGCAGCGTCAGCGCATCGCGCTGGCGCGCGCCCTGGTCCGCCGGCCCCGGCTGCTCGTGCTCGACGACGCGACGTCCGCGGTCGACCCACACGTCGAGGCGGGCATTCTCGCGGGCCTGCGCGAGGCGGGCTCGGACACGACCGTCGTCGTCGTCGCCTACCGGATGGCGACGATCGCGCTGGCCGACGAGGTGGTGTTCCTCGAGCGTGGCCGGGTCTCGGCCCGGGGCACGCACACCGAGCTCATGCGCAGCAGCCCCGGCTACCAGCATCTCGTCACCGCCTACCAGCGCGACGCCGAGGAACGGATGCGCATCCGCGACCTGCAGTCCGAACCCGCCGAGGAACGCGAGGGGGCGGCGTGACCGCGACCGCGACGCGCGAGCCGGCAAGGACCCCTGTCGGCGGGGGCATCCACATCGACAGCCGCGAGAGCGCGCGGGCGGTGCTGCGCCGGGGGGTGGCGTTCAGCCCCGAGCTGGCCCGCGGGCTTCCCGTCACGCTCTTGCTGGCGCTGCTCTCGTCCGCCGGGCGGGTGCTCGTGCCCGTCGCCGTCCAGCAGACCATCGACCGCGGCATCCGCGGCGCGGCCGGGCCGCGGCCCGGACTCGTCCTCGTGATGACCGGGCTGGCCGCGCTCGGCCTCGTGGTCACGACGGTCGCGGCCTACGCGGCGAACCGCCGCATCTTCCGGTCCACCGAGGCGGGCCTGGCCACCCTGCGCACGAAGGCGTTCCGGCACGTCCACGACCTGTCGGTACTCAGCCAGAACACCGAACAGCGGGGCGCGCTGGTGGCCCGGGTCACCACGGACGTCGACACCATCTCCACGTTCGTGCAGTGGGGCGGCCTGCTGCTCGTCACGTCGAGCGCGCAGCTCCTGGTCGCCACCCTGCTCATGGCGATCTACTCCTGGCCGCTGGCGCTGCTCGTGTGGATCTGCTTCCTGCCCCTGCTGCTGGGCTTCCGCACGCTGCAGCGGATCGTGTCCCGGGCGTACGCGCAGGTGCGCGAGCGCGTCGGGGAGATGCTCGGCGCCATCTCGGAGTCCGTCGTCGGGGCGGACACGATCCGCGCCTACGCCGTCGAGCACCGCACCCAGCAGCGGATCGACACCGCGGTGCAGGCCCACGCCAGCAGCGCGATCCGGGCCCAGCGGCTGGTGGCGCTGTCGTTCAGCACCGGCGTCCTCGTCTCGGGCCTGACCGTCGCCGCCGTCGTCGGCGTCGGCACGTGGCTGGGGGTGACCGGCAGGTTGACCCTCGGCGAGCTCGTCGCCTTCCTGTTCCTCGTGCAGCTCTTCACCGGTCCGGTGCAGATCGGTACCGAGGTGCTCAACGAGCTGCAGAACGCGTCGGCGGGATGGCGACGCGTGCTCGCCGTCCTCGACACCCCGGCTGACGTCGCCGACCCCGCTGATCGCGGGGTCGAGCTGCCCCGCGGGCCGATCTCCGTCCGGTTCGACCACGTCCGGTTCGCCTACCCGGGCGGCCCTGACGTCCTGCGCGACGTCGACCTCGACCTGCCGCCGCGCGCGCGGGTCGCGGTCGTCGGCGAGACCGGATCGGGCAAGACCACGCTGGCCAAGCTGCTGACGCGGCTGATGGACCCCACCGGCGGGCGCGTGCTCGTGGACGGCGTGGACCTGCGCGACGTGCGCTTCTCGTCGCTGCGCGAGCGCGTGGTGCTCGTCCCGCAGGAGGGGTTCCTCGTCGACGACACTCTGCGGGCGAACATCGCCTGGGGGAGCGACCACCGCGCGGACCCCGCGCGGGCGGTCCAGCGCGACGTCGCGGGGCGCGACGAGGTCCTGCTGGCGCTCACCGAACTAGGGCTCCTGGAGTGGGCCGAGCAGCTGCCGCACGGTCTCGACACGCAGGTGGGCCAGCGGGGGGAGGCGCTGTCGGCCGGCGAGCGCCAGCTGGTGGCCCTGGCCCGGGCCTATCTCGCCGATCCCGACCTGCTCGTCCTCGACGAGGCCACCTCGGCCGTCGATCCCGCCACCGAGGTGCGCCTGCAGCGCGCGCTGGACGGTGCCACCCGGGGGCGCACGTCGGTCGCGATCGCGCACCGGCTCTCGACCGCGGAGGCGGCGGACCTCGTGGTCGTCGTGGAGGCCGGGGAGGTGGTCGACGTCGGCCCGCACCGCGACCTCGTCCAGCGCTCGCCGGTCTACCGGCGCCTGCACGCCAGCTGGGCGGCGCAGCAGCGCCCATCGGTCCCGGCTGTCGCGGCGGGCGCGGGAGGTCCCGGCCCGGATGGCAGGATCGACGCGTGACGCACGTGCGCGAGGGACAAGGCACCGGACCCCAGTCGGGGGACGGCCTGGACCCACAGGTGGCCACCCGGCTCAAGCGGGACGCCGACGGACTGGTGTGCGCGGTGGTCCAGCAGCACGACACCCGCGAGGTCCTCATGGTCGGCTGGATGGACGACGAGGCGCTGCGGCGCACCCTCACGACCGGCCGCGTGACGTTCTGGAGCCGCTCCCGTCAGGAGTACTGGCGCAAGGGCGACACCTCGGGCCACGTGCAGTGGGTGCGCGACGTCGCGCTCGACTGCGACGGCGACGCCCTGCTCGTCGAGGTCGACCAGGTCGGCGCCGCGTGCCACACCGGGTCCCGGACCTGCTTCGAGGGCCGGCGCCTGGACGCGGTCGTGCTCGAGGCGGCGCGGTGACGCACCTGGACGCTGTGCAGGCGGACCCCGGCAGCGACGAGCCGTTGCCCGTCGGCGCCGCGCAGGAACCGCACGCGATCGTCGCCCCGGACCTCACTCTCGGTGTGACCTGGCCCGACCTGGCGGCCTTCCGCGCCCTCGCACCCGACCGCCGTGTCATCCCCGTCGTCCGGCGGTTCCTCGCGGACGGCGAGACGCCGATCGGGGTGTACCGCAAGCTCGCCCGCGACGCCCCCGGCACCTTCCTGCTCGAGTCCGCCGAGCAGGGGCTCTGGTCGCGCTGGAGCATCGTCGGCGCCCGCAGTCACGCGACCCTGACGGCTGTCGACGGCGAGGCGCGCTGGCTCGGCGAGCCGCCCGTGGGGGTTCCGACCGGCGGCGACCCGCTGCTCGCCCTGCGCGACACCGTCGCGGCCCTGCAGACCCCCCGGCTGCCCGGGCTGCCCCCGCTCACCGGCGGCCTCGTCGGCTACCTGTCGTGGGACGTCGTCCGCCGCTGGGAGCGGTTGCCCGACACGACGGTCGACGACCTCGACGTCCCCGAACTGTCGATGAGCCTGGCGACCGACCTGGCCGTGCTCGACCACAGCGACGGCACGCTCCTGCTCGTCGCCAACGCGGTGAACTACGACGGCACCGACGAGCGCGTCGACGAGGCATGGGCCGACGCCGTCCAACGCCTCGACCGGATGACGACCGAGCTGGCCGCCCCGGCCCCGGCCACGGTGGCCGTGCACGGCGGGCCGCCGTCCGCCCCGGCCCGGCAGCGCACCGAGCGCGAGGAGTACCTGTCGGCGGTCGCCGAGGGCAAGGCCGCCATCCGCGACGGCGAGGTCTTCCAGGTGGTGCTGTCGCAGCGGTTCGAGGTGGACTGCCCCAGCGACGCGCTGGACGTCTACCGGGTGCTGCGGGCGTCGAACCCCAGCCCGTACATGTACCTGTACCGCGGGGCCGACGTGCACGACCGCCGCTTCGACGTGGTCGGCTCGAGCCCGGAGGCCCTGGTCAAGGTCAGCGCGGGCCGGGTCATCACGCACCCGATCGCGGGCACCCGTCCCCGCGGTGCCAACGCCGCCGAGGACGCCGCGCTCGCCGAGGAGCTGCTCGCCGACACGAAGGAGCGCGCCGAGCACCTGATGCTCGTCGACCTCGCCCGGAACGACCTCGGCCGGGTGTGCGTGCCCGGCTCCGTCGAGGTCGTCGACTTCATGAGCGTGGAGCGGTACAGCCACGTCATGCACCTGGTCTCCACCGTCGAGGGAGATCTCGCGCCCGGGCGGACGGCCTACGACGTGCTGCAGGCCACCTTCCCCGCCGGCACGTTGTCCGGTGCCCCGAAGCCCCGCGCGATGGAGATCATCGACAAGCTGGAGCCGACCCGGCGCGGCGTGTACGGCGGGGTCCTGGGGTACTTCGACGTCGCGGGCGACCTCGACATGGCCATCGCCATCCGCACCGCCCTGCTGCGCGAGGGCGTGGCCTACGTGCAGGCGGGCGCAGGCATCGTGGCCGACTCCGACCCCGACCGGGAGGACGAGGAGTGCCGGAACAAGGCCGCCGCCGTGCTCCGGGCGATCTCCACCGCTGCCACGCTGCGGGCACCGTGAGCGGACCGTGAGCTCATCGTGAGGGGCGGCGCGGCCGGCGCGGCGCGGTCGTCGCGCAGCCGCGTGGCCTGTGCCTCGGCGGGGCTGCTCGGCGCCGGCCTGCTGGTCGCGGTGTCGGGCCGGCCGTGGGTCGCCCGGGTCCTCACCGACGTGCCGGGCGTGCCGCGGGTGTCGGCGTCCGGGGACAGCGCTGTTCCCGCCGTGCCGGCGCTCGCCCTCGTGGCAGCCGCCGCGGCGGTCGCGCTGCTGGTGGGCGGCCGGCTGGGACGTCACCTGGCGGCCGCCGTGCTGCTGCTGGCCGGCCTCGGCGCCGCCACGGCGGTGCTGTCAGTGGTCCGTGAGCCCGGGCAGGCAGTGGCGGGCGCGGTCACGGCAGCCTCCGGCCGCACCGCAGGCGTGGCGGGGCCGCCCGCGGGCATCACCGGGTGGGTGTGGCCGGCCCTCGCCGCCGCGGCGCTGGCCGCCGCTGGTGGGGCGGTCGGTCTCCTGCGTGCGCGCACGTGGCCGGCACCGGCCCGGCGCTTCGAGCCCCAGGGGGCTGCTGTGTCCGCTGGGGACGGCTCAGGAACGACGGACGGCTCAGGAACGACGGACGGCTCAGGAAACTCCGGCAGTGCCCGGCAGGTGGGCCAGGTGCGTGGTCAAGGCGACGCGATCGGTGCCTGGGACGCGCTGAGTCGTGGCGAGGACCCGACGCGCTGACCGGCGCGGGGTGGGGGACCTGGCAGAATCGGGCGCGACGGAAGGAGCACGATGGCGGACAGCCAGCAGGTGCACGGGCGCGGCAGCACTCGCGCGGGCGAGCAGGACGGCCGGCAGCATGCCCAGAGCGACGGCGCCGGCGGCACGGGGCCCGGCACGAAGGCGCCGCACGTCGAGCCCGACCACGACAACCACGGTCAGAGCGCTGCCGCCTGGACCGCCGTCGGGATCGTCATGATCGGTTGCCTCGTGATGGCCATCGCCGTGGTCATCGCCTCGGTGTGGCTCTTCGTCGTCGGCGCCGTGATCGCCGTTCTGGGGGGCTTCAGCGGCAAAGTTCTGTCCGCGATGGGCTTCGGCAAGTCGGGGCGGCCCGGCCATTGACGGGCTCCGCTCACCGTGCGTGACCGGCGTGACCACTGCCGGTTCCCGGACCGTTCCGGACGCCGGGTACCATCGCCACGTCGACTCGGCTGCTGACAGGGGAGATTCGTGACTGTCCTCGACGACATCCTGGCCGGCGTGCGGGCGGACCTCGTCGAGCGTCAGGCGCAGACCGGCCTGGCTGAACTGCAGGCCCTCGCCGACCGCCGTCCGTCGCCCCGCCCCGCCGAGGCCGTGCTGCGCGACAGCGAGACCGTCAAGGTCATCGCCGAGGTGAAACGCTCGAGCCCGAGCAAGGGGCCGATGGCGGCGATCGCAGACCCGGCGGGCCTGGCCTCCGACTACGAGTCGGGCGGCGCCAGCGTCATCAGCGTGCTCACCGAGCGTCGCCGGTTCGGCGGCAGCCTGGCCGACCTCGCGGCGGTGCGCGCCGCCGTCGACATCCCGATCCTCCGCAAGGACTTCGTGGTCACCAGCTACCAGGTGTGGGAGGCCCGAGCCCACGGCGCGGACGCCGTCCTGCTGATCGTCGCCGCGCTCGAGCAGGAGGCGCTGGTCTCGCTCGTCGAGCGGGTGCACTCCCTCGGCATGACCGCCCTGGTCGAGGTGCACGACCCGGAGGAGGTCGACCGCGCCGTCGACGCCGGCGCCCGTGTGATCGGCGTCAACTGCCGTGACCTGCGCACGCTCGAGGTCGACCGGGGCGTGTTCGCCCGGGTGGCCCCGCTCGTGCCCGCGGGCATCCTGAAGATTGCCGAATCGGGGGTTCGCGGCCCCCACGACGTGCTCGAGTTCGCCCGCGCCGGCGCGGACGCCGTGCTCGTGGGCGAGAGCCTCGTCACCGGTCGCGACCCCCGCGCCGCGGTGGCCGACCTCGTCGCCGCGGGCGCGCACCCCGCGCTGCGGGCGGTGCGGAAGTGACCACCGGGACCACCCCGCTGAGCGAGGCCGTCGGTCCCTACTTCGGGCGCTTCGGCGGCCGCTTCGTCCCCGAGGCCCTGGTTGCCGCGCTGGACGAGCTCGACGCGGCCTACCACGCCGCGATGGCCGACCCGGAGTTCACCGGTCGTCTCGCCGAGCTCCACCGGACCTACACGGGCCGGCCGAGCATCCTCACCGAGGCGCGCCGTTTCGCCGAGCACTGCGGCGGGGCGCGGGTCCTTCTCAAGCGGGAGGATCTGAACCACACCGGCTCTCACAAGATCAACAATGTGCTGGGCCAGGCCTTGCTCACCGTGCGGATGGGCAAGAAGCGGATCATCGCCGAGACCGGCGCAGGCCAGCACGGCGTGGCGAGCGCGACGGCGGCTGCCCTGCTCGGGCTCGAGTGCGTGGTCTACATGGGCGAGGAGGACACCCGGCGGCAGGCGCTGAACGTCGCCCGGATGCGGCTGCTCGGAGCCGAGGTGGTGCCGGTCACCGCAGGCTCGCGCACCCTCAAGGACGCGATCAACGAGGCGATGCGGGACTGGGTGACGAACGTCGACACCACCCACTACCTGCTGGGCACCGTCGCCGGCCCGCACCCGTTCCCGACGATGGTCCGCGACTTCCACCGCGTGATCGGCGTCGAGGCCCGGGCGCAGGTGCTCGACCTGACCGGCCGCCTGCCCGACGTGATCTGCGCCTGCGTCGGCGGCGGCTCGAACGCCATCGGGATCTTCCACGCCTTCCTGGACGACCCCGACGTCGCCCTGCTCGGCCTCGAAGCCGGCGGCGACGGCGTGGAGACCGGGCGGCACGCGTCGTCGATCACCGGTGGGGCGCCGGGCGTGCTGCACGGGAACCGCACCTTCGTGCTGCAGGACGAGGACGGCCAGACCGTCGAGAGCCACTCCATCTCCGCCGGCCTCGACTACCCCGGAGTCGGGCCGGAGCACGCCTGGCTGGCGGAGAGCGGGCGGGCGAGCTACGAGTCCGTCCCCGATGCGGAGGCCATGGAGGCGTTCCGGCTGCTCTGCCGTACCGAGGGCATCATCCCGGCCATCGAGTCGGCACACGCTCTCGCCGGGGCCATCCGGGTAGGACGCCGGCTCGGCCCCGAGGCGATCGTGCTCGTCAACCTCTCCGGTCGGGGTGACAAGGACGTCGACACCGCGGCCCGCTGGTTCGGCGTGGTCGCGGACGCCGACCTCGTCCAGTCCGAGGTCGAGCGGGTGGAGTTCCCGCTCGGCGGCGGCGAGGCCGGCCGGTGACGACGGTGCCCGCTCCCACCACGATGCGGTCCGGGGACGCGGTCGAGAAGGCCCGGGCACAGGGCCGGGCCGCACTGGTCGGCTACCTCCCCGTGGGCTTCCCGGACGTCGCCGGCTCCGTGGAAGCGGCACGCGCCCTCGTCGCCGGCGGGTGCGACGTCGTCGAGCTCGGCCTGCCGTACTCCGATCCCCTCATGGACGGGCCCGTCATCCAGGCGGCCGTGGACACCGCACTCAAGGCGGGCACCCGGACCCGGGACGTCCTCGCCGCCGTCGAGCAGGTGGCGGCCACCGGGGCCGCGGTGCTGGTCATGACCTACTGGAACCCGGTCGACCGCTACGGGGTGGACCGGTTCGCGGCCGACCTGGCCGCCGCGGGAGGCTCCGGCCTGATCACGCCGGACCTCATCCCCGACGAGGCGGGGGAGTGGCTGGCGGCGAGCGACGCGAACGATCTCGAGCGGGTCTTCCTGGTCGCCCCGTCGTCCACCGACGAGCGGCTCCGCAGCACGGCGGCGGCCTGCCGGGGCTGGGTCTACGCGGCCTCGACGATGGGCGTCACCGGCGTGCGCAGTTCTGTGGGCGACCGGGCTCGAGGCCTGGTCGAGCGCACCCGGGGCGCCGGTGCCGCCCGCGTCTGCGTGGGCCTGGGCGTCTCGACGGGGGACCAGGCCGCGACCGTGGCTGCGTACGCCGACGGCGTGATCGTCGGGTCGGCGTTCGTGCGGGCCCTGGGGGAGGGTGGGCCCGGCGCGGTGGAGCGCCTGGCGGGCGAGCTCGCCGACGGCGTGCGGCGCGGCCGGGAGGCAACGGAGGCAGGCTCGTGACAGTTCCCGCCTACCTGCCCAGCCCCACCCAGGGGGTCTGGCAACTCGGGCCCCTGCCCGTGCGTGCCTACGCGCTGTGCATCCTGCTCGGCATCGTCGTCGCGATCTGGCTGGGCGACCGGCGGTGGCAGGAGCGCGGCGGGCGGCCGGGCACGATCGGCGACGTCGCCGCGTGGGCCGTGCCGTTCGGCATCGTGGGGGGACGGCTCTACCACGTGGTCACCTCGTGGCAGCCGTACTTCGGTGCGGGGGGCCATCCGGTGGAGGCGCTCTACATCTGGCAGGGCGGCCTCGGCATCTGGGGGGCGGTCGCCCTCGGCGCGCGTCGGGGCCTACATCGCCGCCCGGCGTGCCGGGATCCTGATGCCGCCGCTCGCGGACGCGCTGGCCCCGGGCATCGTGCTGGCGCAGGCGATCGGCCGCTTCGGCAACTGGTTCAACAACGAGTTGTACGGCGGGCCGACCACGCTGCCGTGGGGGCTGCAGATCCACCAGTGGGACCAGGCGACGGGGCACGCCGTCCACGGTCCCGACGGGAAGCCCGTCGTCCTCGGGACCTTCCACCCGACGTTCCTGTACGAGTCGCTGTGGGACGCCGGCGTCGCAGCCGCCGCTGATCTGGGCGGACCGCCGGTTCCGGATGGGGCACGGCCGGGTGTTCGCGCTCTACGCGCTGCTGTACACGATCGGCCGGTTCTGGATCGAGGCCCTGCGGGTCGACCCGGCCAACCGGATCCTGGGGTTGCGGCTGAACCTCTGGACGAGCGTCCTGGTCGGGCTCGCCGCCCTGGTGTACCTGGTGGTCTCCGCCCGGCTGCGCCCGGGCCGCGAGGAGTCCGTGCTGCGCCGGCCCGACCCCGCGGAGGCGCCTGCGGTCTCGGTCGCGGAGCGGCTGGGCACGGACGCGGCGGCCGACCGCACCGCCGCGGCGAGCGAGGCGGAGGCGGACGGGCCGGACACGCCGAAGCCCCCTGAGGCCCAGGACGCGACGAAGCCCCCCGGCGCGCCGGACGCGGAGGACGGGCCGGCGACGCGCCGGACACGGCGGCCGAGCGCGGACACGGCGGCCGAGGAGGACACGGCGGCCGAGGAGGACACGGCGGCCGAGGATACGCCTGAGGCGGAGGCGCCTGAGGCGGAGACGGCTAGCAAGGCCGACGTCGACGCTGACACCGAGGACGCGGCGGCGACTCCTGAGGCCGACACCGAGGACGCGCAGGCCACGCCGGAGGACGACACCGAGGACGTACCGGACGACGGCACCGCCGCCGGTCCCGGAGCCCCGGCGAGGCGCACGACAGCTCGCCTTCTGGCGCCGTCGTCCGGATCCACCGGCGAACAGCTCGCCCGGCAGCCCGGGCGAGAACCTGGAACCGGCGCCCTCCCGCCAGGACAGCTGACCAGCGGCACCGGAGGCCGGACGCCTCGGCAGTGGGCCAGGCACCTCCGCGAGGGGCAGTTCGAGCCGACGTGGGGCAGGCCGCTCGGCAACACGGATCAGCACACGCTCGCCGGCCGGCGGCGGTCAGGGAGGCGACGCGAGGAAGACGCGCAGGCGCCGATCGGGCATTCCCGGGGTGGCTGGCGTTCCCGCCTGCACGGGGCAGCGGATACAGTGACGAAACACCACGCGGGCCATCGGCGTCCCTGCGGGGCGGACTTCCTTCCGGCCCCCCGGACGCTTCCTGCGTCGAGAGGGCCGGCTTCTCGACGACCAGGGAGCCCCATGATCTCGCCCTTCCGCCGCTTCTCGGCCCGGCCCGAGGCCGTCGGCCTCTACGACGGCGCCCACGAGCACGACGCCTGTGGCGTCGCGTTCATCGCCACCATGCGCGGGGAGCCCGGCCACGACATCGTCGAGCTGGCGCTCACCGCGCTGCGCAATCTCGACCACCGCGGCGCGGTCGGGGCGGAGCCCGACACGGGCGACGGCGCCGGGATCCTCACTCAGGTCCCCGACGCGTTCCTGCGCGAGATCGTCGACTTCCCGCTGCCGCCCCGGCGCTCCTACGCCGTCGGCATCGCCTTCCTGCCCGACGACGAGCAGGAGGCCGCCGAGGCGCAGGCCGCGGTCGAGGCCATCGCCCTCCAGGAGGGCCTCGCCGTGCTGGGCTGGCGCGACGTGCCGACGACGCCCGATCTCGTGGGCGCGACCGCCCGGGCCTGCCAGCCCCGGCTGCGCCAGCTGTTCGTGGCCGGTTCCACCACCGGGCGCGCGGCCGGGTCGTCGGCATGGCGCTCGAACGGATGGCGTTCTGCCTGCGCAAGCGCGCCGAGCGTGAGGCGGCGGTCTACTTCCCGTCACTGTCCGCACGCACCCTGGTCTACAAGGGGATGCTCACCACCGGCCAGCTCGAGCCGTTCTTCCCGGACCTGTCCGACCGGCGCTTCGCGACCGAGCTCGCCATCGTGCACTCCCGGTTCTCGACCAACACCTTCCCCTCCTGGCCGCTCGCGCACCCGTTCCGGATGATCGCCCACAACGGCGAGATCAACACCGTGAAGGGCAACCGCAACTGGATGCGGGCCCGGGAGAGCAAGCTCGTCAGCGACGTGATCCCGGGAGATCTGGAACGCCTGTTCCCCATCTGCACACCCGACGCGAGCGACTCCGCGAGCTTCGACGAGGTGCTCGAGCTGCTCCACCTCGGTGGCCGCTCGCTGCCGCACGCCGTGCTGATGATGATCCCCGAGGCGTGGGAGAACCACGCCGAGATGGACCCCGCCCGCCGCGCGTTCTACGAGTTCCACTCCATGTTCATGGAGCCGTGGGACGGGCCGGCGTCCATCACCTTCACCGACGGTACGCTGATCGGAGCGGTGCTCGACCGCAACGGGCTGCGCCCCTCCCGGTACTGGGTGACGGACGACGGCCTCGTTGTCCTGGCCAGCGAGGTCGGCGTGCTGGACGTCGATCCCGCCAGGGTCGTCCGCAAGGGGCGGCTGCAGCCGGGCCGGATGTTCCTCGTCGACACCGACCACGGCCGGATCGTCGACGACGAGGAGATCAAGCGGGACCTCGCCGGCCAGCACCCGTACGACGAGTGGCTGCACGCCGGCCGGATCCACCTGGAGGACCTGCCGCCGCGCGAACACATCGTGCACACCCCCGCGTCGGTGGTGCGGCGCCAGCAGACCTTCGGCTACACCGAGGAGGAGCTGCGCCTGCTGGTCGCGCCGATGGCACGTGCGGGCGCCGAGCCGATCGGGTCGATGGGCACGGACACCCCGGTGGCGGTGCTGTCGACCCGCCCGCGCGTGCTCTTCGACTACTTCAGCCAACTCTTCGCCCAGGTCACGAACCCGCCGCTGGACGCGATCCGGGAGGAGCTCGTCACCTCGCTCGCGACGGCCATCGGCCCGGAGCACAACGCGCTGGCCGCGACCCCGGCCCACTGTCGCCAGCTCGTCCTGCCCTTCCCCGTGCTCGACAACGACGAGCTCGCCAAGATCGTCCACATCAACGCGGACGGCGACCTGCCCGGGTACCGGACGGCGACGATCAGGGGCCTGTACCGCGTGGCCGGGGGCGGCGAGGCGCTCGCGGCCCGGCTCGAGGAGATCTTCGCCGAGGTCACCGCCGCCATCGCCCGTGGCGCCCACTTCGTCGTGCTGTCCGACCGCGACTCCACTGCCGACCTGGCGCCCATCCCGTCGCTGCTGCTGACGAGCGCCGTCCACCATCACCTGATCCGGGAGCGGACCCGCACCCAGGTCGGGCTGCTGGTCGAGGCGGGCGACGTCCGCGAGGTCCACCACGTCGCCCTGCTCATCGGGTACGGCGCGGCCGCGGTCAATCCCTATCTGGCGATGGAGAGCGCGGAGAACCTGGTCCGCAGCGGGGCGATCACCGGGGTGGCGCCCGAGAAGGCCGTCGCCAACCTCATCAAGGCGCTCGGCAAGGGCGTGCTCAAGGTCATGAGCAAGATGGGGATCTCCACTGTTGCGTCCTACCGCGGCGCCCAGGTGTTCGAGGCCCTCGGCCTCGCACCCGAACTCGTCGACCGCTACTTCACCGGCACGACCTCCCAGCTCGGGGGCATCGGGCTGGACGCGCTGGCGCAGGAGGTCGCGGCCCGGCACGCCAAGGCCTACCCGGCGGACGGCGCGCACGACCCGCACCGGCGGCTCGACGTGGGCGGCGAGTACCAGTGGCGCCGCGAGGGCGAGCCGCACCTGTTCGACGCCGAGACGGTCTTCCGCCTGCAGCACGCCACCCGGGCGCGCCGGTTCGACGTGTTCCGCGAGTACACCCGGCGGGTCGACGAGCAGTCGGCCCGGCTGATGACCCTGCGGGGGCTGTTCGCCTTCAAGGAGGGGCTGCGGCCGCCCGTGCCGCTCGACGAGGTCGAGCCCGTCGAGTCGATCGTCAAGCGGTTCTCGACCGGCGCGATGTCGTACGGCTCCATCTCCAAGGAGGCGCACGAGACGCTCGCGATCGCGATGAACTCGACTGGGCGCCAAGTCGAACACCGGCGAGGGCGGGGAGGACCCGGACCGCCTCGTCGACCCGCGGCGCCGCAGCGCGATCAAGCAGGTGGCGTCCGGCCGGTTCGGCGTCACGAGCCTGTACCTCACCCAGGCGGACGACCTGCAGATCAAGATGGCCCAGGGCGCCAAGCCGGGGGAGGGCGGCCAGCTGCCCGGCCCCAAGGTCTACCCGTGGGTCGCCCGGACCCGGCACTCGACGCCGGGGGTCGGCCTGATCTCGCCGCCACCGCACCACGACATCTACTCGATCGAGGACCTCGCCCAGCTCATCCACGACCTCAAGAACTCCAACCCGGCGGCGCGCGTGCACGTCAAGCTCGTCGCCGAGGTGGGCGTCGGCACGGTCGCGGCCGGGGTGAGCAAGGCGCACGCGGACGTCGTCCTCATCAGCGGGCACGACGGCGGAACGGGCGCCAGCCCCCTGACCTCGCTGAAGCACGCCGGCGGCCCGTGGGAGCTCGGCCTCGCCGAGACCCAGCAGACGCTCGTGCTGAACGGCCTGCGCGACCGGATCGTCGTCCAGACGGACGGGCAGCTGAAGACCGGCCGGGACGTCGTCGTCGCGGCGCTCCTCGGCGCCGAGGAGTTCGGCTTCGCGACCGCGCCGCTCGTGGTCTCCGGCTGCGTGATGATGCGGGTCTGCCATCTCGACACCTGCCCCGTCGGCGTGGCCACGCAGAACCCGGAGCTGCGCAAGCGGTTCAGCGGCAAGCCCGAGTTCGTCGTGACGTTCTTCGAGTTCCTCGCCGAGGAGGTGCGCGAGCACCTCGCTGCGCTGGGCCTCCGCTCGCTGGACGAGGCCATCGGCCACGTCGAGCTGCTCGACACGGCCAAGGCGGTCCAGCACTGGAAGGCCGCGGGGCTCGACCTGGCCCCCCTGCTCACGGCCGTCCGCGCCCCGGAGGGCACCGCCCTGCGGCGCACCGGCGGCCAGGACCACGGCCTGGAGAAGGCGCTCGACCACACCCTGGTCGACCTCGCGTCCGACGCCCTCGAGCGCGGGGAGCGCGTCCGCCTCGAGCTGCCCGTGCGGAACGTCAATCGGACCGTCGGCACGATGCTGGGTCACGAGCTCACCCGGCGGCACGGCGGGGACGGCCTTCCCGACGGCACGATCGACGTGACGCTGACCGGCTCCGCCGGGCAGTCGTTCGGCGCGTTCGTGCCGCGCGGGGTCACCCTGCGGCTGTTCGGCGACGCCAACGACTACGTCGGCAAGGGCCTGTCCGGCGGGCGCATCGTGGTCCGGCCCGACCGTGCGGCGGGCTTCGCCGCGGAGCAGAACATTCTCGCGGGCAACGTCATCGGCTACGGCGCCACCAGCGGAGAGCTGTTCCTGCGCGGGCAGGTCGGCGAGCGGTTCTGCGTGCGCAACTCAGGGGCGAGTGCGGTCGTCGAGGGCGTCGGCGACCACGGCTGCGAGTACATGACGGGCGGCACCGTCGTCGTCCTCGGCCGGACCGGGCGGAACTTCGCGGCCGGGATGTCCGGGGGTGTCGCGTACGTGCTCGACCTGCGGCCCGGCCGCGTCAATCCGGAGCTGGTGGACCTGCTGCCGCTCGACGCCGCGGACGCCGCGCTGGTGGAGGACCTCGTGCGCCGGCACCGGGACGAGACCGAGTCGACGGTGGCCCGCAAGCTGCTGCAGGACTGGCCAGCGGCGCTGGAGCGGTTCACGAAGGTGATGCCGCGCGACTACGCCCGGGTGCTCGCGGTGCGCGCCCGGGCCGAGGCCGAGGGCCTCGACCTGGACGGCGAAGAGGTGTGGAACAGGATCATGGAGGCGTCCCGTGGCTGACCCGAAGGGCTTCTTGTCCGTCCGGCAGCGCGAGCTGCCCCCGCGTCGGCCCGTGCCCGTCCGGATCCAGGACTGGCGCGAGGTCTACGAGGACACCGATCGCACCGTCCTTCGCCGGCAGGCCGGCAGGTGCATGGACTGCGGCATCCCGTTCTGCCACCACGGCTGCCCGCTGGGGAACCTCATTCCGGAGTGGAACGACCTGACCTGGCGGGGCGACGACCGCGAGGCCAGTGAGCGGCTGCACGCCACGAACAACTTCCCCGAGTTCACCGGCCGGCTCTGCCCCGCGCCCTGCGAGAGCTCCTGCGTGCTGGGCATCAACCAGCCGGCGGTCACCATCAAGCAGGTGGAGGTGTCGATCGCCGACGCTGCTTTCGACCACGGCTGGGTGGTGCCCAAGCCGCCGGACCGGCTGAGCGGCAAGACCGTCGCCGTCGTCGGCTCCGGCCCCGCGGGCCTCGCGGTCGCCCAGCAGCTCACCCGGGCCGGCCACACCGTGGCCGTGTACGAGCGAGCCGACCGGATCGGCGGCCTGCTGCGCTACGGCATCCCCGAGTTCAAGATGGAGAAGCGCCACCTCGACCGCCGGCTGGCCCAGATGGAGGCCGAGGGCACCCGGTTCCGCCCCGGTGTCGCCGTGGGGAGGACGTGACCGGGCGCCAGCTGCGCGACCGTTACGACGCGGTGGTGCTGGCCGTGGGAGCGACGGCATGGCGCGAGCTCGACGTGCCGGGCCGCGAGCTCGACGGCGTCCTGCAGGCCATGCAGTACCTGCCGCCCGCCAACCGCCGGGCGCTCGGTGCGGACACCTCCCACCTGCCGTTCGGCGCGGTGACGGCGGAGGGCAAGGACGTCGTGATCCTCGGCGGCGGCGACACCGGCGCCGACTGCCTGGGCACCGCCCTGCGCCAGGGGGCGCGCAGCGTCACCCAGCTCGAGATCATGCCTCGACCGCCGGAGGAACGTCCCCAGGGCCAGCCGTGGCCGACGTACCCGATGATCTACCGGGTGTCGAGCGCCCACGAGGAGGGCGGCGACCGGCTCTACTCGGTCAGCACCCAGGCCTTCCTCGGCGACGGGGAGGGCCGCGTCCGTGCCCTGCTGCTGACCGAGGTCGAGTTCGTCGACGGCCGCTTCACACCGGTGGAGGGGTCCGAGCGGGAGATCCCCGCCCAGCTCGTGCTGCTGGCGATGGGCTTCACCGGGCCGGAGCGCGGGCCGCTGCTGGAGCAGCTGGGGGTCGAGCTCGACGCACGCGGCAGCGTGCGGCGGGACGACTCCTTCGCGACGAGCGTGCCGGGCGTGTTCGTGGCCGGGGACGCCGGCCGCGGGCAGTCGCTCATCGTCTGGGCGATCGCCGAGGGCCGTTCATGTGCGGCCGCGGTCGACCGCTGGCTGACGGGCGCTAGCGTGTTGCCGGCGCCCATCGCGCCGACAGCCCGCCCACTCGTCGTCTGACCTCCAGCCGCGCGAGCGGCTCACATCGGCCGCGCGAGCGGCTCCACCCCGAAGCGCCCGGCCGCTCCTCGCCGAGCGGCACCGACTGACAGGACAAGAACAATGCGTCGCGCAAAGATCGTCTGCACACTGGGACCCGCTGTCGATGGGCGGATGCGGGAACTCGTGGATGCGGGCATGGACGTCGCCCGCTTCAACCTGAGCCACGGCGCCTACGACGAGCACCGGAAGCGTTACCTCGAGGTGCGCAAGGCCAGCGACGAGGCGGGCCGCGCGGTCGGCGTCCTGGTCGACCTGCAGGGACCGAAGATCCGGCTCGGCCGCTTCGCCGCGGGTCCCGTCGAGCTGGTGGACGGCGCCGACGTTCACCATCACCACCCGCGACGTGCCCGGCGACGTCGCCATCGCCTCGACCACGTACACCGGGCTGCCGGCGGACGCCCGCGTCGGCGACGTGATCCTGGTCGACGACGGGAAGGTCACCTTGCGGGTGACCCAGATCGAGGGCCAGGACGTGACCACGCGCGTCGAGGTGGGCGGCACGGTCTCGAACAACAAGGGGCTCAACCTGCCCGGCGTGGCGATGAGCGTGCCGGCCATGTCCGACAAGGACGAGGCCGACCTGCGGTGGGCGCTGCAGTTGCGGGCCGACCTGATCGCGCTGTCGTTCGTGCGCAGCGCCGCCGACATCGACGCGGTGCACAAGATCATGGAGGAGGAGGGCGTCCGCCTCCCCGTGATCGCCAAGATCGAGAAGCCCCAGGCGGTCGACAACCTGGAGGAGATCGTCCGGGCGTTCGACGGGATCATGGTCGCTCGCGGCGACCTCGGCGTCGAGCTGCCGCTGGAGCAGGTGCCGATGGTGCAGAAGTACGCCGTCGAGCTCGCCCGCCGGGCGGCCAAGCCGGTCATCGTCGCCACCCAGGTGCTCGACTCGATGATCACGATGCCTCGCCCCACCCGGGCGGAGGTTTCGGACTGCGCCAACGCGGTGCTCGACGGTGCCGACGCGGTGATGCTGTCGGGGGAGACGAGCGTGGGCAAGTACGCGCTCGAGTGCGTCCGCACCATGGCCCGGATCATCGAGACCACCGAGGACCAGGGGCTGGAGCGGATCGCGCCGCTCGGCACCCGCCCGTCCACCAAGGGCGGTGCCGTCACCTACGCGGCGGCAACGGTGGGGGACCTGCTCGACGTGTCGTTCCTCGTCGCCTTCACCCAGAGCGGCGACTCCGCCCGGCGGATGTCCCGGCTCCGCTCGCGGATCCCCTTGCTGGCGTTCACCCCTGACCCCGCCGTGCGCTCGCAGCTCGCGCTCAGCTGGGGCGTCGAGACGTTCCTCACCGAGCCCGTCGCCCACACCGACGACATGGCGAAGCAGGTCGACGAGGCGCTGCTGTCGATCGGCAGGTGCTCGCGCGGCGAGCAGGTCGTCATCGTGGCCGGGTCGCCGCCCGGGATCCCCGGGTCGCTCAACGCGATGCGCGTGCACCGGATGGGCGACGCCGCCGCCGGACTGGCGCCGGCGTACAAGTAGGTCCGGGGAAAGCCCCGCGTACCTCACCGCTCTTACCGCTGGTCACGCAAACCGGGCCGGTTTGCGTGATCACCTCACGAAGGTGCCGGGTGCGGGACTCGAACCCGCATGCCTTTCGGCGGCGCATTTTGAGTGCGCTGTGTCTGCCGATTCCACCAACCCGGCGCGAGCCCGCACGTGGGCCCGGTCGAGGATATCGCCGGTGCCGGCCGGCCGCCGACGTCCACCCTCCGGTCGCCACTCTCCCTGCGCATGGCCCGCTCACTAGGCTGGGGGAGTGACGGATCAGCCTGCGCCGAGTCCCGCCCGCCGTGTCGTGGTCGCCGAGGACGAGGCCCTGATCCGGCTCGACGTGGTGGAGATGCTGCGGGACGCGGGCTTCGACGTCGTCGGCGAGGCGGGGGACGGCGAGCACGCCGTCCGGCTCGCCGAGGATCTGCGGCCCGACCTGGTCGTGCTCGATGTCAAGATGCCTGTGCTGGACGGGATCTCGGCCGCCGAGCGGATTGTCAAGGCGCGGATCGCGCCCGTGGTCCTGCTGACGGCGTTCAGTCAGCGCGAGCTCGTCGAGCGGGCCCGGGACGCCGGGGCGATGGCCTACGTCGTCAAACCGTTCACCGCCGCCGACCTGCTCCCCGCCCTCGAGATCGCGGTCAGCCGGCACCAGCAGATCGTGGCTCTGGAGGCGGAGATCGCGGACCTCTCCGATCGTTTCGAGACTCGCAAGCTCGTCGACCGGGCCAAGGGGCTGCTGCAGGCGAAGTTCGGCATGTCCGAACCGGACGCCTTCCGGTGGATCCAGAAGACGTCGATGGACAAGCGGCTGACCATGCGGGAAGTGGCCGCCGCGGTGGTCGAGTCCTCCGCGTCGGCCACCGGCTCCGCAGCGCTGCGTAGCGGGGGGTCGACGCAGAATCAGGACGGGCCTGCCGATGGAGCAACGGTCTGACTGATGGGATGATCCGAGCATCGGACACGACTTCCCAGGCGTGTCCGAATCGTTGTCGAGATGAGCCTCGGGCGAGGTCTGCGGAGGCTTTCGCGGGCGAACGCCGATGGTAGGTTCCCCCAGGTCAACGCCTGGGCGCTCCGTCCCCGGCGGTCTCACATGCGGAAGAGGTAGACATGGCGAAGCCGATTCGGGCGCTGGCCGTCGTCGCCGTCGGAGCCCTCGGCCTGGCCGCCTGCGCCAGCGGGAGCAACAGCGGCACCGGCAGCAATGGTGGCGGCGGTGGCAAGACCCTGATCGTCTCCACGGACCTGCCCCTGCAGGGCTCCAACAAGGACGCCTCGGACTCGACGAACAACGCGATCGACCTGTACCTCAAGTCGGTCGGCAACAAGGCCGGCAACTACACGGTCCAGCTGCAGAAGTACGACGACTCCACGGCGGCCGCGGCCAAGTGGGACCAGGCGCAGTGCCAGACCAACGCGCAGAAGCACGCGAGCAACCCCAACGAGGTCGCGGTCATGGGCACCCTGAACTCGGGCTGCGCCAAGATCGAGGTGCCCGTGCTCAACCAGGCTCCCAACGGCCCGCTGCTGATGGTGTCGCACGCCAACACCAACGTCGGCCTGACCCGCCCGTGGGACTCCGGCGAGCCGAACAAGTACTACCCGACGGGCAAGCGCAACTACGCCCGCGTCGTCACTACCGACGACGTCCAGGGCGCGGCGGCTGCGATCTTCGCCGGGCAGACCCTCGGCGTGAAGAAGTGCTCCATCCTCAACGACAACGAGACCTACGGCCAGGGCGTGGCCAAGGTCTTCCAGGACAACGCCAGCAAGAACGGGATCCAGATCCTCGGCAACGACGCCTGGGACCCGAAGGCCACCAGCTACACCCCGATCTTCCAGAAGATCCAGGCCGCCGGCGCCGACTGCGTCTTCCTCGGCGGCATCTACGACAACGGTGGCGCGCAGCTGATCAAGGACCTGCGGTCGGTCCTCGGCTCCAAGGTCAAGGTGATCGCCCCTGACGGCTTCACCGGCTTCCCGGACATGAACAAGATGCCGCAGGCGCAGGGCATGTACCTGACCTTCGCGGGGCTGTCGATCGACCAGCTGCTCAGCGCGGGCGGCGCGGGCGCCAAGCTCGTGGACGACTACAAGAAGCAGTACGGCCAGGCGCCCTCGTCGAACTACGCCCTCTACGGCGTGGCGGCCATGCAGGTCATCCTCAACGCCATCTCCCAGTCCGACGGCACCCGCAAGGGCGTCAACGACGTGGTCTTCACCAAGGGCATCACCATCCCCGCGGACCAGTCGGTCCTGGGCAAGGAGCTCAAGATCGACCCGGCGACCGGTGACGTCAACGCAAAGGACATCACGGTCGAAATCGTCAAGAACAACGCGGAGACCTTCCTGAAGGCTCAGTCGGTTTCCTGATCGCGGAACGGGCCCGGGCGGGAGGACTCCCCGCCCGGGCCCGTTGCCACGGCCTCGCCCGCGCACGCACACTGCCCGCAGCGCAAACGTGCCGCCCCCGTCGCCCTGACGTCGGCAGCACCCTCCACCTCAGGGGTGAGCCCATGACGTTGACCCAGACCCCGATCGAAACGGCGGAGGCCAGTCCCCGCCTCCGACCCGGTCAGCTCGTCACCAGGATCCTCGGCAGCGCGCTGCTGCTCCTGGTCGCCCTCTGGCTCGTCGTGCAGGCCGTCGCGCACACGACTCAGTTCGCGAACGCGCTCGTCACGGGCATCAACAACGGCGCGCTCTACGCGCTCATCGCCCTGGGTTACACCCTTGTCTACGGCATCATCGAACTGATCAACTTCAGCCACGGCGACCTCTTCATGCTGGCGACGATCCTGGCGGCCGCCGTGATCGTCACGACCTTCGGGGCGACGACGACGAACTGGGCGGCGGCCGGGGTACTCGGCATCGCGCTCATCGTCTGTATGACCGGCGCCGCCGGCCTCAACGTCGCGGCGGAACGCCTCGCCTACCGCCGGCTGCGGCGGGCACCCAAGCTCGCGCCCCTCATCACCGCGGTCGGCCTCAGCTTCGTCTACCAGTTCGTCGGCGTGTACACGAACGGGTCGGCGCAGAAGAGCTGGGACACGATCCTGGGTGACTCCGGCTTCACCATCGGCTCGGTGACCATCCACTGGAGCACGATCGTCATCATCGCCGTCACCGTTCCGCTCCTCCTGGTGATGACGTGGCTGGTCACCAGCACGCGCCAGGGGAAGGCCATGCGGGCGACGGCGCAGGACCAGGACGCCGCGCGGCTGATGGGCATCGACGTCGACCGCACGATCGCCTTCACCTTCGGCCTGGGCGGGGCGCTGGCGGGCGCCGCCGGCGTGCTCTACATGGAGTCCAGCGGAATCACCCGGTGGGACGTCGGCTTCCGCCTGGGCCTGTTCGCCTTCACGGCGGCTGTCCTCGGTGGGATCGGGAACCTCACCGGCGCCGTCATCGGCGGGGTCATCATCGGGATCATCGAGAGCATGAACGGCTCGCTCGGCCTCGGTCAGGAGTGGGGCCAGACGGTCATCTTCACGGTCCTCATCGTCCTCATGGTCTTCAAACCCGAGGGGATCCTCGGCAGGCCCACCCAGGAGAAGGTCTGACATGGCGACCCCGACGGCGGGGCGCCCGGCCCCCACTCTCCAGCGGAGACTTCGCTCGCTGCCCGTGCTCTTCACGGTCATCGTGCTGGTGGTGTTCGTCTTCTACCAGTTCGTCCTCGGTGGACTGGTCCAGCCGGTCCAGGACTTCTTCGACAGCTGGTTCCCCCTCTCCGGCCTGAACCAGTGCCTCATCTGGGCGACGCTCGCCGTCGGCCTGAACATCGTCGTCGGCTACGCCGGCCTGCTCGACCTCGGCTACGTCGCCTTCTGGGCGATCGGTGGCTACGTCTGCGCCTGGCTGATGTCCTCGTTCTTCAGCCAGTGGCACGTCAACATCCTCGGCTCGGCGCCGCCGGGGCAGGAGGCGGGCATCCACATCAACTTCTGGCTGGTCCTGCCGATCGGGGCCGCCGCGTGCGCCCTGTCCGGGGTGATCATCGGCGCTCCGACGCTGCGCCTCAAGAGCGACTACCTCGCGCTCGTCACGCTCGGCTTCGGGGAGATCATCCCCGAGGTCTTCAGGAACGGCGGGGACGTCCACGGCTTCAACTTGACCAACGGCGTCAAGGGCATCGACCCGATCGACCCCATCCCCCTGGGGTTGATCCATGCGATCTTCCCAGGGGTGCCGAGCACGCTCGGCCCGTTCGACAACACGTACAAGTTCCTCGTGTACGCCCTGCTCACCGGCGTCGCCATCTTCATCTCCCTGCGGATCCGGGTGGGCCGGCTCGGCCGCGCATGGCTCGCGATCCGGGAGGACGAGCTCGCGGCCAGCATGATGGGCGTGCCGCTCATGAAGACCAAGCTGGCCGCGTACGCCGTCGGCGCCGCGATCGGCGGTCTCGGCGGAGTCGCCTACGCCACCCTCACCAGCGGCGTCATCCCCGACAGCTTCCAGTTCGCGAACTCGATCATCCTGCTCGCGATGGTCGTGCTCGGCGGGATGGGCAACGTCTGGGGTGTTCTCGTCGGCGCACTCGTGCTCGAGTGGATCAACTCGACGGGCCTGCAGCAACTGGGGAACTCGGTCAACTCCAGCCTCGGAACGGACATCAACTTCCCGTCGTACAACTTCCTCATCTTCGGCGCCCTGCTGATCATAATGATGCTGTTCCGCCGGGAAGGCCTCCTGCCGGAGGCGCGCACGCGCCAGATCCTGCAGGAGCCGGAGCGCGGCGAGATCGAGGCCGTCGGCGCCGACCTCGAGGGGACAACGGTATGACCGCCAGCGCGCCACCCGTGGACGCCGCCGCACCGCCGCTGAGCATGCACGCGGACGCCATCACCATCAAGTTCGGCGGGCTGACTGCCGTCCGGAAGGTCGATTTCACCATCCCGCAGCAGGCGATCGTCAGCCTGATCGGGCCCAACGGTGCCGGCAAGACGACGTTCTTCAACGTCCTCACCGGCTTGTACCGGCCGACCACCGGGCGGGTGTACCTCGGCGAGCGCGAGGTGACGGGGCTACCGCCGCACCGCATCGCCGACCTCGGTCTGGCCCGGACGTTCCAGAACATCCGGCTGTTCAACCTCATGACCGCCGAGGAGAACGTCCTCGTGGCGATGCACGCGCACATGAGGTCGGGTGTCTTCAGGACGGTGCTGAAGACACCCGCCCAGCGCCGCGAGGAGCGGGAGAGCCGGGAGTTCGCTCGCGAGCTGCTGGAGTTCGTCGACATCGGCAGGACCTGGGACGAGTACGCGCGCAACCTCTCCTACGGGGATCAGCGCCGGCTCGAGGTCGCCCGCGCCCTGGCCCTACGGCCGAAGGTGCTGCTGCTCGACGAGCCGACCGCGGGCATGAACCCGCAGGAGTCGGCGCGCTTCGTCGACTTCGTGCACCGGGTGCGCGACGAGCAGCAGATCTCCATCCTGCTGATCGAGCACGACATGAGCGTCGTCATGCGCGTCAGCGAGCGGATCACCGTTCTCGACCGCGGCGAGAAGATCGCCGAGGGCGGGCCCAGCGACATCCGCAACGACCCACGGGTGGTCGAGGCGTATCTCGGCAAGACGGGTACCGAGGGCTACGGGAGCGACCTGTGACGACCGACATCTCACCGGCCACGACGCCGGACGCACGCGCGACCGGCGCCATGCTCACCGTGCAGGACCTGAGCGTCTACTACGGCAACATCGCCGCGGTGAAGGGCCTCACCCTGGCGGTCCGGCCGGGCGAGATCGTCACCCTGATCGGGTCGAACGGGGCCGGTAAGTCCACTACCCTCCGGACGGTCTCCGGCCTCCTGCGCGCACGCAAGGGTTCGGTGACGTACAAGGGCAAGGACATCTCGAAGCTGCCCGGCCACCAGATCGTCGCCGAGGGCATCTGCCACTCGCCCGAGGGCCGGCGCATCTTCCCTCGCATGACCGTGGAGGAGAACCTCGACCTCGGCGCCTTCCTGCGCAAGGACCGCCAGGAGATCGCGGGCGACAAGGAGCGGGTGCTCGAGCTCTTCCCCCGGCTGCGGGAGCGCATCGCGCAGAAGGCGGGCACCCTGTCGGGTGGCGAGCAGCAGATGCTCGCCGTCGGCCGCGCCCTGATGGGCCGACCGGGTCTGCTGCTGCTCGACGAGCCCTCCATGGGCCTGGCGCCGGTGCTCGTCGACCTGATCTTCGACACCATCCAGACCATCCGTGAGCAGGGCACGACGGTGCTCGTCGTCGAGCAGAACGCGCTGGCGGCGCTGCGCATCGCGGACTACGCCTACCTGTTGGAGTCGGGCAGCCTCAAGCTCCAGGGCCGGGGTTCCGACCTGGCCAAGGACGACGACATCGTGCGCGCCTACATGGGCGGCTGACCCCCGTCTCGGAGCATCTCCGCTCACCCCCGTCACTACGGACGACCCGCCTCGCGGAACGCCCGGTGGCGGGGGTGAGCCATTCGTGCGAGACACGGGAACGACGCGCGCGGCGCGCTTTCGACGTCCGCGGGCCGTGGCTAGATTCGCGTCGTCGCCGGGGGTGCGGTCACGGTGCGGCGCTCCCGACGGGCGCCCGACGTCGAGGAGGCTCGCGTGACCCGTCCGCCCGTGGACGTCCGGCAGGCCCTGCCGGGCGACACCGAGGACCTGCTCGTGCTGTGGGTGCAGGCGCGTGCCGAGCTCGGCGGCGCCGGCCGGTCGCTGCTCGGCTCGTCGCCCGACGTCATCCGTCCCCGGCTCGTGGACGCCCTCACCCGCCGGGACGACCTGCACATCCTGCTCGCCCGCTGGGAGGGCCGGCCCGCGGGCTTCGCGATCGTGCGCGTCGGTCAGCTGATGCCCGTGCTCGAGGGCGACTGCGTGCAGCTGGAGCACCTCTTCGTGACCGCCCCGCTGCGCCGGCACGGTGTGGCCCGGGCCCTGCTCGCCGGCGTCGCCGGTCTCGCCGAGCGCAGCGGGGCCGACCAGATCCTGAGCGGCGCCCCGCCGTCCGCCCGCGAGATGCACCGCTTCCTCGCGCGGCTCGGGTTCACGCCACTGGTGCTGCGCCGCGTCGCGGCGACGGCCACGCTCCGGCGCCGCCTGGCAGGGGAGTCGCGCCGGAGCGCGCTGGAGGACCTGCTGAGCCGGCGCCGCTCCTCGCGGGCCCGGTCCAACCGCCTCGCCACGCCCCCGGGCGGCCTCATGCTCACCCCGCCCGTGCCCGCGGCGGCGGTCGACGCCCCCTCGGTCGTCGCCGTGGTGGACCTCCCTTCCGTCGAACCGGGCGCTCCCCGGGTCCTGGACCTCGCCGCCGAGCTGGCGGTGGCCGACACCTGCCCCGCCGACACGACGGTGGCCTCCCTCGTGACGCAGCGGGGCACCCGCCGTGGCCGATCCCGGACCGCGGCCTCGGCCGCCGCCCGGGGCTCCGACGCCGACGGTCCCGGCCCGGCGGCTTGACCCGGCGGCACTCGCCGGCGGCAGTACGACCGCCAGGCATCGTCGGCCCGTGCGTCGGTGGCGGCGCATAGGGTGGTCGGCGTGACGCCGCCCTCCCCGACGACCTCCGCGCCCGCCCGGCGGAGCCGACCCGCCGCCTCCGCGCCGGCGTCCCCGCCACCCCCACGCGGGGCCGGCCGGCTGCTGCTCGTCGACGGCCACTCGATGGCCTATCGCGCCTTCTTCGCCCTGCCCGTCGAGAACTTCTCCACGTCGACCGGCCAGGTCACGAACGCGGTCTACGGCTTCACCTCGATGCTGATCAACGTGCTGCGCGACGAGCAGCCGACGCACGTCGCGGTCGCGTTCGACGTCTCGCGCGTCACCTTCCGCAGCGAGGCGTACGCGGAGTACAAGGCGAACCGCTCCTCCTCGCCGCAGGAGTTCTCCGGGCAGGTCGCCCTGATCAAAGAGGTGCTGGCCGCGCTGCGAGTCCCCGTCCTCGAGAAGGAGGGCTACGAGGCCGACGACGTCATCGCGACGCTCACCAGGCAGGGCGTGGCGCAGGACTTCGACGTCGTCCTGAGCAGCGGCGACCGCGACGCGCTCCAGCTGGTGTCGGACCGCGTCACCCTGCTCTACCCCCTCCGTGGCGTCAGCGAGCTCATCCGGATGACCCCGGAGGTCGTCGTGGAGCGCTACGGCGTGGCTCCCGAGCGGTATCCCGACGTCGCCGCCCTCGTCGGCGAGAGCAGCGACAACCTGCCCGGCGTCCCCGGGGTGGGCAACAAGACCGCCGCGAAGTGGCTTGCCCAGTACGACGGCCTCGACGGGCTCATCGCGAACGCGGGCAGCATCAGCGGCAAGGCGGGGCAGAGCCTGCGCGACAACCTCGAGGGCGTGATCCGCAACCGGCAGCTCAACCGCCTCGTCGACGACCTCGACCTCCCGCTGGGCATCGACGACCTGAAGGTCCGGGCCTGGGACCGGGAACAGGTTCACCAGGTGTTCGACGGGTTGGAGTTCCGGGTCCTGCGCGACCGGCTGTTCAGCACCCTGAGCGCGCCCGAGCCAGAGGCGGAGGGGGGCTTCGACCTCGCCGTCGAGCACCTGTCGGGGCCGGCCGTGGCCGCCTGGCTCGCCGCGCACGCCACCGGCCCGACCGGGGTGCACGTGCTGGGCTCGTGGCACGCGGGCCGCGGCGACGCGGAGGGCCTGGCCCTGGCGTCGGGCGACGGCGCGGCGGGGTTCGTGCACCTGGTGGACGCCGACGCCGAGGCGACCGAGGCGCTGGCGGGATGGCTCGCGGACGCCGAGCACCCCAAGGTGCTGCACGACGCGAAGGGCCCGCTGACGGCGCTCGCGGACCGCGGGTTCGCCGTCCGGGGGCTCGTCAGCGACACCGCCCTCGCCGCCTACCTCGTGCGGCCCGACCAGCGCAGCTTCGACCTCGCCGACCTGACCCTGCGCCACCTCGGCCGCGAGCTGCGGGCGGAGGTGGAGGCGGCGGAGGACGGTCAGCTGGCCCTCGACGTGGGCGACACCTCCGGCGACGCCGAGGCCGCCATGGTGCGCGCCCGAGCGGTGCTGGAGCTGTCGCAGGTGCTCGACCGCGAGCTCGAGGAGCGCGGCGCCAAACGGCTCCTCGCCGAGGTCGAGCTCCCGCTCGAACGCGTGCTCGTGGCGATGGAACAGGCCGGCATCGCGGCCGACGTCGCGAAGCTCACCTCGCTCGAGGCCCACTTCGCTCGGGCGGTCGCCGAGGCTGCGGACAACTGCTACCGCGAGATCGACCAGGAGATCAACCTCGGGTCGCCCAAGCAGCTGCAGACGGTGCTGTTCGACCAGCTCGGCATGCCCAAGACGAAGCGCACGAAGACCGGGTACACCACGGACGCGGACGCGCTGGCCGACCTCTACACCAAGACCGAGCACCCGTTCCTGCTGCACCTGCTGCGGCACCGCGACGCGTCGCGACTGCGGCAGACCGTCGAGGGCCTGATCAAGTCGGTCGCGGACGACGGCCGCATCCACACCACCTACCAGCAGACGATCGCGGCGACGGGCCGCCTGTCGAGCACCGACCCCAACCTGCAGAACATCCCCATCCGCACCCAGGAGGGGCGCCAGATCCGCGAGACGTTCGTGGCCGGTGCGGGCTTCGAGAGCCTGCTGACCGCCGACTACTCGCAGATCGAGATGCGGATCATGGCGCACCTGTCGGGCGACGAAGGGCTCATCGAGGCCTTCCGCTCCGGGGAGGACCTGCACCGGTTCGTCGGCAGCCGCGTGTTCGGCGTCCCGCCCGCGGAGGTGACCCCCGCGATGCGCTCGAAGATCAAGGCGATGTCGTACGGGCTCGCCTACGGCCTGTCGGCGTTCGGCCTCTCCCGGCAGCTGGTCATCCCCACCGAGGAGGCGCGGGGGCTGATGACCGAGTACTTCGACCGGTTCGGCGGCGTGCGCGACTACCTCCAGGGCATCGTCGCCCAGGCGCGGCGCAGCGGGTACACCGAGACGATTCTCGGGCGCCGGCGGTACCTGCCGGATCTCACCAGCGACAACCGCCAGCGCCGCGAGATGGCCGAGCGGATGGCGTTGAACGCCCCGATCCAGGGGTCGGCCGCGGACATCATCAAGGTGGCCATGCTGCGGGTGGACGAGGCGCTGCGCGCCGAGGGACTACGCAGCCGGCTGCTGCTCCAGGTTCACGACGAGCTGGTGCTCGAGGTCGCCCCCGGAGAGCTCGCGCGGCTCGAGGCCCTGGTGCGGGACGCTATGGCGAACGCGGCGGAGCTGTCGGTCCCGCTCGACGTCTCGGTCGGGATCGGCGCCTCCTGGCACGAGGCCGGCCACTGATCTCGACGGCGTCCCCTCCCGGCCGACGCCGGGAGAGGACGCCGTCGGCCGGCGCCTACGGGCCCCAGGGCTTCATCCCGTCGAGATAGGACGATGTCGGTGTCCCCCACTGGCCGTGCGGTGGCGGGACGTGTGCCGCGGCGAGGTGGCCCATGGCAGCGGGCAGCAGGTCCTCCATCATGGCGACCGCGTCGGCGCGGGTGGCCTTCACCCGCAGCTGGAGCGAGATCACGACGTCACCGACCCGCGCCACCCCGACGACGAACTGCCCATCCGGCAGGAACTCGGTCATGCTCGATGCCAGGATGAACAGCTCCGCTCCGGGCGCACGTCCGGACAGGAGCTCCAGGTCGCGGTCGCTGCCCAGACACGGCCGGGCATTGCGCCGGACGTCCAGGAAGCGCGCATGTCCCGTGCCGGGGGCGAACGCCGTCACATAGTGGGCCAGCTCCTGGGTCAGGTTCCCGGTCCGGGAGGTCCAGCGCCACACCCGGCCGGCGACCGGCGGCGTGCCGAGATGCTCGAACCCCGTGTTCGGGTCCTCGCACATCTCCATCGTGCCCAGCGCGTGCGCCCGCACGAGAGTCGGGCCGGTGTCCTCCCAGAGGATCAGCTTCGCGGGCACCTCGCTCGCCTTCAGCCCCGCGGCCGCCGGGATCCGGTACGCGGGCCGGTCCCCGGGCCACCCCGACTCGTCCGGGGACGATGACGGTGAGGGCGTGGGGCCCTCCGACGGCGACACCTCGCCCGATCGGGGAGGCAGGGACTCCGGCGCTCGCGGCGTCCACGCAGGCGCTGCCTCCCGGGTCCAGGTGATCCCGCGGACGGTGCCCGTGTCCGAAGGCCGGCCGGCCGGCTCCGACTGCCGGTGCGGCGACGCGCTGGTGGCCAGGGCGAAGGCGAGGACGATGCAGGCGGCCAGGCCGGCGCCCGTCAATGCGGTCCCCAGCACGCGGCCGCGCCTGATCCGGCTCGCACGCTTGTGGACGGCGTCCAGGTCGATGCGACGTCCGGCCACTTCGTCGACGGCGAGCTTGTCGAGCAGTTCCTTGGGCTGGATCTCGATCATCCTTGCACCTCCTCGAACGGCGGGAGCCCCGTCGTGACGCGGCCCGAGTCCAGGTCGCGGCGTGCTGACGCCGGTCCCGACGGCAGCGAGCGTCCGAACGCCTCCGCCAGCTCGGGAGCGAGGGTTCGCAGCCGGTCGAGGGCGTGCTTCGTCTGCGACTTCACGGTGCCGACGCTCACGTGCATCTCCTGCGCGGTCTGCAGCTCGCTGAGGTCTTCGTAGAACCTCAGGACCAGGACGGCGCGCTGGCGCGGGGTGAGTCGGCGCAACGCGGTCCTGAGCGTCAGCTGCGCGTCGACGCTGTCGCGTCCACTCGCGCTGTCGTCGCGGTCGGGGATCTCGGCGACCGACCAGACGCGCAGGCCCCGGCGGCGGCGCCACCTGTCCACGCACAGGGTCCGCATCGTCGCGCGGACGTAGGCCTCGCGGGCGCCCGGCGCGATCCGCCTCCACCGGGGCAGAACTCGGGCCAGCGCCTCCTGCACGAGATCCTGGGCCTCGTCGGCGTCGGCGGTCAGCAGCCAGCCGAGCCTGAGCAGGCTCTGTTCTCGTGCCGCCACGAACGCGGCCACGTCGTCGTCCTCAGCCATCTCGCTCCCGCCAGGCTCCGCTCTCGGCACAGGGAATCCGAGAACAAGGACGCCGAAGAGCTGCCGAACGTTGGATCCCTCCGGCAGTTCGCACCGCTGAGAGCTACCGGAGCCGGGCCGCGAGCACGAGCGTGCCTGGCAGCAAGCGGCCGCGCAATCGGCTCCATCCGCCCCAGACGTGGTCGCCGTCCTCGGGCCATTCCGGCTCCACGAGTCGCTCGAGCACGAAGCCGGCCCCGACCAGGTCGGCCACGCGGTCACCGAGGGTCCGGTGGTGCTCGGCGTAGAGGACGGTGCCGTCGGCGTCCCGCTCGACGTAGGGGGTGCGGTCGAAGTACGAGCGGTCTGCCGTCAACCCCGCGGGGCCGGGATCGTCGGGAAAGGCCCACCGCACCGGGTGGGTCACCGAGAACACCCAGCGGCCGCCGGGCCGCAGCACCCGGGCTACCTCACGCATGATCCGGCCGGGATCCGCGACGAACGGCACGGCCCCGTAGGCGGAGCAGGCGAGGTCGAAGCAGTCCGGGGCGAAGGGCAGCCGACGGGCGTCGGCCTGGACGAAGGACGGGGGAGCCCCCGAGAACGAGCGCTGGTCGTCCGCCGTGAGCATCCCTGCCGAGACGTCGATCCCGGCAGCGCGTGCGCCATGGGCGGCGAGCCAGCGCGTGCACTGGCCGGCACCGCAGCCGACCTCCAGCACGTCGAGCCCGCGCACGTCGCCGAGCAGCCGGGCGTCGTCCTCGCGCAGGCCCTCCGGGCCCCAGACGAAGGCGTCCTGCCCCAACTGCGCGCCGTGTTCGGCCAGGTACGAGCGTGCCTCCTGGTCCCACCAGTGCCGGTTGCCCCGGGCGCTCTCCTCTGCTCCTGCGGGGGAGTAGCCGGCCGAGGCGAGCGGGCCTAAGGAAGGGCTGTTCACGGCCTCATCCTGCCCCGCGGGCACCTGCGCGGACGGCGACGAGGCGTCGCAGGACGTGCGCAGTCTGCTTTGACCCGTGATCTGGGCAACAGGTAGTCTTGGGGGGCGCGCGACGTCTGCGCGGACTGCTGTTGTCCTTGATCTGACTGGCGAGGTGCCGGCCCTGCGAGGGTCCGACCCCGGCCACCGTCCGGCGGGGCTCCATGGACCGCGCGGCGCCGGGAGCACACCCACCCAGTCCGGTCCCATCGACACCTGTCCGCAACGGAGCCCCCTCTTCATGACCACAAGCACGGTCGAGCAGACGAGCACCCCGCAGGTCGCCGTCAACGACATCGGCAGCGCCGAGGACTTCCTCGCCGCCATCGACGAAACGATCAAGTACTTCAACGACGGCGACATCGTCTCCGGCACCATCGTCAAGGTGGACCGGGACGAGGTCCTGCTCGACATCGGCTACAAGACCGAGGGCGTCATCCCCTCGCGCGAGCTGTCGATCAAGCACGACGTCGACCCCGGCGAGGTCGTCTCCGTCGGCGACGAGATCGAGGCCCTGGTCCTCCAGAAGGAGGACAAGGAGGGCCGGCTCATCCTGTCCAAGAAGCGCGCCCAGTACGAGCGCGCGTGGGGCACGATCGAGAAGATCAAGGAAGAGGACGGCATCGTCACCGGCACGGTGATCGAGGTCGTCAAGGGCGGGCTCATCCTCGACATCGGGCTGCGCGGCTTCCTGCCGGCCTCGCTGGTCGAGATGCGCCGGGTGCGCGACCTGCAGCCGTACGTCGGCAAGCAGATCGAGGCGAAGATCATCGAGCTGGACAAGAACCGCAACAACGTGGTCCTGTCCCGCCGCGCCTGGCTCGAGCAGACCCAGTCGGAGGTTCGCCAGACCTTCCTGCAGACGCTGCAGAAGGGCCAGGTCCGCTCCGGCGTGGTCTCCTCGATCGTCAACTTCGGCGCCTTCGTCGACCTCGGCGGCGTCGACGGTCTCGTCCACGTCTCCGAGCTCTCCTGGAAGCACATCGACCACCCGAGCGAGGTCGTCGAGGTCGGCCAGGAGGTCACGGTCGAGGTCCTCGACGTCGACATGGACCGCGAGCGGGTCTCGCTGTCGCTCAAGGCGACGCAGGAGGACCCGTGGCAGCAGTTCGCCCGGACCCACGCGATCGGTCAGGTCGTGCCCGGCAAGGTCACCAAGCTCGTCCCGTTCGGTGCGTTCGTGCGCGTCGACGAGGGCATCGAGGGTCTGGTGCACATCTCCGAGCTCGCCGAGCGCCACGTCGAGATCCCGGAGCAGGTCGTCCAGGTCGGCGACAGCATCTTCGTCAAGGTCATCGACATCGACCTCGAGCGTCGCCGGATCTCGCTCTCGCTGAAGCAGGCGAACGAGGGCGTCGCGGCCGCCCCCTCCGACTTCGACCCCAGCCTCTACGGCATGGCGGCGGAGTACGACGAGCAGGGCAACTACAAGTACCCCGAGGGCTTCGACCCCGAGACGAACGACTGGCTCGAGGGCTACGAGAAGCAGCGCGAGGAGTGGGAGCGGCAGTACGCCGAGGCCCACGCACGCTGGGAGGCGCACCGCAAGCAGATCGACGAGGCCGCCAAGGCGGAGACCGAGGCCCGTGGCGACACGGCTGCCCCGGCGTCCTCGTCGTACTCCTCCGAGGCTCCGCCCGCCGAGGGCACGCTGGCCTCGGACGAGGCGCTCGCGGCGCTGCGCGAGAAGCTCACCGGCGGCTTCTGAGTTCCACCGCACCACCCCGGGTCGGCCGGGTCGCCCTGTCTGGCGGCCCGGCCGGCGCGTTTTGTCCCACTGCAAGGCATGTCGGCATTGGGCCGGACCGGTGGATGCTCGGCGTCTTTCCTGCGGGCGTGCGCCTCGTCGTCCGTACTGGGAGGTGTCAGGCCCGGGGGACAGGGACGGCGCACGCCGCGCGGCAGGGACGTCAGGGACGGCAGGGGAGGATGCACGAGGTCAGCGAGCGCACGCCCGGTCCGCCGGGCGACGTGCTGGCGTTCCCCGGCGCGGGGCTCGCAGCCGCCCTGGACGCGGCGGACGTGGGCGACCGGCACCGCGAGCAACTGCTGCGGCGGTGGGAGGGGGCCCCGGCGCTGCGTGCGCGCGAGACGCGCCGTACCGGCGTGCACCGCCCGCGGTGGCTGCCCCGCTACACCCGCCTGGTCGTCGCCGCCGACCTCGTCGCCGTCGCCGTGGCGGTGCTCCTGACCGGAAGTCATCCCGACGGGCGCACCGGCACATTCACGCTCTGCGCCGCCTCCGCCGCCCTCGTCCTGGTGCTCGCCCTTGGTGGCGCGTACCAGCACAGGTTCGTCGGCTCCGGTGGGGAGGAGTTCCGGCGCCTCGCCGTCGCCGGCACCGCCGCGGTCGCTCTCTCGGGCACCGCGGGCTACGCGGCGGGCCCGGCGCTCCAGCGCCTCGCAGTGCTGGGGACGCCGACCGCGGTGGCCCTCGTGATCGCCGTCCACCTGGCCGCCCGCGAGGGGCTGCGTCGTGGGCGGCGGCGCGGCCGGTTCGCCCAGCGCGTGCTCGTCCTCGGGCTCGAGCGCTCCGCGGCGGAGCTCATCAGGGCGACCCGCCGCGACCCGACCTCGGGCCTGCGGGTGGTGGGAGCCTGCGTCCGTCACAGCACGGGTGACCTCGTCGAGGGCGTGCCCGTGCTCGGGGCGCCGGAAGCGGCCCTGACAGCCCTGCGCGCGTGCCGGGCCGACACCGTCCTGCTGGCGTCCTGGTCCGACGTGGCGCAGGAGGACCTGCGCCGGTTGGCCTGGAACCTCGAGGGCACCGGCGTACAGCTCCTCGTCGCCCCGCGGGTCGCCGAGGTGGCGTTGACCCGCCTGCACATTCGGGCCGCCGGCGGCGTCCCACTGCTGCGGATCGAGGAGCCCGAGTTCACCGGCGTCCGGCGGGTGGCGAAGGCAGCGCTCGACTACGGGGGCGCCGCCGCGGGACTGCTCGTACTGTCGCCACTGCTGGTCGTGCTCGCGGCCCTGGTCAAGCTCACGTCCCCCGGGCCGGTGTTCTTCCGGCAGGAGCGGGTCGGATTCGGCGGCTCGATCTTCCGGATGCACAAGTTCCGGACCATGGCCGTCGACGCGGAGGACCGGCTGCACGAGCTCGAGCACCTCAACGAGCACGACGGCGGCCCGATGTTCAAGATCCGGGACGATCCACGCGTCACGCCGCTGGGCCGGGTGCTCCGCAGGTGGTCCCTGGACGAGCTGCCCCAGCTGATCGACGTGCTCACCGGCTCGATGTCCCTGGTCGGGCCCCGGCCGCCGTTGCTGCGCGAGGTCGAGCGCTACGAGCACGACGTGCGCCGCCGTCTGCTCGTCAAACCGGGCATCACCGGGCTGTGGCAGGTGTCCGGCCGCAGCGACCTGTCGTGGGAGGACACCGTCCGCACCGACCTCTCCTACGTGGAGAACTGGCACCTGGGCCTCGACCTGGGCATCATCCTGCGGACCCTGCGCGCCGTCGTGCGGCGCTCCGGCGCGTACTGATCCGCCGGCCACCGGCCGCGGCCGGACATCCCTCTGACAGGATGCGCCCGTGCTGCGGGTGGGTCTGACCGGCGGGATCGGCGCCGGCAAGTCCACCGTCGCCCGGGCCCTGGCCCGCCTGGGGGCGGTGGTCGTGGACGCCGACCAGCTGGCGCGCCGGGTGGTCGAGCCGGGCTCCCCGGGCCTGGACGCCGTGGTCGACGCCTTCGGTCCCGGCGTACTGGCCGCCGACGGGAGCCTGGACCGTCCCGCCCTCGGCCGGCTGGTGTTCTCGGACGCCGCCGCCCGCGGCCGGCTGAACGCGATCCTGCACCCCCGGATCGCCGAGCTGACGGCGGGCGAGGTGGCCGCGGCGCCGGCCGACGCAGTCGTCGTCCACGACGTGCCCCTGCTGGTGGAGAACGGGCTGGCGCCGAACTACCAGCTCGTCCTCGTGGTGGCCGCCGCCGTCGAGGAGCGGATGCGCCGGCTGGCGCGGGACCGGGAGATGGCGGAGCAGGAGGTACGGGCCAGGATCACCGCACAGGCGGACGACGACGCCCGTGCCGCCGCCGCGGACGTGCTGCTGGACAACGGCGGGAACCGCGACCGGGTGCTCCTCGCGGTGGAGCGGCTCTGGCACGCCCGGCTGGTGCCCTACGAGCGGAACGTGCGCGAACGGCGCCGTGCGCCACGGCCGGGGCGGCCGGTGCTCGCGGCCCCGGATCCGGACTGGCCGGTGCAGGCGGCGCGAGCCGTGGGCCGGGTCGCCCGGGTCGCCGGGAGCCGGGCGCTGCGCGTCGACCACATCGGCTCGACCTCGGTTCCCGGACTGATGGCGAAGGACGTCCTGGACCTCCAGGTCGTCGTTCCCGACCTCGCCACGGCGGCGGCCCTGGCGGACGACCTGCTCGACGCCGGGCTGGTCCGGCGTCCCGACATCGGACCCGACGTCGGGATGGACGGCCGCCGGTACCCGGAGGCGTTCGCCGCGAACGCCGACCCCGGGCGGGCGGTGAACTGCCACGTGCGCCCGGAGGACTCGCCGGCCTGGCGCGAGACGCTGGCCTTCCGCGACCGGCTGCGCGCCGATCCCGCACTGGCCCACGAGTACGGCCGGCTCAAGCGGCGGCTCGCCGCCGTGACGCACGACTCGGTCGACGCCTACGCCGAGGCGAAGACCCCGTTCGTCCGGCGTGTCCTGACGGGAGCCGATCGCGAGGAATGAGTCTGTCGGTGGCGGCGCTTAGCGTAGGACCATGCGACCGACGACCGACCTCCAGCGCACCGTGGCCCCGTTCCGGGTGGTCTCGGAGTTCCAGCCCAGCGGCGACCAGCCGCAGGCCATCGGGGAACTCGCCGCGAAGGTGCAGGCGGGGGAGAAGGACGTCGTCCTGCTGGGCGCGACCGGTACCGGCAAGTCCGCGACGACCGCCTGGCTCATCGAGAAGGTGCAGCGGCCCACGCTCGTGCTCGCGCCCAACAAGACCCTCGCGGCGCAGCTGGCCAACGAGTTCCGCGAGCTCCTGCCACACAACGCCGTCGAGTACTTCGTCTCGTACTACGACTACTACCAGCCCGAGGCGTACATCCCCCAGACCGACACCTACATCGAGAAGGACTCCTCGATCAACGAGGAGGTGGAGCGGCTGCGGCACTCGGCGACCAACTCGCTGCTCACCCGGCGCGACGTCATCGTCGTCGCCTCCGTCTCGTGCATCTACGGTCTCGGCACCCCGCAGGAGTACGTCGACCGGATGGCCCGGCTCAAGGTCGGGGCCCAGATCGAGCGGGACGAGCTCCTGCGCCTGTTCGTGGGCATGCAGTACACCCGCAACGACCTCGCGTTCACCCGCGGCACGTTCCGGGTCCGGGGCGACACCGTCGAGATCATCCCCGTCTACGAGGAGCTCGCCGTCCGGATCGAGTTCTTCGGCGACGAGATCGACCGGCTCTACACGCTGCACCCGCTCACGGGCGAGATCGTCCACGAGGAGTCGGAAATGTACGTCTTCCCGGCGACGCACTACGTCGCCGGGCCGGAGCGGATGGAGCGGGCAATCGCCGGCATCGAGCTCGAGCTCGCCGACCGGCTCGCAGAGCTCGAGCGGCAGGGCAAGCTCCTCGAGGCCCAGCGGCTGCGCATGCGGACCACGTACGACATCGAGATGATGCGCCAGGTCGGCTCCTGCTCGGGCATCGAGAACTACTCCCGGCACATCGACGGCCGGGCTCGCGGCAGCGCGCCGAACACGCTGCTCGACTACTTCCCCGAGGACTTCCTCCTCGTCATCGACGAGTCCCACGTCACCGTTCCGCAGATCGGCGCGATGTACGAGGGCGACATGTCCCGCAAGCGGCAGCTGGTCGACCACGGCTTCCGGCTGCCCAGCGCCATGGACAACCGCCCGCTGAAGTGGGAGGAGTTCCTCGAGCGCATCGGCCAGACCGTCTACCTGTCGGCGACGCCCGGCGACTACGAGCTCTCCCGGGGCCACGGCGTGGTGGAGCAGATCATCCGCCCCACCGGTCTCGTCGACCCACGCATCGTGGTCAAGCCGACCAAGGGCCAGATCGACGACCTGCTCGGCGAGATCCGGGAGCGGGCGGCGAAGGACGAGCGCGTCCTCGTCACCACGCTGACCAAGAAGATGGCGGAGGACCTCACCGACTACCTGCTCGAGCAGGGCGTCAGGGTGCGGTACCTGCACTCCGAGGTCGACACCTTGCGCCGGGTCGAGCTGCTGCGCGAGCTGCGCCAGGGCGAGTTCGACGTGCTCGTCGGCATCAACCTGCTGCGCGAGGGTCTCGACCTGCCCGAGGTGTCGCTCGTGAGCATCCTGGACGCCGACAAGGAGGGCTTCCTGCGCTCGTCGAAGTCGCTCATCCAGACCATCGGCCGGGCGGCGCGCAACGTGTCCGGCGAGGTCCACATGTACGCGGACACCGTGACCCCCTCCATGCGGCAGGCCATCGACGAGACGAACCGCCGCCGCGAGAAGCAGGTCGCCTACAACACCGAGCGCGGCATCGATCCGCAGCCGCTGCGCAAGCGCATCGCCGACATCACCGACCTGATCGCCCGCGAGGACGAGGACACCGAGTCCCTGATCGGCGGTGGCGGGCGCCAGCGCAGCCGCGGCAAGGCTCCCGTCCCGGGGATGCGCTCGACCGGCGAGCAGGCGGGCCGGCACGCGGCCGACCTCGTGTCGCTGCCCGCGACGGACCTCGCCGACCTCATCCAGCAGCTCACCCAGCAGATGCACGCGGCCGCCGGGGAACTGCACTTCGAGCTCGCCGCTCGGCTGCGCGACGAGGTCTCCGAACTGAAGAAGGAGCTGCGCGGCATGCGCGCCGCCGGCGCGAGCTGACGGCCTCGCGAGGGGAACCTCCAGGAGGGCACGGGCAACCCCTGGTCGTTAGCATCGGGGGTAGTCGACACCGGGGGAAGGTGAGCTGGTGGAACTCAGCAGGACCTTCGAGATCTGGACCCTCGCGGTCCTGACCGGGCTCCTGCTGCTCGACCTGGCGCTCGTCGCGCGGCGCCCACACGTGCCGAGCCTGCGCGAGTCCGGGCTCTGGGTCGCATTCTACGTCCTGCTCGCCCTGGTGTTCTGCGGCGTGCTGCTGAGCACGGCCGGCCCGGACAAGGCGGGGGAGTTCCTCGCGGGGTGGGCGACGGAGTACAGCCTGAGCGTCGACAACCTCTTCGTCTTCGTGATCATCATGTCGCGATTCGCGGTGCCACGGGACAACCAGCAGAAGGTCCTCCTGGTCGGGATCATCCTGTCCCTGCTGCTGCGGGGCGCCTGCATCCTGCTGGGCGCGGCCGCGATCGAGGCCTTCAGCTGGGTGTTCTACCTGTTCGGCGGCTTCCTCGTGTACACGGCGGTGCAGTTGCTGCGCTCGCACGGATCCGAGCAGGAGGAGTACCGCGAGAACGTGCTCATCCGGCGCGCCCGCCAGGTGCTGCCCCTCAGCGACCGGTACGACGGTGCCCGACTTACCACCCGCGCATCCACGCCGGCGGGGGTCCGGCGGATGCTGACGCCCATGGTGGTCGTCCTGCTGGCGATCGGGTCCACCGACGTGTTGTTCGCACTCGACTCGATCCCGGCGATCTTCGGGCTCACCCAGGACCCGTTCGTCGTGTTCACGGCGACCCTGTTCGCGCTGATGGGCCTCCGGCAGCTGTACTTCCTGCTGGGTGGCCTGCTCGATCGGCTCGTGTACCTGTCCCAGGGCCTGTCGGTGATCCTCGCGTTCATCGGCGCGAAGCTCATCCTCGAGGCGCTCCACTCGAACGAGCTGCACTGGGTGAACGGTGGGGATCCCGTCGCGTGGGCGCCCGTGGTGCCGATCTGGCTGTCCTTGTCGGTCATCGTCGGCGTGCTCGCCGTGACCACCGTGCTCAGCCTCGTGGTCGCGCCGCGGCGCGCAGCGCGCCGGGAGGCGCGCCTCGACGCTCACGCGCGGGCCGCCCACCACGCGTCAGCCACCGCCCACCGCTGAGGCGCGGCGCTGACCGATCCCGGCAGAGCCGGCGGAGCCGGCGGAGCAAGATCATGCTCACGAGATGACCGCCTGATTGATCGAAGAGCGGCCTCCGCCCGCACTTCTCGCGAGCATGATCTTGTGAACGGGGACGCCACGTGGCTCCGGCCCGGTCGAGCCCGTCCCGACAGCGTCACCAGCCGCGCTGGCGCCACTCCGCGAGGTGAGGGCGCTCGGCGCCGATCGTCGTGTCCCCGCCGTGGCCGGGGTAGACCCAGGTCTCGTCCGGCAGCACGCCGAACAGCCGCTCCTCGACGTCCCCGATCAGCTGGGTGAACCGGCGCGGGTCCTTGTCGGTGTTGCCGACGCCGCCGGGGAACAAGCTGTCGCCCGTGAAGACGTGCGTGCTCCCGTCGGAGGACCGGAGCACGAGGGCGACGGAGCCGGGCGTGTGGCCGCGCAGGTGGACGACGTCCAGCGTGAGGGCGCCCAGGGGGACGCTGTCGCCCTGGTCGAGCAGGACGTCGGGCGGTACGGGGAGGTGCGGGCCGTCCTCCCGCCCGGCGGCGCTGCGTGCGCCCGTCGCCCGCAGGACGTCGGCCAGGGCCCGGTGGTGGTCCCAGTGCTGGTGCGTCGTCACCACGGTCGAGAGCCCGGTGCCGCCGTCCGGCATGCCCTCGGCGACGAGCGCGAGCACCCGGGGGGCGTCGTCCGCGGCGTCGACGAGCAGCTGCTCGCCCGTCGCGCGGTCCGTCAGCAGGTAGACGTTGTTGTCCATCGAGGACACGCTCGCCTTGCGGATGACGACGTCCGGCAGCTCCCGGACGTCCGACGGTCCTCCAGACGTCACCTGACCCTTGTACGCCACAGCGGCCCTCCCAGTTCGTCCTCGGCGCGCCACGGTACCCCCGAGTGCCGCGGCGGGCATGCCGCGGCCCACCCCTGCGTTGGCACCCTCGGCAGCGGGCGGTGGGCCGCTTTCCTCGTCCCGGGAGTGTCTGTCGGACCCGCCACCTAGCATGGGGACGCTGCCCCCGTAGCCCTCCGGTGAGCCCTCGAGAAGGACTTGTGAGCGACCGACTGATCGTCCGCGGTGCCCGTGAGCACAACCTGAAGGACGTGTCCCTGGAGCTGCCCAGGGACTCCCTGGTGGTGTTCACCGGCCTGTCCGGCTCCGGCAAGTCCTCCCTGGCGTTCGACACGATCTTCGCGGAGGGCCAGCGCCGGTACGTCGAGTCGTTGTCGGCGTACGCCCGGCAGTTCCTCGGCCAGATGGACAAGCCCGACGTCGACTTCATCGAAGGCCTCTCGCCCGCGGTCTCGATCGACCAGAAGTCCACGAACCGCAACCCCCGCTCGACGGTCGGCACCATCACCGAGGTCTACGACTACCTGCGCCTGCTCTGGGCCCGCGCCGGGCGCCCGCATTGCCCGGTGTGCGGTGAGCCGATCACCCGGCAGACCCCGCAGCAGATCGTCGACAGGCTGCTCGAGCTGCCCGAGGGCACCCGTTTCCAAGTGCTCGCGCCGGTCGTGCGCGGCCGCAAGGGGGAGTACGCCGACCTGTTCCGCGAGTTGCAGAGCAAGGGCTTCTCGCGGGCCCGGGTCGACGGCGAGGTGGTGTCGCTGGCCGAGCCCCCGCTGCTCGAGAAGAAGCTCAAGCACACGATCGAGGTCGTCGTCGACCGGCTCGTGGCGAAGCCGTCCAGCAAGCGTCGCCTCACCGACAGCGTCGAGACCGCGCTCGGGCTCGCAGGCGGGGTCCTCGCCGTCGACTTCGTCGACGAGCCGGAGGGCTCGCCGGAGCGCGAGCGGCGGTTCAGCGAGAAGATGGCGTGTCCCAACGAGCACCAGCTGGCCTCGTTCGAGGTCGAGCCGCGTTCCTTCTCGTTCAACAACCCGTACGGCGCCTGCACCGAGTGCACCGGCATCGGCAGCAAGCTCGAGGTCGACCCCGAACTGCTCGTGCCCGACGAGGACCTCACCCTCGCCGAGGGAGCCATCGCGCCATGGGCGAGCGGCTCGGCGGACTACTTCGTGCGGCTGATGAAGGCCCTGGGCGAGGACCTCGGCTTCAGCGTCGACACGCCGTGGCGCGGCCTGCCCGAGCGAGCCCGGCAGGCCCTGCTGCACGGGCAGGACCACAAGGTGCACGTGAAGTTCCGCAACCGGTACGGGCGCGAGCGCTCGTACTCGACGGGCTTCGAGGGTGCGATCCCGTTCGTGCAGCGCCGCCACGCCGAGACCGAGTCCGAGTGGAGCCGGGAGCGTTACGAGGGGTACATGCGCCAGGTGCCGTGCCCTGCCTGCAAGGGAGCGCGGCTCAAGCCCGAGTCGCTGGCCGTCCTGGTCGGCGGCCGGTCGATCGCCGACGTCTGCAACCTGCCGATCCGGGACGCGGCCGCCTTCCTCGGCGACCTCGAGCTGACCCCTCGCGAGCGGCAGATCGCGGAGCGCGTCCTGAAGGAGATCCATGCCCGGCTGGGCTTCCTGCTCGACGTCGGCCTGGAATACCTCTCGCTCGACCGGGCCGCGGGCACCCTGTCCGGCGGCGAGGCCCAGCGGATCCGGCTCGCCACGCAGATCGGCTCCGGGCTCGTCGGCGTCCTCTACGTGCTCGACGAGCCGAGCATCGGCCTGCACCAGCGGGACAACCGCCGGCTCATCGACACGCTGACCCGGCTGCGCGACATGGGCAACACGCTGATCGTGGTCGAGCACGACGAAGACACCATCCGCGCCTCGGACTGGGCCGTCGACATCGGGCCGCACGCAGGGGAGCACGGCGGGCAGGTCGTCTACTCCGGGCGGGTCCCCGGCCTGCTCGAGCACCCGGATTCCCTCACCGGGATGTACCTCTCCGGCCGGCGGGAGATCCCCGTCCCGCCGGTCCGGCGCAAGGTCGACCCCGCGCGCAGACTCACCGTCGTGGGCGCGCGGGAGCACAACCTGCGCGGCATCGACGTGAGCTTCCCGCTCGGGTGCCTCGTCGCCGTCACCGGGGTGAGCGGCTCGGGCAAGTCGACCCTGGTGAACGACATCCTCTACACCCAGCTGGCGAACAAGCTGAACGGCGCCCGCCAGGTGCCGGGGCGCCATAAGACGATCACAGGCCTGGAGCACCTCGACAAGGTGGTGCACGTCGACCAGAGCCCCATCGGCCGCACCCCGCGATCCAACCCCGCCACGTACACGGGGGTCTTCGACCAGATCCGCCGGCTCTTCGCGGAGACGACGGAGGCGAAGATCCGTGGCTACCTGCCGGGGCGGTTCTCGTTCAACGTCAAGGGCGGGCGCTGCGAGGCGTGCTCCGGCGACGGCACCATCAAGATCGAGATGAACTTCCTGCCCGATGTCTATGTGCCGTGCGAGGTCTGCCACGGGGCGCGCTACAACCGCGAGACGCTCGAGGTGCACTTCAAGGGCAAGACGATCGCCGACGTGCTCGACATGCCGATCGAGGAGGCCGCCGAGTTCTTCGCGGCGGTCCCTGGCATCGCCCGGCACATGACCACGCTGGCGAGCGTCGGTCTCGGCTACGTCCGGCTCGGCCAGCCCGCGCCCACGCTCTCGGGCGGCGAGGCGCAGCGGGTCAAGCTCGCCTCGGAGCTGCAGAAGCGCTCCACCGGCCGCACCGTCTACGTGCTCGACGAGCCGACCACGGGACTGCACTTCGAGGACATCCGCAAGCTCCTCGGCGTCCTGCAGGGCCTGGTGGACAAGGGCAACAGCGTCATCGTGATCGAGCACAACCTCGACGTCATCAAGAGCGCGGACTGGATCGTCGACATGGGCCCCGAGGGCGGGTCGGGCGGCGGCAAGGTGATCGCCGAGGGCACGCCCGAACAGGTCGCCCGGATGGCGGCCAGCCACACCGGCCGCTTCCTCGCGCCCGTCCTCGCCGGCCGCGGGCACCTGCCGCCCGTCGGGCGCAAGGGCCGGGCCAAGGCGGTCGCGGCGCCTGAGGTCCCTGACGTGGACGTCGACCTGGTGGCACTCTCCACGACGGGCGGCTGACGGAGCGGGGTGCGCCGTCAGCGCCGCCGGCGTAACGAGAAGTTCACGAACGGGTCTTGTGGCGCTCCCCGTAACCACGCTTTCATTACCGCCTGGCGCGCCTGACGCCGGCCGCACCGCGGGTGGAGGGCCCGGGCCGGCGCGCGGGCGAGCCGCCCCCGGGGGGCCGCAGGCTCCGCATCGGAGCCCGTCGCTCGAGGAGTTCCGCCCATGGCCGGTGAGGGTCCGAAGCTCGCCCGCGAGCTGAACATCTGGGAAGCCATCGGGATCTCGGTGGCGCTGATGGCGCCGTCGATGGCCGCGAACATCAACCCGCAGGGCATGGTCGGCGCCGTGGGCCGCGCCATCCCGTTGACGTTCGCGCTGGCGACCGTCGGGGTCCTGCTCGTCGCCTACACGTTCGTCCGCCTCACGCAGCGCTTCAACCACTCCGGCTCGGTGTACGGCTTCGTCGGGGCGACCCTCGGGCCGCGTGCCGGCGTGGTCGCCGGATGGTGCCTGCTGGGCACCTACACCTTCTACGGTGTGGTCACGTCGACGGCGGCGTCCCGGTTCGTGCTGGCGTTCCTCGACGGGACCGGCCTGTGGAAGAGCCCGCCGGATGCGCTCGTCCTCGTCCTCGTGCCGCTCGTCCTGCTCGGCGTCTTCTGGCTGACGATCTCGCCGATCCGGCTCGGCACGCGCGTCCTGCTTCTTGTCGAGGGCACCACCGTCGCGCTCATCCTGCTCGTCGCGCTCATCATCCTCGTCAAGCTCGCCGGCGGCGGCGGACCGTCGGGGCAGGGCCTGACCCTCGCTCCGTTCACCCTGGCGAGTGGCACCGGAACGTCCGCGATCTTCCTCGGGATCGTCTTCGGATTCCTCTCGTTCGCCGGCTTCGAGGCCGCGGCCACGCTCGGCGAGGAGACCAGGCATCCGCGCCGGGACATCCCACGGGCCATCCTCGGGACGGCGATCTTCGGCGGCGTCTACTTCGTCTTCGTGACCTGGGTCGAGGTCATGGGCTTCGGCACCGACGAGAAGGGGCTCGCGGCGTTCCAAGGATCGGGCTCGCTGTTCGGCGACCTCGGTACCCAGTTCGTGGGCGAGTGGCTCGGCGACATCATCACGCTCGGGGCCGCTGTCAGCGCCTTCGGCTGCGCCCTGGCCTGCTCGGTCGGGGCGTCCCGCCTGCTGTTCGCCCTCGCCCGGGACGGCATCGCGCCTGCCGGCCTGGCGAGGGTCTCCCCGGCGAAGCGCACGCCCGTGGTCGCGGCCGCGGTCGTCGCGGTGACGGTCCTCGTCCTCGAGTTCGTGTTGTTCGCGGTGTACCGGCCGACGGCCGCCGTGGGGTCCCAGGACTACGTTCCGGCGTCGCTGTCGGTGTTCATCGCGTCGGGTGTCATCGGCACCCTCATCCTCCTGGTGGCCTACGTGCTGGCGACCGTCGGCGTCAGCCGGTTGCTCTTCTTCTCGGGCACCCGGCAGGTCGCCGCGTGGGAGCTCGTCGTCCCGGTCCTCGCTCTCGCGCTGCTCGGGTACACGCTCTACAAGAACGTGGTGCCGTTCCCGTCGGGCCTGAACGCCGTGGCGCCCCTGCTCGCGCTCCTCTGGGTCATCGCCGGCGTGGTCTTCGTCCTGGCGGCGCGGCGTGCGGCAGAGCGGGCCGGAGCGAAACTCACGGTCGACGAGGGCCTCACGACCGAGGCGAGGGAGACCGTGTGACGACGTACGACGACCCTGTGCCGGGCGGCCGCCCCGGGGACGGCGAACGGGCAGAGCGCCTGGCGGAGGACCTTGCCGGCGCCGGCATCCAGGGTGTGGTGATGTCCTGGGTGGACACCTGCGGCGTGAACCGGGTCAAGACCGTGCCCGTGTCGCGGCTGGTCTCCGCGGCCCGCTGGGGCGTGGGAATGTCACCGGTGTTCGACCTCTTCCTCGCGGACGACTCCATCGTGAGCGGCGAGCTGCAGGGCGGCCCGGACGGCGACCTGCGCCTCGTGCCGGACCTCGACCAGGTCGTACCGCTCGCCGGGCAGCCCGGCTGGGCCTGGGCGCCGGTGGACCGGATGACCCAGGACGGCACCATGCACGGCGGTTGCTCGCGCACCGTCCTGCGCCGCCTCGTCGCGGAGGCCGAGGAGCAGGGCCTGACCTTCAAGGCTGGCATCGAGATCGAGTTCGCCCTCGGCCGGGGTGACGTCCCCTGGCCGGCCTTCGAGCCCGCCTGCCGTGGCTCCGCCTACGGGATGACCCGACTCGTCGAGCAGGCGGACTTCTGCGCCGACGCGCTCCGGGCGCTCGCCGAGCAGGGAGTGGACGTCGACCAGATCCACCCCGAGTACGCCGCCGGGCAGTACGAGGTGTCGGTCGGCGTGCTCGATCCGGTCGGGGCCGCCGACCGCTCGGTGCTCGTCCGGCAGACACTGCGGGCCGTCGCGCAACGGCACGGGCTGCGGATCTCCTTCGCCCCGTCCGTCGTCGCCGGCGGAGTCGGCAACGGCGGGCACCTGCACGTCTCGGCCTGGCGGGGCGGCGCGAACCTGCACTCGACGGGCGACGGCCGGTACGGCATGACGGTGGACGGCGAGGCCTTCGCCGCCGGCGTCCTCGACGCGCTGCCCGCCCTGGCGGCGATCACCACACCGAGCCCGGCCAGTTACCTGCGGCTGCAGCCCTCCCACTGGGCCGGCATCTACGCCTGCTGGGGGCACGAGACCCGTGAGTCAGCGCTCCGGGTGGTGACCGGCATGGTCGGCAACCGGGAGGGGGCGGCGAACCTCGAGGTGAAGTGCGCCGACCTGGCTGCGAACCCGTACCTGCTGATGGCCGGTGTGCTCGCCGCCGGCCTCGACGGGATCGGGCGTGCGCTGACGCTGCCGGACGAGATCAGTGGTGACCCCGCAGGTCTCGACCCCGCCGAGGCGGAGCAGCGGGGCGTCAGGCGGCTGCCGACGTCGCTGCCGGACGCGATCGAGGCGTTCGCCGGGAGCACCTTGCCCAAGGCGGCGTACGGCGACCTCGTCGTGGACGCCGTCCTCGCCGTCCGGCGCGGCGAGGCGGCGCGGTGCGAAGGTCTGGACGCGGAGGCCGTCGCCGAGGCGTACCGGTGGGTGTACTGAGCTCCGATCCGTCGGTCGCGGAGCGTCTGCGGCGGGCGTCGCCCGGTTTCGCGCCGGCGGAACGGCGGGTGGTCCGGGCCCTCCTCGCCGAGTACCCGCTGACGGGTCTGGAGCCGCTGGCCGTCGTCGCCGAGCGCGCCGGGACGAGCGGGCCGACGGTGCTGCGCGTCGTCGGCAAGCTCGGCTTCGCCGGCTATCCCGACTTCCAGCGGGCCCTGCGCACCGAGCTCGCCGCCCGCTGGCCGGCGCCGCTCGAGTTGATGCCGCGCCAACCCGCCGCCGGGCTCGTGGACACGGTCCGTGAGGCCATCCGGGCGTCGGTCGCCGCGGACCTCGACCGCCTCGCCGGGGCAGGCGACGTCGACGCGGTGGCGGCGCTGCTCACGGACCAGCAACACGCGGTGTGGGCGCTCGGAGGCAGGTTCAGCACCGTTCTCGCCGAGTACCTCGTGCTGCACCTGCAGGTCCTGCGCAAGGGGGTGCACCGGGTGCCCGGCGACCCCGGCGGCCGGCACACCGCGCTCCTGGACGTCGCCCGCCGGGACGTGGTCGTCGCCTTCGACTACCGCCGCTACCAGCGGGACACGGTGGAGTTCGGCTCACGGGCGGGAACCCAGGGCGCCCGGCTCGTGCTCTTCACCGACCACCTCCTGTCTCCGCTCGCCGCGGACGCGGACGTCGTCCTCGTCACGACCCTCGACACGGGCTCGCCGTTCTCGATGATGTCGCCCGCGCTGGCCGCCGTCGAGACGGTGCTCGTGACCGTCATCGACCGGCTGGGCGGCGCGCCGACGTCGCGGATGGAGCGCTACGACGAGCTGTCCACCGAGGTCGTGCCCGGCCGCGCGCCGGACCCCGGCTCCGCCGACCACGCCACCCCGACCAGGAGGACCTGATGAGCGACCCGAGAAGCGACGCGATGGGCGAGACCGCCCGCACCGTGTCCCTGGTCGACCACCACTGTCACGGGGTCGCCTCCGGCGCGCTCGACCGGGCGGGTCTCGAAGCGCTGATCAGTGAGGGTGGCGCCCCGCCCGACGGCGAGACGAACTTCGACACCCCCGTCGGGCTGGCCATCCGGCGGCACTGCGCGCCGCTGCTCGACCTCGAGCCGCACGCCCCCGTCGAGGAGTACCTCGCCCGGCGGTCCGAGCTCGGCACGGCCGAGGTGAACAGGCGCTACCTGCGGGCGACCGGGACGAGCCGCTACCTCGTCGACACCGGCCACCGGCCCAGCGGCCTGACCACGCCCGAGGAGATGGGCGAGCTCACGGGTTCGGCGACCGAGCAGATCGTCCGGCTCGAGTCCGTCGCCGAGTCCCTGGCGGACGACGGCGTGGACGCGGCCGAGTTCGCCGACCGGTTCGTCCAGCGGCTGGCCGCCCAGGCCGGGGAGGTGGGCGCCGTCGGGGTGAAGTCGGTCGCGGCCTACCGGACGGGCCTGCGGCTCGACCCGCGCCGGCCGTCGCCGGCGGAGGTGGCACAGGCAGCGGCGCGCTGGCTGGCGGGCGGTCCGGGGACGCCGACTGGCGGATGGCGGACCCCGTCCTGCAGCGGTTCACGCTGTGGGCCGCGGTCGACCTGGGACTGCCGATCCAGTTCCACATCGGCTTCGGCGACAGCGACATCCGGATGAGCGAGGTCGACCCGACGCTGCTCACCGACTGGCTGCACCTGCACCGGGTGCCCGTGATGCTGCTGCACTGCTGGCCCTGGCACCGGCACGCCTCCTACCTGGCCTGCATCTACCCGCACGTCCACCTCGACGTGGGCTCGGTCCTGCACTACGCAGGACCGCGCCGCAGCATCGAGGTGCTGGCCGAGGCGGCCGAGGTCGCGCCGTTCAGCCGCCTGCTGTACTCCTCGGACGCCTACGGCGCTCCCGAGCTGTACGTGCTCGGGGCGCTCAACTACCGGCTGGCGCTGGACGCCCTGCTGCGGGACCGGGTGGACGCCGGCGAGTGGGCGGCCGCCGACGCCGAACGCTTCGCGCAGCTCGTCTCGCACGGCAACGCCGAGCGCGTCTACCGGCTGCCGGTGTCATGACCGAGGCAGTACCGTCCGCCCTGGAGGGGCTGCGCGCCGCCTGGGTGGAGGCGCTGGACGCCGAACTCGCCCGTGCGGTCGCGCTGCGACACCGCCTCCACGCCGCGCCCGAGGTCTCCGGCGACGAGGCCCGCACCGCGGCGGCCGTCGTCGCCGCCATCGATGCCGGCCCCGGGGTGGAGTCCGCCGGGACCGGCAGGGTACTGCGGGTCGGCCCGGCGGGCCCCGCGGTCGCCGTCCGGGAGCTCGACGCGCTCCCGCTGGTCGAGGCGACGGGAGCCCCCTACGCCTCGGTCAACGGCGCCATGCACGCCTGTGGCCACGACGTGCACCTGGCCGCTGTCGCCGCGCTGGCACGCGCCGCCCGGGCCCTCGAGATCGGCGGCCGGACCCTGCCGGCGGGTCTCGTCGTCGTTCTGCAGCCGCGTGAGGAGGTCGGCCCGACGGGTGCGACGGACGTCGTCGCCGAGGGAGTCCTCCGGGCCCACGACGTGCGCTGCGTGATCGGCGCGCACGTCCAGCCGCTGGTGCCGGCCGGGCACGTATCGTGCGATCCCGGCTTCGTCAACGCCGCGGTCGACGAGGTCGAGGTCGTCGTCATGGGGCGGGGCGGGCACAGCGCCTACCCCCATCTGACCCGCGACCCGGTTCCGGCGCTGTGCCGGATCGTCCTGTCGCTGCAGGACGCCGTCCGCGCCGCCGTCGACCCGCTCCAGCCCGTGGTGGTGTCGATGGGCCAGCTCTGCGGCTCGGGCGCACCCAACGTCCTCCCCGACGAGGCGAGGGCGGCCGGCACCGTGCGGACGATGCGCCCGCACGACATGGCGGCGCTGCACGTCCGGATCGAGGCGCTCGTCACCGGCATCGCCGCCGCGCACGGCTGCGAGGGCCGCTACGTGGTCCGCCGCGGCGAGCCCTCGCTGCGCAACGACCCGGCGACCGCGAACGCCGCCGCCCGCTGGCTCGCGACACTCGGGGTGCCGACGTCCCCCTTCGCGTCCTGCGGCTCCGACGATTTCGCCACGTACGGACAGGTGCTGCCGATCCTCATGATGTTCGTGGGGACCGGTGCCGGCCCGGGTGCCGGCACCCCGACGCTGCACGACGCCGCGTTCCTGCCGCCCGACGGCAGTGTCCGCGAGGTGGCACTGGCACTCCTCGCCGGCTGGCTCGCCGCCGTCGAGGCCCACCTGCCGAACCTCGGCGGGGACACGGGGGACCGGGCTGGGACCCGTGGGTCGGTGGGGGCGCTAGGCTTTGCGCGTGGCCGACCCCGCGACGTACCGACCGCGGACCGGCGAGATCCCCG
>CAWBAJ010000029.1:0-88011 GCA_963786765.1 uncultured Actinomycetota bacterium | reverse complement strand
GGCGAGCTGGTGGGCGCAATCCACCTGACCCTCGACGAACTGTTCGGGCCGGCGCGACTCGCCCGCTGGCTGCCCGAGGGAACCCCCGCGGGCCGGCCGGGGCTTGCCGGGACGGACCAAGCGGGTTCGGCGGCCTGATCAGAGGGTTTCAGCGGCATCGTCGCCCGATCGTGTCGGAGAAGATCCTTCCTCCCCACCGGGCCACGCCCGGCGTGTCGAGAAGGATCACCTGCACCGTCCGATCGGACAGTCCCCTTGTCCTGCGGAGGATCCGCGGAGTTATCCTGTCGGGCACACAGGCGGGGTGAGGACGCCCGGCGATCAGGCCGGTCCGGATAATCCCCCTCGGTGCGACCGACGCACCGGGCAAGCAGACGGACATTCGCGTGTCCCGCCTGTGTGCGCTCTCCGGCGGGATCGCGGTCATCCCGCTACGGAGGATCCATGCCGTCCCCTTCAGCCGCCGGCCGCTGCCCCGTTCACCGACCCGCGGCACCTGTTCGAGGACCTCGCGATGCTCAGGGCCGCTGACGGGCTGCCCTACTCCGAGGTGTTCGAGGCCCGCGTGGTCAGCCGCTACGACGACATCATCGCGGCGCTGCACGACCCGGACACCTTCTCCTCCAGGGCGACCGTGCCGGAGCTGCCCTCGCCCTGGCGGGAGCGATTCGCCGGCCGGGTGCCCTCTCGCGGCACGCTGCTCGGCCTGGACAACCCCGACCACGACCGGCTTCGCCGCGCGGTCAACACCTTCTTCATGCCGCGCCGGCTTGCGCGTTACGAGCCGTGGGTCAGGAACCGGGCGCACCGGCTGATCGACGGATTCGTCGCCGACGGCAGGACGGAACTGAAGACGTCGTTCGCGCTGCCGCTGCCGCTGCCGGTGATCAGCCATGTGGTCGGCCTGGACCCCGACCGATGGGAGTGGATCGGCGCGGCCCTGGGGTTCTTCCTCGGCCCGCGCGACATCCACCACCCCGGTACACCGGAGGAGAAGGCGCAGCGGCTGTTGGACCTCCACGAGTACGTCCTCGAGGTGATGGCGGAACGGAAGCGCGACCGCCGGGACGACCTGATCAGCCATGTGTGGGACCAGCGCGACGGGGGAGCGGTCGACATGACCGACTTCGAGATGCTCTCGCTGTTCCCGGGACTGATGCTCGCCGGACACGAGACGTCCTCGAACCTGATCTGCACCGGGCTCTCGCACCTGCTCGCCGACCCCGGCCGCTACACGGCGGCCCAGCGCGACGACGACACGCGGGCGGGCGCGCTGGAGGAGCTGTTCCGCTTCGAGTCGGCGATCACCGGGATGAAGCGGCTGGTCACCCGGGACACCACGCTCGCCGGTGTGCCGCTACGGGCCGGCGAGCAGGTCTTCCTCGCCTACGCCTCCGGCTCCCGCGACGTCGGCCGGTTCGCCTCCCCGGAGGAGGTCGACCTCGACCGGTCCTGGGCCGTGCCGCACCTGGGCTTCGGCCAGGGCGTGCACGCCTGCCTCGGCGCGCCGCTGGCCCGGCTGCTGCTGCGCGTCGAGCTTGCCGTGCTGCACGAGCGACTGCCCGACCTCCGACTCGGCGTCCCGCCGGACCGGCTGGAACGGACCATGGTCTCCGAGGGTCGCGGCATGATCTCCCTGCCCCTGGCCTGGACGCCGGTCCCGGTCACCGCCGCTGCCACCACGCCTTCGACCACAGCCGCCGAGCCGCTCGCGATCCCGGTGACGGTGGCCGGCCGCCGCGTCCTGACAGCCGACGTCGTCCAACTGACGCTGACCAGCGACGAGCCCGAACAGATCCCCGAGTGGGAGCCCGGTGCCCATGTCGACCTGGAACTACCCGACGGCGCGCTGCGGCAGTACTCACTGTGTGGTCGGCCCGGAGACGCCGAGCTGCGGATCGCGGTCCTCCGAGAGCACGCCGGCCGCGGTGGGTCGGTCGCCGTCCACGACCAGGTGCGGGTGGGCGACCGGCTCCGGATCCGCGGCCCGCGCAATCACTTCCGGCTGCGGCCGGCGTCGAGCCTTCTGTTCGTCGCGGGCGGCATCGGCATCACCCCGCTACTGCCCATGATCGAGGAGGCCGCACACCGCGGCAGCGATTGGGGCCTGCTCTTCCTCGCCCGCTCCACCGACCGTATGCCCTACCTCGACGAACTCACCGCCCGCTACGGGGCACGCGTCGAGACCTGGGCGAGCCGCGACCGCGGACGAGCGGATCTCGACGCGATCTGGGCCGGCCTTCCCGACCACGAGGCGTACGTCTACGCCTGCGGGCCCGAGACGCTGCTGGTCGGGCTGGAGGATGCAGCGCGCCGGGCGGGACGCGAGGAGCAACTCGTCGTTGAGCGGTTTGCCGCCCGCCCCGCCGACTACGGACCGAACCGGCCGTTCGAGGTCGTCCTCGCCCGCACCGGCCGGATCGTGTCGGTGGGCGCGGATGAAAGCGTCCTCGACGCCGTCAACCGCGCCGGAGCGGCCATCCTCTCCACCTGCCGGGAGGGAACCTGCGGCACCTGCGAGGTGCGCGTCCTCAACGGCGTCCCCGAGCACCGCGACTCCGTCCTCAGCCTCGACGAACGCCTGACCAACGGCACGATCATGACCTGCATCTCCCGCTGCCGCGGGCGCCGGCTGACGCTCGACCTCTAGCAGACGGCGCCAGACACCTTCGGCCGCTTTCCACGAACTGTTGAGCGCAGCACTCCCTACCTCGAGACAGGAGTTCCCACGCGCCCTTGCATCCGCACTTCGCCTCCAACCTGCACCTGCTCGGGCAATGTCCTCGATCGAGGCGACCCTCGCCGACCGCGAGCTGGGCCCCCGCCTGCTCCAGTTCATGTCCGCCTGCGACGCGGTGCGGGCAGACGACAAAGTCGACAGACGCCGAGCCCAATGTCCCAGGTTCCGTCCGCTCCCCTCGGCCGCGAGTAGCGCGATGCGGCTGCTCCAGGGTGGTCGACGGACCGTGCCAGGGCGAGGTAGCACGTGGAGCGGTTACTGGGAGGAGCTGATGTCGCCCGGAGGCGGCGGGGACGTCCATGACGTCGACGGCGACCGTGATGCGTCTCGTGACGCACCTGACGACCCGGGCGACCGGCCTCCGGAGGCGGGTGCGTAGGTTCGAATCCTGCCGGGGGCACTTTCCTGACCTGGGACTATACCTCAGAGTGACGAGATGTCACGCCCTTTGACTCTCTTTGGGTATCAGCGCTTCGTCCCACGACTCGTTCCACGCGCGGTCCAGCTCGAATCGTTGCCCGCTCGACCTTCCCCTTGCAGCAGGTCGGCGCCGATCGATCGCTAACCTTCACAACATGGCGGCGGTTCCCGAAGTGACGGTCGACGAGGCGCGTCTCGCCGCTGTCTGCGCCCGCTACGGGATCGCGCGGCTTCGTGTCTTCGGCTCCGTCGCCCGCGGGACCGCCACCCCCGACAGCGACACCGACGTGCTCTACGAGCTGGAGCCGGGCCGCCGTCTCGGCTGGGAGATCGCGCAGCTCGCCGACGAACTCGCCGCCGTCTTCGGCCGGCCCGTCGACCTGGTCTCCGCCGCCGCACTTCACCGACGATTCAAGGACACGGTCCTGTCCGAGGCCCGGACCCTCTATGCGGCGTGAACTCCTCCTGCACGAGGAGATGATCGACGCCGCCGAGCAGGCGCAGCTGCCGCTGCCGACCAGACCGCCCAAACACCGGTCGGATCGCCGCCGACGCGAGGCGCTCCTGTGGAACTTCAGCGGGCTGGGCGAGGCTGCTGGTTACGGCAGGGATCACCCGATCATGGCTGATCAGCTGCGCAGCTTGCACAGGAGGCTCGACGAGCCTTAAGTGGCGATCTGCGGCCTCGATCATGGCCATGCCGAGGCGGTCGCCATCCCCGTTCGGCCACGCGTGGTGACGCCCTGATGCACGCCAGGCCTTCGTCTCGGCAGTTGTCAGCCGTTCACGACGGCGGCGGCACCTCGACAGCTCGCGACAGGTCCGCGAGCAGGAGGTCGATCAGCTCCTCCTCGTGCACGGCCCTTCCGGCGGCGGTGTAGGCCGCGACCAGGGCGGGGAGGCCGTCGCCCTCGCCCATCGCGTCCGTAACGGTCGCGAACTGGCGGTACAAGGCGAGGTCGAAGCGCCACAGCTCGGCCGCGGGGGCGACACGCCGGACCTGATCGACGACCACGAAGCCGGCCTCGTCGACGTCGGCGCGCACGGAGATCGGACAGCCGGCCGCCGCGAGAGTCGCGACGAGATCGAGCGCCGCGTGCGAGGGGATGCCGTCGGAGCACACCATCGGTGGGCACGCCGGGCCGAGCTCGTCGGCTGCGGCCTCCAGCACCGTGACGTTCTCGCAGACGAAGACGCGGCGGGGCACCGGGACCGACGACGCGGCCGCCACTGCTCGGAGGGTGAGCCACACCGGCTCCCCCGGCGTCGCGGTGCACCAGCGGGCAGCGGCTCCATCCCCCCTCAGGGGCAGGTTCAGCGTGAGCACGCGGGACGAGACCCCGTCGCACCGGACGCCGGCGGCGGCCCAGGCGGCGCGCCACTCACGACCGCCCCTTGACGGCGCGGGCAGGCCGTGGACGGTCGCCAGCAGCCGGGCCGTCGCACGCCCGGTGAGCTGCGCATGATCCAGCGCGTGCGCGTCCCCGAACAGCTCGGCGGCGAGCGCGGCCAGGCCGATCGGCCGCTCCCGAGCCGCCACGCGGCGCGCGACGAGCGCGACCTCGTGGGCGACGGACTGCAGCTCGCCAGTGCCAGGCCGCGGCAGGACCGGGTCGTCCAGCCAGCGCGCCACGTCCTCGGCGCCGACGCCGGCCGCCCGCAGCTCCTGCCCGGCCGCCGCACGCTCCTCGTCCCGACGCACGTCGCGTTGCGAGCGCACCAGGCGGTCCTCGACGACCACCGCACCGTCGAGCGCCTCGACGAACTCACGCAGCGTGAGGCCGTGGTCCGCGAGCGCCGCGGACAGGTCCTGGAGCCGCACCGGACGGCCTGAGGCCTCCCACCGAACGCCCAGCACCCGGGCCACCTCACGCCGCCGGTCGGGCGTCAGGTCCACCCGGAGCGCTCCGGCGTCGGTGCTGTGCCCGCGGCGCGCGCGCCGGCGGACCTCGTCGAGCACGGTCGCAGGCCCGGCCAGCCGTGCCCATGCCGCGAGCCCGTCGGGGACTCGCATCACGCCTCGTCCAGGTCCGCGAAGAGACCTTCGGCCGGGATGCCCCCGTCGTCCGCCGCTACGCCGATCCGCTCCACGGCGAGGGCAGTCATGCTGCCGCCGCACCACAGGTACGGGACGGCGTCGACGCCGGGCAGGTGCTCGTGCCGGGCGAGGTCGAAGACGGCGACCGCGGGCACGGTCACGTAGTCGCACCACTCGTCGTGCGCGGTGAGCATGACGTCGAGGTCGAACTCCACGGTCAGCCCCATGAAGGACGCCTTGACCGCGGCGTCCACGCCGGTCATCGCCTCGTCGAGCCAGACCCACCGGGGCGCGAGGGGCCCGGCGGCGTCGAACGCCACGACCGCCGCCGCGAACAGCGGCTGCGACAGCAGCACCACCTTCTCGCCGCCCGACTTGGCCGCGTGGCGCGCCGCGTCGAACACCGCCCACGGGCTGCCCGCGCCGGGCCGGTACTGCAGCGACAGCTTGAGCCACCGCCGGTAGTCCAGAGCCCGTGCCAGCTCGTCCTTCCAGTCGGCGGTACCTCCGGCCGTCGCCTCGGCCCTCGCCTCGTCGATCTTGCGCGCCAGGAACGACCGCACCATCCGCTGCCGGTCGGCGGTCAGCTCCCCGAACCCCTGCCCCAGTGCCGCGACCACGGCGCCCGCCTCCGGGTCGGTCGGGTCCGCCTCGCAGAGAACCCGCACCAGGTGTCCGCGCCGGGTCGGGTGCCGCGACAGCTGGTCGTTGATCCGCACGAACGTCCGCGTCGTGTAGTCGAGCCGGTCCTTGAGGTGCTCGATGAACGTCGACTCCAGCAGCGTGGTCAGCACCTTCTGCTGCTCGACGTCGTAGCTCTCGCGCTGCTCCCGAACCCGCCCGGCGAGCGTGTGGGCGGCCAGGTCGGGTCGCTGCCAGCCGGTGCCCGGGTCGACGAGCACCTCGGCGCGCGGGAGCGGCGGGGCTCCCTCGGCGGGTGCGTCGTCGTCGTCCCGCACGTGCGCGTCACGCGTGGGCAGCAGGTGCTGACGCAGCGATTCCAGCTCCCGGAAGCACGTCCGCCACGCCTGCTCCTGGCGGACCTCGTCGGCCTGGAGGTCCAGTTCGCGGCGGACGGCAGCGGTGAACTCCCGCGCGGACTGCACGGTCCGCCGTTCCGGCACATGGAGTCCGAGGGCCTCGGCGAACCCGGCGTCCACCGCGACCCAGAGGGCATGGACCGAGTCGTCGCGCGCCTTCTCGGCCGCGCGGCGGCTCTCCTCGTGCCGCTCCAGCACCGCCAGCGCCGTGGCGGCCGCGACCTCCGCCGTCCGCAGCCGCGCCTCCAGCCCCTCCATGAGTTCGCGCAGCCGCTCGATGTCGGCGTCCAGCGCGGCGCGCCGGTCCAGGCGCTCGCGCTGGTCCTCCCCGAGGTTCTCCTCCGCGGCGCTCAGGCGCACCGAGGCCGTCCGCAGCGCCTCGGCCGCCTCCCTGGCCTCCACGTCTGCCGCGGCCGCCGCCTCGGCCCGCTCGTCGAGACGTGATGTCGCCTCGTCCGCGTGCTCCAGCCGGGCCGCCAACAACCGCAGCTCGCTGTCGAGCCGGGCCACCGCCTCGCCGAACCGGCGCAGCGCCTCCTCCTGGCCGGGCAGGTCGGTGAGGGCGAACCGGTGGGCGCCGGCGTGGTCGGCGAAGTCCGCCCACGCCCGGTCGCGCCGCTCCAGGTCGTCGGCGTGCCGCCGCTGCGCCTCCCGGACCCGCTGCTCGGCGGCCGCACGGGCGCGCCCGCGCTCGGCGAGCCGCACGACGGCCTGACCCAGCGCACGCTCCGCCGCCGCGGGCAGCGCGCGCTCCTCGGCCGCGACGCGCTCGAGATCGGCGGACGCCGCCGCGATCTCCCGGTCGAGGACGGCGATGCGCTGCGTCGTCATGGCACGCTCCACCTCCAGCCGCGCCCGCTCGCGCTCACGCGCCGCCTCCCGGGCCGCGGCGCCGAGGAACGAGGCCGGCGCCGACGGCTCGGCGCGGCCGGTCAGCCCGCCGATCCGCCAGCTGCCGTCCGCGGCGAGACAGTCCCCCGGCGTCCGCGTCCGCGTCCGCGGGCCGGCGACCACCCGACGCCGGCCAGCAGGCGCCGCACCACCTCGACGGGGACGCCGCCGGAAGGGTCCGGATCCAGGACCGCGAGCAGGCTCGCCTCGGCCGGCCTGCCAGCCCGCGGCTGTGGCTGCACGTCGGCGACCAGGCGACCTCCCTCGCGATCGAGCGTGCCGTCCGGGCTCACCCATGCATCGAGCAGGCCGGACGCCGCGAGCGCCGCCTCGAGCAGGTCGAGCTGCCCACCGCCGACGCCGGCCGGGTTCACCAGCCGCCACAGCGGCGCACCGCGCCCGGCGTCCGGGGCGGGGCGCTCACGCCGCCGCCAGGACGCCGGACCCGCGGGCTCGCCCTGGACGCCGGCGAGCACGTCCGCCAGCGCCGCATCCAGCTCCGCCAGCCGCTCGGTCAGCGGCGGCCGGACGGAGCGTGCCTGCGCGAGGCGGTCGGCGACCCGGTCACGCGCCGCACTGACGTGCTGCCGGGCGGTGTCGACGACGGACGGCCCCGGCCGCACGCTGCCGTCGTCCGGGTCGACCACGGTGAGCCCGGGCACGAGCGCGCACCACTCCTGCAGCAGCTCCGGCGGCGGCGCGGCGACGATCGCCTCGGCGGCCCAGTCACGCAGCCGCAGCTCGAGGTCGCCGGCCGCCGTCCCGACGCCGTCCGCCGCATCGCACCTCGTCGTCGCGCGCCCGGGTCCGCGCGGTCTCGGCCTGCTGCAGGGCCTCGCCCGAGCTGTTCGCCGCCCGGTCGCGGGTGGCGTGCTCCTCGTGCAGCCGCCGCAACCGTCCGAAGCGCTCGGTCCGGACCTGATGGTCGGCGGCGAGCGCGTCGACGTCCCGGCCGGGCAGGTGCCGCTCGGCGCTCACCACGAGGCCGGCAGGCTCCGCCGCGCGCGCCAGGTCGCCCGCCCTCCGCTCCGCCTCCGCCTCGGCGGCGGCGACCTGCGCGCGTGCGGCCTCGACGGCGGTCCGGGCAGCATGCAGGGCGGACGCCGCCCGCTCGGCCCGCCGGTCCGCCGCGTCGCGCTGGTCCTGCCTGCCGGCCAGGTCGGCGCGCAGCGACTCCACCCGGCCGGCGGCGGCGACCGCGTCCTGGTACGCCTGGGAGTCGAGCAGCTCGCGCAACTCGGTGCCGCTGTCACGCTCACGCAGCCGCGCCTGCGCCAGCTCGCCCTGCGCGGCGTCCACCGCCTCAGCTGCGGCAGTCAGGCTCGCCTCGGCAGCGGTACGGTCGCGGGTCGTCCGATCAAGGGTCGTGGTCGCCGATGCGGAGGCGTCGGCGCGCCGGCGCAGCACCTGCCGTACCCAGGGTCGCCAGCCGCGGCTCACGAAGCGCGCGACCGCTCCAGCGGCCTCCTCCGTCTGCTCCACCGCGCGCCGCAGCCGCTCCAGCCGGTCCCAGCCCTCGGCGAGCTGGGTGACCTCCTGGGCGGCCAGGGGTGGCAGCGCGTCGCGGAGCGTCTCGGCCAGGCTCGCCGGGTTGAGCCGCTCCCCCAGCTTCGGCTTGCGCAGCTGCTTGAGCAGCTCGGTGAGGTTGTCGTAGGACTCCGGCGGGAGCTCGAAGAGGTCGTGGGCGAGCCGGGCCCGATAGGCCGCCGCGCTGGGGAGCACCTCGACGCCCTCCAGCCCGACCAGCTCCTTGCGGCTCAGGGTGGTGCCGGCGGCGACCAGGTCCAGGTCCTTCCCGGGGCGCTGCCCGGTCACGAAGTGCCAGGTGGTCACCCCGGACGACCCGGTGCCGCGGCGTGCCGACGCCCCCATGCCGCAGACGAGGAACTGCGCCTCGCCGGACGCCGTCCGCCGGCCGAACTCCACCCAGGCGTAGCCGAGCCCGGCGTCGGTCATCGGGCGGGGGTCGTCGCCGTCGCCCGTAGGCAGCAGGTTGTAGCGCATCGTGCGGTGCTGCGAACCGAACGGGTCGAGCACGGACGCCGAGATCTCCCCGCGCAGCAGCATCAGCGTCGTGAGCTCGAGGATCTTCGTCTTCCCTGCGCCGTTGCCGCCGCGCAGCACCAGACGGCCGTCGGCGAACCAGAACTCGGCGTCGTCGTACTCCCAGAGCGCGACGATGCCGACCCGCAGCGGCTGCCACCGCTCCCGCGCCGGCTCGGGCAGCCCTCCCCCGGTCGCGGCGGCGAGCCAGCCCCGCCCCGCTGTACCACTGTCCACGGTCATCGCTCCTCCGCGCCGATCCGTGACGTCACCGATAGGACCTGCGGGTTCCGGTAGCGGTCGGCCGCCGGCGACAGCCACCACCTGTCCGGACTGTGCGGGCGCACCAGGTCGAGCGCCCGCAGCAGCTCCAGGCCGCGCTCGCGCACGGCGAGGTCGGCTGTCGAGCTCCTTGGTCATGGCCCGGACGTGCCTCGCGCGCACCTCGGACGCGGCGGCGTCGACGTCGTCGTCCCCGACGAGCCTGTCGCCGTCCATCCGGGCGCGCAGCTCCTCGAGCAGCATGAGGGCGGTGAAGTCGACGGCGCGCAGGCGTGGGAACGGCAGATCGGAGTCCTCCTCGTCGGCCGCGACCAGGGCGAGGCCCTCGCGGCGCTGTTCGACGACCCAGCCCGTCATCTCGGCGCACCAGCCGAGGATGCGGTGGCGCTGCCCCGTCAGGTAGCTCCGCTCGGCGTCCGTGAGATCGTCGAGCAGGCAGACGGGCAGCTCCACCAGCCGGCGCATCACCGACCAGCGGACGGCGTCGTCCGGTACCGGGGCGTCGCGCGTGGCACCAAGCGCTGCGGCGAGCGCGGCGGGGTCGACCAGACGGAGCAGCAGCTCCCGGTCGACGCGGTAGGCGCCGCCGATCTGGTCGCGGCGATGCGCCCACCCCTCGCGGCGGTCCTCGGTGTCGCGGCTGGTCGGCAGCAGCGGGCCGCCGTCCACCAGCAGGCGGACGGCAGCCACGAACAGGTTCCGCTCCGCGAAGCGGTCCGGGTCGTACGGTGCGACGTCCACCCCCTCGTGCCGGCTGAGCACCCGAACCCGGTCGGAGAGCTCCTGCGTGGTGGTCAGCTCCTCTGCGTCCTCCGCGGCAGCTGCCGCGAGGAAGGCCAGGACGAGGACCCGGCGGGACGGCGGCGCGGTCCGCCGGGGTGCGACCACGTGCCCGGCGACGGGGAGCCGGAAGAGGCGGGCGGCGGTGTCCGTGACCACCAGCCGGTAGCCGAGCCGGGAGGCGAACCAGTCGATCAGCACGGTCCGGTGCCGCGGGTCGCGGACGAGGGCGAACAGCTCCGGGTCGCGCTCACGGTGCAGGACCGGCCGTGCCAGCAGGCCCGTGAAGGCCCGCTGCCGATCCGCCAGCTCGCGGCTCATCCGACCCGCTCCGAGGCCGGCTCGAGCTCGAACCGCCAGTCGAGAGTGACCAGGCGACCGCGGGGTGTACTGAGCGCCGCCGTGCCCGACCCGCCGTCCGGAGTCGAGAGGGTGACCCGCCACCGGCCGTCGCCGGTGACCGCCGACCTGCTGTCGAGTGCCCGGGAGCCCTGCCGCCGGGCAACGGCCAGCAGCTCCAGCAAGAGGTCGAACTCGGGCTCGGTGAGGGGGTCCCAGCTGCCGAGCCTGCTGCCGGAGCGACCCCGCAAGGAGGCCTCCGCCTCGGCACGAGCGGCACGCCCGGCGGCGCGCGCGCGGCGGGCGGCGGCCCGGCCGGCCGAGTGGTCGACGGCCCGCGGGCGGGCACCGGCGGCCGCCCGGGCGCCCTGCTCGCGGAACCGCGCGGTGACCGGCGCCGGCGGCGCGTCGGCCCACGACAGGGAAGCATCGGTCGGGGCGTCGGCCGGCAGCAGCAGGTGCCGGGCGGGGAAGGCCGCGACCGCGGTGTCCCACAGCCGCCAGGCCGTCTCGTCGTCGGGCGCCCGCTCGGCCGCACGGGCGAGCTGCAGGAGCTCCGCCCTGCGTGTCACCGTGCCGCCGGTGTCCATGAGGATGTGCATCCCGCGCGCCCAGGGCACCACCAGGTCGCGCAGCTGCCGGCGCAGCCGCCGAGCCTGGCCGCCCTCCCCCACGAACCAGGTTCGCAACGACGCCCACGTGTGCGCCCAGCGAGCGGCCTGGGCGTCGACGATCGCGTCGTCGGCGGCATCCGCGAGGGCAGCTCGCACGCACGCCCCCCAGACCTGGTCGCTCAGTAGCGGGGCCAGCTCATCGAGCAGGGCTGCGATCCGCGGCGTGTGCACGTCGACCTGCTCGCCCCACATGCCCACGTAGGACTGGAGCGTCCGCCAGAGCACCTCCTGCTTGCCGGCGTCCGGTCCGCCCGACAGCGCGTGCGCCAGCGCCCGCTGCCAGCCCCGCGCGGCAGCCGCCATGCCCCGGTGGATCACGATCACCTGCTGGTACTCGGCGGCCGCGGCCGGGTACCGGCGGCCGCGCACGGCGTCCCCGAACACGAGGAGACGGTCGTGGATCGCCCGCGGGGCCAGCGTCAGGTCGGCCGCGCCCGCGTCGTCGTCGTCGGCCTGTGAGGTCCAGAAGGCGTGGAACGCGGCCGCCGCCGGCGTCAGCTGGTACCTGTCGCGCCGGCGCAGGAAGTCTTCGCCGGTGCGGGCCGGCTCCTGCCACCGCGTCAGCACGCTCCAGCCGACGAGCTGGTCCAGCCGCGCGTCGAGGCCGAAGCCCTCACTCCCGAGCAGTGCGTCGACGCGGTCCTCCGGCACCCGGTCGACGAGGTGCTCGCGGAGCCGCCCCAGGATCTCGTCGTACGCGACGCCGGTGAGGCTGTCGTCCTGTGCTCCGAGCAGGACGTCGACCACGGCGCGATACTGCGCGGCGAACCGTGAGACGAGATACGCGGGGACGAGCTCCTGTCCCGGCAGGTGCGCGGCCCACGGGTCGACATGGGACGACTCGGGTAGCTCATCCGGATCGGACACGGCGTCAGCGTAAGCGAGCGCACCGACAGGACTCCCTGCCGTCGCTGTGGAGCGTGACGTGGGACGAAGCGGAGTCCCCTGAGGTTCTCAGTACCCGATCGGCAGGCCGGCGTAGTTCTCGGCCAGCCCCGTCGCGGCAGCAGTGCTCGTCGCCACCCACCGCAACTGGGACAGCTGCAACTGCGCGTCGAAGGGGTCGCCGCCGGTGTGCAGCATCGTCGTCATCCACCACGAGAAGTGGGTGCAGCGCCAGACGCGGCGCAGTGCGGCGTCCGAGTAGGCGTCCGCGAGCGCGCTGTCGTTCTTCGACAGCCACCGGGCGAGGGCCGGCGCGAGCAGGGCGACGTCGGCGACCGCGAGGTTGAGCCCCTTGGCGCCGGTGGGCGGCACGATGTGCGCGGCGTCCCCGGCGAGGAACAGGCGCCCGTACCGCATCGGCGCCTGGACGTAGCTGCGCATCGGCAGCACGCTCTTCTCCGTGACGGGCCCGCTCCGCAGGTGCCAGGAGTCGATGCCGGCGCCGAGCCGCTCGGCCAGTGCTCCCCAGATCCGGTCGTCGGACCAGTCGTCGACGTCCGTCTCGGGGGGTACCTGCAGGTAGAGCCGGCTCACGGTCGCGGACCGCATGGAGTGCAGGGCGAACCCGTCGGGGTGCCAGGCGTAGACGAGCTCGTCCGTGGACGGGGGTACGTCCGCGAGCACCCCGAGCCAGGCGTAGGGGTAGGTGCGCTCCCAGACCTGGCGGGCACTCGGAGGGACGGCGGCGCGGCTCGGCCCGAACGAACCGTCGCACCCCACGACCACGTCGGCGTCGAGCCGCTCCCGAGCGCCCCCCGGGAGGAGGTAGGTCACGAACGGGTGGTCACCCGTGAGGTCGTGCAGCCGGGTGTCGGTCACCTCGTACCTGAACTGCTGGCCCGCCGCGTCGCGGGCCCGGCCCAGGTCCTTGGTCACCTCCGTCTGGCCGTACACCCAGACGCTCCGGCCCACCAGGTCGACGAAGTCGAGGTGGTGGCGCTCCCCCGGGGTCTGCAGGTAGATGCCGCGGTGCTCGAACCCCTCCCGGTGCAGCCGCTCCCCCACGCCGACGTCGTAGAGCAGGCCCACGGTCGAGCTCTCGAGGATGCCCGCGCGGATCCTCGCCTCGACGTACGCGCGCGACCGGGTCTCGAGGACGACGGACTCGATCCCCTCCCGGTCGAGCAGGTGGGAGAGCAGCAGGCCGGCCGGCCCCGCCCCGATGATGGCGACCTGGGTGCGCATGAGGACGAGTCAACGGGGAACCTCCGCGGCGGGGCCACTCTCGCCTTCCACCCAGCGGAAGTCCGTGCCCTCGACGGACCGAGCGATGCCGCGCGCCGAGACCTGCAGCGCCGATACCAGCCGCGGCCGGTTCCGCCCCAGGCTCGGGACGACGATCCCGAGGGCCGCCACCACGCCGGACGGCGTCAGCACGGGCACGGCCACCGAGCAGGCGCCGAGGCTCATCTCCTCGACCGTCTGGGCCCAGCCGTCCCGGCGCACCCGGCGCAGCTGCTCCGCGAGCAGACCCGGTGAGGTGATCGTGTACGGGGTGATGCGGGCGAGGTGGCCGAGGACCCGCTCCTGGACCTCGGCGGGAGCGTACGCGAGCAGCACCTTGCCGACGCCGGTGCAGTGCAGGGGCAGCCGCCCGCCGACCTGGCTGACCACGGGCACGGACGCCGACCCCGAGAGCCGGTCCACGTAGAGCACCCGGACGCCGTCCCGCACGGCCAGGTGCACGGTTGCGAGCGTGGCCCCGTAGAGGTCGTGCAGGAAGGGCGAGGCGAGCTGCCGCAGCCCGGACTGCACCGGCGCGAGGAGGCCGATGTCCCACATCCGGCGCCCCACCACGTATCGGCCGTCCGGCAGCCGGGCGATGAAGCCGCCCGCCACCAGCTCGGCCGCGAGGCGGTGCGCGGTCGGCGGCGGTAGCGCCGCCCGGCGAGCGAGCTCGCTGAGCCCCAGCGCGCGGTGTCCCTCGTCGAAGGCCGCCAGCAGCGCCAGCACCCGCGACGCGACGGTGGCCCCCGCCCGCCCGGTGTTTCCCGCCATGCCGCCATTCCTTCCGCTGAGCGGAAGGACAGCCTCCCATCCGGGGCCCCCCGTGACTACGGTCGGCGCCATGACCCTGACCGGCGCCCGACACGAGCGGCGCGACCCGACGCCACCGTCCTCCGACGCCGCCGCCGCGACCCAGGCGGAGATCAGCGCCGAGATCTCGAGGCTGAGTGCCGACTACGAGCACGAGCGCCTGAGCGAGGGTGACCGGACCCGGCCGCTGCTCGACTACCCGCCCTACCGCAGCAGCCTGCTGCGCCACCCCACCAAGGCGCCGGTGCATGCCGACCCCGAAGGGGTCGAGCTCTTCGCCCCCGTCTTCGGCGAACGGGACGTCGACCCGCTCGAGGCCGACCTCACGATCCAGCACGGCGGGGCGCCCGTCGGCGAGCGGCTCGTCGTCACCGGCAGGGTCACGGACGCCGACGGCCGACCCGTCCGCCGTCAGCTCGTCGAGGTCTGGCAGGCGAACGCCGCGGGCCGCTACATCCACCAGCGCGACCAGCATCCCGCGCCGATCGACCCCAACTTCACCGGCGTGGGCCGCTGCCTGACGGACGGGAACGGTGGCTACCGGTTCACGACCATCAAGCCGGGGCCGTACCCGTGGCGCAACCACCGCAACGCCTGGCGGCCGGCGCACATCCACTTCTCGCTCTTCGGCACCGACTTCACGCAGCGGCTGGTCACGCAGATGTACTTCCCCGGGGACCCGCTGTTCGACCTCGACCCGATCTACCGGTCGATCCCCGATCAGGCCGCCCGCGACCGCCTCGTCGCCCGCTACGACCACGACGTCACCGAGCACGAATGGTGCACCGGCTACCGCTGGGACATCGTCCTGACCGGCAGCTCGCGGACGCCGATGGAGCAGGAGCAGCCGTGAGCGCCCTCGTGCCGACACCGGGGCAAACCGTCGGGCCGTTCTTCGGCTACGCCCTCCCCTACCCGCACGACGCCGAGCTCGTCCCACCGGGATCGCCCGGCGCGATCCAGTTGCACGGCCGAGTGCTCGACGGCCGCGGGGAGCCGGTTCCCGACGCGCTGCTGGAGCTGTGGCAAGCCGCCCCCGACGGCTCGGTCGTCCAGCAGCCAGGCGCCCTGCGCCGGGACGGATGGACCTTCACCGGCTGGGGCCGCGCGAGCACGGACAACGCGGGCAGGTACTCGTTCACCACGCTGGCGCCCGGAGCCGGCACGGGGTCCGTCGCGCCCTTCTTCGCGCTGACGGTGTTCGCACGCGGTCTGCTCGACCGCTTGTTCACCCGCGCCTACCTGCCTGCCGACCCGCCTGAGGACGACGACACCCTGGACCGGGACCCGCTGCTGGCCGCGGTCCCGCGTGACCGACGCGGCTCCCTGATCGCGGTGCGGGACACGTCCGGGTACGCGTTCGACGTCGTGCTGCAAGGAGACGGGGAGACGGTCTTCCTCACCTACGCTGGCCAGCCGACCCGATGACGGACCTGCTCTGGCCCGGTGACGAGCGGGCGGGCGACCTGTTCACCGACGCCGCCCTGGTGCGCGCGATGGTCGCCGTCGAGCAGGCGTGGCTGTCCGCACTGGTCGAGGCGGGGATCGCGCCCCCCGGGGCGCGTGCCTCCCTCACGGAGCTGCTGACCCCGCCGGACACCGACGACCTCGCCGCGGCAGGCGAGGCCGGAGGCACTCCGGTGGTCCCCCTCGTGGCGCTGCTCCGCGAACGCCTGGGGTCCGACGACGCGGTGGCGTCCCGGTGGCTGCACCGCGGGCTGACGAGCCAGGACGTCCTCGACACCGCCCTCGTCCTCTGCCTGCGTGACGCCGTCGACCGCCTCCGGGTCGAGCTGCGCGCGCAGTCGCGGGCCCTCCTCGGGCTGGTCGCCCGCCACCGTGCCTCGGTCATGGCCGGACGCACGCTGACCCAACATGCCGTACCCGTCACGTTCGGGCTGAAGGCCGCGACCTGGCTCACCGGTCTGCTGGACGCCGCCGACGACCTCGACGCCGTCGGCGTCCGGCTCCCGGCCCAGCTGGGGGGTGCCGCGGGGACCCTCGCCGGGGCCGCCGAGCTCGCCCGCCTGACCGGCGCCGAGGCGCCCGACGAGGCCGCCCTGAACCTGGCGGAGGACGTCGCCACCACACTCGGCCTGCGCCCCGCGCCGCCGTGGCACACCAGCCGGGCACCGCTCACCCGGGCCGGCGACGCCCTGGTCCGCTGCACGGACGCCTACGGGCGGATCGCGAACGACGTCCTCACGCTGTCGCGACCCGAGATCGCGGAGCTGGCCGAGCCCGCGGCTCGCGGCCGGGGCGTCTCGTCCACGATGCCGCAGAAGGTCAACCCGGTGCTCTCGGTGCTCCTGCGGCGGGCGGCGCTCGCCGCGCCCGGGCTCGGTGCCCAGCTCCACCTCGCCGCCGCCGAGAGCGGCGACGAGCGCCCCGCCGGGGCCTGGCACGCGGAGTGGTGGGCGATCCGGCTCCTCGCCCGCCGCACGGTCGTCGCCGCGTCGCAGGCCACCGAGCTCCTCGCGGGGCTCCGGGTGGACGCCGACCGCATGCGGGCGACCGCCGACGCTGCGGCCCCCGAGCTCGTCGCAGAGGCACGCGCGCTGGCCGGGCTCGCGGGGGAACCGTCGGATCCACCCACGGAGCCTGGCGCCTACCTGGGCGCGGCCGGCCAGCTCGTCGACGCCGTGGTGGAGCGCGCCGCGACCTACCTGGAGGGAGCCGGATGAGCGCCCCGATCGTGCAGCCCGTGCAGCTCACACCCACGAACCCATCGCTGCCCCTGCTCGTGGTCGGACCCTCGCTCGGGACGACCGTCGAGACCCTGTGGTCGGCCTGCGCCGCCGAACTGGCGGACGCGTACGACGTCGTCGGCTGGGACCTGCCGGGGCACGGGGGCAGCCCGGCGGCGACCGTCCCGTTCTCGGTGGCCGACCTGGCGGGCGCCGTCCTCGCCCTCGCCTACGAGGTGCTCGGCCGGCGCGGAACACCGGGTGCGAGCTTCGCGTACGCGGGGGACTCCTTGGGCGGGGCGGTCGGCCTCCAGCTCCTGCTCGACGCCCCGGGCCGCGTCGCGGAGGCGACGCTGATCGCCACAGGAGGCCGGATCGCCACTCCCGAGAGCTGGCGCGAGCGCGCATCCCTGGTCCGTTCGTCCGGGACGGCCGCGCTCGTCGACAGCACCCCCGCCCGCTGGTTCGCCCCCGGCTTCGCCCAGCAGAACCCCGTCGCGCAGGAGTTGCTCGCCGGCCTCGAGGCCGCGGACGACGAGAGCTACGCGCTGGCCTGCGACGCGCTGGCCGTCTTCGACGTGCGCGTCCGCCTCGGCGACGTCGGAGCCCCGGTGCTCGCGGTCGCCGGCCGCCACGACCTCGTGACGCCGGCAGCGGACCTCGCCGGGATCGCCGGTGCCGTCCGGCACGGCCGGCTCGTCGTACTCGAGGGCTGCGGACACCTCCCGCCCGCGGAGGCTCCGGAGTCCGTCGCCCGCCTGGTGCGGGCCGCCGCCGCGGACGGCGCCCGCGGTGCGGGGACGCAGGTGCGTCGAGCGGTCCTGGGGGACGCCCACGTGGACAGGGCCACCGCGGGGACGACGCCCTTCACGTCGGACTTCCAGGACCTCATCACCCGCTACGCATGGGGTGAGATCTGGACCCGGCCCGGGCTGGACCGGCGCAGCCGCTCGATCGTGACGCTGACCGCCCTGGTCGCGCTGGGCCACGACGAGGAGCTCGCCATGCACGTGCGCGGCGCACTGCGCAACGGGCTCGACGAGCAAGAGATCAAGGAGGTGCTGCTGCAGAGCGCCATCTACTGCGGCGTTCCGGCGGCCAACAGCGCCTTCCGGGTCGCGCAACAGGTGCTCGCGGAACTCGACCAGGACGACGGGCGATGACCTCGTCGACCGAGAGCGCCTACCTGTACGACGCCGTACGCACCCTGGTCGGGCGGTAGGGACGCCGCGTGACCGAAGCCTGAACCGGGGGGCTGGCGCCCCGCACGCAGTACGGGTGGCACCCCTGCGGCCGCTCGTGGGCACACACGAAGCTGGCTGGCATGAGCCCGCCCCTCTCGGCCGCGCCGCCGAGAACCTCTGTGCGCACCGCCGGCACCACCCTGGCGAAGCGGCTGCCGTTCACCCTCTCAGTGGTCGCGGTCATGCTCGCCACCGGGGTCCTGACGGGGGCCCTCTGGAGGCCGCTGCACGCGTCGGGGCTCGTGGACCACGTGGCCTACGGCCTGCCCGCCCTCGAGGCGGGGCGTTGGTGGACCCCGGTCAGCGGCTCAGTGTTCGCCCTGGTGCCGCTGCAGTACGTCCCGGTCGTGGGCGGGTTCCTCGTCCTCGCCGGGTTCGGAGAGCTGCGCCTGGGCACACGGCGGGCGCTGCCGGTTACGGCGCTGACGCAGCTGGCCGGCGTGCTGGGGACGACCGCCTTGCTCTGGCTCACGCTCGGTTCGAGCTGGCCGTGGGCGGACGCGAACGCCCGGGTGCTCGACGTCGGCTTCTCCGCCGGGGCGCTCGGCGTGGCGGCGGCCGCGACGGCCACGCTCGGCAGCCCGTGGCGGGGGCGGCTGCGAGTCGGCCTGCTGACCTACGCCGTCGTGGCCTTCGTCTACATCGGCGCCTTGTGGGACCTCGAGCACCTGCTGGCCGTCGCGCTCGGGCTCGCCGTGGGCCCGCGTCTGGTCGGGCGGCGGATCGACCTGAGGGCCAGGTCGCTCAGCCGGCACGAGTACCGCCTGCTGGCGTCCGGCGCCTTCGTCGTGTCCGCGGCGGCCGCCTGCGCCAGTTCGCTGGCGTCCACGGGCGGCCCGCTGACGGTCGGGCTCGACGACACGGACAGCTCGCTGACGAGCGGATTCGTGTTCGCCGTCCTCTGGCTCCTGGTGGCGAACGGGCTGCGCTCGGGCCGCCGGCGCGCCTGGCGCTGGGCGGTAGGCCTCACGGTGGCGAGCCTCGCCGTCCTCGTCGCGGTCGGCGTCGCCCTGGCGGTCGACGGACACCCCGGCTGGCCGCTGGTGACCTACACCGCGCTACTGACCTGCGCGCAGCTCGCCGTCCTCGTCCTCGGCCGCCGGGCGTTCCGGAACCCGACCCGGCGGCGGGCCCGGCGGACGACGGGTTCCTTCCATTTCGTGCCGGGTGAGGACGAGCGGAGCAGAGCGTCCGCCGTGCTGCGGACCGACGGCGCCGTGAACCGTCTCGCCTGGATGACGACGTGGCCCGAGAATCGCTGGTTCTTCGCCCAGGACGGCGGTGAGGGATACGTCGCCTACCAGGCCCACGCGGGCGTCGCCGTCGGCCTGTGCGACCCCGTCGCGGCGACGGCCGCCGACCGCTCCGACCTCTTGCGCGCGTTCGCCGACCGGGTGCAGGCCGAGGGGCTGCTGCCCTGCCTGTTCTCGGTCACGCAGGAGACGGCGGACCACGCCGCGGCGCGGCGCTGGCGCACGGTGCAGGTCGCGGAGGAGGCCGTGATCGCCCTGCCCGGCCTGGCGTTCACCGGCAAGGCCTGGCAGGACGTGCGGACCGCGCTGAACCAGGCGGCCAAGCAGGGGCTGACCCATCGCCTGGTCCCGCTGGCGAAGCAGCCCCGCGGGGTTCAGGTGCAGGTGCGGGCGATCTCGGAGCAGTGGGTGGGCGACAAGGGCCTGCCGGAGATGGGCTTCACCCTCGGCGGTCTCGACGAGGCGATGGATCCCGACGTCCGGGTCGGCCTGGCCGTGGACGCCGACGGCACCGTCCACGGGGTGACCTCGTGGATGCCCGCCTACGGCCCGGGCGGAGGCGAGCCGCGGGGGTGGACCCTCGACGTCATGCGGCGGCTGCCCGGCGGCTTCCGCCACACCATGGAGTTCCTCATCGCGTCGGCGTGCCTGACGTTCCAGGCCGAGGGGGCGGAGTTCGTCTCCCTGTCGGGCGTGCCCCTCGCCCGGGCCGGCGGAGCGCCGGACGACGACGACCGCGGGGTCCTCGACGCCTTCCTGGACACCCTGGGCACGAGGCTCGAGCCGTACTACGGCTTCCGCTCCCTGCAGGCGTTCAAGTCGAAGTTCCAGCCCTCGCACGCCCCGCTGTACCTCGTGTTCCCCGACGAGGCCGCGCTCCCGCGGATCGGGCTCGCGCTCAGCCGGGCGTACCTGCCGGAGGCCGGCGTCCGCGACCTGCTGTCACTCACGCGACGGGCGCAGCTGCGGAGCGCCTAGTGTTCGGGCATGGTCCTGCGCCTGGTGTTCGCGGAGGACAACTACCTCGTGCGCGAGGGCACAGCGGCCCTGCTCGCGCGGTCGCCCGAGCTCGAGGTCGCGGCCCTCGCCGCGGATCTCGACGAGCTGCTCGCCGCCGTCGGCGAGCACCGCCCCGACGTCGTGCTCACCGACATCCGGATGCCGCCGACGTGGACCACGGAGGGGGTCGACGCCGCCCGCCGGGTCCGTTCCGAGCACCCGGGCATCGGGGTCGTCGTCCTGTCCCAGTACGCCGAGGACGCCTACGCCGTCGACCTGCTCAAGGAGGGCACCGGCGGGCTGGGGTACCTGCTGAAGGAACGGGTGTCCGACCTGGAGCAGGTCGTCGAGGCCCTGCGGACCGTCGCCGCTGGCGGTTCGGTGATCGACCCCAAGGTCGTCGAGGCGCTGGTCGCGCGCCGCCCCGCAGACACGGGACCGCTCGCCGAGCTGGCGCCGCGGGAGCTGGAGGTGCTGCGCGAGATGGCCGCCGGCAAGAGCAACCAGGCCATCGCGCGCACCCTGTACCTCAGCGAGCGGGCGGTGGAGAAGAACATCAACGCCGTCTTCACCAAGCTGTCCCTCGGTGCCGAGCCCGACGGCAACCGCCGGGTCCAGGCGGTCCTCACCTTCCTCGACGCCACCGGCGCGACCTAGACCCTGGTGCCCGCCCTGCGCACCCCCCAGACTCGGCGTGTGGGCGACGCGGTGCGGCGGGGCCGGCGGGCGTGGAGCACCCACGTCGTCGTGACCGCGGTGCTGGCCGTGTACGTGGCGATCCTCTACCTCGCGGCGGTCCTGGCCGGGCGGGCCTTCCTCGGAGTGTCCACCGGCGCCGGCCCGGTGCTGACGGTGCTCGCCGCGGCCGTCGCCGCCGTCACCATCGAGCCGCTCGGCAGCCGGCTCCGACGACGTCTGCCGGTGTCCCCGCGGGACCGGCTGACTCGCCTCGCCCGTGGCGCCGTGGCCGCCGACGACCTGCCCGAGGTGCTCCGTAGTACGGCCCGGTACGTGCGGGAGGGGCTCGGGGCGGTGTCGGTCGAGATCAGCACGACCGGCACGTCGGGGCCGCCGCTCGTCGCCGGCTGGCCGGCCGACGCGGTCCTCGACGGCAGCGAGACTGCCCACGTGACCCCGCTCGTGCGGGCTGCGAACCCGCTGGGCCGGCTCCGCGTAGCCATGCCGGCCGGAGTCGGCATCTCCCCCCGGGACCGCGCACTCCTCGGGGACGTCGCCGAGCACGTCGCGACCATCCTGCAGACCGTGGTCCTGCGCGACGCCCTGCGCGCGACCGTCACCGAGGCGGAGCTGCGGGCCGACGACCTGCGGGCGTCGCGGCAGCGACTCGTGCTGGCGTCGCAGCAGGGCCGGCGACGGGTCGAGCGCGACATCCACGACGGGGCTCAGCAGCACCTCGTCGCGCTCGCCGTGCACCTCGGGCTGCTGCGATCCCTCGTCGCGGACCGGCTGCCGGTCGAGCCCGCGGCTGTCGCCACGGCCCGCACCGCCGCCCGGTCCGCGCTCGCCGCCGTCGAGGAGCTGTCCCACGGCCTGTACCCCGCACGCCTCGCGGAGCACGGGCTCGCAGTGGCGCTCGAGCAGGCGGCCGGGGGTGGCCCGCTGCAGGTCACCGTGCAGGGAAAGCACCTGCCGGGGATCGATCCCGACGTCGAGGCCGCCGTCTACTTCTGCTGCCTGGAGGCGATGCAGAACGCGGCGAAGCACGGCCGGGCGTCCCGGGTCGACATCCGCCTGACGGTGCACGAGGGTGCGCTGACCTTCGAGGTGTCGGACGACGGTCACGGCTTCGCCACTCCGGTGACCGGCACCGGCACCGGGCTGCAGAACATGCGCGACCGGGTCGAGGCCCTCGCCGGCTCCCTGGCCGTGACGTCCGCCACCGGAGCGGGCACGACGGTATCCGGCATCGTCCCGTTCCACGGCCGCCGGGCCGGGCTCCGGCTGCCGGCGCCTCGCTCCGCGCCGCCGCCGGCTGCGGGGGGTTGAGATGCGCGCCGCCCGGCACGCCTGGGCCGCCGTCGTGGTCACCGCGGCCCTCGCAGTGGCCCAGGCGTTCCTGCTCGCGGCGGCCGGCGTCCCGCTGTGGTCGGCCGCGGCGGTGAGCGAGGGCTTCCCAGGCATTCCCCTCGCCACCGTGGTGGGGTCCCTCGTCGGCGCGGTCATCCTCTCCCGGCATCCACGGCACCGGATCGGGTGGCTGTTCTGCCTCGGGCAACTCGGCGTGGCGATCGGCCTGGCCGGCCGCGCCGCAGGCAACCTTGCGCTCGCCGACGGCCGCTACCCCGCAGGCGGGCGCGCGGCCGAGTGGCTCGGCGACCTGCTCGGCGGCGTGTTCGCGCTGATGCTGCTCGCCGTCCTGCTCCTGCTGGCGCCGGGCGGGCGGCTGCCGTCGCCGCGGTGGCGGCCGGCGCTGCTGCTCCCCGTCGGCTCCTACGCCGTCCTGGTCGGGACGCTGCTCACCCTGTCCACCCCGTCGAGGATCACCGACGCAGGTCGGATGCCCGCGACCGCAACGGTCGACTGGCTCGTCGGCGTCGCGAACGCCGGCGTCTTCGCCGGGCTCGTGGCCGGCGCCGCCGCGGTCGTCGTCCGGCTGCGCCGGCGCGCGCGGCGAGGAGCGCCAGCAGATGCGCTGGATCGCCGTGGCCGCGGTCGGTCTCGCCGTCGGTGCCGGTGCTGGCACTGGCCCTCAACCTGACCGGCCGGCCAACGCCGCCGGTCCTCGTCCTGGCCCTGCAGGTGGCCTACCTGGCCCTCCCGCTCGCCACCGGGTTCGCGGTGCTGCGCTACCGGCTCTACGACGTCGACCGCGTCATCGGTGGCGCCGTCGTGCTCGCGGCGGTCGTCGTGGTCGCGTCGTCCGCGTACCTCGTGGCGGTGGCCTCGGTGGGCCGGATCACCGAAGGCGGTGGCCGGCCGTGGTGGCTCGCGCTCGGCGCCTTCGTCGCCGTGGTGGTGCTGCTGCAGCCGGTCCGGCGGGTCGCCGTCCGGGCCGCCGACCGGCTGGTCTACGGCCCGCGCGCCGCCCGGTACGCCGTGCTCGTCGCGCACTCGGACCAGCTGGCGGACGCGGCGGCCGGGGCATCGTTCCTCGCCGGGGTCGCGGAGACCACCGCCCGGCTCATGGGAGCGTCCTCGTGCCGGGCCGGCGTCCGGCTGGACGACGGCAGCGAGGTGAGCGAGGTCTGGCCGCCGGGCACGGTCGGACCGGGCGGTCCCGGCGAGGGCGCCCTGGAGGTGACGGTCCGCTCCGACGGCGTCGACGTCGGCCGGCTCGTGCTCGAGCAACCACAGCAGGCGGGGCCGTCCGCGTCCCGCCGCCGGGTGCTGCGGGAGTTCTGCGAACGCGCCGGACCGGCCTTCGCCACCACCGGGCTGGAGGAGTCGCTGCGCGCGGGCGCCACCCGGCTCGCACGGGTGAACGCCGACCTGGCCGCGTCCCGCCAGCGCCTGCTCGTCGCCGACGACTCCGGTCGCCGCCAGGTCGCCGCGGCCATCAGGGTGGGCGTCGTGGGCGGGCTGCGTGAGGTGCCGGACCGGCTCTCCGCGGTCGCGGCCACGACCCGCGCCGACCCGCCGGCGGCCGTCGGCCTCGTGGACGCATGCCTCGCGACGACGAGGGACGCCCTCGAGGAGCTGCGGGAGATCACGCGCGCGATCAGCCCGCCGTTGCTCGCACAGCGCGGGCTGCCCGCCGCCCTGCGCGCACGCGGCGGGAGGGTGCGCGTCGACGACCGGGGTGTGAGGCACCGGTGGCCCGAGGACGTGGAGGTCGCCGCCTGGTTCTGCTGCACCGAGCTCCTGCGAGGGGCACGGGGCGACGTCCGGGTCGTACTCGGGTCGGACGCCGACGGCCTGGTGGTCACCCTCACCTTCGAGCCGGACGACGGCCCCGGGGGCGCCCAGCTGGAGGGTGCGGCCGACCGCGTCGAGGCGCTCGGCGGGACGCTCGAACGGCCCGGGCGGGACGTCCTGCTGACGTTCCCGGTCAGCTCGCAGGAACGCCCGGGGCGCCCCCTGCCGCTGCCCACGCCCCAGTGAGGCCCACGGGGCCGAAGCCCGCCTTCGGCAGGTAGCACAGCGCACCACTCGCCAGGACCAGCTCCTCGACGTCATCGATGTCCCCCGCGGAGAGGACGACGACGACGGGCGGGACCGGCAGCAGCCGGAGGAGCCGGGTTGCCTCCCAGCCGTCGACGCCGGGGAGCTGCACGTCCATGAGGACGAGATCGGGATGCAGTCGCCGGGCCAGCAGGACGGCCTCCTCGCCGCTCCCCGCCTGCGCGGCGACCCGGAAGCCCGGGGTCGCCGCGACGACCGCCGCCGCGGCCAGCCGGAACGGGGCCTGGTCGTCGACGATCAGGACCGCGGTCTGCGGCGGGGACGGCCTCACCGCTGAAGGCTAGGCAGTCCCGGGATCCCCGCGCAGGGAAGCGGACCGCCCGGCCGTGGTGTGGCTCGCCCCCGGGGCGGGTGCGGCTGGCACTCCCGACGTCCCCCGGCCGCCGGAACAGGCTTGCCACGTCCGCTCCCCCCGCCCCGACACTGCCGCAAGGAGCCCCCGTGGCCATCTCCTTCACCTCCCTCACGAAGCGGTACGGCGCCCTCACGGCGGTCGACGACCTCTCGGTCGACGTGCGGCCAGGGCGGATCACCGCGTTCCTCGGGCCGAACGGCTCCGGGAAGACGACGAGCATGCGTGCCCTGCTCGGGCTCACCGTCCCCACCGCCGGCACCGCCACCATCGACGGCCGCCGCTACCGCGACGTGCCTCACCCGATGCGCGTCGTCGGGGCCGTCCTCGACCAGGGTCTGCACCCCAACCGCACCGCCCGCCGGCACCTGCGCATCCTCGCCCTGCAGGCAGGCGCTCCCCCGGGACGCGTCGAGGAGATGCTCGACCTGGTGGGCCTGACGTCAGCGGCCGACCGCCGGGTGGGTGGCTTCTCGCTCGGCATGCGCCAGCGGCTCGCGCTCGGCGGCGCCCTGATCGGCGACCCGGCCGCCCTCGTGCTCGACGAGCCCTTCAACGGGCTCGACCCCGACGGGATCTGGATGATGCGCTCCTTCCTGCGCACCTTCGCGGACTCCGGCGGCACGGTCTTCCTGTCCAGCCACCTACTTGCCGAGGTCGCGAACACGGCCGACGACGCCGTGATCATCAACAAGGGCCGGCTCGTGCGGGCCGGCACGGTCCGCGAGCTCGTCCGTCCCGGCGGCGTGGCCGTCACGACCCGGGACGCCTCCGCACTCACCGCCGCCCTGGTCGAGGCCGGGGTGACCGTCGACCGCACCGGGCCCGACGGCCTGCTCGTCCACGGCGCGGACGGCGCGACGATCGCGGCCGCGGCCGTGCGGGCCGGCGCTCTCGTCACGGGGCTGCAGGAGCAGTCCGCGGACCTCGAGACCGTCTTCCAGGCGCTCGTCCACGACTCGGCGCTGCCGCCGTCCGAGACCCCGATGGTCCGGCAAGCCGGGCCGACCAACCACCAGGAGGTGACGTCGTGACCACGCCGGCGATCCGCTTGACCTACCCCCTGCCCTACCGGCAGACGTACATCGAGTACCGCAAGCTCACGTCGACGCCCGCCGTCTGGGTGGCCTCCGGGGTGATGCTGGCGCTCGCCGTCGTGGGCCTGGTCACCAACGTCCTCCTGGCCGGGACCAACGGCCAGCCAGCGCTCGGCAGCACGGCGAACGTGAGCAAGTCGCTGTCGGTGTCCGCCGTCACCGGGATGACGATGCTCGTGCTGGGGATCCTCGTCATGGCCGGCGAGTTCCGGCATCGCACGATCCTCGCGACCTACCTCGGCGAGCCGCACAAGGGCCGGGTCCTGGTCGCCAAGCTCGTGCTCATGGGCGCGCTGGGCGCGGTCGCCGGAGCCGTGGTCTTCGGGCTCACCGTCGGCATCGCGATCCCGCTCTACGCCGCCAAGGGTGTGCACGACCTCCCCGTCGACATCCCCCGGTACTGGCTGGGCGCCACCCTCGCCACGGGGTGCTACGCGCTCCTCGGGGTGGCCGTGGGCGCCCTCGTCCGGAACACGGTCGGCGCGATCATCGGCGCCCTCGTCTGGGTGCAGGTGGTCGAGCAGCTGCTCCTGGCCAACGTCTTCCCCGAGCTCGCCAAGTGGCTCCCCACCGGTGCGGCCGTCGGCCTGACCGTCCCCGCGAACCCCGGGCAGGACGTGCTGTCCCCGGGCGTCGCGCTCCTCGTCCTCCTCGGATGGACGGCGCTCATCGCCGTCACCGCCACCGCAGTCAACGCGCGCCGCGAACTCCGCTGACCCCTCGACAGACCCCTTCCACAGACCGACACACAAGGAGCACCCCGTGAACGACATCGATCTCACCCCTCGCACCCCTTCCCGTTCCCGCCGGTCGCGGAGAACCGCCGCCGCGGTCGCGGCCGCAGCCCTGGTCGGAACCGGAGTCGGCCTGGTCGCCTCGGCCGGCGACGCCGGCGCCGCCCCGACTGCCGCCCCGAGCGCGGCCGCGGTGGTGGCGAGCCCCGCGCACCACGCCACCGTGCTGCGCTTCGCCGTGAAGTTCAGCGACCACTACGTCGTCGACGTCCCCCCGGCCAACCCGGACTCCGTCGGTCTCGGCGACTACGCGGTGTTCAGCGACCAGCTGCTCGACGGCAAGGGCCACGTCGTGGGCACCGAGGGTGGATCAGGCCTGGTCACGAACGTGACGGAGGGGCAGGTCTTCTTCACCCTCGCCATCGCGCTGCCCCACGGGCAGATCGCGGCGTCGGGGCTCTCCAGCCCGGCACCGTCGAAGGAGCTCGCCGTCACGGGCGGCACCGGCCGGTACGTCGGCGCGCAGGGGCGCCTCGACCTGGTGGAGAACGGTGACGGCACGGGCAGCCTCGTCATCACTCTCGTGGGCTGAGCCCGCACGGCAACCAGCGGATCACACGGACGGCGACGCCCGGCACCGGCGACCTCAGGGATGAGGCCGCCGGTGCGGCCAACCGCCAGGAAGGGGGCATGTTCATTCCACGTCCGCCCGTTCCGGCGCCGGTGGAGACGACGATGGCACTGCCCTTTCGGGCAGTTCCTTGCGTGGCCCGCAGTGTTAGGCTCCGCGATCGGGAGCCGGTCGCGTGGTGTGCTGGCCCAGGCCCAGCCGGTGGCCGCCCTTTCGAGGTGGACACATGAAATCGATACGGATCGGGTTGGCGGCAGTGCCTGTATTGGCCGTCACCGCTCTTGTCGGAGTGCCGGCGAACGCCCAGGGAATGAATGCGTCGCCGACAGCACCACAGCTGACGCCGAACTCTCGCGTCAGCCTCAATTGCGTCGTCAGCAGGCTCTGCCCGGATGTCGCCGAGTCCGACGAGGTCTTCGGGCACTACGTCGGGCACGACGAGCCGTCCGCCCTCTTCTACTCCACGAAGCCGGGCAGCGGCAATCGCATGCAGTACACGCTCCGGCTGCCGCGCGACCCCTCGCCTGCGCACCCGGACACGAACTCCTACCACTTCGAGCTCAACCCGACCTTCTGGTTCGGGTTGGCCCTGTGCGACACCCAGTCGTACCCGGAGCAGGTGTCGACGTGCGTCCCGGACAGCGACACCAACATCGTCGATCCGGCAGTGTCACCCAAGCACCCCGGTACGGCGTTCATGGAACTCCAGTTCTATCCGCCCGGCTGGGTGCCGTGGCCCGCATGGGCCGTGGCGCCGGGAGCGACCACCTGCGACCCCACGAAGTGGTGCGCCGCGATGAACATCTTCGGCCTGTCCGAGAACCCCGTCACCGGGCAGCTCCAGAACGACACGTGCGCCGCGCAGGTCGGCATCGAGTACTGGAACTTCGCCTTCGTCACCAGGAACGGGCGGTCCCAGGCGCCGGCCAACCCCCTGCAGTCGACGCTGGCGACGTTCACGCCGGATCCGGCCAAGGACCTCTTCATGAACTCGGGGGATGTCGTGAAGCTGTCCGTGCGGGACAGCGCCGACGGGGTGCGGGTGGTGCTCGACGACCGGACGAGCCACCAGTCCGGCTCCATGACCGCGAGCGCGAGGAACGGCTTCGCCCAGGTCCGGTTCGACCCGACCGGGACGAGCTGCGACGCCGTCCCGTACGACTTCCACCCGATGTACTCCACGTCGTCCCCACAGACCAGGGTGATCTGGGCGGCACACACGTACAACGTGGCGTTCTCGGAGGAGATCGGGCACTTCCAGTTCTGCACCGGCTCCAACCCGATCCCACCGACGCAATTCGGCATCGGCGCCGACGGCAAGCCGGTCTCCTGCCCCGCAGGGAATGTCGAGGGCCGAGGCACCGGCACGCGTCCCGCCGACGGCGATGACAACTTCTGCTTCCCGGGGTCCGAGTCGCTCCTCGTGCGGGTCAACGGGTGCACGGACACCAACACCGGATTCGACGGCCCCTCCTACCAGAAGGACTGGCCCGACGGCAATCTCCGAGTGCACCCGGAGCCGATCCTGTTCAGCCCGCCACGCACGGGTCAGAACTACACGGTGAACTACCAGCGAATGGGGTTCGAAGCGGACCTCCCGGCCGTCGAAGCGACGTGCGACGTCGACACCGGGGTGGGATGCACCTTGATCCCCACCCAGGACACCGGTCAGCCCGCCGAGTTCTACCCGTACTTCAGCGCGTTCAACGCGGGCAGGGGCCACGGCTGCTTCCTCGGCTACGGCGCACACCTGCCCGGCAGCACCACGAGCTTCGGTCGCAACGCGCAGTACGGCTCACTCCTGGGGAGCACGCACCTCGTCTTCGGCGGAGGTGGCGCCAGCGAGAATCTGTTCCTCAACTTCCGTCAGATCTTCACCCCGACGCCCTGTCGCGCCTGACGGGGCCCCGACCGCGGAGAGGCGCCATGCCAGGAGATCAGCCCTGAGCGGCGGGCGTCACCGCCTCGCAGCGGCGAGGCGGTGACGCCGCACTCGATGATCAGGCCCTCGTCGCCGCTACGCGCCGGAGGAGCTGATCTCACCGGGCAGGACCGGGAGCACGAGGCGCGACGCCTCGCTCGGCGTGTGCCACACGGTGTGCAGCGACGGCCGCAGCTGCGTGCTCGTGCCGGGAGGCGCCCCGGTGCCCTCGTTCCGGGCGAACCGGGGGTGCGACCCGCCGGCGACGACCAGCCGGACCCGGTGCCCCGCGGCGAACCGGTGCGCGCACGGGTCGAGCCCGAGGTCGAGTCGCTGCACCTCGCCCGCCGGGATCGCCGGGTCGAGCCGGACGAAGCCGTCGCAGACGTTCCGTGAGACCCCCTTGGCGTCGACGTCGCAGAGCCGGACGAACACGTCCGCGTGCGGGTTGTCGATGGTGAGGGCGAACTCGACGACGGGGACGCCGACCACCTCGATGGTGTCGGCGAGCGGCGGCGAGGTGAACGTCACGACGTCGTCCCGCGCCTCGAGGGGACGGTCGTCCCGGACGCCGGCGTCCGACGTCAGCAGCCGCCCGGCCCGAGTGGGCGTGGGGTCGGACGGGTCGTAGAGGAAGGACGTCGACGGCCCGGCCCCGGTCGGGGCGTCGGTGGTGAGCCGGCCGCCGGGCTGAAGGAACCGGACCTCCTGCCGGCTCGGCGGCGGCCATGCCGGCAGCTCGCGCCACGCCTGCCCTCTCGGCGCGCCGGTGATGCAGATCACGACCGGCGCCTTCACGCGTGCGGATCCCGGTGCCTCCCCCGAGAGGTGCTCGGCGAGCCAGTCGAGGTTGCCGCGGACGACGCGCGCGGCGCCGCGCGTCCCGACCTGGAGGTGCGTCCACGGCCCGACGGTGAGGCTGACGTCGACCCCCCGCCGGCGCAGCGCCTCGTACTGCTCGACGGTCTGGTTGAGGAAGATGTCCTGCCAGCCGGCGACGAGCCGGACGGGGACGCGGACCCGGTCGAGGGCCGCTCCGGCCTTCAGGCGATCCCAGTAGGCGTCCGTGGGCTCGGGGTGGGTCAACCAGGCGTGGAACCACGGCGCGCGATGCTCCAGCAGGCGCTCCGCCGCGTCCGCCAGGGGCAGCCCGGAGAACGCCGGCTCCAGCCGGCGCTTGGCGGTGGCCGTGCGGAGCATGCCGCGGGCGAGGCTCGTGACCTCCTGGTGGATCATGAGGTCGGACCAGGACAGCGCGTCGTTGAGCGTGAACGCCCCCGTGCCCTGCACGGCGCGGAACATGTCGTGCGGACCGACGAGCACGATCGCCGTCCGCAGCTCGGGCGGTGGCTCGAGCAGCAGCGCCCACTGCACCCATCCCAGGTACGACCCGCCGAGAGTGGCGAGCCGCCCGTCGAACCACGGCTGCCGGCGCAGCCAGGCGACCGTGTCCTGGGAGTCCTCGGCCTCGTGGACCATGGGGTCGAACCGGCCGCCGGACCCGTAGGTCCCTCGGCAGCTCTGCATGAGCACGTGGTAGCCACGGGCCGCGCAGACGCGGGCATCGAGCAGGTCACCGGGGAAGCCGCGGCCGTAGGGCGTCCGGATGAGCACGGTCCCGCGCTGAGCGGCCGTGAGCGGCACGTAGTGGTCGGCGAGCAGGACGACGCCGTCGCGGGCGGCGACCGCGACGTCCCGCTCCACCCGGTAGTCGTTCCGTGCGGGGGCAGCCGGAGCAGCCGGGACAGCACCCGCTCCGCCAGCCGCGTCGACCCGCTCGGGACGTGATCGGCGATCTCGATCTCCAGGCCTGCCGCCATCGGTGCTCAGGTCCTCCGTTCCGGTGCCGCCTGGGCGCACGGTGGCACCGCACACGCGGTGATCGCCGGTGGGACGATCCGATGATGGAGCCTCGCATGGACCCGTCGATCGGCAAGCCCCCGACGGTCACCGTGGTCGGACCGGACGTCGGCGAGTCGCGCTGGCCGCCTGTGGCCGCCCTGCTGGGATTCATGGCGCTGAACATCGGATTGCGCGTCTGGCTGCCTCACGAAGCAGCGATCGGCCTGCCGTGGCTCGTGCCGTCCATCGAAGCCGTGCTGCTCGCCGTCCTGCTCGCGGGTCATCCGGGCGGGGTCACCCGGCACAACCGTCTGCACCGGCTCTCCGTGACCCTGGTGGTCGTCCTCGTGCTGGCGGCGCTGTGGGCGACCGCGGTCCTGGTGCGCGACCTGATCGGCGGGCTCGGGGTGAGCAACTCCCCCGCGCAGCTCCTCGCCTCCGGCGGGGTGGTCTGGCTCGGCAACAACCTCGCCTTCGGCCTGCTCTTCTGGTTGATGGACGGCGGGGGGCCGATCGCCCGCTCTCTTCATCCCACCCCGATCGACTTCGCCTTCACGCAGCACCTGAGTCCCGAGGTCGCGCCGCCCGCTTGGCGGCCCGTCTTTCTCGACTACCTGCATCTGGGCTTCACCAATGCCACCGCCTTCAGCCCCACCGACGTCATGCCACTCACCCACCGGGCCAAGTACACGATGGTCGTCCAGTCGACGGTCGCGCTGGCGCTCTTCGGTCTGATCGTGGCGCGAGCGGTCAACGCGTTCACCTAGCCCCGGATACGAGCAGACGCCCGAGGTGTGGCCTGTTCGGCCCGGTTCTCGGAGCTCCTTTGCCGCGTCGTCATGACCGAGCACCGCGGACGACGTCCGCCCAGGTGGCCGTGGCGGCGAGACGCTGCGCGAACCGCGCAGGGTGGGCGAGCTGCGGGAAGTGCCCGGCGCCGTCCCAGACCTCGACCGTCGCGCTGCCGTGCAGGAGGCGCTCGAGCCGCTCCTGCACGGCCGGATGCGGCTGGCTCCCGAGGACGAGCAGGTACGGCACGTGGCGGCCCGCGACCGCGGCGATCTCGGCCCCGATCGCCTCGTCGGCCAGCTCGGGGTCGGCATGCAGCAGGTCGCGCCAGTAGCCGAGGACGAGCTGCTCGTCCGGCCGGCTGTTCTCGGCGACCAGTAGGCGCATCTCCCGCGGCAGGAGGTCCGTGCGGAAACTCTGCTCCATGACCGCCCAGGCGGCTGCCACGCCCTGCCCCGTCTCCGAGTCGATCATGGACTGGATCAGCCGCACGAACGGTGCGAGCACCGGGACGGCGTCGACGTTGACGACGCCTGCGACGGTCTGCCGGGCCGCGTACATGCTGGCGATGCCGCCGGCCATCGAGTGTCCGACGAGCACGGGCCGGCTCAGTCCGGCCTGCTCGATGGCCTGGCGCAGCAGCTCGATGACGTGCTCGTAGCTGTGCGGCGGCTGCTGCGGCGACTCCCCGTGGCCCGGCAGGTCCAGCGAGAGGATCTGCCGGCCGGGGTCGATCTCGTCGAGGTGCTCGAGGACGGGGCGCCAGATCCGCCGGTCGAAGCTCAGGCCGGGCATGAGGACGAGCGGCGGGCGCTCGTCGGGTCGGCCGAGCAGGTCCCCCGCCATGCCGGCGACGGTGATGGGTTGGTTCGAGGCGGTGTGTGTCATACCCCTGAGGCGTTCGAACGAGGTGAACACATCGTTCGGGCTACAGGCGCCACCGGGTGGGGCCGCCCGGCGCGGGGTCGTAGCGGCACGACAGTCCCGTCCGGATCGACGCCTGAAGGTGGGCAGCCGCACGCGGCGCCTGCGGCTGGATGCGCGCGATGACCGAGCGGAGCGTGCGGGTCGCGTTGACACGCGCCCGCTCGGCCTCGTCGCTGACCACGCGGCTTCGCCCGCCGAGAGCGGTCGACCTTCGCAGCTCGGCCAGCACCGCCGCGCGCTCCGACTCGGCCCGCTCGGAACGCCTTCGGTCCCCGGCGTGGTCGGCGTCCTGGAGCTCCGCGTCGAGATCGCGCAGTCGCCGCTGGTAGGCGGCAAGGGCCTGCATGTCGAGCACCGGTTCCGCGGACCCCGCGGACAGCCCGGCGCCACCGGCCACCAGGTCGAGCGCGGCGACGTCGTGGCGAGGTGCGGCCAGCAGCACGCGCAACTGCTGCGCGCCACGACTGTCCGGGAGGCGGGCGCGCTCGGTGCCGGCGACCAGCAGCCAGTCGGGTCCGTCCCGCAGGTAGGTCCACTCGTCCGCCCCCACGGACATCGACCGGAGCAGGGTGCCGAGGCCGAGACGCCGGGCGATCTTGAGTGCACGCCCCCTTGTCTCGGCGGCACGTTCGAGATCGTCGGCGGCCCCGCGCCGAGAGAGGGCGTCGGCCAGCGCGGCCAGGCTGCGAGCGTGGTCGGGGAGCGCGCCGATGCGACGGGAGCTCTCGCACGCTTCCTGCAGGTGCGCGACCGCCTCCTCGAGCCGGCCCAGCCGCATCTCCAGCAAGCCCAGGTAGAACGTGACGAACCCGCTCGCGGCGTTGGCGCCGCCCTGGACGACGAGGCGTCCGGTGTAGGGCGTCAACGCGGCGTGCAGCGCCTCGACCGCGGCGATGTCGGCGCCTGCGGCCGCCACCTCGGCGAGCTGACAGACGGCGGTCAACCAGCGCGGCCCGGACGCGGCCAGAGCCCAGGGCAGCACCCGCTCGAGCTCGGCGATCGCCTCCTCGCGCCGCCCGAGGGCCAGCAGGATGCGCGCGCGGGTCGCCTCGTACAGGTGACCTGGGAGAGCGCGGGCGACCTGCGACATCGTCGCCTCGGCCTGCGTCCACTCACCCGGTGTGCCCTTCTCGATCACGGAGGCCGAGCGCAGCGAGGCGACGAGGCGGCCGGCGTCGGGCAGCTTGATCCTGGCGGCCAGCTCGGCGACCTCGTCGGTCAGCCGAGCGGCGACGTCGAAGCGACCGCGCAGGTTGGCGAGCACGGCGTGCCGCGACACGGCGATCATGGACGCCTCGGCGTCACCGGCGGCGGTGGCCGCTCGGTGGTACGCGGCGAGCACGACCTCGGCCTCGTCGACCCGGGCCAGCTCCATCAGGGCGACGAAGCGCCAGAACGTGCCCGAGAGCTCCAGGGCGCCGTCGCCGGCCCGGCGCGACAGGTCGACGATCGAGCTCGCCGTCTCGAGGCGGCTCAGGGCGCCGGCCGGGTCCCACAGGGCGTGCAGCCGGGCGTCGAGCACCTCGGCCAGCACCTGGTCGTCGCCGTCGGCCCGCGCAGATCGCAGCGCCTCGTCGGCCAGGGCCCGACGCCGCTCGCCGGCCAGCGGATCGCCCAGCAGTTCGCGAGCCATCCGGGCCAGCAGCCGGGCGCGCGACCCGTCGTCGGCCGCCCGCGGTAGGGCCTGCTCCAGCAACCGCAGGAGCTCGTCGTCGACAGCCAGGAACTCGGCGCGCGGCGCGGCGGCCAGGGCCAGGTGGACGAGCGGGTCCCGGCCGGGCGGTAGCCGTCCCAGCGCCTTCGCGAGCTCCCGCGCGGCCCCCGGCAGGCCCCTCGACGCCACCCAGACGGCGTGCCGGTGCGCGGGGTCCAGGCCGGGCACGGCACCGGCCAGGTCCGCCTCGGCCAGCCCGGCGAGGGTGAGCCGACGACCCAGCCCGAGCGGCCGGGTCGAGGTGACCACCACCGAGGTCGAACCGCCGACCAGCCGGGCCGAGAGCAGCTCCAGGCTTACGAACGCCTCGGGACCGCCGACGTCGACGTCGTCGACGACGACCAGCCGGGGACTGGTGCTGATCAGTGCGCCGAGCGCGGTGCCGAGCGCGAGCGGGTCGCCGCCACGCAGGGCGTCCAGGGCGTCGGCCGCTGCACCGGCGTCCGCTAGCAGCTGCAGCCACACGGCACGTCCGGGTGACCGGCAGGCGCGGACGCTGCGAGCACCTCGACGCCGCGGGCGCGGGCGGCCGAGATCGCGGCCGCGACCAGCGCCGTCTTGCCCACGCCCGACGGTCCGACGACGCAGACCAGCTCGCCTGCTCCGGCGACGGCGTCGTCGACCGCACCGAGCAGGTCCGCGAGCTGGGCCGCACGCCCGGCCAGTCTGGTCACGACGGGGCGGGGGCGGTCATGCCCGTGAGGCGATCGAGAGCGGCGAACACATCGTTCGCTGCCGAGGAAGCGTCAAGGACGCTAGGCCCCGGGCGCCGGACGGCACCCGGAGCCTCGTCACCGGGAACCCGACCCCGTCGGATGGGTCGCGGTCGACGCCGCGGCCGCGAGGACGACGACGAGCGTGCGTGGACCGTGCACCCCTTCGACCCGCTCGAGCTCGATGTCGCTGGTGGCCGAGGGCCCGCTGATCATCGTGAGGGGGCGCGTGGGGTCGAGCCGGGCCAGGGCCTCGGGGACGGTCTCGACGACCTGGTCGGGCCGGACGACGACCACATGGACGTCGGGCACCAGGGTGAGGGCACGCCGGCCCTGGTCGGCACCGGCGTCGAGGACGATCGTCCCGGTCTCGGCGACGGCGACGGCGCAGCCGGTGACGACCGCGTCCGCCGCGTCGAGGTCGGCGACCGTCAGCGGCTCGCGGAGAGCCGCCACGCCGCCGAGCCAGCTATCGGGGACGCCGTCCGGAGCGACCACCCGGGTCAGGCCGCGCTCGGCGAGAGCACCCGCGACCGCGGCCGGCACGCCGTCGCCGCCACCGTCGGGACGTGCGGGAACGACGGTGGCGCGGTAGTCGGCGAGCCGCTCCGTGAGCAGGTCCAGCAGCTGCGGGGAGCCCGGCACGTGGTCCCCGTGCGCGCGGTAGCCACGGGGCACGGCCACGGCGCCGGGCGGTGCCGCCGCGAGTGCGGTCCGGATCCGGCCGAGGACCTCCTCGCGGGCGTTCACGGGTTCACCTGCGAACCGTCGGCCGGAGCGGCGTCGACGCGGGACCGCCGGGCCCACCACTGCCGGAACGTCTCCTTCGGCGGTGCCGGCACGTCGCGCGACGCGGTCCAGGCGGACAGCGGCGGCGGGAGCGCGCGGATCCGACCGCCCCGCGCGATGATCCGCCCGGCCCGCAGCGCGGTCTCGCCCGCGGCGAACCGGCGGGGGCCACGCATCCCCCACGACATCGCGGCCATCGCAGCCCGCTCGGGGGACGGCAGGCGGCGTCCGCGCTCGTGGTCCACGTGTCGTCCGCGCAGGTGGACCAGCAGCTCCGGGATGTCGATCTTGACGGGCAGACCTCGTAGCAGGCACCGCACAGCGACGAGGCGTAGACGAGCGTGTCGACGGCGCCGCCGTCCATGCCCGTCAGCTGCGGCGTGAGGACGGCACCGATCGGCCCCGGGTAGACCGAGCCGTACGCGTGGCCACCCGTGCGCTCGTAGACGGGGCAGACGTTGAGGCACGCGGAGCAGCGGATGCACCGCAGCGCGGCACGGCCGACCCGGTCGGCGAGGACGGCCGTCCGGCCGTTGTCGAGCAGGACCACGTGCACGTCCTGCGGGCCGTCGCCGGGCGTGACGCCGGTCCACAGCGAGGTGTACGGGTTCATCCGCTCCCCCGTCGAGGAGCGTGGCAGGAGCTGGAGGAAGACCTCGAGGTCGCGCCAGGTCGGGACGAGCTTCTCGATGCCCATCACCGTGATCAGCGTCTGCGGCAGCGTCAGGCACATCCGGCCGTTGCCCTCGGACTCGACTACGGCCAGCGTGCCGGTCTCGGCCACGCCGAAGTTCGCGCCGCTGATCGCCACCCGGGCGGCGAGGAACGTCGTGCGCAGGTACGCGCGGGCCGCCATCGCCAGCACGCGCGGGTCGTCGGTCAGCGCCGGGTCGACGCCCGGCATGGCGTCGAGGAAGATCTGCCGGATCTCGGCGCGGTTGCGGTGGATCGCGGGCACGAGGATGTGCGAGGGGGTGTCGTCGGCCAGCTGCACGATGAGCTCGGCCAGGTCGGTCTCGATCGCGGCGATCCCGGCGTCGGCGAGGGCCTCGTTGAGCCCGATCTCCTGGGTGGCCATCGACTTGACCTTGACCACCTGATCGGCGCCCGTGGCCCGCACCAGATCGGCGACGATCCGGTTGGCGTCGTCGGCGTCCCGGGCCCAGTGCACCTGCCCGCCGCGGGCGGTCACCGCCACCTCGAACTGCTCGAGCAGCTCCGGCAGCCGTGCAAGGACGTCGTCCTTGATCGCGGCCCCGGCGTCGCGCAGCTCCTCCCAGTCCGGCACCTCGGCGACGACACCCGCGCGCTTGCGGCGGATCGTCGACGTGGCGTGCCCGAGGTTGTGCCGCAGCTGGGTGTTCGCCAGCGCGTCGCGGGCCGCCTCGGGGAACGGCCGCCCGGTCAGCGTCCCCCGGTCGGTCGCGTGCGGCAGGGCGCTCGGCATCCCCAGGAAGGTCCCGCTCACAGCGCCGCCTCCCAGCCCTCGCCGGCGAGGATCTCCGCCAGGTGCACCGTCCGGGCACCGGCGCGCAGCCGGGACAGGCCGCCGCCGATGTGCAGAAGGCACGAGGAGTCGCCGGCCGTGACGACCTCGGCCCCGGTGGCGCCCACGGCGGCGAGCTTGTCGGCGAGCATCGCCGTCGAGGTGTCCGCGTTCTTCACGGCGAAGGTGCCCCCGAACCCGCAGCACTGGTCGGCCGCGGGGAGCTCGACCAGGTCGATCCCGCGGACGGCGCGCAGCAGCCGCAGCGGCTTGTCCGCGACGTGCAGCATGCGCAGCGAGTGGCACGTCGGGTGGTACGTCACCCGGTGCGGGTACGCCGCCCCGACGTCCACCACCCCGAGGACGTCGACCAGGAGCTCGGACAGCTCGTGGGTCCGCGCGGCAACGGCCTCGGCACGCCGGGCCAGCCCCGCATCGCCGGCGTCCCGGGCCAGGGTGGCGTGCTGGTGCCGCACCGATCCCACGCACGACCCGGACGGCGCCACGATCGCGTCGGCGCCGTCCGCGAGCGCGCGCTCGAACACGTCCACGTGGTGCCGGACCAGCGGGAGGGCCTCGCGCCGGTACCCGGTGTTCACGTGCATCTGCCCGCAGCACGTCTGGCCCGCGGGGAACACGACCTCGTGCCCCAGCCGCTCGAGGACCACCACCGTGGCCTGCGCGGACCGCGGGAACAGCGCGTCGGCCAGGCAGGTGGCGAACAGGGCGATCCTCATGACCCTCCTGACCCTTGGTCAGACCCTACTGAGAAGTGACCGTACGGCAGATGAGCCGTGGTTCTTCGGCCGGCTGACTTCTCTGGTTCCTGAGCGCCGCTGAAGGCTTCACCCCTCGCATCAGCCGTCTGTCGGTGGTGTGGGGCACACGTCAATCATGGCTGAGTCGATCCCCCTGGCCGCCGTCGTCGCACCCCTGCAGTCCTTGGTGCTCCGCGCCGCGCGCAATCGCGAGCGGATCACTATCACCGACCAGCACCAACCTTCCGCGGTTGTCATCTCGGCCGACGAGCTGGAGGACCTCGAGGACGCCCTCGCGGTTGCCGAGTCGCGACTGCGCGAGGCCGAGGGCCACGAGGCCTGGGTCCCTCAGGAGGAAGTGAGGCGTCGCCTCGGCTTCGACCGGTGACGCTCGACGTCGTCTGGGAGCCGCCGGCTCGGACGATCAAGGTCACGCACATCGGCCGTCGCACCTGATCCGTTACGAGCCTGCAGCCCCATCTGCACGTACTCAACTTCAGAGGCGCGGTCGTCATCGCCCGCCCAATAGGCCGGCGCGGATGCGCTTCGCTCCTTCGCCGTCGCGGTCATCCCCTTGGGGTGAGCCCCCGAGCACCGGGCGCGTGAAGAGTGGCTGGTGCTGGGCGGGTCCCGAGGATCGGGACGGCTGATCGCGCGCTCAGCCGGCCGACCGAGGAGGACACCGTGCCAAGGATGATCAGACGCGCTGCGGTGCTGGGAACGACGGCTCACGTCGCTGCCAAGCGTGGCGAGGCCAGAGCGATGGCCGCCCAGCAGGAAGCCGCCCCGGCGGGTCCTCCCGAGCAGGCGGAGCCGGCGCCGATGGTGCCCGAGCAGGCGGCGCCCACCGAGGTGGAGGCGGCTGCGGGCAGCGCGGACCCTTACGGCGACCTCATGAAGATGAAGGAACTGCTCGACGCGGGCGTCCTGACGCAGGCGGAGTTCGACGCGCAGAAGCAGAAGATCCTCGGTGCCTGACACGTTCGCGGCGCTCTCAGGAGGTGCAGCATGACCATCGGACCCGTGCAGTTGCTGGTTCTGGCCTTCGACCGGCCGAATTTCACCGGAGATATCGTTCGGGAGCTCGTGCGGCTCCGCGACAACGACATGATCCGTCTCATCGACACCCTCGTCGTGCAGAAGGACGTGAACGGCGAGCTGACCACCGTGCAGTGGAGCGACCTGTCCATCGGCGAGGCGGAAGACCTGGGCGAGGTGGCGGGCGCCCTCATCGGACTGGGCGAGGGCGACGAAGTCAGCGTCGAGGCTGCGGCCCGCGCCGGCCGCGAGGCGGGCGCGGACGGTCACCTGCTCGACAGCCCGGACGTGTGGGACGTCGCCGACGCGATCCCCAACGGCAGCGCCGCGGCCATCGCGCTGATCGAGCACGTCTGGGCGGCCCCGCTGCGTGACGCCGTCGTCCGAGCGGGCGGCGCCGCCGTGAGCGACGAGTGGGTCCATCCCCTCGACCTGGTCGAGATCGGTGTCGCGGGGGCCGCCGAGCCCGAACGGGTGTGAGATTCCGGCGCCCGTGGGCGGACCCTGATCAGGGTCCGGCTGCGGGCGGCGGCACCATCGAGGCGCGGACGTCGGTCAGCGGTGTGGCGCTCACCTGGATGAGGCCGCGCACCGGTCGGTCGAGGTCGAGCGTGATGACCAGCGTGAGGGTCACCAGGACAGCGGCCACCAACACCGTGGTGAGGCCGCGGCCGAGCGCGGCGAGGTGGAGCGCGAGCAACCCCAGGGCGATGGCTGCGCCGACGACCTCAAGCGCGAGGACCGACGTGGGAACGCGGTTGTCGAGGCCGTAGACGCGGCTGGACTGGGCGTCGAATGTTCCGTTGAGGCTGTCGACGTACAGGCGCGGCGCGCTCGCGTCGGGTTGCGCCGCCAAGGCCTGTCCGGCATCGCTCCACAACGCTCGTTCCGTGCGCTGACTGTCCGCGACGGCCGCATCCTGCTCCGGACTGTCCGGGACCGTCAGGGCGATACGGATGCTCGTGTCGGTGTACTGACGCAGGAGATCCATCGACCGCGTGCGGACGGGCTCCTGGAGCGTCTGGGCCCGCAGGTACGTGGTGCCGATCGCGTTGGACTCCTCGACGATCGCCGCTCGCCGGTCCTCGTAGCGCCCGACGGCGAGGCTGAGACCGAAGGCCAGCACCAACCCCATGAAGCCGAGCATGGCCGCCTGCATCACCCCGAACGGCTCGCTGTCTCCCTCGGGCTTCTTGTGCTCGGAACGGCCGATCAGATGCCCGAGGGCCGTTGCGCCGATCACCACCACGAACAGGATCAGCGCCACGACCAGGCTGTTGAGCCGGAAGAAGAACACGTGCCTCCTGCCTCGTCGATGTGGCGGACTCAGACCGCTGGGGCCGCCGCGCAGCGGAACCCGATGTGGCTCATGCCCGTGTCGATCATCTGGGGCCGTCTCGCCGCCGGCCGGTAGCGCAGGCAGTAGTCGTCGGCGCAGAGGAACGAGCCCCCCTTGATGACCTTGCGCGGGATCCGCACCTGTGGTTGTGCCCGGTCGTAGCTCTGCTCGCGACGACCCCCACGAGGGTCGCGCGGCAGGCAGCAGGCCGAGACGTCGCTCCAGCGGCGCTCGACGTACCAGTCCGAGGTCCATTCCCAGACGTTGCCCGCCATGTCCGCGAGGCCGTACCCGTTGACCGGGAACGAGCCGACCGGCGCGGTGCGGCCGTACCCGTCGTCGGCCCGCCACGGGAACCTCCCGTGCCAGTAGTTGGCGCGCCGCTCGCCGGGCCCTTCGGGTTCGCTCCCCCAGGTGTAGGTCGCCCCCGCGATACCGCCGCGTGCGGCGTGCTCCCACTGCGCCTCGGTGGGTAGGGTCAGTCCGGCCCAGACGGCGTACGCCTCGGCGTCCTCGTAGGCGACGTGTACGACAGGGTGGTTCTCGCGGCCGTCGAGATCGCTGCGCGGTCCCTCCGGGCGCCGCCAGCAGGCGCCGGGCGTCCACCGCCACCACCGGCTGAGGTGCCGCAGGTCGACCGGCCCGGGCGTGCCCACGAAGACCATCGACCCGGGCACGAGGTTCTCCGCCGGGGCCCCGGGGAAGTCGGCGGGGTCGAGCGGGCGCTCGGCGATCGTCCTGTAACCGGTGGCGTCGACGAAGGCGGCGTAGGCGGCGTTGGTGACCGTCGTGCGCGCCATCCAGATCGCGCGGACCTCGACGTCGCGCGCCGGCGCCTCCTCGGGGTAGTGGTCGTCGGATCCCATGCGGAAGGTGCCCCCAGGCACCCAGACCATGTCGTCCGCGGGCGCGGCGGCGGGCGCGACCGAGGTGGCTGACTCCGTCACGTGCTGTGGACTCCTGTCTGCAGCTCCGCGAGCACGTCCTCGAGGCTGAAGCTCGCCGGCTTCTGCCGTGGCGGGAACTCGACGAAGCTCTGGATCATCTGGAAGACGAAGGCCTGCATCGGCACCGCCACCCAGGCATGGTCGAGGATCCAGTCGTAGTACGTGTTCGACGTGATGTCGGCCCGTTCGAACGGGTCCGTGCGCAGATTGAAGATCTTGGGCACGCGCAGGCGCGTGAACGGCTCGGCCCACACCCGGAGCGTGCCCGTCGCGCGTTGCTCGAGGAAGACCAGCTTCCAGTTGTCGAACCGCACCGCCGTGAGATCGCCGTCGTCGGACACGTAGAAGAAGTACTGGCGCGGGCTCTCCGTCGACGCTCCGGTGAGGTACTCGAGCTGGTCGAAGCCGTCGAGGTGCACGTGGTACCGCGTGCCGTCGAGGTCGACGCCGCTCGCCAGGTCAGCGGCGATGTCGGGCACCCCGGCGGCGGCGAGCAGGGTCGGGAACCAGTCGGCGTGGCTGACGATGCCGTTGAGCACGGTGCCGGCGGGGATCCGCCCGGGCCACCGCACCACGGCGGGCACCCGGTACGCGCCCTCCCAGTTCGAGTTCTTCTCGCCGCGGAACGGCGTCATCCCGCCGTCCGGCCAGGTGTTCATGTGCGGCCCGTTGTCGGTCGAGTACACGACGATGGTGTCGTCGGCGATACCGAGCTCGTCGAGCAGCGCGAGAAGGTCCCCGACGAGTCTGTCGTGGTCGATCATCGTGTCGTGGTACTCGGACTGCCACCGCCCGGCCTGCCCCCTGCTCTCGGGCTTCACGTGCGTGCGGAAGTGCATGTGGGTGGCGTTGAACCACACGAAGAACGGCTGGTCGGCCGCGGCCTTGTCACGGATGAAGACCGAGGCCGCGGCGAGGAACTCCTCGTCGACGGTCTCCATCCTCTTCTTCGTCAGCGGACCGGTGTCCTCGATGCGCTGGGTGCCGTCATCGTTCGCCCACGCGTGCAGGACCCCGCGCGGGCCGAACCGCCCCCGGAAGTTCGGCATGTCCTCCGGCCGCGGATAGTCGGCCAGCTCCGGCTCCTCCTCGGCGTTGAGGTGGTACAGGTTCCCGAAGAACTCGTCGAACCCGTGCACCGTCGGCAGGTGCTCGTCGCGGTCGCCGAGATGGTTCTTGCCGAACTGACCCGTGGCGTAACCGTGCGCCTTGAGCGCCGTCGCGATGGTCGGATCCTCCGCCTGCAGGCCGATGGTGGCCCCCGGCATGCCCACCTTGGTGAGGCCGGTCCGGATCGGGTTCTGCCCGCAGATGAACGCCGCCCGCCCCGCCGTGCAGCTCTGCTCGCCGTAGTAGTCGGTGAACCGCGCCCCCTCCTCGGCGATCCGGTCGATGTTCGGCGTCCGGTACCCCATCAAGCCGTCGCTGTAGCAGCTCAGGTTCGTGATCCCGATGTCGTCGCCCCAGATGACCAGGATGTTGGGCCGGTCCGTGGGCATAGCTGACCTCCACCTCTCACGCCGCTCGGCAGCCGCGATCGTCCCGAGCCAACACGGGTGGCCACCCGCCTTCCTCATCCCAATCGGATGACGACCGCGGCGCCCGGCTCGGCGAGCGTGGCACCTGCGAGCAGGACCGGATCGCGGCGCCCCGCGTGTCCTGCCGATGCCCCAGTGCGACCCGTCCCGGAGGAGCGGCGATGAGCCAGGCACCAGCGCAAGCCGGCCGCCACAAGGTGGTCGTCGTCGGGGGCGGCTTCGGGGGCCTCCCGGCCACGCGGCTTCTGGCGCGCTCGCCGGTCGACGTGACCCTGGTCGACCGGCGCAACCACCACCTCTTCCAGCCGCTGCTCTACCAGGTGGCGACCGGCATCCTCTCCCCCGGACAGATCGCTCCCGTGCTGCGCCACCTCCTGCGGCGACAGCGGAACGTGAGCGTGGAGATGGCGGAGGTGACCGGCTTCGACCTCGAGCGGCGGGTGGTGCTGGCCGCGTCCATCCCGGGCGAACAGCGCGAGTACCCCTACGACAGCCTCATCGTCGCGGCCGGGGCGGGGCAGTCGTACTTCGGGCACGACGAGTACGCGATGATCGCCCCCGGCATGAAGACGATCGACGACGCGCTCGAGCTGCGGCGCCGCGTCTACGGCGCGTTCGAGCTGGCGGAGAGCGCCCACGACGACGCGCAGCGGCAGTACTGGCTGACCATCGTCATCGTCGGCGGCGGCCCGACCGGGGTCGAGCTCGCCGGCCAGGTCCGCGAGCTGGCGGTGCGCAGCCTGACGCGCGACTTCCGCCGGATCGACCCGGCGTCCGTCCGGGTGGTCCTCGCCGACGGCGGCGCCGAGCCGCTGGCCGCCTTCGGCGACCAGCTCTCCGGCCGCGCCGCCGCCGCCCTCGAGAAGCGGGGCGTCGAGCTGCGCATGCACAGCCGGGTGGTGGGCGTCGACGCCTTCGGCGTGGACGTCGACGGGCCCGACGGCCGGGAGCGCATTACAGCCGGAACGGTCATCTGGGCGGCCGGCGTCCAGGCGTCACCGCTCGCCGGCCTGCTCGCCGAGGCCACCGGCGCGACGACCGACCGCGCCGGCCGCATCGCCGTCCTGCCCGACCTCAGTCTGCCCGGCCACCCCGAGGTGTTCGCGGTCGGCGACATGGCCACGATCGACAAGCTGCCGGGCGTGTGCGAGGTGGCGATGCAGGGTGGCCTGCACGCGGCCAACACCATCCGCCGGCGCCTGAAGGACGACGCCGCACAGTCGCTGCCCTTCCGGTACCGCGACCTCGGGAGCGCGGCGGCGATCGGCCGCTTCAGCGCGATCGTCAACTTCAAGGGGATGCGGCTGAGCGGGTTCGCGGGCTTCCTCGTCTGGATGTTCGTGCACCTGACCTTCCTCAACGGGTTCGGGAACCGGCTGGGGGCGCTCTGGCGCTGGGGCCGCGCCATGGCCGGGCGCGCCCGCCCGGAGCGCGTCTTCAGCATGGGACACACCGGCGGTGACCTGAGCCTGCCTGAGGAGGTCCGGCGGCGGGTGATGCCGAGCCCCTTCCCCGTCTTCGACGCCCTCCCGAAGCAGCCAGGCGCGTCACCCTTCGACGTTCTGCCGGGCGCGACAGCACGACCGGGGCCGGACGGCGCCCGCCCGGCGCCCGCCCGAACCGAGGGCTGACCGCCGGCCGACGGGTCATTCCCGCGGAGTGAGGCGGCGTCGGCCGCGCGCGGGGTGGACTGGGACGGCGACGCGCCGAACGCCCGATCACGACGGCGGGGCCAGCGAGCCGCAGGGCTGAGGGAGCTCTCATGTGCCGGTGGCTGGCCTACTCGGGAACGCCCATCCTGCTCGAGGAGCTGTTGTACAACCGGCAGCACTCGCTCATCGACCAGAGCCTGCACTCCCGGATGGGCGTGGAGACGACGAACGGCGACGGCTTCGGCGTCGGCTGGTACGGGGTCGAGGGGGCGGGCAGCGCCCTGCCGACCACGCGCGACAGCGGCGTCCCGGTCCTGTTCAAGGGCACCGGGCCGGCGTGGAACGACGTCAACCTGCGGGAGCTCGCGCGCTCGACCTCGTCGGGTCTCTTCATCGCCCACATCCGCGCGAGCACGGGCACGGCCGTGCAGCAGACCAACTGCCACCCGTTCAGGTACGGCCGCTGGCTGTGGGTGCACAACGGCGCCATCAAGGACTTCCACGTGATGAAGCGCGACCTCGTGATGGCGGTCGACCCGCAGCTCTACCCGTCGATCGAGGGGTCCACGGACTCGGAGGTCATGTTCTACCTCGCGCTGACGTTCGGGCTGCGCGAGGACCCGGTCGCCGCGGTCGAGCGCATGGTGGGGTTCGTCGAGGCCACGGGACGCGAGCACGGCGTGGACAAGCCCATGCAGATGACGGTCGCGACGAGCGACGGCGAGCGCACCTTCGGCTTCCGCTACTCCAGCATCGGCAAGAGCCGCACGCTGTACTTCAGCTCCGCCGTCGCGACGATGAGGGTGATGTACCCCGAGAACGAGGTCTTCCAGAAGATCTCCGACGAGACCCGGATCATCGTGTCCGAACCGCTCGGGGACCTGCTGGGCGCCTGGAACCCGGTGCCCGAGGCGAGCTACGGGATCGTGCACAAGGGCGAGGACGAACTCGGCAGGTTCGCCCCGCGGCTGCCCTGAGCCTCACGCCCGGGGGATGAGGACGACCCCGTCCACGGTCGCGAGCCTGGCGGCATGACGGACAGCCCCATCCCCCGGACGAGGCCCCCCGCCCAGCCTGCCGACGTAGGCCCGACCGCACCCGGCGCGAACCCACCCGCAATGTCGCGTGCCGTCGCGCGCCGCCTGGTGCTCCCCCTCGCGCTCGCCCAGTTCATCGCCAGCTACGCGGCCACGAACATGAACGTGGCCATCAGCGACATCGCCCACGACCTGAACACCACCGTCGAGGGCCTCCAGACGGCGATCACACTGTTCACCCTGACCATGGCCGCGCTCATGATCCCCGGCAGCAAGCTGACCGACGTCTGGGGGCGCAAGCGCTGTTTCATGGGCGGCCTGACCGTCTACGGCGTGGGCGCGCTCGTCGCCGCACTCGCCCCCTCGCTGGGGATCATGACCTTCGGCTACTCGATCCTCGAGGGCGTCGGCTCGGCGCTCATGATCCCGCCGATCTACATCCTGGTCACCGTCCTCTTCTCCGACCTCGCCACCCGGGCCCGGTACTTCGGCGTCATCAGTGGCGCCGCCGGGCTCGGCGCGGCGGCGGGTCCGCTCATCGGCGGGTTCGTCACGACGGTCTTCGGCTGGCGCGCCTCGTTCGTCCTGCAGGTGATCGTGATCGTGACGATCATCTGGCTGGCGCGCGGGCTGACCGACCCGCCGCAGGACAGGCCCGCCCCGCGCTTCGACGTCGTCGGCGCGGTCCTGTCCGCGGCCGGCCTCTTCTTCCTCGTGCTCGGCATCCTGCTCACCCGGTCGTACGGGTGGCTCGCATCGCGTCAGGACTTCACGATCGGCGGCACCGTCGTGATCCCGCAGGGCGGCGTCTCCCCCATCTGGATCTTCGTGCTGATCGGCGTCGTCATCCTGGCCTGGTTCTTCCTGCACCTGCGGGCGGCCGAGCGCGCGGGCCGCGAACCGCTGCTGCACACCCGGCTCTTCAAGAACAGGACGGCGAACCTCGGTCTGGGCACGCAGACGATCCAGTGGCTCGTGCTGCAGGGGTCGTTCTTCACGATCTCGGTGTTCCTGCAGGAGGTGCGCGGGTTCAGCGCGATCTCGACCGGCCTCCTGCTGACCCCGGCCACGATCGGCATCCTGGCCGCCTCCGCCGGCGCCGAGCGGCTGGCCGGCCGCCGTCCGCAGCGGTGGCTGGTCGTCGCGGGCTTCTTCGTGACCGCCGTCGGCATGGGCCTGTTGCTCGCCCTGGTGCGCACCGACTCGGCCGTCTGGACCTTCGTCCCCGGCCTGCTGCTCATGGGCCTCGGCGTCGGCGTGATGCTGACGTCGTCGGTGACGATCGTGCAGTCGAGCTTCTCCGATGCCGACCAGGGCGACATCTCGGGGCTCTCGCGGAGCGTGTCGAACCTGGGCTCGTCCTTCGGCACGGCGCTGGTGGGCTCCGTGCTCGTCGCCGCGGCGTCGACGACCCAGGAGGGGCGGTCGTTCGCCGTCGCCCAGGGCGTGCTCCTGGGCTTCTCGCTCGTCGGGCTCGTGCTCGGCGTCCTCATCCCGGGCCGTCACGGACTCCGGGCCCGGGCCTGACGCCCCTCACCCCGCGGGACCGGCTCCTCCGGAAGGGATGAGCCGGGTGGCGGCCCAGGCCCGAAGACTCGACCTGTCCACACCGACGGAGGGCGCCGCCATGCACAAGGTCAGCCACGACCCCCGCGCCGAGCAGGCGCTGATGTCCGTCGCGTATGGCGGCCGCTTGGCGCGAAAGCCCGTGCCCAAGAACCGGATGCCCGAGGACAGCACCTTCCCCGACTCGGCGTTCCGCCTGATCCACGACGAGCTGCTGCTCGACGGGAGCTCCAGGCTGAATCTTGCGACCTTCGTCACTACATGGATGGAACCGCAGGCCGAGAGCCTCATGGCCGCGGCGTTCGACAAGAACATGATCGACAAGGACGAGTACCCGGCGACGGCGGAGATCGAACGCCGCTGTGTCAACATCGTCGCCGATCTGTTCCACGCGCAGCCGCACGAGACGGCGGTTGGCGTCTCGACCATCGGGTCGAGCGAGGCGGTCATGCTCGCGGGGCTCGCGCTGAAGTGGCGGTGGCGGGAGCGCCGGCGTGCGGCGGGGCTCCCGACGGACCGCCCCAACATGGTGCTTGGCAGCAACGTGCAGGTGGTCTGGGAGAAGTTCTGCCGCTACTGGGACGTCGAGGCCCGCTACGTTCCCATCACTCGCGACCGGTACACGATCACGCCTGAGACGACCCTGCCGTTCGTCGACGAGAACACGATCGCCGTCGTCGCCATCCTGGGGACGACGTTCACCGGCGAGTACGAGCCGATCAAGGAGATCGCCGAGGCGCTGAGCGCGCACAACGCCGAGACCGGCTGGAACGTGCCCATGCACGTCGACGCGGCCAGCGGCGGCTTCGTCGCGCCGTTCCTGCAGCCGGACCTCGAGTGGGACTTCAGGCTGCCGATCGTCAAGTCCATCAACGTCTCGGGGCACAAGTACGGGCTCACCTACCCCGGGGTGGGGTTCGTCGTCTGGCGCGACCAGGAGGACCTGCCCGAGGACCTCGTCTTCCACGTGAACTACCTGGGCGGCGACATGCCCACGTTCACGCTGAACTTCTCCCGCCCCGGCAACCAGATCGTCGGCCAGTACTACAACTTCATCCGGCTGGGGCGCGCCGGCTACGCCCGGATCATGGAGACGCTGCGGGACATCGCCGTGTCGCTCTCGACCGCCGTCGCGAAGATGGGCCCGTTCGAGCTCCTCAGCGACGGGACCGACATCCCGGTGTTCGCCTTCGCGATGCGCGACCCGGGCAAGTACACGGTCTTCGACGTCTCGAACCGGATGCGGCAGTACGGCTGGCAGCTGCCCGCCTACACGATGCCGGCGGACGCCGAGGACCTCGCCGTCCTGCGGGTGGTGGTGCGCGAGGGCTTCAGCGTGGACCTGGGCGACAAGCTGCTCGCGGACCTGGCCGAGGTGGTGGCCCACCTCGAGAAGCACGGCCGGCCGCCGGGCGAGGACGAGCCCAAGCCGTTCGCCCACACGTAGGCCGGCTGCGGCACCCCAGGAGGAGAGAACCGTATGACCGACGCAACCCAGGGGCGGGCCGCCGTCCCGGCGCCTCGCACACCGACGGCCGAGGCGCCGGAACGCGCCGGTCTGGTGCTCGTGTCGCTGATCGCGGTCGCGGCCGTGGCGAACCTCAACCTGTCCGTCGCGAACGTCGCGCTGCCCTCGATCGGGCGGGCGTTCGACTCCTCCCAGACCGCACTCGACCTGATCGCCGTGGGCTACTCGCTCGGGCTGGCCGCCTCCGTCCTCTACCTGGGGGCGGTCGGCGATCGGTACGGGCGCAAGCTCCTCCTCGTCCTCGGGATGGTGCTGTCGGTCCCGGCCTGCCTGCTCGCCGCGTACGCGCCGTCGGACACCGTGCTCTTCTTCGCGCGGATCCTGGGCGGGCTCTCGGCCGGCATGGCCTACCCCACGACGCTGGCGTTGATCGCCGCGCTCTGGTCGGGCCCGGGCCGCACGCGATCGATCGCACTCTGGTCGGCGATCGGCGGCGGCGTCGCCGCTCTCGGGCCGCTGGTCGCCGGCTTCCTGCTCGAGCACTTCTGGTGGGGCTCGGTGTTCCTCGTCACGCTGCCGCTCGCCGTGATCGCCGTGGCCCTTGCGTGGTTCTTCGTCCCTGCCCACGTCAACGAGACGACCGAGAGCGTCGACCACCTCGGGGGCGTCCTCTCCGTCGCGCTCGTCGGGTCGCTGATCCTCGCCATCAACTTCGCGCCGGTGCCGAACAAGGGCGCTCTGACCCTGACGCTGGCCGCCATCGCGGTCGTCGGGCTGATCGCCTTCGTGCTGCGCCAGCGCGCTGCCCGCAACCCGCTGTACGACCTGCACATCGCCGGCCGCCGGGTGTTCTGGGTCGCCGCCTGCGCCGGGATCATCGTGTTCGGCTCGCTGATGGGCGCGGCGTTCATCAGCCAGCAGTACCTGCAGAACGTGCTCGGTTACACCACGCTGCAGGCGGGCGCCGCCTTCCTGCCGGCCGTCGTCTTCATGATCCTGGTGGCACCGCGCTCGGCGAAGCTCATCGAGACCCGCGGGGCCCGGTTCACCCTGCTCCTCGGGTACGCGTTCCTCTTCCTCGCGTTCGGCTGGATGCTGCTCCTCTGGAAGGAGAACAGCTCCTACTGGCAGGTCGGGCTCGCCTACGCCTTCATCGGCATCGGCGTGGGTCTGGCCGGCACGCCCGCCTCCCACTCCCTCACCGGCTCCGTCCCCGTTCAGCGCGCCGGGATGGCGTCGGGGACGGCGGACCTCCAGCGCGACCTCGGCGGCGCGATCATGCAGTCGGTCTTCGGCGCGCTGCTGACGGCCGGGTACGCCACGGCGGTGGGCGTGGCGATCACGTCCGCGCCGAACGGGCAGCAGGTCACGACCAGCGTGCAGAACGAGCTCACCAAGTCGTTCTCAAGCGCGGCGGAGGTCGCGCAGCAGTACCCGCAGTACTCGCAGCAGATCATCGCCGGCGCGAAGTCCTCGTTCCTCGACGGTGCCGACTGGGCGTACACCGCCGGCATCGTCGCGGTGCTGGTCGGTGCCGTGATCGTGTTCTTCCTGTTCCCGCGCAAGGAGCAGGAGGAGCAGCTGCTGGCGGACTACCACCGCGAAGACACCACCACCACGACAGGAGCGGATAATGGTCTTCAGGGGACGACGCGAGGAGCGGCGCGAGGAACGGCACGAGGGCCGGCGCGAGGAGCGCCGGGCGGTGCACTACCGGATGCGCCAGAAGCTGGTCTCCATCGGTGACGACTACTGGATCGAGGACGGCGACGGCCGGCGCGCCTACAAGGTCGACGGCAAGGCGCTCCGTGTCCGCGAGACGCTGAACTTCGACGACCCGCACGGCGCAACCCTGCTGCGGATCCAGGAGCGCATGATGCGGGTCCGCGACACCATGGAGATCGAGGACCCGGGCGGCCGAACCGTTGCCCGGGTGAAGCAGGCGATGATCACGCCGCTGCGCGACCGCATGACGGTCGAGATCCCGGGCGGCGCGGACCTGCACGTCCAGGGCAACCTCCTCGACCACGAGTACAAGATCGAGGCGGACGGGCGCCCCGTGGCGGAGGTCTCCAAGCGCTGGTTCCGGGTGGCGGACACGTACGGTGTCGAGATCCAGCCGGGTGAGAACGAGATCCTCGTGCTCGCTGTGACCACGGTGATCGACCAGATGACCTCGCCGGGCCGCTGAGATGACCCCACCCCCCCCCTCGACGCAGGCCTGGTCCTTCGGCGACGGCCGGTTCAGCTTCACCGCTCCACTGGGCCAGGCCCCGACCGTCGGCACGCCCGTCGTCGTCACGATGCCCGATGGGCGCGACCTGCTGGGGCAGGTCGGCCGCACCGTCCTCGCCGACGGGCAGGGGGGCGTCGCGGCCGACGTCCGTGATGTCCAGATCCTCGGTGACGGTGAGCTGGTGGCGAGCCTGGCCGGCAGCGGTCCGCTCACCGAACCGTTCGCCGGCGGCCAGGTCGCCACCGCGCCCGCTCCCGTCCTGCGGCAGTGGCTCGAGTCGCGACTGGGGACGACCGCGCGTCTGGACCTGGGCACCGCCCGCCCCGACGCCCTCGGTGCCGTGCAGCTCGCAGCCGCAGGGTTCACGAGGCACACGTTCCTCTGCGGGCAGTCCGGCTCGGGCAAGACGTACACCCTCGGACTGCTGATCGAGCAGCTCCTCCTCCGGACCGACCTCAAGGTCATCGTCATCGACCCGAACTCGGACTACGTGCACGTCACAGAGATCGACCGGGACGGGCTCAGCGCCGAGGAGGTGCGCCGGGCCGACGAACTGCCGGACCGGGTCAAGGTCTTCCGCCACCACGGTGTGAACCGCCTGCGTATCCGGTACGGTCGCCTGCCCCTGGACCAGCAGGCCCTCGCGCTCGAGCTCGACCCGATCGAGGACGCCGAGCTCTACGACAGCCTCCGCCGGGTCACCCAAGCGATGCCGGACACCGAGTACTCGCTGCGGGACCTCCGGGCGCGCCTCGACCCGCTCGAGGAGCCGGCGCGCAGGCTCGCGCTGCGGATCGACAACCTCGCCGCCGCGGACTGGTCGGTGTGGGCGGAGGTCGACGACACCCCGCTCATCGACCAGCTCCCGCCCGACTGGCGTGGGGCGATCCTCGACATCGGCGAACTACCGCACCCCCGCGAGCGCTCCGCCATCGTCGCCTCGGTCCTGTCCGCGCTCTGGGAGTGGCGGCACCGCCGCGAACCCGTCCTCGTCGTGATCGACGAGGCGCACAACGTCTGCCCGGCCAAACCGGCCGACCGCGCGCAGGCACTCGCCATCGAGCACGCGATCCGGATCGCCGCGGAGGGGCGCAAGTACGGCCTGTACCTCTTCCTCTCCACCCAGCGACCCGACCGGCTGCACCCCGAGGTCCTGGCGCAGTGCGAGAACCTCGTGCTCATGAAGGTCAACTCCGCCGCGGCGATCGACCTGCTCGCGCAGACGTTCTCCCATGTGTCGCGGCGCATGATCGAGCTCGCGCCGACCTTCACCATCGGCGAAGGTCTCGTCGCGGGACGCCTCTCGCCGCTGCCGATGCTCTTCTCCAGCGGACGCCGCCGCTCGCCCCAGGGAGGCGCGGACGTTCCGGCCACGTGGGCGGAGACGGCTTCGGCAGCCTCCACCGTCGACGCTGCTTCCTAGGCCGTACGTGGGTGGCGGTGCCGGCGTCGCAGGCACCGCCCTCCTCGTGCGAGCGCTCAGCTCGCGGCAGGATCGGCCGCGGATCGGCCGCTGCCCGGGGGCGAGGCACCGCGGTCAGCGGCTTGGTGACCGCCTCGAGCGACTTGCCCTCGGCGTTGATCCCGATGAGGAGCTCGACGACGCCGCCGACCGATCATGATCAGGCCGCCGACGAGGTAGCCCGATGAACAGGCCGGTGCGGCTCGGAGCCGTCGCCGATCAGGACGCCGTAGAAGAGCGGGCCCGAGCGCGCCGAAGATCTGGGCGATCGCGAAGAACACCGCGATCGCCTCGGCCCGGATCTCGATCGGCCAGGTCTCGCTCACGGTGAGGTACGCGGCGCTGGCCCCGGCCGAGGCGAAGAAGAAGATCACCACCCACACGAACGTCTGGGTGAGTCGCGTTGAGGTCGTCCGCTCTCGAACAGCCAGGCGCTGAGGCCAGCAGCAGCGCCCGACAGCAGGTACGTGCCGGAGATCATCTTCTTGCGGCCGACGGTGTCGAACAGCGGGGCCAGGATCAGCGGACCGAGCAGGTTGCCGATCGAGAAGGCCAGGCCGTAGAGCGGCACCTTCGTCGCGCTCACGCCGTAGAAGTTGGCGAGCACCAGGGCGTAGGTGAAGAAGATCGCGTTGTAGAGGAACGACTGCGTGATCATCAGCGTCGCCCCGAGGATCGCCCGCTTCGGGTACTCGCGGAACGCCAGCCGCAGGAACACCAGGTAGCCGTACCGCTTCTCGGGGACCAGCTCGATGGCGGCCTGTCGTCGACCGCCTCGAGGGTCTGGCCCGACCGCCGGGCGGCCTCCTCGATCTTCAGCAGCTCGCCTCGGCCTCCTCCATGCGCCCGTGGGTCATCAGCCAGCGGGGGCTCTCCGGCAGGGTCCGGGCGACGACGATGACGACCAGCGCGAGCACGGGCCCCATCAGGAAGGCCAGCCGCCAGCCGACGTTGATCGCGAAGGCGTTGAGGAAGATCAGCGACGCGAACGAGCCGAGGATCGCGCCCGCCCAGTAGGAGCCGTTGATCCAGATGTCGACCCGGCCCCGGTACTTCGACGGCATCATCTCGTCGACGGCCGAGTTGATCGCCGCGTACTGGCCGCCGATGCCCATGCCCCGGCGATCGAAGCGGGTCGCGTAGAAGAAGAGCAGCCAGCCCGTGTGGTGCCCGGTCACGAACGCGGCGAGCCCCGTGCCGAGCAGGTAGAGGAGCAGCGTCACGATCAGCAGCCGCGGCGGCCGAGCTGGTCGGACAGCCGGCCGAAGAACAGCGCCCCGACCATCTCGCCGACCAGGTAGACCGAAGCGATCAGGCCGATCTCGGTCGGCGTCATGCCGAGGGTCTGGGGGCTGGAGAGGACGCCGGTCACCGAACTGGCGATGGTGATCTGGAGGCCGTCGAGGATCCAGGCGGCCCCCAGCCCGGCGACCATCCTGGTATGGAAGGGCGACCACCCGAGGCGGTCGAGACGGGCCGGGACCGTACTCCTGATCGGCTCTTGCGCCGCCGGTGCCACCGTCGCCATGGCTGTCCCTCCTGGTCGTCACGCCGGCTCGAGCGCGGTCACGAGGGCTCGGCGTCGGCGCACGGAGCGGATCTCCTTAGTCGCACGCTCGGGCACGCCGCATGCGGGCGCCTCCTACCAAAGGGGTGAGGGTGAGGCCGTGGTCACACATCTCATCCCTCCAGCAGAGGGACTCGGGGAGGTCAGGCGGGCGCGGGCGCCGGGGCCGGCTCTCGGGTCGCCAGGACGCCCGCGAGCCCCGCCAGCACGAGCGCCACGACAGCGGTGGCGCCGAAGAGCGCGGGCAGGCCGACGCCGGCGTCCTGCAACGGCCCCGAGCCGAAGGCCGCGATCCCGTACCCGATCTGGTAGAAGGCGATCACGCCCCCCGACACCGCGCCCGCCAAGGCGGGGAGCTGCTCCTGGGCGAAGCTCACGGTCAGCGGCAGCAGGGCCGAGCAGCCCAGTCCCGCAAGGCCGAACGCGAGCAGGGCCGTGCCTTGCGCCCCGTGCGGCAGGAGCGCCACGACGAGCAGCCCGAGGGCGAGCACGAACGGCAGCACGCGGTAGGTCACCGTGGGCGGCACGGCGCGCTGCACGGCGGCGAACAGCACACGGCCGACCGTGACCATGCCCCAGAAGACCGTCAGCGCCAGCGACGCGACGGTCGCGGAGGCGCCGATCTGGCGGGTCATCTCGATCTGGGCCCAGTTGCCGTTCATGGTCTCGCACACGCCGTAGAGCAATGCGAAGGCGGCGAACACCCAGAAGCGGGCCGGTATCGGCGCCCTGACGCCGGCGCCGGAGCCGGCAGCGGCCCGGGCGCCCGCGTGCAGCGGCAGGGGGAGGCTGACCACGAGCAGCACGGCGATGAGGACGACGGCGAGCACCGGCAGCCCCCACCAGAAGCCGAGCCCCACGAAGATCGCGACGAAGACGGGCGCGAGCGTGGTCCCGAGCCCGAGCAGGGCGTTGAGGACGAGCACCGAGCGGTCCACCTGGTCGGGGTGGAACACCGCGGTGAGCGTGTTGAGCGTGGGGACGACCAGGCCGAAGCCCACCCCGAGGAAGGCGGTCGCCAGGAGCAGGAGCGCGTAGGCGGGGCCGTGATGGTCGAGGACCACCTGGCTGAGCACGAGCAGTGTCATCGAGACCAGATCGGCCACGAGCCCGGCCAGGTACACGGTCCTCGTGCCCACTCTTCGCGCCAGTCCACCCCCGAGCAGCGACGCGAGCACCGCAGTCAGGACCTGGGGCAGGAACATCAATCCGTAGCGGGTGCTGGAGAGGTCGTACCCGTCGGGACTGGTGAAGACCGTGCCCGCGGCCGGGAACGTGACCAGGGCGATCCCCTGGACCAGCCCGGCGGCGTACACGACGGTCGACTCCTTGGCGGTGGCCACGCGATCACGCTGCTGCCCACTACCTCCCCCGGCATCGTCCGGGAGGGATGACTGCCAGCTCACCCCTTCATGCCGCGTGCCGCGTCCAGATGCGCCGCTGCAGGGCCAGCCCGGCGGCTCCGACCAGCAGCAGAATGCCCACGTTGAGCAGGAGCTGCAGGGTCGAGGCGCCGGCCTCGTGCCAGTTCCCGTAGGCCAGCGAGATCCCCATGTCCGCGGCCGCCGGGATGGTGGTGACGGAGATGAAGACACCGATCAGCGCGCTGACACGCGACTCAGTGAGCGACACCACTCCGACGATCCCTGCCAGCGTAGCGACGACGACGGAGAAGAGGTTCGGTGTGCCGATCAGCGCGCTGACCGGGCGTAGCCCCAGCCGGAACGCCACCGGCGTTCCGCCCGAGGCGCGGACGGCGACCGCGAAGAGGCTGGTCACGAGCACCGCCGCAAGGAACCCCCAGAACAGGGCCAGCAGTCCGGCGCGCACGGACGCCGGGTCGCGGCGACCCATCGCGAGAGCCACGGCGATGATCGCGCCGTACTCCGGGCCCACGACCATGGCCCCGACGACGAGGATCTGCGAGTTGGTGAGGATGCCGACGGCACCGATGAGGCCCGCGATGGTGAGCAGGACGTAGAAGCTGGGGGCGTACTCCGCGCCGGCCCGGATCGTCGCCTCCACCAGCTCCCACACCGGCTCCCGCTCGCGGCTCAGGGCACCCGGCCCTGAACCGCGTACGGCGGAGTCGGACAGGGTGGCGTCCACGTGGTCGACGCAGATGGGGCCGTCGGCGTCGAGACCCATGCCGCGCAGCCGGGCGAGCACCGCGTTCGCGGAGCCCTCACGGACGACGAACTGCACCCCGTCACCGTCGGGGTGGCGAGCGGCACCGGGTTGGACGACGAGGTTCGCCACGCCCTCCTCGCCCGCCAGCCAGGTGGTGAGCTCGCCGGTGGCCGCCGGCGGGCTCACCACCCGAACGAGCAGCATCCGGGTGGCTCCCTCCTCCGCGGCCGGGTCCCGCACTGTCAGGCTGGTCCCCGCTGGTGACGGCGTCCTCACCCGCGGCGGAGTAGCTTGGTCGCACCCCCCAAGAATCGGCGTTGTCGGGGGATGACCCGCCGGGTTAGATTCGCTGGTGGTGGGGACGACGACGAGGAGGGCGCAGGCGGCGTCGCCGCGAAGAGGTCGTCCCCTTTCGATCGGCCTGCGGGAGTCCAAGCTCGAGCGGCCCCATCCCCGGCCCGGCGTCACGCCGCGTCCGCGCGTCCTGGCCACGATCGCTGCAGCCGGTGCCGTGCCGGTCGTCGCCGTGGTCGCGCCCGCCGGCTACGGCAAGTCCACCGTGCTCGCGCAATGGGCGGCGACGAAGGACCCCGATAGCGCGTGGCTGTCGTGCGACGAGGGCGACAACGATCCCGCCGTGCTCATGGGCTGCCTGGGAGCCGCGCTGGAGCGCCTCGGGGCGATCGATCCGGGTCGGCTCGAACGCCTGGTCCAGGGCGCCGGAGTGGCCGCCGTCCCGGGGCTCATGGACGCAGTACGGCGCGAGGCACCAACTGCGGTGCTGGTTCTCGACCACGTCGAGGCGATCACGAACCGCGAGTGCCACGACATGCTGGCCGAGGTCGCCCTGCGACTGCCCGCGGGTTGGCAGATCGCCATGGCCTCGCGGCTCCCCCTGCCCCTGCCCCTGCCCCGCCTGCGCCTGCAGGGGGATGTCCTGGAACTCGGCGTGCGTGACCTCGCGATGGCCCCTGACGAGGCCCGGCAGTTGCTGCGCGGTACGGGGGCCGCCCCGGACGCCGGCTCCCTCGGCGACCTGCTCGACAGCACCGAGGGGTGGCCCGTCGCCCTCTACATCGCCGCACTGGCGATCAAGACCCACGCGTGGCGCTCGATCGCCGGTCGCCCCGCCGGGGACGACGGCGACGTCAAGCGCTACCTGCGCGAAGAGGTGCTCGAGCAGCTCTCCGGGGCGGAGCTGACCTTCCTCACCCGGTCCTCCGTCCTCGCACGCCTGTGCGGAGACCTTGGCGACGCCACCGTCGAGAGCACGGGGTCGGGCCGGATGCTGGAGCAACTCGAGCGCCGCAACCTGCTCGTCGTCCCGCTCGACCGCAGGCGCGAGTGGTACCGCTACCACCACCTGTTGCGGGAGGTGCTCACCGAGGAGCTGCTCCGCCGGGAGCCGGGCCTCGTACCGCAGCTGCACGCCCGGGCCGCCGCCTGGTTCGAGGCACACGGCCTCGCTGACGAGGCGATCGAGCACGCGCAGGCGGCCGGGGACGCAGACGTCGTCGCCCGCTTGGTGCTCGAGCACATGCAGCCGACCTGGGCGAGCGGCCGCGCCGACACCGTGCTGCGCTGGGTGACCTGGTTCGACCGCGAGAGCGGGCTGCAGCTGTACCCGGGGATCGCCGTCCACGGCGCCTTGATCTTCGCGCTCCTGGGCCGCGTCGGCGAGGCCGAGGCGTGGGCCGAGGCGGCGCGCTCGGCGCCGCCCGAGGTGGTGCTGCCCGACGGCAACACGACGGGAGCACTGCTCGCCTACCTGCGCGCGATCCTCGCCCGGGACGGGCTCGAGGCGATGCGGGCGGACGCCCGGGCGAGCCTGGCCGGACTCGCACCGTCGAGCCCGTACCGCGCGACCATGCTCTTCACCGAGGGCATGTCGCACCTCCTTCAGGACGATCTCGACGAGGCCGATCCGATCCTCGCGCTGGCGCGTGAGGACGCCGAACGCGCCGGAGCGCTGCCCCTGGCCGCGATGATCCTGGCCGAGCGTTGCATCGTCGCCGACCGCCGCAACGACATCGGCCAGGTCGACAACCTCGCGGCGCAGGCGCTGACCATCGTCGAGACCGGTGGCTTCGAGCACTACTGGACGAGCGCCCTGGTCTACGCCTGGAGCGCCCGGGCGGCACTCGGCCGCGGCGACGTCCGGGTTGCGCGGCTGCACGCGGGCAACTGCGCCCGGCTCCGGCCCCTGCTCGTTCCCTCGATCCCCGTCGCGCCGGTCCAGGCGCTGCTCGTGCTGGCCCGCGTCTACCTGGGTCTCGGCGACGCCGCGGGCGCCCAGGAGGCGGCGGGCCAGGCCGAGGAGATCCTCGCGGAACACCCGCGGCTCGGCGCGCTCCACGACGAGGCCCGCGCCCTGCGGCACACCCTGGACCGCGTGGCCGCGGACCCCGTCGGCGCCTCCTCGCTGACAGCTGCCGAGCTCCGGCTGCTGCCCCTGCTGGCCACCCACCTCTCGCTCGGCGAGATCGGCGAGAGGCTGCACGTGTCGCGGGCCACGGTCAAGTCCGAGACGACGTCCATCTACCGCAAGCTCCGGGCGTCCTCCCGCGGGGAGGCGGTCAGCCGGGCGCGGGAGCTGGGGTTGGCCCTCCGCTGAGTCCCCCGGCTAGACGCCGGACGTCGCCCGCACCCGGCCCTCGGCGACGGCCGCGACGAGGTCCGCGTGGTCGCGCTCGTTGCGGTCGGCGTACGCCTCCGCGAACCGCAGCACCGCCTGGTCGAAGACGTCGGAGGACCCCAGGTAGGCCGCGATCGCGATCCGGTCGCCGGACCTGGCATGGGCGCGGGCGAGGGTCCAGCCGCAGATCTCGGCGTAGGCCTCCAGACCTGCGGGAGTCACCTTGGTGATGTCCACCGACCCCTTTCCGTCACGCAGCTGGCGCACGTAGAAGTCCCGCGCCACGCCGTCCGTGCCGGCGGCTCGGAGCCACCCCAGGACGATGTCGCTGGCGGCCTGCATGAGGCGCTGGCCGGTCACCACCCGTTCGCCGTCGTTGGCGAACGCCGACGGCTCGAGGTAGGCCTCCAGCACGGATCGCTGTGCCTCCTTCGCCTGCAGGATCAGCGGGTCGTCGGTGTCGCGGCCCGTGAGCAGGACGATCCAGCACAACGTGCCGACGCTCCCGACCCCCACCACCTTGCGGGCCGCGTCCACGATCCGGTATTGCGCCATCAGCCGCCGTCGCTCGGTGGGGAGGCTCGCGAGGTAGCCCGTCAGGACGCCCCTGAGCCAGTCCTGCAGGCGCTCGTGCTCGTCGTCGGGCAGGAGGTTCCCGAGGGGTTCGACGAGCGGGGGGCGGTCGACGAACCGGAGCCGGCCGTCGACGACGCGGGTCAGCGCTGAGACCGCCTGGAGATTCGTCCGCGTCGCGGCCCTGGCCATCTGCTGACGGCCGGTACGGGCGACGGCGGCCCCCTTGTGCGTCGTCCCGATCTCCTGGGCGCGCCGTGCCAGCTCGTCGGCGCCGAGGCGGGCGTACCACACGTCGATCGTCCGCCGGCCGGCGAACTCCGCCATCGCCGTGCGGTAGGTGCGCACCGCCGCGAGGACCGCCGCCGCACGCTGCTTCCGGGTGAACGCCCGCCCGCGCCCGGCGATCACGAGACTCGCCGCGAGGCGCTTGACGTCCCACTCCCAGGGGCCCGGCAGCGTCTCGTCGAAGTCGTCGATGTCGAAGACGAGCGAGCGCTCGGGCGTGTTGTAGAGCCCGAAGTTGAGCAGGTGCGCATCCCCGCACGCCTGGACCACCATGCCGGAGACGGGCGTGCGAGCGAGGTCGGCCGCCATCGGGAGGGCGGCCCCCCGGTAGTAGGCGAACGCCGAGCTCGCCATGCGGCCGTAGCGGATCGGCACGAGCTCGGGCACGCGCGTGGCCGCCTGCGCCTCGAGGAGCGCGAGCGGATGGCCCCTCCCGGACACGTCCCCGACGTCCTCGTGGGCGGAGCGGCGGGTGCGACCGCGCGCGGCCCGGCCGAGCGCTGCCCGCTCAGAGGGCGACAGGTGTCCGGTCTCGTCGCGGTACCCGATGGCGGTCAGTGCCGGCATCGCCGCGCACCCCTCCCCTCACGTGAGCAGGCTGAGCTCGCGGCCCCGCCGGACCGCCTCCGCGCGCGTGCCGGCCTGGAGCTTGCGATAGGTCGCGGCGACCTGCGTCTTGACGGTGTTCCGGGAGATGTTCAGCTCGTCGGCGATCTCCGCCAGCGACAGGTGGGTCGGCAGGAGCCGGAGCACCCGGACCTCCGCCGCGGTCAGGGCCGCCGGACCGGCCTGCGCGACGGGGGCGACCGCGCCGGCCGCGCTCCGGGCGAGCAGGTCGGCGAGCTCGTCCACCTGGGCCCGCAGCGCACCCTCGGTCAGGAGATGCCCGAGGCACCCGCGCGCCTCCTCGAGCCGGACCCTGGCGGCGAGCGGGTCGCCGGCCTCGAGGGCGGCCCGTCCGAGCACGATGCTGACGTGCGCGCCGAACCAGGGCACTGCGGCGGGTGAGGCGTCCGCGGTGATCTGGTCCACCCTGTCGACGTGGCGCCCCATGCTCGTCAGGTCACCCACCCGTGCCGCCCTCCACGCCGCAACCGCATGCGCCAGGACGGCCTCGACGTCACCCTCCACGCCGGCCACCTCCAGCAGGGCCAGGGACGCCGCGATGTCGGCGTCCGCGGTCTCCTCCCCCGCCGACAGCGTCAGGAGGGCCAGCTCGGCGCGCGCGAAGGCGGCCGTGCGCGGCTGCTGCGCGGCTCCGAGCGCCGCCGCCTCGGCCAGTTCGGGAGCCGCGAGGTCGGGGTGCCCGGTCAGCAGGTGTGCCACCCCGAGCAGGGCGAGCGCCTGCGGCCGCTGCGGCGCCCCGGCGGGTGCCAGCTCGACGGCGCGCCGGGCGTCGTGAACCATCCGTTCCACACCCAACGGGGCGACGAACGCGGCGAGCAGGGCGGTGGCCGGCTCCAGCGTGCCTCCGCCCGGCAGAGGAGTGGCGGGGTCCGCAGCTCGAGCCACGCGAAGAGCGCTCTGCGCCCGGACCGGCTGCCCGCTCAGCGCCCAGATCCAGCCCGCGGTGACGCCCAACGGCGGGTACGCGGCGAGCGCGGCGTCGTCCAGCCGGCCGAGCCAGCCGAGCACGGTCGTGCGCCGCCCCTCGTCGAAGGCCTGCCGTGCCCGCAGGTCGACGAGCCGCGCGGCCCGCAGCCGGTCCCCGCTCGCGAGGGCATGCGGGATCGCCCCGTCGGGCAGGCCCTCGGACTCGAACCAGCCCGCGGCCCTGCGGTGCAGCTCGGGCTCCGCTCCGGGCTCACGCAGCCGCAGCTCGGCGAGCAACATCTCCCGGAACAGCCTGTGGTACCGGAACCAGGGGCCGTGCCGGTCGTTGCCGGGGCCGACGGGGACGACGAAGAGGTTGCGGCGTGCCGCGTCGAGCAGGCGGCTGCCGGAGCCGGTCGCGCCGAGCACGGCGTCGCACAGGGGCGCGGACATGCGGTCGAGGACGGCGGTCCGCAGCAGGAACCGCACATTGTCGGGCGCCTCGGCGGCGAGCACCTCGGCCCTGAAGTGGTCGGCGAGGTAGACGTCGTCGCCCGAGATGAGGCCGGGGCGGGTGGCCGACCCGGCACCGCCCGGCCCCTGCCTCGAGGCGAGGGCGGCGAGGTAGACACCCGCCGGCCAGCCCTCCGTGCGCTCCACGACGGCGCGGGCGACGTCCGGCGTCACCGACTGGTGGGCGGACACGAAGACCTGGCGCGTCTCGCCCTCCGAGAAGGCGAGGTCGGCCGGACCCAGCTCGAGGCAGCGGCCGGCCGCGACGAGGTCCGGCACGACCACATCGGGGCGGGTGCGCCCGGCGGCGGCCACCCTGACCGCCGGCCCGCCCTCGTCGAGCAGCGCCCGCAGCAGCGCGAGCGACGCCCGCGACGTGACCTCGTGCAGGTCGTCGATCACGACGACGACCGGGCGACGGCCCCGGCGCAGGACCCTGACGGCCGCCAGCAGGTCGGCCGGGTCGAGTCGCGACCCGGCCGTGGGACGGGCGGGCCGGTCGGAGGTCCGGATGTCGGCGGCCGGGCCGCTCCGGAGCGCCGCCGCGATGTGCCCGGCCAGGCGAGCCGGGTCGTCGTCGCCGGCGTCGGCCCTGACCCAGGCGCTCACGGCGCCCTCCCGCGCCACCCACTGGCTCAGGACCGTGGTCTTGCCGTACCCACCGGGGGCCACGAGCAGGACGAGCGATCCGGCCGGGGCGGCCTCGAGGCGGGCCAGGAGCGTGACCCGGCGCACGGTCCCGCGCCGCTGCAGGGGTGGGAGGACCACGTCGGTTCCCGTCATGCCCGCTCCCCTCCCCCCGGATCCGGCGATGTGACGACACCGCGTGGTGTCTTGACACCTGTCACGACCCTACGCACGCGCGCTGCGGGTGGGAAGGAGGGCCGCATCGAGGGTCACTCCCTCGGGGTGATGTCGCCACCCGCCGCGACTGGTGTCGTGGCCACCGTCCACTGGCGCGGGACTGCGTCGACGGGCGCGCCATCGACACCGACGGGAGCGCGATGTCCACCCTGGACCTGGCACGACTCCAGTTCGCCATGACGAGCATCTACCACTTCTTGTTCGTCCCGGTGACGATCGGGCTCAGCCTGCTCACCGCCGTCCTCCAGACCGCCTGGTACAAGCGCGGGGACCGCGCCTATCTCAGGCTCACCCGGTTCTTCGGGACCCTGCTGGTGATCAACATCGCGGTGGGCGTGGTCACGGGCCTGGTGCAGGAGTTCCAGTTCGGCATGGACTGGGCGGCGTACTCGCGCTTCGTCGGTGACGTCTTCGGGGCACCGCTGGCGATCGAAGGGCTGGCCGCGTTCTTCCTCGAGTCGACCTTCCTCGGGCTGTGGCTCTTCGGCTGGGGCCGGCTGTCGCCCCGCATCCACCTGTTCACCATCTGGATGGTGGCGGTCGGCGCGATGCTCTCCGCCGCGTTCATCATGGCCGCGAACTCGTGGATGCAGCACCCCGTGGGCTACGAGCTGAACAACGGCAAGGCGCAGCTCGAACAACATCTGGGCGGTGCTGACGAATCCGGTGTTCCTCTGGGGATACGCCCACGTGCTGCTCGCGGCCCTCGTCACCGGTTCCGTGGTGATGCTGGCCGTCTCGATCTGGCACCTGCGCCGTGGCTCGGAGACCGACCTCTTCGCCCGCTCCGCCCGGCTGGCGCTCGTCGTCCTGCTGCCGGCCGCCATCCTCGGGATGACCGTCGGCAGCCTCCTCGGTGTCGTCGAGGACAGGTACCAGCCGATGAAGATCGCGGCGTCCGAGGCGCAGTGGGAGACCTGCCAGCCCTGCTCGTTCTCGGTGTTCCAGATCGGCGGCGGCAACCGCGACGAGACGCCCACGAAGATCATCCAGATCCCGCACCTGCTCTCCCTGCTCGCCACGAACTCCTGGAACGGCCAGGTCGAGGGCCTCAACGAGGTCAACGCGCAGTACCAGCAGCAGTACGGCTCCGGCGACTACGTGCCCGAACGTCTTCGTCCAGTACTGGTCCATGCGCGTCATGGCCTACACCGCCGTCCCTCGTCTTCCTCTTCGCGCTCTGGGGGTGCTGGCGGATCTGGCGCGGCACACTGACGAGGTCGGGCTGGTTCCTCCGGATCGGCGTCTGGGTCGCCGCGCTGCCGTTCGTCATCAACACCGCCGGCTGGATGCTCACCGAGAACGGCCGGCAGCCGTGGATCGTGCAGGGCCTGATGAGGACCGCCAACGGCGTCTCGCCGACCGTCGACACCTGCGTGGGTCGTGACCAGCATCGTCACCTTCCTCCTGCTCTACGCGGTGCTCGCGGTGGTGGCGTGGGGGCTCATGGTGCGCTACACCCGCCGGGGCCCCGAACCCGACGAGCCCGCCGCCGAGCCGTCACCCGACACGCGCGTGCGCGCGATGACGTACTGAAGGGGCAGACATGGGCCTTGCCGTCGTCTGGTTCGTCCTCGTGGCCCTCTTTGGACCGGGTTCTTCGTCCTTGAGGGCTTCGACTTCGGCGTCGGCATGCTGCACGCCGCGCCTCGGCCGCACCGACGAGGAGCGCCAGCTCGCACTCGACTCGATCGGCCCGCTGTGGGACGGCAACGAGGTCTGGCTCATCGTCGCCGGCCGCCGCGATGTTCGCCGCCTTCCCCAGCTGGTACGCGACGCTGTTCTCCGGCTTCTACCTGCCGCTGGTCCTGCTGCTCGTCGCGCTCATCGTCCGCGGGGTCTCCTTCGAGTACCGGGACAAGCGGGAGTCGGCGCGGTGGCGGGGCACCTGGAGCCTGCTGACGACCCTCGGCAGCTTCGTCGCCCCCTTCCTGATCGGTGTCGCCCTCGGCGACCTCGTCCGCGGGGTGCCGATCGACGCGCAGGAGAACTTCACCGGCTGCCTGCTCGACCTGGTCAACCCCTACAGCCTCTTCGTCGGCGTCACCCTGGTCCCCCTGTGCGTCACGCATGGCGCGACGTTCCTCGCGCTCAAGGTGGACGGCGACGTCCGCGACCGGGCACGAACCGTCGCGCAGCAGAGCGCACCGCTCGCTGCCCTCGCCGTGCTCGTCCTCGTCTTCTGGACCGAGAACGTCGCCGGCCGGGGCGTCATCCCGGGCCTCGTTCCCGCGGCCGGCATGCTGGCGGCAGCGGCAACGGCTCTGCTCGTCCGCCGCGGGCAGGAGGGCTGGGCCTTCACCTCGACCACCCTGGCCATGGCGGCGACCGTCTCGATGATCTTCCTCAGCCTCTACCCGCGGGTCATGGTCTCCAGCAGCGGGTCCCAGTTCGACCTGACCGTGCAGAACACGGCCTCGTCCTCCTACGCGCTCACCGTCATGACCGTCGTCGCGGCGGTGTTCTTCCCGCTCGTGCTCGTCTACCAGGGCTGGACGTACTACGTCTTCCGGCGCCGGCTCCTGCCGGCCGACGCCGGCCCGCCGGTCCCGGGCCAGCCCGGGTCCCCGGCAGCACCGCGCCGCCCCGGCCGCCGGACAGTGAACGGGCGCTGAGAGGTTGCCCGCGCTCGACCGACGGCTGCTGGGGCGAGCGAAGCCGATCCGCGTCGCGCTGGGCGTCGACGTCGCCGTGGGTCTGGCAGGAACGATCCTCCTCATCGCCCAGGCCCTCATCGTGGCCGGCCTGGTCGCGGCCGCGTTCGACCGGCCGGCCGCCCGGCGAGTTCACACCCCTGCTCGCCGCCCTCGCCGTCGTCGTGGCGGTGCGGGCGGTGCTCTCCGGAGCCACCGAGACGATCGGACGCCGGGCGGCGGCCCGGGTCATGTCCGACCTGCGGCTGGCGCTCGTGCGCTCCCGGCTGAACGGCAGCGCGCAGGACGAGGCCGGCAGCGGGGAGATCGCCACCGCGGCGGTCGCCGGGGTCGACGCGCTCGAGGTCTACCTCGCCCGCTACCTGCCGCAGGTCGTGCTGTCGGTTCTGGTGCCGATCGCGGTACTCGCCACCGCGGTGGTGGTCGACCCCCCGTCCGCGGCGATCATGGTGGTCACGCTGCCGGTCATCCCCGTCTTCCTGGCGCTCGTCGGCAGCACGGCGGGGGCCCGAGCCCGGGAGCGGTGGCAAGCGCTGGCGCTCCTGTCCGACCACGTGCTCGACGTCGTCCGCGGCCTCCCCACGCTGCGGGCCTACAACCGCGCGGACGCCCAGGCCGAGCTCGTCGCCGAGAGCGGCGAGCGCTACCGGCTGGGCACGATGCAGGTGCTGCGCCTGTCGTTCCTCTCGGGGGCGGTGCTCGACCTGGCGGCGACCCTCGGCACCGCGCTGGTCGCGGTGACGGTCGGCGTCCGGCTCATCGGCGGCGGGCTGACCCTGCGCGCGGGCCTGGTCGTCCTGCTGCTGACCCCTGAGCTGTACGCACCGCTGCGCGCGCTGGGAACGCTCTTCCACGCCAGCACCGACGGCCTGGCCGCCGCCGGGCGCATCCTCGACGTTCTCGGCCCCGAGTCGCAAACCCCGTCGGGCGCGGGTCTTCCGGGCAGCTGGCAGCGGGTCGCAGCTCGCCGGCGTCACGGTGGAGCACCCCGACCGCGGTGGGCCGGTGCTGCACGAGGTCGATCTGGAGCTGTGGCGCGACGAGGTCGTCGTCCTGACCGGGCCGAGCGGGGCCGGCAAGAGCACGGCCGCGGCGCTGCTCCTCGGCCTGCGGCGCCCGGACGCCGGGTGCGTCCTCGTCGACGGCCGCGACCTCGCGACGCTCGACCTTCGGGCCTGGCGTCGCCAGATCGGGTGGCTGCCGCAGCGGCCGACGATGTTCCGCGGCACCGTCCGCGAGAACATCGCGCTCGGCGATCCGGGCGCGTCGGTGGAGCGCGTCGAGGCGGCGGCGGAGCTGGCCGGCGTCGGGGAGGTCGTCGCGGAACTCCGGCGGGGCTACGACGCCGTCATCGGGCCCGGCGCTCGCGGGCTCTCGGCCGGCGAGGAGCGCCGCATCGCGCTGGCGAGAGCGCTCCTCGCCGAGCCGGCGCTGCTGGTCCTCGACGAACCCTTCGCCCACCTCGACGCCGAGTCGGCGGCCGTCGTCGCCCGCGCGATCGCCCAGGTCGCGCCGGGTCGCGCGGTTCTCGTTCTCGAGCACGACCCCCAGCTGCTCACGGTCGCATACCGGAGCGTCGAGCTGCCCGCGGTCGGGGTCGTGCCGGCGACGGCAGCGGCGGCTCGTGAGCACGCTCCGCGGCCTGCTCGGGCTGACCCGGCCCCCATTGTGGCGACTCGCGTCCGCGGTGGCGCTGGGCGCGGTCGCGGTCCTCACCGGCGTCGGTCTCGATGACCCTCGCCGGATACCTCATCTCGCGCTGCGCGGAGCAGCCACCCGTGCTCTCGCTCACGGTGGCGATCGTCGGCGTCCGCGCCTTCGGCATCTCCCGCCCGCTCGCCCGGTACGCCCACCGGCTGGTGTCCCACGACCTCGCCCTGCGGTCGCTGGCCGGGACGCGCGCGGCGACTGTGCGGTCCCTCGCCCGCCGCCTGCCGGAGCGCTCCGGTGCACACCGCGACGGGGACCTGCTCACGCGGCTCGTGGGCGACGTCGACGCGGTGCAGGACCTCTACCTGCGCGGTGTCATCCCGCCGCTGGTCGCGCTGACCAGCGGTGCGGTGTCGGTGGCGGTCGCCACGGTGCTGTTGCCGGCCGCGGGAGTCGTGCTCGCGGCCGGGCTCGTCGTCGGCGGCGTCGTCGTGCCGATGCTGGCCGCCGCCCTCGGCGGGTCCATCGCCCGCCGCCGCGCCGCCGTGCGCGCCGAGCTCACCGCCGACCTCGTCGAGTTCGTCCGCGGTGCGCCCGAACTCGTCGTGCTCGGGGCGGACGGCGCCGCCGTCGCACGGATCGAGCGGCTCGATGCCGAGCTGACGCGCCTCGGCCGCCGGGACGCCCTCGCCGGCGGGGTCGTCGAGGGCCTCTCGGTGCTCGTCGCGGGTCTGACGGCGGCGGGCGTTCTCGCCGTCTGCGTCCGGGCGACCGCCGAACACCGGCTCGACCGGGTCCTCGTCGCGGCCCTCACCCTGCTCGCCGCGGCCGCGTTCGAGGCCGTCGCCCCGCTCCCGCCGGCGGCGCTCACGCTGCGCGCCACGCTGGAGTCGGCGCGCCGGGTCCTGCAGATCAGCACCCGGCCGCCGCTGGTGCGCGATCCCGTCCGGGCGGCGCCACCCCCCGGGCAGGGACCCGTCGTCCTGCAGGGGATCGGCGTGCGCCCGGAGGACGCGGACGGCTGGGGCCTGCGTGGCGTCGACCTCACCCTCTCCCCCGGCGACCGGGTGGCCCTCGTCGGGAGGTCCGGTTCCGGCAAGACGACGCTGGCGGAGCTGATGGTCCGCTTCCTCGACCCGGACGACGGCGGCGTGCTCCTCGCGGGCACGGACGTCCGCGAGCTCGCGCAGCGCGACGTGCGGCGGCGCATCTGTCTGGACGGGCAGGACGCCCACCTGTTCGCGACGTCCATCCGTGAGAACGTCCGGCTCGCCCGCCCGGACGCCGACGACGCCGCCGTCGAGGACGCGCTGCGCCGGGCCCGGCTGGGCGACTGGACGGCGCGGATCCCGCACGGGGCGGACACGCTCGTCGGCGAGGACGGCGCGGCGGTCTCCGGCGGTGAGCGTCGCCGGCTGGCGCTGGCCCGGGCACTGCTCGCCGACGCTCCCGTGCTGGTCCTGGACGAACCGACGGCGCACGTCGATCGTCCGACCGCGACCGAGCTGATCCAGGACGTCCTGGCCGCCCCGGATCGGACGGTGCTCCTGATCACGCACCGGGAGGAGGAGGCGCTCCTCATGCAGCGGGTCATCCGGCTGCGGCGCGGCCGGGTCATCCCGGGGTCATTCACCCCGGATGACGACCCCTGCGCAGGGCGGGCCGAAGCATAGGTGCTGTCCGCCCCGTCGGGCGACCGCAGCGACGGGTGTCCACCGAAGGCACGGACTCCAGGGAGGACGACATGTCACCCAAGACCGACGAACGTACGATCGAGATCAACCGCGGCCTGCTCGTCGGCGGTGCCATTCTCATGTCGGTCGGCGCCGTGCTCGCCATGGCGGGCGCGCTGGCGACGTCCGTCGCCGTGATCGGCGCGGCCCGGGCCTGGGTCCGGCAGCGTGAGGAACCACCGTCCGTGACCGCCCGCCGCCGGCTCGCCCAGGCGAAGACCGCCGCTGCCGCGGGCGCCCAGGGTTGGCGCGAGCACGGCGCACGGCTGGCCACGCAGACCGTTTCCCCCAGTGCCGACGACAACTCGATGGGCTGAGCGGATGAGCGACGACCACTACGACGTCATCGTCATCGGCAGCGGTGCCGGCGGCGGGACCATCGCCCACCGCCTGGCTCCCGCCGGCAAGCGTGTGCTGCTGCTGGAGCGCGGCGGCTACCTGCCGCGCGAACGCGACAACTGGGACTCAAGCGCGGTGTTCGTCCGGGGCAAGTACCTGCCCCCGGAGTCCTGGTACGACCAGCACCACAACGCGTTCCAACCCGAGGTGAACTACTACGTCGGCGGTAACACGAAGTTCTACGGCGCTGCCCTCTTCCGGCTGCGCCCCGAGGACTTCGGCGAGCTCAAGCACCACGACGGGATCTCGCCCGCGTGGCCGATCGACTACGGGGATCTCGAGCCCTACTACACGCAGGCCGAGCACCTCTACCGGGTCCATGGCCGGCACGGCGAGGACCCGTTCGAGGGCCCTTACAGCGCCGACTACGCGCACCCGCCCGTCGAGCACGAGCCGCGGATCCAGCAGCTGTCCGACGACCTGGAGAAGCAGGGCCTGCATCCCTTCCACCTGCCCATCGGGGTCAACCTGGACCAGGACGCCGACGGCCTGGCGAGCCGCGGCAGCGTCTGCATCCGCTGCGACCGGGTGGACGGCTTCCCGTGCCTGGTCCAGGCGAAGTCGGACTCCCAGGTCATCTGCGTCGACCCTGCCGTAGCGAGCGGAGGGATCGAGCTGCTGACGGGCGCCTACGTGGAGCGGCTCGAGACGGACGCCGTCGGCGGCAGCGTCACCGGGGTCGTCGTCCGGCTGGACGACGCGCCGGAGCCGGTCACCTTCAGCGCGGACATCGTCGTCGTCGCGTGCGGGGCCGTGAACTCCGCGGCGCTGCTGCTGCGGTCCGCGAACGACCGCCACCCGGCGGGCCTCGCCAACGGCTCGGACGTCGTCGGCCGGTACTACCTGCGGCACAACAACCTCGCCATGATGGCCGTCTCCAAGGAGCCGAACCCGACGCGGTTCCAGAAGACGCTGGCATTGCACGACTGGTACTTCGGCGACGAGGACTGGGACTACCCGCTCGGCGGCATCCAGATGCTGGGCAAGTCGGACACCGAGCAGATCAGGGCGAACGCCCCCCGCATGGCCGGCAAGTTCTCCCCCGGCATGCCCTTCGAGGTGCTCGCCCACCACGCCGTGGACTTCTGGCTCTGCGGCGAGGACCTGCCGCTGCCCACCAACCGCGTCACGCTGCGCAAGGACGGCAGCATCCAGCTGACGCTCGACGAGAAGCACAACACCGCCGGCGTGAAGCGGCTGCGCCACCGGCTCCAGGGCATGCTCGGTTCGCTGGGCATGCAGGAGCACCTGCTCGAGCACAGCATCTACATGCACAAGACGATGCCCATCGGCGCCACCGCGCACATGGCCGGCACCGTGCGCTTCGGCTCGGATCCCGAGACGTCGGCGCTCGACCCCATGTGCAAGGCGCACGAGCTGGACAACCTCTACGTGGTGGACACCAGCTTCTTCCCGAGCATCGGTGCCGTGAACCCCTCCCTGACCGCCATCGCGAACGCGCTGCGGGTCGGCGACCACATCCGCGAGCGGCTCGCCGCGTGACCGGCACAAGCGAAGGAGCTCCTGTGAGTGAAAAGATCGACGCCCTAGTGATCTTCGGGGCAACGGGCGACCTCGCCAAGCTGGAGACCTTCCCTGCCCTCGTCGGCCTCGTGGGCCGCGGCGTGCTCGACGTCCCGGTGATCGGAGTCGCGAAGAGCGGTTGGGAGCTTCCCCAGTTCAGGGCGTACGCCGAGGCATCCCTGCGGCTCAACGACATGGACCCCGGCGCCCCGGACGCCGCGCGCATGCTCGGGTTGCTCGACTACGTCGACGGGGACCTCGACGACGACGCGACCTACCAGGCGGTGGCGGGCAAAGTGGGCAAGGGCGGGCGCGTCCTGTTCTACCTCGAGGTTCCGCCGCCGCTGTTCGGCCGCATCGCCCGAGGCATCGGCGCGGCCGGCCTGGCCGACGGGGCCCGGGTCATGGTGGAGAAGCCGTTCGGCTCCGACCTGCACAGCGCTCAGGAGCTCAACGAGACGATGCACGCGGTGTTCCCCGAGGAGGCGATCTACCGCGTCGACCATTGGCTCGGTCTGGACCCGGTGGAGAACGTCCTCTTCGGGCGCTTCGCCAACTCGATCCTCGAACCCCTGCTCAACCGGACCTACGTCGAGAGCATCCAGATCACCATGGCGGAGGCCTTCGACGTCGCCGACCGGGGCCGCTTCTACGACCGTGCCGGGGCGGTTCGCGACGTCCTGCAGAACCACCTCCTCCAGGTGCTGGCCACCGCGACGGCGGATCCGCCCGGCGGGCAGGGCCTGCGCGGGTGGCGCACGTCCAAGGAGCAGCTGCTGGAAGCGATCCGGCCGCTCGACCCGGCGACGACGGTCTTCGGGCAGTACGAGGGCTACCTCGACGTCGACGGGGTGGCGGCCGGCTCGACGACGGAGACGTTCTTCGCTACACGTCTGTTCATCGACTCCTGGCGCTGGGCCGACGTCCCGATCGTCATCCGCGGCGGTAAGTGCATGCCCGGAACGGCGACTGAGATCCACATCACCATGCGGCCGCCGGCGTACAACGTCTTCGGGCTCGAGCCGCTCGGCGCAGCCAACGCGCTGACCTTCCGGGTGTGGCCCGGAGTCCGGACGAGCCTCACCATCATCGGCAAACGCCCGGGCGGTGGGATGGCGGCCGAGCCGCGCGAGCTCGTCTTCGCGGAGGCCCCGGGATCGGACATGCGCCCCTACGACCGGCTGATCGGCGCCGCGCTCGAAGGGGACACGTGGCTGTTCGCGCGCCAGGACACCGTCGAGACGGCGTGGCGCATCGTCGAGCCGGTGCTCGCCCCGGGCGCCGTTCCCGCGACTCCGTACGCACCCGGAACCTGGGGCCCGAAGGAGGCGGACGCCGTCCTGCCGAACGGTGATCCCTGGCACGACCCGATCGCATAAAGAGAGGCGCTAGACATGACCGACATCCCGGGTGCACCAGCACCGACGACCAGCAGCCTCATCGCCGAGCACGGGCTGATCGGCGACCTGCGGACCGCGGCACTCATCAGCACCGACGGGACGATCGACTGGTTCTGCTCCCCCCGGTTCGACTCGCCGTCGGTCTTTGGGGCCCTGCTCGATCCCGAGCGGGGCGGGCACTGCAGCGTTCGGCCGCGCGGGACCGCGTACACCACAAAGCAGCTGTACCTGCCGGACACCGCGATCCTCATCACACGCTTCCTCTCCGAGGACGGCGTCGCGGAGGTCGTGGACTTCATGCCCCCGGCCCCCGGCAACGGCCCCGCTCGGCACCGGTTGGTGCGCATGGTCACCTGCATCCGGGGGGCGCTGACGTTCGACGTCACCGTCGCTCCCCGGTTCGACTACGGTCGGCGCAAGCACGACGTGCGCCTTACCGACACAGGTGCGGTCTTCGAGGCCGGGGACGACGCGCTGACCCTGCACGGCGTCCGTGAACGCGACGACGAGCGGCTGGTCCATGTCCGCAACGACGACGGCGACCTCCACGCAGAGCTGCGCCTGTCCGCCGGGCAGACCAGGGGCGTCGTGCTGGAGTGGGGCGCGCGGACGCCGCACGAGATCAGCCCGATGGAGATAGCGCAGGACCACGCGGAGACCGCCGCCTTCTGGCGGTCCTGGATCAAGGGATCGACCTACCGGGGCCGCTGGCGCGAGATGGTCGAACGCTCGGCGATCACGCTCAAGCTCATGACCTACGCCCCGACCGGGGGGCTCGTCGCCGCACCGACCACGGCGCTGCCCGAGCAGGTCGGCGGCGAGCGGAACTGGGACTACCGCTACACGTGGGTCCGGGACGCCTCGTTCTCGGTGCGGGCGCTGCTCGGGCTGGGCTTCCTCGAGGAAGCGGCCGGGTTCGCCGGGTGGCTTCGGGACCGGGTGGCCGAGCGCACCGGGGACGGGGCCGACGTCGACAGGCCGCCGCTGGACATCATGTACCGGGTGGACGGCTCCTCGGACCTCATCGAGGAGTCCCTCGACCACTGGGCCGGGTACCGGGGCTCCCGGCCCGTCCGCATCGGCAACGGCGCCGCGGAGCAGCTCCAGCTCGACATCTACGGCGAGGCGCTCGACAGCATCTACGCGGGCGACCACGCCGGGATCGAGGTCGGGCACCCCGGGTGGAAGGGCATCGTCAGGATCCTCGACTGGCTCGCGGAGCACTGGGACCAGCCGGAGGAAGGCATCTGGGAGACCCGCGGCGGCCGCCAGGACTTCGTCTACGGCCGGGCGATGTCGTGGGTCGCTCTCGACCGTGGCATCCGGCTGGCGATCGAGCACGGCCGGCCCGCTCCCCTCGACCGCTGGACAGCCGCCAGGGACGCGATCTACAACCAGATCTTCGACCGGGGGTGGAACGCGGACCGTGGCGCCTTCGTCCAGCACTACGGCACGGACGTGCTCGACTCCGCCCTGCTGCGCGCCGCGAGCCTGGGGCTGGTCGCCCCGCGGGACCCGATGTGGCTCTCGACCCTGGACGCCATGCGGAGCGAGCTCGTCACTGACAGCCTCGTCTACCGCTACGACCCGGGTGCCTCGCCCGACGGTCTGCGCGGCTCGGAGGGGACCTTCTCCCTCTGCACGTTCAGCTGGGTGGACGCCCTCGCGCGCTCCGGTCAGCTCGACGAGGCGGAGCTGACGTTCGAGAAGATGCTCACCTACGCCAACCACGTCGGGCTGTACTCGGAGGAGATGGCCCTCACCGGGGAGCAGATCGGCAACTTCCCGCAGGCGTTCACGCACCTCGCTCTGATCGACGCCGCACTCACCCTCGATGCGGCGCTCGAGGCTCGTCTCCAAGCCGTCGGGCCGGAGCCGGTGGTGACCTCGCGGTCGGCGATCGAGCTCCGTTCGCCGGCGACCGAGCACCCGGTGGCCGAGGTCCCCCTGGCCAGGAGCGGGGCGTGACAGGCCTGCCTCCGGGGTGAGAACGGTCCGCGCCCGGGCCGACCGCTACGAGCTGGTCTTCATCCTGCTCCTGCTGACGTTCGTGCTCGGATCGTTCTCCGCGGCGGGTTGGACGCGGGTGCCCTCGCTCGCCCTGTACGTCGCCGCCCTTCTCATCGCGATCCGATCCGCCCAGCTGACGGGCACGGTGGCGCGCGCGATCCGCCTCGTGCTCGGGGGCGGGTCGGTCGTGATGGGCATCGTCGTGGTGGCGTTCCCGGGCTCGATCACCGAGGGCCTGTTCGCCTGCTGGCTGGCCGTCGTGCTGCTGACGACCATCCTCGTCGTCGTCCGCCGGATCCTGCGGCATCGTGCCGTCACGATCCAGACGATCTTCGGCGCGCTCAGCGCCTACCTGCTCATCGGCTTCGTGTTCGGCGCCGTGTACACCGCCGACGCGAAGCTGGGGACGGGCCCCTTCTTCGCGGGAGGCCAGGCGGTCACGCCCGCCAGCGTCCAGTACTTCAGCTTCATCACCCTGTCCACGACCGGGTACGGGGACTACACGGCGGCGGGTGACGGCGGCCGGTCGATGGCGGTCCTCGAGGCGGTGCTCGGGCAGGTCTTCCTGGTGACGCTGGTCGCGCGACTCGTCGCGCTGTACGGGATGGTGCGGCCGTCGCGGTCTGACGCCGATGACGACACCTCCCCTCAGGCGTAGCCCTTCGCCGCGCCGCACCCTGATCCCATGCCGGGTCAGTGGCGGTGGCCGGCATTGCGAAGGAGGGGTCGGGCGGGGTGGGCCCAGGCGGGCGGTCGGGTCCAGGGGACGCCGTTGATCATCTGGACCTCCCAGGTCCCGTCGCCGATCTCCACGTGATGCCCGGCGCAGACGAGGACGAGATTGGTGATGTCCGTTCCGCCCCCGTCGGCCCACGCGTTGACGTGATGGACCTCGCAACGATCGCCCGGGACGCTACAGCCGGCAATCACGCACCCGCCGTCACGGACGAGCAGTGCCGTTCGCTGGGCAGGGGTGGCGAGGCGGTGGCCACGGCCCAGGTGGAGGACGGCGCCGTGGTCGTCGAGCAAGGCCCGGCGGATCCGCCCGGAGCACGCGAGGAGGCCGAGGACGCCGGGGGCACCGCGTCGCCGTGTCGGGCGCGCGCGAAACCCCCAGCCGTAGCGGCTCTGCCGGGTGATCCCGGTGGTGGTTCGTGCCGTGTCGCGCCGGACGGCCAGCGGGCTGGATCCGTGAAGCCGGCGCGGGCGTGCTGGTGCACGGCGTGGGTGAGCTGCTCCAGGGTGGCGGTGACGACGATCTCCGCGTCCGGGTACGGCCCGACGCGGACGCCGGGTGGTCGCCGGACCTCGATCTCGCCTTCGTGATCCGGTGCGTCGGGCGGATCCGGGATACCGAACAAGACGTCGTCCCCGACATCAGCGACGCCCTCGTCCAGGTCACCGTCGTTCAGGTCACCGTCGTTCACACCACGATCGTCGGGGTCCCCGGCGTCCCCGGCGTCCCCGGCGTCCCCGGCGTCCCCGGCGTCCCCGGCGTCATGGTGCGGGGTGGTGTGATGGCCGGTGCAACCGCGGGTGGCTGCCTCGATCAGGGCGTCCAGGGCACGTTGGGCGGGAGTGCGCTCGTCGGGCAGCTGGTGCTCGACGCCATCGGCGTCGACACCGACACCGGGTCGGGGTGCAGACCCGGCGGTGATGGCGGCGGTCAGGGCGAGGGCTTGGGCGGGGCCGCAGGCGAACTTCCCGATCAGTGATCCGTCCGACAGGCGGGACATGTGCAGGTAGCGGCGTTCGTGCGCACCGTCCGGCGTGGGCGGGTCGAGGTTCTCCACGATCCGGGCGCCGATGCGGGCCAGCTCCGGGACCGAGAACACCCGGGCGTGTTCGGCCAAGGTGGCGTCCACGACCTCGACGCACCGGCTCGACCGAACCTCACCGGTGACCGGGTCGAGAACCGGCACCGCTGCGTCGCGGACATCGGCACGAAGCCGGCGGTGCACTCCGACCGCCACATTCACATGCCCCCGGCCGATGTGGCCATCGGCGAACGCAGCGCCGACAGCCGCCAGATCCCCGTTCGCGGCGAGCAGCTTCGCGGTTTCGGCCTCGTGCGCCGCGCGCGCCTTCTCCCACCCCAGGGAATCGCGCAGAAACGCAGCACCGGCGCGACCCGCTTTCGCGCGGGGAACGACGTCGTCGCGTTCACCGACGGCCTGCAATGCGCCCAGGAATGCCGCATCCAGCCGGGCCTGCTGTTGCGCCATCATCCGCAACGCGGCCGCCAGCACCTCGGGCGACTGTGGAGCCCAGCGCATCTCCAGGAGGCCGTCGACGGTGGCGGTCAGGGCGCCGAGCAGCTCATTCACCAGCGGGTCTGCGGCCAGGACCTCGGCGTCCCTGACGGCTCGCTCGTGGGCCGCCTCGAGACGGATCGCCAACTCTCGCTCGAATTCCGGCGCGAGAAAAGAGGCCGTCGACGATGACGTCTCCGGCGTCCGCTCCGACTCCCCCGAACCCCCGTCCATGAATCAAGGCTAGCTCCGCCCACCGACACACTCCGGGCCTCGGACCGTGCACGGAGAAAGATCTTGAAACTTTTCCTGCGAATAGCATGTGATAAGTGAGTGGGGTACGGCATCCGCGGCGTGCTCAGACCTTCTCGATCATCGCTTGTCGGCTCCGGCGCCGTGACGGACGGGGCTGGAGGGTGGCGACGTCACGGAGGTCGGCGGCCGCTGGCGGAGTCCGGCCCGGGGTGGGTGCGGCCGCCGGCGCATCGAGAAGTCGCGGAGTGCCCGTCGGAGTTTGCCGCCGCGGCGCGACTATCGGTATGTGAAGGAGCAGCCGGTCGCCGAGCACGCCTCGGGCGCCGCGCTGCTCGCGATCTACGACGAGGCGCTGTCGCACGTCTACGGGTACCTGCTCTCGCGCTGCGGCGCGGTGGCGGTCGCCGAGGATCTCACGGCGGAGACGTTCCTCGCCGCGGTCGACGCGGTCCGCGGTGACCATCCACCACCCATCGGCGTGCCGTGGCTCGTCGGCGTGGCCCGGCACAAGCTTGCCGACCACTGGCGGCGTCAGGCCCGCGAGCGCCGCCACCTCGCGGCGGTGGAGCCGTCCGTGGAGGCCGACGACCCGTTGGAGGAGACGCTCGATGCGGTCCGCGCCCGCATGACCCTCGAGCGGCTCGGCCCGCACCACCGCGCCGCGCTCACCTTGCGCTACCTCGACGACCTGCCGGTGCCCGAGGTGGCGCGGGTGCTCGACCGTTCACTGCACGCCACCGAGGGGCTGCTGGTGCGCGCCCGCGCCGCCTTCCGCCGCGCCTACGAAGCGGAGGAGGCCGGCGATGCGTGACCCCCTGGAGGCGCTGCGCCGGCCGGCCGAGCCGCGTTCCCCCGACCAGACGTTCGCCCGCGTCCTGCGCGCTCGGCTCGAGCGCGCGCTCGCTCTGCCGAAAGGAATCGCCGCTGTCATGACCACCCACATCGAGGCCGAGATCGCGGCCGAGGCCGCAGTCCCACCCGGCCGGTCGGTCACCCCGTACCTCGCCGTCGCCGACGCTCGGGGCGCGCTGGACTGGTACGTCGAGGTACTGGGCGCCCGGCTGCTGGCGGAGCCCGTCGTCATGCCGGACGGCCGGGTCGGCCACGCCGAGCTGGAGCTGGAGGGCGCCCGGTTGATGCTCTCCGACGAGCACCCGGAGATCGGCGTCGTGGCGCCCGCCCCCGGCGTCGGTGCCGCCGTCACGCTGCACGCAGAGGTCGCCGAGGTCGACCGGGTCGTGGAGCGCGCGGTGGCGCACGGTGCGGCGCTGGAGCGCCCGCCAGGAGACAACCCGTACGGCCGGATCGGCGTGATCCGGGACCCGTTCGGTCACCGGTGGATGCTGAACAGCGCGCTGCCGGCGCCCGCCCCGCTCCGGCACGGCGACATCGCGTACGTGTCCGTCCACACCCCCGACGCGGACCGGGCCCGCAGGTTCTACGCCGACGTGGTGGGCTGGGAGTACGACGAGCGGGGGCGGGTGCGCAGCGCTCTACCGCACGTCGGGCTGTGGACCCAGCCCGGGAGGCCGACGCTGTTCTGCTGCTACGCGGTCGCCGACCTCGAGGAGGCGTTGGCCGACGTCCGGGCGTGCGGCGGGCGGCCCGGGGAGCCGGACGACGAGCCGCACGGACGCGTCGCCGACTGCACGGACGACCAGGGAACCCCGTTCGCCCTGTGGCAGATCGGCAGCGGTCCCGGCACCCGCGCGCCCGCCAACGGCCGGCGGCCTGGCGATCTGGCGTACCTGACCCTCGAGGTGGTCGACTCGGCCCGGGCCCGGGCGTTCTACGCCACCGTGCTCGGCTGGCGCTTCCACGCCGGCCGGGTCCAGGACGGGTGGCAGGTGGAGGAGGTGGCGCCCATGGCGGGGATGTCGGGCGGGCACGAGCGCTCCGCGGGCGTACCGATGTGGCGGGTCGACGACGTCGACGCGGCCCTGGCCCGGGTGCGCGCGGCCGGTGGCACCGGCACAGAACCGGCACGCCGGCCCTACGGCGTCACCGCCGACTGCATCGACGACCAGGGCACCCGTTTCTCGCTCGGGGAGCTCTGAAGCAGACTGCCTACCGGCGGCCGAGGAAGGCCAGCAGCTGGCCGCCGAGTTATGGGACCTGCGTCGCCTGGCGACCGAGGAAGGCCAGCAGCTGGCCGCCGAGCTCCGGGTCGCCCTCGAGCCGCGCGCGGCCCGAGATGACGGTGGTGGCCGCCTGCCGCCTGCCCTGCAGCAGGGCCAGCAGGGTCTCCGCGTCGGTGATCATCCGGGTCTGCGCGTCCTCGGCGTGCCCGTCGATGAAGAGCCGTCCGTCGTCGGCGACGACCCGGTAGGCGCCTTCGGCCCCCAGGTCGAAGCCGATGGTGATCCGGTGGCCGATGCTGTTGTCGATCGTCAGCCGCCGAGTCGCCCCTACGAGCTCCCTGACGATGTCGCCGGAGCCGCCGTTCAGGCCGACCGTCAGGACCTCGTCGGTGAGATCGACGGCGACGTCGGTGGTTCCCCAGCGCCCGGGCAGGTGATGGATGGACAGCCGCCGGACGGGTTCGGGCAGCAGCGGCTGGGAGCGCAGCACCGCCCCGTCCGGCTCCAGTCCGAGCACCGCCCGGATGAGCATCAGCGGGGCACCGGACGCCCAGGCCTGCGGGCTGCAGGCGGTGGGGTACTCCGCCGGGTAGGACGTCTCTCCGCGGTCGAATCCCGCGAACGCCTCCGGAAGCCGGTTCCCCAGCAGGTCGGCCGCCTCCAGCAGTCCCATCGCCACCTCCGCTGCCTCGGCCCGGTATCCGTGCTGGGCCAGGGCGAGGACGGCGAAGGCCGTGTCGTGCGGCCAGACGGTGCCGAGGTGGTAGCCGATCGGGTTGTAGCCGACCTGGCCGGTGGCGAACGTCCGGATCCCCCAGCCCGAGTACAACCGGTTCCCCATCAGCAGCTCCACGACCCGCTCGATCCGGTCGTCCGCCACGATGCCGCTCCACAGCAGGTGCCCCAGGTTCGAGGTGAGGCTGTCGACGGGCTTCTTGTCCCCGTCCAGGGCCAGCGCGTAGTACCCCCGGTCCTCCAGCCAGAAGTCGCGGTTGAACCGTTCCTTGAGCGCCGCCGCCTCCTCCTCGAGCCGATCGGCGAACGCGGGGTCGTCCCACACCACGCGGGCGAGGCGGGCGGCCCGCCGCTTGGCGTCGTAGACGTATCCCTGCAGCTCGCAGGTGGCGCGAGGCAACGTCGCGATCGTCCCGTCAGCGGACTGGATCGACTCCGTCGAGTCCCGCCAGCACTGGTTCGGCAACCCCGTCTCCGGGTTGCGCGTCTGGTACTCGACGTAGCCGTCGCCGTCCCGGTCGCCGTACTCGTCGATCCAGCGCAACGCGGCGCGGGCCGGCCCCTCGAGGGCGTGCACGACATCGTCGCGCCCCGTCCAGCGCTCGTACTCGTCGAGCAGCACGAGCCACAGCTGCGTCGCGTCCGCCGCCCCGTAGTACGGGGAGTGCGGCCGCTCCTCGAACGCGGTCAGCTCGCCGAACCGCAACTCGTGGAGGATCTTGCCCGGTTCGGCGTCACGGAAGTCGTCGACGCCGGTCGCCTGCATCTGGGCGAGCGTGACCAGCGCGGTCTCGGCGAGGCCCGGCACGAACGGCAGCGCCTGGAAGCTCGTGATGAGACTGTCACGGCCGAAGGCGGCCATGAACCACGGCAGTCCCGCGGCCGGCATGTAGCGGCCGGGGCTGGTCGGCAGGTCGAAACGCAGGGCCGCCAGATCCTGCAGCGACTGCTCGTAGATCCGTTCCAGCGGCCGCCAGCTGGACTTCAGGACCGGGAAGCTCTCGCGGAGCAGCCGCAGTCCCAGGCGTTGTTCCGGATCGTCCCAGGTGGAGGCGGGCGGGAACTGCGGCGTCTCCCCGTGGCGTACCGGCATGACGTCGATGTGACAGGTCCAGGACTGCTGCGGTGCCAGGCCGACGGTGAACCGCAGACCCTCCTCGTCGTACTCCGCGCCGGCGTCGGCCCGGATCCAGGTCTCCCGCCGATAGGTCTCGCGCTCGTAGCCCAGGACCAGGTGGTCCGATTCCGCGCGCCGGTAGGACCGGCCCGGCTTCGCGTCGACCGTCGCGTCCTTGACCTCGAAGAGGTCGGCGAAGTCGGCCGCCGCCTCGAGCACCACCTCCAGGTCGATGCGCTCCGTGTCGTGGTTGACCAGCGTGATGACCTCGTGGAAGCCGTCGAGCACGGTCCTGCGCCGGATGACCGCCAGCGTCGCGTTGACGTACGTCGAGGCGACGCCGGGCGCGAGGAAGAACTGTGCGCTGTAGTAGCGCGTGCGGTCCACCGAGAGCGTGCTGAGCCGCTGCCCTCCCACGGTCAGCACCCAGCGCGACAGGTAGCGGGTGTCCCGGTCGAAGAGCCCGTGCACCTCCACCGGCGACCCGTCGATGTCCCCCCGCTCGTCGCTGACGACGAAGGTGTTGCCCTCGAGCACGTCCACGGTCCGCGTCATGTGGCCAGCATCGCCAGCAGAGCACGTCACCAGCATCACTCGATCGGGATGAGGACCGCCGACGTGTGGTCACTCCCAAGGGATGAGGTGAGGGCGGCGGGTGCGGAAGGAGGCTGGCGCCACCCAATCGAGACGGTGGTGCCGATATGGCTTCGATCGCTTCGCACGCCCCCGCACCCGGAACGGGTGTGTCCGCCGCCACCGGGGTGGTGACGGCGGCGCTGACCCGCCAGGCCGAGCGGACGGGGTTGCTCGTCGCCGCGGCCGTTGCGCCGAGCACCTTCACCCGCTCGCTCGGACCCCGCTCCGCGATGGATCAGGGAATCGTCAGCGGCCTGGTGATGGGCCTCACCTATGCGACGACGGTCGCCACCCAGGACGCGTTGACCGCTCTGGCCTCGATGGGTGCCGACGGCGGACCGGATCAGGTCAGGCGCCGTCTGGCGCTCGTCGACCTCGCGGCGATCCCCGTCGGCGTGGCTGTGAGCCGCGCACTCACGGTGCGCGACGACGAGTCGCCCTTGCGCAGCGTGGCACGCCAGGCGGCCTGGCGGAGCGGAGCCACGGGGCTGGGAAGCCTGGTCTTCCTGGGTACGGACTGGGCGGCGAGGCGGCTGGACGCCCGGCTCGGGTCGGGGCCCCGGCTGCAGCGGCTCCCGCTCGCCCTCCCCGGGGGACTGCTGCTGGCGAGCCTCTTGGAGTGGCAGCGCCGGCGGAACCTTCCGCCGGAGGCGGCGTCGGACCCGGAGGAGGTCCGCGCCTCGCTGCCGGCCTCGCTGGGCATCGGGCTCGGCGTCTCCGCAGGGCTGGCCACTCTGGCCTTCGGCGAGGAGCGGCTGGCATCCGCCGTGGAAGGCATCATGTCCCGTGCCGGCGTCAGCGGGCAGGGGGCGTGGCGACTCGCGGGTCATGCCGCCGTGTTGTCGGGCCTGGGCGCCGTCGGGTGGAGGCTGTGGAACCGCGCGATGGTCCGGGTCGAGTCGGCCGCGCTCGCCGTGGACGCCGTGATGGCCGACGAGGCCGACCACCGCTGGACCCTCGACAGTGCCAGCGGCAGCCGGGAGAGCCTGATTGCGTGGGAGACGCTGGGCCGCGAGGGGCGACGCCACGTCATCAGTGCCGCGCGGCCGGAGCCACTGGCCGACCGGCCGCCAGGATTCCCCGACCTCTCGATCCCGACGGTGACGGGGCAGCCGGCGGTCGCTTCGCCGGTGCACGTCTACGTGGGCCTCGACGCGGCGCCCACGGCGGCCGAGCGCGTCGCCCTCGCCCTCGCGGAGATGGACCGCACCCGGGCTTGGGAGCGCCGGCTTCTCATGCTCGTCTCCCCCACGGGGACGGGGTACGTGAACTACGTCGGAGTTGCTGCGGCGGAGTACCTCACGCGCGGCGACGTCGCCGTCGTCACGATGCAGTACTCCAAGCGCCCGTCCCCGTTGTCGCTGGGCAAGATCGACAACGCACGTGAGCAGAACCGGCTGCTGTGGTCCCGGATCGCCGCGCGCGTGCGGGACCTCCCCCCTGAGCGGCGACCCCGCGTCGTGGTCTTCGGCGAGAGCCTGGGCGCCCACACCAGCCAGGACGTGTTCCTGCACTGGGGGACGACCGGGCTGGAGGCGCTCGGCATCGAGCGGGCGCTGTGGGTGGGGACGCCGTACTCCAGCGGCTGGATGCAGGAGGTCACGCGCTCCGGTCGCGACGACACCGACGCCGACCTCGTGGCGGTCGTCAACGACATCGAGCAGTTCCGGTCACTGCCCGAGGAGCGACGTCAGCGCGTGCGCTACGTGCTGCTCAGCCACGACAACGACGGCGTGACGAAGTTCGGCGCTGACTTGGCCATGCGAGCTCCTCGCTGGCTGCGCGACAGGCCGACCGGCGTACACGACGCCGGCCCGTACAGTCCGCGGGGCATCCCGGCCTCGATGCGCTGGCGTCCAGTGACCACGTTCTTCCAGGTCATGGTCGACATGAAGAACGCACAGACACCGGGCGCCTACCTGGCCAGCCGTCACGACTACCGGCCGGACCTGACCCGCTTCGTCAACGAGGTGTACGGCCTCGGCGCCGACGAGGAGCAGCTCCGGATCGTCGAAGACGCGGTCGCTCGGCGGGAGCAGGCCCGCGAGGAGCTGCTCTCGGCACTGCCCGAGCAGCGCGGCGAGCAGCCGGCGCCGCAGTCGCCGGCGGGCTCTGCCGGGGACAGTCCCCTCGAGGGATCAGGATCCGTCGGCGGTCCGGCGGTCCGCCGACGGACCGCCCGGTGCCGGCGACCGATGGTCGTCGAGCCCGATCAGCCGTCCGAGGTTGTCGAGCAGAGCGGGTGCCGTGCCGCTCGCCGGAGGGACCGGTGGGGGCCCACCGCCGAGCTCGACGCTGAGAACAGCCGCCGTCACCTGCACGACCGCGATGACCACCAGCCACGACAGCAGGGCGAAACTAACTCCGATCATGCCGTAGCGGGTGGCGTTGTCCTGGATCAGGTGCGGGATCCACAAGGTGGACAGCTGCGCGACCACCTGCTGCCCCACACCGGCCGCCACGGCGCCCGGCAGCAGCCGCGGCCAGGCGACCCGCCCTCCCAGCAGCAGGTGCTGCAGCAGCAGCCAGATCCCCGACGAGATCGCGGCGCGGAGCACGAGCACGAGGAGCGAGCCCGCGGGGGCCGAGTTCAGGAACCCGGCCAGCAGGCTCAGCAGCACGATCTGCGTGACGAGCAAGGCAAGGGCCGCCAGCCCGCCGAACTTCCCGCGCAAGCCCCGTGGTGGAAGCCGCCACGCGACCTCGTACAGCCGCTGGACGGTGGTCGCCAGGCTCAGTCCGGAGAGCACCAGCAGCACGGCGCTGCCGATCGACACCGACTGGGAGACGCCCGGTGGCTGGGCGAAGAGTGTGGTGACCGCATCAGCGCTGTTGCCGGTCAGCCGGAACCGCTCGACCAGCGTGGTCGCGAGGGCGGGGCCGCCGTGCGACGACACCAGCGTCGACAGGACGATGAGCAGCGGGATCAGGGCGCTGAACGCCTGCCCGGCGATGACGAGAGCCCGCTGGGTCCCGTCGATGGACAGGTAGCGGTGCAGGCAGCGCAGCACCAGCGACGCGCTCCGCCAGGCCAGGAGCGTGCGGGTCAAGGGTTCCAGCGCCGTCCGGAGCCTGCCGAACGGGTCGGTGGGCGATCGTCCAGCCACGCGGGATCCTCCCGTCCGGGTCCTCCTCAGACTCGCCGCCGGGCCCGATCCGTTCGTCATCCCTGCCGGGCGAGATGAGTGGCGTGTCTTCTTAGCCTTATCTGGGGGATGAGGCCGACACGGCCCGGGATGAGGGTGGAGACGTGCCGCGATCACGTCGCCGGCACCTGCGTCCGCATCACAGTGAAGATCGCATCACAGTGAAGGGAGCCGCCGAGTGAGGACGGACACGGCGCCGACCGGCGGGGAGGTGATACCCCTCGGCGATCCCGTCATGATCGCGAAGTTCCTCGTGCCCGCTCCGAACGGGCCGATGCTTCGTCGGCGCCGGCTCGTCGAGCGGCTGTCGGCTGCCGTCGCCGGACGCCCGGTGACCCTCGTCTGCGCACCTGCGGGCTCCGGCAAGACCGTCCTCGCCAGCTCGTGGGTGACCTCGGGCATGGTCCCTGGTCCGGTCGTGTGGATCAGCCTCGACGAGGACGACGAGCGACCCGGGATCTTCTGGACCTACGTCGTCACCGGTCTGGAGCGCGGCGGGGTGGACGTGGAGGGCGTCGGCGTCCCGCGTTCGGCCACCTCGGTCGACCGCTCGACGTTGGTGCGGCTCGCCGCGCGACTGTCGGAACGCGCCGAGCCCGCGGTGCTGGTCCTCGACAACGCCGACGCGTTGTCCGGGCAGCTCGCGGACGACGTCGACTTCCTGCTCCGCCACACCGGCGAGCGGCTGCGGCTCGTCGTCCTCTCCCGGGTGGATCCGGCCCTCCCCCTGCCGCTGTACCGCCTGGAGCGGCTGGTGGCCGAGATCCGCTTCCGCGACCTGGCGTTCACCCTCGGGGAGGCGCGCGAGCTCCTGCGCGCCCGCAGCCGGAACCTCTCCGAGAACGACGTGCACACCGTGTCGGACCGCACCCGGGGCTGGGCGGCGGGGCTGCGGCTCACGGAGTTGCCCGACGGGCGCGGGGACGCCGGCGGGCACGAGCCCGTCGTGCCCGCGGACGACGACCTCGCCGCGTACTTCTGCTCGGAGGTGCTGGGAAGCAGCCGCCGAACGTCCGCGACGTCCTGCTGGCGACCAGCGTGGTGCGACGTCGTCCCGACCGAGCTGGCCCGGCACCTGTCGGGCTCGAAGAACGCCGGCATGACCCTTCGGAAGCTCGCGCAGCAGGCGGCCTTCGTCGAGCCGGCCCCCGGCGCGGACGAGGTCTACCGCCATCACCCCTCGTCCGGGACCTGCTCGTCGCCCGATCGCGTTCGGAGAACCCGCGCCGGTGGCGGCGGCTGCAGCGCAAGGCGGCGCGCTGGTTCGAGTCGTCCGGGCGGACGGTGGAGCGGTGCAGCAGTACGCCGCGGCCGGGAGGGCGATGCGTCGCCCGGCTGCTGGTGCGCGCGGACGGGCCTCGCGCGGCTCCTCGCCGGCGCCCGGTCGGCTCCGCTCGCCGTCGCCTGCGAGCGGGTGCCGGCCGGGCTGCCCGGGGCCGGAGCCCGCCGTCGGGGCAGCCGCGGTCGCGCTGCTCCGTGGGGAGCTCGAAGCGTGCGACAAGCACCTGACCCGCGCCGAGGAGCTGCGCCGGCGCAGCCCGCGGACCGCAGGTCGGACCTCGACGCTGCCGTCGCCTTGACCTCGCTCGCCCGCACGGCGACATCGGGGCGCCGGGCGGCGCCGGGTGGCGGGCGCCGCGGAGGCGGCGATCGACCGGTTCGCGCGGTACGCCCGGTGGACGCCGTCGTCGGCGCCCTCCTCGCGCACGGACGGGGCTGCGTCGAGCTCGCCGACGGCCACTCCGTGCGCGCCCGGCAGACGCTGGCGGCCGCGGCCCGGGCCGCGCAGGAGGCCGGTTCCCCGGAGCTGGCATCGGCGTGCCTGGCTCGGCTCGCCCTCGCCGAGGCGCTGCTCGGCCGGCTCGACGACGCCGGCGACACCGCCGGCCCGGCGCACCCCCATGCGTCGGCGGGTGGCCGACGTAGCCCTCGCCTGGGTGGCCAGCGAACGCGGGGACCTGCCGGCGGCGAGCACGCACGTCCGGCGGGCGACGGGCAGGACCCCCGGCTGCTCGCGCAGCCACCACCGCGACGGTCCTCGCGCTGGTGCGCGCTCGACTGCTCCGCGCGCGCGGCGACCTCCCCGGCGCGCGGGCCGCGCTATCGTCCGCACCCGATCGCAGGACCCGTGCCCCGTGGCCCTCGCAGACCGCGTCGCGGGGTGCGGCGGCGAGTCCTCTCCTCGCCCAGGGCCGGCCACCGGCCGCCGCCGACCGCGTCCAGCGGGACCGTCCGGCCGAGGACGACCCTGGGCATGCCCCTGCTCGCCCTCGGCGGGCGAGCTGCAGAGAGCAGAGCCGCCGACAGCGGAGGCCCGCGCCCGCCGCGTCACCCGCCGCCCTCCGCGCCGCTCGACCTGCGGGTCGAGGGCGAATTGCTCGCGGCCGCGCGCGCCCTGGCGCTTGGCCGGCCCGAGCCCGCGGCGGGATGCCCTCGACGAAGCTGCGCGCCTGGCATCGCCGAGCGCCTCCGGCGGCCGTTCGACGAAGGCGCCGCGGCGTGTGCGCGCCGTGCTGCAGCAGCGCGGTGAGCAGGCGGCGAGCCCACTGTCGAGCGGGTCGTCGAACGGGCGACCGAGCACAGGGTGGTCCGGGGTGGTGCCGGCCGCCAGGCACCCCGCAGGACCCTGGGCGTCCAGCCGTTGACGGACCGCGAGCACGACGTCCTGTGCCTCCTCGAACGCCATGCTTCCCACCGAGGAGATCGCGGCGCGCATGTTCGTCTCCGTCAACACGGTGAAGACGCACGTGCGGGCGATCCTCCGCAAGCTCGGCGCGGAGAGGCGCGGTGAGGCCGTGCGGAAGGCCCGCGAGCTCGGCCTGATCTGACCGTGCTTCTCATCGACCTCGGATGAACGCTCCCGACTTCTGCGCCCGCTGACGCCGGCCTGATCCCCCTCGCGAGGGATGAGGAGACGAGCGAGCCCTGGCGCTCCAATGGCAGAGGAGTCCGCGGTGGCCGGACCTGGAAGGAGCACCTCGTGCCCACACTCATAGCCATCGGTTATCCCGACGAGACCACCGCTGCCGCCGCCGGGTATGAGGCGCGCCGGGCCTCAGGCGACCTGCACCTCGAGCCGGAGGCGATCTCCGTCTGTCCTCGTCAGCCGGGACGAACAGGGCGGGTACCAGGTCGACACCCATCACCGTGCGGGCTCCGGCAGTGCGACCACGGGGACGTTCGGGGCCTGTCCTCCTCGGCGGCCTGCTCTTCGTCGCCGTGCTCGGCACCACCGTCGGCGCCGGGCTCGGTGCGCGGATGGGCGAGGTCGCGAGGAGTGCGGCCGATCGGCGGTTCCAGCGCCCAGGTCCGCGACCTGCTCCAGCCGTGCACGTCGACGGCGTTCCTCGTCCGTCCACCGCGTGGCCCCGGACACGGCGATCACGTCTCTGCGGCGCTATGGCGGGACGGTGCTCACGTCCTCGCTGAGCACGGACCAGGGTGCCGAGCTGCACACGGCCCTCCGCGGCGAGGGGCAACCGGTAGCCGGCCGTGTCGGCGTCGGGGTCGTGGCCGTCGCGCTCGAGCAACGACGAGGGAGACGAAGTGGCCCTGCTCAAGGCATCGCTGCAGGAGTCGGGGTTCCGGTAATTCCCGCGGACCCCGTGGAGAGGCCGGTGTGGCGGCAGCGGTGGAAGCTGCGTCACCTCGCTCGCCTTCGGCGTCCGGCCACCGCGTGCGGAATCGTCACCGGCTCGGACGACCTGGTGAACCAGGGGGTGCTC
>CAWBAJ010000028.1:0-223190 GCA_963786765.1 uncultured Actinomycetota bacterium | reverse complement strand
TCGGGTGTGGTGTCGTGTTGGTCATCAACGGAGAGTTTGATCCTGGCTCAGGACGAACGCTGGCGGCGTGCTTAACACATGCAAGTCGAACGGTGAACCCGCTTCGCGGGGGATCAGTGGCGAACGGGTGAGTAACACGTGAGCAACCTGCCCCTGACTCTGGGATAACCCCGGGAAACCGGAGCTAATACCGGATATGACACAGCCAGGCATCGTGCGGTGTGGAAAGATTTTCGGTTAGGGATGGGCTCGCGGCCTATCAGCTTGTTGGTGGGGTAATGGCCCACCAAGGCGACGACGGGTAGCCGGCCTGAGAGGGCGACCGGCCACACTGGGACTGAGACACGGCCCAGACTCCTACGGGAGGCAGCAGTGGGGAATATTGCACAATGGGCGAAAGCCTGATGCAGCGACGCCGCGTGAGGGATGAAGGCCTTCGGGTTGTAAACCTCTTTCAGCAGGGAAGAAGCGAAAGTGACGGTACCTGCAGAAGAAGCACCGGCTAACTACGTGCCAGCAGCCGCGGTAATACGTAGGGTGCAAGCGTTGTCCGGAATTATTGGGCGTAAAGAGCTCGTAGGCGGTTTGTCGCGTCTGCTGTGAAAACTCAGGGCTTAACCCTGGGCCTGCAGTGGGTACGGGCAGACTAGAGTGCGGTAGGGGAGATTGGAATTCCTGGTGTAGCGGTGGAATGCGCAGATATCAGGAGGAACACCGGTGGCGAAGGCGGATCTCTGGGCCGTAACTGACGCTGAGGAGCGAAAGCATGGGGAGCGAACAGGATTAGATACCCTGGTAGTCCATGCCGTAAACGTTGGGCGCTAGGTGTGGGGCTCATTCCACGAGTTCCGTGCCGCAGCTAACGCATTAAGCGCCCCGCCTGGGGAGTACGGCCGCAAGGCTAAAACTCAAAGGAATTGACGGGGGCCCGCACAAGCGGCGGAGCATGCGGATTAATTCGATGCAACGCGAAGAACCTTACCAAGGCTTGACATACAGAAATCCGGCAGAGATGTCGGGTCCGCAAGGGCTGCTCACAGGTGGTGCATGGTTGTCGTCAGCTCGTGTCGTGAGATGTTGGGTTAAGTCCCGCAACGAGCGCAACCCTCGTTCTATGTTGCCAGCAGGTAATGGTGGGGACTCATAGGAGACTGCCGGGGTCAACTCGGAGGAAGGTGGGGATGACGTCAAATCATCATGCCCCTTATGTCTTGGGCTTCACGCATGCTACAATGGCCAGTACAAAGGGCTGCGAGACCGTAAGGTGGAGCGAATCCCAAAAAGCTGGTCTCAGTTCGGATTGGGGTCTGCAACTCGACCCCGTGAAGTCGGAGTCGCTAGTAATCGCAGATCAGCAACGCTGCGGTGAATACGTTCCCGGGCCTTGTACACACCGCCCGTCACGTCACGAAAGTCGGTAACACCCGAAGCCGATGGCCCAACCCCTTGTGGGAGGGAGTCGTCGAAGGTGGGACTGGCGATTGGGACGAAGTCGTAACAAGGTAGCCGTACCGGAAGGTGCGGCTGGATCACCTCCTTTCTAAGGAGCATGCTGGCTCGCCCGTGTCGCCTGTGGTGGTGGGTCGGGTCCAGGGCCACTGCCCGGACGAGTGTTCCGGGGTGGTTGCTCAAGGGTGGAACGTCGACTAGTTGGCCGGTTGCTCGCTCGTGTCGTGCTCAGTACTCCGTCTGGTTCGCTTCGGGTGGCGTGGGTGGGAACGGTGCGGCGGGGTGTGGGGCCGGCCTGGCACGCTGTTGGGTCCTGAGGGAACGGGCGCTGCCTCGTGTGGGGTGCCGTGGTGTTTCGGTGTCTGTCGGGCCGCTTCCTCGGTCGAACCGTCTGCCTGTGTCGGGTGCTCCGTCGGTGTCGGCTGGGTGGTCGGGTGGGGGGTAGGCGCCGGGTGTGGGAGCGGTTCCCGCCCGTAGCTTGAGAACTGCATAGTGGACGCGAGCATCTTTGTATCTGTGGTCAAGTTTTTAAGGGCACACGGTGGATGCCTTGGCACCAGGAGCCGATGAAGGACGTAGGAGCCTGCGATAAGCCTCGAGGAGCTGGCAACCGAGCTGTGATCCGAGGATTTCCGAATGGGGAAACCCGGCCGAGTAGAACTCGGCTACCCACGCCTGAACACATAGGGCGTGTGGAGGGAACGTGGGGAAGTGAAACATCTCAGTACCCGCAGGAAGAGAAAGCAACCGCGATTCCGTGAGTAGTGGCGAGCGAAAGCGGATCAGGCTAAACCGAGCGCGTGTGATAGCCGGCAGGCGTTGCGCGTTCGGGGTCGTGGGACCGTTCGGTCCGAGCTGCCGCTCGGGCGGGGAGTCAGAAATTCGCGTCATAGTCGAAGGGCTTGGAAAGGCCCGGCACAGAGGGTGATACCCCCGTAGACGAAATGGCGTGAACTCCCGAGCGTGTTCCCAAGTAGCACGGGGCCCGAGAAATCCCGTGCGAATCTGGGGGGACCACCCCCTAAGCCTAAATACTCCCTGGTGACCGATAGCGGACAAGTACCGTGAGGGAAAGGTGAAAAGTACCCCGGGAGGGGAGTGAAATAGTACCTGAAACCGCGTGCCTACAAACCGTCGGAGCCGGCCTAGCACCGGTGACGGCGTGCCTTTTGAAGAATGAGCCTGCGAGTTAGTGGTATGTGGCGAGGTTAACCCGTGTGGGGAAGCCGTAGCGAAAGCGAGTCCGAATAGGGCGTTTGAGTCGCATGCTCTAGACCCGAAGCGGAGTGATCTACCCATGGCCAGGTTGAAGCGCGGGTAAGACCGCGTGGAGGACCGAACCCACCAGGGTTGAAAACCTGGGGGATGAGCTGTGGGTAGGGGTGAAAGGCCAATCAAACTCCGTGATAGCTGGTTCTCCCCGAAATGCATTTAGGTGCAGCGTCACGTGTTTCTTGCCGGAGGTAGAGCTACTGGATGGCTAATGGGCCCTACAAGGTTACTGACGTCAGCCAAACTCCGAATGCCGGTAAGTGAGAGCGTGGCAGTGAGACTGCGGGGGATAAGCTCCGTAGTCGAGAGGGAAACAGCCCAGAACACCAGCTAAGGCCCCTAAGCGTGTGCTAAGTGGGAAAGGATGTGGAGTTGCACAGACAACCAGGAGGTTGGCTTAGAAGCAGCCACCCTTTAAAGAGTGCGTAATAGCTCACTGGTCAAGTGATTCCGCGCCGACAATGTAGCGGGGCTCAAGCACACCGCCGAAGCTGTGTCATTCACACTGGTGCCAGGTCCGTCCTTCGCTGGTGGGTCCAGGCGTGTGGATGGGTAGGGGAGCGTCGTGTGGCGAGTGAAGCGGCGGGGTGACCCAGCCGTGGACGCCACACGAGTGAGAATGCAGGCATGAGTAGCGAAAGACGGGTGAGAAACCCGTCCGCCGAATGACCAAGGGTTCCAGGGCCAGGCTAATCCGCCCTGGGTAAGTCGGGACCTAAGGCGAGGCCGACAGGCGTAGTCGATGGACAACGGGTTGATATTCCCGTACCGGCGTGAATCCGCCCAAGCTGAACCCGGGGACGCTAAGCGCCCGAAGCACGGCGGGTCTTCGGACCTGCTGTGTGGAGCGCGTGACCCGATCCGGTAGTAGGTTAGCAATGGGGTGACGCAGGAAGGTAGCCTCCGCGTGGCGATGGTAGTCCACGTCCAAGAGTGTAGGGCGAGGGGAGTTAAAAGGCCCCTTGAGTGCCTGAGACTCGATGGTGACCGCATCCGCGGGAAGCAGGGTGATCCTATGCTGCCTAGAAAAGCCTCTAGCGAGGATTCGGCCGCCCGTACCCCAAACCGACTCAGGTGGTCAGGTAGAGAATACCAAGGCGATCGAGAGAATCGTGGTTAAGGAACTCGGCAAAATGCCCCCGTAACTTCGGGAGAAGGGGGGCCTGAGGGGTGAAGCCGCTTGCCGGCTAGCCCTTGAGGGCCGCAGAGACCAGGGAGAAGCGACTGTTTACTAAAAACACAGGTCCGTGCCAAGTCGCAAGACGATGTATACGGACTGACGCCTGCCCGGTGCTGGAACGTTAAGGGGACGGGTCAGCCTCACGGCGAAGCTCAGAACTTAAGCGCCAGTAAACGGCGGTGGTAACTATAACCATCCTAAGGTAGCGAAATTCCTTGTCGGGTAAGTTCCGACCTGCACGAATGGCGTAACGACTTCTCCGCTGTCTCAACCACGAACTCGGCGAAATTGCACTACGAGTAAAGATGCTCGTTACGCGCAGCAGGACGGAAAGACCCCGGGACCTTTACTATAGCTTGGTATTGGTGTTCGGAACGGCTTGTGTAGGATAGGTGGGAGACTGTGAAGCGGTGACGCCAGTTACCGTGGAGTCAACGTTGAAATACCACTCTGGTCGTTCTGGATGTCTAACCTCGGTCCGTAATCCGGATCAGGGACAGTGCCTGGTGGGTAGTTTAACTGGGGCGGTTGCCTCCCAAAATGTAACGGAGGCGCCCAAAGGTTCCCTCAGCCTGGTTGGCAATCAGGTGTCGAGTGTAAGTGCACAAGGGAGCTTGACTGTGAGACAGACATGTCGAGCAGGGACGAAAGTCGGGACTAGTGATCCGGCCGTGGTTCGTGGAAACGCGGTCGCTCAACGGATAAAAGGTACCCCGGGGATAACAGGCTGATCTTGCCCAAGAGTCCATATCGACGGCATGGTTTGGCACCTCGATGTCGGCTCGTCGCATCCTGGGGCTGGAGTAGGTCCCAAGGGTTGGGCTGTTCGCCCATTAAAGCGGTACGCGAGCTGGGTTTAGAACGTCGTGAGACAGTTCGGTCCCTATCCGCTGCGCGCGCAGGAGACTTGAGAAGGGCTGTCCCTAGTACGAGAGGACCGGGACGGACGAACCTCTGGTGTGCCAGTTGTTCCGCCAGGAGCACCGCTGGTTAGCTACGTTCGGAAGGGATAACCGCTGAAGGCATCTAAGCGGGAAGCTCGCTTCAAGATGAGGTCTCCATGCCCTTAGGGGTGAGAGGCTCCCAGCTAGACTACTGGGTTGATAGGCTGGATGTGGAAGTGCGGACACAAGACGCATGAAGCTGACCAGTACTAATAAGCCGACAACTTGCCACAACCACACATCACTGATGTGTCGAAGTACTCGCGTCCACTATGCGGTTCCCGAGATGCGGTCGGGCCAGGCCCGGTCATCTCCATAGAGTTTCGGCGGCCATAGCGACGGGGAAACGCCCGGCTCCATTCCGAACCCGGAAGCTAAGCCCGTCAGCGCCGATGGTACTGCCCGGGGGACCGGGTGGGAGAGTAGGTCGCCGCCGAGCATCATCCGATGATGGCGGTCACCACCAGCACACCCCCACAAGAAGGGGGCCAGCGGTGGTGACCGCCATCACCGTTTTGCCATGCCCCCTCCGCCGGGCAGGCTTCCTGCTGTGCCCCCCGAGCGAGGAGTTGCTGTGACGCCAGACCAGTCATCAGGCGACCGACCCGAGCGTGGCCGGCCCGACGGTCCCGAGCGGGGCGACGAGCGGCGCACCTCCGGATCGGGTGGGCCCTCCCGAGCAGGCGGCCCGCCGCGGTCAGGGGCTCGAGGGCAGCCCGCTTCGCGCAGCAGTGCCGGGGGGAGAGCGCGGCAGGAGCGGTCCGACGGGTCTGCACGCGCCGACCGGCCGGGGCGCCGGGACACCACAGCCGGCGGGGACAGGACCGCCCGTCCGGACCGAGCAAGCGGCGGGGACAGGGCGTCTCGCGGTGACAGGGCGCCTCGCGCGGGCAGTGCGCGAGGCGGCGGCAGTGCGCGTGGCGGTGACAGGAGGCCGCGCCCGGACAGTGCCGGCGACGGCGACAGGAGAATCCGACCGGAGCGAGCGACCGGCGGCGACAGCAGAACCCGACCGGACCGAGCGACCGGCGGCGACAGGACGCCTGCGCGTGAACCGTGCGACCCGCGACGCCCGGCCCGGGCGGACCGAGCGCAGTGGAGGGATCCGGAACGACGGGCGCCCGCAGCGGGCCGGCGGCACGAGGCAGGGCAGGCCGTCGTTCCCGGACGACGGGGGTGATCGGCGTACGGCCTCCGCGCGCCCGTGGGGCCGGCCGGACCGCCGGCCCGCACCCGAGCGGCGGACCGCGAGGAGGCGGGGGAGCTCCTGGTCGCCCCGCACGTCCCGCTGCTGGCGGACGAGGCCAGGGGTCAGGCGGACCGGGGCGGCCGGCCGGTCAGGGCGGACGCACGGCGTCCTATCCGGACCGCGGGCCGCGGAACCCCCGTACCCGCGGTGAACGTGGCGATGATCGCCCGCAGCGGGGACCGCGCCCGTCGACGCCGGCCACCCCGGCGGTCCCGGAGGACGTGACGGGCGCGGAGCTCGACCGCGACGTGCGCAGGGCGCTCTCCGGGCTCAGCTCGTTCACGGCGAAGGAGGTGGGCCGTCACCTGGTGATGGTCGGGCGGCTGATCGACGACGACCCCGAGGCCGCCTGGCAGCACGCCCTCGCCGCCCGTGCCCGGGCCGCGCGCATCGGCGTCGTCCGGGAGGCTGCCGGCCTCGCCGCGTACCGGGCCGGGCACTTCTCGGAGGCACTCGCGGAGCTGCGGACGGCCCGCCGGCTGACCGGATCCGATGAGCACCTGCCTGTGATGGCCGACTGCGAGCGCGCCCTCGGCCGGCCCGAGCGGGCTCTCGCGATGGCGGCCGCCCCCGAGCTGGGGCGCCTTGCCGTCGACCAGCGGGTAGAGATGCTGATCGTCGAGGCGGGGGCGCGTGCCGATCTCGGTCAGCTCGATGCTGCGGTGATCACGCTGCAGGTGGGACTGCTGGACAGCAGGGCGCGCGCGCCATGGGTGGCGCGGCTGCGTTCCGCGTACGCCGACGCGCTCGCCGCCGTCGGCCGCGACGCCGAGGCCCGAGCCTGGCTCGAGCGTGCGGTGGACGCCGACCCGGACGACCTGACCGGAGTCGGCGAACGGCTGGCCGAGCTCGACGGACTTGTGCTCGAGGACCTCGAGGACTGAGGACTGAGGACGTCGGGAGGACGACGAGGATGTCGGGGACGTCGAGGAGAACTCCGGCGACGTGGTGCGGGACGCCGCGGTGGTTCAGGGGGACGCCGTAGCGCGCGAGGCGACGACGGGGCGGACGACGGGGCGAACGAGGAGCGCGGTGGCCGTGCCTGACGGCACTGTGGTGCTCCCGGCGTCGCCGCCCCCGGCCGACGTCCACGACGTCGCGCTGCTCGACCTCGACGGCGTGGTCTATGTCGGCCCCGCCGCTGTGCCCGGGGCCGCCGACGCGGTAGCGCTCGCCGCCGCTCGGCGGACTGCGCTGCGTCTATGTGACGAACAACGCCTCGCGGCCGCCGGAGAAGATCGGTGCGCATCTGCGCGAGCTCGGCATCCCGGCCGACGACGGCGACGTCGTCACGTCCGCGCAGCTCGCCGCCGGCATCCTCGCCGAGCGCCTCCCGGCGGGCGCCGCCGTCCTCGTCGTCGGGGGCGAAGGACTTCACCAGGCTCTTGCTGCCGAGGGTCTGCGGCCGGCGTCGCTCGATGGACGACGCCCCGCAGGCCGTCGTCCAGGGGTTCGGGCCCGACCTCGGCTGGCGCGACCTCGCCGAGGGCGCGCGGGCCGTCCGCGCCGGGCTCTTCTGGGTGGCCAGCAACCTCGACCTCACCGTCCCGACCCCGCACGGGCCGGCTCCCGGCAACGGGGCCCTGGTGAACGCCGTCGCGCGCCGCCGGCGGGCGGCGTCCTGACGCGGTGGCCGGGAAGCCGGAGGCGAGGGCGTTCCGGGACGCCGCCGCTCGCGCGGGCAGCGCACGGCCCCTCGCCGTCGGGGACCGCCTCGACACGGACCTCGAGGGCGCTCGGGCGGCGCGGATGCCCGGGCTGCTCGTCCTGACCGGCATCACCGGGGTCACCGAGCTCCTGCGGTGCCCGGCGCCGGCTCGACCCGGACCTGGTCGGACGCGACCTCGCGGCCCTGCTCCTCGCGCACCCGGAGGCCGTTCGCGACGAGCACGGCCGGGGGCGCTGTGGAGAGGCGGCGGTGGCTGTCCGGGCCGGCGCTCTCGTCGTCGACGAGCCGGGCGAGGACGCCCTGGACCTGCTGCGCGCCGCGTGTGCCGCGGCGTGGGGGCTGCCGCCGTCCGGGGCCGGGGGAGAGGTCGGCGTGGACCCCGAGCCGGTGCTGGCCGCCGTCCGCCGCCTCGAACCGGAGGCGGAGTGGGCGCGGTAGCGTGACGGGAGTGAGCTCGATGCCCGCAGACGTGCCCGAGCGCCCCGCCCGGCCGCCGGCGACGGGCGACCAGGCCGTGGACGCCGCCGTGGCCGCTCTCGCCGAGGTCGCGGTGCACCCTCTCGAGGAGCGCCTCGCCGTTCTCGAGAACGTCCACCGCACGCTGCAGGACCGCCTCGCCGACGTCGAGGAGTGAGCCGTGGCGCGGCTGCGGCGGCTGGACGCCGAGCTCGTGCGCCGCGGCCTCGCCCGCTCCCGCGGGCAGGCGGGGGAACTCGTCGCCGCCGGCAGGGTCGACGTCGGCGGCGCGCGCCGCGACCAAGCCGGCCACCCAGGTGGACCCTGCCGCCGCCGATCGTGGTCCGGCCCGCGCCTGCCGACGCGCCCGACTACGTCAGCCGCGGCGGGCACAAGCTCGCCGGTGCGCTCGACGCGTTCGCGGCCGGCGGGCTGGAGGTCGCCGGCCGCCGGTGCCTGGACGCCGGCGCGAGCACCGGCGGCTTCACCGACGTCCTGCTGCGGCGCGGCGCCGCGCACGTCGTCGCGGTCGACGTCGGCTATGGGCAGCTGGCCTGGTCCCTGCAGCAGGACGAGCGGGTCACGGTCGTCGACCGCACGAACGTCCGCGAGCTCGACGCGGCGGCCGTGGGCGAGCTCGTCGATGTCGTCGTCGCCGACCTGTCGTTCATCTCGCTCCGGCTCGTGCTGCGGCCGTTGCGGCGACGTCGCGCGGGCCGACGCCGACCTCGTGCTCATGGTCAAGCCTCAGTTCGAGGTCGGCCGGGAGCGGCTGGGCGCCGGCGGGGTCGTCCGCGATCCCGACGCTGCGCGCGGACGCCGTCCGCGAGGTGGTCGCCGCCGCCCTCGAGCTGGGCCTCGGCTGCCGGGACGTCGACGGCCAGCCCGCTGCCGGGGCCGAGCGGCAACGTCGAGTACTTCGTGTGGCTGCGGGCGGACGCCGGCCCGCTGGACGACGACGTGCTGGCGCGGGCCGTGGCGCAAGGACCCCCCTGACAGGGCCTCGACGAGCCGGCGCGCGGCCGCTCGGCCGACGCCCCGGCGCCTGTCGGCGGGTGCGCCTAGTCTTCCGTGCGGCGCCGGCCGGCGACCCGCCGGTCCGGAGAGGAGGACGCGTGCTGCTCGAGATGCGCCTGCGCGGGCTCGGCGTGATCGCCGACGCCGTCCTCGAGCTGGGGCCCGGCCTGACCGTCGTCACCGGCGAGACCGGGGCCGGCAAGACCATGGTCGTCACCGGTCTCGGACTGCTCATGGGCGGCAAGGCCGACCCCGCGAGCGTCCGGAAGGGCCACGGCACGGCCACCGTCGAGGGCCGGGTGCTCGTCGACCCGCAGGGCCCGCGCGCGCAGCGCGCGGTCGAGGCCGGCGCGGAGCTCGACGACGGCGACATCCTCATCGTCACGCGCACCGTCAGCGCGGAGGGCCGCGGCCGCACCCACCTGGGCGGCCGGTCGGTGCCCGTCGGCGTCCTCGCCGAGATCGCCGAGCACCTCGTCACCGTGCACGGCCAGAGCGACCAGATCCGGCTCCGGTCCGCCGCGCGGCAGCGCGAGGCGCTGGACCGGTTCGCCGGCGCCGACATGTCCGAGGCGCTCGCCGCCTACCGGGCCACCTGGCAGCGGCTGAAGCACGTCGAGGGCCGGCTCGCCGAGATCGTGGCGACCGCCCGGGAACGCCAGCAGGAGGCCGAACTCCTGCGCATCGGCCTGGCAGAGGTCGAGCGCGTGCAGCCCCAGCCCGGGCGAGGACGCGGCCCTGCGGGCCGAGTCGACCAGGCTCGGCCACGCCGAGGAACTGCGGCTGGCCGCCCAGAACGCCCACCTGGCGCTCACCGGCGACCCCGACGGCCGGGGTCGCCCGACGTCGCCGCCCTCCTCGCGCAGGCCCGCCGCGCCCTGGACCAGGTCGCCGACCACGACCCGGCGCTCGCCGGCCCTCGCCGCCCGGCTGGAGGAGATCGGCTACCTGGTCGCTGACGTCGCGGCCGAGTGCGCGAGCTACGCCGACGGCGTCGAGGCCGACCCCGCCCGGCTCGCCGCCGTGGAGGAGCGCCGGGCCGCGCTGTCGGCGCTGGCCCGCACCCACGGCGGCGACGTCGACGCTGTGCTGGCCTGGGCGGCCGAGGCCGCCCCGCGGCTGCTCGAGCTCGACGGCGACGAGGACCGCACCACCGAGCTGCACGCCCAGCGCGAGCAGCTGCGCGGCGACGCTCGCGGAGCACGCCGCGGAGCTCATCCGCGGCGCCGGATGGACGCTGCCGCCGCGCTCGGCGACGCGGTGTCCGGCGAGCTCGCCGACCTGTCGATGCCCGACGCCCGGCTCGTCGTCGACGTTCGCCGCCGCGAGGACCCCGACGGTCTCGCCGTCGACCTCGCCGGCCGGACGGCATGCCGCCGTGCGGTACGCGGCCGGCCCGGACGGGATCGACGAGGTGGAGTTCCTGCTGGTGCCCCACCCGGGCGCGCCGGCCCGGCCGATCGCCCGGGCGCGTCCGGCGGCGAGTTGTCCCGGGTCATGCTGGGCCTCGAGGTCGTGCTGGCCGGCCGCCGACCCCGTCCCGACGTTCGTCTTCGACGAGGTCGACGCGGGGGTCGGCGGCCGCGCGGCGCTCGGCATCGGCCGCCGCCTCGCGCGCCTCGCGCGCACCTCGCAGGTGCTCGTCGTCACCCACCTCGCCCAGGTCGCCGCGTTCGCCGACCGGCACCTCACCGTCGTGAAGTCCGAGCGACGGCGAGGTGACCGTCAGCGGCGTGACCTCGCTGGACGGGCCGGGCCGGGTCCGCGAGCTCGCCCGCATGCTCGGCGGCATGGCGGACTCGGACACCGCGCAGGCGCACGCCCAGGAGCTGCTCGAGGCCGCCGAGCAGGAGCGGTCGGCGCGCCGGAGCGCGCAGCGCGCCTCCGGCCGGCGGGGCGCGGCCCGCGCCGCGGGCGGGTGAACGCGTGCCAGCGACCTCCCAGCGCTCCGTGCGACCATCATCCGGTGAGGATGCCCCGGCTGCCGCGCCGACCCGCTCCTGAGAGCGGACCAGGCGTCACCGGGACCGCCCGGGTGGACCGCCGGACCAAGAACCTCACCAAGCGCCTGCGGCCCGGCGACATCGCGATCATCGATCACTTGGACATCGACGCCGTCGCCGCGCAGTCCCTCGTCGCCTGCCGCCCGGCGGCCGTCGTCAACGCGGCCTGCAGCATCTCCGGCCGCTATCCCGAACCTGGGCCCGCAGATCATCCACCACGCCGGGCATCCCCCTCATCGACGACGTGGGCCCGACGTCCTGACCGCGGTCCAGGAGGGGGCGGTCGTCCGCGTCCACGAGGGCGCGCTCTGGCTCGGCGACCGAGTCGTCGCCAAGGGCACCGAGCTCGACGGCGCCATGATCGAGTCGCGCGGTGGAGACCGCCCGTGCCGGCCTCGCCGTCCAGATCGAGTCGTTCGCGGCGAACACCATGGACTTCCTGCGCCGCGAGCGCGCCCTGCTGCTCGACCGTGCCGGCGTCCCGCAGATCGAGACCGCGATCGAGGGCCGGCAGGTGCTCATCGTCGTCCGCGGGCACCAGTACAAGGAAGACCTGGCGATGCTGCGGCCGTACATCCGCGAGTACCGCCCCGTCCTCATCGGCGTCGACGGCGGCGCCGACGCCATCCTCGAAGCCGGCTACCAGCCCGACATGGTCCTCGGCGACATGGACTCGGTCAGCGACCGCGCGCTGACCTGCGGCGCGGAGATCGTCGTCCACGCCTATCGCGACGGGCGGGCGCCCGGCCTCGAGCGGGTCCGCGAACTCGGCATCGACCCCGTCCTGTTCCCGGCCGCGGGCACCAGTGAGGACGTCGCCATGCTCCTCGCCGACGACAAGGGGGCCGAGCTCATCGTCGCCGTCGGCACCCACTGGGGACTGGTCGACTTCCTCGACAAGGGCCGCGCCGGGATGGCCAGCACCTTCCTCACCCGGCTGCGGGTCAGCGACAAGTTCGTCGACGCCAAAGGCGTCTCCCGGCTGTACCGGCAGCGGATCTCCACCACACAGGTCGTCCTGCTCGCCGTGGCCGGGCTCGTCGCGCTCGGCGTCGCGCTCGCGGCGACGTCCGCCGGGCAGACCTTCTACGCTCTCCTCGGCGCCCGTCTCGATGACGTCCTCTCCTGGGTCACCGGGTTCTTCGTCGATCCCCGGCCCGAAGCCCTCCCGTACTACCCCCGGTGGCCCTCTACATGATCGACTTCCGGTACCACCTCGTCTCCCTCGTCTCGGTGTTCCTCGCCCTCGCCGTGGGCATCGTGCTCGGCGCCGGCCCGCTGAAAGACCCGATCAGCGAGGGCCTGTCCGCGCGGGTCGACGCGCTGCGGCAGGACCGGGACGCGCTCGGCGCCCAGCTGAAGACCGCGCAGGCGGCGACCAGCAACCGCGACACGTTCATCACCGACGTCCAGGACCACCTCGTAGCCGGCCAGCTCGAGGGGCGCTCCGTGGTGCTCCTCACCCTGCCGGGAGCGGAGGCCGACGCCGTCGGCCCCCTCACCCAAGCCGTCGCCGCGGCCGGCGGCCGCCTCACCGGGCGCGTCGACCTGCAGGACGCCTGGGCGGACCCGGCGTCCCGGTCCGCCCGGGACGCCGCGATCGCCGACCTCCGCAGGAGCGCGGGCGGCACGTCAGGCACCTCTGCCACCGCGAGCCGGACGCCGTCCCCGTCACCGACGGCCAGCGGGACGGCCGGGTCTGCCTCGGACACGGCTGCCGCCGAAGTGCTCGCCCACGCCCTGGTCACGACCGACACGTCGCCCGCCGAGCGTCCGGACGAGACCTCCCGCACCCTCCTCGACGGCCTCGCGCACGCCGGCCTCGTCAACGTCAACGGCGACATCCCCGGGCGCGCCAACGCGGTCGTCATCCTGGCTCCCGGGGTGGCCACGGCCGTCCAGGGCAGTGCGGTCCCCACACCGACCCCGTCCCCCACGCCCGACGGGACGCCCGCGTGGATGGCGCTCGCGTCCGTCCTGGACGCCGACTCCTCGGGCGCGGTCGTCGTCGGGCCGGCCTCCTCGGCGACGACCGGCGGGATCCTCGCCGCTGTCCGCGCCCAGCAGCCCCTGGCGACGGCCGTCTCCACCGTCGACACCGGCGGGACGCCGATGGGTGACGTGACGACGGTGCTGGCGCTGCACGAGCAACAGCAGGGCAGCGCGGCAGCTACGGCTTCGGTGCGGGGGCGAAGGCCGTCCTGCCGCCGCGGGGCAGCAACGGCTGACGCCCTACCGGCCGGGCGGGGACGACGCCTCGTCCCGCTCTGGCAGAGTGCGGCCGTGGCACACCTGCGGACTCTCCTCGCCGGCACCGCGGCGGCCCGGCTCGCGTGGGCCGCGCTGACCCGCCGTCCGCCGGCAGGCGAGGCGCGGTGGCAGCGGACGAATCATCGCGGCGAGCCGCTCACCCTGCTCGAGGGGCCGGCGCTCGCCGCCGGCGCCTGCGCTGCGCTCGTGGCGGCCCCCGGCCTCGACGGGCGCACCCGCGCCGCCGGTGTCGTCGCCGTCGCCGGGTCCGCCGCGTTCGGAGTGCTCGACGACCTCGCGGAGCGCGGGAGCCGCAAGGGGCTGCGCGGGCACCTCGGGGCCCTGGCCCGCGGCGAGGTCACCACCGGTGGGGTCAAGGTCGCCGGGCTGGCGGTCACCGGCGCCGTCGCCGCCGGCCTGGTGCTGGGCCCCAAGGCCCGGCCGCGGGACCTGCTGCCGGCCGCGGCGCTGGTCGCCGGCTGCGCGAACCTCGCCAACCTGCTCGACCTGCGGCCCGGGCGGGCCCTCAAGGTCGCGCTCCTCCCCGCGCCGGCGGTGCTGTCCGGCGCGCCCGCCGGCGCGTTCGTGGCGGCGGTCGCCGGTCCTGCGGCCGCACTGCTGCCCGAGGACCTGGCGAGCGCGCCATGCTCGGCGACGGGGGCGCGAACGCCGCCGGGGCGCTGCTCGGGCTCGCGCTCGTCGCAGGCGCGCGACCGCGGGTGCGTCTCGCCGCGCTCGCCGGCGTCGTCGGGCTCACCCTCGCCAGCGAGAAGGTGAGCTTCACGAAGGTCATCGAGGCCACCCCCGTGCTCCGCGAGTTCGACCTGCTCGGTCGCCGTCCGCGGTGACGGCGCACGCGTCGGGAGCCCGGCTCGGAGCGGGGCTGGTGGGCTCCGCGGCGCTCGTCGCGAGCCTCACGCTGGCCGCGCGGATCACCGGGTTCGGCCGGGTGTTCGCGTTCTCGGCGTCCGTCGGCGCGGGGTGCACCGGGACGGCCTACGCGGCCGCCAACCAGCTCCCGAACGTGCTGTTCGAGGTGGTCGCCGGCGGGGCGCTGGCCGGGGCCGTCGTCCCGGCCGTCGCCTCGGCGCTGGCCCGGGGCGGCGCGCGCGAGGCGAACGAGGTCTCCAGCGCCCTGCTCACCTGGGCCGTTCTCGTCCTGCTGCCCGTGGCGCTGCTGCTCGCGCTGTTCGCCGGCCCGATCATCGGCCTGCTGCTGGACGGGGCGGCGGGCGCAGCCGGCTCCGCCGGCGCCGGCTGCCCGGGCGGGGCCGCGCTCGCCGCCCGCATGCTCGTCGTCTTCGCCCCGCAGGTCGTGCTCTACGGCGTCGGCATCGTGCTGACCGGGGTGCTGCAGGCCCACCACCGCTTCGCCGCTCCCGCCCTCGCGCCGCTGCTCTCGAGCCTCGTCGTCATCGCCGCCTACCTCGGGTACGCCGCGCTGGCCGGGCCGGGGCACGGCGAGGTGACCTTCCTGCCCGGCCGCGGCGCCGAGCTCGTCCTCGCCGGAGGCACCACCGCGGGCGTCGTCGCGCTCAGCCTGCCGCTGCTCGTGCCCGCCCGCCGCGCCGGCGTCCGGCTGGCGCGCGACCCTGCGGTTCCCCGCCGGCGCCGCCGCCCCGGTGCGGGCGCTGGCCCTGGCCGGCGTCACCGCCCTCGTCGCGCAGCAGGCGGCGGTCGTCGCCGTCCTGGCCCTCGCCACCCGCAGGGGCGGCACCGGCGCCCTCAACGCCTACCAGTACGCCCAGGCCGTCTACCTGCTGCCGTACGCGGTGCTGGCGGTGCCCGTGGCCACCGCCGCGTTCCCGCGGCTGGCCCGCCAGGCGGCGGACGCCGACACCGCCGGGTTCGCCGGCACCGCCGCGCGGACGACGCGGGGGGTGCTGGCGGCGTCCGCGGTGGGAGCGGCGGCGCTCGCCGGGGCCGCGCCCGCGGTGCAGCGGCTGTTCGAGCGCCTCGACGCGGTCGGGGGAGATGCCCTCACCGGGCTTGCCGCGGCGGTCACGGCGCTCGCGCCGGGCCTGCTCGGGTGGGCGCTCGTCGCGCACCTCGGGCGGGCGCTCAACGCCCTGCACCGCGGCCGGGCCGCCGCGACAGCGACGGTCGCCGGCTGGCTCGCGGTGGTCGTGGCGTCGTTCGCGCTCGTGGCGGTGCTCGGCGGTGGCCCGGCGCCGACCGTGCTCGGGCTCGCCGCCGGCAACAGCGTGGGGATGTGCGTGGCGGGCCTGTTGCTGCTGGTGGCGCTGCGCCGGGCCGCCGGAGCGGGAGCGCTGCGGGGCGTTCCCGGCACGCTCGTGCGTGCGGCGGGTGCCGCCGTCGTCGCCGCCGTGGCCGGGCGGCTGGCCGCGGACGCCGTCCTGCGCGCCCTTCCCGGCGTGCTCGGGGCGTTGCTCGGCGGGCTGGCCGCCGGGGCCGTCGTGCTGGTCGTCGCCGGCGCGTGTGCTTGGCGCGGCGGAACGGCAGACGCTGGAGCCCGTGCTGTCGCGCCTGCGGCCGGGCTCTCGCGGGAGCGCCCGGCGGCGGCATGACCGGACGGAGACGCATGATTCCCGCGACGAGGGGGCCCGCACGCAGCCGCACGATTCCCGCCACGAGGGAGGCGACGATGAGCGGGGATGAGGGCCGCGCGCCGATGCGGCGGGTGGTGCTGGTCCTCGCCACCAGCGGCGGCGGGACGGGCCGGCACGTCGCCGAGCTCGCCCGCGGCCTCGCCACCCTTCCTCGGCCCGGTCCCGGAGGTCTCCTCGTCACCGTGGCCGCGCCCGCCGAGACCCTCGCGGCGCTGGAGCTGCCGCCGGACGTCGCCCGTGCCGAGCTCGCCGTCGCCACCCGGCCGAGCCCGCGCCGCGACCTCGCCACCGTCCTCGCCCTGCGCCGGCTCGCCGCCGACGCGGACGCCGTCCACGCCCACGGCGTGCGCGCGGGTGCGCTGGCCGTCCTGGCCGCCCGGACCCTGCCGCGCCGGCCGGCGGTGGTCGTGACCGCGCACAACGCGGCGGGAGGCGGGCGCGGGAGTGCGCGCCGTGCACGCCCTGCTCACCACGATCGTCGCGCGCGGCGCCGACGCCGTCCTCGGGGTCTCGGGCGACCTCGTCGACGAGCTGCGCGCCCGTGGTGCCCGGGACGCGGCGCCGCGCCCTGGTGCCGGCCCCGCCGCTGCCCGCGCCGTCCAGCAGCGGACGGGACGCTGCGCAGGTGCGGGCCGCTCTCGGCGTGCCCGACGGGACCGCGCTGCTGCTGACGGTCGCGCGGCTCGCGCCGCAGAAGGGGCTCGACGTGCTCGCCGAGGCCCTGCGCGCCGTGGCCGCCCGGCGCCCGGACCTGCCGCTGCTCGCGGTCGTCGCGGGGGAGGGGCCGCTGGAGGAGCAGCTGCGGCGGTCCGGCGAGAGCGGGGCTGCCGCTGCGGCTGCTGGGAGCCCGCCGCGACGTCGCCGACCTGCTCGCCGCCGCCGACCTCGTGGTGGTGCCGAGCAGGTGGGAGGGCCAGCCGCTGATCGTCCAGGAGGCGCTGCGGGCGGGGGCGGCGATCGTGGCCACGGACGCCGGCGGCACCCGGGAGGTCACGGCGACGCTGCCCTGCTCGTGCCCCCGGGCGACGCGCCGGCCCTCGCGGACGCACTGGAGAGGCTGCTCGAGGACCCGGCGGAGCGGCAGCGGTTGCGCGCGGCGGCGCTCGCGCGCGCCGCCGAGCTGCCCACGACGGCGGACGCGCTGGAGCAGGTCAGCGCCCTCCTCGGGCGCGTCGTCGCCGCGCGGCGTTCGCGCTGACCGTCGTCGCTGATAAAGCTCGAAGTCCGTGGTGCAGACGACGTCCTCCGCGACCAAGCACATCTTCGTCACCGGAGGCGTCGCCTCCTCTCTGGGCAAGGGGCTGACCGCCTCCAGCCTCGGCCACCTCCTGCGGGGCCGGGGACTGCGCGTGGCGATGCAGAAGCTCGACCCGTACCTCAACGTCGATCCCGGGACGATGAACCCGTTCCAGCACGGCGAGGTCTTCGTCACCCAGGACGGCGCCGAGACCGATCTCGACATCGGTCACTACGAGCGCTTCCTCGACGTGGAGTTCGACCGTTCCGCGAACGTGACGACCGGCCAGGTGTACTCGGCGGTCATCGCCAAGGAGCGGCGCGGGGAGTACCTGGGCGACACGGTCCAGGTGATCCCGCACATCACCAACGAGATCAAGGCGCGGATGCGCGCGCAGGCGATCGAGGACCGCCGGCTCGACGTGATCATCACCGAGATCGGCGGCACGGTGGGCGACATCGAGTCGCTGCCGTTCCTCGAGGCGGCCCGCCAGGTGCGCCAGGACGTGGGCCGCGACAACGTCTTCTTCGTCCACGTCTCGCTGGTGCCGTACCTCGCGCCGAGCGGCGAGCTCAAGACGAAGCCCACGCAGCACTCCGTCGCCGCGCTGCGCAGCATCGGCATCCAGCCCGACGCCATCGTCTGCCGCGCCGATCGCGACATCCCTGCCGGCGTGAAGCGCAAGATCGCGCTGATGTGCGACGTCGACGAGGAGGCCGTCGTCGCGGCGGTCGACGCCCCGTCGATCTACGACATCCCGAAGGTGTTGCACCACGAGGGCCTCGACGCGTACGTCGTCCGCCGGCTCGGGCTGGCGTTCCGCGACGTCCAGTGGCAGTCGTGGGACGAGCTGCTGCGCCGGGTGCACCGGCCGGTCCACCGCGTCGAGGTGGCGCTTGTGGGCAAGTACGTCGACCTGCCGGACGCCTACCTGTCGGTGACGGAGGCGCTGCGCGCCGGCGGCTTCGACCAGGACGCGCGGGTCGAGCTGCGGTGGGTCGCCTCCGACACCTGCGAGACGCCGGAGGGCGCGCGGCGGATGCTGTCCGGCGTCGACGCCGTGTGCATCCCCGGCGGATTCGGCGTCCGGGGGATCGAGGGCAAGGTGGGCGCGCTGCGGTGGGCCCGCGAGAACCAGGTCCCCGCGCTCGGGCTGTGCCTCGGGCTGCAGTGCATGGTCATCGAGTTCGCCCGGAACGTCGCCGGACTGCCCGACGCGAGCAGCACCGAGTTCGACCCGCAGACGCCGTTCCCCGTGATCGCGACGATGCAGGAGCAGAAGCACATCGTCTCGGGCGACGGCGACCTGGGCGGCACGATGCGGCTCGGCTCCTACCCGGCGGTGCTCGCCGAGGGGTCGATCGTCCGCGAGGTGTACGGCGCCGAGCGGATCGAGGAGCGGCACCGGCACCGGTACGAGGTGAACAACGAGTACCTGGGCAAGCTCGAGGAGGCCGGCCTGGTCATCTCGGGCGTCTCGCCGGACCGCTCGCTGGTCGAGTTCGTCGAGCTCCCGCGCGAGGTGCACCCGTACTACGTGTCGACGCAGGCCCACCCCGAGTTCAAGTCGCGTCCCGACCGGGCCCACCCGCTGTTCGCCGGCCTCGTGGGCGCTGCGCTCGCCCGCCAGTCCGCGCAGCGGCTGCTCGAGGTCGTCCCACCGGGGTGGGCGCGTGAGCGCCTCCGCCGAGCAGGCGGTGCCCGGCCAGGTCGGCGACGAGAAGCCGCTGCGGGACGAGCTCGCTCCCGCGGAAGGTCCTCGAGCACGAGACGGTCTACGAGGGACTGGTCTGGGACGTGGTCCGCGACACCGTCGACCTCGGCGAGGGCGGGTGTCGTCCAACGCGAGTACGTCCAGCACACCGGCGCGGTCGCGATCCTCGCCCTCGACGACGACGGCCGGGTGCTCCTGATCGAGCAGTACCGGCACCCCGTCGGGCATGACGCTGTGGGAGCTCCCCGCGGGCCTGCTGGACGTCGAGGGCGAGGACCCGCTCGACGCCGCCAAGCGCGAGCTCGCCGAGGAGGCGGACCTGCGGGCGGAACGCTGGCACGTGCTCGCCGACTGGTTCAACTCCCCGGGCGGTATGACCGAGGCCCTGCGGCTGTACCTGGCCCGCGGACCTCTCGCACGTGCCGGAGGCCGAGCGCCACGAGCGCGAGGCCGAGGAGAAGGGCATGGTCGACGCGCTGGGTTGCCGCTGGAGGAGGCCCGCGAGGCCGTGCTCGGCGGCGCCCTGCACAACCCCGCCGCCGTCGTCGGCATCCTCGCGGCCTGCGAAGGTCGCGCCCAGGACTGGCGGACGCTGCGGCCCGGCGACGCGCCGTGGCCGGAGCACCCGGCCTTCCGGGACCGGTAACTGCCCACGTCACTCGCGTTCCGGCCGTCTGACCACGTCACTCGCTTCCGGCCGTTTCTGACCACGTCACTCGCGTTCCGGCCGTTTCCAGGCCCTCGAGAGCCGCAGGAAGCGGCCGGAACGCGAGTAACCCCGCGCGGAGCGGCCCGAACGCGAGCAACCTCGAGCCAGCGCCGCCTCGCGGGCCGGTACCGGATGGCAGGTCAGCGGTGGTCGAGCGCTCGCGCCCCGACCCGCCCGGAACGCCGCCAGCGGACCCCGTCGGCGACCAGCTCCAGGTGCGCGAGGGCGCGGATGGCGTCGGCGTCCCCGTCGCGCCAGGCCCGCACAGGGTCGGGGGCGACCCGGCGCAGTTCGTGCAGCGGCCGGTTCGCGAGGGCGCGCAGGGCGAGCAGCTCCTCGCCGGCGAGGCGCAGCTCGCCATCTCGGCCGCCTCCCCCGCACGCCGGGCGAAGCGCCAGCGCCGCGGCAGCCAGATGACGAGGACGAGCAGGATCGGACCGAGCGCGACCGCCCAGCCCAGTGGCGTGGCGAGGTTCGTCAGGGTGTCGCCGGCACTGCGGCCGGCGCCGGCGATGTCGCCGATCTGCGCGCCGGCGTTCGTCAGGGGGCGGCCGAGCTGGTCGCCGAGCAGCGGCACGTTCCCAGCGGACTTGCCCGGCCTGGGTCAGGCTGCCGGACACCTGCCCCGCGCTGCCCTGGATGCGGTACCCGACGCCCGCCACCTGCACGAGCGTGTCGTGGACGAGCTGCCCCACCCGGAACCAGACGTAGATCCAGAGCAGGACGAACACGTCGGACGCGATCTGCAGCGCCATGCGCTTCGGCTGCGCCGAGTACGGGCGCAGGGGCGGGACCGGGAGAGCAGGGGCACCGGCGCTGGTCATGATCACGATACTAGGGACGCCCGCGCGGGCGGCCAGTCCGCGCCGCCCCGCTGCGCTCTCACACAGGCAGGGCCGTGGTCGACTTCACGGTCTTCATCGAGATGAGGGTCCGCAGTGAGGCGACGCCCGGCAGCTCCCCCAGGCGCTTGGTGAAGAACCGCTGATAGGAGTCGAGGTCGGCGGCGGCCACCGTGAGCAGGTAGTCGGACTCGCCGGCGACGAGGTGGCACTCGAGCACGTCGTCGAGGTCGCGGACGGCGTCCTCGAACGCCTCGAGCGTCTCCTGCCGCTGGGACGTCAGGCTGACCATCACGACCACGTGCAGCGCGCGGCCGACGCGGGTTCGGTCGAGCAGCGCGGTGTACCCGCGGATGTAGCCGCGGTCCTCCAGCGACTTCACCCTGCGCAGGCACGGTGAGGGCGACAGCCGCACCCGCTTGGCCAGCTCGACGTTGCTCAGCCGTCCGTCGGCCTGCAGCTCCCGCAGGATGTGGCGGTCCAGTGCGTCGATGCCCTCGTCGCGGCTGGAATCGATCTCAGGCACGTCCTGCCCCTTTTCGTCGTGGTCCGGGGCAGATTGTGTCCCGAGCGAAGAGGAGCGCGCCACGACTTGGCACCATCTTTCGCCCCCGCGGGTCTAGCCTGCCGGGGAAGCACGCCCTTCGGCGCGCGGACGGGTCGAACAGGAGGCGTACCAACGTGAAGGTCGGCATCCCCCGCGAGGTCAAGAACCACGAGTACCGGGTCGCCATCACGCCCGCCGGCGTGCACGAGCTGGTGCGCAACGGCCACGAGGTCTACGTCGAGAAGGAGGCCGGGGTCGGATCGTCCATCATGGACGACGACTACACGGCGGCGGGCGCCAGCATCCTCGGCGCCGCGGACGACGTCTGGGCCACCGCCGACCTGATCCTCAAGGTCAAGGAGCCGATCGCGCAGGAGTACGAGCGCATGCGCGAGGGCCAGACCCTGTTCACGTACCTGCACCTGGCAGCGGACCGGCCGCTCACGGAGGAGCTGGCCAAGCGGAAGGTGACCGGCATCGCCTACGAGACGGTCGAACTGCCCGACCACTCGCTGCCCCTGCTGGCGCCCATGAGCGAGGTCGCCGGACGGCTCGCGCCGCAGGTCGGTGCCCACACGCTGATGCGGGCGCAGGGCGGGCGGGGGATCCTCATGGGCGGCGTCCCCGGGGTGTACGCGGCCAAGGTCGTCGTGATCGGTGCCGGGGTGGCCGGCCAGAACGCCGCCGCCATCGCGCTCGGCATGCAGGCCGAGGTCCTCCTGCTCGACCGCAACGTCGCCCGGCTGCGCGTGATGGACGCCATCTACCAGGGCCACTGCCAGACGGTCGCCTCGAACGCGTACGAGATCGAGCGGGCGGTGCTGGACGCCGACATGGTCATCGGCGCCGTCCTCGTGCCCGGCGCGAAGGCCCCGAAGCTCGTCACCAACGAGCTGGTGGCGCGGATGAAGCCGGGCAGCGTGCTGGTCGACATCTCGATCGACCAGGGCGGCTGCTTCGAGGACTCCCGGCCCACGACGCACGACGACCCGACCTACCGGATCCACAACTCGATGTTCTACTGCGTCGCGAACATGCCTGGCGCCGTCCCGCACACCAGCACCTACGCCCTCACGAACGTCACCTGGCCCTACGCGGTCGAGCTCGCGAACCGCGGCTGGCGCGACGCCCTGCGTGGGGACGCCAGCCTGGCGAAGGGCCTCAACACGTTCGACGGGGCTGTCACCTACGGACCTGTCGCCGACGCGCACGGCATGCCGCACACCCCGCTGGCCGAGGTGCTTTCCTGAGCACGTGACGGTTCGAGTCCCCGCCGGGGCACCCCCGGACGGCGCGGCAGCACCTCTGCGCAACGCCGTCCGGGGGTACCTCGCGCACCTGCAGGTGGAGCGCGGGCTCGCCGTCAACACCCTCGGCGCCTACCGCCGGGACCTCGATCGCTACCTGCAGCACCTGGAGTCGCTCGGACTGCGGGCGCCGGACGAGGTCCGCGAGGAGCACGTCAGCGCCTTCCTGGCCGCGATCCGCACCGGTGAGGACGGCGGCAGCCCGCTCGTCGCCACCTCCGCGGCCAGGGCGGTGGTCGCCGTCCGGGGGTTCCACCGCTTCCTGCACCTGGAGGGGACGGCGGCGGACGATCCCGCCGGGCAGGTCCGGCCGCCCGCCACTCCGCAGCGGCTGCCCAAGGCGATGGCGGTGGCCGACGTGGAGCGCCTGCTCGAGGCCGCGGGCGCGGACGCCGGCAGCACGGGGTTGCGCGACCGGGCCCTGCTGGAGGTCCTGTACGGCAGCGGGGCACGGATCAGTGAGGCGGTGGGGCTGGACGTCGACGACCTCGACCTGCCCGCCGATCACGACGACGCCTCGCTCGTGCGACTGCGCGGCAAGGGCGGCAAGGAGCGGATCGTGCCGCTCGGCAGCTACGCGGTTCGTGCGCTCGACGCGTACCTGGTGCGGCTGCGGCCGGGCCTGGCGGCGCGGGCGGGCGGGCCGGCCCTGTTCCTGAACATGCGCGGGGGGCGGCTGTCCCGGCAGAGTGCATGGGCGGTGCTGCAGGGCGCCGCGCGCCGGGCGGGCCTGGAGACGCACGTCTCACCGCACACGCTGCGGCACTCGTTCGCGACGCATCTGCTCGAGGGCGGCGCCGACGTGCGCGTCGTCCAGGAACTTCTGGGGCATGCATCCGTGACGACGACGCAGATCTACACCCGCGTGACCGCCGACCACCTGCGCGAGGTGTACGCGGCGGCGCACCCGCGAGCCCTCGGCGTGCCGCCGCCGCGCACGCGGACCGGGCCGTAGCAGGGCTGATTGCACGCGATCTGCTCGGTTCGGCGGCTCCTGACATCGCTCGGGCGGGCAGATCGCGTGGGATGACCGTCGGTGACGACGCCTTCTCGGCGAGGGGTGAGTTGAGCAGTGTGCGACGCGCCGACTAGCCTCGCGGGGACCGGGGCCGCAACGAGCGATGATCGGGGTAAGGCGCTGTCGACCGACAGGATGGACCGATCGTGACCAACCAGGCGCAAGAGGTGCACGACCTGAGCCTCGACGTCGGTGACGGGCTCGACGGGCTCGTCATCGGGGGCGCAGGCCCTACCGGCCGGCCGATGCCGAACTTTCCTGTCCCGCCCCCGCTCACCGGCCACGGGCCCGCGCGGATCATCGCGATGTGCAACCAGAAGGGCGGCGTCGGCAAGACGACGTCCACGATCAACCTCGGCGCGGCGCTCGCGGAGTACGGCCGCAAGGTGCTGCTCCTCGACTTCGACCCGCAGGGCGCGTTGTCCGTCGGGCTCGGCATCAACCCGCACGAACTCGACAAGACGGTCTACAACCTGCTGATCGAGCGGCACGTCGACATCCGGACCGTGATCCGCCCGACCGGCGTCCCGCTGCTCGACCTGCTGCCGGCGAACATCGACCTGTCCGCGGCCGAGGTGCAGCTCGTCAGCGAGGTCGCGCGCGAGCAGGTCCTCGGGCGCGTGCTGCGCCCGGTGCTCGACGACTACGACGTCGTCCTCATCGACTGCCAGCCGTCGCTCGGCCTGCTCACGGTCAACGCGCTCACCGCGGCGCACGGCGTGGTCATCCCCCTGGAGTGCGAGTTCTTCGCGTTGCGTGGCGTCGCGCTGCTGGTCGAGACCATCGAGAAGGTCCGCGACCGGCTGAACCCGGCTCTGGAGATCGACGGCATCCTCGCGACGATGTACGACCCGCGCACCCTGCACAGCCGCGAGGTCGTCGCGCGAGTCGTGGAGGCGTTCGGCGACCAGGTCTTCCACACGGTCATCGGGCGGACGGTGAAGTTCCCCGACGCCTCCGTCGCCGCTGAACCGATCACCACCTACGCCAGCAGCCACGCCGGCGCCTACGCCTACCGCCTCCTCGCCCGCGAGCTCATCGCGCGCGGCGACGCGGCGTGACGGCAGGCCCGTCCGAGGCCGACCGCCCGCAGGTGTCCGTCGGCGTTCCGGTGCTTCTGCCGGACGCCGACAGCCTCGCCCCCGACCTCTCGGTCGAGCTCACGATCGAAGAGGTGCCCGCGCCGGGGGCGCCCGGGGCGATCGTGCCCGGCGGGGTCCTGCCGGGCCGGGGCACGGCGTTCGAGGTGCACCTCGACAACTTCGACGGGCCGTTCGACCTGCTCCTCGGCCTGATCAGCAAGCACAAGCTGGACGTCACCGAGATCGCGCTCGCCAAGGTCACCGACGACTTCGTGGGCTGGATCCGGGCCCGCGGGACGGACTGGGACCTCGACGAGACGAGCGAGTTCCTCGTCGTGGCGGCGACGCTGCTCGACCTCAAGGCGGCCCGCCTGCTGCCGACCGCCGAGGTCGAGGACGACGAGGACCTCGCCCTGCTCGAGGCGCGCGACCTGCTCTTCGCCCGCCTCCTGCAGTACCGGGCGTTCAAGGACGTCGCGGCGACGTTCGCTGCGCGGATCGGGCGAGGAGGCCCGGCGGGTGCCCCGCGCCGTGCCCGTCGAGGCGCGCTTCGCCCGGCTGCTGCCCGAGCTCGTCCTCGGCGTCACGCCCGAGCAGCTCGCGATGATCGCGGCCCGCGCGATGCAGCCCAAGCCGCCGCCGACGGTGGGCCTGGACCACCTGCACGCGCCGGCGGTGAGCGTGCGCGAGCAGGCGGCGCTACTGGTCGATCGGCTGCGGCGGACCCGGTCCGCCAGCTTCCGGGTGCTCATCGCCGACGCCGACTCGACGGTCGTCATCGTCGCGCGCTTCCTCGCTCTGCTCGAGCTGTTCCGCGAGGGCGCCGTCGCCTTCGACCAGGCGGCGCCGCTGGCGGACCTCACGATCCGGTGGACCGGGGCGGACGACGGGACCGTGGACGTGGAGGACGAGTTCGACGGCGCCGATGCCACTGGCGTTCCGGCCACCGCGACAGGGCAGGATGGGGACCGTGACCCAGGCGCAGCCGACTGACGACGATCTCGCGGGCGGGATCCGGGAGGCCGAGCCGCCCGTGGATCTGGACGTCGACGCGCTGCCGGCCGGTGCCCGCGGCGCGCTCGAGGCCGTGCTCATGGTCGTCGAGGAGCCCGTCGACGAGCCGTCCCTCGCCTCGGCGCTCGCAGTTCCGGTGGATCGGGTGACGCTTCTGCTCGACGAGCTCGCCGCCGAGTACGACGCCTCCGGACGGGGTTTCGAGCTGCGGCGGGTCGCCGGGGGGTGGCGGGTCTACAGCCGCGCCGAGTACGCCCCGGTCGTCGAAAGGTTCGTCCTCGACGGGCAGACCGCGAAGCTCACCCAGGCCGCCCTCGAGACGCTCGCGATCGTCGCGTACCGGCAGCCGGTCAGCCGGGCCCGGGTCGGCGCCGTCCGCGGTGTCAACGTGGACGCGGTGATGCGCACGCTGGTCAGCCGCGGGCTGGTCGAGGAGGCGGGCAACGACCCGGAGACGGGCGCGGTGCTCTACCGGACGACCCAGTACTTCCTGCACCGGATCGGGCTGCGCACCCTCGACGAGCTGCCGGCGCTCGCGCCGTTCCTGCCCGAGATGGACGCGCTCGACGAGCTCGGCGTCGGGGGTGCGGTGTGAGCAGCACCCCGGGCGGCAGCGGCAGTGGCAAGAGCCGAGAGCGGCGGCAACAGCGGTGGGGGCGGCAAGGGCGGTGGGGGCGGCGGGGCGGCAAGGGCGGTGGCGGCGGCAAGAACGCGGGCGGCGGCAAGAGCGGTGGCCGCGGCGGTGCCGGTGGTCGTGGGATGACCGGCGGCGGACGTGGCGGCGCCCGCGGGAGCGGGCCGGGGAGTGGCACCCGCGGCACCACGCGCGGCGGCGCCTTCGGGCGGCCCTCCGGGTCGAGGAGCCAGCCCCCGCAGCCGTCGGGGCCGGCCGTCGACGTGCACGTGCCCGACGGGGTTCGGCTGCAGAAGGTGCTCGCGCAGGCGGGCGTGGGGTCCCGGCGGGCCTGTGAAGAGCTGATCGCCGCCGGCCGGGTCGACGTCGACAGCCGGCGCGTCACCGAGCTCGGCGTCCGGATCGACCCCAAGCGCAGCGTGGTGCACGTCGACGGCGTCCGGATCCAGCTCGACGAGTCGCTCGTGTACCTGGCGCTGAACAAGCCGCTCGGCATCATCTCGGCGATGTCGGACCCGCAGGGCCGCCCGACGATCGGCGACCTGGTGGCCGGCCGGGAGGAGCGCCTGTTCCACGTCGGCCGCCTGGACGCCGACAGCGAAGGCCTGATCCTGCTCACCAACGACGGCGACCTGAGCCACCGCCTGAGCCACCCCAGCTACGAGGTGCCGAAGACGTACCTGGTCGAGGTCGCCGGACCGGTGCCGCGCGACCTCGGCAAGCGGCTCCGGGCGGGGATCGAGCTGGACGACGGGATCGCGAGCGTCGACAGCTTCAAGGTGGTCGACGCCCGGCCCGGCAAGGCGCTGCTCGAGCTCGTGCTGCACGACGGCCGCAACCGGGTGGTGCGGCGCATGCTGGCGGCTGCGGGACACCCCGTCGAGCAGCTCGTGCGCACGCAGGTCGGCCCCATCCGGCTCGGCGACCTTCGCCCCGGCCGCACCCGCGTGCTGGGCCAGGCCGAGGTGTCCGCCCTCTTCGAGGCCGCCGGGCTGTAGCCGGGCTTCGTCGATGATCCGGGCTCGGATCGTCGCTGGCGCCTAAGGGGTGGCGGTGACGCTGGCGGACCAGGCGCTGTAGCCGCCCGCGTTGTGGCCTCGTACCTGGAAGTCGTAGGTGGTGCCGTTGGTGAGGCCGGTGACGGTCAGGCTGGCGGCGGTCTGCCAGCTGGTCTGGGTCCAGCCACCCGAGCCGTTGACGCGGTACTGGATCTGGTAGTCGGTGCCGGCGACGCTGGTCCAGGTCAGCGGGACCTGGCCGGTCCCGCCGCCGGAGGTGCCGGCCAGGCCGGTGGGGGTGGCGGGGGCGGCGGGGATGGCGGTGGTGGCCAGGATCTTGGGAGTGAGGCGGTTGGTGCCGGAGGTGTTGTCGCCGACCTGGCCGTGGCCGTTGACGCCCCAGCAGTAGGAGCTCGTGCCGCCGACGGCGGGGTTGCCCAGCGCGCAGGTGTAGGAGCCGCCGCTGCTGATGGCCACCACGTTGGTGGCGGTCAGGCCGGTGGTGGTGTTCACCGCGGTGGGCTTGAGCCGGTTGGTGCCGGATGTGTTGTCGCCGATCTGGCCGCTGATGTTGTCGCCCCAGCAGTAGGCGGCGCCGGCGGTGGTGACGGCGCAGGAGTGGGATGCGCCGGCGGTGATGGCGGCCACGGTGGTGGCGGTCAGGCCGGAGGTGGTGTTCACGGCGGTGGGCTGGAGCCGGTTGGTGCCGGATGTGTTGTCGCCGACCTGGCCGCTGGCGTTGTTCCCCCAGCAGTAGGCAGCGCCCGCGGTGGTGACGGCGCAGGTGTGGTGGTCGCCGACCTCGATGCCGGCCACGTTCGTCGTGGTCAGGCCGGTGGTCGTGTCCACCGGGGTGGGCTGGAGCCGGTTGGTGCCGGTGGTGTTGTCCCCGACCGCGCCGTAGTCGTTCCAGCCCCAGCAGTACGGCCGTCCGGTGGTGGTGACCGCGCAGGTGGTGCCGCCGCCGGCGCTGATCCGGGCGACGTTGGTGGTGGTCAGCCCGGTGGAGGTGTCCACCGCGGTGGGCTGGAGCCGATTGGTGCCGGTGGTGTTGTCGCCGATCTGCCCGCCGTTGTCGGCGCCCCAGCAGTAGGCCCGCCCGGCGGTGGTCCTGGCACAGGTGAAGTAGGTGCCGGTGGTGACCGCGGCGACGTTGGTGCTGGTCAACCCGGTGGTGGTGTCCACCGCGGTGGGCGTGAGCCGGTCGGTGCCGGTGGTGTTGTCCCCGATCTGGCCGTAGTCGTCGTTTCCCCAGCAGTAGAGGGCGCCGGCGGTGGTGACCGCGCAGGTGTGCAGTTGCCCGGTGCTGATCGACGCCACGTTGGTGGTCGTGAGCCCGGTGGTGGTGTCCACCGGGACCGGCACCTTGCGGTCGATTCCGCTGATGCCGTCGCCGATCTGGCCGTTGGTGTCCTCGCCCCAGCAGTAGGCCCGCCCGGACACGGTGACCGCGCAGGTGTGCGTGATCCCGGCGCTGAGCTGGGCCCACTGCCGTGGGGTGGCCAGCACGCTGGCCGACCAGGCGCTGAACCCGCCGGCGGTGTGGGCGCGGACCTGGAACTCGTAGGCGGTGTTGTTGGTCAGCCCGGTCACCGTCGTCGACGTGCCGGTCGTCGAGGCCGTCGCCGTCCAGCCGCCCACCCCGTTGGTCCGCCACTGCACCTGGTAATCCGCCGCACCCGCGGCGCTGCTCCAGGTCAAGGGCACCTGCGCGTCCAGGCCCGAGCCGGCCGCCAGGCCGGTCGGGGCACTGCTGGCAGCGGCGGGGATGGCCGTGGTCGCCAGCGGCGTCGGCGTGACCCGGGTCGCCCCCGACGTGCCGTCGCCCACCAAGGTGCTGTACCCCGAGCAGTAGGCGGTTCCGCCGGCGACCGCGGTGGTGAGGAAGCAGCTGAGGGGGTCTCCCGTGTCGAGCGCGGCGATGTTCGTGGTGGTCAGCCCTGTGGTCGTGTCCACGGCGGACGGCGTCCCGAAGAGGCCGGCAGAGCTGTTGTTCCCCAGCTGGCCGTTGGCCGGCTGACCCCAGCAGTAGGCGCGCCCCGCGGTCGTGGTGGCGCAGGTGTGCCAGTACCCCGCGCTGATGCTGGCCACATTGGTCGTGGTCAGGCCGTTCGCGGCGACCACCGCCGTCGGCGTCAGCACCGGGTTCGCCGGTCCACTCCAGCTGTTGTTGCCGGTCTGGATGGTCTCGTTGTCGCCCCAGCAGTACGCCTGGCCCGCAGTCGTGACCGCGCAGGTGTGCCCCCAGCCTGCTGAGATCTGGGCGACGTTGGTGGTGGTCAGCCCGGTCGTGGTGTTCACGGCCGTGGGGGTGGCGCGGTTGGTCTTGGTGCCGTCCCCGAGCTGGGCGCTCCCGTTGGCTCCCCAGCAGTACGCCTGGCCGGCGGTGGTGACAGCGCACGTCTGCTGGACGCCGGCGGAGATCCGGGCCACGTTCGTGGTCGTCAACCCGGTCGACGTGTCCACCGCGTAGGGGGTGGAGTGCGAGCCTGCGGAGCCGAGTTCGCCGTTGTAGTTGTGACCCCAGCAGTACGCCTGCCCGGCGGTGGTCACCGCGCAGGTCCAGCCGTTGCCGGCGCTGATCTGCGCGACATTGGTGGTGGTGAGCCCGGTGGTGGTGTTCACGGGCGTCGGGGTGAGCCGCCGGCCGGTGCTGTTGTCGCCGATCTGGCCGTATGCGTTGTAGCCCCAGCAGTACGCCTGGCCGCTGGTCGTGATCGCGCACGTGTGGGACGAGGGGGCGTCCCACGGGTCATCGGCCGCGCTGATGCTGGCCACGTTGGTGGCGGTCAGGCCGGTGCTGGTGTCCACCGGGACGGGTGTCAACCGGTCGACGGCGAAGGTTCCGTCGCCGATCTGCCCGGCGTTGTTGTGCCCCCAGCAGTACGCCCGCCCGGACACGGTCACCGCGCAGGAATGCTGGTACCCGACGCTGACCTGCGCCCACTGACGAGGTGTGCCCAGGGTGCTGGCGGTCCAGGGGCTGGTGCCGTAGCTGGTGGTGGCCTCGACCTGGAATTCGTAGCTGGTGTTGTTGGTCAGCCCGGTCACGGTGGTGCTGGTGGCGCCGCCGGTCCACCCGGCCGCCGTCCAGGATCCGGTGCCGTTGGTGCGCCACTGCACCTGGTAGTCCGTCCCCCCGGTCACGCCCGTCCAGGACAGGGAGACCTGCCCGTCCAGCCCGGAGCTCGCGGTCAGCACCGGCGTGGTGTTCGGTTGTGCGGTGGTGCTGGTGGTCCAGGGGCTGAAGCCGCCGGCGTTGTGGGCGCGGACCTGGAATTCGTAGGTGGTGCCGTCGGTCAGGCCGGTGATGGTCCGGTTCGTGATGGTGGTGGCGGCTGTGGTGGTCCAGTTCCCGACGCCGTTGGTGCGCCACTGCACCTGATACTCGTCCGCGCCCGCCACGCTGCCCCAGGACAGCGGGACCTGCGTGCTCTGCCACGACGTTGCCGCCAGGCTCGACGGGGCGCTGGCCGGCGCCGCGGGCACCGCGGTGGTCGCCAGTGCGGTCGGCGTCAGGCGGTTGGTACCGGAGGTAGCCGTCGCCGACCTGGCCGGTGGAGGGGTCGTTGGCGCCCCAGCAGTAGGCGGTTCCGCCGGCGGCGGAGGTGGTCCTGGCGCAGGTGAAGTACTCGCCGGCGGTGACGGCGGCGACGTTGGTGGTGGTGAGTCCGGTGGCTGTGCTGACCGCGGTGGGGGTGAGCCGGTCGGTGCCGCTGGTGGTGTCGCCGATCCCGCCGGCCACGTTGTCGCCCCAGCAGTAGGCCTGCCCGGTGGTGGTGACGGCGCAGCTGTGGGAGTAGCCGGCGCTGACCGCGGCGACGTTAGTGCCGGTCAGGCCGGTGGTGGTGTCGACGGCGGTGGGGGTGAGCCGGTTGGTGCCGGTGGTGTTGTCGCCGATCTCGCCGTCGGCGTTCCAGCCCCAGCAGTAGGCCGCGCCGGTGGTGGTCACGGCGCAGGTGTGGAACTGCCCGGCCTCGATGCTGGCCACATTGGTGGTGGTCAGGCCGGTGGTGGTGTTGACGGCGGTGGGGGACTTCCGATCGGTGCCGGAGGTGTTGTCGCCGACCTCCCCATATGACTGGTCCCCCCAGCAGTAGGCCTGGCCCGTGGTGGTGACCACGCACGGGCGTTTGCCGCCGAGGGTGATCTGAGCCACGTTCGTGGTGGTCAGCCCGGTCGAGGTGCTGACCGCGGTGGGGGTGGTGCGTTGTGTGGCTGTGCCGTCCCCGATCTGCCCGGACAAGTTGCTGCCCCAGCAGTAGGCCTGGCCCGTTGTGGTCCGCACGCACGTGCTGTGCTGGCCGGTGACGATCTGGGCCACATTGGTGGTGGTCAGGCCGGTGCTGGTGTCCACGGCGGTGGGGGTGAGCCGGTTGGTGCCGGTGGTGTTGTCGCCGATCTGCCCGTACTGGTTCCAGCCCCAGCAGTACGCCCGCCCCGCCGTGGTGACCGCGCAGGTGTGCAGGAAGCCGACGCTGATCTGGGCGACGTTGGTGGCGGTCAGGCCGGTGCTGGTGTCGACCGGGACCGGGTACAGCCGGCTGCTGGTGGTGCCGTCGCCGAGCTCGCCGGACCCGTTGCCGCCCCAGCAGTAGGCCCGGCCGGACACGGTGACGGCGCAGGTCTGGTAGTCACCGGCGCTGAGCTGGGCCCACTGCCGGGGGGTGGCGGTCGCACTCGAGCTCCATGAGCCGGTGCCGAAGGCGTTGGATGCCTGGACCTGGAACTCGTAGGTGGTGTTGTTGGTCAGCCCGGTCACGGTGGCGGTGGTGGCCCCGCCGGTCCACCCCGCGGCGGTCCAGGATCCGGTGCCGTTGGCGCGCCACTGCACCTGGTAGTCGGTGGCACCGGTCAGCGTCGTCCAGGACAGGGACACCTGGGAGTCCAGCCCGGAGGTCGCCGCCAACCCGCTCGGGACGGTGTTCGGCTGCGCGGTCACGCTGGCCGACCAGGCGGAGTTGCCGCCGCCGTTGTGGGCCTGCACCTGGAACTCGTACGTGGTGCCGTCGGTCAGGCCGGTCACGGTCAGGCTGGTGGCGGTCTGCCAGCCGGTCGCGGTCCAGCCGCCCGACCCGTTGACCCGGTACTGCACCTGATAGTCCGTCGCTCCGGCCACGGCGCTCCAGGACAGCGGCACCTGCCCGGACTGCCAGGAGGTCCCCGCCAGCCCGGTCGGGGTGCCCGGCGCGGCCGGGACCGCGGTGGTGTCCGGCGCCGTCGGAGTGAGCCGGTCGGTGCCGGTGGTGCCGTCGCCGACCTGCCCGTAGTCGTTAAGGCCCCAGCAGTAGAGGACCCCTGTCGACGTGATCGCGCAGCTCGTGGAACCCCCGGCGGCGATCGATGCGACGTTGGTCGTCGTCAGTCCGGTGGAGGTGGACACGGCGGTCGGGGTGGTGCGCTGGGTGGCGGTGCCGTCGCCCAGGCTGCCGTGGGTGTTGTCCCCCCAGCAGTACATGCGGCTTCCGGTGGTCCTGGCGCACGTGTGGTAGAGGGCGGGGGCAATACCGGCGACGTTGGTGGCGGTCAATCCGGTGGTGGTGTCTACGGGGGTGGGGGTGAGGCGGTTGGTGCCGGAGGTAGCGTCGCCGACCTGGCCGTGGTCGTTCAGCCCCCAGCAGTAGGCCTGACCCGTTGTCGTCTGCGAGCAGGAGTGATACCCACCCGGTGTGACGACGCTGTTGTTGGTGGCGGTCAGGCCCGTGGTGGTGTCGACCGCGGTGGGAGCGAGCCGGTTCGTGCCGGAGCTGTTGTCGCCGATCTGGCCCTCGGTGTTGCGCCCCCAGCAGAACCCCTGTCCGCCGCTGGTCACGGCGCAGACCTGGCGGTAGCCGGACCTGAGAGCGCTGGTGGTCGTCACGCCGGTGGAGGCGCTCAGCAGCGTAGGGGTCTTGCGCTGGGTGGTGGTGGTGTCCCCGAGTTGTCCTTCGCTGTTGTCGCCCCAGCAGTAGATGCGGCCGCCCGAGGTGCGCGCGCAGCTGCTGTACTGACCGAGCCTGATGCCGCCGATGGTCCCCGCGGTCAGTCCGGTGCTGCCGTTCACGGGGGTGGGGGTCAGCCGCTGGGTGGTGGTGTTGTCGCCGACCTCGCCGTGGGCGTTGGCCCCCCAGCAGTAGGCGGACCCCGTGGTGGTCTTGGCGCAGCTGTGGAACCCCTGGGTCGTGATCTCGCTGACGTTGGTGGCGGTGAGCCCGGTCGAGGTGTCCACCGGCGTCGGCGTCGAGCGGTTGGTGGTGGTGCCGTCGCCGACCTGCCCGTAGTCGTTGCGTCCCCAGCAGTACCCCCGGTGGGAGACGGTCACCGCGCAGGTGGTGCCGTCCCCGACGTTGACGATGGACCACTGCCGGGGCATGCCGGTCGCGCTGCCCGACCAGGCGCCGCCGCCGTAGGTGTTGCCGGATTGCACCTGGAAGTCGTAGAGGGTGTTGTTGGTCAGCCCGCTGATCGTGGTCGAGGTGGCGCCGCCGGTCCAGCCGGCCTGGGTCCAGGACCCGGTGCCGTTGATGCGCCACTGCACCTGGTAGTCGGTGGCCCCGGCCGCGGTGCTCCACGTCAGGGACACCTGGGCGTCCAGCCCGGAGGTGGTGGCCAGGCCGGTCGGGGTGGCCACGGGTGCGGCGGTGACGCTGGTTGTCCAGGGACCGAACCCGCCGGCGGTGTGGGCGCGGACCTGGAACTCGTAGGCGGTGCCGTTGGTGAGTCCGGTGACGGTCAGGGTCGTGCCGGTGGTGGAGGTGGCGGTGGTCCAGTTCCCGACCCCGTTGGTGCGCCACTGCACCTGGTAGTCGCCGGCGCCGGCCAGCGCGGTCCAGGAGAGCGCCACCTGGGTGGGGCCCATCGAGGCGGTCAGCCCGGTCGGGGCGCTGAGGGGTGCGGTGGGAATGGGGGCGGTGGCGAGTGGGGTGGGGGTGAGCCGGTTGGTGCCGGAGGTGTTGTCGCCGACCTGGCCGAGGCTGTTCAGTCCCCAGCAGTAGATGGTGCCGGCGGTGGGGGTGGTCAGCGCGCAGGCGTTGTTCCCGCCGGCGCTGACGGCGGCCACGTTGGTGGTGGTCAGGCCGGTGGTGGTGTTCACGGTTCTCGGCGTCAGCCGGGGGGTGGTGGTGGTGTTGTCGGCGACCTCACCGTTGCTGTTGGCGCCCCAGCAGTAGGCCTGCCCGGTGGTGGTGACCGCGCAGGTGGACGCTCCGCGTGCGATCTGGGTGACGTTGGTGGTGGTCAGGCCGGTGGTGGTGTTGACGGGTGTGGGGGTGAGCCGGTCGGTGCCGGAGGTGTTGTCGCCGATCTGACCGTTGCTGTTGGCGCCCCAGCAGTAGGCCTGGCCGGTGGTGGTCACGGCGCACACGTGCGTGCCGGCGTTGCTGATCCTGGCGACGTTGGTGGTGGTCAGGCCGGTGGTGGTGTTGACGGGTGTGGGGGTGAGCCGGTCGGTGCCGGAGGTGTTGTCGCCGACCTGGCCGTTGGCGTTCCACCCCCAGCAGTAGGCCTGGCCCGTGGTGGTGACCGCGCACGTGTCGTTGCCGGCGACGCCGAGGGTGGCGACGTTGGTGGTGGTCAGCCCGGTGCTGGTGTCCACCGCGGTCGGGGTGGTCCGCTGGCTGGTGGTGGTGTCCCCGAGCTGGCCGTTGGTGTTGTAGCCCCAGCAGTACGCCTGGCCGGTCGTCGTGACCGCGCAGGTGTGCTGCGAACCGGCGGCGAGGGTGGCGACGGTGGTGCTGGTCAGCCCGGAGCTCGTGTCGACCGCGGTGGGGGTGAGCCGGTTGGTGCCGGTGGTGTTGTCCCCGATCTGGCCGCGGGTGTTGTCGCCCCAGCAGTAGGGCCGCCCGGTGGTGGTCACCGCGCAGGTGTGCGAGGCGCCCGCACTGATCTGGCGCACGTTGCTGCTGGTCAGGCCCGTGCTGGTGTCGACTGGGACCGGCGCTTTGCGGTCGACCCCGAACGTGCCGTCGCCGATCTGGCCGCTGGCGTTGCTGCCCCAGCAGTACGCCCGCCCGGTCACGGTCACGGCGCACGCGTGGCTGCCCCCGATGCTGAGCTGGGCCCACTGCCGTGGGGTGGCCAGCACGCTGGTGGACCAGGTGCTGGTGCCGGCCCCGTTGCGGGCCTGGACCTGGAACTCGTAGGTGGTGTTGTTGGTCAGCCCGCCGATCGTGGTGGACGTTCCACCGCCGGTCCAGCCCGCTGTTGTCCAGGACCCGGTGCCGTTCTTGCGCCACTGGACCTGGTAGTCCGTGGCGCCGGGAACGGTGCTCCAGGTCAGGGAGGTCTGGGCGTCCAGACCCGAGGACCCGGTCAGGCCGGTCGGGGGAAAGGCCGGCGCAGCGGTCAGGGAACTGGAGTTGGTCACGGTGGAGGTGAACGCCGACACCGTGACCGCCATCCAGAAGCCGGCCAGCCCCACGAGGCCCGCCCAGAGCAGGACGGAGGCCTTGGCGCCGGCTCCGCGGGGTGGGACGCGAGAAGTACCGGCGACCTCGCCGCGGCTCCTCTTCTCCTCTGATCCCGGTGGGGGACGGGCCCAGATCCGGCGCAGGAGCGCCAGCCCGATCAGGATCACGGGGGCGGCCGCGAGCGATCTGCCCATCGGGGTCATCAGCCACCCGACGACCGGGCCCACGCCGCCGACGTGAGCGACCAGCCCGCCGACGACGTCGTCGGCGTTCACCGTCCACCGCTCGGTGCCGGTGTTGGCGTCCCCCCGGGTCTCCACCGCCACCCGCGCACCCTGGACGTCGACGGCCGCCACCCGGTGCGTGACCAGGAGCCCGCCCCTGGAGGTGTCCGTGAACGTGACCACCTGCCCGGGCTTCAACGCCCGCACGGGTACCGGGTGGGTGACGAGCACGTCCCCGACCGCAAGCGTCGGGGCCATCGATCCGGAGGCGACCAGCAGCAGCCGGTATCCGCCCAGCCAGGCCGAGACCGCCAGCACCCCCGAGGCCAGGCCCACGACCGCGACCGCCGCCACCACCAGCCGCCCGGCCCGGCGCCCGGCCCGGCGGCCGGCCAGTTGCTGACGCTCAGGGCCTCCCCTTCCCCCGGCCGCCGCGTGCTCGGCATCCGCCGCCTCGAGGGCGTGATCGCTGCTCATGTGTTCCGCGCTTCCCAGGTGAACGCGGGGGCGACGCTCAACCCTTGGGCGGACGGATCAGCGGACAACGTCAGATCGACGCGATAGACGTGGCGGGTGCCGGTGGTCCAAGTGGCGGGCGCTCCCGCCGTGGGGTCGGGCAGCGCGCCCACGTAGTTCGGGTAGGCCCACGCGTAGCCGGCCAGGGTGCCGGTGTACATCACGCCGTTGGGTGCTGCGTAGGTGGTGGAGTCCGCGGTGAACGTTCCGCAGCCGTTCCCGGTGCCATAGTTGGGCGGGTCCGGAACGGTCGTGCCGCGGGTGAGGGTCATGGTCAGGTAGGCGCCCAGGCCGGTCCCCCCGGAGGCGTAGAGCCGCACCTGGGCGGGGGCGGTGCCGGTGTAGGTCACGGCGATGCACTTCGTGACGGTGTCGCCGGGGGACATCCCGGACGCGGAGAACATCGCGACGCCGGAGTCGTTTCCGGTCAGGACGACCGTTCCGGTCTGCACCGAGGTGGTCGCTGTGGTGGTCGCGGTGAACTGTGCGAAGACGCCGTTGGGCAGCCAGAGCGCGGCGGCCACGAGGGCCAGGACGAACAGGGTCAGGGCGCAGCGGCCGACTTTGGACTGCGCCAGGGGCCGCAAGGAAGGCATCGAGTACCCACCTTTCGCACCGGGACGCCGCCATCAGGGCTGTCCACCCGCGAGCCCGCTCCTGGAACGGATCGGCAGGCCGGGCGGGGACTTGAGGGAACCGCCGGGCGGGCCACGGGTCGCGCGCCCGCTTCCAGCTGCCGGCCGGCCAACAGGACTTCGTCCACCGTTGTCCCTTTGCGGCGCCGGAACCTACCGTGCCTCTCAGTGTCAGGGTGAGGTCGCCGCGCATCTCCCACTGGGTCGGCGGTCGCCTGCACGAAGGCACCTCGGGGCGGACGTCGCCGGTGTACAACCCGGCTCTGGGGGAGGTGTCGGGGCAGGTCGAGCTGGCGAGCGCTGACGAGGTGGACGCCGCCGTACGCTCGGCCGCCACTGCCGCGACGGCCTGGCGCTCGAGCTCACTGTCGACGCGCTCGGCCGTCCTCTTCGCGTTCCGCCAGCTGCTGCACGAGCGCGCCGACGAGCTCGCCGCGCTGATCACGGCGGAGCACGGCAAGACGCATGCGGACGCCCTCGGCGAGATCGCCCGCGGCCTCGAGAACGTCGAGTTCGCGACCGGCGTCCCGCAGTTGCTGAAGGGCGGCTACTCCGAGCAGGCGTCGACCGGCGTCGACGTCTACAGCATCCGCCAGCCGCTGGGCGTCGTCGCGGGCATCACGCCGTTCAACTTCCCGGCCATGGTCCCGCTGTGGATGTGCGCGAACGCCATCGCCTGCGGCAACGCCTTCGTGCTGAAGCCGAGCGAGAGGGATCCGTCCGCGTCCCTGTTCCTGGCCCGGCTCTGGCAGGAGGCCGGCCTGCCCGAGGGCGTGTTCACGGTCGTGCAGGGCGACCGCGAGGCGGTCGAGGCGCTGCTGGCGCACCCGTCGGTCGCCGCCGTCAGCTTCGTCGGCTCGACGCCGGTGGCGAAGTCGATCTACGAGAAGGGCACGGCGAACGGCAAGCGCGTCCAGGCGCTCGGCGGTGCCAAGAACCACGCCCTGGTGCTGCCGGACGCGGACATCGACATCGCCGCCGACTCCATGGTCGGCGCCGCCTACGGGTCGGCGGGGGAGCGCTGCATGGCAGTCAACGTCCCGATCCCCGTGCCGGTCTCGTACTACTCGTTCGGCGGCTGGAAGGCGTCGTTGTTCGGTGACACGCACATGTACGGCCCCGAAGGCATCTCCTTCTACACCCGCGGAAAGGTCGTCACGTCGCGCTGGCCGGACCCGTCGACGTCCTCCGTCGACCTGGGCTTCCCGCGTACCCGCTGACCGCCTTCCAGCGACGTGTGTCCCCTCAGCGTGATCAACCGCACGGAATGGTCACGATGAGGGGACACACGTCGGCCGCGGGAGGGTCCGTGATGCGGACCTCGGCCCGGCGGGGGCACGAGCGAGCCTAGAGTCGGGCGGTGCAGCAGACCGGCGGGCCAGTGGAGGTCGACGTGACGGGGCGGGACGTGAGGGTGCGCACCGTGCGCGCCCTGCGCGGCGCCACCCAGGTGGACGCCGACGAGCGCGAGATCGTTCTCACGGCCACGAGGGAGCTCGTCGGCGAGATCCTCGCCCGCAACGAGCTCGAGCCGCAGGACGTCGTCAGCATCGTCTTCACCGCGACGCGCGACCTCACCGCCGTCGCGCCTGCGCTGGCCGCCCGCCAGCTCGGCCTGCACGACGCCGCTCTCATCTGCGCGCAGGAGATGTGGGTGGAGCGGTCGATGCCGCGCGTCGTCCGGCTGCTCGCGCATGTCGAGACCGCACGGCGGCGGGACGAGGTCGTCAACGTCTACCTGCACGGCACCGAGGTCCTGCGGGCCGACGTGCCGGCCGTCCCGGACAACGGGGCGCTCACGTGAGCCTCGATCCGTCGGCCGCGCTCGAGCTCGGCACCGTCCGCGTCGTCGGCACCGGCCTGCTGGGGGCGAGCGTGGGCCTCGGGCTGTCGGCGTCCGGGGCCCGGGTGCTGCTGGCGGACGTCTCGCCCACCGCCCTCGCCCTGGCCCGGGACCTGGGAGCGGGGACTCCGGACCCTGCCGAGGGTGCCGGCGAGCAGGTCGACCTCGTCGTCGTCGCCGCGCCGCCCGATGTCACCGCGGCGGTCGTGCTCGATGAGCTCAAGGCGCACCCGGACGCCGTCGTCACCGACGTCGCCTCGGTGAAGGCGGGCGTGCTCGCGGCGCTACGGTCGTCCGGCGCCGACCTGCGGAACTACGTCGGAGGGCACCCGATGGCCGGCCGGGAGCGGTCAGGGGCCGTCGCGGCACGGGGTGACCTGTTCCTCGGCCGCCCGTGGGTGCTGAGCCCTGTGCCAGAGGGGGAGCCTGCCGCACTCTCGCGGGTCCGCCGGCTCGCGCTCGCCCTCGGGGCGGTCCCCGTCGTCATGCCGGCCGCCGAGCATGACGAGGCCGTGGCCGTCGTGTCGCACGTCCCGCAGGTGGCCGCGAGCCTGGTCGCCGCCCGGCTGCGGCACGCACCCGACGCCGCGGTGGCGCTCGCCGGGCAGGGGCTGCGTGACGTCACCCGGATCGCCGGGAGCGACCCGGCGCTGTGGGCGCAGGTCCTCGCCGCCAACGCCGGCCCGGTCGCGGCCGTGCTGACGGAGCTCCGGGACGATCTCGACCGGGTGCTGGGGGCCCTCGCGGCGCTCGCGGGGGAGAGCCCGGAGTCGGGCCAGCCGGCGGTCGGTGGCGCGGTCGGGGCTCGCGGGGCCGTCGCCCGGGTGGTGGCCGACGGCAACCTCGGCCGCGAGCGCATCCCCGGCAAGCACGGCGGTGTGCCCGCCCGGTACGCCGTCGTGACGGTGGTCATCCCCGACGAACCGGGGTCCCTGGGACGCATCTTCGCCGACATCGCCGCTGCGGGGACCAACGTCGAGGAGTTGGCCCTCGAGCACGCGCCGGGCCGGGCCGTCGGGCTGCTCGAGATCTCCGTGCTGCCGGCCGTCCACGAGCACCTGACCGACGCGCTGTCGGCGTCCGGCTGGCACGTGGTCGCCTGACCCACCCCACCCCCACCCCTTCCGGTGATCAAGGAGAAGTTGGGGATCAAGGAAGAGTTGGGGATCAAGGAAGTGGCCGCGGCCTGAACGCGCGGCGGTCCTGCCACGACTACGCTGGGGGCGTCCCCGTTCGCGCTTCAGGAGGTCTGCCGTGCCCGGCTCGCACCCGCAGTCGTCGCACCGCCCGCTCGTCGTGGCGATCGACGGCCCGTCCGGCTCGGGTAAGTCGACCGTCTCCAGGCTCGTCGCCGTCCGACTGGGCTTGGAGTACCTGGACACCGGCGCGATGTACCGCGCGGTCTGCTGGGCGTGCCTGGAGCGGGGCATCGAGCTCACCGACGAGACCGCTGTCGCCGCCGTTGCCCGTGACGTGCGGATCGAGGTCGGCACGGACCCGGAGGCGCAGTTCGTGCGCGTCGACGGACGCCGGGTCGACGCGGAGATCCGCGACACCCGGGTCTCGGCAGCGGTCAGTGCTGTGGCGACCAATCTGGAGGTGCGCGCCGAGCTGCGCCGGCGCCAGCAGGAGATCATCGAGGCGGCCCGGCACGCGGAGCGCGGCGGCGTGGTCGCGGAGGGCCGCGACATCACGACGGTCGTCGCGCCCGACGCGGACGTCCGCATCCTGCTGACGGCGAGCGAGCGGGCGCGGCTGGCGCGCCGGGCCCTCGAGGTGCACGGCACCGACGACGAGCAGGCGCTGGCGGCGACCCACGACCAGGTCGTCCGGCGCGACCAGGACGACGCCACCGTCGCCTCGTTCCTCGAGGCCGCCGACGGCGTGCTGCACCTGGATTCCTCGGGGCTGACGCTCGAGGAGACCGTCGACACCGTGCTGCGGGTCGTCGCCGAGCAGGCCGGGCTGGACTGGGCGGTGCTGGTGGGAAAAGACCTGCTGGTCGAGCTCGACGATGAACCGGTGGGCGCCGGGCGAGGAGCCTGATGCCGGACCCCGATCTCGAAACCGCCTCCCCTTCCGCCGACGCTCCGGCCGGCTCTGAGGGGCCGGACGCCGGTCGTGCACTACGGGCAGGCCTGGAGGAGTACGACCTCAGCTCGGAGGACCTGGCGCTCCTCGACGCCGCGGACGAGGGCGTCGACGACGGCGGGCCGCCGGGTCCCTTGCCGGTCCTTGCCGTCGTCGGGCGACCCAACGTGGGCAAGTCGACCCTGGTCAACCGCATCCTGGGCCGCCGCGAGGCGGTGGTTCAGGACGTCCCTGGCGTCACCCGCGACCGCGTGACGTACGAGGCCGAATGGTCGGGCCGCTCCTTCGTCGTCGTCGACACCGGCGGCTGGGAGCGGCAGGTGCGCGGCCTCGACCAGCGGGTCGCGGAGCAGGCCGAGATCGCCGTCGAGCTCGCGGACGCCGTGATGTTCGTGGTGGACGCCACCGTTGGCGCCACGTCCACCGACGAGGCCGTCGTCCGGCTGCTGCGCCGCTCGGGGAAGCCGGTCGTCCTCGCCGCCAACAAGGTGGACGACGCTCGCGGCGAGGCGGACGCCGCGGGGCTGTGGAACCTCGGCCTCGGCGAGCCGCATCCCGTCTCCGGCGTTCACGGCCGAGGCAGCGGGGACCTGCTCGACGCCGTCCTCGAGGTGTTGCCGCCGGTGTCCGCGGTGGGCGACCCGCTGGCCGGCGGGCTGCGTCGGGTCGCGCTGGTCGGGCGCCCGAACGTCGGCAAGTCGTCGCTGCTGAATGCGCTGGCCGGCGCGCAGCGAGTGGTCGTCGACGCGACCGCGGGCACGACCCGGGACCCCGTCGACGAGGTGGTGACGATCGGCGGCCGGCCCTGGCGGTTCGTCGACACCGCCGGCATCCGTCGGCGGGTGCACCAGGCGGACGGCGCCGACTTCTACGCGTCGCTTCGCACGCAGGCGGCACTGGAGAAGGCGGAGGTCGCGGTCGTGCTGCTCGACGCGGGGGAGCCGCTGACGGAGCAGGACACCCGGGTCGTCCAGATGGTCATCGATGCCGGGCGTGCCGTGGTGCTCGCCTACAACAAGTGGGACCTCGTCGACGAGGAGCGCCGCCGGTACCTCGAGCGCGAGTTCGAGCAGGACCTGGTACAGGTGCAGTGGGCGCCGCGCGTCAACCTCTCGGCGATGACCCGGCGGCACGTGGACCGGCTCGTGCCGGCCCTCGACACCTCGCTCGCCTCGTGGGAGATGCGGGTGCCGACCTCGCGACTCAACGCGCTGCTGGCGGAGATCGTCTCGGCGCATCCGCACCCCGTGCGCGGGGGGAAGCAGCCCCGCATCCTCTACGGGACCCAGGCGTCGACCCGGCCGCCGCGGTTCGTGCTGTTCACGACGGGGTTCCTGGAGGCCGGGTACCGGCGCTTCGTGGAGCGGCGGCTGCGCGAGACGTTCGGTTTCGTCGGGACGCCGATCGAGGTGTCCGTGCGTCCGCGGGAGAAGCGCCGCCGCTGACGCTCTGCGCGTGTAGGGAGCGCTGGGCCGGGTCGAGCGGCATGCGGACCGATGACGCCCGCGACGTGGACTGCCCGGTCCTTAGCTGCGGCTGCCCGAGGACTCCATCCACGTGGCCCGCGACGGAGCGCGGTCTGCGTACCGGGCGACCATCATCGGCTGGTGCCGGAGCCGCGTGATCGCCAGCCGGTACACCGACCCTCGCCGCGCCCGCCCCCGGCCGTGCTCGACGACATCTCTGCGCTCGGGGGTTGGTGTATCGAGTGGCGATCATGACGGGAGGAGTGCCCGGCCGCCCAGCGCTCCGGAGTCGCCAGTGGAGGGGAACGGGCGTGAGGGACCATGCCGGGATGCGATAGCATCGAGCGGCCGGTGCGGGTCTGCCGGTGCGACCGGGACGTGGCGCAGCTTGGTAGCGCACTTGACTGGGGGTCAAGGGGTCGCAGGTTCAAATCCTGTCGTCCCGACGCAGTGAAGCGGCCCTTGATCGGCGGTGTCTCCGCTGGTTAAGGGCCGCTTCGACGTCTCCCGGTTGCCCTAGGACGACGGGTAGACGGCCTGCAGGTTGGGACCACCTTGGGACCTCCGCCGTCTCAGGATGCGCGGAGCGCCTCGTCGTCGCCAGACGGTCGGGGTGTCGGCCTCCCTACCCAGAGGTCGACGGGGGCGGCCGGCGCGGTCAGAGAGAACAAGCAACCAGCCTGCCCGAGCCGCGGAGAAACCACACCTTGGTAGTTCGTAGGCGACTGCTTCTCGTATCGTATTCGATCACCTACGCTGTGATTATGGGGGTAGACGCAAATTAACGAAGCGGCGACGACTAGCCATCAAGTATGGGCTAGAGTTCTTTACTCTGTGGGGCCGCCTACTACAACCTAAAGGCGCATGAGTATGCCCTGGGTGCCTTCAGCTGCTGGCGCTCGGTTCCGTTTGGCCCCTCTGTCCGGCCGGCTTCTCTTCAGTATGCTGCGAGCGCACTGCAACGTAATCACTCTTGACGGCACGCCTTGTGAACGCAAGGCCTATGGCTGGATCCTTGGATGTCGCGATCATCTAGGAATGCGGTTTCAGGGTCGTGGATCCGTTCGAGCCTCGACGCCTAGGATCTATTCAGGTGGCGGACAATGACTGCGATCTCGCGCTCAGGAAGCTGCCGTTGACTCTCAGGCACGGCAGGAGAGTAGGACTGAATACGTCCGAAAGTTGGCGGTTGACTACTCAACAATCGGCGCGTTCCTTATTGCCATCCGTGGGCTCATCGTGTCCGTAAGACAGCTCTTAGGAGACTGCTGAAGAAAGGTCCCTAGGGTGGTGGATGGTGGCGAGGAGGGGTCTCAAGGCCGTCTGACGGCGGTCACATCTCCTCGCGGAGTGGACAACGAGCTCGCCCTCCTCGCCGTGTCCCCACCGAGGCAAGGGGGCGCTCGTTCGTGGCTGTTCCGCTGACCATATACGGACCGCGTCAACGTGGTCGTAGCAGGAGCAGCGCGGCGTCGTCCTCGCTCATGGTGTGGACGGCCATGTGGTCGACCGTCTGGCGCGCGATGTCGGCCAGGATCTGGTCGTGGCCCGTGTCGAGGAAGGCCGCGAGTCGGGTCAAGCCTTCGTCGATCCCGTGAGTGCGGCTCTCTACGAGCCCATCGCTGAAGAGGGCCAGCCAAGTGTTAGGCGTCAGCACGTGCACTGTTTCGGAGTAGACGCCTCCTCCGGCGCCCAGGGGTGCCTCGGTGGGCACGGACAATAGGGCAGTCGCGCGGTTGCCGCCAAACGTCATGGGAGGAAGGTGACCAGCATTGGCGACCGTAAGCTGATGGGTGGGCGCGTCGTAGACGGCGCACAAGCATGTGACCAGGTCGATGTCGGGGAGCTCTTCGACCAGGTGGTCGAGTTGCTGCAGGATTTGAGCGGGGGTGTGGCCGATCGTGGCGTAGCAGTGCACGGCTGCGCGCAGCTGGCCCATGACGGCTGCTGCGCGGATGTCGTGGCCCATGACGTCACCGATCACCAGGAAGGCGTGTCCTTCGCCGAGGTCGATGACGTCGTACCAGTCCCCTCCCACCTGCACGCTGTGGTCGGCGGGGGAGTAGACGGCAGCCATTTCCAGGCCGGCGACGTCCGGCAGGCGCGGGAGGAGGCTGCGTTGGAGTACCTCGGCGATGTGGGCGAGGTGTTCGTACTGCGCACCCCGCCGCAGGGCTTGCCCCATCAGGTCCGCCAGGGTGGTGGCGAACATGATGGTGTCATCGTCGACCGCGCCCTCGTGGTTGAAGCCGAGCGCCAAGGCTCCGACGACGCGGCCATCGACGTGCGCCGGCACCGCCAAGGTGCTGTGTGTGCCGGTGGCAAGGTATGTGTGTGCCGTCGCCGGTGACTGCGCCACCGCCTCGGACTGGCTGTTCGCCACGATGAGTGTGTCGTCTCGGGCGGCCGCTGCGATCGGCAGGTCGGCGTCCAGCGCGACGACCGCGTGCGCATCGCGGATGCTGTGGGGAAAGCCCGAGCTGGCCCAGGTCCGCAGGACGTGATGCTCGGGGTCGATCATGGCCGCGACCCCGTGGTCGGCGAACAGCGCGATCCCGTCCTCGACGACGACGCGAGCGATCTCCTCCGTGGTGACGGAGGAGGCGAGTGCGGCAGTAACACGCTGCAGGGCGTGAAGGCGTTGGGCGGATGAGTCCAGCGCCTGTGTCAGGTGCTCCAGTCGGGTCCGCTGGCGTTCCCGGGCCAGGGCGTGGGCGGCCAGTTGGGCCACCACCCGAATCTCGTCGCGCTGGCTGTCGACGAACTCCTGTGGGTCCTTCCATGCCAACCCCATTGCGCCGATCACCCGGTGGTCTCGGCCGAGCAGGGGCAGCGCCGCGGTGGCGGACAGTCCTGCGGCCACCGTGTCGTCGAGCAGTGCGGGATACTTCGCGGCGAGATCGGTCAGGGAGCGCAGCCAGACCTCTTGTCCCGAGCCGAGGGCGGTGCCCAGCGACGTGGAGTCGTCGACCGTGATGGTCGTGTAGCGGGCGGCGACCGCTTCGACGAGGGTCGGGGCGTGGAACAGCGAAGCGGTGTCCGCCTCGTTGTCGAGCAGCGCGATGTTCGCGAAGGTCGCTGCTGCCGCGGCCGCTCCCTCCTCGGCGATGACCCGCGCTATCCGCTCCACGGTGTCCGCTTCGGACAGCGCCGACAGCAGACCGCCCAACGCGGCCACCGAGGTAGGGGCGCGGGTCTGGGATCGCAGCAGGCGCCACTGTTGCAGGTGGACTGCGCACACGTCGACCAGAGCCTGTAAGGACGCTCGATCCTCACTGGTGAAGTCATGGCGCTCGTGGAAGCTGATCCCCATCACGCCCAGCAGGACGCCTTCTGTACGCAGGGGAAGCGCCGCATATGCTCGCTCCGGACCTGGCACCAAGTCGATGATCCTCGGGAACCGCTCCTGGGTCCGAGCTTGAGATCCCAGCCAGACCGGCTCCCCGGTCGTAACGGCGTACGTCAGGGGTAGGGACAGATCCCCGACCATCAAAGGTCCGCAGGCCTTCTCCTCGCCGGGCGCGTAGCCCTCGCTGGCCAGGACGACGAGGCGCTCGCCGTCCAGACCGGTGACAACCCCGCCATGGGCGCCGACCGCGGCCACCGCCTGGGACACCACGAGGCGTGGTATGTCGCTGTCCATCGGAGCAGCGGCAAATGCTTGGAGGACGAACTCGAGCCGTCCGCGGCCCTGCAGCGGCGGCGCATCGGCGGATGCGAGCTCGTAGCCGCTCATGAGCATCCTCTCGTCACCTGCGGGGCGCCAGGTGCCTCGCTCATCTTGCAGGCCCGACGAGACTGCCCACAAGCCCACCGAGATCTACGCCCGCAACTGCTCTCCGCGCTCACGACCAGGGACGTCCTGGGTCTACGGGTTGGTGACGGCACGTCGTGATCCGAAGTCGAAGAACTCCTGGTCGCCCGGAGGTGCTCTACACCGTCGGCCTGTCAAGAGCTCAGTCCAGCAGCGGCAGCACGTCGGCACAGAACCGCCTCCACGGTAGTCCGCCCCGACCTACGCTGCGCGAGGCGAGCCCAGGGGTTCAACGCCGCCCGAAGGCCCAGTAGACGAGCGAGTTGCCGGGGTTGATCGAGATGAAGACACGCCAGACGCCCTTCCTGCCCCTGACTCGGTCTTCGGGACGGCGGCCAGGTCACGCCAGACAAGGACGGCAGAGACCGTCTCGACCGCAACTAGCTAGCCCCACGAGTAGGAGTGCGTCAGGCTGCGGTGATTGTGAGCTACCACGGCCCGGCGGAGGCGGGCACTGTCCTTGTCTCCCGGTCGCTGAGACTGGTCGAGGAACGTGAGGATGCCTTGCTGCGGCTGAGCGCCTTCTGGTTGAGTCGGCCTGGGGCGCGGTGCCGGGATTGCTCTCGGTCCGTTTCCCCAGGCCGCTCGCCGACCCGACTTGTGACAGGGCTAGTGCGTAGCGGTTGAGCGGTGGATTCGTTCGAGGGCGTCGGCCAGGTCGTCGGGGATGGGGTCTTCGGCGCTGATGGTGTGGGGGCCGGCTTGGATCTCGACGGTGCGGAAGCGGCGTGCGGTCTTGACGAACTTCTTGATCGACCAGGCGGTGGTGTCCTCGATCCAGCGGCTGACCGCCAGGGCGGTGAACACGATGGTCAGGTGGGCTTCGATGGAGGCCCGCTGGTGGTGGTAGATCGGTCGGGCCTGCAGGTCGTGCTTGGACATCCGAAAGCTCTTCTCGATTTGGAAGAGCTGGTGGTAGGCGTCGATGACGAACTCGGCGGTGACCGGCGTGCCGTCTGGGCAGGCCTGCAGGTTGGTGACGTAGCCCTTCAGCCCGGCCAGCTCTCGGGTCTTGGCCTCAAGTGCGCGGTTGACGCTGCGGGTGCCGCCGGACAGCTGGACGAACCTGTTCCGCTTCACGGCCGTCTTGCCGGCGACGGCCTTCTCCGCCTTGGTGATCTGCTCGTCGATTCCGCGCAGGGTGCGGCGGGCCCGGTCGGACCGGTATTGGTAGTAGATGACCTGGTCACGGCGCTTGTCGGTGGCGCTGGCGGGCCAGGGCTGGGTGAAGATGTGTCCGTCCGGGATCTCGGCGTCGGGGTGGTTCTTGCGCCAGGTCTTCACCACGTAGGGAAGGTCGGGGATCCGGGCGCCCAGGATGAACGACAGCCCGGCGTCCTCGATGGCCTTCCGATTAGCGGCCGAGACCATCCCGGCGTCTGCCACGATGGTCACGTCCGGCAGCCGGTGAGCGGCCATGAACGCCTGCACGGTCGGGACCAGGGTGGTGGTCTCGGCCTTGTTCCCCTCGAACGCGTTGACCATCAGCGGGAACCCGGACGCATCCGTGAGCAGCCCGATCGTGATCTGCGGTTCCAGGCGGCGTTCCTTGGAGAACCCGGGCTCGCGGAACCCGTCGCCGGCGTCGGTCTCGAAGTACAGCGTGGAGACGTCGTAGAGGACCAGGCTGGCCGGGCCCAGGCCGACCCGGGCGGCGCAGGCCGCGGCGATCTGCTGCCGCCAGGAGTCCTTGGCGTAGACCGGCAGCCGGCGCAGCAGGGTCCGATACGACGGCGGGTCGATGCCGCCGACCTCCTCCAGAACTCGAGCGCTGTCCAGCTTGCTGGTCGGCTCGATGATCCGGGCCAGGACCAGCTGCCGGAACACCTCGTCCCCGCCCGCCGCGGCCGCGAAGCCGAGCACGTCGTAGGCGTGCGCGAGCCCATCCCACAGGTGCGCCATCCGCGTGGACGTGATCGGCAACCGCGCTCGGGGGCGAGGCGCCAGCGCCTCGCCAGAGCGGCGGGTCGTGCGGTTCAGGCCCAGGTCCAGCTCGTCCTGGCCGGCCGCCAGGCGCTGCCGCGCAACCGCCTTCAGCAGCTCCACCTCGACGTCGTCGTGCCCGGAGCCGATGTGCTCGATGTCCCGCGACCCACGCCGCGACGAGTGCACGATCTGCACCGCCGTCGCACCCGAGGACGTCTTCACCGTCCGCACGTACGGGGACACACCGGACACCCTAGAGCTCCGGCTAGTGCGCAGATCCCGACCCGTTCACTCACAAGTCCCCAGCTCAACCCATGATCAGAGACAACGGGCGCGACCCATGTCACAAGTCAGGGTTGAGTCGGCCTGGGGCGCGGTGCCGGGATTGCTCTCGGTCCGTTTCCCCAGGCCGCTCGCCGAACCCGCCGTGCCGGTCTCCCGGCAGCGGGCTCTCCACGGTGTCTGTCGTCAGGTGTGGTTGAGCGGGACCCAGGGGTTGGGGATCTTGACGCCTCGGTATCGGTATCGGGTGATCGGTACCGTGGCGAGGTTGAACAGTTCGATCCCGTCCACTGATGGCCTGGACCATCGGCCGGTGCTGCTGGTCAGGCGTCGGCGGACGTCTTTCCACCTCCAGCGGTGCTGCTTGCGCCACCAGCGGATGACTCTGGACCAGGTGAACCGCTCCAGGGTGGCCATGGTGTGTTTGCAGACGGCGTGCCGGAAGTAGTTCGACCAGCCGCGCATGATCTGGTTGAGCCGGATCAGCACGGCCCGGGGGTGCTGCTGCGATGTCCTGTGGGTGAGGGCACGGATCTTGTCCTTCAGGGCCCGGATGGGGCGGCGGGCGATGAAGGTCTGTGGGAGTCCGGCGTTGGCGCGAGCGCCGCGCCGGGCGGCTCGACAGGGAGCCGATGGGGGACGGCGGCGAACGCCCGTAACCGGGCGCCGATCTCGACGTGGCAGAGGCGACGCCGACCAGGTCGTCGCCTCGGCGGTCCGGGTTCTCGTGTCGTTACCAGGTCCACTTCTGGGCGCTGCTGCCGCTACATTTGGCCAGCGCAATCGAGGCGCCATTGGTCCTGCCCGACGCAGCCAGGCACAGGCTGCTCGCGGCGGTCGGGTGGATGGTGCCGGCCGTGGTGAACGCCCAGGTCTGCGCAATCGTGCCGTTACACGTATATGCCCAGATCCTCTGGCCGGCTACGAAGTGTCGCGACGGCACGTCCAAACAGTTCCCGAGCACGCGCACCGAAGTGTCCGCCGGGAAGCGTGTGAGGGCTTGAGCCTTGGTGTTGTTGCAGGTGTACACCTGCAGATAGGTACGACTGGCGAGGTTGGACCGGGGCACGTCGACGCAACGCGCGGCCGCACTGTTCTTGACCGGGCTCATCAAGGGCGTCGGCCCCTTGGCCACCTGGACCATCCTGGCGACCGACGGCACCCCGGACGAGTCGGTGATGAACAGCATGTAGTAGCCCGGAGGCGCCGCGCCGCCGCTGGGCGGTCCGGTGACGGTGAGCGTCGTACCTGTGGTCGTGAACTTGAGCGGGATGTAGCGCTGACCCGGATCCACGTCGTGGGTGACGCTGCTCAGCCCGACGAGTCCCACCTTCTTGACGGTGGCGGCTTGACCAGAGGTGATCGTGAAGTGCGCATTGATGCCGATGCTGGTCGGCGCGCCCGAGATGACGGGGCGCGAGGCGAGGTGGCCGCTGCCGTCCTTGGCATAGAGGTAGGGCGGCGTGAAGTACTCGACGTTCTTTTCGAGGTACCCGACGTTCATGCAGACGCCACAGACGCCGCCACCGCCGGTGAGCACCCGCCCGTCGGGAAGCAGAGTCGCGGTGGAGTGGTACTGCCGGATACGGGAGGCGCTGGCCAAGGTCATCCATCTGCCCGTCGCGGGATCCCAGCGTTCTGCGGCGGTCGCCGCATGGTCGAGATCGACGAGGCCCGATGTGGCCGCGCTGGTCTCCCCGCCCGTGGCCAGGACCGAACCGTCGGCCAGAATGGTGGTGTTGAATTGGCGGCGCCGGGTGTTGAGAGAACCCGTCGGCGTGACCGACGGGACCGATCCGTTATTCGTGTTGAGAACGACAGCGGTTCTCGTCGGGACGTTGGCCAGGCCGTCCTCGCTGAGGTTTCCGCCGCCCGCGACGAGGGTCTTGCCGATGTCGTAGGTGGCAAAGCTGCCGTAATCGCGCATCGTGCCGTCACGGGTACCGCTACCGGTGAGCGCGCCGTTGCCGGAGATCACCAGAGTGTTCAGCAGGTCATACGGGCCGTACAGACCGAGCTGAGTGTCGGGCCGTGAGTTCATGAAGGGGTACGCCCGGCCGTCATAGGTGTTGGTGGTGGCATTGGTCAGCTGACGGATCGAACCGTTGGTCTGGTACACCTCATCGGTGGACGGGCCGCCACCGACGACGGTGGCCTCGCCGTTGGCCATTTCGGTCACGGCCGGGTACCACCGGCCGGCGGCCATGTCGGGACCTCGCGACCACGTCTCGGTCTTCCAGTCGAAGATATGGGTCTGGACGATGCCCGCCAATGACGAGTTCTTGTTGCCGCCTGCTACCAGTACGTTCCCGTTCTGCAGATGAGTGAATCCGGAGCAGAAGATGTTGGACCCTTGCACATCGACACGCTTGTAGGTGTTGTCGGCAGGGTTCCAGACCATGGCGCGGGTGAAGGTGTGGTTGGTGTAGGTCTCAGCTGCGTTGTCGCCGACGGAGTCCCAGATCAGAACCTTCCCGCTGGGCAGGACTGCCTGGAACACCGGTACGACTTGGGTGCCGAGAACCGGGCCCCATCGCCCGGACGTGCCCGGATCGGAGCTGAGGGCCCTGGCCGAGGCGCCGTATTCGGCAGCGCCGGGCCTGCGCCCCGTCTCGTGGAAGATGCGGTCGGCGTTGACGGCGGTCTGGCGCTCGATCTGATCGATGGAGGTCCCGGCGAGGTCCTCGGCGGCGTGCTCATGGCCGTCGTCAGCTGACTGCTGCTGCTGGGCCGGCACGGGTTGGGTGGCAGCCAGAGCGAACGGCGGGCCGGCGGCGAAACCCAGTGAAGAGACGGCAAGGACGAGTGGCCACCACAGGGCTCGCCGATGCAGCGCCTTCCGAAGGAAGGCGGAGCGGCTCATCGACAATCCCTGAGCCGAGGCGCGCCGGACGCCGTTATCGCGAAAGTCTTGCTCGAACCTGCGACGCGTGCGCGGCATAACCGCTCCTCAAAGGGGATTCTCTGTCCAACGAGAGGAGGCCCGAGTGACCGACAGCGTAGCTGTCGTGTCCCCTGAGGAATAGAGCTCCGCGAGGCCGAGCTTCGGGATCGTTCGTCTGTCGAGTGTCAGCATGATTCTCGCTGACACGCTGCGAAGTCAGTCGTACTCAGTGAGTAATTATCGTGTGCGGTCAAGCTGTAGATGTCATCTCCACGGAGCGTCGTCGCGCTGCCCGCTCCTTCCAGGCGATGGCGATGGGCGATGGGCGGCGCGGCGCCTGCACTGGCCGGACACTCCTGTGGCTCCGAACTCCATCTCGATCGAGAAGGCGCCCGGCCGTGGTCGTCGGCCGGGCGCCTTCCGAGAGGTTCAGCGCTTCGCGAAGAAGACGTCCGGGTCGTGCCTGCCGGTCGGCCAGAGGAAGTTCTTCACCACGTCGCGGTTGTCGCCCCACGCCAGATACGTCCGCTTGCCGTCGGTGACGTTGGCGATGTAGTCACCCATGTAGCCAGGGGCGATGATCGGGTCGAACGGCGGTGTCGTGAGCACGCCGGGGAACGACACCGAGGTCACCTTGCCGCTCTTCCAGGATGTTGCGTTGGTGGAGTCGGACAGGACGACGTCGACCGTGTTCCCCGGGTTCTTCTGGTAGAAGGCCAGGTGCAGGCCCTTGCTCTCAGCGGTGAGCGCTGGCTGGAACTCTGCCAGGCCGGTCGTCAGGACCTTGGGGGCGCTCCACGTCGCGCCGCGGTCGGCGGACGTGACGAGCCTGATGTGGTTGACCCCGCCGGTGCCGTCCTGCCAGGCGAGATACAGCTTGCCCCTGTAGATCGCCATGGTCGGGAACTCCGCGGTCCGGACGAGCTTCCCGGCGCCGAGGGAGACCGTCAGTGAGGGCGTCACCGGAGCGACGGTGACGGGACCGGTGAAGCTGGCGCCACCGTTCGTGCTCGTGAAGATCACCTGACTGATGACGGGCGCCGTGCCCACGCACTGGGGGTCGTCGAAGGTGATCTTCTCACTGATCACGTAGAGCCGGCCGTCCGTGGGGTCCACCACCGGCTGGGCGCCGAAGTACTGCTGGCTCGAGCAACCCGACGGGTCGAGCACGTTCTTGTCGAGGTAGTGCAGGCTCCAGGTGGCGCCGCGGTTCGTCGAGCGAGCGATGGGCAGGCCTGTGTACTGGGTGTTCGTCGTCGGGTCGAAGACGAAGTCGTCCCACGTGACGTACACGTTGTCCGTCGTGCTGCCCCGGCCGCTCGGGCCGGCCGTCATCGAGTCGCGGTCACCGATGTAGAAGAGGGCATCGTTGTTCGGCGAGACGATGCGCGGGGGAGCCCAGCTCCTGCCGCCATTGCCCGAGAGCGCGACGCCGACCTCGCCGTTGCCCGTGGCCCCGTTCTCGGTGAGGGTCGAGAAGTAGAAGCGACCGCCGCGGTCGGAGGCCAGCCAGGGGTCGCTGACGTTGATGAAGCCGGCCGGGTTGGGGAGGACGCCGCCGTCGACGAAGGACCTGCCGCCATTGGTGGAGTACCCGTAGCCCTGGAGATCGGTCGCTGCGGTGAAGGCCAGCAGGGTGTGCTGGGAGTCGTTGAAGCCGACGGCGATCTTCGAGCCATGCACCGCGAGGCTCGTCTCGCTCTGAGTGGTCTGGTCGATCTGGTACCGGTCCGCGGCCGGGTTGTTCACCCGCACGTTCTTCAGCTTCAGCCGGTGGGCACCGGAGCCGTTGATCGGCGACGCAGCCGTCGCGCTCGCGTTCGCCTGCCCCGCGTCCGCTTCGTCGTCGGCGACCGGGCCGAACTGGTCGAGACCGGCGACATGAGCGATCATGCGTTGCGTCTGCGCCGAGATGTACTGGCTGTGGTGCGCCAGGAGCGCCTTCGCGAGTGCCTCGCGGTCGAGCGGGCGCGCCTTCGGTCCGGCTCCGGCCGGCGCCGCCGCCGCGAAGAAGGCGCCACTCGCGGTGGCGGCTATCCCGATGGCGGCGAGCAGCCGCATGCGGCTGGATCTGTGCATTTCGTCCCCCTTTCGGACGCCCTTGGGGCGTCATGTCCAGTAGGCCCCCGTTAGCCCCGGACGTGACAGAACCTTGATGCCGCCAGCACCGTCTTGACAAGCGATCGTGAGAGGCCGAACGGGCAACGTTTGCAGCCTCGACAACTGCCGCTCCGGCGTCCTCCGGCAGCGCGACTCCGCGGTCCTCAGCTCAGGCGTCGAGCCCGCAGCACCTGGTCGACCGTGTGACCCGCGCCTGCGCCGCTCTCGACCGAGCGCGGTCGGGTCGCGTCGACCTCGACCTGCCAGCCGTCGTCCAGAAGTGCGGCCACCTGGGCCGGCTGCACGTAGTCGGCGGGGTCGAATCCGCGCTCCCGGGCGTGGTCGGGGTCGAACTCGGCATGGTGGACCACGAGAAGAGTCCCCCCTGGCGCCACGGCTGCGAGCAGCGCGCGTTCCGCCTCGTTCGTCGGAGTGCGCCGCAGCACCGGGTACTGCGCGGAGACCAGGTCGAACGCGCCGGGGGAGAGCGATGCCTCCAGCAGCCCTGCGTGCACCCAGCGCACCTGGACGCCGGCCTGCTTCGCGTGCAGAGCCGCTCGTTCGAGCGCCACGTCCGACACGTCCAGCGCCGTGACGTCCCAGCCGTGCGCGGCGAGCCAGACGGCGTCCGCACCCTCGCCGCAGCCGACGTCCAGGGCACGGCCCAGCGGAAGTCCCGGGATCTCGGTGACAAGAGTGCCGTTGGGATTGCCGCTCCAGACCCGGTCCGCCTCCGAGTACCGCGCGTTCCACTCCGCGGTGTCGCCGTCGCCCAGCGGTGGCATCTCGGTGTGCCGATCGTGATGGTGCGGGGAGGAGGACGTCACCGACCCAATCTCGCTCATTCCAGCGAAGCTCTCCACATAGAGCTGCAGATCGTCCGCATTCCCGTTGCCACGGCGAGGACCCTCCGGCTCTGCTGGTGACATGCAGAACTACGCCCTCATGTACCGGTTGGGAATCACTCCCTGGGAGCGCTACGCGAAGGTGGCTGCCACCAGCATCGCCGCCCTTCTGGAGCGGGAGGAGTCTGAGCGACCCCGGCCGCTGGGGCGGGCGCTCGACCTCGGGTGCGGGCGTGGCCAGTACACGCCGGAGCTTGCCCGCAGGGGTTGGCAGGCCACGGGGATCGACAACGTGCCGGCAGCCATCGAGGCGGCGAAGAGCCGGGGTGGGTCCGACGTCGCGTACGTCGTGGGGGATGTGACCGACCTTGTGTCGGCCGGTCTCGGAGCGTTCGACTTCTTTCTCGACGTCGGCTGTTTCCAGGGCTTCGAGGCTCGAGCGCGCCGGGCGGTCGGACGAGGGGTCTCAGCTCTCGCGAACCGGGGCGCGACGTTGCTGGTGCTGGCCTTCGGGCCGAGCCGGTTGCGCTCCTTGGTCGGCGGCGTTTCGCAGGAAGAGGTGGAGGCCGCCTTTCGCGAGTGGACGCTGGTGTCCGTCGATCCGGCCCAGACGGACGGGCTGCGGTGGCCAATGAACAGGACCTCTCCGCAGTGGTACCGGTTCCGTCGATCTTGCCCGGACGACGGCCGGTGAGTTCTGCTGTTGCCATGGCCGTCGACCTCGAGGACGTACGGGGCATCGCCCTGTCGTTGCCGCGCACGGAGGAGCACCTCATCCGGCGGTACGTGAAGTTCCGGATCGGGAGCATCGTCTACGCCTCCGTGTCCCCCGACGAGGAGATCATGGGATTCGGGTACCCGCGGGAGGAGCGTGCGGAGCTGCTCGCTGCGGAGCCGCAGAAGTACCTGCCGCCGCTGCCGAGCGACGAGCGGTATCAGTGGCTGCGGGTCCGGCTGGGCGCGATCGACGAGCCGGAGCTGCGGGAGCTGCTCGTCGACGCATGGCGGATGGTGGTGCCCAAGCGCGTGGCCCGCGAGTACGAGGAGTCGGAAGCATCGCAACCTCGACGGGATCCCCCCACCTGAGCTGAACGTCGTCCGATCGGTTCTCCAACTCCGGACAGCAGTGGGCTACGGTCGCGACATGACCAGAACGATCACGATGAACCAGGTCATCCATCAGGCGGTGCGGCGCGACCTCGCCCGGCTCGAGTCCGCCCTGGCTGCGGCTTCGGACGGCGACATCGCGCGGGCACAGCAGCTGGAGAAGGCGTACGCCAACCTGCACCGCGAGCTGACGCGTCACCACGAGGGCGAGGACGAGTACGTCTTCCCCGCTCTCGCCAAGCTCGGCCTCCCGTCCGACCTGCTCACGGCGATGGACGACGAGCATCACGCGATGGCCGACGCCCTCGGCCAGACCCGCGCGGCGATGGCCGCGTACGGCTCGAGCGGCTCCGCGGACGACGCGGAGAGCGCCCGCGCGGCCGTCGCCCGTACCCGGGCCGTCGTCGATCGCCACCTCGACCACGAGGAGCGGGACCTCGAGCCGCTGATGGCGCCGCACCTGGAGACGGCCGAGTGGAAGGCCGCGGAGAAGCAGCTGCGGCGCGCATCCCCGGTTGTCATCGGCAAGTTCTTCGCCTGGATCCAGGACGGCATGACGAACGAAGGCCACGCGTACCTGCGCGCCACCATCCCCCGGCCGGTCACGGCCGTGTTCGGCCGGGTCGCGGGCCGCGCGTACCACCGCGAGATCGCGCCGGTCTGGCGGACCTGACCCTCGGGCACCCGCTGCGAAGCGGCCCTCGACCAGCGGAGTTCCGCCGATCGAGGGCCGCTTTCAGGACGAGGACGGTGCTACGAGGTCGAACGCCCCGTCAGGCGGTCGCGCAGCCGGTCGACCAGGCCGACGCCCGGGCCGACGACCTTGTGGAACAGCTCGGCGTTGGGCGCGGCGGGATGCGGCCGGGTCGGGGCCAGCTTCTTGGCCGTCTGCACCTTCTCCCCGAGCTGGACGAGCTCCTCCTGCGGGATGCTCGCCCGCAGCTTCGGGAACTGGTCGGACTCCTCGTCGGCGACGTGGTCGGCCAGCGTGGTCTCGAGCTCGGCGAGGAGGGAGTCGAAGCGCGGATCCGAGGGCTCGACCGCCTCCAGTTCCTTCATCGTCTGCTCGAGTTCCTTGTGCTCGGCGATGTCGTGCTCGACGGACGCCTCGCCGTCCGGCAGGTGCTGCTTCATGGCCGGGTACACGTACATCTCCTCGGCGACGGCGTGCCGCACGAGTTCACTGATCATCGTGTCGGCGAGGTCGCGACGGGTCACGGCGTCGGTGGCGGTCCGGATCTGCAGGAGCAGGTCGGTGACCTCGCGGTGGTCAGTGGTGAGGATGTCCACCACGTCCTCCCCGCCGACGTCAGTGGGCTGAGAAGACGACGAGGACTTCGTCGCTGCGACGACTGCGGCGGCACCCGCCGCAGCCACTGCCGCACCGGCAGCGACCGCCGTCTTGCTGACCCCGGCCTTGCCGCTGTCACCGCGCGAGGCCGCCGCGTCCTCGACGTCCGGGGTGCCCACGTCCGGCTCGTCCGTCACCTCGCCCCGCCACCCGCCGGTCTCCCCGCCCCGCGACTCGATGAAGGACTTGAACCGCTCCAGGTCGCCGGTCGCCTGCCGCTCCACCACGTTGAGAGCGTCCCCCGCCTTCTCGACGAGCCCTTCCGGCTCGTAGTCCAAGGTGAGAGTCACGCGGGTGCCGCCGGCAGGCACCGCTACGAAGGTCACAGCGCCCGCGTTCGTCGCGCCCTCCGTCGCTGCCCAGGCCACCTTCTGATCCGGGACCTGCTCGAGCACCGTGGCCACCCACTGCCGCCGGACGCCGGCGATCTCGGCGACCCAGCGCAGTGTCCGGTCGTCCAGCTGCTCGACCTGCTTCACCCCGCTCATGAACTGCGGGAACTCCTCGAACTGCGTCCACTGGTTGTACGCCGTGCTCACCGGAACGGCGACCTCGATGGACTTCTCGACCTTCGTCATCGGTCCTCCTCTGGCATCTCTGGGCTAGGGCCGGCCACTGGCGACGGCCGGAGGGCGTCCTGCCGGCAACTCCGAGCCGATGTCGAAGACTGATCCGTTGATCCGCTCGACGCGAATGGACCATGACCAACCGCCAGAAATCAGGTCCGAAGGTACATAGCCGGATGCTCTCGACTCCGGCGCGCGCACGGATGTGTACCCGACATGCGGGGCCACCGGCCTGGCTCTCACCGGCCACCCAGGGCATGATCAGGATGACGGCGGAGCTGCCGCGCCGCTCTTGATCCGCAACTTTTCCTTGATCCCCAACTTTTCCTTGATCGGTGGGTTCCGGGTCGGGCGATCACGTCACTCGCGTTCCGGCCGCTTCCGACGGCGTTGCTCGCGTTCCGGCCGATTCTGAGGGACTCCCTGGGGAGAAAGCGGCCGGAACGCGAGCAACGTCCTGGAAAGCGGATCCCCAGATGGGGTACATAGCGCTAGCGCGCGAGGTAGCCGCCGTCGACGACGATCTCCGTGCCGGTGACGAAGGTCGAGTCGTCGCTCGCGAGGTAGAGCACGGTCCCGCTGATCTCGCGGACGTCGGCCCTGCGCCCCATCGGCGTCAGCGGGACGACGCCGCTGCCCTCGTTCTCGTTCATCGCCGTCCGAACCCCGCCGGGGCAGACGGCGTTGACCCGGATCCGGTCGACGGCGTGCTCCAGGGCGGCCGTCCTGGTCATCCCCACGACCGCGGCCTTGCTCGCGCAGTAGGCGACGTACCCCTCGGCGCCGGCAAGGCCGAAGATCGAGGAGATGTTGACGATCGACCCGCCGCCACGTGCCCGCAGGGCGGGGATCGCCGCCTGCATGCCGAGCAGTACCCCGGTGACGTTCACCGCGAGGAGCTGATTCCAGTCCTCGAGCGTCTCCTCCAGGAGCGGGTTGACGTGGATGATCCCGGCGTTGTTGACCAGGACGTCGAGGCCGCCGTGGCGCTCGGTCGCGCTGTCGACGGCGCGTGCCCACTCGGTGGGGGAGGTGACGTCCAGGTGCAGGTAGTCGACCGCGAGGCCGTCGGCCCGCAGCTTGGCGACGGTCGCCTCGCCGTCGGCGTCCAGGACGTCGCCTGCGATGACCCGGGCGCCCTCCTCGGCCAGCCGCCGGGCGTGCGCCGCCCCCTGCCCGCGTGCGCCGCCCGTGATCAGTGCAACCTTGCCGTCCAGCCGTCCGCTCATGTCAGCTCGCCTTCCCGAAGCTCTTCTCGAGGGTGCCGACCAGCCGTTCGGTCGCGCTCATCTGGTCGTTCCACACCGGCCGGACGATGTCGATGCGCCGGTCGGGGACCTGCCGGTCGAAGGCGCCGGCGAGCGACCCGCGGGCTTCGGTGAGTCGAAGCAACCGCGCTACGAGGCGGGCCTGCCGGGAGTAGACGGGCAGCTGCGGGCCGCGCGGGGCGGCCAGCCCGATGAAGAAGAGACGCTGCAGCCCGACGGGGACCGTCAGGCCCGCCACGCGCAGCGGGACCCCGTCCTGCCAGCGCAGCAGCGCCGGGTTGAGGAACGGCAGCGCTACCCGGAAGCCTGTGGCCCAGAGGATCGTGTCGAACTCCCGCGCGCTGCCGTCGCTGAAGTGCACGACCTGCCCGTCGATCCGCTCCAGGGCGGGAACCACGTCGATGCGGCCGTGCTGGATCCAGTACAGGAGCAGGTTGTTGACGACCGGGGGCTGGTCGTTGAGGTTGCGGGTCTCGGGCACGGGCAGGCCGCGGTAGACCTCGGGCGGACCGACCACGACGCGGACCAGGGCCCGCGTCACGCGCTCCTGCAGCACCGGCGGCAGCTTGCTCAGCCACCTCAGCTCGGCGCGAGGCCGGCCGAAGATGGCCTTCGGCTGGAACACCTGCCCGCGCCGCACCGAGACCGCCGTCGTCAGGCGGGCGTTGGCCGCGTCGACGGCCAGGTCGCATCCCGAGTTGCCGGCGCCGACGACGAGCACCCGGTCGCCTTTGACGTCGTCCACGTCCCGGTACTGCGAGGAGTGCAGGGACAGCCCGGTGAAGTCGGTGGCGATCTCCGGCAGGTTCGGGTCCCACAGGTGCCCGTTCGCGACCAGCACCCCGTCGTACCGGGTGCGCCGCCCGTCCGACGTCGTCACCCACCAGCCCTGCTCGCCGGCCGGGCCCTCGGGTTCCATTCCGGTCACCTCGGTCCCGAACGTGACGTGCCGCCGCAGGTCGAAGCGGTCGGCGAACGACTCGATGTACGCCCGCATCTGGTCCCGGCTCGGGTAGACCGGGAACTCCGGCGGCATCGGGTGGCCCTCGAAGCCGGACACGTCCCGTGAGGTGATCAGGTGCAGCGACTCGTAGTCGGTGTGCCAGTGACCGCCGACGCGATCCCTTCGCTCGAAGCAGTCGACGGCGAAGCCCTGCCGGGTGAGCACCTGGACGGCGGCCAGCCCGGCGGCGCCGGCTCCCACCACGCAGTACCGCGATGTCGTCATGACTCCACGGTCCGGTCGGAGGAGGCCGACGTCCAGCAGCAGTTGAGGGCGTCAACCATAGGTAACGCCTTCGGCGGCCGGCCCAGCCGGAAACCATGGACGCGGCCAGGGGGACACAGCAGACTGCCACCGTGCCTGCGACCACCGGCGCCGTTCAGCTTCGCGACGGCTTGCTCCTGCGGCAGGCCATCCCGTCGGACCTGGGGCAGATCGGGGAGTTGCTCGCCGAGCGCGGCGAACCGGACGACGCCGTCGACCACCGGCTCGTCGTGGAGGACCCCGCCGCGGGCTGGGAGTCCTGCGCCGTCGTCGTGGACGGCGACCGCGTGGTGTCGACGGCGACCCTGCTCGACGAGCGCCTTTACCTGGGGGACGTGGAACTGCCGGCCGGCCAGGTCGAGCTCGTCGCCACGGCGCGTGACTACGAGGGTCGTGGCCTCGTCCGCGCCTTGATGGCCTGGGCGCACGCCCGTTCCGCCGACCGCGGGCACGTCGTGCAAGTCATGATCGGGATACCGTACTTCTACCGGCTCTTCGGCTACGAGTACGCGATCGACATCCCGCCGGCCCTCGCCGGGCCCGACGCGTCCCGCAGCACGGGGGAGGGGGCTGCCGGCCCCGAGGAGGGAGGGTTGCGCGTCGCCGGGCGGGGCGACCTGCCCGCGCTGACGGCACTGCAGGACTCCGCCCAGGCCGGGTTCGACGTGAGGATGCCGCACTCGCCCCCGCGGCGGCGATGGTTGCTCGACCGAAGCGGGACCACGACGTGGATGCTGGAGCGCGCGGGTACGCCGGTCGCCACGGCCCGCACCCACGCCGGCGAGGACGAGCTGCTCGTCGCCGAGGCCGCCGCCGTCGACGCGCCCGCCGCCGAGGAACTGCTGCGCCGGCTCGCCGTCCTCTCGCCGGAGGCCCGCCTGCGGGTCGTGCAGCGCACCGGGACGGTGACCGGGGATGCCTGGGCGTCGGCCGCCGACCCGGAGCGGCTCGCCGAGCAGTACTACGTCCGTGTCCCCGACGCTGCCGCCCTTCTGGACCGCATCCGGCCGGTGCTGTGGAAGCGACTGGTGGCGGCCGGCCTGGAAGGGGCGGACGGGGAGATCCTCTTGTCGACCTTCCGTCGCCACTACCGCATCCCCGTGGAGGGCGACGGCCTCGGCCCGGTCGGGGCCGGCGGGGTGATGCAGGCGCCCGGTGCCGCGCGGGGAGCGGGCGTGGCGCCCGACCAGCTGGCCGCCGTGGTGTTCGGTGCCGGGCTGATCGAGCGGTCCCGCGTCCGGCCCGACGTCTACCCGGGGCCGGACCGCGAGCGGTTCGGCGTGCTCTTCCCGCCGGTCACCGCTGATCTGCTGACCTATTACCTGCCCTACTGAGGCATCCTCGCGCGGCCGGTCGGACGCGATCTCGCACGTGGCTCCCTTCTCGACCGTGGGCGTGCTCGGGCTCACCCGTCGCGCTGCGCCAACGTTCGGGTGCACCCGCGGCGTGTCGCAACGTTTCCCAAGACATCGTTCGCGCAGCGGTCTTCTTGGGCGGACCCCTGCGCGAACGATCGCCGGCATTGGCGGCGTGCCGGGGCCCTGACGGCGACGTCGTTCGCGTAGCCGTCCGCCCCCACGTCTGGGAGCGGGTGCATCGCGCCACTCCGCCGACCCACGGGTCAGGGTTCGAGGTCGGTCGCGGCGCGGAAGGACCCGTCCATGTAGAAGGGCGTCGACTCGTGCTCGTGCACGATCCGCCAGCGGCTGTCCAGCAGGCGCAGGCCGAAGGTGGAGCGCAGCCAGAACGAGAACGGCTCCGGGGCTCCGACCGGCTTCGCGGTCATCTTGGTGAGCGCGTACGCGAAAGCGACGGCGCCTTCCGCCGCCACCTCCAGGTCCCGGTGCTCGAGGAGGACGGGGCCGTCGAACGTGGCAAGCCACGCCCGGACGCCCTCGACGTCGCCGACCATCGTTCCCGCACTCTGCTGCAGCGGCGGCGCGAGATTGTAACGGGCGGCGCCGTCCGCGAAGAACGCGAGGATGCTCTCGGCATCGCGCCGGGCGTGGGCGTCCACGTACGCCGCGAGCACGGCGCGGACCTCTGCCTCAGCCGTCCCGGTGGCTGTGGACGTGTCGTCGGGGGGCATGCTGATGATCATAGGTGCATTCCCTTCCGCGGCGCCCCCGGTGGGCGCTTGCATTGGGATGTCGAAGCCGGCGCCCGTGAATCGACACAGGGTCGTCAACGATTCGTCGCGTCCTCCGGAGGCCAACGGTGAAGTACATGATCCTCGTCCAGAGCAACCCGTCCTTCCAGGAGCGGTGGGAGGCCCTTCCGGACGCCGAGCGTGAATCCTTCGGACGGCGGCACCTGGCGCTGGACCGCGAACTGGCCGAGTCGGGCGAGCTGATCGGTTCGGAGGCGCTGGCCGACCCCTCCCGTGCCAAGCGGGTCACGAGCGTGAACGGGCGGCGGACGATGACCACCGACGGGCCGTTCGCCGAGGCCAAGGAGCATCTCGCAGGGTTCTACCTGGTCGACTGCGACACCGAGGAGCGTGCCCTCGACATCGCGGCCCGGGTGCCCGACGCGGTCTGGGGACTCGCCGAGGTGCGTCCGCTGCTCGACACCAGCACGTGGGACGTGTGACGGATCGCAGCGACCTCGAGGACCTGCTGCGGCGCTCGGCGCCCGGCGTCCTCGGCGTCCTCGTGCGCCGCAGCGGCGACTTCGAGGCCGCCGAGGACGCCGTCCAGGAGGCCCTCCTCGCGGCGTCGGAAGCATGGCCGGCTGAGGGCGTCCCGGCCAACCCCACCGGGTGGCTCGTAACTGCTGCGTACCGCCGGATGGTGGAGACCTGGCGGAGCGAGTCGGCCCGGCGGCGACGCGAGGTCGGGTACGCCCTGCGGGAGCTGCCTCCGGCGGAGGTCCCCGCGGACGACGACTCGCTGCCGCTGCTGTTCCTGTGCTGCCACCCGGTGCTGACGCCGTCCTCGCAGGTCGCGCTCACCCTTCGCGCGCTCGGCGGCCTGACCACGGCGGAGATCGCCCGCGCCCTGCTCGTGCCACCGGCGACGGTGGCGCAGCGCATCAGCAGGGCGAAGGCCACGATCCGGCAGGCCGGGGTCACGTTCCATCCGCTCACGGACGCCGAGACGGCGCAGCGGCTGCCCTCGGTGCTGCGCGTGCTGTACCTGATCTTCAACGAGGGGTACACGTCGAGCGAGGGCGCCGACCTGCACCGGGTGGAGCTGACCGCGGAGGCCATCCGGCTGACCCGCCGGCTGCACGACGCCCTGCCGGCGGAGGGCGAGGTCGTCGGGCTGCTCGCCCTGATGCTGCTGACGGATGCCCGGCGCCGGGCCCGCACCCGGCCCGACGGTGCCCTCGTGCCGCTCGCCGACCAGGACCGCACCCGGTGGGACCAGGCCGCCATCGCCGAGGGCGTCGAGCTGGTCGGCTCGTGCCTGGCCACCGCCGACCTCGGGCCCTATCAGCTGCAGGCCGCCATCGCCGCGCTGCACGACGAGGCGCCCCGGGCGGAGGACACCGACTGGGCGCAGATCCTCGCCCTGTACGAGGTGCTCGACCTGCTCGCCCCCGGGCCGGTCGTGACCCTCAACCGCATCGTCGCCAGCGCCATGGTCCACGGGCCGGCCGTCGGGCTCGGGCTGCTGGACGCCGCCGGCGACGAGCTGGCACCCACGGGGCACCGGCCGGACGCCGTCCGCGCGCACCTGCTCGACGAGCTGGGCGAGTACGACGCGGCCCGGGAGCACTACCTGCGTGCCGCCCGCGGCACGCTGAGCCTGCCCGAGCAGCGTTATCTGATGGGCAGAGCGGCCGCCCACCGCCGTCCCTGACGGCGATCAGGCGGTCAGTCACCAGGACGCGCACCCGCTCGATGTCGCGGACGTGGTGCACGCCCTCGTGCATCGCGTGCCGCACCAGCCACAGCGCGGTCCGGTCCTCGCCCGGGAGCCGTCGCACCCGGCGCCCCCACTCGTCGTCCGCGGTGTCGGCGACCTCGTCGCAGAAGCCCGCGGCGGCGAGGGCCAGCTCCTGCAGGACGGCGTCCACGGGCAGGTCGTTGTACCGCAGGCGCTGTGCGCGCAGGTCGCCGAACATCGGGTCGAGCGTGGGGCGGTCCTCGGTCCTCGCACGGTGCAGCCGGATCAGGAAGGTCGCGTAGACGTCGCGCACGTGCGCGGCGTACTCCAGGACGGACCACACCCCGGGCTCGGGACGCCGGCGGAGGGCAGGTTCCGGCAGTGCCGTGACCCGCGACGTGACCGCGTCCGGCACCGACCGGATGCCGGCGACGGCCGTGGCGACGTCCAGGGACGCATAGGCGAGGTCGCACGAGGCACAGACGTGGTCCTCGGCCGCGAGGGGTGGCAGGGCATCCATCCGGCGAGCCTGCCACCCTGGAAAGGCGCGTTCCAGGCTGCTCACGCGGCGGGGCGAGTGTCGGGGGACGGGGTTACGGTGACGCCAGGGGCGACCGGTTCGGGAGGCGGACGTGGGGAGCAACGAGGCCGTGGACAGGACGGACGTCGAGGCCCAGGTGGTGCCGCTGGAGCTGGCCATCGAGGCGGGCGACCTCTCGGAGGAGCTCGCCGAGCTCAGCATCGGGCCGGTCAAGATCCGTGACCTCGTGGTCGAGGACGTGGACGACGACGATCCGCAGCTGCTGTTCCGGGACGGGCGGCCCGTCGACACCTGGCGCGACGGGTACCCCTACGACGAGCGGCTGAGCCGCGACGTCTACGACCGCGAGAAGCGGCTGCTGCAGATCGAGCTGCTGAAGCTGCAGAACTGGATCAAGGAGACGGGCGAGAGGGTCGTCATCCTCTTCGAGGGGCGGGACGCCGCCGGCAAGGGCGGCACGATCAAGCGCTTCATGGAGCACCTGAACCCTCGCGGCGCGCAGGTGGTCGCGCTGGAGAAGCCCAGCGAGCGCGAGCAGACGCAGTGGTACTTCCAGCGGTACGTCAAGCACCTGCCCGCCGCCGGCGAGATCGTGCTGTTCGACCGCTCCTGGTACAACCGGGCGGGCGTCGAGCGGGTGATGGGGTTCGTCGGCCCGGCGGAGTACCTGGAGTTCATGCGCCAGGCGCCGGACCTCGAGCGGATGCTCGTCCGCAGCGGGATCCGGCTCATCAAGCTGTGGTTCTCGGTGACCCGCGCTGAGCAGCGCACCCGCTTCGTCATCCGGCAGGTGGACCCGGTCCGCCAGTGGAAGCTGTCGCCGATGGACCTCGCCAGCCTCGACAAGTGGGACGACTACACCGAGGCGAAGGAAGCGATGTTCTTCTACACGGACACGGCAGACGCGCCGTGGACCGTGGTGAAGAGCAACGACAAGAAGCGGGCCCGGCTCGAGGCGATGCGTCACGTGCTCAACCGGTTCCCCTACACGGGCAAGGACCCCGAGGTCGTCGGCGTCCCGGACCCGCTCATCGTGGGCCCCGCGGCGACCCTGCTGGAGCAGGGCGAGGGCGTCACGCACCGGTTCCCGCAGCTGTAGCGCGGGGCCGGCACGATGACCCACCCCGTGGCCGAGCCGGCGACGGCGACCACCCCGCGCCCGCTGCGCGCCCGTCTGCTCCGGCAGCGGTGGGTCGATCTCGCGATGCTGCACTGGGAGGTCCCGGTCGCGGCGGTGGAGCCGCTACCTGCCGCCCGGCGTCCGGCCCGACACCCTCGACGGGCGCACGTACGTCGGCCTGATCCCGTTCCGCATGCTCGACTGCGCCCTCGGTGCCGGGCCGTCGGTCCCGTTCTTCGGCAGCTTCCTGGAGACGAACGTGCGGCTGTACTCGGTCGACGGGCGCGGACGGCGCGGCATCGTCTTCCGGTCCCTGGACGCCGACCGGCTCGCGGTCGTGCTCGGCGCGCGCGCAGCGCTGGGGTTGCCGTACGTGTGGTCCCGGTTGGGGTTCCGCCGCCTGGATCGGGGCCCGGACGCCGCGCTCGAGTACGTCACGCGGCGCCGCAGCGGTGGCCCGTCGAGCCGGCTGGTGCTGCGGCCGGGCGTTCCGATCGAGCGGCCCACCGAACTCGACGTGTGGCTGACGGGCCGCTGGGGCCTGCACAACCGGTTCGCGGGCGCGACCCGCTACCTCACGAACGAGCACGAGCGCTGGCCGCTGCACCGCGCGGAGGTGCTGTCCCTGGACGACGGCCTGGTCGCGGCGGCCGGGTTCCCGGACGTCGCCGGCCGGCGCCCGGACTCGGTGCTCTGGTCGCCCGGCGTGCGTGCCGCCTTCGGTCCGGCCTGAGCGCCACCGCCCTCCGGCCGTCTCGATTCCGGCCTCGCCCGGCCGACCGCGGAATTCCCGCCGTGAGCAGCTGGGTGCATGTCAGGAGCCCGCTGCTCTGAGGGCGCCGCGCAGGTCCTCGGCGGCGAGCGTGGAACTGACGGTGTCCTCGAGCGTGGAACCTCCTGGTCGATATTCGACCCGGAACGGACACGTTCACGTCCACGCTGAGTTCCACGGCCAGCGGTACACCGCTTTCTCGAACGTTGCTCGCGTCCCGGCCGCTCTTTGGGCTCTCAAAGCTCTCGGCGAGGTCGACAGGCGGCCGGAACGCGAGCAATGTGGTGCCGTCCCGACATCGGGCCGCTGGTTCGAACGTGGACGTGACGGCCGCTCGGCTTCTCCGCGGTCAGCGCAGGGCGCGGTTCCCGGTGCCGTGCGCCTTGGCATTCCTGATGCCCTCGATGTTGAACGTCTGCTCCACCAGCAGGCGGCGGTGCTCCTCCAGGTCCGCGCTCTTGACGCGGCGCTTCGCGAGCAGCTCGGCGAGCGAGTCGAAGACCTGCTGGGTGATGACGCGGCTGTACACGACCTGGTCCATCGCGCCGTAGAAGCCCGGGTCCGAAGGGAGGGCGGCGTCCTCCCGGAGCGACGACGACGCACCGTAGTTGACCGGCTGGCTGCGTTCGATCTTCAGTCCTTCGTCGCGCAGCTTCCGTGCGTCCGCGCGGTCCCCGAACCAGCACTTCGCGATCCGGATCGGGCTCTCCAGCCACAGCCCCGTCGTGCGGGGGAGCGCCGCGCGCGCGACGGGCATCGAGGCCTGGTCGGGGTTCGGGCTGACCCAGTACACGTCCTTGAAGCCGGGCTGCACCGGCAGCAGCACCTGCGAGCGCCCCTCCACGTACAGCACGTCGCCGACGATCTCGGCGCGCACCAGGACCGTGACGACGACGTCGCCGTTCCCGCTGTTCTCGACGAAGCAGCAGTACGTCCGGGCGACCCGGTTGGGTTCGTCGGTGTACTGGTCGAGGATCGCATCCGGGAGCTGGGCCTGCGGCCGTTCGGCGACGTCGGGAGACGTGCTCGGAGGAATCAGGCCGGGCACGTAGATGGCGGTGCCGCCGTCGACGTAGAGGCGGCGTTCCGCCCGCACCGTGGTCAGCGCCTTGGGCACCTCCTCCAGCAGGAACTCGTGCACCTCGGCGGGGGAGAACGAGACGGCGGCGTCGTCGCCGACCGGCGGCGTGGCGGTGTGCAGGTCGACCCGCCAGGAATCGAGAGTGTGGCCGGTGCCTACGAATGGCGAGAACGAGTTGTAGATGACCGTGTTCTCGTGGTGCAGGGCGTGCAGCCGCCGTTCCGTCGCCCGGTCGAGCCGGGGCGCTGCGTTGCGTGCGAAGCCAGCGGTCCCTTTGAAGACCGCCAGAGCAGTCGCGCGTGCGCCGGAGTAGTGCTGGTACACGAGGGCGAACGCCACGACCCACCCGATCAGGGGCAGGGCGGCGATGAGGAGGGCGACTTCGCCCAGCGACAGGGAGCGGTGGGCGCCCATGCCGAAGAACAGGACGGCGGCCGCGACCACGGCGATCAGCACGAGCACCAGCTGGACGTCGCGCTCCCTGCGGCGCGCCAGCGCGAGCTGTGCGTGCCGGGCCACCGCGATGGGGTCGATCTCGTGCTCGGGTGCCTGACCCTGCCGACCGGGGGCGAGCAGCACGCCCCAGGCATGGTTCGCGAACGTGCCGTCCAGGTGCACCGTCGCGCAGAGGAAGCGGGTGATGCGCTCGTCGATCTCCCGCAGACCAAGGACGTCCAGCGTCGCCACGTCCGCCTCCCCTCCGGCCGCCCGATCGAAGCAGTTGTGGGCACGATCCGTGACGGGACGGGCACCGTCAAGGCCCCGCGCCGTTTCGGTGGCGGTCCGGGACGGATCTGGCATCTTGTCGCCATGGGAGTGCGAACCTGGATCGAGAGCTGGCCGGTCTACCGCCAGGTGACCGGGACGGACCCGCTGGGGCGCGGCAAGGCTGCTCAGTCGGCCCGCTCGCGCGACCTCGAGCCGCGCACGGTCACGGCCGATCGCGTCGCGCACTCCGTGTGCCCGTACTGTGCGGTCGGCTGCGCGCAGAAGGTGTACGTCAAGGACGAGCAGGTCGTCCAGATCGAGGGCAACCCCGATTCGCCGATCTCGCGCGGGCGGCTGTGCCCGAAGGGCAGCGCCAGCAAGCAGCTGGTGACGGGCCCGCAGCGGGAGCAGAAGGTGCTCTACCGCGCGCCCTACGCCACGAGCTGGTCCGAGCTCGACCTCGAGACCGCGATGGGCATGGTCACCCAGCGGGTCCTGGAGGCTCGCCGCAAGGGCTGGCAGGACGTCGATCCGCAGGGCCGCACGGTCCGCCGGACCCTCGGGCTGGCGAGCCTGGGCGGCGCCACGCTCGACAACGAAGAGAACTACCTCATCAAGAAGCTCTTCACCGCGGCCGGCGCGATCCAGATCGAGAACCAGGCCCGTATTTGACACTCCTCCACCGTCCCCGGTCTGGGGACCAGCTTCGGGCGCGGCGGCGCCACCAACACCCAGCAGGACCTCGCCAACGCCGACTGCATCGTGATCATGGGTTCGAACATGGCCGAGGCGCACCCCGTGGGTTTCCAGTGGGTGGTCGAGGCGAAGGCCCGCGGTGCGAAGGTCATCCACATCGACCCCCGGTTCACCCGGACCAGCGCGCTCTCGGACACCTACGTCGCGCTGCGCGCCGGAAGTGACATCGCCTTCCTGGGCGGTGTGATCAACTACATCCTCAGCAACGACAAGGACTTCCGCGAGTACGTCACCGCGTACACGAACGCGTCGTTCATCGTCAGCGAGAAGTTCCGCGACACCGACGACCTCGACGGCCTGTTCTCCGGCTACGACGGTGACCTCGCCGCGTACGACACCGGCACCTGGCAGTACGAGGGGTTCGAGAGCAGCGACGACGACGGCGGATCCGAGGCCGCCGCGCACGCCAAGGAGACCGCGTCCGGCCTGCAGCACGAGTCCGGCGGCCCGAAGCTCGAAGGACCGACCCACGAACCAACCAAGGACGAGACCCTGCAGCACCCGCGCTGCGTGTTCCAGATCCTCAAGCGGCACTTCGCCCGCTACACCCCCGAGATGGTCGAGGACGTCTGCGGGGTTCCGCGGGAGCAGTTCCTGCAGGTCTGCGAGGACTGGACGGCGAACTCGGGCCGGGAGCGCACGACGGCCGTGGTCTACGCGGTGGGCTGGACGCAGCACTCCGTCGGCGTCCAGCTGATCCGCTCGGCCGCCATCGTCCAGCTGCTGCTGGGCAACATGGGCCGGCCCGGCGGCGGGATCATGGCGATGCGCGGGCACGCGAGCATCCAGGGATCCACCGACATCCCCACCCTGTTCAACATCCTGCCCGGCTACATGCCGATGCCGAGCGCGGAGCAGCACAAGACCCTGTCCGAATACCTGGACAGCTTCATCGGGGACAAGCAGAAGGGCTTCTGGGGCAACGCCGACGCCTACTTCATCTCCCTGATGAAGGAGTACTGGGGCGATGCCGCAACCGCCGAGAACGACTACTGCTTCGACTACCTGCCGAGGCTGACGGGGGACCACGGCACGTACCGCACCACGATGGACATGATCGACGGAAAGGTCTACGGCTACTTCCTGCTCGGCCAGAATCCCGCCGTCGGGTCCTCCCACGGCCGCATGCAGCGGCTGGCGCTCGCCAATCTCGACTGGGTCGTCGTCCGCGACCTCGCCATGATCGAGAGCGCGACCTTCTGGAAGGACGCGCCCGAGGTCGAGACCGGCGAGATCGTGACGGACCAGTGCCGGACCGAGGTCTTCTTCTTCCCGGCCGCCGCGCACGTGGAGAAGGAGGGCACGTTCACCCAGACGCAGCGCATGCTGCAGTGGCGTGAGAAGGCCGTCGAGCCCAAGGGCGACCAGCGCTCGGAGCTGTGGTTCTTCTACCACCTGGGCCGCCGCCTCAAGGAGGCCGTGAAGGACTCCACCGAGGAGCGGGACAAGCCGCTGCAGGACCTCAACTGGGACTACGAGGTCCACGGCGACGAGCCGAGCGCCGACTCGGTGCTGCGAGCCATCAACGGCTACGACCTCACGACCGGGAAGGTCCTGAGCGGTTACATGGACCTGAAGAACGACGGCTCCACCTCGTGTGGATGCTGGATCTACTCCGGGGTCTACGCGGACGGCGTCAACCAGGCCGCGCGCCGCAAACCGCGCAGCGAGCAGGATCCGACGGCGCTGGAGTGGGGCTGGGCCTGGCCGTACAACCGTCGCGTGCTCTACAACCGGGCGTCCGCGGACCCGCAGGGCAGGCCGTGGAGCGAGCGCAAGGCGTACGTCTGGTGGGACCCCGACAAGGGCGAGAAGGGCGAGTGGACCGGCAAGGACGTGCCGGACTTCGAGAAGACGAAGCCGCCGTCGTACGTGCCCGGGCCCGACGCCAGGGGTCCCGCCGCCCTGCGCGGAGACGATCCGTTCGTCATGCAGGCGGACGGCAAGGGCTGGCTGTACGTCCCGAACGGCCTGCAGGACGGCCCGCTGCCGACGCACTACGAGCCGCACGAGTCGCCGTTCTCCAACCCGCTCTACGGGCAGCAGGGGAACCCGACGCGCAAGGTCTACGGGCGCGATGACAACCCGTCCAACCCGTCCCCTCCGGAGGCGCACGGCCAGGTCTACCCGTTCGTGCTGACCACATCCCGGCTCACCGAGCACCACACCGCGGGCGGCATGAGCCGGCAGCTGGCGTACCTGTCCGAGCTGCAGCCGGAGATGTTCGTCGAGGTGTCGCCCGAGCTCGCCGCCGAGCGCGGCCTGGAGCACCTGGGCTGGGCGACCATCGTCACGAGCCGCAGCGCGATCGAGGCACGCGTGATCGTCACCGACCGGCTCGACCCCGCTGCGCGTGCAGGGCAGGGTCGTGCACCAGGTCTGGATGCCGTACCACTGGGGCAGCACCGGTCTGGTCACCGGGGACTCCGCGAACGACCTGTTCGGCGTCGCCCTCGACCCGAACGTCCTCATCCAGGAGTCGAAGGTGACGACCTGCGACGTCCAGCCGGGGCGGCGGCCCCGCGGGCCCGAGCTGCTGGACTACGTGCAGGGCTACCGGACCAGTGCCGGCGTCACCCGCACCACGGGCACCCGGGTCGCGACGGTCGGGGCGTCCGCCGGGAAGGCGCATCTCGAGGGCGCCCGGGACCCGGCATTCGCGGGGCCGGACAACGCCGGCGGCAGCCAGGATGTGAACGACAACCGGCAGGAGGAGCAGGGATGACCCTCGACAACAGCCTGTCCGGTCCACTGGACGACGTGGCCGGCAACGCCGGGCATACCGAGCACCCGCCCCGGGTCGGCTTCTTCACCGACACCTCGATCTGCATCGGCTGCAAGGCGTGCGAGGTGGCGTGCAAGGAGTGGAACCTCGTCCCGGACGACGGGTTCAACCTGCTCGGCATGTCCTACGACAACACCGGGATGCTCGGGGCGAACACCTGGCGCCACGTCGCCTTCATCGAGCAGCCCCTGCAGGTCGGGCACCAGCACCCACCCTTCGAGGGCCGGCCGACCGGCCCGTCAGGCACCACCGCGAGTGCCGAGGCCGCGGCGGCGGCCCTGGCGACGTCGCCCGACAAGGGTGCCGAGCTCGGCAACCGGCCGGCCGAGCGGACCGACGTCGCGCCGGCGGTCGACCGCCCGACCGTCGACCTGGGGATGCCGAGCTTCGAGCTGCCCGGGGCACGCACCGGTGCGGAGGGCCGGCAGGAGTTCCGGTGGCTGATGGCGTCGGACGTGTGCAAGCACTGCACGCATGCCGGCTGCCTCGACGTCTGCCCGACGGGCGCGCTGTTCCGCACGGAGTTCGGCACTGTCGTCGTCCAGCAGGACATCTGCAACGGGTGCGGCTACTGCGTCTCCGGGTGCCCCTACGGCGTGATCGACCGCCGGGAGGACGACGGCCGCGCCTGGAAGTGCACGCTGTGCTACGACCGGCTGCACGGCGGCCTCGAGCCGGCCTGCGCCAAGGCGTGCCCGACCAACTCGATCCAGTTCGGCGAGCTCGACGAGCTGCGCGAGCGCGCCGAGAAGCGGGTCGAGCAGCTGCACGAGAGCGGCGTTCCCGAGGCGCGCCTCTACGGCAACGACCCCGACGACGGGGTCGGCGGGAACGGCGCGTTCTTCCTGCTGCTCGACGAGCCCGAGGTCTACGGCCTCCCGCCGGACCCGGTGGTCCCGACCCGCGACCTGCCCCGGATGTGGCGCTACGCCGGCGCGGCCGCCCTGACGATGCTCGCGGCGGCGGCTTCCGCCTTCGTCGAGGGGAGGCGGCGCGCGTGAGCGAGCTCCCGCAGGAGCTGTGGCAGCAGGCGCGCGACCGTCTGCGCGGCGGTCTCCGCGCCATCGGCGGCCCGCGAGGCCGGCACGCGCAGCAGCGCGGAGAGGTCACCCCTGCGCCGCCGCCCGCCGAGCCGGCCAGCGACGCCGGGGCGCTCGACCGGGACGCGCGGATGTTCGACGCCGGCCACGGGAGGCGAGGCGCCTCCCGTGAGAACGGGCACCGGCGGCCGCGGCGCGCCGACGACGGGGCGCGCGAGACGCCGATGGTTCCCCGCGCCAGCTTCTCGTCCTACTACGGGCGGCCGGTTCTCAAGCCCCCCGTGTGGAAGGACGACATCGCGTACTACTTCTTCCTGGGCGGCCTCGCCGCCGGCTGCTCCCTCCTCGGGGCGGGCGCCGACCAGACGGGCCGGGTGGCGCTGCGCCGGGGCACCAGACTCACGGCGCTCGGGGCGCTCGGGGCTGGGTCGTACTACCTCATCCACGACCTCGGCCGCCCCGAGCGCTTCCACCACATGCTGCGCGTGGCGAAGCCGACGTCGCCCATGAGCATGGGCACCTGGGTGCTGGCGGCGTACGGGCCGCTGATGGGGGTCGCCGCCATCAGCGAGGTCCTGCCCGCCCGGCTGCGCGCCACCCTGCCCGGCAAGCTCCTGGACGCCGCCGCGCGCCCGGCGGGCCTCGCCGCCGCCGCGATCGCGCCGGCAGTCGCCTCGTACACCGCGGTCCTGCTGTCGCAGACCGCCGTCCCGGCCTGGCACGAGTCGCACCCCGAGCTGCCGTTCATCTTCACGGCCAGCGCCGCCGCCAGCGCCGGTGGCCTCGGCATGATCGTCGCTCCGACGTCCGAGGCCTCCCCGGCCCGGCGGTTCGCCATGTTCGGCGCGATCGTCGAGCTCGCCGCCTCCCGGCGCCTGGAGAACCGGCTCGGCCTGGTGGGGGAGACCTTCCGCACCGGCGACGCCGGCCGTTCCCTCGAGCGGGCGAGCACGCTCACCGCGGCCGGCGTCCTCGGCAGCATGCTCCTCGGCCGGCGCAGCCGGGTGGCCGCGGTCGCCTCGGGCGTGGCCCTGCTCGCCGGCGGGTTCTACGAACGACTCGGGCTGCTGCACGCCGGCGTCCAGTCGACGAAGGATCCGAAGTACGTCGTGACCCCTCAGCGCGAGCGGATCGCCGCGCGCGAGGCGGAGCAGGGCCGGGCCTCCGGCCGGACGGCCTGAGCGCGACGGGCCTCTGCGCGCTTCAACCGTTCAGGTCCGTCACGGCACGTGTGCCTCGACGACGCTGAGCGGGGTCTGCGTCGCGACCACGCGGTCGAACCGGAGCCCGGTACCCAGGAACAGGTCACGCAACTCGGCCTCGTCGCGCTCGCGCCCGGACAGCATCGCCAGCATGGTCAGGTCGATCATCTTGGCCATGTGCGGCCCGTCGCCCGGCGGCACGACCAGCTCGAACGCCCGCACCACGGCACCCGAGGGGGCGGCGCTCGCGATGTTGCGCAGCAGCCGCGACGCGTGCTCGTCGTCCCAGTCGTGCAGGACCATCGACAGCACATACATGTCCGCGCCCCCCGGCACGCGCTCGAAGAAGTCGCCGCCCTCGCCGGACAGCCGGTCGTCGAGCTCGTGCGCCTTCGCCACCGCCGGCACCGCCTCCACCACGTGCGGCAGGTCGAACGAAATCCCCGTGGCCTCCGGGACGCGGTCGAGGAGGAGCGCGAGCAGGCTGCCGTCCGCGCCGCCCACGTCGACGATCCGCGTCGGCTTCCCCACCTCGTAGCCGGACACCGCGTGCCGCTTGATGCCGTCCGTGAGGTTGGCCATCGCCCCCGTGAACCGCGCCACGAGGTCGGGATCCTGTCCCAGCCAGGTGAAGAACGGCATGCGGTAGTGCTGCGTCGCCGCCGTCCTTCCGGTGCGGACGGTCTCCACGAGCCCGCCGAACGGAACGTAGTGCGTCTCCATCCACATCAGCGCCAGGTCTCGCATCGAGCCGGGCGCGTCGCTCGTCAGGGTTTCTCCGAGCGGTGTGAGCGTGTAGCCGTGATCGCCGGCGTCCGTGAAGACGCCGAGGCCCGAGAGGGAGCGGAGCAAGCGAGCGGTCGCGGCGCCGTCCGTGCCGAGCGTGTCCGAGATCTCGGCCGGCGTCCGGGCACCACCGGCGAGCAGGTCCGCGATGCCGAGCTTTGCGGCGGCATAGAGCGCCTGGGAGACCTGGAAGCCTGCGAGCAGCTGCACCATCTGCACGGGAGGAGGAGGAGTTTCCATCTGCTGATCTCCTTGTCGGGAGTCGGCCCCCGTCTGCAGGAAGAGTAGACCGCTAGGGTTCGAGTAGCTAGACCCCTAGTAGGCTTGCCGGATGAGCGACGACGACGGCGCGCTGCGGAGCGAGGGCCGCGGCCCCATCCGGGTGAGCAGCGACTTCGGGGATGAGTTCCCGGGGGCCGACCGCGCCTCCGCCGAGGCAGCGGCGAACCTCGTCCGGACCACGTCCCTGTGGATGGCCGAGGTGAGCCGCCGCCGCAGGGAGGTCGCGGACCTGTCGCCGTCCGGTTTCCAGGCGCTGGCGATCCTCGAGGGGGCGGGGGAGCGGCTGGCGAGCACCGTGATCGCCAACCGGCTCCTGATCAGCACGGCGAGCATGACCTCGCTGCTCGACACGCTGGAGCGCCGCGGTCTCGTCGTCCGGGATCCGCACCCCCAGGATCGGCGCAAGATTCTCGTCCGTCTCACCGAGGCCGGGAAGGCTCTCGTCGACGAGATGCTGCCGATCGTGCACGGCGCCGCCACGGACGTGTTCTCGACTCTGGCCGAGGCGGAGCGCGAGATCCTCGTAGAGCTCCTCGGCCGTCTGCAGGAATCCCTCGCTGATCTCGCCGGTCGTCCGTTCGCCGCGCCGCAGCCGCGCCGCCCACCCCGCCTTCGGCGTGGCTGAGATCCGCTTTCCCCGGTGCGGGAGGTGTGACCCGGGCGATCACGGGTATTAGCGGCCCACTTTCGCGCCCGGCCCGGGCGGACTCGTGGAGGTACTGACATGGCGACATCGGTGGAAGGCTCGGCGAGCGTGCCGGCGGGCGACCGCCCGGCGACCGCGGGCAGATGGTGGATCGCGCTCGCGGCCGTCCTCGTCCAGCTCGCGCTGGGTGCCGTCTACGCGTGGAGCGTGTTCAACAAGCCGCTGCAGGGGCAGTTCGGCTGGAGCAAGAGCGAGGTCGTCATCCCCTTCGAGGTGGCGATCGGGACCATCTTCATCGGCACCTTCGTCGGCGGTCGCATCCAGGACCGGCGCGGTCCGCGGCCGGTGGCCATCGCCGGGGTCGTGCTCTACTCCGTCGGCATCATGCTCGCGTCTCTGACGAACACGAAGGACCAGCTCTGGCTGCTCGTGCTCACCTACGGGGTGATGGGTGGCATCGGGCTCGGCCTGGCGTACATCACGCCGATCGCCATGCTGGCGAAGTGGTTCCCCGACAAGCGCGGCCTCATCACCGGCATCGCCGTCGGCGGCTTCGGCTTCGGTGCCGTCATCACGGGCCCCGTCGCCAAGAGCCTGCTCAACGGCACGAGCGACAAGACCAGCGTCTTCCTGCCGCTCGGCATCGCCTACCTCGTCGCCGGCCTGCTCGGGGCCTCCCTCTTCCGCAACCCGCCGGAGGGGTACACGGTTCCGGGATACGACCCGGCCACGTCGAGCGCCAAGGCGAAGCCGGGCAGCCGCGTCTTCGACCTGCGTGGAGCGCTGCGGACGCCGCAGTGGTACATGCTCACGGCCATCCTGACGCTCAACACGCTGTGCGGCATCGCCTTCATCTCGCAGGCCTCGGACTCGGCCCAGCAGCTGACCGGGATCACCGCCGGCACCGCCGCGACCTTCGTCGGGCTCATGGGCCTGTTCAACGGCGCCGGCCGGATCGGCTGGGCGGCGCTGTCGGACCGGATCGGCCGCATGCCCGCCTTCCTCGGCATGCTCGCGCTGCAGGGGGTGTGCTTCCTGCTCCTCCCGCACACGGCGTTCGCGATCTTCGCGATCCTGTCGGCGGGCATCTACCTCGCCTACGGCGGCGGCTTCGGCACCATGCCCGCGACCGCGGCCGACTACTACGGGACCCCGAACGCCGGTGCCATCTACGGCGCGATGATCATCGCGTGGTCGATCGGCGGGGTCGTCGGTCCCCTGATCGCGGCCCGGCTGTTCGAGTCCAGCGGCGGGTACACCGTGCCCTTCACCGTGCTCGGCATCGTGGCCCTGATCTCGACCGTGCTGACGTTCATCACCAAGCCGCCGTCCGAGCCGGCGCACGACGTCGCGGAGCTGCGCCAGGCGCAGGTGTGACCCCTCCCGGCTGACGCCCGGCACGTGTTCCCCGCGTCAGCGGACGACGATCGTCACGCCGTCCTTGCGCGCCGGCAGCAGCCGGCCGATGACCGGGTAGCCGGGCAGTTCGGCGGCCACCAGCAGGCCGCCGGAGGTCTGGGCGTCGGCGAGCAGGAGAGCCTCCTGCTCGCCGACGCCGTTCATCTCGAGATGGGGGCGCACCCAGTCGAGGTTGCGCCGGGTGCCACCGCTCACGTATCCCGCGGCCAGTGACTCGCGGGCTCCCTCCAGGTAGGGGACGGCGGCCGCGTCGATCTCCGCCGTCACGCCGCTGGCGCGGGCGAGCTTGTGCAGGTGCCCCAGCAGCCCGAAGCCGGTCACGTCGGTGGCGCAGCGGGCGCCGGCGGCGAGCGCGGCGTCCCGGGCCCTGTCGTTGAGCGTGGCCATGCTCATGATCGCCTGCTCGAAACGCTCGCCGGTCGCCTTGTGCCGGTTGTTGAGGACGCCGACACCGAGCGGCTTGGTCAGCGTCAGCGGCAGGCCCGCCTCCCCGGCGTCGTTGCGCAGGAGCTTGCCGGAGTCCGCTGTGCCGGTGACGCTCATGCCGTACATCGGCTCGGGAGCGTCCACGCTGTGCCCACCGGCGACGTGGCAGCCTGCCTCGCCGCCGATGTCGAGGCCGCCGCGCAGCACCTCGCGGGCGAGGTCGAAGGGCAGCACGTCGCGCGGCCAGGCGAGCAGGTTGACGGCGACGACCGGCGTGCCCCCCATGGCGTAAACGTCCGACAGCGCGTTGGCTGCAGCGATGCGTCCCCAGTCGTAGGGGTCGTCGACGACGGGGGTGAAGAAGTCGGCGGTGGTCACCATCGTGCCCGAGGGGGTGCGGACGACGGCAGCGTCGTCGCCGTCCTCGAGCCCGACGAGGAGCTCGCCCGTGGCGTTCAGCGGATGCCGCCCTCGCAGGCCCGCGACGACGGCCTCCAGCTCGCCGGGGGGGATCTTGCACGCGCAGCCGCCGCCGTGCGCGTACTGGGTGAGGCGGACAGCGGGGGTGGTGGCCGTCATGCCGGAACTCTACGGAGCGCCCTCTGCCTCACCGGTCTTCGGCCCGCGGTCAGGGAGTGTCCTCCCAGCCCGGCGGGGGCGGCGGCGGGTCGGGCTCCTCGTCCATCGGCGTCGCGCGATGGCGCATCGGGTGGTGCCGGAGCGTCGAGCTGTACGCGAACCAGCCGCTGCTCGACTCCCCGGGCGCCGGTGCCGGCATCAGGGCGGGTTCCGGATCGAGTGGCAGATCGCGGGGGCCGGACGGCTCCCGGCCGACGCCGAGCAGGGCCCGGGTCAGGGCGGCGCGGCTCGACGCGAGGTCGGCGGCGGCGGCGTCCAGATCCTCCTGGCGGACGACGACCTGTGCCTCCCCGGGACGGGCCAGTGCCGCCTGAACCACAGCGCGGCGGACCAGCTCCCTCAGGTAGGTCGCCGTGACGCCTTCTGTCGCGGCCACCGCCTCGCCGAGGTCCAGCCCGGCGAGACCGGCGTCCGCGCCGTAGAGCCGGAGCAGGCGCTCCCGGCCGGCGGCGTCCGGGGGTCCCACCTCCACCGCCTCGTCGACCCGTCCCGGTCGCTCCGCGAGCGCTCGCTCCAGCACGTCGACGCGGTTCGTGGTCAGGACGAAGACCACGTCGACGTCGTCGCCGAGGCCGTCGAGCTGGTTGAGGATCTCGAAGAGCAGGGCGTTGCTGCCCGGCGCGGCGAAGCTGCGGTCGCTCGCGACGAGGTCGACGTCCTCGAGCACGACGACGGAGGGCTGATGGCGGCGCGCGAGGGTGCAGGCGGCCGAGACGAGCCCGAGAGCGCTCCCCGACAGCACGACCGCCGTGCTGCCCTCCAGCCTGCCGAGCAGGTAGCGCACTGTGTGCGTCTTGCCGGTTCCTGGCGGGCCGTAGAGGAGCAGCCCGCGCTTGAGGTGCTGCCCGCTCGCTCGCAGCCGGTCGCGGAGGGCGGCCACCTCGATGACCTGGCGCTCGACCGCCTCGAGCGTCTGCTCGGGCAGAACGAGCCGGTCGCGCGGCAGCTGCGGGCGTCGCAGGAACGCGATCGGGCTGCCGCCGGGGCGGTCCGGCGATGCCAGGGTGACGATCTGCCCCCGGACCGGTGACAGCTCGACGGCCAGCCGTCGCAGCTCGGCGACGAGTTCGCCGGCGGCGTCCGGATCGGGTGCGAGGACCTCCAGCTGGACGCCGTCCTGGCCCACCTGCGGGTCCGGCCCGCGCAGCAGCAGAACGAACGGCGAATCGCCGCCGACGAGGTACAGCCCGAACGAGACGCACGGGTGCGTGCCGTCGGGGGACACCGGCACGTGCACCCAGTCCGGCGGGCCCACGCTGAAGCCGTTGTCGTGGCGTGCCATGTCGAGCAGTTCGGCGAGAGTGCTGTGCCGCCGGCCGGGGTGTGGCGTGCCCAGCACCTCATTCGGCAGCTGCCGGTCCTCCAGCCAGCGCTCCAGCGCGAGCTGGACGTCGGCCTGCTCGTGCGAGGCCCAGGTGGCCGTGACGACGGGGAGCGCCGAGGGCCGCACGCCGAGGTGCGCTTCGAGGCGGACGACGAGCTGCTCGCCGTCGTCCTCCGGCTCCGGCAGCGCGCCCAGGTACCGGTCCAGCAGCTGGCGGAGCAGCCGTGCCTCGTTCCGCAGTGCGTCCTCGTCGAACTCGTCCACATGCATCCCCCGCCGCTCGCCCGACGCGCAGACAGTACTGGCGCCGGGTGGTTCCAGTGCCGAAGCTGAGCGGACGCGACCGTTGGAGCGGCCGAGCTGGGTCTCCTCCCGATCCTCCACCTAGGATCGGTCGCGCCGGGCGGCTCGCCGCCCGGGGAGGCGTTCGGGCAGCTGGTGCTCCCCGCGGTCTTCAAAACCGACGTGACCGAGTAGCTCGGTCAGGCGGGTTCGATTCCCGTCCGCCTCCGCAAGCAGCGTGAAGGGCGTCCTACGAGACGCTGACGTGCACGTGGTCGTAGTGGTTCGCGGTCCTGCTGCCGCGATCCTCCATGTGTCTCCACTGGCTGGTCGGGCGGCCGGCCAGCCAGATCTTCTGCTGGTAGATCACGTAGGTGACGTGCAGCTCGCGGGCGTGAGCCTGGACGTAGCGGGCGATCTCCAGTCCCGGCGCCCCGGAGACCATGATGTCGACGGCCCTGCCGCTGCCGTGGTCGCCGGGACTCCCGGGGCGGTAGCCGCCGAATGCCGAGACCGTGTGGCCGAAGGCAGCGCACACCGCGCGGTAGACCGATCGTGCGTTCGATGTCAGGTGCGATTCGATGCTCGGGCTGATGGAGCACGACGCGCCCGAGACGCCTGTCGACCCGCGCTTCGGCTGCGGCTTCGGCTGCGGCTTCGGCTGCGGCTTCGGCTGCGCGTTCGGCTGCGATCGGGCTTTCTGCTCGTTGAAGGCGGCCCTGGCCATGGAGCGACTGGTCCTGGCGATGTCAGCCGCCGCACGGGCGGCGTCGTCTCCCGAGCGGTGGCCGTCGGGCAGGGTGACGACGAACGCGGGGTGCTCGAAGCGGACGTGGGCCGTCTTGGCGGCGCGCACCCGGCCCGTCGCCAAGTCTGCCGACAGGTTCTGCGCGAGGCCGATGCCGGGGGTTCCGCTTCCATCGCGAGCGCTGGTGCCGTCGGCGCCGGCGACGGGCAGCCCCGTCGTCGCCAGCAGGCCAGTGGTGACGGCGAGGGCGGCTCCGTTTCGACCGCTGATCGCGCTGACCAGCTGCAGGCTGCCCGTCACCGACTCGGCGAGCACCGTCAGAGGTGTGGATGCACGCGAATCCGAACGATGGCGGGCGCTGCCGGGAGTCGACATGGTGCAGCCGACGGTACATGTCGGCCTTGTCCCGGTCAGTCCCCAAGGGTTAAGGCGGGCTTATGGCTCCCGTAAGCGTCGGGCAGGAGCCGCAGCCTCGCCCCTCAGGGGGCAGTCGCCGCTGGTGCCGAAGCCGCCGCCCACGTCGTCGGCACGTCCGCTCCACCCTCCGGTGAACGACGGCTGCCGCTGCTGAACAGGGTGGGCAGCGGTGCGATCCGTCCCGCGACCAGCCCCTGCCCGATCGTGAACGTCGGCGCCAGCTCGAGCAGCTGGCGCGGCACGTGCGAGAAGGTGCGCGCCAGCAGGTCGATCGCGGCCGACGAGTTGACCTTCATCAGCACCAGGTTCTCGCACTGCGCCAGGACCTCCGGATGGAGCTTGTCCGGCCGCTGGGTGGCGAGGAAGAGGTACAGGCCGTACTTGCGGCCCTCCGCGGCGATCCGGACGGCGTGCTCGATGGCGAGCGCTTGCGTGTGATCGGTGGGTACCGCCGGGCAGACGTTGTGGGCCTCGTCGATCACGAGGAGCACCGGCTCGCGCTTGTGCCGCCACTGCCACAGCGCCGCGAGGACGGAGGCGACGACGGCCGACCGCTCACGCGGATGCGGGAGCTCGCCGAGGTCGATCACCGCGGCCCGCCAGCCCTCCGGCAACTGGTCCATGATGGGCCGGTCGTCCCGGCCCGCCCACACCGACCAGTCGGCCGCTCCCAGGTTGTCGATGCGCAGCGCCAGCCGGCGCGCCGGGTCGTTGCGCAGGTCCAGGCGCGCGCGGACGTCGGTCAGCGAGTACTCGGGGTCCGGCATCGCGTCGACGACCGCGCGGAGCGCGTCGAACTGCTCCGCGTCCACCAGCGGGTCGAGCCCGAGGACGAGCGCCTGTTGCTGGAGCGGGAGCCGCCCGTAGCGGATTCGCAGCGGGTTAGCCCCCTGCGCGCGGAAGACGCGCAGGACGTCGGGAAGGCTCTCGCCCCGACGACGGGCATCCCCGTCCAGGCCCTCGAGGTCCATCTCGGCGATGCGGACGTAGTCCGAGTTCGGGTCCAGCACGATGATCTTCAGGTCGGTGTGCAGCAGGAGCTGCTCCAGCAGCAGGCCGAGCGTGTACGTCTTACCGGAGCCCGATTGCCCGCACAGGAACGAGTGACGGGTGAAGCCGTCGGCGGCCAGCTGCAGCGTGCCCAGGCCCGCCGGGCGGGCGGGGCCGACGTCGAGCCGTGCGGTCCGGCCCAGGCGCGCGTCGACCCAGGACCGGAAGTCCGTCTCGGGGGCGGTCTCGACCTCGGCGGTCACGAAGGGAGCGTCGCCGGGGGCGTCTCCCTCGCCGAGGAGGGCCACGAGGGCTCCTTCGCCGAGGACCTGGAGCCCATTCCCGTTGTCGGAGGTCCCTGCCCCGTCCGCGAGCACGGTTCTTGCCACCTGGCCGAGGAAGCGCCGGCCATCGGGGGGACTGACCACGACCGGTGACCCGATCGTCGGTGCCTGCGCCAGAGGCGCGACGTAGGTGAACCGGCCGTCACCGAACGACCAGGCCTGGCCCGTGTGCTCTGCCATCGCTCCAGGCTTCTCACCCGGATAGCGGCACGCCTCATCCTTTGGGGATGGATCCCTGGACGTTGCGTCGGAAACGGGGGTTCAGGGCAGTCGCAGCCCGGCGTCGCGGGCGAACACGATGGCTTGGGCACGGACGCGGACGTCGCGGGGCGACTCGCTCGTCCGGGCGGCCGTCATCCTCATCGTGCTCGGAGGGGAGCCCCAGACCTGGCGCGGGCGGCCTGCCGGACCAGGTGGTCGCGCTCGGCGACGTTCGTCGCCAGGCGAGCAGCCTCCGCATATGCGGTGCCCGCTGCGGGCAGGTCGCCGTCCAGCTCGTGCAGGTAGCCGCGGACGGCGTGCCAGCGGTGCCGCTCACCGAGGACCTCGTGCAACCGGTCGGTCTCGCGCAGGCCGGCCTTCACGCCCAGGACATGGCCGACGGCGACCGCGCGACCCAGCACGGCGGCCGGGTCGTGGTGCACCGGGTCGGCGGTGAGGGCAAGGAGGTCGTCGTACCAGGCGAGAATCTGCGGCCAGTCCGTCTCCCCGGCGCTGGCCGCGTCGTCGTGCAGGGCGGCGATCGCGGCCTCGATCTGGTAGCGGCCGGGCCTTCGTTCCGCTGTCTGTGCCGTCAGCGCGGATTGCAGGACGCGAACGCCCTCGGCGATCTCGCGGGTGTCCCACAGCGCACGGTCCTGCTGGTCGAGCGGAACGATCCGGCCCTCGATGTTGGCGCGCGCCCGCAGGCGGGCATGGTTGAGGAGCATCAACGCGAGCAGCCCCCGCGCCTCCGGCTCCTCGGTGGCGAGGGTGAGCTGACGCGTGAGCCGGATCGCCTCGCCCGCGAGGTCCACGCGGCCGGCGTGCCCGGTGGTGTAGACGAGGTAGAGAACGCGCAGCACGACGGCGAGGTCGCCGAGCCGGTCCAGGCGCTGACCGCGCAGGGTGCGCTTGGCCCGGCTGATCCGCTGCGCCATCGTCGCCTCCGGCACGTAGAAGGCGTCCGCGATCTCCCGGGTGGTCAGGCCGCCGACGGCGCGCAGGGTCAGCGCCACCTGGGAGGCGGGGGAGAGGTCCGGGTGACAGCAGCAGAAGAGCAGGAAGAGGGTGTCGTCGCCCGCCTCGGTGCTCCCCGGCAGCGGCTCGGCGTAGGTCGCCTCCTCGCGGCGGGAACTCGCGGCCTCGCTGCGCCGGGCGTCGACGAGTCGCCGGGTGGCCACCGTGGTCAGCCACGCCCTGGGATCGCGGGGTGCGTGCTCCGGCCACACGCGCAGCGCCTCCAGCAGCGCCTCCTGAAGCGCGTCCTCGGCTGCATCGAACTCCTCGCCGCGCCGGACCAGACCCGCCAGCACCCGCGGAACGAGGGCACGCAGAACGCCTTCGTCCAGCGGGTGCGTCGTCTCGTTGCTCACGCCGTTCAGTCGTGGTCCGACGGTGTCCCGGTCATGACTTCCCGGACGTCGATCCACTCGTAGAGGGGCTCCCCGCCGGGGCCGGGCTCCGATGACACATAGGCCGCCAGCTCGATCGCGCGCTCCCGCGAGTCGACGTCGATCATGTACCAGCCGGCGACCAGGTCGCTCGTCTCGGGGTGCGGGCCGTCCGTGACGACGGGCGCCGCGTCGGGGCCGCCGTAGCGCACCCAGGTCTGCGCGGGCGTGAGTGCCTGCGCATCGACGAACTCACCGTTCTTCTCGAGCAGTTCGCTGACGTGGCGGAGGAAGGTCATGTGCGCCTCGACGTCCTCAGGGGCCCACTGGTCCATGGGCGGGAAGGGGTGGTGGTGCTCCGGGCCGCCGCGGTAGTGCTTGAGGAGGAGGTACTTCGGCATGTTGATCTCCTGATCTCCTGGTGTCGTGGGCCGCGCCCGTCGTGTCCCTTCACCTGCTGAGCGGAGCCGCTCGGGGCTTCTCGACATGGATCGCTTCCCGGGACTGCGGCCGGGCGCAGTTCCCTTCGTGCCGCCGCTGGCTCAGCGGGTGCGACCGGCGCGGACCATCTCGATCGTCGTGGCCACCCGGTCGGCCCGGGTCGCCTCCTGCTTGGCCTCGGTGATCCAGCGCACGTACTCCTTGCGATGCGTGTACGACATGCGCTGCAACGATGCGAGCGGCACGCCGTTCACCGTGACCCGCACCGCGAAGGCCTTCTTGTCGCTGCCGAGCGCAGCCACCTGCTCTTCGGTGAGCAGGAACGCGCCGGCGGCCCCGCGCGGCTCCAGGGTCGCGGCGATGGTGAGGACCTGCGTCATCGCGCCACCGTAACGTCGCTCGCCCCGGCGTTGCTCAGAGCCGGCCGTGGGCTTGGATAACTGCGGGCGTGAGGAGCATGCCGGCGAAGTCGCGGCGGCCGGCGGCGAGCGCCTGGGCGTCAGGGGCTCGTGAGGATCACGAGCCGCTGGGTGGCTCGGGTCATCGCGACGTAGCGGTCGACGGCTCCCTCGATCCCGGTGCCAAGTCTGTCCGGGTCCACCAGGACGACAAGGTCGAACTCGAGCCCCTTCACCAGCTCGGGGGACAGAGAGCGGACCCGGGACGTCGACGGGAACGTGGGATCGCCGACGACGCACGCGATCCCGTCGGCGTGCTCGGCGAGCCAGGCCTCGACGACCGCGTCCAGGTCCAGCACCGACCCGTGAACGACGGGCAGGCCGGTGCTCCGGATCGACGTCGGCACGTTCGCGTCCGGCAGCGCTGCGCGGATGACGGGCTCCGCTTCCGCCATGACCTCTTCCGGCGTCCGGTAGTTGATGGTGAGGGACGACACCGTGACCGCGTCGAGCCCGATCCGCTCGAGCCGTTCCTGCCACGACTCTTCGAACCCGTGCCGCGCCTGCGCCCGGTCACCCACCACGGTGAAGCTCCGGGACGGGCAGCGACGCAGCAACATCTGCCACTCCGCGTCGGTCAGCTCCTGGGCTTCGTCCACGATGACGTGCGCGAAGGGGCCGGCGAGCAGGTCGGCGCCAGGGGCGGGCAGAACGCTCTCGTCCACGAGGGCCCCCCGCAGGTCGTCCCCGCGCAGCATCGACATCACCAGCATCTCGGAGTCGTCCGTGGCGATCAGATCGTCGATGACCGTGGCCATGCGCTCCCGCTGGGCGGCCACGGCCGCCTTCTGTCGAAGCTTCCGCCGGGACGCCTCCGGGTCGCCGAGGCGTTGCCGGGCGGCGTCCAGCAGCGGCAGGTCGGACGTCGTCCAGGCCTGGGCGTCCACGCGCTGCAGGGCCCGGACCTCGTCGATGCTCAGCCAGGGCGCGCACCTGCGCAGGTACGCGGGCACCGACCACAGGTCGCCGACGATGTCCGCTGGTTCGAGAAGGGGCCACGCCCGGGCCAGAGCGGCTCTCAGCTCGCGGTTCTGCTCCAGCGATCTCCGGAGCAGGTCGGGCGGCGCGTCGACGTCGTCCAGCTTCTCGATGAGGATCGTGACCAGCTCCTCCCAGATCTGGTCGCGTGCCTCGTTGTGCGCCGTCCCCGGGTCCGGTGCCTCGAACGCGTCGGCCCAGTCCTGGGCGCTCAGCGGGACGTCGGACCAGGGTGTCTCGACCGTCAGCCCCTTGGCCGGCGGCTCCTCGTACAGCCTGACGGCGGGCTCGATGGCTGCGACGAGCTCGGCGGATGCCTTCAGACGTGCCACCCGGGGGTCGGCCTCGACGGTTGCGGCGGCTCCCTGGGGGACGAGGTCGCGCAGGACGCAGATCTGGACGCCCTCCTCGCCGAGGCTGGGGAGCACATCGGAGACATAGGCCAGGTAGGGGCGGTGCGGTCCGACGAACAGCAGGCCGCCGTGGCGGTGCCCGAGGCGCGGGTCGGAGTACTGGAGGTAGGCAGCGCGGTGCAGCGCGACGACGGTCTTCCCGGTGCCCGGGCCGCCGTCGACGACGAGGGCGCCGCGCGATCCCGCCCGGATGACGGCGTCCTGGTCGGCCTGGATCGTCGCGAGCACGTCGCGCATCCGTTCGGAGCGGGTGTTCCCGAGGCTCGCTATGAAGGCGGACTGGTCGTCGAGCGCGGCGTGCCCCTCGAGACCGTCCGGCGTGAACACCTCGTCCCAGTAGTCGGTGATCCGCCCCACTGTCCAGCGGTACCTGCGGCGGCTCGCCAGGCCCATCGGGTTGGCGTGCGTCGCCCCGAAGAAGGGTTCGGCCACGAGCGAGCGCCAGTCCACCAGCAGCCGGCGTCCGGCGCGATCGGTGAGGCCGAGCCGGCCCACGTACACGGGCTCGGAGCCGTCTGCGGGGACCATGCGTCCGAGGCACAGGTCCATGCCGAAGCGACGCAGCGTGCGGAGGCGGCCCGTCAACCGATGGACCTCCAGGTCCCGGTCGAGGGCGGCCTGCCCCTGGCGGCCGGGAGCCCTCCGCTCGGCGTCGAGGCGCTCGGTCAGGTCGGTGATCGTTTGCTCGAGGGTCGTGGCGATGGCGGCGAAGTGCTGCTCGTCGTCCGCAATCAGGGATGGGTCTGCCTTGGCAGCGAGATGGTGGGGAAGGTCGAATACAGTGGTGGACGCCTGCACGGCATCAACTCCAGTGACTGTTTACGCAGGTCAGCGGCCGGGCTCGACGATTCTGCGGCAGGCAGGGGCCCTTGCCGCAAGCCCCCCGGTGCGCTATACGGTGAGAGTGGAGAGGAGAACTCCTCTCCACTCTCGTTTGCGCCGAAGCCCGCGACAGCGACTGGCTCAGGCGCCCTTGACGTCGAGGTAGACGGCGTAGACCGACTGCGAAGAAGCCATGAACAAGCGGTTGCGGGCGGGGCCGCCGAAGCAGAGGTTCGCGCAGACCTCGGGGAGCACGACTTGGCCGATCAACGTGCCGTCCGGCGCGAAGACGTGCACCCCGTCGTACCCGTCGCCGCCGCCACTGGCCGCGGACCACACGTTCCCGTCGACGTCGCAGCGGATCCCGTCCGAGGTCCCAGGGTTCATCTCGGCGAAGGTGCGCCGGTTCCCAGGTCGGCCGTCCACGACGTCGTAGACATGGATGCTGCGGGTGGCTCCGGAGTCGACGACGTAGAGCAGGGACCCGTTAGGGGAGAAGCAGAGCCCGTTCGGCCGGTCGAGGTCGTCCAGGACACGCTCGATGGCGAGGCCGTCCGGGTCCACCCGGTACACCGCGGTCGGCAGCTCGGCGTCGGCCTTGCCACCCTCGTAGTCGGAGAGGATCCCGTAGCCCGGATCGGTGAACCAGACGGCGTCGTCAGATCCGACGACCACGTCGTTCGGCGCGTTCAGAGGCGCGCCGTCGTAGCGGTCGGCGAGCACGGTGATCGTCCCGTCGTGCTCGGTCCTGGTCACCCGCCGCGTGCCGTGCTCGCACGTGACCAGCCGGCCGAGCCCGTCCCGGGTGTTGCCGTTGGCGAAGTGCGACGGCTGCCGGAAGACGCTCGTGACGCCGCTCGCGGCGTCCCAGCGCAGCAACCGGTCGGCAGGGATGTCGCTGAACACCAGGCAGCCGTGGTCCCCGAACCAGACGGGTCCCTCCACCCACCGGAACCCCGTCGCCACCCGCTCGACCGCGGCGTTGAACAACAGGTAGCGCTCGAACCGCGGGTCGAGGACCCGCAGGGCGGGGTCGGGATACCTCGCCGGCGCGTCCTGCCAACGATCCCCGGGCAGCGGCGGGAACGGCATCACGTGGTCCTCTCTGCCCATGTCGCGGACGTCCGGGCAGGATAGCCCGATGGGATCAGGCGGCTGGAGGGCTCGATGACGCAGGACGCGGGAACCGTACTCGGGGCCAGGATCGCCGTCGTCACCGGCGGAGGCAGTGGTGTGGGTGCCGCCAGCGCTCTCGCCCTCGCCGCGGACGGATGGACGGTCGTGCTGGTGGGTCGCCGGCGCGACGTCCTCGAGCAGGTCGCCCAGGACGGCGTCGGTCTGCCCGGTGCCTTCGATCCCGTGCCCACCGACGTCACGGACGAGGCCGCCGTCCGCGATCTCTTCGCCGGCGTCGTCGCCCGGCACGGCCGGGTGGACCTGCTGGTCAACAACGCCGGCATCGGCGCGCCGGCGAGGGACCTCGACGACGTGCCACTGGCCGAGTGGCAGGAGGTCGTCGCGGTCAACCTCACGGGCGTCTTCCTCTGCACCAGGGAGGCGTTCCGGGTGATGCGCCGGCAGCGCCCGCAGGGCGGGCGGATCATCAACAACGGTTCGATCGCCGCGCACTCGCCACGGCCACGGGCAGTCGCGTACACCGCGACCAAGCACGCCGTCACCGGGCTGACGAAGGCCACGGCGCTGGACGGTCGCCCCTACGGCATCGCCTGCGGACAGATCGATATCGGCAATGCCCGCACGGAGATGGCCCTGCCGTCGGAGTCGGGAGCCCTGCAGGCCGACGGAACGGTCCGGCCCGAACCGCTGATGGACGTCGAGCACGCCGCCGCCGCCATCCGGTACATGGCGAGCCTCCCGCTGGACGCCAACGTCGCCACCCTCACCGTGATGGCGACGACGATGCCGTACGTCGGCCGCGGCTGACCGCCGGCCGGAGCGGAGGCCTCCGCCCGCTTCCTCGATGCCGCGGTCCGGGTGTCCTGAGAACGGCGGGACAATGGACGCGGGGCACCGACTGGGGAGGAATCCGACCTGTGAGCGACGCGCACGAGCCCGCCGGCGAGAGGGAGACCGAAGTTCTCCCCGCCGTCGGCAGCGGCGAGGACATCGTCCGGACCCGGGAGCTTCCCGTGGTGGAGGACGAGACGGTGGTGACGGCGCCGCCGGCGCAGGCCGAGACCGTGGTGGCGCCGCCGGTGCAGGCGGAGACCGTGGTGGCGTCGCCGGCGCGGGCCGAGGCCGTGGTGGCGCCGCCGGCGCCGTCCCCGAGCGCCGCACCCTCGCCGGCGCCGTCCCCGAGCGCCGCACCCTCGCCGGCGCCCGCAGCCGCCTCCGGCGCAGGCCGAGACGGTGGTGGCGCCGCCGCCGCCGGCGCCGTCCCCGAGCGCCGCACCCTCGCCGGCGCCCCAGCCGCCTCCAGCCCCGGCACCGGCACCGCGGCCCGCGGTGGCCAGGAGTGGTCGCGGCAGCGGATGGCGGAACGCCTTCCTGGCGCTCGTCGCTGTGCTCCTCGTCGCGGGCGTCGCGGGCGTCGTCGTCGCCCGGGGCCGTTCCGGGACTGCGACACGCAGCGCCAGCGGTTCACGGGCTGCGGTCGCCGTCCCGGCGGCGATCACCAGCTTCGACCCCTCGGGTGGGAGCGGGTTCCGCCAGGAGAGCGGATCCACCTGGCGTACCCAGACGTACCAGACCGCCCAGTTCGGCAATCTCAAGGAGGGGGTCGGCCTGGTGCTCGACCTCGGCTCAGCGCGCGAGGTCTCGACGGTGGACCTCGACGTCGTCGGGGGACCGATCGGGGTCGAGCTCAGAGCCGGCGACGAGCGGGCGGCGTCCGCGGGGGGTTACCAGAAGGTCGCGAGCGCGGACTCGGCGTCGGGACCGACCACCTTGACGCCGGCGAAGGATGCCGGCAAGCACCGATACTGGCTGGTCTGGGTGACCCGGCTCGCGTCCCAGGACGGTGGGTACCGAGCGGTCATCCGCGACCCGGCCGTCAGGGGGCCGGCGAGTTGACCCTCTTCTGGCGTCGAGGGGCGTCGGCGGTCCCAAGTACCCCCAAGATGCCTCGACACGCCGGCGCTCCCGCAGCGGCCCATCACCATGGGGGTCGTTGCGTCTGCTCGCCGGCCTGCGCTGCGTCGCCCGCGGGGACCGGTCCGTCCATGCGGCGATGCACACCCGGTTGCCGGCACGGTCCGCGAGGATCCAGAACGCCGGGGCTTCGGAGTCGTCGATGATGCGTCCTCCTGCGGCGAGCGCGGCCGCCACGTGCGCCTCGGCGCGCTCGTGCGCGACGGACACATCGACGTGCATGGCGTGCCGGAGGGGTTTGTCCGGATTGAGGTCCTGCATCCAGACCGTCGAGCCATGCCCGAGCGGGTCGACCGCGTTGTCGCCGGCCAGCTCCGCGTAGCCGAGCACGGCGCACCAGAAGCCGAGGTCGACCGCGTCGGGTCTGGCGGCTATGGCCAGCTGAACCTCGTGCACAGCGCCGCGATCGGCGACGGCACCGTGCGCGCGGGCGATCGCCGAGACTGACCGCGCAAGCTCGATGTGCCGGTCCTCCAGGCGGAACGCGCCACGGGTCAGGCGCACAGTCAGCCGGTCGTCGGCGAGCGTGACCAGGGCGCCGGAGCCGTCCAGGCTGGGGACGCGTGCAACGGCCTCGGCCAGCCGTGCGGCCTCGACGAGCGACGGGACACGGAACACAGCCGTCGCGCCGCCGTGCAGCACGACCCAGTCGCCGACGCCCTCCGCCGTGAGGAACGCCAGCCGGCCCTGCTCGCTCATGGGCACCTCCGACACCGAAGTAGACCAGGACGGCCCGTCTACGTAACTCAGGCCATGGTGGCCGGACACGCCGCACTCCTCGGCGTGTCGAGGCAGCATGGCCCGAGTTACGCCGACGGCGGCTGCGACGGCGAGACGAGACCTGACGCCCACGCGGCGGCGATCTGGTCCTGCGCACACGCTGCGTAACCTCCGCCGGGGTCGGGCGAGGGGCCGTCCCCCCGGCGCCGAAGCCGGCTCGACAGCTCCCGGGACGGTCACCGACATGCCTCCTCCGAGGCCTCGTTTCACGACGTGTTCACTCCCTTCACGCGTACGGCGGAATACAGGTCGGACATGTCCAGAATTCCGCCAAGTAACGCAGCGTGACCAGCAGTGACTGGGCGCAGAGAGCTTTGCTCACGGCAGGGGAAAGTCGAGGCGGGGGATCGGAAAGCGCCCCTCACGGAATGCGACGGCGTGGATAGTCGAAGGCGTCGCGGCTACAGAGAGGTAGCCCGGATGCGACGAGAGCCCAAGCATTGAAACCGGGAGTCGCCCGTGAATTCCGCCCTCGCCCTGACCGCCTTCATCCTCTTGCTGACGATCGCCCTGCTGGTGCCTGCCTGCATCAACCTCGCATGGATGCTGCACGCCTGGCGTTCGCCCGAGACGAATGCGGCCATCGCCGGTGCCCGTCCCGGGACGGAGGCGACCACGAGCTTCTCGGCCATCGTGCCGTTCCGTCACGAGGTCGAGGACGTGGTGCGCGGCACCGTCGGCCGCCTGCTCGCCCAGTCCCACCCACGGGTCGAGGTCGTCCTCGCCGTGGGCGACGACGACCCGGGCGCCGTGGACATCGCCCGCCGGCTCGAGGCGGAGAACCTCGGCCGGATCGTGGTGAGCGTCGATGTCAATGTCGTCAAGAACAAGCCCAAGCAGCTGAACACCGCCCTGCGCAGCTGCTCCGGGGAATTCGTCACCGTCTTCGACGCCGAATCCCTCACCCATCCGGACCTGCTCGCCTCGGCGGACGCCGTCCTGGACCGGACCGGGGCCCAGGTACTGCAGTACGGCGTCCAGCTGGTGAACCACCGGACCAAGTGGTTCTCGCTGCGAAACTGCCTGGAGTACTACTTCTGGTTCCGTTCCCGGCTGCACCTGCACGCCCGCAAGGGATTCATTCCGCTCGGCGGGAACACCGTCTTCCTGCGCCGTGACCTCCTGGTCAAGGTGGGCGGCTGGGACGAGGCGGCGCTCACCGAGGACGCGGACCTCGGCGTCCGGATCTCGGTGGACGGCGTCGGCGTCGCCGTTGCGTACGACCCGAAGCTGGTCACCCGCGAGGAGACGCCCGACAGCCTGCGTTCTCTCGTCAAGCAGCGCAGCCGGTGGAACCAGGGCTTCCTGCAGGTGCTCACGAAGGGTGACTGGCGCCGGCTGCCCACCCGCGGGCAGCGGCTGCTCGCCCAGTTCACCCTGCTGCAGCCCTACCTGCAGGCGGTGACCTTCCTCGCCATCCCCGTCGGCATCACGGTCGCCGCCACGGGCGGGCTTCCCCTGCCCGTGGCATTGCTGACCTTCACCCCGCTCGTCCCCACCATCGCCACCGTCCTGTTCGAGGCGGCGGCCCTGCGCGAGTTCGGCCAGAGCCTCGAGCTGCCGGTCGGCGCGCGCGACTACGCCCGGCTCCTGCTCTCGGCCATCCCGTACCAGATCGTCATGGGCTACGCCGCCCTGCGCGCGCTGCTGCGGGAGGCCCGGGGCCGCTCGGACTGGGAGAAGACCCACCACGCCGGGAACCACCTGGCGCCCACCTCGATCGCAGGGACTGCCGCATGACCGCCGCCCCCGACACCCTCGACGCGCCCGTCCTCGCGCCGGCGCCCCCGGCCGCGCCGGCCGCCGACCGCGCACCCGGTCTGCGGGCCCGGCTGGGCGGGATCCCCGCCCCGCTGCTGGCCGCCGGCCGCCTCGCCGCCGGCCGCTGGGACGCCCTGCTCGCCGTCGTGCTCGCGCTGGCCACCGGGGCCGTGCACTCCGTCGGAGTGTTCGGCTTCCCCAGCCTCGCCGACGACGAGGGGACGTACGTCGCCCAGGCCGCCGCCGTGCGCGCCGGCGAGCTGACGCACTACACCTACTGGTACGACCACCCGCCGCTGGGCTGGATCCAGATCGGGCTGCTCGACTGGCTGCCGCACCTGTTGTTCCCGGGCGCGCACCCCGTCGCCGCGTCCCGGCTCGTCATGGTGCTGGCCAGCAGCATCGGCGCCGCACTGCTCTACGTGCTGGCCCGGCGGCTCGGGCGTCGCCCGCGCCTTCGCCGCACTCGCGGTCGTGCTCGCCTTCGTCTCGCCGCTGTCGGTCGTCCTGCAGCGTCAGGTCTACCTCGACAACGTCGCGACGCCGTGGGTGCTGCTCGCCCTGGTCCTCGCGCTCGACCCGCGTCGCCGGCTGGCGATGCACGTGGGCGCCGGTGCGGCCTTCGCCGTCGCCGTCCTGACCAAGGAGACCTCGGTCCTGCTCCTGCCGGTCGCCCTCTGGATGCTGCTCCGCTCGACGGACGCCCGCACCCGGACGTTCTCGGTGGCCGGCTGGGTCAGCGGCGCGAGCCTGGTCCTCTTCTACCCGCTCACCGCTGTGCTGCGCGGGGAGCTCGTGCCCGGCCGCGGCCACGTCAGCCTCTGGGACGCGGTGATGTTCCAGATCTTCAACCGCAGCGGCACCGGCGCCATGTGGAACCCGCACAGCCTCAGCCGGCTCGCCCTCGACGGCTGGCTGACCTACGACAGCTGGATCGTCGTGTTCGGCCTGGCGGCGACGCCGGTCTGCCTCGCCGTGCGACGGCTCCGCCCGGTGGGTCTGGCCGTCGCCCTGCTCACGTTGGTGGCGCTCAAGCCGAACGGCTACCTGCCGGTCATGTTCGTCATCGTCGTGCTGCCCTTCCTGGGGCTCGCCGCCGCCGGCGCCGCGGAGGTGTTGTGGGACCTGGGCTGCCGGCTCGCAGGCGCGGCTGGCGGGCCGGATCGGGCCGCGGGCGCGGGCCGCCCGGGTGATCAAGCGGGTGGTCGGGAGCGCCGTCGCGGTCGCCGTCGCCACCGGCCTCGCCTGGGTCTGGACGCCGACCCTGCAGTCCGTTGTCACCACCCCCGCGAACAACTTCCGTTACGACGCGGAGGCCTGGATCGCGGCGAACGTCCCCTCGTCGTCCATCGTGCTCGCGGACGACGTCACCTGGGTCGCGCTCGTCGAGGGCCACGTCGTTCCCCGCGACCGGGCGCTCTGGTTCTACAAGCTCGACACCGACCCGGCCGTGCGGGACACCCTGCCCGACGGCTGGCGGGACGTGAACTACGTCGTCGCGACCGACCAGCTCCGCAACGCGATCGCGGGCGACCCCACCCTGCGCCAGGCCGCGGCCGCCCTCAAGGAGTCCCAGCTCGTCGCCACCTTCGGCGACGGCGACGGCCGCGTCGAGATCAGGAAGGTGAATCCATGAGCGCCCCAGTCACTGAGCGGCTCGCCCCGCCGCCGGCGGGGCCCGGCGCAGCCAGCCTCACCGTCGTCGTCCCCACCTACAACGAGCGGGACAACATGGCTCCGCTGATCGCCCGGCTCGACGCCGCGCTGATCGGGGTGCCGGCGCGAGTGCTGGTCGTCGACGACTCCGACGACGGCACGGCGGACGCCGTCCGCGCGCTCGCGCCCTCGGCCATGGTCGAGGTCGACGTCCTGCACCGCCGGCCGGGGGAGCGCATCGGCGGCCTCGGCGGCGCCGTCGCGGCCGGGCTGCGGGCGGCCGACACCGACTACGTCGTCGTCCTGGACGGCGACCTGCAGCACCCGCCGGAGGTCGTGCCCCAGCTCCTGGACCGGGCGCTCGATGCGGACGCCGACGTCGTCGTCGCCAGCCGCTACGTCCCGGGCGGCTCGGGGGAAGGCCTCGCGGGCCTGCACCGCCGGCTCGTCTCGCAGGGCGCGACCGCGCTGGCCAAGGTCGCGTTCCCGATGCGGCTGCGCGGCTGCTCCGACCCGATGAGCGGCTTCTTCCTGGTGCGCCGGGAGGCCGTCGATCCCGGCGTCCTGCGGCCCGACGGGTTCAAGATCCTGCTCGAGATCCTCGGCCGGCACCGCCGCCTGCGCGTGGCGGAGGTCCCGTTCACGTTCGGCGAGCGGTACGCAGGCGACTCCAAGGCGCACCTGTCGCAGGGGCTGGTGTACCTGCGCCACCTCGCCCGCCTGCGGATCGCGGCCGGCGTCGCCCGGTTCGGCGCGTTCCTGCTCGTCGGCGCCAGCGGAGTCCTGCCGAACCTGCTGGTCACGGCGGTGCTGCTGGGGGCCGGGGTGCACTACGCGCTGGCCACGGCCGCTGCCACCGCGGTCGCCGCCAGCTGGAACTTCGTTCGTCGCCGACACCCTCGTGTTCCGCGCCCGCCGCACCCGGAGCGCCCACCACCGCCTGGTCGGCTACCTCGGCCTCGGCGCGGCGGACATCGTCGTCCGGATCCCCGTCGTGGCCCTGCTGGTGGAAGTCGGCCGGACGGCGCCGCTGCCGGCGGCCGTCGCCAGCATCGTCCTCGCCGGGCTGCTGCGGTTCCTCGTCGTGGACCGCTGGCTCTACCCCCACCCTGCACCGGCGGGAGCCGCCGGTACCCCGGCGGCGCCCGCTGCCGAGCTGACCGGAGGGCCGCTGCCCCTCCCTCGCACCCTGGAGGCTGTCCCCGATGTCGCGTAGTCCCCTCTCCCTCCGGGCGTCCCGCTGGACGCCCACCCGCGGCCGGATCGGGGCGTGCCTGCTCGTCGTCGCCGCTCTCGGCAGTGCCGCCGTCGTCCCTGCCACGTCGGCCTCGGCCGCCCAGCTCGGCGTCACGAACGGGTCGCTCGAGAAGGTGACCAAGGGTGTGCCCGACTGCTTCAGCCGCACCGGCGCCGGCAAGGCCCGGGTCGCCTGGGGCCTGACCCGCGCCGCCCGCACCGGCAAGGTCGCGTCCACGGTGTCGATCACCAAGTTCTCCAAGGGCGCCTTCGGCCTCGTCCCGAAGCTCAGCACGGCGTGCGCGCCCGCCGTCCTGCCGGGTGCGACCTACCGGCTCAGCGTCGCCTACCGCGGCACCACGCGGAGGAACGTGCTGCGCGTCTACCGGCACTCGCGCGCCGGCTGGACCACCTGGGGCGACTTCAAGGCCGTCGGCCGTTCGAAGGCGTGGCTCAGCGCCACCGTCGTGACGCCGAAGGTGCCGGCGGGCACCGACCGGATCTCGTTCGGCCTGCTCGCCGCGGGTGGCGGCACCCTCGTCACGGACGACTACGGCCTGAAGATGGCTTCACGTCCCGCTCCCGGTGCCGACGGGCAACTCGTGCTCAACGGCGGTCTGGAGGTGGGCAGCCCGACGCCGACCGGCTGGCGGCTCGACACCACCAACTCCGGCGCGAAGGCCACGGTCAAGGGTTCCCTGACCTCGGCGGCGCACTCGGGCCGGCGCGCCTACCAGGTGACCGTGAGCAAGCAGACGACGGGCGACGTCAAGCTCATGCCCTCGTACAACGTGGCGCCGCCCGTCCAGCCCGGCAAGATCTACACGCTCTCGGTCTGGTACCGGTCGACCTCGAAGCGCCTGGCGGTCACCGTCTTCGCCCACACCGCGTCCGGCTGGGGATACCTCAGGGACCTGCGGACGCTCAAGGCGACCTCGACGTGGGCCAAGGCGAGCGGTGACCTGCAGATCCCGCCCGGCATCGACGCCATCGCCTGGGGCGTGTCCATGGTCGGCAACGGCACGCTCGTCACCGACGACTACTCGGTCGTCAAGGCGGACGACGGCAGCCCGGCCACCAAGGACCCGGCCGTCGTCGGCAAGTGGACGGTCGCCGACTACGACATGCCGATCCGGGCGATGCACAGCACGGTGCTGCGCAACGGCAAGGTCCTCATCGTCGCCGGCTCGGGCAGCGACGTCACGAACTTCAAGGCGGGCAGCTTCAAGGCGGCGATCTGGGACCCGGTCGCGGGCACCTTCGAGACGCTCGACGTCCCGGTGGACATGTTCTGCGCCGGCCACGTGATCCTGCCCGACGGCCGCGTGCTCATCCAGGGCGGCACGAAGAGCTACCCGAAGAAGGCCGGCACCACCGACTACGGAGGCCTGCGGACCAGCTACATCTTCGACCCCGACGCGAAGACGTTCACCAGGACGAACGACACCTTCGAGGGCCACTGGTACCCGACCCTCACCGAGCTCGGCAACGGTGACGTCTGGATGGCCGGCGGCCTCAAGGAGGACACGCAGGGCTCGATCCACACCGAGTACTTCGACACCGCGAACCAGACCTGGCTGCCCGACAACAACGCCAAGGCGCCTCAGACGTGGTCCTTCTGGGGCCTGTACCCGCACATGTTCCTGATGCAGGACGGCCAGCTGTTCTACAGCGGCGGTCACGTGTTCGGCGACCACCGCCCCGACGGCGCCTCGGCGATCTACAACGTGGGCACCGGCAAGATCACGAACGTGCCGGGCCTGCGTCAGGTGGACTACCGCGACCAGTCGGCGTCCGTGCTGCTCCCGCCCGCCCAGAACCAGAAGGTGCTCATCACGGGCGGCGGCAACATCAACCGCAACGACCCGGCGGTCAAGGCGACGGACATCATCGACCTGAAGGCCCGTCACCCCAAGTACACGCGGGGCCGGACCTGCCGGGGCCGGGCAAGATGTACCTGAACGCCACCACGCTGCCGGACCGGACCGTGCTCGTCACCAACGGCGGCCGGTTCAACCGCGACAACAACTCCAACGTCTACTCGGCGGCGGTCTACAACCCGGCGACGAACAAGTGGACGAACGTCGCGGCGGACCCGATCGGCCGCAACTACCACTCGACGGCGGTGCTGCTGCCCGACGGCCGGGTCGGCGTCCTCGGCTCCAACCCGGGTGACGGCTCGTACGAGTTCCGGGTGTCGCTCTACCAGCCCTCGTACCTCTTCAAGGGCGAGCGCCCGACGATCAACGGGGCGCCGGCGGCGGCGACGTACGGCCAGAAGATCACCTTCGGGACGACGGTCGCGGCCGGCCGCACGCTCAAGTGGGCGCAGCTCATGCGACCCATGTCGGTCACGCACCAGATGGACTCGAACATGCGCCTGGTCGACCTGCCGATCACGGTGGAGAACGGGGTCGTCACCGCGACGCTCCCGACGAACACGAACCTGCTGCCGCCCGGCCCGTACATGCTGAATGTCACGGACTCGGCCGGCGTCCCGTCGACCTCAGAGTGGGTGATGGTCAATTGAGTCGGCTCCGTCCGTCGCGCCGCGCCCTGGTGCGCGTCGTGCTCCCGGTGACCGCGCTGGCCCTGGCCGCCGGTGCCGTGGTGGGGTTCGCCCACCACGGCGCCGGGGCCCCGGCCCCGGCGGCCGCCTCCGCGGCCTCGGACGACGTCGGCGCGGGGGAGGCGGCGGCCCTGCTGGCCGACGTCCAGGACTCGTCGGGCGCGCCCCTGCCGGGCCGCGACCCGTCGATGGAGGCCCAGACGAGCCTCGACGAGGCGGTCTCGCGCTCGAGCCTCACCTCGAAGACCTCGAAGGCCTCCGGGGGCGCGTCGTCCGGTAAGTCCGCGGCCGGCTCGCACGACATGGCCGGCATGGACATGTCCGGCATGACCGCGCAGGAGATGGCGGACATGGGCAAGGGCACCACCGCCCAGCGCAAGGCGGCCGGCGCCAAGGCCGCCAAGAAGGTGCTGGGCGACCCCAGGATCAGCGGCGTCCTCAGCAACGGGTGCGCCGCGGGCTACGGGGAGGTCACCCAGTGCGTCCCGGCGCACGCGCCCGGCGGCGGCGTCACGACGTGCGCCTACGTCGTGACCGTCTTCCCGAAGGGGGTCGCGGTAACCGGCAAGGACACGTTGTCCCTGGACGCCGACGGCGACGGCATCGCCTGCGACGCGTCCGACCTCTAGCACCAGCCCCCCCCTGCCGACGATCAAGGAATTCTTGGGGATCAAGGAATTCTGGGATCAGACGGGAGCAGCCGGAGCACGGTGAAGGGCCCGTACCGGCGAGTGCCGGTGCGGGCCCTTCGCCGTCCCCGCCGCCGCGGTGGGTGCAAGGTGGGGGGAGCACGTAGTGGGTGCAGACCGTGCACGCCAAGGAGGCCGGGATGAGCGGGGAGCGGGCGTTCCGTTTCGGCGTCGTCGTGGGGCGCCCGGCGTCCGGTGAGGAGTGGTCGCGGACAGCTCGGCACGTGGAGGCGCTCGTGTACGGGGCGCTGCTCCTCCCGGACACGACGTTCACGCCCTCGCCGTTCCCGGCGCTCGCCGCCGCGGCGGCCGTGACGACCACGCTGCACGTCGGCTCGTGGGTCCTCGCCGCGCCGTTCCGCTCGCCCGCGGCCGTCGTCCGCGAGACCAGCGCTCTGCAACTGCTGTCCGGCGACCGGTTCGAGCTCGGGATCGGGACCGGCCGTCCCGACGCCGCCCGCGAGGCCGCGCTCCTCGGGCAGCCCTGGGGGAGTGCCGCCGACCGGATCACCCGGCTCGTCGACGTCGTCGCTGCCGTGCGCGAACAGGTGTCGCCCGCGCCGCCGGTCGTCGTCGCCGGGGCCGGGCCGCGCGTCCTGGCCGCGCCTCACGGGGCGGAGACGGTGGCGCTGGCCCTGCCGCCGACGGCCACCCTGGACGACGTCGCCCGTGGGGCCGACCTCGCCCGCTCCGGGGGCCGGGACCCGGAGCTGGCGCTCCAGCTGTCCGGCGTCGGAGGGCAGCTGGTCGCTCACCTCGCCCGGCAGGGACTGACGCAGGCGGACCTGCGCGACGCGGTAGCAGTCCTTCCCGCCGACGCGGACGCGATGGCCGAGGCGCTCCTGCGCCTGCGTTCCCGCATCGGGATCTCCTATTTCACGGTCGCCGCGGAGCACGCCGAGTTCTTCGCCCCGGTCGCCCGTGCGCTCGCAGGCCGGGACGGCGGCGGCACGGGTGGCGCCTCGGGTCCTTGATCCCCAGGATTTCCTTGATCCCCAGGATTTCCTTGATCGTTGCCTGGGGGGCTGGGGGGGCGGGGAGGGAGCGGGGTCAGTCGGAGGCGGCCGCGGCCAGCTGGGCGGCCAGCGTGCGCAGGACGGGGCGCAGCTCCGCGGGCTCCAGCACCCGGACGGCGACACCGAGCTGGCCGCCGAGCAGTCCGAGGTGCAGCGCCAGGCTCTCGAGCGAGTCCGAGCCGCTGACGAACAGGCAGCGCTGCTCGTCGACCGCCTCCACCACGGCGACCGTGGGCGGGACGACGGCGGCGACGGCGGCGGCCGGCGCCTCGACGAGGGCGCGCAGCTGCCACCGGTAGGCCCGGGTGCTGACGCCGTGCGCGACGAAGGCGGCGGCGTCCGGCACCTCGCCGGGCCGGAAGGGCACTCCGGTACGTGTGACCTCGCTGATCCGGTCGAGCCGGTAGGTGCGCCACGGGTCGCCGTGCGGTGCTGCCAGGTCGCGTGCCACCAGGTACCAGCGACGTCCCGCCAGCACGAGCCGGTGCGGCTCCACCGTCCTCTGGCCGGCCGACCCGTCCCGGGTCACGTAGGCGAACCGCACCCGCTCGTGAACGTCACAGGCGGTCGCGAGCACGGTCAGCGCCTCCGGGTCCACCGCAGGGCCGCCCGGGGCGAGCGCGACCGTCGCGGCGCGGACGCTCGCCAGCCGCGGCCGCAACCGGGCCGGGAGCACCCGCTCGAGCTTGGCCAAGGCGCGGACGGCGGCCTCGTCGAGCCCCCCGATCGAGCCGTCGGCGGCCGCAGACAGACCGACGGCGACCGCGACCACCTCGTCGTCGTCCAGCAGCAGTGGGGGAACTGTCGTCCCCGAGCCCAGCCGGTACCCGCCGTCGACGCCCGGCCTGGCCCTCGACGGGGTACCCCAGGTCGCGCAGCCGGGCCACGTCGCGGCGCACCGTCCGCTCGGTCACGCCGAGGCGCAGCGCCAGCTCGGGGGCCGTCCAGGCGGGGCGGGACTGGAACAGGCCGAGCAGTCGCAGCAGCCGCGCGGACGTCTCGAGCACCCTGCATTCTGCGGCAGAACCAGGACCGTACCTGTCCGCATCCGGTCCTGAGGTCGCTACATGACCACCACCTGGAACGCCCAGCTCCTCGAGCAGCTCACCTGGCACTGGACCGAGCAGCTCCGCCCCCGCCTCGACGGGCTCAGCGACGACGAGTACCTCTGGGAACCCGTCCCGGGGGCATGGAACCTGCGCAGGCGCGGTCAGGCCCGGACGCCTCTGCAGGGCGGCAGCGGGGATCTCGTCGTCGAGTTCGCGTTCCCCCCGCCCGAGCCCACGCCGGTCACGACCATCGCCTGGCGGCTGGCCCACGTGATCGTCGGCGTCCTCGGCGTGCGCAGCGCGGCGCACTTCGGCGGGCACGCCGACGAGCTACGACGACCACGACTACGCGCCCACCGCCAAGGCCGCGCTCGAGCAGCTCGACGAGCAGTACGAGCGGTGGACCGCCGGCGTCCGCGCCCTGGGGGAGGAGGGTCTCGACGAGCCCTGCGGGCCGGCGGAGGGACCGTACGCCGACGCGCCCAAGTCCGCGCTCGTCCTGCACATCCACCGCGAGGTGATCCACCACGGCGCCGAGATCGCCTTGCTGCGGGACCTCTACGCCCACGGGCTGCGCTGATCCCCAACTTTTCCTTGATCCCTAACTTTTCCTTGATCGCCGGGGGGGAGGGGGAGGGGCGGCCGTAGACTCCGCCGGTGGCCGATCCCCGTCGTGCCGTGCCGCGCACCGACGCCGTCCTGGCGGACGAGCGTCTCGTCGAGGCCACTGCCCGGCTGGGTCGCCCGGCCGTGAAGGCCGCGGTCACGCAGGCGCTGGCGCGGGTGCGGGCGGGGGAGCTGCCGCCGGCCGCCGCCGCGGACGCCGCCCTCGCCGGGCTGCCCCGGCACGCCGCCAGCCTGCGGCCGGTGATCAACGCGACGGGCGTGCTGCTGCACACCAACCTCGGCCGCGCGCCGCTCTCCGCGGCCGCCGTCGACGCGCTCGTGGCCGCCTCCGGCACCACCGACGTCGAGCTCGACCTCGCCACCGGCCGCCGGGCGCGGCGCGGGCGCGGACCGCTGGCCGCCCTCGCCGCGGCCGTGCCCGCCGCGGAGGCCGTCCACGTCGTCAACAACGGCGCCGCCGCCCTCGCCCTCGCCGCCACCGCGCTGGCCCAGGACCGGGAGATCCTGGTGAGCCGCGGGGAGCTCGTCGAGATCGGCGACGGGTTCCGCCTGCCCGACCTGCTGGAGTCGACCGGCGCCCGGCTGCGGGAGGTCGGGACCACCAACCGCACCGCACCTGGGGGACTACGCGGACGCCGTCAGCGCCGACACCGCCTTCGTCCTCAAGGTCCACCCGTCGAACTTCGTCGTCACCGGCTTCACGTCGTCCGTCGAGGTGGCCGAGCTCGCGACCCTCCGTCGTCCCGACGGGGAGCCCGTGCCCGTCGTCGCCGACATCGGCTCCGGCCTGCTCGCGCCCGAGCCGCTGCTGCCGGGGGAGCCCGACGCGGCCACGTCCCTGGGGGCCGGTGCCGCGCTGGTCACCGCCAGCGGCGACAAGCTCCTCGGCGGCCCGCAGGCGGGCCTGCTCCTCGGCCGGACGGAGGTCGTCGAGCCCCTGCGCCGGCACCCGCTCGGCCGGGCGCTGCGCGTGGACAAGCTCACCCTGGCCGCGCTCGAGGCCACCCTCACCGGCCCCCGGACGCCGACGGCGGCCGCGCTGCACGCCCGACCGGAGGAGCTCCGCGAGCGGGCCTGCGCCCTCGCCGCCCGGCTTGGCGCCGCCGGCGTCCGCGCCTGCGCCGTGCAGAGCAGCGCGGTGGTCGGCGGCGGCGGGGCGCCGGGCACGACCTTGCCGTCGTCCGCGGTGGAGCTCGACGCCGCCCTCGCCGAGCCGCTGCGCACCGGAACGCCGCCCGTCCTGGGCCGGGTCGAGCGCGGCGTGCTCCTGCTGGACCTGCGCTCGGTCGCTCCCGCCGACGACGACGCGATCGCCGCGGCCGTGCTCGCCGTGGCAACCCGGGAGGCCGGCTGATGTACGTGGTCGCCACCGCCGGGCACGTCGACCACGGCAAGTCCACCCTGGTCCGGGCGCTCACCGGGATGGAGCCCGACCGGTACGAGGAGGAGCGCCGCCGGGGGATGACCATCGACCTCGGCTTCGCCTGGACCGACCTTGCCGGCCGGCGAGGTGGTCGCGTTCGTGGACGTTCCCGGGCACGAGCGCTTCGTCCCGACGATGCTCGCCGGCGTCGGTCCGGTCCCCGCGGTGCTGCTGGTCGTCTCCGCCGACGAAGGGTGGATGCCGCAGACGGCGGAGCACGTCGCGGCGCTCGACGCCCTCGGCGTCCGGCACGCCCTGCTCGCGGTGTCGCGCAGCGACCTGGCCGATCCAGGGCCGGTCGCCGCCGACGTCCGCCGCCGGCTCGACGGCACCTCCCTCGCCGGGCTGCCCGCCGTCGCCGTCAGCGCGCGGACCGGCCATGGCCTGCCGGAGCTGCGCCGCGCGCTCGCAGACCTCGTGCGCTCCCTGCCGGCGCCCGACCGGGACGCCCCCGTGCGGCTCTGGGTCGACCGGTCGTTCTCCATCCGCGGCAGCGGCACCGTCGTCACCGGCACCCTCGATGCCGGAACCCTGCGGGCGGGGGACGCCCTGGTCGTGCTGGCCGCCGACGGGGCGGCTGCCCCCCGCCGGGTGCAGGTCCGGGCCCTGGAGTCCCTGGGCGAGCCCCAGGACGCCGTCGGCGCCGTGGCGCGCGTCGCCGTCAACCTGCGCGGCACCGAGCGCGAGGCGGTGCGCCGCGGCGACGTCCTGGCGACCCCCGGCAGCGTCGACCGGGCGGACCTCGTCGACGTCCGGCTCGACCTCCCGGGCAACCCTGATCAGCCGGACGAGCCCGTACCCGGGCAGGCGGTGCTGCACGCCGGGTCGGCGGCGGTCGGCGTCCGGGTGCGGCTCCTCGGCGGCCCGGGCGCGGGAGCCACTGCCCACGCAGCCTCCGCTCCCCATGTGCCGGGAATCGTCCCGCGACTCAGCTTTGCCCGGCTGCGCCTCGACCGGCCGCTGCCGCTCGCGGCTCGGGACGTGGCGCTGCTGCGCGACCCCGGCGCCCACCGGATCGTTGCGCGGGTCACCGTGCTCGACACCGCCCCGCCCGAGCTGGCCCGGCGCGGTGCCGCCCGGGCGAGGGCCGCCGAGCTCGCCGGCCTGCATGCCGCCGGCCCGCCGCACGCCGCTGCGCTCCTGGTGGAACGCGGCGCCCTGCCCGTGGCGCGCCTGGTTGCCATCGGCGCCGAGGCCCCTTCGGACGCCGTCCGCGTCGGTGCCTGGCTGTTCGACCCAGCGGCCGTCTCGGCGTGGCAGTCAGTGCTCGCCGCCGCGGTGGCCGGCGCCCGGCCCGTGGCCGGCATCGAGCCGGGCATCGCGCTGGACGGCGTGCGCGCGGCGCTGCGGGGGTGCGAGCCTCCGCTGCCGGCGGAGGTGCCCGACGACGCGCTCGCCGGAGCCCTGGTGCGGCCCCCGCTGGCCGTCCGGGCCGGCCGGGTCGTGGACACCCGGCAGGCGCAGGACCTGCCAGCACCCGTGGCGGCGGCCGTCCGTGCGCTGGCCGATGAGCTCGGTCCCGATCCGTTCGCGGCGCCGCCGGCCGACCGGCTCGCCGCGCTGGGGTTGGGCCGCCGGGAGCTGGCCGCGGCCGAGCGCGCCGGGGCCGTGCTGCGGGTCGCGGACGGCGTCGTGCTCCTGCCGGACGCCGTCGACCGGGCACGCGCCGTCCTGGCCGTCCTGCCGCAGCCCTTCACGACGAGTGAGGCCCGGCAGGCGCTGGGGACGTCCCGCCGGGTCGCGATCCCGCTGCTGGAGATGCTCGACCGGCGCCGCGTGACGACGCGGCTGCCCGACGACAGGCGGACCGTCCAGCGACCGTGAGAGGGTCATGGGATGACTTCGACGGTCGAGCGGGGGGGCATCGGCCTACGTTCCGAACGCGGCACCGTGCTCGTGGCCCTGATGGCTGCCACCGCACTGGTCGCGCTGGACTCGACGGTGCTGGCGACGGTGGTCCCCACGATCGTCCGCGAGCTGGGCGGGTTCTCCCAGTTCCCGTGGCTCTTCTCCGTCTACCTGCTGACCTCGGCGGTGACCACCCCGCTGTACGGCCGGCTGGCCGACAGCTTCGGCCGGCGGCCGGTGCTGTTCTGGGGGATCGCCCTATTCCTCGCCGGGTCGGTCCTGTGCGCCGCGGCCCCTTCGATGCCTGTGCTCATCGCCGGGCGCGCCGTCCAGGGCCTGGGTGCCGGGGCGATCCAGCCCGTCAGCATCACCGTCGTCGGCGACCTGTACTCGGTGGCGGAGCGGGCCCGGGTGCAGGGGTACATGGCCAGCGTGTGGGGGATGTCGGCGGTGGTGGGACCCGCGGTCGGGGGCATCCTCGCCCAGTACGCGTCCTGGCGATGGATCTTCGTCGTCAACCTCCCGGTCGGCGCCGTCGCCTTCTGGCTGCTCGCCCGCCGCTTCGCCGAGAGCGTCGAGCGGCGGTCCCACGCGATGGACTACGCGGGCTCCGCCCTGCTCGTCACCGGGTGGTCGCTGGTGATCCTCGGGCTGCTCGAAGGCGGCGTCGCGTGGGCCTGGGAGTCGCCGGCCGGGATCGGCGTCCTCGCCACCGGCGTGGCCGCCCTCTGCGCGTTCGTGGTCGTCGAGCGCCGGGCCGCCGAGCCGGTCGTCCCGCTGTGGGTCTTCCGCCGTCGCCTGCTGGTCGGCAGCGCGCTCGCCCAGCTGGGCGTCGGCGCGCTCCTCATCGGCCTCGATTCCTACGTCCCCGTCTTCGCCCAGGGCGTGCTGGGTGCCGGAGCGGTCGGCGCCGGCTTCGCGCTGGCGACCATGACCATCGGCTGGCCACTGGCCGCCACTTTCTCGGGGCGGCTCTACCTGCGCATCGGCTTCCGCGACACGGCCTTCGTGGGGGGCGCCGTCCTCGTGGCCGCCACGGGCCTGGGCGTCCTGTTGTCGGCGTCCTCGACCCTCTGGGCGGTGGCGGGCGTCTGCTTCCTCGCCGGCGTCGGGCTGGGCCTCATCGCCAGCCCGACCATGGTCGCCGTGCAGTCGTTCGTCGGGTGGGAGGAGCGCGGGCTGGTGACCGGGACCGCCATGTTCAGCCGGTCGCTGGGCAGCGCCGTCGGGGTGGCAGTGTTCGGCGCGCTGGTCACCGCGACGACCACCTCCCGATTCCGCTCCGCCCCCGCCGGGTTGCGGGACCGGCTGCCCGAGGGCGCGGACGCCGCGGGCCTCGCGCTGCGTCCCGGTGCCGCGGCCGACGTCGTGGCCTACGTCCGGCAGGCCCTCGCCGGTGCCGGCCACACCGTGTTCGTCGCCCTCGCGGCCGTCGCGGTCGCGACCGTCGCCGCGCTGCTGCTCATGCCTCGGCGAAGCCGCGCGCTGTCGAATGACGCGGACACGGGGGCCGGATAAGTTGCCCGGCGGCACGAGCCAGGGCGCGAGCATGCAGGAGGATGCCCCATGACCGAATCCACGAGCACCGCGGCGGCGAGCGGCGGGCAGCGGGTGGCCATCGTGACGGGAGCGGCCCGCGGGATCGGGGCGGCCGTCGCCGCCCGGCTCGCCGCCGACGGGTTCGCGGTCGCCGTCCTCGACCTCGACGAGGCGCGCCTGCGCGGGCACGGTCGACGCCGTCACGGCGGCCGGCGGCCGCGCGCTGCGCGTCGGCGCCGACGTCTCCACGCCGACGCGGTCCGGGCCGCCGTCGCGCGGGTCGCCGCCGAGCTCGGCCCACCGGCCGTGCTGGTCAACAACGCCGGGATCATCCGCGACAACCTGCTGTTCAAGATGACCGACGACGACTGGGACACGGTGCTGGGCGTGCACCTGCGGGGCGTCCTTCCTGATGAGCCGCGACGGTGCAGCAGCACATGACCCAGGCCCGCTGGGGCCGCATCGTCAACCTGTCGAGCACGTCCGCGCTGGGCAACCGGGGGCAGGCCAACTACTCCGCGGCCAAGGCCGGCATGCAGGGCTTCACCAAGACGCTCGCGATCGAGCTCGGCCCGTTCGGCGTCACGGTCAACGCGGTCGCGCCCGGGTTCATCGTGACCGACATGACGGCCGCGACGGCGGCGCGGATGGGGATCTCCTTCGAGGACTTCCAGGCGGCGGTCGCGAAGGAGATCCCGGTCGCGCCGGATCGGGCGGCCCGAGGACATCGCCGCTGTGGTGCTCGTTCCTCGTCCGCGACGAGGCGTCGTTCGTCTCCGGTCAGGTCGTCTACGTCGCCGGCGGGCCGAAGGACTGAACGAGGTGACGAGCGCGAGCACCGACCCACCGGGCAAGACCCGGGCGGGGCCGGCCCCCACCCCTGGACCCCGCTGCGGACCGGATCGTCACGCTGCCCAACGCGTTGAGCGCGCTGCGGCTGGTGCTCGTCCCGGTGTTCTTCTGGCTCGTCCTCACCCGGCGGGACGGCTGGGCGCTCGCCGTGCTCATGATCAGCGGCTCCACGGACTACCTCGACGGCGTACCTCGCCCGTCGGTTCAACCAGGTCTCCCGGCTGGGCCAGCTGCTCGACCCCGCCGCGGATCGGCTCTACATCCTCGCGACGCTCGTCGGGCTCGCCTGGCGCGATGTCGTCCCCTGGTGGCTGCTCGCGGTGATCGTCGGCCGCGACGTGCTGCTGGCCTTCACCATCCCCGCGCTGCCCGGTACGGGTACGGCCCGCTCCCGGTGCACTTCCTCGGCAAGGCCGCCACGTTCTGCCTGCTCTACGCCTTCCCGCTGCTGCTGCTCGCTAGATCGGCGGTCCGGTGGCCGGTCCTGCCCGGGTTTCGGCTGGGCGTTCGCCTGGTGGGGCGTGGGCCTGTACTGGTGGGCCGGGTGGCTGTACCTGAGGCAGGTGCGCGAGGTGCTCGGCGCCGCGCGGGCGGAGCAGGCCAGGCCGGCGGCAGGCCCCGCGGAGGTTCCGGGGGTCTGACCCGGCGAGCGCCCCGACGTGAAACCATGACGGACGTGGCGGCCGAGACGGGACCGGGGGCTCGCCCCTCGACGCCTCCATGACCCTGCTCCGCGAGGTCATGGAGCGGCCCCTCGACCCCGGGTACGCGACCGCCGCCGCCCGCCGCGCGCAGGGCGTCCGGCCCACCCGGCGCGGCCTGGTTCTGACGCTGCTGCTCGCGCTGGTCTGCGGCGCGCTGGCCACGCGGTCGATCCTCGAGCTGCGCCGTCCGCAACCCGGTGCAGATCAGGCGCGGGCGGCCCTGCAGGCTCAGGTGCGCGAGCGCACCGCCGCGCTCGACTCCCAGCAGGAGCAGCTGGACCGCCTGCGGGCAGAGGTCGCGACGCTGCGGGCCCGCGCCCTCACCGGCGCCGGCGGCGCGCATCTCGCCGAGCAGAACAGCCTGCTGGAGCTTCTCGCCGGCGAGACCCCCGTCACCGGACCCGGCCTGCGGATCACCATGGCCGACGCCCCGTCGACGTCCGCGGGCAGCGGGACCGACCCGCGCCAGGGAACGACGGCCGACCAGGGGCGGGTGCTCGACCGGGACCTGCAGACGGTCGTCAACGGCCTGTGGGCGGCCGGTGCCGAGGCCGTGGCGGTGAACGGGCAGCGACTCGACCGCGCGGTCGGCGATCCGGTACGCCGGGCAGGCCATCCTGGTGGACTTCCGGCCGCTGGTCCCGCCGTACGTCGTGCAGGCCGTCGGCGACGCCGCAGGCCTGCAGACCCTGTTCGCGGCGGGCGCGGCAGGCGCCTACCTGCAGGCTCTGCGCGACAACTACGGGGTCCAGGCGGCTATCGTTCCGTCCACGAACCTCGAGCTCCCGGGGGCAGGCGAATCACCGACGCGGTTCGTCTACGCGGGCGCCGCTGCACCTCCCGCACCCGCCGGCACGCCTGGTTCCCCGGCGCATCGGCCTCGCCGTCCGCCTCGCCGCTCCCGTCGGCAGTCCCGTCGACGGGACAGTCGCAGGGCGCCGGTACCGTCCCGCCCACCTCGGAGGTCTCCCCGTGATCGCCGCGATCGGCCTGCTCGTCGGCGTCGTCGCCGGCCTGGTCCTCGAGCCGACCGTGCCGCTGTGGCTGCAGCCGTATCTGCCCATCGCGGTCGTCGCCGCCCTCGACGCGGTGTTCGGCGGTCTGCGTGCCGTCCTGGACGGGATCTTCGACGACCGCGTCTTCACTGTCTCGTTCTTGTCCAACATCATCGTCGCGGCGCTGATCGTGTACCTGGGGGACCAGCTCGGCGTGGGCTCGCAGCTGTCGACCGGTGTGGTCGTCGTCCTCGGTATCCGGATCTTCTCCAACGCGGCGGCGATCCGCCGGCACTTGTTCAAGGCCTGACCGTGACGTCGCGTCCAGAGACCAACGGCAGGGGCAAGGACCGGCTGCCGCCCGACCACCGGCCCCCGGTCGAGGCAATGGACCGGGGCGCCACGCCCGGCGCTCCCACGGCCACGCGGACCGCCCCGACCGGCTCGACCGCCCCGGACGCCGACAGCGCCGGGTCCGCCCCGGTCGCCGCCCTGGTCGACGAGGAGGCCCCGCCCGGGGGCGAGCGCTCCGAGGATCCCGCCGAGGAGCCGTCGGGGGCGCCAGGCCGCGTGCCGGCCGAGGAGCCGGCCGAGGAGCCCGCCGAGGAGCCCGCCGAGGAGCCCGCCGAGGAGCCTGCGGGGGAGCCCGCCGAGGAGCCGGCGGGGGAGCCCGGCCAGCAGCGGACAGGGGCGCTCGACGGGGAGCCGGCAGAGGATCGGTCAGTGGGCCCGGCCGGGGACGTCGCCGAGGCGCCGAGCGAGGGGCGTGTCCAGGAGCCGTCCGACGGGCCCGCCGCGGGGCGCGTCGCGGCGCCGGCCCAACAGCCTGTCGAGGAGCCGGCCGCAGACGTCGCCGGCCCTGTCGAGGCTCCGGCCGAGGAGCCGGGGGAGCACGACGCCGAGCCGGCGGTCGCTGCAGGGTCCCTCCTCCCGCGGGACGCCCCGGCGGTGCCCGCGCCGGCTGCGTCGCCCACGGAGAGCACCGTCGCACGCGGACGCCTCAGCCGCGCGATGCGGCCGCACGCCTCCCGCGCGCAGCTGCTGGGGGCCTTGCTCTGCGCGCTGCTCGGCTTCGCGCTCGTCGTCCAGGCCCGGCAGACCCAGATCCAGGGCCTGGACCAGCTGCGCCAGGCCGACCTGGTCCGGCTGCTCGACAACGTCACCAACGCCGAGGCGCGCGCGGAGCAGGACATCCGCAGCCAGCAGGCGATCCGCGACAGGCTGCTCTCGGGGAGCGACAGCTCCGAGGCTGCGCAACAGGCCGCGCAGGAGCGGCTGGACACGCTCGGACTGCTCGCCGGCACCGTGCCGGCCTCCGGGCCGGGCATCGAGCTCGACATCGCGGACCCCCGCCGGCAGGTCGACGCCTCCGTGCTCCTCGACACGCTCGAGGAGCTGCGTGACGGAGGCGCCGAAGTGATCCAGATCGGCGACGTGCGCGTGGTTGCCGCGACGGCGTTCACCGACGACGCCGACGGCGTCCGGGTCGACGGCCGCCTGCTCACGCCGCCGTACCGGTACAAGGTCATCGGCGAGCCGCAGACGCTCGCCAAGGTCCTGCAGATCCCCGGCGGCGTCCTGGACGTGCTGCGCAGCAAGGGCGCCCAGGGGCGCGTCACGCAGGCACAAGCCGTGCGCGTCGACGCGTTGCGTGCCGCGACCACGCCTCAGTACGCTCGCCCGGCCCCGGGCGGCACCCCCTGACCGAGAGGACCGGCTGATGGCCGACTTCGAGTACCCCGACCAGCTGCGGTACACGAGCGAGCACGAGTGGGTGCAGCCCGTCGGGGAACGGGTGCGCATCGGGATCACCGCCTACGCCCAGGACGCGCTCGGCGACATCGTCTTCGTGTCGCTCCCGGACCAGGGCGCCGACGTCTCCGCAGGGTCCTCTGTCGGCGAGGTCGAGTCGACGAAGAGCGTGAGCGACCTGTACGCGCCGATCAGCGGCACCGTGGTGGCGCGCAACGAGGCGCTGGACGCCAATCCCGACCTGGTCAACACCGACCCGTACGGCGAGGGCTGGATGTTCGAGGTCGAGCCCGCCGACCCGGGGGCGGTCGAGGGGCTGCTGACGTCGGAGCAGTATCGCGAGCAGCTCTCCTGACGGCTGCGGCACGCCGACAGGTACCTCGACCTGCCGTCGAGGGTTAGGCTTGCGGATCGCCATGGACGAGGAGGCCGCGATGACGGAACCCGGCGCGGGGACCGGCCAGCAAGGGCAGCACGGTGGCGCCCCGAGCGGGGGGCCGGACACGACGATGTCCCTGCACCCGGTCGGCACCCCGGAGGCCGTCGAGACGCCCGAGTCGGGGCTGTCCACGGCCGACCGGTCGGCGATCGAGGCGCTGCCGGAGGGGTCGGCGCTGCTCGTCGTCCAGCGCGGACCGAACTCGGGCGCGCGCTTCCTGCTGGACTCGGAGAAGACGACGGCGGGACGCCGCCCCGACAGTGACATCTTCCTCGACGACGTCACGGTCTCCCGCCGCCACGCCGAGTTCCTGCGCCGTGCGAGCGGGGAGTTCGCCGTCCGCGACGTCGGCTCGCTCAACGGCACGTACGTGCAGCGGGACCGGATCGACGAGGTCGTCCTGCGGGACGGCGACGAGGTCCAGATCGGCAAGTACCGGATGGTCTTCCACCCGAGCCCGCGGAGCGGCGGGGCCGGCGCCGAGGGGTGACGGGGCCGTGGCCAACGCCGCCGCGCGCCGGCAGGACGGTCCGCGCGCCTCGATGAGCATCGGCGAAGTCCTGACCGCGCTGCGGCCGGACTTCCCCGACGTGACCATCTCCAAGATCCGCTTCTTGGAGGAGCAGGGTCTGATCGACCCCGAACGCACCCCGTCCGGGTACCGCAAGTTCGCCCATGCGGACGTCGAGCGGCTGCGGTTCGTGCTGAGCGTGCAGCGGGACCACTACCTGCCCCTGCGCGTCATCCGGGATCACCTCGACGCGCTGGACGCCGGCCTCGACCCGCCGCCGCTGCCGGGCGCCCCCCGCGTGCCGCGGCTCGTGCCGGACATGCCCGCACCCGAGCCCCCCACCACCTACAGCCGGCGCGAGCTGCTGGCCGCCGGGAACGCGGAGGAGTTCCTCCTCGACGAGCTCGAGTCCTACGGTCTGACCGCCCAGCGCCCCGGCGGGGGGTACGACGCGGAGGCCCTGGCGGTACTGCGCGCCGCTGCCGGACTCGCGCGGTTCGGCATCGAGCCGCGGCACCTGCGTCCCTTCCGGACCGCGGCGGACCGCGAGGCCGGCCTGGTGGAGCAGGTCGTGGCGCCGCTGCGGCGGCAGCGTGGGCCCGAGGCCGCGGGGCGCGCCGACGAGACGGCTCGCGAGGTGGCGGCGCTGTGCGTGCGCCTGCACTCGGCCCTCGTGTCGAGCGCCTTGCAGCGCCCCGCACCGTGACTTCACAAGATCGAGATCGGCTGTCCGGGGGGCCGTCGCGCCGGTCGGGAACGGGAGGTACGGTGGCGGTGTGCGTGAGCTCGACGTCGTCGGAGTCCGGGTCGAGATGCCCTCGAACCAGCCCATCGTCCTGCTGCGCGAACGAGGCGGGGACCGTTACCTGCCGATCTGGGTGGGGGCGTCCGAGGCGACGGCGATCGCGCACGCACAGCAGGGGATCGTCCCGCCGCGCCCGCTGACGCACGACCTGCTGCGTGACGTGATCAAGGCTCTCGGACGCCGTCTCGTCGAGGTGCGGATCGTGGCCATCAAGGACAACGTCTTCCACGCGGAGCTGGTGTTCGACGGGGGGCTGACGGTCAGCTCCCGGTCGTCCGACGCCATCGCCCTGGCCCTGCGGACCAACTCGCCGATCCGGGGCGCCGACGAGGTGCTCGAGGCCGGCGGCGTAGCTGTCCCGGACGAGGACGAGGACGAGGTGGAGAAGTTCCGCGAGTTCCTCGACCAGATCTCGCCGGAGGATTTCGGTGAGGGGGCGACCGGTCAGCAGCCACCGAGCTGACCGGAGCGAAGTCGATCAGTAACCGTGCGTCGTCAAGGGGTTCCGATCTGACCACTCACTGTGCTCGCCAGGCGGCGTGTCGGCGGCGCGTCGAATCGTTATACGACACGCGGGGTACCCGGTCGGAGCCTTCGTTGACGCTCGGCTGGCAGCCCCTTACGGTTCGGAGGGTAAAGCCCTCGGTGTAGTTCGACTCCTCGGAGTCGCAGGTGTACGCGGCGCGCGGCACACCAGTCTTCCCCGCGAGGGCGCAGGGACAGGAGGACGGCGTGAGCGGAACCGGCGAGGCTCCGGGCAGTGTTCCGCGCACCGGCGGTGTCCCGGCGTCGGCGCAGGGTCTGCTCTTCACCGAGGACCTGCCCGTGCTCGACGAGCACGTGGGCTACCGTGGGCCGACGGCGTGCGGCGCGGCGGGCATCACCTACCGCCAACTCGACTACTGGGCCCGCACAGGCCTGGTCGAGCCGAGCGTCCGGCCCGCGACCGGCTCGGGCACCCAGCGCCTGTACAGCTTCCGCGACATCCTCGTGCTCAAGGTCGTCAAGCGACTGCTCGACACCGGCGTCTCGCTGCAGCAGATCCGGGTGGCGGTGAGCCACCTGCGCGAGCGCGGCGTCGAGGACCTCGCTCAGATCACGCTGATGAGCGACGGCGCGAGCGTCTACGAATGCACGTCCGCGGACGAAGTGATCGACCTCGTCCAGGGCGGGCAGGGCGTGTTCGGCATCGCGGTCGGCCGGGTGTGGCGGGAGGTCGAGGGCAGCCTCGCTGAACTGCCGGGGGAGCGCCCGGGCGAGGAGCCGTCCGATCACCCCGACGACGAGCTCGCCTCGCGTCGCCGCAGCCGCGCCATCGGCTGACCTCACTGCCACCCCGACACCCGAGCGGCCGTCCGCCGAGCGGGTGTCGGCCGTGTGATCACGCCTCGCCCTGATCTTCTCTCCACCTACCGTCTCGACCTGTCGCGCCACGCCGCGGTTCAGGGGCGGAAGGGGAGGGACATGTTCTGCACTGCCTGCGGTGCCCGGCTTCCGGCCGGCGCCTTCTGCCCGTCCTGCGGATCGCCGGTGGGCGCTCGGCCGCCGGTTCAGCCGCCGGTGTCCGGGACGACGCTGCAGACCGCTCCGGTCGCGCCCCTGGAGCAGCGATGGCACGAGCGCTCGCCGCGTGGCGCCCGGCTGGCCGCCGTCGCGGCCGTCATGGTGGTCGCGGTCGGGGCGGGGGGTGCCTGGCTGGTCCTCCGACCTGAGACACCGAAGGCTGCCAGCGCCGTCGCCGTCGTGGCCCCCCTCCGTGCCGCCGCCGCCCACGCCCTCGCCGCAACCCTCGGTACCCGGTGAGGCCGCGACGGGGGCGGATTCGGCGGCCCGGGCCGAACGCGCAGCGGGCGAGGCTGCGTCGCGCCGGGCCGCTGCCGAGCGGCGCAGGGCGCAGCTGCAGGCGGCCGGCCGGGTGGACCGCCTGCTCGACGCGAGCACCACGGCGCGCCGCGCCGTCGTCGCCGCCACCCAGGGCCTCGCGGACTGCGTCCTGCCGGCCGACGCTGCCGCCGCCGGCCTGCAGCGCGTCAGCGAGATGCGCCGGCGCCTGCTCGACCAGCTCGACGTCCTCGACTTCGGTCCGCTGTCCCATTCCCGCCAGATCCGTTCCGCGCTCACGCAGGCCTGGAGCGCCTCCCTGGACGCCGACCTGTCCTACCTCGCCTGGGCGCAGAACCAGGACGTCTACGGCGACTGCGACACGGCCGACGGCGACTACCTCGACGGCAACGAGAGCTCGGCCCGGGCGGTCGCGGCGAAGAAGACCTTCGCTTCGCTGTGGAATCGGTACGTGGCCAGGCCGCTGCACCTGTCCCGACGATCGGAGGCCGAGCTGTGACCGTGCCCGCCACCCCCCGCTTCTGCGCCGCCTGCGGCGTGCCCCGGCAGTGGGGCGGTCGCTTCTGCGGCGGCTGCGGCGCGTCGTTGCTGGAGAACTCGGGTTCCACGCCCAGCGCGCCGTCCGCCCCGCCCGGACCCAGCCGGCCCGTGCTCGACCTGGCGGCGCTGTCGCCGATCCCGGTCCTGAAGGACCGCAGCCTCTGGCGGCCACCCGTCGTCGCCTTCGGCGCCGCCGCCATCACCCCCTTCGTCCTGGTGCAGTACGGAATGGACCGGGGCACTTCACCGAGGTGGCCTCGGGCTTCGCGGCGTACTTCGCGGTGGTCTGGTTCTTTCTCCTGCAGGCGCTGATCCGGCCGCAGCGCGTGCCGTGGACGCATCTGGCCGGCGTCGCCGGGTTCACCCTGGTCGTCGGCACGGGATTCGCCCTTTGGGCGGAGGAGCACTTGGGGGGCCCGGGCGACGCGGGGCCGGTCGGGTGGACCATCGCCGCCGGGCTGCCCGAAGAGGTGGCGAAGCTGCTGGGCGTGCTGGTCGTCGTCCATGTCGTGGGCGCGAGCTACACGCCGCGCACCTTCCTGTTCCTCGGCGCGGTCAGCGGCCTCGCGTTCGGGACCGCGGAGGCCGTCCTCAAGGCCGGCGACCTCACTGGGAGCGGTGGTGGGCACGCCAAGGAACTGGTCGTCGTCGCCGTCTGGCGCCTGCTGGCCGACAGTCTGTTGCACGCATGCATGGCGGGGATCACGGCCTTCTTCCTCGGCCTCGCGCACCAGCGCGCTCGTCAGTTCACCGCACTCGTCGTCACCGGCCTGCTCGTCGCTGGAGTGCTCCACGGTATCTACGACGCTGCCGCCGATGCCGGCGACGCTCTCGCCGTGCTCGTCTTCGCGGCGGTCCTGGCGACGTTCATCGCCTACGCCGAGCGCGGCGAGGGGGTGCTCGAGCGTCTTGCCGGCCTGTCCCCGGCCGATCCACCGGCTGCACTGAGCACCGAAGCACTGTGAGCGGCGCCCTCTCCTCTGATAACTCTCCGTCGAGAACGGGTCATTGGCGGTGAGCTGCTGTGGCCCATCGCTATGACGTCACGACAGAAGGCCTGGCGCGGTCGTCACCGTCTGTGTTCGATGCCCGCATGGCAGGCCGGCACTCCTATCCGCGGCGAGGGCCCAGGAGTGCCCTCGTCGTAGGTGTTGTGGCCCTGCTCGTGGCCCTTGCGGCACCGGCGGTCGCGCTTGTGCGGGGCGGAGGGAGTTGGCCTCTGCCGGGGGTGTCGGCTCTCGACACGGCCGCCCCGACGCCCACGACGGCTCGCTCCGCCGGCGCCTCACACCCCGGGTCGGGGACGGCAGGTCGGAACAGGACTGCAGGTCGCACCACGACGGCAGGTCGCACCACGACTGCAGGTCGCACCACGACGGCAGGTCGCACCACGACGGCCAGCCGGAACAGGACGGCAAGCCCGACCACGACGGCAACCGGGAACACCCCGGCACCCACGCCTTCGCCCAGCCGCGAGCGGGCCGTCCGCGCCGCGGTGACGACCGCCCTCCGCGGCCGCCGCGCGACGGTCGACCTCGCGATCACCGACACCGCGGGCCGCCAGGTGGTGCACGTGGGTGCCGGCGCGCCGGTGCGCACCGCGAGCATCGTCAAGCTCCTGGTGCTGCGCGCGGCCGAGGCCCGCGGACCCCTGACGAGCACGGAGCGCGCGCTCGCCACCCGGATGATCACTGTCAGCGACAACGCCGCGACCAGCCGGCTGTGGCGGATCTCGGGCGGCAACAGCGCCGTCGCCCGCGCGGCGGCGGCGGCCGGCATGACGCACACCACCCAGATCCCGCACCTCCTGATGCGGTGGGACGGGTGGCAGACGACCGCGCAGGACCAGGTCCGCCTGCTCGCCTCGATCAGCCAGGGGCGCGGTGCCGCCGACCGCTACACGCGCTGGCTGATGGCGAGAGTGATCCCCTCGCAGCGATGGGGCGTCGGCGCCGTCGCGGGCGCGACCCGCGTCAAGAACGGCTGGCTGCCCGTGAAGGGTCGATGGATCGTCAACAGCGACGGCTGCGTGCGTCAGGGCAACAGGACGCTGTGCATGTCGGTGCTGAGCACGGGCAGCGGGACCTTCGGCGAGGGGATCCGGACGGTCGAGCGCGCCGCCGCCGCCGCCGTCCGCGCCTGGGACCGGGGCTGAGCGTGTGATCACTCATGCCGTCTTGCCTTGACTGAGCAGACGCTCGAGCACACGGATCACGAGATCCCGAGCCGGGGGCGGACCCCAGGCCTCAGACGGCCGCGGCCTCCGGCGCAGCGGACGACGACCGGCGCCGGGGCGGGCGAGACTCCGCCCGGAGCACCCGGGCGAGGTGCGCGTCGAACGCCCCGCCGAGCTCGGTCGCGGCGGGGCCGGGCCAGCGGTGGAGGGGCATGCTCGCCCCCTGCGCCTGCTGCAGAGCGCTGCGCTCCGGGATCGTCGGCGTCAGCACCAGCGGCCCGAACATGTCGGCGAGCTCCGTGACCCGGTAGCGGTGCTCGGGGGAGCGGTCCCGGTACCGGTTGACGATGACGCCGAGCGGCTGCAGGTCGGGGGCGCTGGAGCGGCGCAGCTCGTCGATGGCGCGCAGCGCGCGGTCGGCGGCCGTCACCGAGAACAGCGCCGGCTCCGTCACGACGACGGCCCGGTTGCTCGCCACCAGGCCCGATCGGGTCAGGCCGCCGAAGGAGGGCGGGCAGTCGATGATCACCAGCCGGTAGTCCTCGGTGGTGGCCAGCGCCTGCCCCAGCCGGGAGAGGGCCCGCTCCGTCGCCCGGCGGCCGTCGTACGCGGCGCTGTCGGCGGAGCCGGGGATGACGTCGAGCCGCTGGTCACCGGACACCCAGCCACTGGGGGTCACGGCGGCGTCGAAGGTCTTGCGCCGGGGGTTGCCGAGCAGGGTCGCGACGTCGACCTCGACGTTGCCGGAGATGTCGAGCGCAAGGGTCGCGTCGGCCTGCGGATCCAGGTCGACGACCAGCGTGGGAACCCCTCGGGACAGCGCCGATGAGGCGAGTCCCAGGACCACGGAGGTCTTGCCGACCCCGCCCTTCAGGCTGCACACACTGACCACGATCACGTCCCCGACGCTACCCGCTCGGCGCCCCGCGCCGCCCGGTGACGGGCCGAACGGCGGGTGACCCCCCTCACCAGGTGGGGGACCCCGGCCGGGAATCGGGAGGGCGGGCGCGAGCGGCCCGCCCGGCCGCCCGGTGATATCGTTCGATCGCTGCAGACCCCGCACGGGAGAGCCCGTGCCGCCCCGGGCTCCGGGGTCGTCGCGGGCGCCGAAGGGGCAATTCTCCCCGGAACCTCTCAGGCGCCAGGACCGTGCGGGCGAGGCGACTCTGAAGGGACCGGCTCGACGGCCGCCCGACAGAGGGGGAGGCGACCGGCGGCCTCGCTTGAAACCGGGGCCGCACGACCCTCACCGGCGGAGCCTGGCGATGACCTCCCTCACCGAGTCCCTTGTGCGCGTGGATGCGACACCGACGGCGTCCGCGCCCCCGCGCCCGGAATCGTCCGCAACCCCGGTGGCGCCCGCGACGCGGTTCAGCGACCGGCACATCGGTCCGGACCCCGACGAGGTCGCGAGGATGCTCGCCGCTGTCGGCTACGGCAGCCTCGCGGAGCTCGTCGACGCCGTCGTGCCGCCGTCGATCCGCCTTCGTGAACCGCTCGACCTCGCTCCGGCCGCCGGCGAGACCGAGGTGCTCGCGGAGCTGCGCGCTCTCGCCTCTCGCAACACCGTGGCCGTGCCGATGATCGGCCTCGGTTACTACGGCACGGCGGTGCCGCCAGTGATCCAGCGCAACGTGCTGGAGAGCCCGGCCTGGTACACCGCTTACACCCCCTACCAGCCGGAGATCTCGCAGGGCCGGCTCGAGGCGCTGCTGAACTTCCAGACGATGGTCGAGGACCTCACCGGCCTTCCTGTCGCCAACGCCTCCCTCCTCGACGAGGCCACGGCCGCCGCCGAGGCGATGACGCTGATGCGGCGCACGTCCAAGGCTCCGCAGGGTGCCGTCCTCGTCGTGGACGCGGACGTCCTCCCGCAGACCCGCGCTGTCCTGGCCACCCGGGCCGAGCCGCTCGGCATCCGCGTCGTCGAGGCCGACCTTTTCGACGCTGACCTCGCCGGCGACCCGGCGGCGGTCCTCACCGGGGCGGCGGGCGACAGCGGCGTGTTCGGCGTCCTCCTGCAGTACCCGGGGACGAGCGGAGCCGTCCGCGACCTCGCGCCGGTGATCACCGCCGCGCACGAGGCGGGTGCGCTCGTCTCGGTCGCTGCCGATCTGCTCGCGCTCACCGTGCTCACCCCGCCCGGCGAGGCCGGCGCCGACGTCGCCGTGGGGACGACCCAGCGCTTCGGCGTCCCACTCGGGTACGGCGGCCCGCACGCCGGCTACATGGCCGTGCGCGCCGGGCTGGAGCGCTCGCTGCCGGGTCGCCTCGTCGGCGTGTCCCGCGACGCGGACGGCCACCCCGCCTACCGGCTCGCCCTGCAGACCCGCGAGCAGCACATCCGCCGCGAGAAGGCGACGAGCAACATCTGCACGGCGCAGGTGCTCCTCGCCGTGATGGCGTCGATGTACGCCGTCTACCACGGCCCGCAGGGGCTGCGCCGGATCGCGGGCCGGGTCGCGCGCGCCGCCGACGCTCTCGCCACCGCCCTTCGGGACGGCGGGATCGAGGTCGTGCACGACTCCTTCTTCGACACGGTGCTCGCGCGAGTGCCGGGCCGGGCGGCGGACGTCGTCGCGGCAGCCCGCGCCCGGGGCGTCCTGCTGCGTCAGGCCGGCCCGGACGAGGTCGGCATCAGCTGCGACGAGACGACCACCGCCGAACACCTCCGCCTCGTGGCCGAGGCCTTCGACGTGCCAATGGACGCACAGCCCCTGGACGCGGACGGCGAGGGCGAGGGGGCGCTGCCTGCGGCCCTGCTGCGGACCTCGGCGTACCTGCGGCACCCGGTCTTCAACACCCACCGCTCCGAGACGGCGATGCTGCGGTACCTGCGCCGCCTCGCCGACCTCGACTACGCGCTCGACCGGGGCATGATCCCGCTCGGCTCGTGCACGATGAAGCTCAACGCGACGGCCGAGATGGTGCCGGTCACCTGGCCGGAGTTCGCCGACCTGCACCCGTTCGCGCCCGCCGATCAGGCCGAGGGGACCCGTTCGCTCATCGCCGATCTCGAGCGCCGGCTGGCTGCGATCACCGGCTACGACGCCGTCAGCCTGCAGCCCAACGCCGGGTCCCAGGGCGAGTTCTCCGGTCTGCTGGCCATCCGGGCGTACCACCGCTCCCGGGGCGAGGACCACCGGGACGTCTGCCTCATCCCGTCGAGCGCGCACGGGACGAACGCCGCCAGCGCGGTGATGGCGGGGCTGCGGGTGGTCGTGGTCGCCACCGGTGAGAACGGGGACGTCGACCTCGACGACCTGCGCGCGAAGATCTCCCAGCACGGCGAGCGGCTCGCCGCCATCATGATCACCTACCCGTCCACCCACGGGGTCTTCGAAGAGGCCGTCGCCGACTTGTGCGCGACGGTGCACGACGCCGGTGGGCAGGTCTACGTCGACGGGGCGAACCTCAACGCGCTCGTCGGGCTCGCCCGGCCCGGGCGGTTCGGCGCGGACGTCAGCCATCTGAACCTGCACAAGACCTTCTGCATCCCCCACGGCGGGGGAGGCCCCGGGGTCGGGCCGGTGGCGGTGCGCGCACACCTGGCGCCGTTCCTGCCGAACCACCCGCTGGACCCCGAGGCCGGTCCGGGACCGGGGTGGGGCCGGTCGCCGCCGCTCCGTTCGGCTCCGCGGGAATCCTGCCGATCTCCTGGGCCTACCTGCGGATGATGGGCCCGGACGGGCTCACCCGTGCCAGCGAGGTCGCCGTCCTGGCGGCGAACTACGTCGCCGCCCGGCTGCGCGAGCACTACCCGGTGCTCTACACGGGCCGCGACGGGCTCGTCGCGCACGAGTGCATCCTCGACCTGCGGCCTCTCACCAAGGCCACCGGCGTGAGCGTCGACGACGTCGCCAAGCGGCTCATCGACTACGGCTTCCACGCGCCGACGATGTCGTTCCCCGTCGCCGGCACGCTCATGGTGGAGCCGACCGAGAGCGAGGACCTCGCGGAGATCGACCGGTTCTGCGACGCGATGCTCGCCATCCGGAACGAGATCGACGAGGTGGCGGCGGGGCGCTGGCCGAAGGACGACAACCCGCTGGCGAACGCACCGCACACGGCGGCCAGCCTGGTCGCCGAGTGGACGCACCCGTACACGCGCGAAGAGGCCGTCTACCCGGCCGGCGTCGACCGGCGCGGCAAGTACTGGGCGCCGGTCCGGCGCATCGACGGCGCCTACGGCGACAGGAACCTCGTCTGCGCCTGCCCGTCCCCGGAGGCCTTCACCGACTGACCCCTCCCAAAAACGACGATCAAGGAAAAGTTAGGGATCAAGGAAAAGTTGGGTAATCGCGCGAACACCTGACTTTTCCTTGATCGTCGGGGGGAGTGGCGGCCTTGACCGCCGCCCGCAGGAGCGGGTGGCGGTCCAACGTCGTCGTCGACGTCGACCCGAGGCACATCCGCCGGAACGCCGCCCAGCCCGGAGCCGTCCGGGCCATCAGGGTGTGGACGAGCGCCGGGCGGGCGACGAACGCCGCGAGCAGCTCCCGCCCGGCGGCCATCTCCGGTGCCAGCGCCGCCTCCACCCACCTCCGGTAGCCGGCCAGCGCCCCGTCGTCGTCGCCGGTGCGAGCCGCGGACGCCGAGAAGCGCCCCGCCGCCGCACCCGAGCGCACGGCGAACGAGATCCCCTCGCGCGTCCACGGCTCGAGCAGGCCGGCGGCGTCCCCGGCCAGCAGCACGCGGCCGCGGCCGACGGGGGAGTCGGGCGTCCGGCACCGGGTCAGGTGGCCCGAGTCGTGCAGCACGCGGGCGTCCGTCAGCCCGAGGGCGGCCAGGTACCGGTCGAGGTAGCCGCGCTGGTCCTCGGCGCCGCCACGCGCCGCGATCACGCCGACGGTCAGCCGGTCGCCCTTCGGGAACAGCCAGCCGTACCCGCCCCGCATCGATCCCCAGTCCATGTGCACGCGCCGCCGCCATCGGGCGCCGTGCGCGCCCGCCTCCAGCTCCACCTCCAGGCCCAGGTCCACCTGGTCCGTGCGGACGCCGACATGCCGGGCGAGCCTGCTCGCGCTGCCGTCGGCTCCGACCACGCGACGAGCGCGGATCTCGCCGCTGCGGGTGAGCACGCGGACGGCGTCCACGTCCTCCCGCACTCCCGACACCACGACGCCCTCCCGGACGGCGGCGCCGGCGCGCTCCGCCTGCCGCAGCAGGGCCTCGTCGAACTCGGCCCTGTTCACCATCCCCAGCAGCGGCACCCGCGCCCGCCGCGTCACCTCGCGGGCGCGGGCGAACGAGAACGTCGCCGTGTCGACCACCGCCGCGAACCGGCACCGACAGGTCGCGGGGCAGCGCGGTGAGGGTCGCGCCGACGAGGCCCCCGCCGCAGGTCTTGTAGCGGGGAAAGAGGGCGCGATCGAGGATCAGGGTCCGGGCGCCGGCGCGGACGGCGGCCAGCGCGGCGCTGCTCCCCGCGGGGCCGGCTCCGACGACCACGACGTCCCACAGCTCACCGTCGGGTCGTGCGCCGGACGGCTCAGGCGTCGAGGCCGTCATGCAGCTCGTTCGCGGTCCGGGCACGGTCCCGGGCGCTGACCCGCGTCTCTACGGTTGCGAGAACTTCCTGCAGCGTCTGCCGGATCTCCTGCTCGATCTCCGTGCGCGGGCCGGACAGCCGGTGATGCAGCCGGTCGAGCACCTCGCGCTTGAGCTCGGCGAAGGGGTCGGACGTCATGGCGACCCACCGTACCGAGCCGCTCCTCGCCTCAGTGCGGCAGGCGCAGCACGACGGCGTCCCAGGGCCCCGGCCGCCAGGTGCCGTCCGTCCCGACCCTCGCCGGCGCCTGCCCGCTGCCCGAGCCCAGCACCACCTCGGCATCGGCCCAGGCGCCGCCGTCCGGGACGTCGACCTTCACCTCTCCCGCGCCCCAGTGGGCGAGCACCAGCAGCCGGACGCCGTCGAGTTCCCGGGTGAACGCGTAGACCGCCTCGTCGTCGGGCAGCAGCATCGTGAAGTCGCCGAGCGCGACGACGGGCTCAGTGTGACGGAGCTCGACGAGCCGGTGGTAGTGCGCGAACACCGACTCGGGGTCGTCCCGCTGGGCAGCCGCGTTGACCGACACATGGTCGGGATCGACAGCGATCCAGGGCGTCACGCCCGGTGGGCAGAATCCCGCGTCCGGCCCCCCGGTCCACTGCATGGGCGTCCGCGCGTTGTCGCGGCTGACGGGCCGGATCTCCGCCATGACCTCGGCTGGATCTCGGCCGGCCGCCACCTGCGACCGGTAGTAGTTGACGGATTCGACGTCGCGCAGATTGTGCGGTTGGGGGAAGGGCGCGTTCGCCATCCCGAGTTCCTCGCCCTGGTAGACGTAGGGCGTTCCGCGGTGGAGGTGCAGCACGGTGGCGAGCGCCTTCGCGGAGGCGACGCGGTGGGCGCCGTCGTCCCCGAAGCGGGAGACCACCCGCGGCTGGTCGTGGTTGCACCAGTACAAGCTGTTCCAGCCGACGTCGGCGAGACCCGCCTGCCAGCGCGCCATGATCGCCTTGAGGGCCGGCAGGTGCAGCGGCCGGTGGTCCCACTTCGTGGCGCCCTGGTCCACCTGGACGTGCTCGAACTGGAAGACCATGTCCACCTCGCCCCGGCCGGGATCGGTGAACAGGCGGGCCTCGTCGACGGTGACGCCGGGCATCTCCCCGACCGACAGGAACGTCCCGGGCCGGTCCGCGAAGACCTCCCGGTGCATCTCAGCCAGGTATTCGTGGATCCGAGGACCGCAGACGTACGCGGCCGTCCCGTCCGCGAGCCCGTCCGGTGCCGTGCCACCGGCGGCCCCGGCGACGACGCGGCCGTCGGGGAGCGCGGGGTCTTTCGAGATGAAGTTGATGACATCCATCCGGAAGCCGTCGACCCCGCGGTCGAGCCACCACCGCATCATCGCGTGGATGGCCGTCCTGACCTCCGGGTTCTCCCAGTTGAGGTCCGGCTGCCCGACGGCGAAGAGGTGCAGGTAGTACTCCCCGGTCGCCTCGTCGTAGGCCCAGGCGGGACCGGAGAAGGACGACCGCCAGTTCGTCGGCTCCGCGCCCGTGGCCCCCGCCTCGAACCCGGGACGCGGCGGCCGCCACCAGTACCAGTCCCGCTTCGGGTCGGTGCGCGACGAGCGGGACTCCCGGAACCAGGGGTGCGCCGCCGAGGTGTGGTTCACGACGAGGTCGAGCACGAGGCGGATGCCGCGGGCGTGCAGGCCGGCGATGAGCTCGTCGAGGTCGGCGAGCGTCCCGAACAGCGGGTCGACGTCCTGGTAGTCGCTGATGTCGTAGCCGTTGTCCTCCTGCGGGGAGGGGTAGACCGGCGACAGCCAGAGCACGTCGACGCCGAGCGCCTCGAGATGGTCCAAGTGCGCGAGGATCCCGCGCAGGTCGCCCACGCCGTCGCCGTCGGCGTCCGCGAAGCTGCGAGGGTAGACCTGGTAGACGACGGCCGTGCGCCACCAGGGATCGCCGCCTGCCCGGTTGGTCACGCGTTGCACCCTAAGGGTCAGGCCGAGGCCTGGCGCAGCGTCGAGCCCGCCCGGGTCTTGACCACCTCGAGCCGGGCGGGGATGCGGTCGCGCAGGTCAGGGACGTGGCTCACGAGCCCGACCACGCGGCCGCCGGTGCGTAGCCCGTCGAGCACGTCCATGACCTCACCGAGGGTGTCCTCGTCGAGCGAGCCGAAGCCCTCGTCGACGAAGAGGGTCTCGACCGTCGCACCCCCGGCCTCGGCGGTCACGACGTCCGCGAGGCCCAGCGCGAGCGCCAGCGAGGTGTAGAACGACTCCCCGCCCGAGAGGCTGGCGGTGTCACGCTGCCGGCCCGTCCAGGCGTCGACGACTCGCAGCGCCAGGCCGGAGCGACCACGGCCCCGCTCGGCCGCGTCGCAGTGGACGAGCGCGTAGCGGCCCGCGGACATGAGCTGCAGCCGCTCACTCGCCGCCGCTGCGACCTGCTCGAGCCGCGCGGCCAGAACGTAGGACGACAGGCTCATCCGGAGCGTGTTGTCACCACCGGTGCCGTCGAGGCAGCGCGCCAGCTCCGATTCGAGGCGGTACCGCTCGAGGACAGGAGCCGTGGCGGTCAGGTGCTCGCGCAGGGTGGCTTCCAGCTCCGCCACGGCCGAGGCGGCCGTCAGGCACCGGTCGAGGGCTGACGCCGCCGCCTCGTCGTCCGCTCGGGCCAGGTCGGCGGCGACGGACAACGCACTCGGCCGAGCCGGCGGCGCGGCCGCAGCCGCGACGAGCGCGGCGTCCTCGAGGGCTGCGCCGACGACGGCCGACTCCCGCTCGTGCCCGGCGCACTCGCGTTCCAGCTGCTCCACCTCGTCCTCCGGCATCGCGGCGGCGCAGGCCGCCTCGAGGTCTGGGAAGCCCGCGTCCTCGGCGGCGCCCGCTGCGGACCTCGTCACCTCGGCAAGGTGTTCGGTGGCCGCGTGGACCTCGGCCCGGGCGGCCAGCAGCGCCTCGGCAGCCTCCGCCGCCCGCGCCACCGCGGCGCGCCGGGCGGCCACGCTCGGGTGTCCCGCGGCGGCGCCGGCCACGAGCCGCCGGAGCCGGCCCACCCGATCCTCCACGCCGGCGAGCTCGGCGGAGATCTCGGCCTGCGTCGCCGCGGCGCGGTCCCGCCGAGCGGTCGCGACCGTGCGCTCCTGCTCGGCGGCGGCGACCGTTGTCTCGAGGCGGGAGACGCGGGCACCGGCGGCACGGGCCGTGGCGACGTCGTGCTCGAGGTCCGCGCAGGCGCGCCCCGCCTGGTCAGGATCCGTCGCGCCGGCCGCCTCGGCCGCGGCGGCGGCCAGAGCGAGGGCACTGGCGAGCTCCGCCTCGCAGCGGGCGAGGGCCTCCTGAGCAGCCAAGACGAGATGTTCGGCCGCCCGCTCGGCTGCCTCGTCGACGCCGCCGGGGCTCGGTGCCGCGGGCGCCGGGTGCTCGGGGCTGCCGCAGACCGGGCAAGGGGCGTCGTCCGCGAGGGTCAGGGCGAGCTCGGCCGCGATGCCGCGCAGCCGGCGCTCCCGCAGGTCGAGCCACGCCTCGCGGGCGTCGTCGCGGTCCCGCCGCAACTGGCCTGCCTGCGTCTGCAGGCCTTCCGCCAGCGCGGCCTGCTGCTGGCTCTCACGAGCCGCGCGCAGCACTCCCTGCGCCTGCTCGAGCCTGGCCTGCGCGGCGCCCAGCAGCGCGGCCTGCGCGCGGGCGGTGACGAGTTGCCCCGCAACCTCGCGCAGCCGCTCGTCGCAGCGCGCGATGACGCCCTCGGCATCGTCGCGCTCCGCGGCGAGGGCCTCGGCGGCAGTCCGCACCTGCGTCAGCTGCCGCGTCAGGGCGCCCTCCTCGGGGACCTGGCGCTCGACGGCTGCGAGCTCGCCGACCAGCTCGAAGGCGGACCGGCGGCGCTCCAGCAGGGCGGCGTCGTCCGGTACCTCCGCCGCCTCGCCGGTTCCGTCGACGGGCAGGCCGGTCGGATCGCCGGCCGAAAGCGCCTCTGCCCGGGCCACCTCGACCAGGGCGGCGTCCATGGTGGCCAGCGCCCCGGACGAGCGCGCCCGTGCGGCCGCGAGCGGATCGAGCCACCTGGCCAGCCCGGCGGCGCGTGCTGCCGCCGCCAGCCGCGCCCGGCGATCGGCGTTCACCGCGTCGCCTGCTCGCAGCTGAGCCTGCTGCTGCACCAGTTCCAGCTGGCGTGCCTGCAGCGCCGCCGTGGTGAGGGCCGCCTGATGCTCCCCGACCGCATGCCGCGCGCGCTCCTGCGCCGCCACCCGGGCCGCCCGCGCCTCCTCCAGCCTTGCCGCGACCCCCGCCCGCACCTCGGCGAGCCGATCCAGCGGTTCGTCGGCGGCGGAGTGGGCACCCACCGTGCCGCCGGCCTGGTCGGCCCGGGCCAGCAGGTGGGCAACGCGCTCGCGGGCGGCCTCGACCTCTTGTCGCAGGCCGGCCTGCGACTCGCGCAACCATTGCTGGACGCCGGCGAAGCGGTCGGTGCCGAAGAGTCGTTCGAGCAGGTGGCGGCGGGTCTCGGCGTCGGCCCGCAGGAACGCGGCGAAGTCGCCCTGCGGCAGCAGCACGAGCTTCGTGAACTGGTCGACGCCGAGGCCGAGGGCGTCGTGCAGGACGTCCCCCGCCTCGTCGACCCGGCTCGTGACGGGCACCCAGGCGCCGTCGCGCAGCTCCCGGACCAGCACGCGGGCCTGCTCGGTGGTCGTGCCGGTTCCCCTCCGCTTCGGCCGCTCCCAGGCGGGAGAACGGGTGACCTCCAGCCGGCGGCAGGCAGCGGTGAACTCGCACACGACCTCGGGAGCGACGCCCGGGGCGGCGTGGTCGCTGCGCAGGCGGCCGCCCTGGCGGTCGCCCGGAACGGTGCCGTACAGCGCGAAGCAGACGGCGTCCAGCACGCTCGTCTTGCCGGCACCCGTCGGGCCGTGCAGCAGGAAGAGGCCGCCGGTCGCGAGCGCGTCGAGATCGACCTCGGCGGAACCGGCGAACGGCCCGAAGGCCGTCACCCGCAGCCGGTGCACCCTCACCCTGCCACCCGCTCCTCGCTCTGGCTCTGGCGGCCGCGCCGGCCGCGGGTCTGGTCGCCTGCCAGCGGGCGGCCGGCCCGGAGCGGTGCGACCCCGCTCTCGCGCGCCAGGGCGACCCGGGCGCCCTCGACCGCCGCCGAGAGCAACTCTCGCTCGGCGTCGCTGGGCGGCCGTCTCCGCACGTGCTCGAGGAACCCGCAGCACAACCCGAGGTCGTCCTGCTCGGCGATCCGCCGCGTGTAGGTGCCCGCTGAGGGCCCGGAGACCGGGTCGAAACGCAGTTCGAGGGTGTGCGGGAAGCGCGTGCGCACCCGCGTCATCGCCTCGGCCGGCCGCTCGTCGTCCGTCAGCGTGACCTGGCACCAGGCGTCCTCGTGCCGATCGAGGGCCGGGTCCGTGAGGATCGTGTCCAAGGGTCCGTTGAGCACCGCCAGCCGGCGGGGGACCGGCGCCTCCACCGCGTCCACGCGCTCGACACCCGCCGGCCCGAGCTCCACCAGCCACGAGCCCTTGGTGTGCGCGTGCTCGGAGAACGAGTAGGCCAGCGGGGAGCCGGAGTACCTGACCGTCTCGGCCAGCCGCTGCCGCCCGTGCAGGTGCCCGAGAGCCACGTACTCGACGCCGGCGAAGAGGCCGGCCGGCACTGCGCCCACACCGCCCACGCTGATGTCCCGCTCGCTGTCGCTCGGCTCGCCGCCGACGACGAACGCGTGGGCGGACACGACCGTCCTGGTACCCGCGGGTCGCGTTGCCAGGTCGGCGCGGACGGCGTCCATAGCCGCCCTCAGCACCGCCTCGTGCCCCGCGCCCGGTCCGCACCCGAGGGCGGGCCCGGCGAGGGCCGGCTCGAGGTAGGGCAGCGGGTACACCGCCACGGCGCCGTAGCGGTCCTCGAGCAGCACAGGGTCCCCGCACCGGGCCGGATCGGTCCGCACGTGGACCCGTGAGCGCTCCAGCAGGCGTGCTGCGAAGCCCAGCCGGCGGGGCGAGTCGTGGTTCCCACTGGAGAGCACGACCGCCGCGCCCGTATCGGCGAGGCGGGCCAGCGCCTGGTCGAGCAGCGCCACCACCTCGACCCCCGGTAGGGCGCGGTCGTAGACGTCACCCGCGACCACGACGGCGTCCACGGCCTCGGCGCGCACCACCTCGATCAGGTGGTCGATCACCGCGGCCTGGGCGTCCAGCATGCCGACCCGATGGAACGAGCGACCGAGGTGCCAGTCGGAGGTGTGGAGGATCCGCACGGCCCCGACTCTAGGAAGGTTCCAAGGTCATCCGTGGGTGCCGCGCCAGGACTGTGGACGACGTGACGAGCGCCTCGCCGGTGGACGACGGGCCGCCCGGCGACGTCAACGATCCCCCGGCCGAAGGCTCGGGCAGACTCGCGCGCATGGCGGAGCAGCGGCCCCGGCGCGACCTCGCGCTGCTGCTCGGCGGCGGCCTGGTGTCGATAGCGGGGTCCGCCCTGACCGCCGTCGCCGTCCTCATCCACCTGCGTCCGCTCGGGTCGGGGTGGGTCGCCGCCGCGTTCGCCGCAGAGATCGCCCCGGTGGTGCTGCTGGCGGCCCCGGCCGGCGCTCTGGTCGACCGGGTTCGCAACCGCGAGCTGCTCGTGGTCGCGCTGGCCGTTCAGGCCGGTGCCGTCCTGCTCGCCACGGCCGCCCTCACCCCCGGGCGCCAGGCCTGGCTGCTGGTCGCCCTGGCGGTCGCGGGAGCCGGCATGAGCGTGGCCAACCCCACGGTGCAGGCGCTGTTGCCACGCATCAGCGGGGAGGAGCGCGCGACTCGTGCCTACGGATGGTGGTCCGCCGTCAGCCAGGGTGGCTTCCTGGCCGGCGCCGCCCTCGCCGGCGTCCTCGTCGAGGCCGCCGGCGTCCGCGGTGCCCTGCTCGCCGACGGCCTCTCCTTCCTGGTGCTCGCCGCGGCGGTCGCGCTGATCCGGACCCAGCGGAACCCCGCCGCCGAGGCGGTCCTGGCCGGTGCCGGACGCCCCAAGGGGTCGGTGTGGACCGGTCTGTCGATCCTGCGCAGTGACCGGGTGCTCCGCGTCGGCGTCGCCGGGCTCGGGCTGGTCATCCTCGCGTCGATCGTCGTGAACGTCGCGGAGGTCTTCTACGTCCTCGGAGACCTCGGGGCGTCGCCCGCCGTCTATGGGTTCGTCACGGCCTGCTGGCCGCTCGCCGGCGTCCCCGCCGGGATCCTCGCGGGCCGGCTGGACGGCGAGCGCGCCCTGCTCGCCGCACTGTCTCTCGCCGGGGTCGCCATGGGGCTCGCCCTGATGCTCACCGGCGCCGTCGTGCTGCTCGCGGCGCTGGTCGCGGCCTGGCTCCTGGGCGGCGCGGCCAACGCCGTCCAGAACGTCTGCATCCGCGCGCTCGTCCGGATCCGGGTCCCGGACGCCGAGCGCGGCCGGGCCTTCGCGGCCGTGGCCGCAGTCCTACAGGCTCTGAACCTCGCCGGGCTGGCCGCGGCCGGCGTCGTGGTGGCACTGGTCGGAGCACGCGCGGGCCTCGCGGGAGCCGGCGTCCTCACCGTGCTGGCGGGGGCCGGGACCTGGCTGCTCGCCCGGCCCGCCCTGCTGGAGGGCGTGCCCCGGCGCTGACCGACGTCCGGGGATCGGGACCGGGGCGAGGACCTCTGGCCCGAACGGCCCGGATGTGGTCGACTCAGCAGATGGGCGATGAGATCACCGCCGGGCACTACTCGCGCGAAGAACGGCAGCGCTACCGCGAGAAGGTGCAGCTCTGCCTCGACGTCTTCGAGCGCATGCTCAGCTCCGCAACGTTCGAGAGCGACGAGGAGAACCCGATGACCGGGCTCGAGGTCGAGCTCAACCTGGTCGACGAGCAGCGCCAGCCGTTCCTGGGCAACGTGGCGGTCCTCGAGGAGATCGCGGACCCTGCCTTCCAGACCGAGCTCGGCGCCTACAACATCGAGCTGAACGTGCCGCCGCGCCCGCTCAAGGGCGGCGCGATGGTCGGCCTGGAGGAGGACCTGCGCGCCTCGCTCAACCATGCCGAGGAGAAGGCCGGCGTGCGCGGCGCCGACATCGTCATGATCGGGATCCTGCCCACGCTCATGACCGAGCACCTCGCTCGTCCGGACTGGATGAGCCCGTCGCCCCGGTACAGCGCCCTCAACGACATGGTGTTCGCGGCCCGGGGCGAGGACGTGCACCTGGACATCCACGGCGTGGAGCGGCTCAGCCTCTACGCCTCGACGCTCGCGCCCGAGTCGGCCTGCACCAGCGTCCAACTGCACCTGCAGATAGCTCCCACCGATTTCGCCCGGCACTGGAACGCGGCCCAGGTGCTGGCGGGGCCTCAGGTCGCCCTCGGCGCCAACTCGCCGTTCTTCTTCGGCCGGGAGCTGTGGCGCGAGACCCGGATCGAGCTCTTCGCACAGTCCACGGACACCCGGCCGCAAGAGCTGAAGAACCAGGGCGTGCGCCCGCGGGTGTGGTTCGGGGAGCGATGGATCACGTCGATCTTCGACCTGTTCGAGGAGAACGTCCGCTACTTCCAGGCCCTGCTGCCGGAGGTGAGCGACGAGGACCCGGTGGCGGAGTTCGAGAACGGCCGGCCCCCGCGGCTGCAGGAGCTGCGCCTGCACAACGGCACGATCTACCGCTGGAACCGGCCGGTGTACGAGGTCGTGGACGGGCTCCCGCACGTGCGGGTGGAGAACCGGGTGCTGCCGGCCGGCCCGACCGTGGTCGACGTGCTCGCGAACGCGGCCTTCTACTACGGCGCGCTGCGTGTGCTCGCGGACGACGAGCGGCCCGTCTGGTCAAGATGACCTTTCCCACGGCCGACGAGAACTTCCGCGAGGGAGCCCGGCTCGGCCTGGATGCGGCGCTGTACTGGCCGGGGATCGGCGAGGTCACCGTCGAGGAGCTCATGCTGCGCCGCCTGCTCCCGATGGCGCACGAGGGGCTGGAGCGCTGGGGCGTGGACGCCGCGGTGCGCGACCGCCTCCTCGGCGTCATCGAGCAGCGGGTCAAGACGGGCCGCAACGGCGCCTCCTGGCAGGCCGAGACAGTGCACGCCCTGGAGGAGCGGGGGATGTCCCGCCGTGAGGCCCTCACCCGGATGCTCGACCTCTACCTCGAGGGCATGCACGCCAACGAACCGGTCCACACCTGGCCGGTGCCCTGAGCGGCTCCTCCGTTCGATCCGTTCGATCCGTTCGATCCGTTCGACCCGCGAGCCCGGCGTTCCTGGCGCACCCCTACCCGGTCCGCGGGCACTCGAGGTTGCCGTCCCGCCCGTCGCTCCCGTTGCCCTGACCGGGTGAGCCGCGTCCCCGCCGGCTCGCCCGCCCCGCCGTGCCCGCCGACACTCTCGATTGGAGCCAGGAACGAACCAGCCGGAGGGAGAGTCACCAGCGTGGTCGCCGTGTCAGCGGGGGACCGTGTCGTCCTGCGCACGTCGGACGGCCAGGTCGCCCTGCGCGTGCTGCGGCCGGGCGAGCTCGTCGGCGCCTGGCGCCTGCACGTCCTGGCGCCCGCCGGGCGGCTGGGCAAGGTGACGGGCGTCCTCGAGCTGGCCGGGCCCGCCGGGGGCACGGTCCGGCTGCCCGCACGGCTCGCGCTCGCGGAGGACGGACTGGTGCTGGAGGCCGGTCGAGCCGACGAGCCGACCGGCACCCTCACGGATCCCGAGCAGGGACAGCGGCGTCAGGACGTGCGCGGCGAGCTCCACCTGCCGGTCCGCGTCGCGGCGCTCGACGCGCGGGGCGAGCAGGCCCTGCGCGGTGTCGTCCAGACCGGCCACACTCTCGACGTGTCCGCGGGAGGCGCCCGCTTCGAACTGCCGGGCCTGCGGACGCCGCCGGAGGCGGGGTCCCGCCTCTACGCAGAGCTGACCCTGCCGGGCGACGAGCTGGCGCCCGCGGTCGTCGAGGTCGTCCGGTACGACGGCGCCCTGCAGGTGCGGTTCCTCGACCTGGCCCCACTGGATCGCGACCGGCTGGCCGGTCTGGTCTTCGAGGCGGAGCGGCGGCTGCTCGCCGAGCGGCGCCGCCGCCTGACGTGACGGCGACCGCCCGACTGCCTTTCGACGAACTCGGTCCTGCTCGCCCGCGGCTACGGCTTGCGCCCCGCGCCCACCCATCCGTGGACGGCGTCGACGTCCTCCGGTTCACTGTCCGGCTGCCACCCGAGCAGGGGGACGATGCCGGGAGGGAGGAGATCGAGGCCCTGGAAGAACTGCCCGAGCTCTGCCTTGCTTCGGGGGACGACCGGCAGTCCCGACCGCACGCTCATCCGGGCGATCTCGTTCATCCTGTCCGGATCGAAGTCGGCGGACGGCGTGCTGATCGCGACGTAGCTGCCAGCAGGGAGCCAGTCGACGATGCGACGAACGCTGTCGTACGGATGCTCGTCGTCCCGGATGTTGTGGATGATCCCGATCAGCAGCACGCCGATGGGTTTGGTGGTGTCGAGCGTCGTGGCCAGGTCGGGATGCTGGAGTATCCCGTCGGGGGCTCTCAGGTCGGCCGCCAGGAAGCGGGTCCTGCCCTCGGCGCTCCCGCGCATGAGGGCACGCGCATGAGCCAGGACGATCGGGTCGTTGTCGACGTACACCACCCTGGACGCCGGGTCGATCGCCTGGGCGATCTCGTGCACGTTCGGCGAGGTGGGGATGCCGGTGCCGATGTCGAGGAACTGACGCACACCGTGCTCGAGCGCGAGGTGACGCACGATCCGGCCGACCAGGTCGCGCTGGGCCCTGAACATGATCGGCAGAGCCGGCAATCGCTCGATGAGTTGTCCGGCCAGCTTGCGGTCGGCCTCGAAGTTGGTCTTGCCCCCTAGCAAGTAGTCGTAGACCCGTGCAGACGACGCGATGGTCACGTCGAGCTGCTCCTGCTGAGTCACAGAGGTCCTCCGATCGCGGCTTCGGTAGCCCCTTGTGCATTGAGTTGTCCTGGTGCGTGCATCGTCCGTTCGGCCTAGAGCGTACCCGAGGAGTGCTGGGGTAAGCCCAGACCCACCACTTTGCGTAGACAGGTGCTCAACCCAGCGTCGAGAACGGGCGATCCTCCTGGGCGGGGACTGCTGTGAGCCCGCAGGCAGGCGGAGGCGGCGCTCCGTCGCGAAGGGTTCCCTCGGCGCCCATGGAACGGGTTCGCCGGGCGCCGCGAGCAGCTCCGAGACGGGCAACGTCGGTGTAGCCGCACATGGAGACGCGCGGCGGGCCGGGAGCGGGAGTCTCCGACCCGCCGCGCGGGCTGGGGGATGGGCGGGTCAGCTCAGGAGGTCGTCGAAGTCCCCATCCTTGACGCCGAGCAGCAGCGCCTCGATCTCCGAGCGGCTGTACACCAGGGCAGGGCCGTCAGGAAACCGGGAGTTGCGAACCGCAACCGGGCCGTGGGGCGCGAGCTCGGCGAGCTCCACGCAGTTGCCGGCGCCGCTGCGGCTGCTCTTGCGCCACCGGACCCCGGGGATGTCGCTCGCGCGCACACCGTTGTTCATGATTTTTGGTGCTCCTCACTGCGGGTGGTAGTCATCGCGGGTGACCCCCCGGCTGCACATGCAGCTGCTCTCGCATCTGCACAAGGAGCACGCTAGTGGCCGTGCACATGCAGCTGCAAGCGAAAGCTGATGAGAGGAATCAAACCGGTGTTAAGAGGACGTGAGGGTTCCGTTGGTGATCGGGACCTCAGCCGTCGCTGATCATCTTGGCCACGAGGTCGTGCGTGGCCTCCGGCGTCAGGCTGTACACGCTGAGCCGATCCATGACCTCGGTGTACCGGTCGACGTGCTCGAGCTTGTCCATGTAGAGCGCACCGAGCAGGTGCTCGACGTAGACGACATCGGGCAGATCGGGGTCCGCGAAGCGCAGCAGGCTGAAGGCGCCACCCCCAGCGTGCACCCCGGTGCTCATGGGCAGGACCTGCAGCGCGATGTTCCGCTGCTCCGTGAGGGCGAGCAGGTGCTCCAGCTGAGCCCGGTGGACGTCAGGGCCGCCGACCTCCCGACGCAGCGCCGACTCGTCGACGACCGCCCAGACCCGTAGTGGGTCGGGTCGGCTGAGGACCTGCTGGCGCGTGGTCCGCAGCGTGACTGCCCGGTCCAGGTCCCGCCCGGTGAGTGGGGGTGTGGTCGAGGCCAGCACGGCCCGCGCGTACTCGGGCGTCTGCAGGAGGCCGGGCACGAAGTGGGTCTCGTACGTCCGGAGAATCTGGGCCGCCGCCTCCAGGCCGACATAGTTCTGGAACCACCCCGGCATGACGTCCTCGTACTCACGCCACCAGCCGGGACGGTTCGCGTCCTCGAGGAGGGCCAGCACGGCGTCCCGCGCCTCGGGGTTCGTGACTCCGTAGAGCATGAGCAGGTCGCTGACGTCCCGCTCCTTGAAGGCCACCCGGCCCAGCTCGAGCCGGCTCATCTTCGACTCGGAGGCACGGATCGTGTAGCCGGCCTCGGCGCGCGTGATCCCCTTGTCCTCGCGGAGGCGACGCAGCTGTGCGCCGACGAGCATGCGGCGCACCGTTGCGCTGACCGGCGCCGGCTCCGTCATTCCACGCTCCGTGTCGCTGCCCCTCTGCGTGGCCGCCCCCGCGGCTCGAACGCACTACGAGAGGTCATGGTGTCACGAAGACAGCACGGAGCGCTGCACCTGATGCGTCACATTGCCCCGTTCGGCCCTACCCGTCCGGGAAACGGACCCGGCGGCGGCGTGCGCGGCCGCTCGCTACCGTGAGCGCCATGTTCTCCACGCTGCTCGTCGCCAACCGCGGGGAGATCGCCGTCCGGGCCTTCCGTGCCGCCTACGAGCTCGGCATCCGCACCGTCGCCGTCTTCCCCTGGGAAGACCGCAACGCGGTGCACCGCACCAAGGCCGACGAGGCGTACCTGATCGGCGAGCGCGGCCACCCGGTGCGGGCCTACCTGGACATCGCCGAGATCATCCGGGTCGCGCGCGAGGCCGGAGCGGACGCCGTCTACCCGGGCTACGGCTTCCTGTCCGAGAACCCCGGCCTGGCCAGTGCGTGCGAGGCGGCCGGGCATCACCTTCGTCGGGCCGCCGCCGCGGGTACTGGCGATGGCCGGGAACAAGGTGCGCGCGGTCGAGGCGGCCCGGGCGGCGGGCGTTCCCGTGCTGCGCTCCTCGGCCCCGTCCGCGGACGTCGACGAGCTCGTGGCGGCCGCGGCGCGAGATCGGCTACCCGGTGTTCGCCAAGGCCGTCGCCGGCGGCGGGGGACGCGGGATGCGGCGGGTCGAGGACCCGGCCGGACTGCGGGAAGCGCTCGAGACGGCGATGCGCGAGGCCGAAGGTGCGTTCGGCGACGCGACGCTGTTCCTCGAGCAGGCCGTCCTGCGTCCCCGCCACATCGAGGTGCAGGTCCTGGCGGACGCCGCCGGCGACGACCGTGCACCTCTTCGAGCGGGACTGCTCCGTCCAGCGCCGGCACCAGAAGGTCGTCGAGATCGCCCCGGCTCCGGCTCTGGACGGGGGCGTCCGGGAGGCCCTGTGCCGGGACGCTGTGGCGTTCGCCCGGCAGGTGGGCTACGTCAACGCGGGCACGGTCGAGTTCCTGCTCGACACGGCGGGGGAGAACGCCGGCCGGCACGTGTTCATCGAGATGAACCCGCGCATCCAGGTCGAGCACACGGTCACCGAGGAGGTCACCGACGTCGACCTCGTCCAGGCGCAGTTGCGGATCGCGGCGGGGGAGAGCCTGGCAGACCTCGGCCTCACCCAGGACAAGATCCAGCTGCACGGCGCGGCACTGCAGTGCCGCATCACCACCGAGGACCCGGCGAACGGATTCCGGCCGGACACCGGGATCATCAACACCTACCGGTCGCCGGGCGGGGCCGGGATCCGGCTGGACGGCGGCACGGCGCACGCCGGCGCGTCCATCAGCCCGCACTTCGACTCCATGCTCGTGAAGCTGATCGCCCGCGGCGCAGATTTCCCGACGGCGGTGCGGCGGGCCCGGCGCGCCCTGGCGGAGTTCCGGATCCGCGGCGTGAGCACCAACATCCCGTTCCTGCAGGCCGTGCTCGCCGAGCCCGACTTCCTCGCCGGCGGCGTCGCGACGTCCTTCATCGACGAGCGGCCGCACCTGCTGCAGCGCCCGCAGGGCGGCGACCGCGGCACGAAGCTGCTGAGCTGGCTCGCCGACGTCACCGTGAACCGTCCCCACGGTGAGGCGCGGATCACCGTGTCGCCGCGGACGAAGCTGCCGCACGTCGGCCGGCACGAGGGCGGCGACGTCGTCGCCTGGCGTTCGGTGCTGCGGGACCGCGGCCCGGAGGGTTTCGCCCGTGCGCTCCGGGAGGCCGGACCGGTGGCCATCACCGACACGACCTTCCGGGACGCGCACCAGTCCCTGCTCGCCACCCGGGTTCGCACCCGCGACCTCGTCGCGGCTGCCCCGGCCGTGGCGCGTGCGACGCCCGGCCTGCTCAGCGTCGAGTGCTGGGGCGGCGCGACCTACGACGTGGCGCTGCGGTTCCTGGGCGAGGATCCCTGGGAGCGTCTGGCCGCACTGCGCGAGGCGATGCCGGGCTCTGCCGTTGCAGATGCTGCTTCGGGGCCGCAACACCGTCGGCTACACGCCCTACCCGACCGCGGTCACCGACGCCTTCGTGGAGGAGGCGGCCGCGACCGGGATCGACATCTTCCGGATCTTCGACGCGCTGAACGACATCGAGCAGATGCGCCCGGCCATCGAGGCGGTCGCGCCGGACGGGGTCGGCGGTCGCCGAGGTGGCCCTCTGCTACACCGCCGACCTCGTGGACCCGGGCGAGAAGCTCTACACGCTCGACTACTACCTGCGGCTCGCCGAGCAGATCGTCGCCTCCGGTGCCCACGTGCTCGCCATCAAGGACATGGCCGGGCTGCTGCGGCCGGAGGCGGCGCGCCGGCTGGTCACCGCCCTGCGAGAGCGCTTCGACCTTCCCGTCCACCTGCACACCCACGACACGGCCGGGGGGCAGCTCGCGACCCTGCTCGCGGCGGCCGACGCGGGCGTCGACGCGGTCGACGCCGCATCGGCGTCCATGGCCGGCACGACCAGCCAGCCGCCGATGTCCGCTCTGGTCGCCGCGCTTGCGCACACCGCCCGCGACCCCGGGTTCGACCTGCGAGCGGTGATGGACCTGGAGCCCTACTGGGAGGCGGTGCGCCGCGTCTACGCACCCTTCGAGTCGGGGCTGCCGTCGCCGACCGGCCGCGTCTACGACCACGAGATCCCGGGCGGCCAGCTCTCCAACCTGCGCCAGCAGGCGATCGCGTTGGGGCTCGGGGAGAAGTTCGAGCAGATCGAGGCGATGTACGCCGCCGCCGACAGGATCCTCGGCAGGCTGGTCAAGGTGACGCCGTCCTCGAAGGTCGTCGGCGATCTCGCGCTGCACCTCGTCGCCGTCGGCGCCGACCCGGCGGAGTTCGCCGAGCGCCCGTCGGCGTTCGACATCCCGGACTCCGTGATCGGCTTCCTCGCCGGTGAGCTCGGTGACCCGCCCGGCGGCTGGCCGGAGCCCTTCAGGACGCGGGCGCTGGAGGGCCGCCAGCCCCCACGGCGCCAGGCCGATCTCGACCCCGGACGACGAGGTCGCGCTCGCGACCCAAGCGCCGCGCGGCCCTCAACCGGCTGCTGTTCCCCGGCCCGTCCAAGGAGTTCGCCGCAGTCAGGGAGCAGTTCGGCGACGTATCGGTGCTCGACACCGTCGGACTACCTCTACGGGCTGCGTCCGGGCGAGGAGCACGTCGTGGAGCTCGAGCGCGGCGTGCGCCTCATCGTCGGGCTGGAGGCGATCGGGGACGTCGACGACCGGGGCATGCGCACGGTGATGTGCACGCTGAACGGCCAGCTGCGCCCGATCCAGGTCCGGGACCGCTCCGTCAGCGTCGAGGTCAGGACCGCGGAGAAGGCCGACCCGGCCGCCCGGGGCACGTGGCGGCGCCGTTCGCGGGCGTCGTCTCGCTCGCAGTGGCGGAGGGCGACGAGGTGGAGGCGGGCCAGACCGTCGCCACCATCGAGGCCATGAAGATGGAGGCCTCGATCACGACGGCTGTCGCGGGGAAGGTCCAGCGGGTCGCCCTCCGCGTCCGTCCAGCAGGTCGAGGGCGGCGACCTCGTGCTGGTGGTCGGCTGACAGGAGCCCTCGGCCGCCCCGTCAGGAGGCCGGATGCCGCCGGTGCGCCATGGCGTCGAACAGGACGGTGCGCAGAACCTCGGGCGTGTCCGCGCGGTAGGCACGGCCACCGATCGGCTTCACCATCCCCCGGAGGGCCGCCATGTCCGCGGTGCCGCTGATCCCGATGCACACGAGCACGATGGGTGCCTGCGGATGCGCCTTCGCGTCGGCAGCCACCTCCCGCTGGAACTCCCTCAGGTCGATGCCCTCGGGGTACTCGTTCGTCCCGTCGGTGAAGACGACCACGGAGTTCGTCGCCTTCGGGTCGTACGAGGCCCGCGCTGTCCTCAGCGCGGACAGCGTGGAGTCGTAGAGGGCTGTTCCGCCCGGCGTCAGGTGTTTCGGGGAGTCGATGAGGGCGGCGTCCACGACGTCCCGGTGCGAGACGGTGCCGTCGACCGCCCCGAGGTCCTGGATCCGGGCGACCTCCCGGTAGGGGCGATGCATCGGCTGTCGTCCCGCGAAACGCCAGAGGCCGATCGCACTGGTGTCGGGCAGCAGCTCGCCGGCGCTGATGGCCGCCTGGACCGCGAGACGGATGCGGGTGACCCCGGGTCTGACCTGCTGGCTCATCGACTTCGACGTGTCCAGCACGATGAGCATCCGAGCGGGCTGCGCGAGCAGGCGTACCTGGGAGACGAACGCCGCCACCTGGGCCGCTTGCTCCTTGCCCTCCTTCGTGGCACTGCGCGCGACGGGAGCCGGTGGCCCGAACCCGGCGGCGCCCGCTGTCTTCGCCCCGTGGCGGACGTCAGGGCTGCCGCGACGAGGTCCGCCCCGGCGCTGACCACGGGATCGTCGCCGGGGTGGCCCACCCGCACCACCGGGTAGTCCAGCACGGCAGCGTGCACCCGTGGGCTTGGACGGTGGCCAGGTCCGGCGTGGCCGGGTCGAGGTTGAGCTGGACGACGGCCTGCCGGCTGGTAAGCAGCACAGGTGCGTCCGGCTTGTCGCTGCGGGCGAGGTCGGCGGCCGCGGCGAGGTCGGCGGCGGGGGTGCGGAGGCCGGCCAGCACGAGGGCCGCGACGGCCTGCTCGGCCCGGGGCCCGGGACCGATCGAGCGGCCCAGGGCCAGCAGGCCCAGCAACGAGGGGGCGTCGTCGGTCATCGCCGGGGCGACCAGGCGCCGGTCCGGGCTCAGCGCTTGAGCCCAGGTGGGCTTGTGGGCGCGCCAGCCGAGCCGATCCAGGGCGGCGGTGCCGGCGGCGAGGACCACCGGGGACGTGCCGAGGCTGCCGACCGGGCGCATCGTCCACCCCTGCACCTGGCCCAGCCACAGGGAGGAGTCGGGCACCCACACCTGGGGCGCGGTCGCTGACATCACGGCGCTCGGGTCCACTGTGCGGACCGGCGGCTCCGCCCGGGCCTCGACGTCGAGGCAGCTGCCGTCGGGCAGGACGTGTCCCTCGAGCGGGCCGACGATGTGGTCGACCGTGGCCGCGGCGTCCGGCGCTGCGACGACGATCACCTCCGTTCCAGGGCACGGTCGGGGTGCTGACGACCATGGCAGGTACGGGCGTGCTCGCGCTGGCAGGTCGGATCGGGCGACAGCCACCCCGGCGCCGGCCAGGGCAACCACGAGGAGCACCACCGCGACGGGCGCCATCCAGCCCCGTCGGGAGCTCCTGGCCGCGTGGTCCGCCATCAGAGGTCACCGTCCCTGCGGTCCGGCGGCCCCCCGCCGCCGAGATTTGGTCACCAACTGTGACATTCCGTGATCAACCTTGTTCTGCCGCCGCCACTCTAACCAGAGTCGTAGAACCCGCATCAGATGCGCGGATAGAAGGTGGTCCACCTGATCGCTGCGCAACGGAGCCGAGCTGGGTGATTACTCATCGTGACAACTTTGGGCGTAGTTGCCGCCCGAGGGCGGGGGAGCGGGGCCGGGAAAGAGGACCAGGGAGGCGCTCAGCGCGCGAGAACGACGACGCCGAAGGCGAGCTGCGCCAGCGCGAGCACGACCCGGACGGTGTCCCAGCGCAGCAGGCGCCGGTACGCCGCGGCATCGAAGCCGCGGGACAGGACGGCGTGCTGCGGGACCGCCCCGAAGGCCGTGGCGCCCAGGACGCCCGCGAACAGCGCCGCGGCCATCGCGCCGGCCACCCGGGGGCCGGCGACGAGCAGCCCTGTCGTGCTGAGCGCGAGGGCTCCGAAGAGCAGCCCGACCAGCGGTGTGATCGAGCGCCGGTGCGCCCGCTCGAAGCCGGCGAAGGCCTCGCCCGGAACGCGAGCGAACTGCGGGTAGACCACGAACCGCACGCTCAGCTGGAAGCCCAGGTACGCGGCCGCGGCGAGGTCGTAGGCGAGCAGTGGAGCGCTCACGCGCTGCGCGGCTCCCGCAGGCTCGCCTCGGCGCGGGCCAGGGCCTGCGCGTACCAGGGTTCGGCATCCAGGGCCGTCGCCAGGCGCAGGTGCACGAGGGCTTCACGGTGGCGGCTGCGCCGTTGCAGGGTGCGGCCCAGGCCCGCGTGCGCGTAGTGGTGGGTGGGATCGAGCTCGACCACCCGGCGGAACAGGGATTCGGCCTGGTCGAGACGGGCGCAGTCGAAGTTGGCGCGAGCGGCGAGCACGAGGACGGCGACGGTGTCGGGCTCCGACTCGACCAGCGGCTGCACGACCGTCAACGCGGCGTGCGGGTTGCGGCTCGAGAGCAGGCGCTCGGCCTGCCGGTAGCGCTCCACGGCGTCCATGTGTGCACTCCTCACCCTCGCCCGACCGTCGCCCGGCCCTCGACAGGCGCCGGGATCCTCACAACAGGATGCTCCACGCACGTGTTCCCCGCCCAGCACCGGCCGCCCGGCGGGTCACCCGTGCGGCCGCTTCCCGCGGTGCCGCGCCCGTCGATGCGCCGGCGGGGGAGACGCCGTGGCATCGTGACCGCGTGCACAGCCCGCTGGTGGCAGCCGTCGTGACGCTCTCGCTCCTGGCGCTGGTCTGCGGCGTCGTTGTCGCCGTCCGGGACCGCCCGCCGGGCCGCGTGACGCTCGCGGTGACCGGGGTCGCGGCCCTGGCGACCCTGCTGCAGTCCGTCGTGGCGTTCTATGACCTGCTGCAGGGACGCCGGCCGCCCGAACTGGCCACCTACGTCGGCTACCTGCTGGGCATCGTGGTCGTCCTCCCACTGGCCGGGGCATGGGCCCTCGCGGAGCGGACGCGCTGGAGCGGGATCGTCATCGCGGTCGGCGGGTTCACCGTCGCCGTCATGACGGCCCGTCTGGTGATGCTGGCCCGGGGGACCGGTGCCTGAGGACGCGGCCGCCCCGGCCCGGAGCGCGCGTCCGACGGCCAGCGGGCCGGGACGGGTCCTGGTCGCCGTCTACGGGGTGTTCGCGCTCGCCGCGACCTCTCGCGCCGCAGTCCAGCTGGTCACCGACTTCGCCGAGGCCCCACTGGCGTACGTGCTGTCCGCGTTCTCGGCCGTCGTCTACGTGGTGGCGACAGTCGCTCTCGCCACCGACCGCAGGTGGTCTCGACCCCTGGCGGTCGTGGCATGCTCCGTCGAGCTCGCGGGCGTGCTCGCCATCGGGACCCTCAGCCTGCTGCGGCCGGAGGACTTCCCGCGGGCGACGGTCTGGTCGGGCTACGGCTCGGGGTACGGCTTCGTGCCGCTCGTCCTGCCGGTCATCGGCCTGTGGTGGCTGCGCCGCACGAGCGGCAAGGGCCTGTAATCCGCTCGACCCGGAACGGGGCTGCCGACAGGATCGTCGGCGTGCGCCAGGAGGACATCTGGGACGTCGACACCGCGCAGCGCTACGACACGCCGGGCGAGGGCATGTTCGCTCCCGAGGTGCTGGGTCCTACCGTCGACCGCCTCGCCGAGCTCGCCGCCGGCGGACGGGCGCTGGAGTTGGCCGTGGGGACCGGGCGCGTCGCCGTGCCATTGGCCGAGCGTGGCGTCCCCGTCACCGGGATCGAGCTGTCCGCCCCGATGGTCGACCGGCTTCGCGCGAAAGTGGACGAGAACACCGTTCCCGTCGTGCTCGGAGACATGATCACGGCGAGGGCGCCGGGGGAGTACGCGCTGGTCTACCTCGTCTACAACACGATCTCGAACCTGCTCACCCAGGACGAGCAGGTCGAGTGCTTCCGGAACGCCGCGCGCCACCTCGTGCCGGGCGGGCGGTTCGTCGTGGAGCTCTGGGTGCCGCAGCTGCGGACGCTGCCGCCGGGGCAGCCGGCCACGGTCTTCCGGGCCGAACCCGGATATCTGGGCCTGGACACGTATGACCTCGTGGCGCAGCGCGTGGTCTCGCACCACGTGCGGTTCGACCCGGACGCCGCCGGTGCGGCAGCGGGCCAGGTGTTCCGCAGCCCGCACCGGTATGTGTGGCCGGCGGAGCTCGATCTCATGGGCAGGCTCGCCGGGTTCGTCCTGGAGAGCAGGGACGCGGACTGGTCCGGCGCGCCCTTCACTGCGGAGTCGCCGTCCCACGTCTCCGTGTATCGGTTGGGGAGCCCGGGGGACGGGACGACGACCGCCCCAACCGCCGCTTTGACATAATGTGCATTATCGGCGATGCATCGGAAGCGCAGGGAATCGCTCTTGTTCATCGCCCAGTGCCGGTCGGCACCTTTGGCGGCAGATGCCGGACGTCGATCACCTCGGTGCGCCCGGCGGACGCCGAAACCACCTGCTGCAACTCGCGCACGTTCCCGGCCAGCCGTTCGCACGCAGCGCGAGCTCGCACGCGGGCGTGAGGTCCAGCTGACGTCTGCGGCGCGATGTCGCTCCGGCGCCCCCGCAGCGTCGGCAGGCCGACGACGGCGTCGCGGGCGCCCGCCAGCGGCTCGGCAACGGCGCCGTACTCCGCGTCCAGATCCTTCGTTCTTGTCATAACGTCACGTACGCCCTCGACGACTTCCAGACGGCGATCGACGACGGCGGTCGCGTCCGCGGCCGCGCGATCCTCATCCCCTGATCCCAGCTGCCGGCAGGGCGGCGGTCGCGTCGCCGGCCGGCGCCACGAGAGGATGCTCCACATGATCTTCATCACCGCACGCTTCCCCGTGAAGCCCGACCACGCGGACGCCTGGCCCGAGATCTCGCGATCCTTCACGCAGGCGACCCAGGCCGAGCCCGGCTGCCTCTGGTTCTTCTGGTCACGCAGCCTGGAGAACCCGCACGAGTACGTGCTGGTGGAGGCCTTCGCGGACGACGCCGCCGGCGGCGCGCACGTCGCGTCCGCGCACTTCAAGCAGGCCCAGCAGGACCTGCCGCAGTACCTGTCGCGAACGCCGGACATCATCAGCACGAGCGTGCCGGGCACGGGCTGGTCCGAACTCGGGGAGCTCGCCGTCGGCTGATGCGAGCCGCCTGCAGCGGCCCTCGAATCGGCGCGGCCGTCTGTCGGACCCGCGTGCAAGCATCCTTTCCGTGGGACGCGTCAGGGGGGACGAGAACATCCGCGGCGACACCGGTGCCGGCATCCGCACCGTCGTCCCGCTGCGTCGGGTGCTGGTGCTCGTCAGCGCCATCGTGCTGCTCGACGTCCTCTTCTACTCCGCGATCGCGCCGCTGCTGCCCTGGTACGCCGCGAACCTGCACCTGACGAAGAGCCAGGCCGGCCTCCTTTCCGGGTCCTACGCTCTCGGCACCCTGCTCGGGTCGCTGCCGGCGGGGTGGGTCGCCGCCAATCGCGGCACGCGGCCGACGCTGCTGCTCGGCCTGGCGCTCATGGCCGCCGCGAGCATCGCGTTCGGCGTCGGCACATCGTTCCCCGTCCTCGTGGCGGCGCGTCTCATCCAGGGCGTCGCTGGCGCCGCGGCGTGGGCGGCGTCCCTGGCCTGGCTCGTCGAGGTCTCCCCCCGCGAGCGCCGCGGTCAACTCATCGGGACGACGCTGGGGGTGGGCATCGCCGGCGCGATGGGCGGCCCACTGCTCGGGGCTGTCGCCGAGAGGTTGGGGCCGAGGCTGGTGTTCCCGGCGGTGGCCGTCGTGGCAACCGGGCTGGGCGTTGCGGTGGTCCTCACGGTGACGCACGGCGACGCCCCGCCGACGGGTGACCTGCGGACCGCGCTGCGAGACCACCGGGTCTGGGGCGGTGCCTGGCTGACCACTCTGCCCGCCGTGTTCTTCGGAACGTACGGCGTGCTCGTTCCGCTCCGCCTGGGCGCCCTCGGCCTCGGCGCAGCCGGGGTCGCGGCCGTCTTCCTCGTCGCAGCCGCGGTCGAGGCCGTCATGAGTCCCCTGGTCGGCCGGCTCTCGGACCGGCGCGGCCGGCTGCTCCCCCTGCGCACCGGCCTCGCCGGGATCGCGGTGTCGTGCCTGCTGCTGCCGCGGCCGCAGATGGCATGGGTGCTCGCCGCGGTCGTCCTCCTCGCGGCGGGCACGGGCGGCATGCTCTTCGCCCCCGCCTCCGCCCTGCTCTCCGACGGCGCCGAGGACGCCGGCCTCCCCCAGGGCATCGTCTTCGGCCTGTTCAACCTCGCCTGGGCCGGTGGCATGGTCGCCGGGGCCGCTGGGCGGCGCATGGCTCGCGGACGTCACCAGCGACGCACTCCCGTATTCCGTTGTCGCGGTCCTGGCCGTCGTCACCCTCGGCGCCCTGGCACGGCGGCGTCCCCGGGTCCGTGCGGTGGGTGGCTGACCGCGCCCCTCTCCCCCCTGACAGGCGGTCCTGATCTCAGGGCAGCGGCTGCGACGGTAACCGTTGCTGCGCCGACTCCATGAGGTCCTTCCAGATCGGTGCGGCGATGCTCGCCCCGTAGACGACGTCGTAGTACGTGCCGCCGACCCGCACGTTCCTCAGCACCCGCCGTCCGGCGGCCGAGCCCGGGTCGCCCACCCACACCGCCGTCGACCGCTGCGCCGTGTACCCGACGAACCAGGAGTCGTACGGCCCGTCGGTGGTGCCGGTCTTGCCCGCCGACGGCCAGCCCGACAGCGGCCCGACAGCGGCGGCGGTGCCGTCCGTGAGCACGTGGCTCAGGGCCTTGTTCACGCCGGAGGCGACGTCAGAGCTGAGCGCCTGGTCGCATCCCGGCCCGGTCAGCGGAACGGGGGTGGTTCGGGGCGAGCCGTCGGAGGACCGCTCCTGGATGGACGTGACCATCACCGGGGAGCAGTACGTGCCGCCGGACGCGAACCCCGCATACGCCGCGGCCATGGTGAGCGGGGAGATCGGGAGGACGCCGAGGGTCAGCGACGGCAGGCAGGCCGGCAGCTTGGTGGAGGCCGCCGCCGTCCGCGAGCACAGCTGGAGCGGCGAGGCGAGGTGGACGCCGAGCCGCTCCGCCGTCGCGGTGATGTCGCAGAGGTCGAGCTGCGTCTCCATCGACACGTAGGCCGTGTTCACCGAGTCCGCCGTCGCGCGCAGGACCGTCATCGGGCCCGTCTCGGTGCCCTCGGAGTTGACCGGGCTGTACGACCGGCCGCGCAAGGAGGTGCCGCACGCGGTGAAGTCCGAGAAGGGGTGGGCCCGCGGCGTCGCGTCGACGACGTCGTCCAGGGAATGTCCCTGGTCCAGCCAGGTCGCGAGGGTGAACGGCTTGAAGGACGACCCGGTCTGGAAGCCCGTCGCGCCGCCGAGTGCGGCGTCCGTGGCGTAGTTGACGGACGTCCGCCCGCGCCCCGGGGTGACCGAGTACGTGCGGTCCTGTGCCATCGCGACGACCTTGCCGGTCCCGGGTTCCACCGTCACCGCGGCCGCGGCGAGCCCGCTCCGGTCGCGTTGCGGGACCTTCGCGTCGACGGCCTGCTCGGCCGCCGCCTGCGTGCCGGGGTCGAGCGTGGTCCGGATGACCAGCCCTTCCCGGGAGATCGCCGTGAGCCGGTCGGCCGGCGTCGCGCCCAGTGCCGCGAACTCGGGGTCGGTCTGGAGCGAGCGCACCACCGCCTCGCAGAAGAAGCCCTCCCGGCCCGCCGTCGCGCAACCGCTCGGTAGGGGGTGGCCGGTGATCCTCACACGGCTCCGGACCGCGGCTGCGTACTCCCCCGCTGTGATCATGTTCTCGTCGTGCATCGCCTTGAGGACGACGTCGCGGCGCGCCTTGGCCGCCGTCGGGTGCACCAAGGGATCGTCGGCCACGGGTTCCTGGACGATGCCGGCGAGCAGGGCGGCCTGCGGAAGGGTGAGGCGGGACGCGTGCACGCCGAAGTAGCGCTCGGACGCCGCCTCGATCCCGTAGGCGTCCTCACCGAAGTACACGATGTTGAGGTAGCCGGCGAGGATCTCGTCCTTCGTCAGCTGCTGCTCCAGCCCGATCGCGAGGCGCACCTCGCGAAGCTTGCGGGCGATCGTCGGCGCCGTGGCGGCCTCGACGGCACCGGCGTCCCCGCTCGCCTGCGCCTGCTGCAGGAGCAGGTTCTTCACGTACTGCTGCGTCAGTGTGGACGCTCCCTGGGTGCCACCGCCGGTGACGTCGTTCACCGCGGCCCGCAGCAGGCCGCGAGGGTCGACGGCCCCGTGCTGGTAGAACCGGGCGTCCTCGATCGCCACGATCGCCTGGCGCACCCGCGGGGACATCTGCGAGAGCCGCACCACGGTCCGGTTCTCCGAGTAGAAGGACGCGATCCGGGTGCCGTCCGCGGCGAGCATCGTGGACGTCTGGAACGGTGCGGGTGCCGTGAGCACGGACGGCAGGTCGCCGAAGCCGGTCGTCGCGTCCTTGACCAGCGCGGTGGCCAGCACCACCGGGGACGCGAGGACGACGACGCTCAGAGCGCCGGCGAGCACCGAGACGAGCAGGAAGGCGACCAGGCGTGACAGGGGGCGCCGGATCTTCCTCGGGTCGAGCACCGACAGCTCCTTGCGGGACGGCGGCGCCCGGACGGGGACGCCATCCTCCGCAGCCTCCCTCGCGAACCTGTGAGGAGCGTTAGAGCCCCGTGTGCGAGCCCGTCGCCGGCGACCAACCGGGCTCGTCGGACTCACCAGGAGAACTGTGAGGTCCGAGCCCCGCGGAGCGAGGCGGCCGCGTTCGCGACCGCGCTCACCGCTCGATCGACGTCCTCGTCGTCGGTGTAGAGCGCGAAGCTGAGCCGGCAGCTGGCGGGTGGCGTCAGGCCGAGATCATGGTGCGCGAGAGTGGCGCAGTGACATCCCGCCCGTGCCTCCACGCCCATCTCGTCGAGCTTCGTGGCGAGCTGCAGTGGATCCGTCCCGTCGACCGTGAACGCCACGAGCGGCGACCGCTGGGCGGCGTCGCCGGGGCCGTAGACGGTCAGGCCGTCGACCTGGCGGAGCCCGGCGAGCGCCCGCGCCGTGAGCGAGCGGGTGTGGTCGCCGACCAGCCGCATGGCGTCGTCGACGGCCTGCCGTTCCACCGGGCGCGCGGTGTTGAACCAGGATCCGCCGGCAGGGCGGAGGACGAGGTCGAGGACCAGCCGCAGGGCCTGCGCCGAGACGACGACACCCAGGATGTTGGGCGTGCCCGCGCTGTACTTCCAGGGCAGGTCGTTGTACTCGACGAGCTCCGGCGTGACCCGGCCCTCAGCGATCATGTCCCCGCCGTAGAGGAAGGGCAGCCCGCGCTCGAGCAGGTGCTCCTTCGCGTACAGCACGCCCACGCCGAACGGGGCGAGGAGCTTGTGGAAGGAGAAGGCCAGGTAGTCCACGTCGAGGGCCCGCATGTCGACGGCCGTGCTCGGGACGAGCTGGGCGGCGTCCACGAGCAGGAGCGACCGCCTCTCCCCCCACGGCTGCCGGTAGCCGCTCCCGTCGGCGATCGCACGGACGAGGTCCAGCGGTGGCTTGGTCCCGAGGAAGTTCGAGGCGCCGGTGCAGGCGACCAGCTTGGTGCGCTCGTCGACCAGGGACGCCAGGTGCTCGAGGTCCAGGCGTCCGGTGGCGTGGTCGAAACGCGCCAGCCGGCACTCCACGCGCCGCCCCAGACGCGGGAGGATCTCGCGACACAGGGCGTTCCAGGGGACGTAGTTCGAGTTGTGCTCGAGCAGGGTGGCGACGACGTTGTCGCCGTCCCGGAACTCGGTGAGCAGCGTGTACATCACGGCGTTGATCGCCTCGGTGGTGTTCCGGTACAGGGCGAGGCTGCGCCGGCCGGGGGCACCGAGCCAGGCCGCGATCGTTTCGTACGACTCCTCGAACAGCTCCGTGGTACGCCGGGACGCGGCCGACTGCCCGCGGTGGACGTTCTCGTAGCCGGGCACGAGCTCCCGGTAGAGGTCGAGGAGCTCGCGCGGCGGTTGGGTCGTGGCCGCGTTGTTGGTCACGACACGGTCCGTGGACGCGAAGTCGAAGGAACGTCTGATCCGCCGCACGTCCAGAACAGGTGTGTCCGGGCTTCGTCGTTGTCGCCACATCGCCGGTCCCCGGTCAGCCCCGGCGAACCGGGATCTTGCGCTTCCACGCACTGACCAGCAGCGGTCCGAGCACCGGGAGGTCGGGTGCCCGCGACTCGTCCCGGGCCAGCTCCCCCAGCGCCCGCTCCGCCTCGTTCCCGGTGGTCACGCCATGCGCGACGGCGGCCGGCAGGACGCTCGTGAGGATCGCACGGAGCATCGGGCCCATCGCCTCGAGCGGCTCCAGGTGCCCGGCCACGTCGGTTCCGTCCGGGCGGCCGAGGCTCGCCTCGCCGAAGAGGTGCGGGAGGAGGGACCCGACGCGGACCTCGCACCCCGCGGCCGTCATGCCCGCGACGATCAGCCGCCCGACGTCGTCGAGGCTCGACAGGGCCGGCACCGATCCGACGGCTCCCACGTCGTAGTCCTGCACGAGCAGATGCCCACCGGGCGCGACCGCATCCCAGAGCCGCCGCAGGACGTCGATCCGCTGGGGCAGGTGGAAGAGCAGCAGCCGCGCGTAGACGAGGTCGTAGGGCGCCCCCGGTACGGCGGCGTCCTCGGTCAGGTCGTGGATCCGGACGTCGCACTGGGCGTGCCCCTCCGCCCGCAGCGACGAGCGGGTCGTCTCAGCGAGCTCGGCGTCGACGTCCAGCCCGAGCACGCGGCCGCGGAGCCCCACCCGCTCGGCCATCAGCCGCATCGTCTCGCCGGGACCGCACCCGGCGTCCAGGCAGCGGTCCCCCGGGCCGATCCCGATCACGTCGAGCAGGCGCCCGCTGGCGTCGTTCCACTGCCGGGCCTGCGTTCTCAAGCGTTCGTACTCGTGGGCGCTCCGTCCCATCACGTAGCCGTCGCGCTCCACGGTCGCCGTCGTCGTCATCCCCGTACCTCTCGTCGGTTTCCCTCCCTTGATGCTCGGGCGGACGCAGGGATACGTGCATCGTGGTCGCGCCCACGACAATTTCGCTGTTCGCTCGCTGATCTTCGGCGTACCGTCGGGGGCGGTGCACGCGTTGCTTGACCGGGGTGTCGAGCTGACGGAGCTCCGCCGCCGGCTCGACGAAGCACGAGCAGGCGCCGGCCGCGTCATCGTCGTCGAGGGTCCCGCCGGCATCGGGAAGTCGGTCCTGCTCGGCGCCGCGACCGATACCCCGGACGCCGTCGTCCTTCGCGCGCGAGCGCATCCGCTGGAGCAGGACGCCGCCTGGGCCGTCGCCCGGCAGCTGTTCGGACGCCTGCGTTCCGGCGCCGCGTGGAGCGGACTGACGACTGGCACAGCTGCGCTCGCCGAGCGCGCCTTGGCGCCCGAGTCGGCAGAACCCGCCGCAACCGGTGACGCAGTGCATGCGGCGGTGCGCGGCCTGGTGTGGCTCCTGACCAACCTGTGCGAACGGTCCCCCGTCGTCCTGGCCGTCGACGACGTGCACTGGGCCGACGCCGCCTCCCTGCACTGGCTGTCCGTGCTCGCGAGCTCGCTCCACGAGCTGCCGGCGGCCGTCCTCTGCGCCGTGCGTTCCGGGGAGCCCGCAGCCGCGCCCGAGCTCCTCGCCGACGTCCTCGCCCGTGCGCCGGAGCCGCCGGTCCGCCCGCGCCCCCTCGGCACGGATGCCGTCGCAGCCCTCGTGCGCGCGCGGTTGCCGTCCGCCGAGGAGGTCTTCGTCGAGGCGTGCCGGACCGTGACCGCGGGCAACCCCTTCCTGGTGGTCACGCTGCTCGCCCAGCTCGTCGCGGACGGCGTGCCACCGACGCGGGCGTCCGCGGGACGGCTCGGCACGTTCGGTCCCGAGCAGGTCGGCCGCAGCGTCGAGCGCCAGCTGGCACGGCTCTCGCGAAGCGCGGGCGAGCTCGCCCGCGCCGTCGCCGTCCTGGGGCCCGGGACGCCGCTGCGCAGGGCGGCCGCACTGGCGGGGATGGACCTGCCGACTGCGGCGGCCGCCGCCGACGCCCTTCGTGCCGCGGGCCTGCTCGACGCCGGTGCGGAGCTGTCGCTGGTCCATCCGCTGATCGCGTCCGCGCTGTACGGCAGCCTTCCAACCGGCCGCCGGTCGTTGCGGCACGCCGAGGCGGCACGGCTGCTCGAGGCCGAGGGCGTCAGCGCCGAGAGCGTCGGCCTCCACCTGCTGCACAGCGAGCCCGCGGCGGACCCTCACACCGTGCAGACCCTTCGGAACGCAGCCACCGGGGCGAGTACCCGGGGGGCGCCCCAGGCGGCCGCCGCGTTCCTGCGCCGGGCGCTCGCGGAGCCACCGGCGGGCCCGGCGCTCGCGGACGTCCAGCTGGAGCTCGGCCTGGCCCAGGCCGGCTCACTGCAGCCGGACGGCTACCACCATCTCTCGGCTGCCGTGGCGGCGGCGACCTCGCCGGCCCAGCGCAGCGCCGTCGCCCTGCGCGGCGGCCGCGCCCTGGGCCTCCTCGGCGAGTTCGAGCAGGCGTTCGTGCTGTGCCGTCAGGGTCTCGACGACGCTGCCGGCGCTCCCCCGGAGCTGCGGGCGAGGCTGGAGGCGGAGCTCGTCACGGACGGCTTGCTGCAGGTGTCGACGCTGGACGCGGTCCACCTGATCCCATCCGCCGGCCGAGAGCGGGCGCTGGGCCTGTGGCGGGTGAACGCCGCGATGGCGGGCTCGTTCGCGGGCGAGCCCGCGAGCCGAACCGTCGAAACGCTCCGCCCGGTGCTGGCGACAGGGGCTCTCAGCCACGAGCCGGAGTCACTTCTCCGGACGGCCGCGACGCACACCCTGATCCTGAGCGACGAGTTCGACGCTGCCCGGACGCTGTACGAGGAGGTCATCGCGACGGCCGCCCCCCGCGGCTGGCTCATCGCCCTGGCGCACGGTTGCATGCTCCGCGCCCTCGCCCGCCTCCGCCGCGGCTGTGCTCTCGACGCCGAGGCCGACGCGAGGCCTCGCGTTCGAGTCCAAGCTCGGGCTGGTGCAACCCGCCGCGATCCTGTGGACGCTGACCTTCCTGGTCGACGCCCTCGTCGAGCTCGACGAGCCGGATCGCGCGGAGGCGGCGCTGGCCGCCGCCGGCCAGACCGGCGAGCCGCCGGCGGGCGGGGTGGGCGCGATGCTCCTGCTGCAGGCACGGGCGCGTTTGCGGCTGGCGCAGCACCGTGCCGACCAGGCGCGGGCCGACGCCTTCGCGGCGGGAACCCGGGCCCGCCAGCTCCGGATCTCGCACCCCGTCCTCGCGGGCTGGCGGACGGAGGCTGTCGCCGCGCTCGTCGCCCTGGGCGACCGCGACGCAGCACGGGCCCTCGCCTCGGAGCAGCTGGCGTTGGCCGAGCGGCTCGCGACCCCCAGCGCATGCGGCTCGGCGTTGCGCACTGTGGCCGCGGTGGCCGAGGACAGCGAGCGGCGGCTGGCGTACCTCGAGCGTGCGGTCGCCGTGCTGACGCCGTCGCCGGCCCGGCTGGAGCACACCCGCGCCCTGGTCGACCTGGGCGCCGCGCTGCGCCGGGCGAACCGTCGCGGGGACGCTCGCGCGCCGCTGCGGCAGGCGCTCGACCAGGCCGGGCGCGGTGGGCTGAGGCTGCTCTGGCGACGAGCCCATGACGAGCTCCTGGCGACCGGCGCACGTCCGCGACGCACGAGCCTGGTGGGTCCGGCGGCGCTCACCCCCGCGGAGGACCGGGTGGCGCGGCTCGCCGCCCAGGGGCACAGCAACCGGACGATCGCGGAGGAGCTCTACGTCACGGAGCGCACGGTCGAGACGCACCTGACCCGGGCCTTCGACAAGCTCGACGTGACGGGCCGCGGCGCGCTCGCGGACGCCCTCTCCCCTACACAGCGTTAGCAGCCGTCAGGCCGGGACGAGCCGATGCGCCCCGGCTCACGCCGGAACGAGCTGATGCGCCCCGGCTCACGCCGGAACGATGTTCACCAGCTTCGGGGCGCGCACGATCACGGTGCGGACGTCCCGCCCCTCCAGGGCGCGGACAACGCCGGGATCGGCCAGCGCCAGCTCCCGCAGCGCCGGCTCGTCCACCGACGGCGGCACCTCCAGCCGGGCCCGCACCTTGCCGGCCACCTGCACGACGCAGGTGACCGTCTCCTCCACCAGCAGTGCCGGGTCGGCGACGGGCCACCCGGCCAGCGCCACCGTCGGCTCGTGCCCCAGCCGCTGCCACATGTCCTCGGCCGTGTACGGCGCGAACAGCGAGAGCAGGACCGCGATCGCCTCGACGGCCTCCCGGACGGCAGGGTCGGCGCCCCCGGGTCCGCCGTCCCGCCGTCGATCGCCTTGCGAGTCGCGTTCACCAGCTCCATCACGCGGGCGACGGCGACGTTGAAGCGCATCGTCTCGACGGCACGGGTCGCCTCGTCGACCGCGCGCGCGGTGGCGCGCCGCAGCGCCGGGTCGCCGTCCGCCGGATCGGTGCCCGGTCGGCTGGTGACCTCCCCGGCCAGCCGCCAGGCGCGGGCCAGGAACTTCGCCGAACCGGCGGGCGAGACGTCGGCCCAGTCGATGTCGTCCTCGGGAGGCCCGGCGAACACCATGGTCAGCCGCACGGCGTCGACGCCGTGCTCGGCCAGCTCGTCCGTCAGCCGCACCAGGTTCCCGCGCGACTTGCTCATCGCGGATCCGTCCATGACGACCATGCCCTGGTTCAGCAGCCGGGTGAACGGCTCGGTGAACGAGACCATGCCCATGTCGTAGAGCACCTTGGTGAAGAACCGCGCGTACAGCAGGTGCAGGATCGCGTGCGTGATGCCGCCGACGTACTGGTCGACCGGCAGCCACTTCTCCACCTCGGCCACGTCGAACGGGACGTCGTCGCGGCCCGTGGAGCAGTAGCGCAGGAAGTACCACGACGAGTCGACGAAGGTGTCCATCGTGTCGGTGTCCCGCTCCCCGGGGCCGCCGCAGCGCGGGCAGGGCACCTCCACCCAGTCCCGCGCCGCGCCCAGCGGCGAGGTGCCCTTGGGCTTCAGGTCCAGCCCCTCGGTCGGCGGCAGCGTCACCGGCAGCTGGTCGTCCGGGACGGGCACCTCTCCGCAGGTGGGGCAGTGCACGATCGGGATGGGCGTCCCCCAGTACCGCTGCCGCGAGACCAGCCAGTCACGCAGCCGGTAGTTGACGGCGCCGTCCCCCGTCCCGCGCTCGCGCAGGACGTCGACGATGCGCTCGATCGCCTGCCTCCTTGCGCAGCCCGTCCAGGGGGCCGCTGTTCACCAGGACGCCGTCCCCCGAGGTGGCGACGCCCGTCTCCGCAGGGTGCGCGCTCCCCCGTCTCGACGACCACCCGCACGGGCAGCCCGAAGGTGCGGGCGAAGTCCAGGTCGCGCTGGTCGTGCGCGGGAACGGCCATGATCGCGCCGTGCCCGTAGTCGGCCAGCACGTAGTCCGCCGCCCACACCGGCAGCCGCTCCCCGTTGACCGGATTGATCGCGTACCGGTGCAGGAAGACCCCGGTCTTCTCGCGCTCGCTCGACAGGCGGTCGATCTCGCTGGTCCGGCGCACCTGCTCCAGGTACGCCTCGAACTCCGCCTGCGCCGGGCTCCCCTGCGCCAGCTCGGCCGCCAGCTCCGAGTCGGCCGCGACGACGAAGAACGTGGCCCCGTACAGCGTGTCGGGCCGGGTCGTGTAGATGGTGACGGGCTCGTCGCGGCCCTCGATCGCGAACCGGACGTCGGCACCGCGGGAGCGCCCGATCCAGTTGCGCTGCATCGTCAGGACCTTGTCGTGCCAGCGACCCTCCAGCTGCGCCATGTCGTCCAGCAGCCGGTCGGCATACTCCGTGATCTTGAAGTACCACTGCGTCAGCTTCTTCTTGGTGACCGGGGTGTCGCAGCGCTCGCAACGGCCGCCGACGACCTGCTCGTTCGCCAGCACCGTCTGGTCCTTCGGGCACCAGTTGACCATCGACGGCTTGCGGTAGGCCAGGCCGCGCTCGAAGAACCGCAGGAACAGCCACTGGTTCCAGCGGTAGTACTCCGGGTCGGAGGTGTACAGGGTCCGGTCCCAGTCGAACGAGCAGGCGTACCGGCGCATCGAGGCCTTCTGCTGCTCGATGTTCGCGTACGTCCACACCCGCGGGTCCTGGCCCCGATTGATGGCCGCGTTCTCGGCGGGCAGACCGAAGGAGTCCCAGCCGATCGGGTGCAGAACGTTGTACCCGCGCTGCACCCGGTACCGGGCGATGACGTCCCCCAGCGCGTACGCCTCGGCGTGCCCCATGTGCAGGTCGCCCGAGGGGTAGGGGAACATGTCGAGCACGTAGGCCCGCGGGCGGTCGTCGCCGGGCCGCCCGGAACGGAAGGGCGCGAGCTCGTCCCAGACCGGCAGCCACTTCTCCTGCAGCGCTGCTGCGTCGTAGGCGGCGTCGCGCTCGGGCGCGGCTGGGCGCTCCGCGCGGGTCGTGGTGTCGGTCACGATGTCCCTCGTCTCTCGGGGGCGGCTCGCCCTCGCGGCAACGGCGTGTGCGGACAGCAAAAGACCCCTCGCACAGGAGGGGTCGCCGCGCGGACCTCGGCCCGTCGAGCCCGACGGGCGGCGAGTCAGCGCGGCCGGCGAAGAAGAAGGTTCTGCCGCACTCGTCCAGCGTACTCCACGGGCGCGGTGCTCTCTCGCCCATTGATTCCGGGAGCCGGCCGGCGCCGCCAGATGAGCACGAGGCCCAGGACGCCGGCCAGCACCAGGAGAACGCGGGACGGCGCGAGCGCCACGCGCGCGGCGGCGACGGCGTACCCGGCGACGGGCACGACCACGACGCTCCGCGCCAACGGGCGGTCCAGCACGACCGGCTCAGGATCCGGAACGGGATTCGCGTCCCCCTTCAGCTGCGCCTGCCGCTGTCCGTCCCGTTCGGTCAGGACGACGACGCGGTGGAGGACGAGAACGTGCCGGCCGCTCATCTCCCGGGGAACGGCGACGACGTCCCCCAGGTGCACGTCGCCGGGGGCGGCCGGCTGTGCGACGACGAGGCCCCCGACCGGCACGTCGGGCTCCATGCTGCCGCTGCGGACGACCAGGGCCGACCAGCCGAGCAGATGCCCGGCGAGCAGGACGAGCACGCCGGCGAGGGCGGCCACGAGCACGGCGACGCGGAACACGCCGAGCAGCCGGCCGGCGAAGCTGCGCATCTCAGTTGTTCGCCGTCTGCTCGGCGTCGAAGGTGAACGTCCCGGTCGTGCTCGCGCTCTGGAACGCGGTTCCGTCGGCCAACGGCAGGCTGGCCCGGAAGCACAGGACCTCGCTCGTCGAAGGGCTCAGCGTCCGGTCGCCGGCCTGGAAGCCCTGCGCGTTGTCGCCGACCAGCTTGCCCGCGGTGGAGTCCAGGTCGCCGCTGTACAGCACCGTGCCGTCGAAGTCGTCGCACGGCGTCGCCGGGAGGGTGGCGTCGACGGTCTTGATCGTCAGGACGAGCTGGTCCTTCAGACCCTTGCCGTCCGCGTTGGTGGCCGAGGACGAGATCGCGTAGCGCAGTTGGGAGCCGCCGGAGTTCGTCACCGTGATGCTGTTGGTGACGTTGTCACCCGGCTTCATGGTGCTGTACGTGAGCAGCGCCGTCGTCGGGCCCGTCGTCAGCGTGATCGTGCTGCTGGTGAAGGTGAGGGCCCCGCGCTCTTCTGCGTGGTGAACGCGGCCAGGACGTCCTGGCTCCACGCGACGGCCAGCACGAGGGCCAGGAGCGCGGACCCGACGATGCGCCCGTTCGCACCACGAAGCACCCGCGACATCACTGCCGCCCGGAGTCGTAGTGCAGCTTGACCTCGGTCGCGGAGAGCGCCCTGCTGTACAGGGCGACGTCGTCCAGCAGCCCGCCGTAGTGTTCGGTGCCCGTCACGATCGACGCGAATCGCAGCGGCGTGGTCGCGTTGTTCGTGGAGAGGCCTCCGCTCCCGAGGTGTCGAACGCGCCGTTGGCGTAGAACTTGACCGTCGAGCCGTCGTAGGTCACGACACCGTGGTACCAGGAGCCGACCGCCAGCTGGATCGTCCCCGAGAAGAAGTGATGTGTCGTGCCCAGCCACCGGTCGAACGCGATCCTGTTGCCGTAGGTGGCATCGTTCGCCGGCCCCAGCCACACCGCCCAGCCGTCCCGACTGGTCGGGGTTCCGCTCTGCTTGGAGACGATGCCCCGCCACCCGTTCTGGCCGGCGGTGCTCGGGTTCAGCCAGAACTCCACCGACATCGGCGCCCTGCCCGAATATCCGAACGCGTTGGGGCCGAGCACGTCGTCGTCGACCCCGTCGAAACTGGCCGCGGTGTCCGCTTCACCCGCGAGCCCGCCGGGCTGACCCAGACCTGGGCCGTTCTCGTAGGTTCCGGCATTGGCGTTCAGAACGTCGGCCGCCGTGGTGCCCGAGCCCTCCCCCAGCCGCCAGTAACCGGCGGGCTTCGAGTCGAGGACAGTGTCCTGGTAGGAGCGGGCGAGCAGGTAGTGGGCCTGGATCCGGGTCTGGGACAGGGCGGCGTTGTAGATCGCGACTTCATCCAGGGAGCCGGTGAACTGGTTGGCCCAGCCCGTGTCGGTGTAGCGGGTGGCGCCGATGGACAGCTGCGCGTTGTTGTTGGCGGTGTATCCGCCGGCGGCGCTGGCGGACAGGATCCCGTTGACGTACAGCTTGACGGTGGTGCCGTCGTAGGTGCCGACCAGGTGCGCCCAGCTGCCCAGCACGACTGTGGCTCCGATCACCCGGTTCCAGGTGCCGTTGAAGGTCTCGAACAGCCAGCTGGTGCCGTCGGTGCCGAGCCAGAAGCCGGTGCCGGTGCCGGTGCTGTTCCCCTTGTAGCTGCTGACCACGGCCCGCCATTTGGTCGAGATGTCGGTGGGTTCGGCCCAGGCCTCGACGGTGAACTGGGCGGGATTGAGGGCGGCATTGTACGGGACCGTGACGTAGTCGTCGACGCCGTCGAAGGTGACTGCGGGGTTGCTGTCGCCGTTGAGCCCGCCGGTCTGGTTCAGGGTCGGCCCGTTCGCGTAGGTCCCGTCCCGGCCCCGGATGCCGTCGGCGGCGATGTTTCCGACGGCCTCCCCGAGCCGCCAGTAGGCGGCCGGGTTGTCGGCCAGGACCCCGTCCAGGTAGCAGCGGCCGCTGTTGTAGTGCGAACGGATCTGGGACGCGGTCAGCGCGCTGCCGTACACCGCGGCGTCGTCGATGCTCCCGGTGAAGTACTTGGAGGACCCGCTCTCGTTGCCGAGCAGCAGCGGGGACGACTGATCGGAGACCGTGATCGTGGCCGTGCCGCGCAGGACTCCGTCCGCGTAGATCTTGGTGCCGTTGGCGACACCGCTCTGGAAGGTCACCGCGACGTGGTGCCAGGTGCTGTCGGCCAGCTTGATCCCCGTGCTGTATTCGGTGCTGGTGGTCCAGTCGTAGGTGGCCAGCACGTTGCCCTGCAGGTAGATCGCGTACGCCCCGAGCTTGCCGACGATCTCGCGGGCGCCCGTGCCGGCGTTCGAGGTCTTGATCCAGGCCTCCGCGGTCCCGTTGCCGAGCTGGAGGGCCGCCGCGTTGCCGAGCGCGACGTAGTCGTCGACCCCGTCGAAGGTGGCCGCCTTGTTGTTCACCGTCTCAGGCAGGGCGCCGGCCTGGCCGAGGGTCACCTCGTTCGTGTAGGTGCCCGTGTTGGCGGCCACGCCGTCGGCCGCGTTGGCGCCCGAGGTCTCGTCGAGCCGCCAGTAACCCACGGGGTTGTCGCCGAGGACCGCGTCGCCGTAGCAGCGGGGAAAGGCGGGAGCCGCGCTCAGGGTGTTCGCCGTCACCGTGGCCCGACTGGTCATGATCGCGAGTGCGGACCCGACCGGCGGGAACGCCGCCCCCGCGAGGGCGAGGAGAACGAGCACCGCGCGGAGAACCGGCGCGACGCGGGCCGTGTGAGGCAGCCGGGGCGGGTCGCCGGGGGCTCCTCGCAAGATCACCTGCGCCCCGTCGGCAGGAGCGGACGGGACTTGAGCGCGCGGCCGCTCATGGCCGCAGCGGGCGGGTTGCCTCGACCGGACGTGCTGCCGCTGGAACCATGACGGCATGGGCGCGCACACTCACGCGGCTCCCGGCCACGAGCACGGGAACGAGCGCGAGGAGGATCCCGGGCACGAGGAGGAGCACGGGCACGGGCACGGGCACGGGGAGGCTTCCGGGCACGAGCACGAGGACGAAGGGCTGCTCGGCCGGGTGCTGCACGTGCTCCGGCCGCACAGCCACGACCCGTCCCAGTCCACCGACGCGGCCCTCGAGTCCAGCGCCGACGGCGTCCGCGCCGTTCGCACCAGCCTCGTCGTCCTCGGGGCGACCGCCCTCCTGCAGGGCGTCGTCGCCATGGCGTCGGGGTCGGTGGCGTTGCTCGCGGACACCGTGCACAACCTGTCCGACGCCTTGACCGCGGTTCCGCTGTGGATCGCCTTCGTGCTGGTGCGCCGCCCGCCGAGCCGGCGCTTCACCTACGGCCTCGGGCGGGTGGAGGATCTCGCCGGCCTGTTCGTCGTCCTGATGATCGCGGCGTCCGCCCTGGTCGCGGGCTGGGAGAGCCTTCGCGGGCTCGCGGACCCGCGGCCTGTCGCCAGGCTCCCGTTCGTGGCCGCAGCCGGGGTCATCGGCTTCCTCGGGAACGAGATCGTCGCGATCCACCGAACCCGGGTGGGCCGCCGCATCGGCTCCGCCGCACTGGTGGCGGACGGCAAGCACGCCCAGGCGGACGGCGTCACGTCGCTTGGCGTCGTGCTCGGCGCGATCGGCGTCGCCCTGGGCTTCCCGCTCGCCGACCCTCTGGTCGGCCTGGTCATCACCGTCGCGATCGTGGTCATCCTCTTCGGCGCCCTCCGGGACGTCGGGCGGCGCCTGCTCGACGGTGTCGACCCTGAGACCGTGACGCAGGCCGAGCAGATCCTCGGGGCCGTCCCCGGCGTGGTCGAGGTGCTGGAGGTGAAGCTGCGCTGGATCGGCCACCGCGTGCGGGCCGACGCCGTCCTCGCCGTGGACCGGACCCTCAACGTGGCGCAGGGCCACGACATCGCCACGGCCGCCGCAGCCGCGATGCGGGCGTCCCTCCCCCAGCTCGACGCCGTGAACGTCCACATCGAGCCTGTCGGGGCGCCCGCGCACTGACCGTGCACGCTCGTCACCCGTCCGGTGCCTACAGACCGGCACCCGATCGGCCGTTGGTCTTTCCGTGGGTGCATTGCGGGGCGGGTTCAGGGCGGCAATCGTCGCCGTCCTGATCCTCGTCGTGGCCGGCACGCCCGCTGCGGGCCTGCCCGCGTCGGTAGACCCCAGCCCGGCCGGCGCCGTGCCCACACCTACGGGCGCCCACAGCCCCGGGCCCGACGGCGACTCCGAGAGCCAGCCGACGCCCGAGCAGCTGGCCGCGCAGGCACGTGCGGACCAGCTCCACCAGCAGCTGCGTGAGCAGGCGGACGAGGCCCAGCACGCCCAGGCCGGCGTCACTGCTGCGGCCGCCGTCGCCGCCCAGGCGCTGGAGCGGTACCGCACCGCGGTTCTCGCCCAGCAGCAGGCGCAGCTGGACGCCGCCACAGCTCAGGCTGCCCTGCAGCGCGCGCAGCAGGACGTCGACGACCAGCGGCGGGAGCTCGGCCGCTGGGCCTGGCGTGTGTACACAGACGGCGGAGCGCTTCGCAACTCCCCCGCCATGCTCACGATCCTCGACGGCGGGAGCACCGACGACCTGGCGGTCGCGAAGGCGTGGCTGCAGTCGGTCGGCGACGGCGAGGCACGGGCCCTCGACGACCTGCGCACCGCCCAGGCCCGTCAGGAGCAGGCCCTGCAGGCCGCGACATCGGCCCAGCAGGCTGCGGACGCCGGCGCCGCCGCCGCCGGAGCCGCTCGGGACGCGGCCGACGCGGCCGTCGCCGAGCAGCGGGCGGCCCTGCAGCGCGTCCAGCAGACGTACGACGCGACCCGCAAGGCGTCGGCGGCGGCCGACGAGCAGTCCCGAACGCTCGCCCTCGCCGGTACCTGGACCGGTGGTCCGGGCAACACGACGCCGCTCGGCCCCGTCGGCGACTGCGCCGGCGGGGACATCGGCGCCTACCCGAACGGCCGGATCCCCGTCGCGCTGCTGTGCCCGCTGCCCGCGGCGCCCGGGAAGTACCTGCGGGCCGACGCGGCTTACGCCTTCAGCCGGATGAGCCAGGCGTACGCGGCCACCTTCGGGTCCCCGATCTGCGTCACGAGCGCTTACCGGTCCTACGAGGACCAGGTCCGGGTCGCCGCGGAGCGCCCCGGCTGGGCGGCCAGACCCGGCTACAGCAATCACGGCTGGGGCACGGCGACCGACCTGTGCGGCGGCATCGACCAGTTCGGCAGCACCACCCACGACTGGATGCTCGCCAACGCGTCCCTGTTCGGATGGTTCCACCCGGCGTGGGCGGAGCCGAGCGGCAAGCTCCCGGAGCCGTGGCACTGGGAGTTCGGCGGCTGACGTCCGCAGGCGCCGTCCGGCCGGCCTCCGGCTGACGGTGCAGGCCGCCGACCCCCATGATGTGCGCGTGTCCGACTCCGGCCCCACGTTCCCGGCGGCGCACCCCTATCTGCGGGTGCCCCGGCCGTTCGTGCTGGCCCACCGCGGGCTGGCGCTCGCGGTCCCGGAGAACTCGATGCCGGCGTTCGAGGCCGCGGTCCTGGCAGGGGCGACCCACCTGGAGACGGACGTCCGTGCCACGGCGGACGGCGTGCTCGTCGCCTTTCACGACGACCGGCTCGAGCGGCTCACGGAGCTCGAGGGCCGCGTCGCGGGCGTCCGCTGGGCCGATCTGCGGGCCGCCGGCCTGCGTGGCGGGGTACCCGTCCCGCTGCTCGCGGACGTGCTCTCGGCATGGCCCCGGGTGCGGATCAACGTCGACCTGAAGGCCGACGAGGCCGTGGCCCCCTTCGTCCAGCTCGTGCGGGCGACGGGCGCGACGGACCGGGTGTGCACGGCCTCGTTCAGCGATCGGCGCCGACGTGCCGCCGTCCGGGGCCTGGCCGGCTGGGGAGCGCCCGCGCACAGCCTGGGGTTCGCGGCCAGCGCCCGCTTCGTCGGGCTCGCGGCGGCCGGTGCCCCCGTGCGGGTGCTGCGGCGGGCACTCGCCGGCGCGGTCGCGCTGCAGCTGCCGGATCGTGCCGGGGTGATGCCGGTCGTCACCCGCCGTCTCGTGCGGGCCGTGCACGCAGTCGGCGCGCAGGTGCACGTGTGGACCGTGGACGAGCCGGCGCGGATGTCGGAGTTGCTCGGTCTCGGCGTGGACGCTCTCGTCACCAACCGGGTGGATCTGGCCCTGCCGCTGACGGCGGCGGCGGGCGGCGCCGCCCCTCCCGGGGACGCCGCGATCGACGGCCCCATCGACGGGGTCCATCGACAGTCCCATCGACGAGTCCCATCGACAGGGAGAGGTGGTGACCGTGGGCGCGACGGGCTCCGGGCTGCCGCAGGACCTGCTCGACCCCGCCTCCCGGCGTCGTGAGCAGCGCAGCTGGTACGTCTACGACTGGGCGAACTCCGCCTACGTCACCACGACCCTGACCGTGCTCTTCGGCCCCTACCTCACGGTCGTCGCCAAGCGGGCAGCGTGCCCCGGACAGCCCTCGGACGCCGCCTGCCGGACGAACCTGGACGTCCTCGGCGTCCCGGTCAGCCCGGGATCCCTCGCCCTCTACGCCGTGACAGCCACCACGCTGCTGTCCGCGCTGCTCCTGCCCGTCGTCGGAGCCGTCGTCGACCGAACGGGGCGGAAGCGGACGGCGCTCGGGGGCTTCGCCTGGCTCGGCGCGGCCGCCGCGTCGGCGATGGCGCTCGTCCGCGGTGACAACTGGGTGCTCGGCGTCGTCCTGATGCTTGTCGCCAGCCTTGCCCTCGGCTGCTCCCTCGTCGTCTACGACGCGATCCTCATCGACGTCGCGACGGCTGACGAACGCGACCGGGTGTCGAGCCGGGGCTGGGCGATCGGCTACGCGGGCGGCGGCCTGCTCCTCGCGCTCAACCTCGTGCTCGTCCAGGGCCACGGCGCGTTCGGGCTGAGCGAGGAGGCCGCGGTCCGGCTCAGCCTGCTGTCCGCCGGCGTCTGGTGGGGGGCGTTCACGCTGGTGCCCTACCTGGGGCTCCGGGACCGGCCGCCGCGCGACGTCGTCCCTGAACCCGGACGGGGGTTGTTGGGGGCCGCGTTCGGGCAGCTCGTCACGACGTTGCGCGACCTGCGGCGCTACCCGCAGACGTTGCGCTTCCTGCTGGCGTACCTGTTCTTCAACGACGGCATCCAGACCGTGATCTACGCGGCCAGCATCTTCGCCGCGGAGGAGCTGGGCCTGCCCAGCGGGCAGCTCATCCTGGCGATCCTCGTCGTCCAGTTCGTGGCATTCGGGGGTGCCCTCGGCTTCGGCCGGCTCGCCGGCCGGGTCGGCGCCCAGCGCGCGATCCTCGCCGGCCTCGTGCTGTGGTGCCTGGTGGTCGCGGCGGGATACGTGCTGCCGGCGGGCCGGTTCGTGCCCTTCCTCGCCCTCGCCGTGCTCATCGGGATCGTCCTCGGCGGCACCCAGGCGCTGGCGCGATCCTTGTACAGCCAGCTGGTGCCTCTTGGCCGGGAGGCGGAGTACTTCAGCCTGTACCAGGCGGCGGAGCGCGGCACGAGCTGGTCGGGGACGCTGCTGTTCGGCCTGGTCTTCCAGCTCACCCACACCTACCGGGCCGCCATCGTCGCCCTCGTCGCGTTCTTCGTCCTGGGCGGCACCCTGCTGGCCCGGGTCGACGTCCGCCGGGGCATCGTCGAGGCGGGCAACGAGGTGCCCAGCGTGATCTGAGGGGTCGGAACAATTCCCCGCAGCGGCGCGTTACCAGGGGGTAACCGGCGGCAGGGAGCGGCCAGGGCCCTCCCTGCCCTCGGCCCACACTACGCCGAACCGACGCGCCCGGAGGAGATCTGCGATGAGCGACCGGAGCATGCGAGGCACGCGGCTCGGTGCCCAGAGCCTGGAGAGTGACACGGGCGTCCAGCCCGCGGCCCGCCAGGACGTCGTCTACCACTGCCCGAACGGGCACACCGTCGTGGTCCCGCTCTCGGTCGAGGCCGAGGTGCCGGCGCTCTGGGAGTGCCGCTGCGGGTCCATGGCTCTGCGCGAGAACCACGAGCGCCCCGACGAGAAGCCCGTCAAGCCCGCCCGCACCCACTGGGACATGCTGATGGAGCGGCGGACGACCGCCGAGCTCGAGGAGCTCCTCGAGGAGCGCCTCACCCTGCTGCGCAGCGGCCGTCTGCACCAGCGCCGCAGCGCCTGACCTGACTCGCGTCCGGCCCTTCGCGGGCCGGCCGACCCGGGCGCCGTTCCCCCCCGTCGGTGCCCGACGCGACGCCCTCCTCCCCCGGCGGGCGTCGAGAGGCCCCGTGCCACCCCCCAGGTACGGGGCCTCGCCCTGTCTGTCGTTCCCACGTGCTGTTGGCCTCGATGATCCCGTTTCAGGACAGCGGACTCCGCGGGGCCTCGTCGTCGGGTGACGGCGCTTCGAGCGCGGGACGCTCGGCGTCGTCCACCCAGGTCGTCACGGTCACGCCGTCGATGATCTCGCCTTGTACGGTCAGGCGGCGGCGCGCCACGTCGAACCGTCGGCGCAGTCGGCGTCCGAGCACGGCCGCCACGGCGACGCGGACGGGCGGAACCAGCAGGAGCAGGCCCGCCACGTCCGTCAGCAACCCGGGGAACACCAGCAGCAGTGCAGCGACCACCTTCAGCGCCCGGTCGGCCGCCGCAGCGGGGGCCAGCGTCCCGGGCCGCCGCGAGCGCAGGTCGCGGATCGCACCCAACCCCTCGCGCCGGAGCAGCCACAGCCCGGCGATGCTGCCCAGGAGCACGAGCAGGACGGTGGCGCCGCCGCCGATGACGCGGGCCACAGCGACGGCGACGGCGATCTCGACGACCGGTACCAGCAGCAGCGCCAGGGCGACGGTGCCGAGAGTGCGGCGCACTCCCCCGCCGACGGGCCGCGCCGGCGTGCTCACGGACGGCGCCAGGCTCGGGCGCGCACGTGGTCCCAAGCGGTTGCGCACGCCCCACTGCGTCACCCGCGCCAGCGCCTCGACGACGATCGCCTGGCTCATCTTGCTGACGCCGTACTCGCGCTCCACGAAGGTGATCGGGACCTCGTCGACGCGCAGGCCGGCCTGCACCGCGCGCCATGCCAGGTCCACCTGGAAGCAGTAGCCCTGGGACTGGACGTCGTCCATGCCGAGCTTCTCGAGTGCGGTCGCGCGGAAGGCGCGGTAACCGCCCGTGGCGTCGCGCAGCGGGACCCCGAGGGCGAGCCGGGCGTAGAGGTTGCCGCCGCGGCTGAGAACCTCCCTGTGGCGCGGCCAGTTCACCACCGAGCCACCCGGGACCCAGCGCGAGCCGAGCACGAGATCAGCGCCGTCAGCGAGGCGCTCGAGCAGGCTCGGGAGCTGTTCCGGCTGGTGGGAGCCGTCGGCATCCATCTCGACGAGGACGTCGTAGCCCTGGGCCAGCCCCCACCGGAAGCCGTCGATGTAAGCGGCCCCCAGGCCGGCCTTGCCCGGCCGGTGCAGGACGTGGACGTGGTCGTCGCGGCTCGCCCAGCTCGTCCGCGATCTCCCCCGTGCCGTCCGGACTCGCGTCGTCCGCGACCAGCACGTGCGCGGAGGGCACGGCGGCCCGGACGCGGCCCAGGGTGATCGGGCAAGTTCTCGCGCTCCTCGTACGTGGGCACGACCACCAGAACCCGCTGCTCGGCTGCCTCGCCGACCCCACCGCTCACCCCTGCGCTCCCGCCTGCTCGCCCGTTGTCGCCGCCGTGACCGGCTCCCCCTTCGCCGCCGGCGGCCCGGGGTGTTCCTGGTCGACAGCGTCCCCGCTGGCGCCACCTCGCCCGCCAGGTGCTCCCCCGCGGCGACGGCGCAAGCCGGCCGCGGCGACCAGGATGCACCCGAGCCCCGCCAGCGCGATCTCGGGGGCCTCACCCACCCGGGTCGCGACGGTGAGGCCGGTGCGCAGGGGCAGCCGGCCGGCGAGCACGTCGGTGGTGAACAGCCCGGAACGGTCCAGCAGCGAGCCGTCCGGCCGGACGAGCCCGCTGACCCCGACGGTCGAGATCTGGACCACGGCCCGGCCGGACTCGACCGCCCTCAGCCGCGACATCGCCAGCTGCTGCGTGCTCTCGGCCGTGTACCCGAAGGTGGCGTTGTTGGTCTGCACGACGACCAGGTCGGCGCCCGCGCGGACGGTGTCGCGGACCAGGTCGTCGTAGGCCACCTCGAAACAGATGACGTCGCCCACCCTGGCGGGGCCCATCGGCAGGACGCCGACCGTGTGGCCCGCCGCGAAGTCGCGGGCGACGAGGTCGACCTTGTCGCTGAACAGGCGGAAGAACGAGCGGTAGGGGATGTACTCGGCGAACGGAACCGGGTGCCGCTTGACGTACCTGTCGGCGGGACCGGAGGCGGTCCACACGATCCCGGCGTTGGAGACGTAGTCCCCCGGTCCGTTCAGCACCGCGCCCACGAGGACGGGCACCCCGACGGCGGCGACGGCCTGGTCGATCTCCGCCGCCGCGTCCGGATTGCGCAGCGGGTCGATGTCGCTGGAGTTCTCCGGCCACACCACCAGGCCGGGGGCGGGTGTGCGGCCGGCCCGGACGGCGTCCGCGTAGGCGAGCGTCGCTCGCACGTGGTAGTCGAGCACCGCCCTGCGCTGGGCGTTGAAGTCGAGCCCGGCCTTCGGCACGTTCCCCTGCACCGCCGCCACCTGCACCGACCGGCCGCCGGTCTGTTCGCCCGCCTGGCCGAGGCGCAGCGCCAGCGGGCCCGCGGCGGGGACCGCCACGGCCGCGACGACCAGGGCGGCGGGCACGGCAAGGACCCGGGCGCGGGCCGTGGATGCCCGATTTCTCCCGGAGACGCGGACGACGGCGACGGCGAGGCACGCGCCGGCTGCCGCGACGGCGGCGGAGACCGTCGGGGCGCCACCGAGCGCCGCCCACCCGACGAACGGCCCATCGGCCTGCGAGAACGCGACCCGGCCCCACGGGAAGCCGCCGAACGGCACGCGGGCCCGCAGCGCCTCCTGCAGCACCCAGAGACCGGTGACGGCGAGCACGGTTCCGAGCGCGCCGCCGGGCGCCCGCCACGCGGCGGGCAGCGCGGCGCCGATCAGGGCGACGAAAGCGGCCTGCGACACCGCGAGCGCGAGCCACGGCAGCGCGCCGACGTAGATGCCCGACCAGGCGAGCAACGGGACGAAGCAGGCCAGACCGGCGACCAGCCCGAGCAGAGCGCCGCGCCGGGCCCGGGCGCCTCGGACGGCGAGGGTCAGCAGGGCGATGCCGACGACGGCGAGGGGCCACCAGCCCGTACCGGGGAAGGCGAGGTCGAGCGCCAGGCCGCCGAGCGCGGCGAGGACGAGGGCCGCCGGCGCCGGCAGGGGTCGGAGGCGGTCGTCCACCTCGAAAGTTTAACCGGGGGCTCGACCGGGCCCGCGCGCTCCTTCGGTCCGAGGTCGACCTCGCCGGCTGCGAGGCCACCCTCGTTGTCTACTGGGCGTGCGGGCCCGGTCCGTGCCCACCGATGGTCGTCGGTGCGGGGACTGACCTCCCCTACCGCGACGACCGTCCTGGAGGGGTGGACGGCCACTCCGCAACCTAGTCACCCCTCCGGCGCTGTCAAGGCGCCCGCGACCTGCCACTTTCCCCGTCGTCGCAGGTCATCGAGGCTGTGTCGGGCCTACCCGCCGAACGGGTGAACGCGTTTTGGACCGGCGTGTCGCACGGCGTGTCGCGTTTCAGGCCGCTAGGGCCCGGCACGACCACCGTGCCGCGGGCCGTCGTCGCCAGCAGCGGCGGGTCGAGCACCTCGGCGGCGCTCCCGCCGCGGTCGGGCCGGCCCCGGCAGACCACCGTCGCCGCGAACTCGATCTCGCGGCTGCGGCGGCCGACCCGCACGACGCGGGCGGTCACCTCGAGGACGTCCCCGGCCCGGACGGGCGCGAGGAACTGGACGTCGGAGTACGACGCGAACAACCCTTCGTCGCCGTCCGTCCGGATGCACACCTCGGTGGCCACGTCGCCGAAGCAGGCGAGGCTGTAGGCGCCGTCGACGAGGTTCCCCGCGTAGTGGGCGTGCGCGTACGGGACGTACCGCCGGTGGGTGACGGTGAGACCGAGCCGGGGGTCGCTCATGAGGCCTTCCTGGTTGCCGTGCCGCCGGAGCGCGAGGGTGGCACGAGAGCGTGCACGAGGTACGAGGCCACCTCGCCGGGCGTCGTGCCCCGCCCGAACACCCGGTCGACGCCGAGCTCGGTCGCCGCGGACTCGTCGAACCGCGGGCCGCCCACCACCAGCAACGGGCGACGCGCAGGCGGCAGCGCCTCGCGGAAGGCGGCGGCCATCTCGGCGGTGTTGTGCAGGTGGGCGTCCCGCTGCGTCACGACCTGCGAGACCAGGACGGCGTCCGCGCGTTCCGTCGATCGCCCGCGCCACCAGGTCCGGCACCGCGACCTGTGCGCCCAGGTTCACCACTCGCAACTCCCGGTAGTACTCCAGGCCCTTCTCCCCCGCGAAGCCCTTGACGTTGAGGATGGCGTCGATGCCGACCGTGTGCGCGTCGGTCCCGATGCAGGCACCCACGACGACCAGCTTGCGGCGCATTCGGGCCTTGAGCGCCGCGTTGACCTCCTTGGCCGACAGCAGCGGGTACTCCCGCTCGATCACCTGTACCGCGCTGACGTCGACGAGGTGGCGCACCGGGCCGTAGACGACGAAGAACGTGAAGTCAGGACCCATCGCCTTGGCGTGCACGACGAGCGCCGGGTCGATGCCCATCTTCCGGGCCAGCTGGACGGCGGCGCCCTCGGCCCGCTTGTCGTGCGGGAGGGGCAGCGTGAACGACACCTGGACCATCCCGTCGCCGGTCGCGTCGCCGTAGGGCCGGACCACCTGCTTGTCGACGTGCGGATCCCGGTGTGATCGGGGTTCATCGGGCGCTCGTTCATCGGCTCCGTCCGGTCTCGAGCAGGTCGACGGCCGGGTTGACGTACCCGTCGGCGCGGCGGACGACGCCGTCCAGGCCCTTGCCCGCGTCCGCAGGCCGACGCATCAGCCCGAAGGTGCCGTCCGCGATCGCGTTCAGCAGCCCGTCGTCGACGATGCGCGCCAGCAGCTCGACGGCCTCGGCAAGCACCGTGCGCGCGCGGGTGGCGATGAAGCCGTCCGCGGGCGGGTGGAAGTCCTCGACCAGGCCCGAGCAGGCGTCGAGCACGTACCGGACGTTCTGCAGCGCCAGGTCGCGGTCGCTCAGCCACGGCGTCACGACGGCCTCGGTCATCATTCCGACGAGCAGGATGCCCTGGCCGGTGAGCGCGCCCGCGAGGTTGAAGAACCCGTCGAGCAGGTAGCCGCGGAAGACGTCGCCGGTCATGTGCTTCGTGGGAGGCATCCACTTCAGCGGCGCGTCCGGGAACAGTGTTCGCGCGAGCAGGGCGTGGGCGAGCTCGAGCCGGAACGAGTCCTTCAGCTCCGGGTTGATCTCGAAGGCGTGGCCGAGGCCCAGCAGCTCGTCGGGCAGGCCCGCCTCGTGCGCGAACGCCTCGTTGAGCAGCTGGCTCACGGTCACGGTGTGAGCCGCCTCGACGGCGTCGGCGGTCGTCAGGTAGTTGTCCTCGCCGGTGTTGATGATGATCCCGGCCCGGGCGTGCACCTGCCGGCTGAACCGCTGGTCGACGAACGTCCGGACCGGGTTGATGTCGCGGAAGAGGATCCCGTACATCGAGTCGTTGAGCATCATGTCGAGCCGCTCGAGGCCGGCGAGCGCCGCGATCTCCGGCATGCACAGGCCGCTGGCGTAGTTGGTCAGCCGGACGTAGCGGCCGAGCTCGCGGCTGACGTCGTCCAGGGCCGCCCGCATCAGCCGGAAGTTCTCCTGCGTGGCGTACGTGCCGGCGTAGCCCTCCCGGGTGGCGCCCTCGGGGACGTAGTCGAGCAGGCTCTGCCCCGTCGACCGGATGACGGCGATGACGTCTGCTCCGGCGCGCGCGGCCGCCTGGGCCTGCGGGATGTCCTCCAGGATGTCGCCGGTGGCCACGATGAGATAGATCCACGGTCGACGGGGCGGATCGCCGAGACGCCGGACCAGGCGCTCGCGCTCCCGCCGGTTGGCATCGATACGCCGCAGACCCTTCGCGACAGTGGCGCGTGCGCCGCTGGTCGCCGTCCGGGCTGCCCTGCCCTCGGGGATGCGGAAGGAGACGGAGCCGACCGCGGCCTTCTGCGCCAGAGTGAGCAGGTCGGGGCCCTCGTCCCGGCTGAGGGCGTCCCAGACCGGTAGGCACACCCCGTGCTCGAGGCCGACCTGCCCGCGGACGGCGTCCACGAGCTGGTTGACCCACGGGATGCGGTCGGCGTCCGCTCCCCCGAGCCCGGCCAGCCGCAGCGTGGCGCGCTCGACCGACACGGTGGTGTGGGTTCGCGCCAGGGCGACCACCGGTTCGGCGGCGGTCCGGGCGAGCTCGCGGGCGCGGGTCACCACCCGTTCGTCGAGGGTGAGAACGGCTCTCGCGTCCTGCGTCGTCATGCCGAACTCCTGTAAGACTTGCGGCGCCCAGCGCTTGTGCCAGGACGTTCTTCTGTCGGCCCCTGTGTCGCCGTCACGATCTCATGCACGCGACGGGCTCGTCGAGCCCGCCGAGGGGTGGACGGCGTCCGCTGGCCGCCGCCGGTACGGCTACCCTGCAGCGGCGCAGAGGGGAGGGCCCATGGGGTACGCGATCACCCGCTGGATCGTCGGCCTGATCTTCCGGGTGTTCTGGCGGCCGCGCGTCGAGGGGCTCGAGAACATTCCGGAGAGCGGACCGGTGATCATCGCGAGCAATCACCTCAGCTTCATCGACAGCGTCGTGATCCCCCTCGCCGTGCCGCGACGGGTGCGCTTCCTGGCGAAGGCGGAGTACTTCACCGGGCGCGGCCTGCGGGGGCGGGGCACTGCGCTCTTCTTCCACCTCATCGACGCGGTCCCCGTCGAACGAACCGGCAATCGCGACTCGATGCGGTCGCTCGAATCGGCGCTCGCCGTGTTGTACGAGGGCAGCGCCTTCGGGATCTACCCCGAGGGCACGCGCTCCCGGGACGGCCGGCTGTACCGGGGCCGGACGGGTGTCGGCTGGCTGGCCCTGACGTCCGGTGCTCCGGTCGTGCCCGTCGGGCTCATCGGCACGGACCGGGTGCAGCCGGTCGGTGCGCGCGGCGTGCGGATCGCCGCGGTCCGGATGCGCTTCGGGCCGCCCGTCGATCCCGGGGACTACGCGGGGATGCCGGCCGGGCGCGCCCGCCGGGCCCTGACGGACGAGGTGATGGAGAGGATCGCGGCGCTCTCCCCCCAGCAGCGCGCGGACGTCTACAACGAGCCCGGGGGCGGCGACGAGGTGGACGCGAACTCGGTCTGATCAACCCGTCCGACCCGAGTGGCGATCAAGGAAAAGTTTGGGATCAAGGAAAAGTTGGGGATCATGTGCAATCCATGATCCCCAACTTTTCCTTGATCGTTGGATGCTGAACGGCCCGGCAGGCCGGCCGTTCAGGCCTGGCCGCCGCCGGTCACATCGGCGTCGACCTCGCCGCGCCACGAGCCGGTCTCATTGCCGCCGCGGCTCTCGATGAACTCCTTGAAGCGCTTGGCGTCGGCCTTGACGCGGTGGTCGTCGACGCCGACCGCCGCGCCGGCCTTCTCGACCACACCCGACGGCTCCCAATCGATCTGGATCATGAGGCGGGTCTGGTCGTCGCTGAGCCGGTGGAACGTCACGACGCCGGCGTGGCCGGTCTCGCCGCCCACCGTCTTCCACGCGATCCGCTCGTCTGGGTTCTGCTCGGTGATCACCGTGTCGAACTCGCGCGTCACGCCGCCGACCTTGGTCACCCAGTGGTTGTGGGTGTCGTCGATCTGCGTGATGGACTCCACGCCGTCCATGAACTGCGGGAAGGACTCGAACTGGGTCCACTGGTTGTACGCCGTCCGCACGGGCACGTTGACGTCGACGGACTCCTGAACCTGAGCCATGAGTTGCTGCTCCCTCTTTGCTAGCGATCTCTCGGTCAACTGCAAGAGGTACCCCGGCTGAAGATCGATACACATAGTTGAACCACCTATGGCGCGATTCACGGGACGCTAAGCGAGCGCGTCGTACGCCAGCCGGCCGCGGACGACCGTGCGCAGGCAACGAGGTGCCGGCACGCCGGGTGTGAGGTCCGGCAGGGCCGGCGTCCCCGACCGCGGGTCCGTGCTCCACGCCTGGATCCGGTCGTCCGGAGCCTGCACGACCAATTCGCCCGCCGCCCAGACCGCAAGGGTCGCCGGTGCGCCCAGACCCAGGACGCCGTCCTCCCGGCGGCCTGCCGCGCGCGCGGCGCCCCGGGTGTGCGCCGCGAACGCCGCCCTGGCGCTGATCCGCTGGTCGGGGTCGGTGTGGAAGGCCGCCGCGCGGACCGCCTCCCACGGAGCGAGAGGCGTCACCGGGCTGTCCGACCCGAAGGCGAGGAGCACTCCTGCGGCGGCCATCGCCCCGAACGGGTTCATCCGCACCGCGCGCTCGGCGCCGAGCCGGGCCGCGTACATGCCTTCCCGCCCGCCCCACGCGGCGTCGAACGCGGGCTGGACGCTCGCGGTGATCCCGAGGTCGGCGAGCCGCGCGATCGCGTCGGCGTCCGGGGTCTCCACGTGCTCCAGACGGTGCCCTGCGGCCCGGACGGCGGCGATGCCGGCCCGCTCGGCGGCGCGGCGGAACCCCTCGAGGACGGCGTCCAGCCCGGCGTCCCCGATCACGTGGAAGCCGGCCTGCAGACCGGCCGCGCTGCAGGCCACGACGTGGTCCCGGATCTGCTCGGGGGTCAGGTAGGTGTGTCCGCTGGTGGCGGGGGCGTCGGCGTAGGGCGCCCGGAACGACGCCGTGCGTGACCCGACCGCGCCGTCGGCGTTGAGGTCGCCGGCCAGCCCCGCGACCGGCACGCCGAGGCGGGCCCGGACCTCGCGGGCCTCCGCCTCGGAGGCCACCAGCTGCCCCCGGTACGGGACGACCTCGGGCAGCGGCTCGTCGCCGTCCGGGCCGGCGAGGGCCACCAGGGCCACGAGGTCCGCCTCGGGGGCGATGTGCGGCGCGGAGGCCTCGTGGACGCACCCCATGCCTGCTGCGGCAGCGGCGCGCAGAGCGGTTCGCTGGGCGTCCGCCCGGGCCTGCGGGAGAGCGCCTCGCGGGTCGCGGCACGCGCGGCGTACTGGGCGTTCCGCTCCACCCGGCCGTCCTCGCTCCACCCTGCGTGCTCCCGCGCCCCGGACGACTCGGCGAGAGCATTGGAGATCACCGCGGAGTGGGAGTCCACCCGCCCGAGAAAGACCACCCCGCCGCCCGACGCGCGGTCCAGCTCGGCGCCGGTCGGCGGCCGGCCCTCGGCGAGCTGGCGCTCGTCCCAGCCGTGCGCCAGCACCGGCCGGCCGGGAGCTGTTCTCGCGGCGCGCTCCACGGCGTCGAGGATCTCGCCGACGGAGCGGGCCGTCCGGACGTCGATGCCGCCGAGCGCGAGCCCGGTCTCCGTGACGTGCACGTGGGCGTCGGTGAAGGCCGGGGTGACCAGCGCGCCGTCGAGCTCGACGACGGCGTCGACGGCGTCCGCGTGCGTACCGGCCGCCTCGTCGGAGCCGATCCACGCGACGGTGTCGCCGTCCGTGACCAGCGCGGTCGCGAAGGGATCGGCCGGGCTGTAGACGGCTCCCCCGCGGTACAGCGTCCTCATGACGCGCAGTCTCGCGCGCGTCCCGGCGCGTGTCCCGGCGGGAGTGCCCCGGCTCAGCCCCGGTTCTCGGACCCCCGCAGGCGGTCCTCGAAGAGCGATCTCACCCCCGGGGACGATCGCAGCACGTCGAGCGCGAAGTCCGCATGCCCGGCGACGTACCCGTTGCCGATCATCAGCGTGACGTCGGCGGCCAGGCCCTCGGCCCCCAGCGCGGCCGCCGCGAAGGACGTCGCCATCGAGAAGAAGACGACGGTGCCGAGGTCCGCCGTCGCCAGGACGGCGCCGTGCTCGCAGCCGGGGACGTCGACGCAGACGACGGTGACGTCCGCGGGGCCGCCCGCCGTGTGCACGGCGGCGGCGAGCGCGACCGGATCGCGGGCGTCGGCCAGGGCGACGGCGTCGGCGAGGCCGGCCCGCGTCAGCGCGTCCCGCTCGCGCTCGACGGGGACGACTCCGATGGTCCGCGCCGCCCCCGCCCGGCGGGCCGCGGCCAGTGCCAGCGATCCGCTCTTGCCGGCGCCGCCCACGACCGCCACGACCGGTGCTCGTCCCTGACCGACGTACCGCGACACGACCCGGGAGGTGAGGGCGGGCGCCCCGCAGACGTCCATCACGGCCAGGGCGAGCTCAGTCGGGAGGTCCTCGGGCAGCCGGGCGGCGATGGACCGGCCGAAGAGGATCGCGTGGCCGTCGCAGGGCACCTGCTCCCCGAGCCCGTCCCAGCGGGTGAGGTCGTCGTCGATGTGCAGAGGCGTCAGCGTGAGGGACACCAGCGTGGCGATCCGGTCGCCCGCGACGAGCCCGAGCGGGCTCTCGCGCCCGGCCTCCTCGACGGTGCCCACGAGCATGCCGCCCGAGCCGGTGACGGGATTGTGCATCTTGCCCCGGGCCCGGATGATCTCGAGAACTTCGGCCCGGACGGCGTCCCCGTCGCCGCCGTGCTTGTCGAACAGCTGCCGGAAGCTGGCCGCGTCGAGGTTGAGCCGGTCGACGCGCACCCGCACCTCGTCGTCCGCGAGAGCGGGATCCGTGTCGAGGCGCCAGGCGGCCTGGGGCAGCACGCCGGGGGGGTCGAGGACGCGGTGCAGCCCGACGGGCGACGAGGTGCGGGTGGTGGTCATGGCGACGAGGGTAGGGCTACAAATCCTCCGGTGGCAGGCTCGGCAGGCGAAAGAATCTCCCGTACATTGGTGCACCGTGACCGAGATGCTGCCGCGCCAGTCGACTGCCGCCAATGAGCCGCAGCCCTACCGGTACCGCCGCGTCGAGCTCGTGGAGCCCGACTGGCGGCGCCTGCCCGGGTGGCGGGACGTGACGGACGAGCAGTGGCGCAGCGCGCAGTGGCAGCGCGCCCACTGCGTCAAGAACGTCGCGCAGCTCCGGGCGCTGATGGGCGACCTGCTCGAGGAGCGAGTTCTACGCCGACCTCGAGCGGGACCAGCGGGAGCGGGCGACGATGTCGATGCTCGTGCCGCCGCAGATGGTCAACACGATGGTCCCGGCGACCTCGTCACCCGATGCCCGCGGCCGGCCCCGCCTTCACTGCCGCCTACTACGCCGACCCGGTCCGGCGCTACATGCTCCCGGTCTTCTCCGACCGCCGGCAGGACTGGCCCAGCCATCCGTTCGCGACCCGGGACTCCCTGCACGAGCACGACATGTGGGTGGCCGAGGGCCTGACCCACCGCTACCCCACCAAGGTGCTCGCCGAGCTGCTGCCCACGTGCCCCCAGTACTGCGGGCACTGCACCCGGATGGACCTCGTCGGGAACTCCACGCCCGTCGTCCCCAAGCTGAAGTTCGACCTGAAGCCGGTCGACCGGCTCGACCGCATGATCGACTACCTGCGCCGCTCCCCCGAGGTGCGCGACGTGGTCGTCTCCGGCGGCGACGTGGCCAACATGCCGTGGAAGAACCTCGAGGCCTTCCTGAGCCGGCTGCTCGAGCTCGAGAACATCCGCGACGTCCGGCTCGCGACCAAGGCGCTGATGGGTCTGCCGCAGCACTGGCTGCAGCCCGATGTCGTCGAGGGCGTCGCCCGGATCGCCCGGACGGCGCGCAGCCGCGGGATCAACCTCGCCATCCACACCCACGTCAACGCCGCGGCGTCGGTGACGCCGATCGTCGCCGAGGCGACGATGGCGATGCTCGAGGCCGGCGTCCGTGACGTCCGCAACCAGGGCGTCCTGATGCGGGGCGTGAACGCCGAGGTCGACGACCTGCTCGACCTCTGCTTCGCCCTCCAGGACGGCGCGATGATCACGCCGTACTACTTCTACATGTGCGACATGATCCCGTTCAGCGAGCACTGGCGGGTGTCGCTGGCCCGGGCGCAGGAGCTGCAGCACGGGATCATGGGCTACCTGCCGGGATTCGCGACACCGCGGATCGTGTGTGACGTTCCGTTCGTCGGGAAGCGCTGGGTGCACCAGCAGCACGACTACGACCGGGTCCGGGGCATCAGCTCCTGGACGAAGAACTACCGGACGTCGATCGAGGCCGGCGACCCCGAAGCGCTGACCCGCACGTACCCGTACTGCGACCCGATCGACACCCTCCCGGACGAGGGCCAGGCGTGGTGGCGGGAGAACGCGGACACCGAGCGGCTGAACGCGCTCGCCCAGCAGCACGCCGCGTCCAGCCGGGCCGCCGCCCAGGCCCAGGCCTCGGCCACGACGCACACCCTCTGACCCCGCGGGTAGTCCTCGGCGATCAAGGAAAAGTTGGGGATCAAGGAAAAGTTCGGGGATCAAGGAGTTCCCGCTCCACTTGGGCCGGCCTCGTCCATGTGCTCGACCCATGGCGCTCGCCACTCCGGCGGATCGAAGGGGGCGCCGTAGTAGCGGGTGTCTCGCCAGATCTTGCCATCGCGGAACTCCACGATCATCGCGACATGGGAGATCTGCCCGGCGCCGTAGTCCGACCGGCCCTCGACCACCCACACGTCGCCGGAGCCCACCACTCGGCGCGGAGTGATGGTCGGCGGGTTCGGATACGCCCGCTGGAACGCGCGCATCGCGTCCCGACCCCGGATGCGCTCACCGGACTGCGGCATCTCCATCACGTAGTCCTCGTGCCGCAACTCGTACTCGGCCTCGGGGCTGAGACGCTCCAGCCGGTCGAAGAACAGGGCCTGGAGCTCCTGTGCATCCATGGTCCACCCTCCTCGGCTGTGCTCGGTCGTCCCGATAGTCCCACTGGCCCCCGCGAATTCCTTGATCCCCAACTTTTCCTTGATCGTCGGAGGAAAGGGGGGGCGGCGGTCAGGGTTCCGGAGAGCTCGTCGGCAGGGAGCGCGCCTCGTAGGGCGTGGACAGCACGATCGTCGTCCGGGTGGACACCGACGCCACGCCCCGGATCCTGGCGAGCAGCCCCTCGAGCGCGCCAGGCGTGGGCACCCGCACCTTGAGGATGTAGTTCTCGCTGCCGGCGACCGAGTGGCAGGCCTCGATCTCGGGCAGGTCGGCGAGGCGGGAGGGCAGGTCGTCGGGCGCCGCCGGGTCGAGCGGGGTGACCGAGACGAACGCCGTCAGGGGAAGGCCGATCGCCTCGAAGTCGACGACGACCGTGTACCCCTTGATCACGCCGCGCTGCTCGAGCCGCCGCACCCGCTGGTGCACGGCGGACGTCGACAGCCCCGTCGCCCTGCCCAGGTCGGTGTAACTCATCCGACCGTCGGTCAGGAGCAACCGCAGGATCTCCCGGTCGGTCTCCTCCACCGGCGCAGGGTACCCCCGGTATCCGGGCTGCGCGGAAGCCGTGGTTCCCGGGTCGGACCAGCCGGCGTCAGCCCCGCCCATCCCGCCGCGCGGTCGAGTCGAGGGCGGCGGCCGAGAAGGCGACTGCCTGCTCGTGTGCCACGTATGCCTCGGCCTGGCAGTCGCAGACGGCGAAGACGGCGACGGCCCGTCCCTGGGGATCGGAGGCATCGCGCGGGCAGATGATCGTCTCCCAGCGCCGGCTCGCCGCTGGCTCGCCCGGTCCTTCGACGTCGGGAACTTCGAGCTCCCGCGTCTCGACGACCACGGCGCCTGCGGTGTCGGCGACCTCGGTCCGCAGCAGGCGACTGCTGCGGAGCCCGTGCGTCCCCTCGCTCTCCCGAGTCCCCATGAACCACTCCGGCACGCCGACACGGTACCCGTGCCTCTGCTCTGGTCAGCCGGCGGTCCAGCCCGGGCGGACGGACCTACACCCATGCCTGGGCGACACGCCGGGCGCGTCGGCGTGTCGGCCCGTCTTGGGAGCACTTGCGGCGGCCGCGCGGGTCACCGCAGCCGTGGACTCCCCGCGCTCCGGTGCGATCCCTACGCTGGCGCCCGTGACCGCTGCGCCCGAGAAGCTGATGCTGCTGGACTCCGCCTCGCTGTACTTCCGGGCGTTCTTCGGCGTCCCCGAGTCGATCAAGGCCCCCGACGGCACGCCCGTGAACGCGGTCCGGGGCTTCCTCGACATGGTCTCGACGCTGGTCGCGCGCCGCCGCCCGCAACGGCTGGTCGCGTGCTGGGACGACGACTGGCGCCCCGCCTTCCGCGTCGCCGCGCTCCCGTCCTACAAGACGCATCGGCTGGACAATCCGGCGACCGGCAACGGAGGTGACCCCGGCCGGGCTCGAACCGCAGGTGCCCGTCATCGCCGACCTGCTGGCGGCGTTCGGGATCGCCCGGCTCGGCGGCCCCGGGCTGGAGGCGGACGACGTCGCCGGCACCCTCGCCACCCGCGCGATCGCGGACGGGCCCGCGGACGTGGACGTCGTCACGGGCGACCGCGACCTGTTCCAGCTGGTCGACGACGCCGGCGGCGTGCGGGTCCTCTACACCGGGCGCGGCGTCCGCAACCTCGAGATCGTCGACGAGGCACGCCTGCGCGAGAAGTACGGCGTCCGGGGCGGCACCGCCTACGCCGACCTGGCCGCGCTGCGCGGAGACCCGAGCGACGGCCTGCCCGGCGTCGCGGGGATCGGCGAGAAGACCGCCGCGGCCTTGATCAACCGCTACGGCTCGCTGGAGGCCCTGCTGGCCGCGCTGGACGCCGGGGAACCGGACCTGCTCAAGGGCCCGGGACGCCGGCTGCTCGCGGCCCGCGACTACCTGTCGGCGGCACCCGTGGTCGTACGCGTCGTCCGGGACGCCCCCCTGCCCGTCGTCGACGACCGGCTCCCCGCCACCCCCGCCGACCCGGACGCCCTCGTCGCGCTCGCCGACCGCTGGGGCATCGAGTCGAGCATCTCCCGTCTGGTCCAGGCGATCTCAGGCTGACCCCGCGAGAAGGGTGCCCGGGTCACACCACCGAGGAGTAGGCGACGACGCCGCGGCGGACGGCGTCGATCGCGTCCTTCGCGGCGCGCCGCAGCTCCGCACCGCCTTCGCCCTCCCCCGCCGCCTGCTCGATCTGGCCCAGCAGGTCCACGACCTGCTTGCACCAGCGCACGAAGTCGCCCGCTGCGAGGTCGGCGTCCGAGAGCACGGTCTCGAGCCGAGCCCCCGCTGCCCACCGGTGCACGGCCCACGCAAGGCCGAGGTCGGGCTGCGGAGTGACCTCGAGGGCGTGCGCGTGCTCCGCGTCCTCCAGGGCGGACCAGAGGCGCACGGTCTCGTCCAGCGCCCTCCGGGCGTGCCCGGGGGGCATCCGAGGGCTGAGGCCGGCGTCGTCGCGGCGGGCCTGGTACACGATGGCGCTGGCGCAGGCGGCGAGGCCGGGACCGTCCAGCCCGGCCCAGACGCCCTCGCGCAGGCACTCGGCCACGAGCAGGTCCGACTCGGCATAGATCCGCTTGAGCCGCCGTCCGTGCGGGGTCACCGTGTCCCCGGCCAGGTAGCCGCGTTCGGTGAGCAGGTCACAGACGCGATCGAAGACCCGCGCGATGGTGTTGGTGCGGCCCTCGATGCGGCGGGTCAGCTGCTCGGTCTCGCGGTGCAGGCGCCACCAGCGCTGCGCCCAGCGGGCGTGGTCCTCCCGGTCCGAGCAGCCGTGGCACGGGTGTGCCCGCAGCCGCTTGCGCAGGGTCGCGAGCTCCTCGTCCTCCGCCGCTCCGGAGCGGTGCCGGGACGGATGCGAGACGTCGTCGGCGGCTGCGCCCAGCACGTTCCGCAGGGTCGAGGCGAGGTCGCGGCGCGCGGCCGGGTTCCGCGAGTTGAACGACTTGGGCACATTGACGCGGGTCAGCGGCTCGAGCGGCGCCGGCACCTCGGCGAGGGACAGGCGGTGCAGCTGCCGGTCGGCGGTGAGCACGGTGGGGCGCGGGCCGTCGGCGCCACCCGGCGCCCCGGGGTCGACGACGACGGCCCAGCCGGCCCGGCGTCCGGCCTGTACCCGGACGACGTCCCCGCGGCGCAGCCGCTCGAGCGAGGCGAGCGCCGCGGCACGCGAGTCGCGGCTCGAGCGGCGGGACAGCTCCGCCTCGCGGTCCGAGATCCGCCGGCGCAGCGCGGCGTACTCCGTGAAGTCGCCCAGGTGGCACTTCATCGCCTCGGCGTAGCCGGCGAGCGCCTCCTCCTGCCGGCGCGCCTGCCGGGCCAGGCCGACCACGGCGCGGTCGGCCTGGAACTGGGCGAACGACGTCTCGAGGATCTCCCGGGCCCGGACGCGGCCCACCTGGTCGACGAGGTTGACCGCCATGTTGTAGGTCGGGCGGAAGCTGGAGCGCAGCGGGTAGGTGCGGGTCGAGGCGAGCCCCGCGACGGCCTCGGGGTCGAGGCCGGGCTGCCAGAGCACGACCGCGTGCCCTTCCACGTCGATGCCCCGGCGCCCCGCGCGCCCCGTGAGCTGCGTGTACTCGCCGGGGGTGACGTCGGCGTGGGTCTCGCCGTTCCACTTGACGAGCTTCTCCAGGACGACGCTGCGCGCGGGCATGTTCACGCCCAGGGCGAGGGTCTCGGTCGCGAACACGGCCTTCACCAGGCCGCGGGAGAAGAGCTCCTCGACGACCTCCTTGAAGGTGGGCAGCAGCCCGGCGTGGTGGGCGGCGAGGCCGCGCTCGAGGGCCTCGGCCCACTCCCAGTACCCCAGCACGGCCAGGTCCTCGTCGGGGATGTCCGCGCACCGGACGTCCACGACCCGGCGGATCTCGTCGCGCTCCTCGGGCGAGGTCAGGCGCACGCCCCAGGCCAGGCACTGCTGGACGGCGGCGTCGCAGGCGGCGCGGCTGAAGATGAAGGTGATGGCGGGCAGCAGGCCGGAGCGGTCGAGCTGCGAGACGACGTCGGCGCGGCTCGGCACGGACTTCCCCCGAGGACTGCGGGGGGGACGTTGCCCTCGCCCCCGCGCGCCGCGCACCATCCGCCCCTCGTCCCGGGCCAGTCGCAGCAATTCCGGGTTGACCCGGGCGGGCACCGGCACGGCGCTCCCGTCCCGGCCCACGAGCGGGGTGTCCTCGGCGAACAGGTCGTACAGCCGGCTGCCCACCATGACGTGCTGCCAGAGCGGCACGGGCCGGTGCTCCGAGACCACGACCTCGGTGTCGCCCCGGACGGTGTCGAGCCAGTCGCCGAACTCCTCGGCGTTGCTGACGGTCGCCGACAGCGACACGACGAGGACGTCGTCCGGCAGGTGGATGATGACCTCTTCCCACACCGCACCGCGGAAGCGGTCCGCCAGGTAGTGCACCTCGTCCATGACCACGTAGCCCAGGCCCGCGAGGGTGGGCGAGTCGGCGTAGAGCATGTTCCGCAGGACCTCGGTGGTCATGACCACCACGGGCGCCTCGGAGTTGATCGTGTTGTCGCCGGTGAGCAGTCCGACCGCCTCGGGCCCGTAGCGGCGGACGAGATCGCCGTACTTCTGGTTGGACAGCGCCTTGATGGGCGTGGTGTAGAAGGCCTTCCGGCCGGTCTGCAGGGCGAGGTGGACGGCGAACTCCCCCACCACGGTCTTGCCGGAGCCCGTCGGGGCCGCCACCAGCACACCGCGGCCGTCCGCGAGTGCCTCGCACGCCCGCAACTGGAAGTCGTCGAGCTCGAAGGGGTACTGCTGGCGGAACGTCCCGAGCGGTCCGGTGAGGGTGCGAGCCTTGGCGGCGGCCCGGGCGTACCGCTCCGCCGGCGACGCGGGCGCCTCCTCCGCCCCGGCGGGCGGCCTCCCCGCGGTCGAGGTCATGGCGTAACGCTAACGGCGCTCCCCGCGCCGAGCAGTCGCAGGGCGCCCGGCACGACCTCGCAGTCCAGTGGCAGGGGGCCGACCCGCTCCCCGTCGGCGTATCCCACGATGCCGTCGGCAGCGACCCGGACCCGCGCGGCGCGGTACAGGTGCACGCCGGGGTGGTCGACGTGCCGGCCCGAGAACACCCGCGGGAAGACGCGCAGGAACTCGGCGCGCCCGAGCGGCCCGGCGACGAGGACGTCGAGCAGGCCGTCGTCCGGCCGGGCGCCCGGCGCCACGTGCATCCCGCCCCCGTAGGCCGACGTGTTCGCCACCGCCACGATCATCGCCGACGTCTCCATCCGGACGCCGTCGAGCTCGAGCACGTAGTTCCGCTGGTGGAACGACGGCAGCTCGCGAAGCACCGCGAGCGGATAGCGGGCCCTGCCCCGCGGCCGTCCCCGCCGGCCGGCCCAGCTGTTGGCGCGCTCGTTGACGACCGCGTCGAAGCCCGCGGCGAGCACACCTGCGAACCAGCGGCTCCCCTCGCCGCCGCTGCAGCGGACGGCGTCCACGTGCCGCACCCGGCGGTCCGTGAGGGCCGCGGCGATGGCGGCCACGGCCGGCCCGACCTGTGCGGGCAGGCCCAGCTCGCGTGGAACGTCGTTGCCGGTGCCCGCAGGAACCACGCCGAGGGCGGTGGGCGTGCCGGCGACCGCGTTGACGCCGAGGTGGACCATTCCGTCGCCGCCCACGACGAGGAGGGCCCGCGCCCCGGCGCTGACGGCGTCCCGCATGGCTCTTGCGGCTGCGCCGGCGTCGCCGGCCGGAACCTCCTGGACCGCGATGCCGGCCTGGGCCAGCGCGGAGCGGACCGCGTCGCCGATCGCTGCGCCGCGCCCGGCGCCGGCACGAGGGTTGACGGCGAGGGCGACCGAACCGGGTGCGGGCGGGGAGCCCGGCCTCACGGCCGGGTGGGCCGGTCGCCGGCGTCCACGCCTGCGGCGTCGTCGTCGTACGACGCGTGGGGGTCGAAGGCCTTGTCCTCGGGCAGCGCGGAGGCCTCGTCGTCGGGCAGGTCGTCGGGCACGTTCCCGAGCGCGTCCGCGGTCCGGCGGCGCCGTCGCCGGTCGTTGAACCAGGCGATTCCGACGGCGAGCATGTACAGGCCCACCATCGGGAAGGCGAGGGCGAGCATCGAGCCGGCGTCCGGCGTCGGCGAGGCGACGGCCGCGAACAGGAAGCACAGGAAGACGGCGATGCGCCAGCGCCTTGGCCAGCGCGACGGCGCTCACCAGCCCGGCCATGTTGAGGGCGACGAGCAGCAGCGGCGTCACGAACGCGAGCCCGAACGCCAGCATGATCCGCAGGACGAAGGTCAGGTAGTCGTCCGCGATGATGATGTTCGAGGCGCCGGCGGGGGTGAACTCCGTCAGGAACTTCACCGCGTTCGGCAGGACGAGCCAGCGCGACGAAGATGCCCGCGAAGAGCAGCGGGACGCCGGCCGCGACGAACGCCATCGAGTAGCGCTTCTCACGCTTGGTCAGACCGGGGACGATGAAGGCCCAGAGCTGGTACAGCCAGACCGGGCTGGACACCAGGAACCCGAGGTAGAACGACAGCCGCAGCCGGAGGTTGAACGGGCTCGCCACCTGGCCGAAGTTGATCTTTACGAACCGGTCCGGGTGCTCGCGCGCGATGTCGTAGAGGGGGCGCATGAGCGCGTCGAAGACCGGCGGGTAGAGGAACCAGCCGGCGACGGCGCCGAGGACGATCGCGATCCCGCACTTGAGCAGACGGTTGCGCAGCTCGCGCAGGTGCTCGCGCAGAGGCATGCGCCCCTCGGAATCCCTGGAGCGCCGCCGAAGGGTGGCGGCCATGGCGACCGGTCAGACGTCGCGGCGGGGCGTCTCGCCCGGCGTGGTCGCGCGCTGCTCCTCGACGATCCGGTGCTCCTCGACGACCCGGCCCTCGAGTGGCTCGGCGGGCCGGTTCGTGGGCCGCGGGCTCTCGTCCTGCATCTGCTTGACCTCGGACTTGAAGATCCGCAGGGACCGGCCGAGTCCCCGAGCCGCGTCGGGAAGGCGCTTGCCGCCGAACAACAGCACTACGACGAGCGCGAGGATCAGGAAGTGCCAGGGCTCGAGCGCACGCATGGGAACGTCCTCTCCGGGGGTCGGTCTCGCGTCATGGTACGTCCTGCGACGCCGGCACCTACCGGTGGCCGCGGGACGCCGCCCGGCTGGGGGCATCGGCGACGGCGCTCCGGCGTGGGCGCGGGTTCGGCCGCTGCCGGGTCGCCGGACACGGCCTCGAGGGCGCGCGAGACCTCCGCGAGGCGGTCTGCTGCCTCGCCGAGCTCGTGGGCGAGGGCCACGCCCTGGCGGATCAGCCGGCGAACGAGCGACGTAGAGGACGAGCCCGGCGGCCGCGACGAGAACGAGCCACAGCAGCGTCCAGGCCCACCAGCTCACGGCGCCCAGGCTACCGACCGCCGAGACCACTTGTGTCCCCTCATCGTGATCATCAGACGGAATGATCACGATGAGGGGACACAAGTGCGGCGGGATCAGGCCCGGTGCTGGGGGACGCCGAGGTCCTCGCCGCCGAGCGGTCGCGCCGCCGGTTGCGCCGCCGCGGCGGCGACGAGGTCGGCGCGGTCCAGCCAGAGCGCGAAGTCGAGGACGTCGTCGTACTCCAGGGCCGGCCCGTCGCGGCGCTCGAGCGCCTCCGCGGGAACGGCCCACGGCTCGGCGAGGACGCCGCCGGAGATCAGCAGGGCGACGACGTCGCGGCCGGCCGGCTTGCGGACCTCTTCCAGGCAGGAGGCGCACGAGAAGGCGTAGTACGACCAGGCGCGCACCGAGCACACCACGAGCCGCACCTGGTGTGCAGTGAGCTCCACGTCCCCGCAGGTGGGACAGGACGCCTTGATGGTCGTCATTGGATCGGGCACCTCCCGCGCGCCGAAGGCGGTTTCGGCTCGTCCGAGGACCGCTATGCCTCGGGCATCGGTAGCTCAGAGCCACCAATTGAGCACTGTCTGTAACTTGCCTTCGGCATCCTGACACCACCGGACGCGTCGCCACGCCACGACACGAGAACGCGGGGATCAGCCGTTCGTAGAGGCTTCGGCGTACGCCGACAAGGCCTCGGCCGGCGCGCCGGCGCACCTCCTCGGCCAGCTCGGGCGGCGTGACGACGCGCAACTCGCCGCCCAGGCGCAGCGCCAGCCGCGGGACCCAGTCCGCGGACGCCGCCCGCAGCGTCACCCGCAGCCGCCCCTCCCCGAGCTCGACGACGTGCTCGACGGGGTAGTACGTCGCCACCCACCGCGCCGCCGGCTCCAGGTCGACGGTGACGACGACGTCCTCCGGTGACGGCGTGAACAGCCCGCTCGTCCGCGTCCCGACCCACCGCGTCGGGCGGCGGCGTGCCGTCGGCGTCGAGCACCTCGATCGCGACGACCCGGTCGAGCCGGAACAGCCGCACGGCCTCGGCCCGGTGGCACCAGCCCTCCAGGTACCAGCGGTCCCCCGTGTTCAGCACGCGCATCGGGTCCACGTCGCGCTCGGTCGCCTCGTCCCGGCTCGGCACGAGGTAGCGCAGGTGAAGTCGGCGGTGCCGGCGGACCGCCTCCCGGGCGGCCGACAGCGACGTCCTCCCGGCTGCCGCGGCTCAGGTCCACCGACAGCGCGGACGCCGACGCCGCCGCGTCGCCCGCAGCTGCGGAGAGCTTCGTCAGGGCCGACTCCAGGGCGGCCCGCTCGTGCAGGCCGGGCACCTGGGCGAGCGTGCGCAGACCGGCCAGCAGCGCGACCGCCTCGTCGACGGACAGCCGCAGCGGCCGGGCGATGGCGTCCGCGTTGCCGAGGAAGACCTGCCCCGACTCCCAGTCCGCCTCGATGAGGTCGTCGGGCATGTGCCCGGGGTCCCGCAGACGAACAGCAGCTCCAGGTCCTTGACGAGCTGCGTCTGGGTGATGCCGAAGTGCCGCGGCGGCCTCGTCGAGCCCGACGCCCTGGCGCTGCAGCAGCCACGGCACCATCGCGAGCAGGCGGGACAGCCGCTCCGCGGACGCCGCCGTCACACGGTGCTCCCCGCCGTGCTCCCCGCCGCCACCTGGGGCCCCTCCGACTCCTGGGCGGACCCCTCCAGCGCAGCGTGCAGCACCCGGGCCACGCGTTCGCGCAGGTCCGGCGGCTCCACCGCGACGACGTCCGGCCCGTATCCGGCCAGCTCGTGGGCCAGTTCGCGGACGTCGCGGACGACGACGTGGACGGCGTCCCAGCGCGGCCCCTCCCCCACGGGTCCCTCGGGTCGGGCCGTCCGGCTCGACCGCGACCGCCCGCTGACGCAGCAGGACCGCCCGGCCGGCGCGCACCCGCACCAGCGCCACCCGCTGGTCGGCGGGCTCGTGCATCGGCAGCACCAGCTCCCCCGGCTCGAGGTCCGGCGGGACCTCGTAGCCGCCGGCCGGGCCCACCCGCTGCACCGGGCCCTCGATCCGGGACAGCCGGAACGAACGCCGGGCGGCCCGGTCGCGGTCGTGGCCGACGACGTACCAGTGCCCCGCGCGGCTGGTGAGCACCCAGGGCTCGATCCGCCGGCGAGACGTCGCCGCCGTCCGGCGTCCGGTAGGTGAAGGTGACCGCGGCGCGGTCGCGGGTGGCGGCGTAGAGCGGCTCGAACGCGGGCTCGCCGCCCGCACCCTCGGCTCCACCCCGACCAGGGACTCGTCGTCCGTCTCCACGCCGAGCGCCTTGAGCTTGACCAGCGCGCGGGCCGCCGGACCGGCGAGGCTCGCCTGCTGCCAGACCCGGCTGGCGAGTCCCAGGACTGCCAGCTCCTGCGCGCTGAACTCACGTCCGGCAGGGCGTACGCCCCGCGGTCGATGCGGTAGCCCTGCTCGTCCTCGAACCAGGCGCTGTGCGTTCCCGTCACCAGGGGCACCCCGAGCTCGCGCAGGTCCTCCTTGTCGCGCTCGAACATCCGGTCGAACGCCTCGGTGCTCGCGCATTCCGCGTACTGGGGCACGGCGGCGCGGATCTGCTCCTTCGTCAGCCACGACCTGGTCGACAGCAGGCAGATGACGAGGTTGAGCAGCCGTTCGGTACGGTGCGCGGGCGGTGCCATCGACCAGCACGCTACCCGAGCGCGGAACCGGGCCCGCGGGAGGTTCCATGATCCAGTGGCGCGAGGGGCGTGTGGTGCGCGAATGCGGCCGGTGGGCCGGCGCGGTGGAGCTCGAGGTCGCGGTCGTCGGAGCCCCCGGATACCTCGACGAGGTCCTCGGCGAGGACGCCAGCTGCCGTGCCCTGGCCTACCCCGCGCTCGTCGGCGAGCCCCGGCCGGGCGAGCTCGTGCTGCTGAACACGACGGCGCTGGAGGCCGGGCTCGGCACCGGCGGGTACGCCTTCGTGGTGGCCGTCCCGCACCGGCCACCGATCGACCCCGACCTGGCGGACGGGCACCTCGTCAAGGCGCGCTACATGCCCGCAGCAGGTCACCGTGCTCGGGACGGACGAGCAGCGGTCGCCGCACCACGACCTGCTCCGCGACGCCGACGACCTGTTCGGCATGCCCGTCGTGGTCGCCGACCTGCATTCGTCCCTGCCCGCCGTGATCGCCGGCGTCCGCGCCGTGGACGGGCCCGGGGCGCGGGTGGCGTACGTGATGACCGACGGCGGCGCCCTGCCGGCGTGGTTCTCGCGCACCGTCGCCGGTCTGCGCGATGCCGGTTGGCTCGCGCCTGCGTCACGGTGGGGCAGGCCTTCGGCGGTGACCTCGAGGCGGTGAGCGTGCACTCGGGCCTGCTCGCGGCCCGGCTGGTCGCCGGGGCGGACGTCGCTGTCGTCGTCCAGGGCCCGGGGAACCTCGGGACCGGCACCCGCTGGGGCTTCTCGGGCGTCTCGGCGGGCGAGGCGGTCAACGCCGCCGCGGTGCTGGGCGGCCGGCCGTGGCCGCGCTCCGGGTGTCGCAGGCGGACCCGAGGGAGCGTCACCTTGGCGTCTCGCACCACTCCCTGACGGCGCTCGGCCGGGTGGCGCTCGCGCCGGCCGACGTGGTCGTCCCCGCGCTGCCCGGGGCCTTCGGCGACCGGGTGCGCTCGCAGGCGGCGGTGCTCGGGCCACCGTCCGGGCGGCATCGGCTGGTGGAGGTGGACGTCGACGGGCTGCGGGCCGCGCTCGAGACCTCGCCGGTCCCGTTGTCGACGATGGGACGCGGGCTCGGCGACGACGAGGCCGCCTTCCTCGCGGCGGCCGCGGCCGGGAGACACGCGGCGTCCTGCTGGACTGATCGAGAGCGGCCTGTGAGGGGTCATCGCCTGATCACGTCACTCGCGTTCCGGCCGCTGGTCGCTGCTTCACTGGCGTTCCGGCCGCTTGTGGCTGCTTCACTCGCGTTCCGGCTGCTTGCCGAGCCGATTCAGGCGCCGGAGGCGGCCGGAACGCGAGTAAGGGGAGCGCGGGCGCCCCCGCCGAAGGGCTGACCCGTCAGCGGGCGTCGACCAGGTCCACCACGAAGATCAGGGTCTCGCCGGGGGCGATCGCACCGCCGGCGCCGCGATCGCCGTACGCCAGGTGGGCGGGGATCGTCAGCTTCCGCCGGCCACCCACTCGCATCCCCTGGATGCCCTGGTCCCAGCCGGCGATGACCTGTCCCACGCCGAGACGGAAGTCGAGCGGCTGCCCCCGGTTCCACGAGGCGTCGAACTCCTCGCCGGTCGAGTAGGCGACGCCGACGTAGTGGGCCCGCACCGTCATGCCTGCCTGGGCCTCGGTCCCCTCCCCCACCACCTCGTCGACGATCTGCAGGTCCTGCGGTGGCGGTCCCTCCGGGAAGTCGATCTCCGGGCGCTGGGGCTGGGTGGTCACGTGTCCTCCGGAATCAGTGGGGGAAAGCCATCTCATCAGCTACGGCAGCGGGCGCGCGTCGGGCCGGCGCCGAGCAGGCCGACCGCCGGGACCAGGGTGCCCCTGCGGTGGCGTCCCTGGAAGCGGAGCCCGTTCACATGCTCTGGATCAGCCGCTCGACCCGCTCGTCGACGGCGCGGAACGGGTCCTTGCACAGCACCGTGCGCTGCGCCTGGTCGTTGAGCTTGAGGTGCACCCAGTCGACGGTGAAGTCGCGGCGGCGCTCCTGCGCCCGGCGGACGAAGTCCCCCCGCAGCTTCGCGCGCGTGGTCTGGGGCGGCACAGCGGTCGCCTCGAACACCTCGATGTCGGCGGTGACCCGCTCGACCAGGCCGCGCCGGGCGAGCAGGTAGTACAGCCCGCGCTCGCGGTGGATGTCGTGGTAGGCGAGGTCGAGGCGGGCGATCCGCGGCGACGACAGCGGCAGGTCGTGCTTGGCGCGGTAGCGCTCGACGAGGCGCTGCTTGATCACCCAGTCGATCTCGCGCTCGACGACCCCGAGGTCGCCGCTGCCGATCGCCCGCAGCGCCCGCTCCCACAGGTCGAGGACGCGCTTGACGACGTCGGTGTGCAGGCCGTGGCGCGTCGACGAAGTCCTTCGCCCGGTCGAGGTACTCCTGCTGGATCTCCAGCGCGCTCGCCTCGCGGCCGTTCGCCAGCCGCACCCGGCGCCGCCCGGTCGGGTCGTGACTGACCTCGCGGATCGCCCGGATCGGGTTCTCCAGCGTGTTGTCCCGCATGACGACGCCGGCCTCGATCATGCGCAGCACGAGGTCCGTGCTGCCGACCTTCAGCAGCGTCGGTCGGCTCGGCCATGTTCGAGTCGCCCACGATCACGTGCAGCCGCCGGTACTTCTCGGCGTCCGCATGCGGCTCGTCCCGGGTGTTGATGATCGGGCGGGAGCGCGTGGTCGCGCTGGACACGCCCTCCCAGATGTGGTCGGCCCGCTGGGACAGGCAGAACACGGCGCCGCGCGGCGTCTGCAGCACCTTGCCCGCACCCGCGATGAGCTGGCGGGTCACCAGGAACGGGATGAGCACGTCGGAGAGTCGCCCGAACTCGCCGTGCCGGCTCACCAGGTAGTTCTCGTGGCAGCCGTACGAGTTGCCTGCGGAGTCGGTGTTGTTCTTGAACAGGAAGACCTCGCCGGCGATCCCCTCTTCGTGCAGCCGGCGCTCGGCGTCGACCATCAGGCCCTCGAGGATGCGCTCCCCGGCACGGTCGTGAACGACCAGCTGGCGGACGTCGTCGCACTCGGGTGTCGCGTACTCGGGGTGCGATCCCACGTCGAGATAGAGGCGGGCGCCGTTACGCAGGAAGACGTTGCTCGACCGGCCCCACGAGACGACCTTGCGGAACAGGTAGCGGGCCACCTCGTCCGGCGACAGCTTGCGCTGGCCCTCGAAGGCGCAGGTGACCCCGAACTCCGTCTCGATCCCGAAGATTCGGCGGTCCATGACTCCCACTCTAGGTGGCGGCCCCGGCATCGGCAGCGGGCGGGGCCACGGAAAGGGTCACAGGTCGTGGCCGGACGTGTTCCCGTCGTCAGCCCTGCGGAGGCTGCTGCGTCGCCCTCCCCCGTGAGCGTGTCGTGCAGGCCCGGCCGCGGGTCGTCGGTGTGCGGGACGTCGCTGGTGGGGTCGTCGGGCTGCAGCAGCCGCTCGAGAAGGCTGCCTGCGAGGCGCCGGAACGCCCGCCGCGGGCGCTGCCTGTCGAGCACCGCCACCTCGAGCTGGGCGGGTGCCAGCGGCGTGCTGTTCCCCGCGGCGTCGCGGCCGAGCAGTTCGACGGCGAGCCCGAGCGCCTCGGACAGGCTGAGCCCTTCGCGCCAGCTCTCCCCGAGGGCCGTCGCGATGGGGTCCGCCTGGCCGCCCATCGCGACGTAGCCGGGAACGTCGGCGACGGACCCGTCGTAGCTGATCCGGTAGATCTCGTCGGCGTCCTGCGCCGCCCCGACGCCCGCGACGGCCAGTTCGACCTCCAGCGGCTTCGGGTCGGTGGTGAACACGCTGCCGAGGGTCTGCGCGTAGATGTTCGCCAGCGCCGCGCGCGGTGACGTCGGCGCGGTCGTAGGAGTACCCGCGCAGGTCGGCGTACCGGACGCCCGCAACCCGCAGGTTCTCGAACTCGTTGTACTTGCCGACCGCCGCGAACGCGATCCGGTCGTAGATCTCGCTGATCTTGTGCAGGGCGCGCGGGTTCTCCGCGACGAACGCGATGCCGCCCTCGTACGACAGCACGACCACCGAGCGGCCCCGCGCGATGCCCTTGCGCGCGTAGTCCGCCCGGTCCTTCATGATCTGCTCGGGCGACGCGTACACGGGCATGGTCATCGGGCGGTCACCTCCCTCTGGGCGGCGGCGGTACGTTCCGCGGCCGCGGCGATCTCGTCGTCGGGCACGCGCTCGTAGCCGGCGTCCGTCACGGTCGCGACGATCGGGTAGATGGAACGCACCTGGTCGGGGCCGCCGGTCGCCGAGTCGTCGTCGGCGGCGTCGAAGAGCGCCTCGACGGCCACGGCGACCGCCTCCGCCCGGGTGAGGCCCGGCCGCCAGCGCTTCTTCAGCGAGCCGCGGGCGAACACCGAGCCTGAGCCCACGCTGTGGTGGAGTTGCTCCTCGTAGCGGCCCCCGGTGACGTCGTAGCTGAAGATGCGGCCCATGCCCCGCACGATGTCGTACCCGGCGAAGACCGGCACGACCGCCAGCCCCTGCATGGCGAGGCCGAGATTGCCGCGGATCATGGCGGACAGGCGATTCGCCTTGCCGTCGAGGGAGAGCAGGGCGCCCTCGATCTTCTCGTAGTGCTCGAGCTCGACCTGGAAGATCCGGACGAGCTCGACGGCGATGCCTGCCGTGCCCGCGATGCCGACGCACGAGTACTCGTCCGTCGGGTACACCTTCTCGATCTCGCGGTGGGCGATGAGGTTGCCCATGGTCGCGCGCCGGTCACCGGCCATGAGAACGCCGTCCGTGAACTGCAGCGCGACGATCGTCGTGCCGTGCGGCACCTCGGGGACGATGCCCGGCGGCAGCGGGCGCGCGCCGGGAAGCAGGTGCGCGGCGTGCGCGCCGAGGAACTCGGTGAACGAGGAGGACCCCGGGGTCAGGAAGGCGGCGGGCAGCCTGCCGGCGTCGCCCGCCCGCCCTGCAGCGTCGATCACTGGCCGCCCTTCTGCACGAACCCCTTGACGAACTCCTCGGCGTTGCTCTCCAGGACGTCGTCGATCTCGTCGAGGATCGCGTCGACGTCGTCGTCCTTGACCTGTGCCGCCGGCGCCGCCGGTGGCGCGGCGTCGTCCGGCTCGTCGTCGCGCCCGCGCGCGCGCTGCTGCTCCTGCCCGGCCATCGGCTGCCTCCTCTGGTGGCGTCGTTCCCCGATCCTAGGTGGCGCCTGCGACACGCCGCCGCCCGGACGCCCCTCCGCTCGCGACCTCTGTCGCGAAACCGGGCTCTCGCGGCAGGCCGGTGGACCCGATCTCGCGACAGAGGTTGCCGTCGAGACCGAGCGGTCAGCGGCTGAGGGCGTCGACGAGCTCGGCCGCGGTGGCGCACCGCTCGATCAGGGCGCCGACGTGCTCGCGGGTCCCCCGGGCGGGATCGAGGGTGGGCACCCGCTGCAAGGCGCCGCGGCCCGGGATGTCGAAGATCACCGAGTCCCACGACGCCGCCGCCACGTTCTCGCCGTACTTGGCCAGGCAGCGGCCCCGGAAGAACGCGCGGGTGTCGTCCGGCGGCTCCTCGACGGCGCGCTCGATCTCGGCGTCCGTCACGAGGCGCTCCACCTGGCCGCGCTCCGCGAGGCGGTGGTACAGCCCCTTCTCCGGCCGGACGTCCGACCACTGCAGGTCGATCAGCTGCAGGCGGGCGGCGTCCCAGGCCAGGTTCTCGCGCTGCCGGAAGCCCTCGAGCAGCCGGAGCTTCGCCACCCAGTCCAGCTCCCGCGCGCAGTCCGCCGGGTCCTTCTCCAGCCGGGCCAGGATCGACTCCCAGCGCCGCACCACGTCGGCCGTGACCGGGTCGACGTCGCTGCCGTACCGGTCGGTCAGGTAGGCGTGCACCTGCTCGAGGAACATCCACTGCAGCTGGACGGCGGTCAGCGTGCGCCCGTCGCGCAGCCGCAGGGTGGTCCGCAGGGTGGGGTCGTGCGACACCGCGTGCAGAGCGGCGACGGGCCGGTCGACCCACAGGTCCTCCGAGAAGCCCTTCTCCTCGATGAGCTCGAGGACGAGGGCAGTGGTGCCGGCCTTGAGATAGGTCGCGACCTCGCACATGGTCGCGTCCCCGATGATCACGTGCAGCCGGCGGAACCGGTCGGCGCTCGCGTGCGGCTCGTCGCGAGTGTTGATGATCGGGCCGCTTCAGGGTCGTCTCGAGGCCGACCTCCACCTCGAAGAAGTCGGCGCGCTGGCTCACCTGGAACCCCACGCCCGTGCCGTCCTGTCCGCGGCCGACCCGCCCCGCGCCCGCCACCACCTGGCGCGAGACGAAGAACGGCGTCAGGTACCGGACGATGTCGGCGAACGGCGTCTCCCGCCGCATCAGGTAGTTCTCGTGGGTGCCGTAGGAGGCACCCTTGTTGTCCGTGTTGTTCTTGTACAGGTTCACCGTGGGCAGGCCGGGCGCGGCGCCGAGGCGCCGCACGGCGGCGAGCATCACCCGCTCCCCCGCCTTGTCCCACAGGACCGCGTCGCGCGGGGACGTCACCTCCGGCGAGGAGTACTCCGGGTGGGCGTGGTCCACGTAAAGGCGGGCGCCGTTGGTGAGGATCACGTTGGCCAGCCCGGGGTCGTCCTGCACGTCGGTCAGCTGGCTCGGGTCGGCGGACTCCCGGCTGAGCTCCCAGCCGCGGGCGTCGCGCAGCGGCGCCTCGTCCTCGTAGTCCCAGCGAGCACGTCCCGCCCGAGCCCCGAGCGGCGCCGCGTAGGCGTTGACCACCTGACTCGACATGAGCATCGCGTTCGCCGCTGGATCGCCCGGGGCCGAGACGCCGTACTCGGTCTCGATCCCCATCACCCGGCGCGCGCTCATGCCCCGAGCCTACGAGGCGCCGCTCGGCGGGGCGGTCCCGCCTCGGACCGGCCGCTCCTGCCGCGGCCCGGCGAGCCGGGCCGCGAGCCGGGGTGCGACCCGGGGTTCGAGCCGGGCCGCGAGCCGGGCCGCGAGCCGGGGTGCGACCCGGGGTGCCAGCCGGCGTGCGACCCAGGGCTGCGACCAGGAGGCTGGGCCTGCACGACGGCGGGGTGGACGCCGGCAGATCGACAGCAGGGAGGGCGACATGGAGTACAGGACCCTGGGCACGAGCGGGTGCACCGTCTCGAGCTACGCGCTCGGCACGATGACCTTCGGGAGGGAGACCGACGAGGAGGGCTCCTTCGCCCAGCTCGACGCGTTCGTCGAGGCGGGCGGCACCCTCGTGGACGTCGCCGACGTCTACGCGGGCGGCACCTCGGAGGAGATCGTCGGGCGGTGGCTGGCGGCCCGCCCTGCCGACGTCCGCGACCGCGTCGTCCTCGCCACGAAAGGGCGGTTCCCGACCGGGGACGGGCCGAACGACGTCGGCCTCTCCCGGCGACACCTGTCGCGCGCCCTCGACGCGTCGCTGCGCCGGCTGGGCGTCGAGGTCGTCGACCTCTACCAGGTGCACGCCTGGGATCCCCTGACCCCGCCCGAGGAGTGGATGACCTTCCTCGACGACGCGGTGCGCGCCGGCAAGATCCTGTACCCCGGGCTGTCCAACCTGCTCGGGTGGCAGGTCCAGCGCGTGGTCGACCTCGCCGACCACGTCGGCCTGGCCCGCCCGGTGACCCTGCAGCCCCAGTACAACCTGCTGGTCCGCGAGATCGAGTGGGAGATCGTGCCCGCGTGCCTCGCGAACGGGCTCGGGCTGCTGCCGTGGTCGCCGCTCGGCGGCGGGTGGCTCACCGGGAAGTACCGGCGGGACCAGGCGCCCAGCGGTGCCACCCGCCTCGGCGAGAACCCCCAGCGCGGGGTCGAGGCCTACGACCGGCGCAGCACGCAGGAGCGCACCTGGGACGTGGTCGCCACCGTCGAGAAGATCGCCGGTGACCGGGGCGCGAGCATGGCGCAGGTGGCCCTCGCCTGGCTGCACGAGCGGCCGGGCGTCACCTCGGTGATCCTCGGCTCCCGCACCACGGAGCAGCTGGCTGACAACCTCGGCGCCGCCGAGCTGCACCTGACCCCGGAGGAGACCGACGCGCTGGACGCCGCCAGCGACCCTGGCGCCGCTGACTATCCCTACGGCGGCCCGGGGACCGAGCAGCGCTCGCGGCGTATCGAGGGCGGACGCTAAAGCCTGCTCCGGGGCTCATGCTGGGCCGTCGTCCTGCCGAGGAACACGAGGTGGAAGCACGGCGCGAGCGGATCTGGCTCGCCTTCGGCGTGGCCGGGGCCGCGTGGGCCGTCGCGTACCTGCTCCTGCCACAGCACACGCAGCTGAGCACGGTCCTCGACAACGCCGGCGGCTTCGTCTGCGTGGTCGCGATCCTCGCCGGCATCCGCATCCACCGGCCGGCGCGCCGCGCCCCCTGGTACCTGTTCGCCGCCGCTCAGGCGTGCTCGGGCGTGGGAGACGTGCTCTGGTGGGTGTACGCGGACGTCCTGCGCACCGAGCCCTTTCCCAGCGCCGCCGACGTGTTCTACCTGGTGGCCTACCCCCTGTTCGCCGCAGGGCTCTTCCTGCTCGTCCGGGGCCGCACCAGGGGCCGGGACCTCGGCGGACTGCTGGATGCGATGATCATCGCCGCCGGTCTCGGGCTGCTGTCGTGGACGTTCCTGATGCGCCCGATCGCGGCGGACGACAGCCTCGACCTGACCGGCCAGCTGGTCTCGCTCGCCTACCCGCTCGCGGACGTCGTCCTGCTGGCGATGCTCGCGCGCCTGGTCACCTCGCCGGGCGCCCGCACCGCCAGCTTCCGGCTGCTCACGGCGGCGCTGCTGGCCCTGCTGGCCGCGGACGTCACCTACGCCGTCCTGAACGCCTTCTCCGCCTACGAGGGCGGGGCCCTCGACACGCTGTGGATCCTCTCGTACGCCGCGTGGGGGGCCGCAGCCCTGCACCCCTCGATGCGCGCGATCAGCGACTCCGTCACCGTCGACGGAACGCGGTTCACCTTCCGCCGGTTCCTGCTGCTCGGGACCACGACCCTGATCGCCCCGGCGGTGCTCGCCGAGGAGGGGCTGAGCAACCCCACCGAGATCGACTGGCGTGGGGTCAGCACCGGCGCCCTGGTGCTGTACCTGCTCATCCTGGCCCGGGTCTGGACGCTCGTCCGGCAGGTCCAGGACCAGTCGGTGCAGCTGGCCGCCCTCGCGAGCACCGACGCCCTGACCGGGATCGCGAACCGGCGCACCTGGGACCTCGCCGTGCCGCTGGCGCTCGCCGCCGCGGGCCGGTCGGGGGCGCCGGTGACCGTGGCGATCCTCGATCTCGATCGGTTCAAGGCCTTCAACGACCGCCACGGGCACCAGGCCGGTGACCGCCTCCTCAAGGAAGCCACGGCGGCGTGGAAGTCCCTGCTGCGGACGGAGGACCTGCTCGTGCGCTACGGCGGCGAGGAGTTCTGCGTGCTGATGGCGGGGTCGCCCAACGGCACGGCGCGCGAGGTGATCGAGCGGCTCAGGACCGCCACGCCCGAGGGGCAGACCTTCTCGGCGGGACTCGCCCAGTGGGACGGCAGGGAGACGACCGAGCAGTTGCTCGCGCGCGCCGACGCCGCGCTCTACGAGGCCAAGCACTCGGGGCGCGACCGGGTGGTGAGCTCACCCGCCGCGGTCACGTCGTAGCGGACCACGACGGGCGCGTGGTCGCTCCAGCGCTCGGCGTAGCTGCCGGCCCGGTCCGTCTCCGCCTTGACGGCATGCTCGGCCAACCCGGCCGAGGCGATCTGGTAGTCGATCCGCCATCCCGAGTCCAGGTCGAAAGCCTTTCCGCGCCAGGACCACCACGAGTACGGCCCAGGGCCCATCCCGGCGAGGGCCCGGACGACGTCGACCCAGGCGCCGTCCCCGAGCAGCCGGTCGAACCAGGCGCGTTCCTGCGGCAGGAAGCCCGCCTTCTTCAGGTTGCCCTTCCAGTTCTTCAGATCCGCCTCGCGGTGGGCCACGTTGAGGTCCCCCGTGAGCAGGACGTGCCGGCCGTCCGCGGCCAGGGCGTCGAGCCGGACGGCGGCTGCCTCGAGGAAGGCCTCCTTCTCCAGTTGCCGCACCGTCCCGGCCTCGCCCGTGTGCACGTAGGCCGAGACGACGGTGAGCAGACGGTCGTCTGCCGGCAGGTCCGCCTCGACCCACCGGCCGGCACCGTCGAAGCCTGCGTCGCCGGGCCGGTCGGTCGGGAGGGGCGCCAGGCCGGCGCGGACGTCGACCGGCGGCGTCCGGGTGGCCACCGCGACCCCGGCCCGGCCCCGGGCCGACGCCTCCTCGTGGACGAGGAACCAGCCGTCGCCGAGGGCGGCCGCGAGGTCCGCATCGGTCGCCCGCACCTCTTGCAGGCACAGGACGTCCGGAGCGCGCTCCGCCAGCCAGGGGCGCATGCCGCGCCGGACGGCGGCGCGTACGCCGTTGACGTTCACGGTGGCGACGGTCAGCACCCGTCGATCCTGCCAGGCAGTCCGATGCCGCGCGGACCCTGCCAGGATGGCGAGGTGCGACGTCGGATCCCCGCCTTGATCGCGGACCTCGTGGCCGTGCTGGTGTTCGTCCTGCTGGGGCGGCGGTCCCACGACGAGGGCTCCGCGCTCGCCGGGACCGTCGCCACCGCCTGGCCGTTCGTCGCCGGGGCCGCGGTCGGCGAGCTCGCCGCCCTCCGGCTGCCCGCCCGCTCGCCGGCCGCCGGGGCCGTGGTCGCCGGGTGCGCCGTCGTCGTCGGGATGCCGCTGCGGCGACTCGCCGGTGGCGGGACGCCGCTGTCGTTCGTGCTGGTCGCGACGACGTTCCTCGTCCTTCTCCTGGTCGGCTGGCGGGCGGTGGCCGCCGTGCTGGAGCGACGGCGGGTGGCCGTGCGGTGAGCGAGCAGGTGGCGCTGCTCGACCCGGACGACGACAGCGGGCGCGCGGTCGGCGTCGCACCGCGGGAGCGGGTACGACGCGAGAACCTGCCCCACAGCGCCACCGGAGTGCTCGTCCGGCGTTCGGACGGCTCGGTGCTCGTTCACCGGCGTTCACCGGAGAAGGACTTGTGGCCGGGGCTTCTGGACGTCGCCTGCGGCGGCGTGCTCGTCGCCGGTGAGGAACCGGAGGCGGGGGCGCGCCGGGAGCTGGCCGAAGAGGTCGGCATCGACGATCCCGATCTCCCACTGGAACCGCTGGGCAGCGCCTGGTACCGCGACGAGAGCACCTGGTACCTGGCCCACCGCTACGCAGTCGTCTGGGACGGCCCCGTGCGGTTCGTCGACGGCGAGGTCGCGGACGCGTGGTGGGAGCCACCCGCGGCGGTCGCCGCCGTGCTCGCCGACCCCGCGTCGCCGCTGGTCCCGGACTCCCGAGCACTCTTCACCGAGTTCTTCGCCTGACTCCCCCCTCCTCCCGCCATCCATGCGACGATCAAGGAAAAGTTCGGGATCAAGGAAAAGTTTGGGATCAAGGAAGGTCGGAGGTCGCCCGCTATGCGCCTCGTCCGAGGGGCGAGGCGACGATGAAGCGCACAGTGAAGATCACGATGAAGGCGACTCGCCGGGCGTCCCGGCGTGTCGCCTTCACCATGCGCTTCACGGCTGGCTTCACGGTCAACCGGGAGGTCCGGTCCGCCGATCCGAGTGGCGGGGGCAGGCGGGCGGACGTCTACAGGTACTGGCCGGTGTTCGGGACGGTGTCGATCGTCCGGCCGGGCTCGCTGCCCTGCTTGCCCTGGATGATCGTGCGGATGTAGACGATCCGCTCACCCTTCTTCCCGGAGATGCGCGCCCAGTCGTCAGGGTTGGTCGTGTTCGGGAGGTCCTCGTTCTCCTTGAACTCGTCGACGCAGGCGGTCAGCAGGTGCTCGATCCGGATGCCCTTCTGGCCCGTCTCGAGCAGGTCCTTGATGGCCATCTTCTTCGCGCGGTCGACGATGTTCTGGATCATCGCGCCCGAGTTGAAGTCCTTGAAGTAGAGGATCTCCTTGTCGCCGTTGGCGTAGGTCACCTCGAGGAACTGGTTCTCCTCGGTCTCGGTGTACATCCGCTCGACGGTCCGGTCGATCATCGCCGCCACCGCCACCTCGGGCGACCCGCCGTTCTCGTGCAGGTCGTCCGGATGCAGCGGCAGGCCGGCCAGCAGGTACTTCGCGAAGATGTCGCGCGCGGCCTCGGCGTCCGGGCGCTGGATCTTGATCTTCACGTCGAGCCGGCCGGGCCGCAGGATCGCCGGGTCGATCATGTCCTCGCGGTTGGACGCGCCGATCACGATGACGTTCTCGAGTCGCTCGACGCCGTCGATCTCGCTCAGCAGCTGCGGGACGATCGTCGTCTCGACGTCGCTGCTGACGCCCGAGCCGCGGGTGCGGAACAGCGAGTCCATCTCGTCGAAGAAGACGACGACGGGAGTGCCCTCGCCGGCCTTCTCCCGGGCCCGGGCGAAGATGAGCCGGATGTGCCGCTCGGTCTCGCCGACGTACTTGTTGAGCAGTTCCGGGCCCTTGACGTTGAGGAAGTAGCTCCTCGACTCCTTGGCGCCGCGCATCTCTGCGGCCTTCTTCGCCAGGGAGTTGGCGACGGCCTTGGCGATGAGTGTCTTGCCGCACCCGGGCGGGCCGTAGAGCAGGATGCCCTTCGGCGGCTTGAGCCCGTGCTCACGGAACAGGTCGGGGTGCAGGAACGGCAGCTCGACGGCGTCGCGGATCTGCTCGATCTGCGCGGCGAGGCCGCCGATGTCGTCGTAGTCGATGTCCGGGACCTCTTCGAGGACGAGCTCCTCGACCTCGGCCCGCGGGATCTTCTCGAAGACGAAGTTCGAGCGCGGCTCCAGCATGAGCGCATCCCCGACGCGCAGCTTCTCCTCCCGCAGCGGGCCGGCCAGCTGGACGACGCGCTCCTCGTCGGCGTGCGCCACCACCAGGGCGCGGTCCTCCTCGATGAGGTCCTTGAGGATGACGATCTCGCCGGTCCGCTCGAACTCGCGCGCCGCGACCACGTTGAACGCCTCGTTGAGCATGACCTCCTGCCCGGCGTGGAGCTCCGCCACCGGGACCGTCGGGCTCACGGAGACGCGCATCTTGCGGCCCGAGCTGACGACCTCGACCGTGCCGTCCTCGGCGGGGCCCACGAAGATCCCGAACGTGTTCGGCGGCTGGGCGAGACGGTCGACCTCCGCCTTCAGTGCGACGATCTGGTCGCGCGCGTCACGCAGCGTGGAGGCGAGCCGGTCGTTCTGGGCTGCCAGCTGGCCCACCTGTGCCCGCAGCCGGGCGAGCTGCTCCGCGTCGACCCCGCCGCGCCCCCCGCGCAGCCGGTCGGTCTCGGCCTGAAGGCGTGCGATCTCCTCACGCAGCGCCCTTTCGGACCTTCGCGATTCGTCGTGATCGGTCATCGGCGGCACCTCCCGTTCCTCGCGGTGCATCTGCCGACCCTAACTCGGCCTCCGGGGACGTCGCTGGCCGACCCGCCACTCGCCGCCCGCACGCATGCACCGGTCTCACCGTCCCGCTGCGGCGCTGCCCACGGGGGTTGGTCGTTCAGGATGACACGCGAAAGGCGCTAGGGGGAGCGTCAGAGAGTGTCCATTTGGTCACGCTCTGGGTCAGACTGGTCGGCGTCCAGAGACTCCACCGGCCCCACCAGCCCCGACCGCACCTTTCGCACCCGCTTCTCCGAGATGGGCCGTTCGCCCAGGTCCTGCGCCGTCCACTCCCCCCAGGCCTCGACGACGTCGTCCCCGCCGTCCCGGGTGGAGCCGGCGGGCCGCCGTCGGCGCAGCGGCGGGGCGACGCCGTCCGCGAGCCGTCGCGTCGTCAGCAGGAACCCGGTGTGCCCGACCATGCGGTGCTGCGGGCGGACGGCGAGACCCTCCAGATGCCACCCCCGCACCATCGACTCCCAGGCCGCCGGCTCCGTGTAGCGCCCGTCGTCGCGGACGGCCTCGGCCACCCGCGACAGCTGGGTCGCGGTCGCGACGTAGCAGATGAGGACGCCGCCGGGGATCAGCGCCGACGCGACGGCGTCCAGGCACTCCCAAGGGGCGAGCATGTCCAGGACGACGCGGTCGACGTCCCGCTCCTGCAGGCTGTCCACCAGGTCGCCCACTGTGATCTGCCAGGCCGGGTGCGGGGCGCCGAAGAAGGTCTCGACGTTGACCCGGGCGATGTCGGCGAAATCCGCCCGCCGCTCGTAGGAGTGCACGAGCCCCTCGTCCCCCACCGCCCGCAGCAGCGACATCGTCAGCGCGCCGGACCCGACCCCGGCCTCGACCACCCGCGCGCCGGGGAAGACGTCGGCCATCGCCACGATCTGGCCGGCGTCCTTGGGGTAGACCACGGCGGCGCCGCGGGGCATCGACAGCACGTAGTCCGCCAGCAGCGGACGCAGGGCGAGGTACTCGATCCCGGCGGTGTTGCTGATGACGGTGCCCTCGGGCTGCCCGATGAGGTCGTCGTGCCGGAACAGGCCGCGGTGGGTGTGGAACTCTCGACCGGGCGTCAACGTGATCGTGTGCAGGCGGCCCTTCGGGTCCGTCAGCTGCACCCGGTCGCCGGCGCGCAGCAGGCCTCGTCGTTGGGCGGCGCCCGTCGGCCCCCCGCGGACCTCGTGCTCGGCGGCGCTCACGGACCCCGAGTGTGGCACGCCGGACTCCTCGGTGGCGCAGCGGCCGCCGTGTCGGTGGCGGCCCCTAGGGTCGTTCCCATGGCGCCGACCGCACTCTCGCCGTCCCGCGCGGCGGACTTCATGCAGTGCCCGCTGCTGTACCGGTTCCGGGTGGTCGACCGGCTTCCCGAGGCGCCGAGCCCAGCGGCTGTCCGAGGCACCGTGGTGCATGCCGTGCTCGAGCGGCTGTTCGACCTGCCGGCTCCCGAGCGGACGCTCGGATCGGCGCGCTCGCTGCTGCAACCCCAGTGGGAGCGGGTCCGGGCGGAGGATCCGGAGCTGGCGGCGCTCTTCGACGGCGACGCCGAGGCGGTCGCGGGCTGGCTCGGCAGCGCAGAGGAGCTGCTCGCCCGCTGGTTCGAGCTCGAGGACCCGACCTGCCTCGAGCCGGCGGAGCGCGAACTGTACGTCGAGACCACCCTCGACGACGGCCTGCAGCTGAGGGGCTACGTCGACCGGCTGGACGTGGCGCCCGACGGGCGGATGCGGATCGTCGACTACAAGACCGGGCGCGCGCCCTCGCCGCTGTTCGAGGCAAAGGCGCTGTTCCAGATGAAGTTCTACGCACTCGTCCTGTGGCGGTTGCGCGGAACGGTGCCCGCCTTGCTGCAGCTGGTCTACCTCGGCAACGGCGAGGTCTTGCGCTACGCGCCCGACGAGCGCGAGCTGATGGCCACCGAGCGCAAGGTCAAGGCGCTCTGGGCGGCGATCGACCGGGCGGCGCGGACCGGCGACTGGCGGGCGTCGCCCGGGCGCCTCTGCGACTGGTGCGACCACCAGGCGCTCTGCCCGGCCTTCGGGGGCACCCCGCCTCCCCCGCCCGAGGACGCCGTGGAGCGGGTGTGCGGGCGCGCCGCGTCGGCGCCGGACACTCCGGGGCTCGACGAGGGCTGACCCGGCGGCCGGGGCTGCCTCCTCTGTCGCGGCGGCGAGGACGCGGTCGCGACGACCACGCCCCGCGCGGGTCGCTCTCCCTCGGGCCGTCCGTGCCCCGGTCGGAGGCTGCTCGGCGTCGGGTGTGCGGCGGTGCCATCATGTGGCCTCGGCGTGTGCGCGTTCGTGGTGACGCGGCACGCATGAGCACACACTCGGCCGCACGCTCCCGCATGGGCTCGGCGGGCGCCTCCGTGAGCTCATGGCGCATCCGAGCCGACGCGCCGGCCGTTCTTGATCCCCCGAATTCCTTGATCCCCAACCTTCCTTGATCGTCGGGGAGGGAGGCGTCAGGACGCCGGCACGGACTCCGGCGTCGGGGTGTCGCTGCCGGGCGGCGCGTTCTCCGGGAAGTGGCAGGCCACCTGCTGTCCAGGCCGCAGTTCGCGCAGCGGTGGCTCGACCGTCGCTGCAGATCTCCTGGGCCTTCCAGCAGCGCGTGTGGAAGCGGCAGGCCGGCGGCGGGTTGATCGGGCTCGGCACGTCGCCCGCGCAGCAGGATCCGCTCGCGCCGCCCGCGCCGGTCCGGGTCCGGCAGCGGCACCGCGGACAGCAGCGCGACGGTGTACGGGTGCATCGGCGTCTCGTACACCTGGTCCCGGCCGCCGATCTCGGCGATCTTGCCGAGGTACATGACCGCCACGCGGTCGCTGATGTGACGCACCACCGACAGGTCGTGGGCGATGATCAGGTAGGTGAGGTCGAGCTCGTCCTGCAGGTCCTCGAGCAGGTTCACGACCTGTGCCTGGATCGACACGTCGAGCGCCGAGACCGGCTCGTCGGCCACGATGAGCTTCGGCTTGAGCGCGAGGGCCCGCGCGACGCCGATGCGCTGCCGCTGGCCACCGGAGAACTCGTGAGGGTACCGGTTGTAGTGCTCGGGGCTGAGACCGACCAGCTCCAGCAGCTCCTGGACCGCCCTCTTGACCCCGCCCGGCGGCTTCACGTCCTGGAGGTGGAAGGGCGCGCCGATGATCGCGCCGACCGTGTGGCGCGGATTCAGGGACGAGTACGGGTCCTGGAAGATGATCTGGATATCGCGGCGGAGCGGGCGGAGCGCATGTCGCGAGAGGTGGGAGATGTCCTGGCCCTCGAAGGTGATGCGTCCCCGCGGTCGGCTCGGGAGCCGGGTGACCAGCCGTCCCATCGTCGTCTTGCCGCACCCGCTCTCGCCGACGACGCCGAGAGTCTCGCCCCGCCGCACGCGAAGTCGATGCCGTCGACCGCCTGCACGGCGCCGACCTGGCGGCGCATCAGGCCGCGCAGGATCGGGAAGTACTTCTTCAGCCCCCGGACCGACAGCAGCTCCTCGGAACCTCGCTCGGCGCGCGATGGGGTCGTGGTCTCCGGCGTGACGCTCACAGCCTGGGAGCCACCTCCTCGGTGAAGATGCGACGTCGTTCCTGCGGCTCGAGGTGGCAGCGCACGAGGTGCCCGTTCGAGGTGTGCTCGAGCTCCGGGACCACTGGTTCGCCCGAGGCCCTCGGTGCGGGGCTCGAAGGGGCAGCGCGGGTGGAAGGCGCAGCCGCTCGGCACGTTGATCAGGCTGGGCGGGCTCCCCTTGATGGGGACGAGGCGCTCCTGTCTCGCCCGGTCCATCCGTGGCACGGAGCTCAGCAGGCCCCAGGTGTAGGGGTGCTCCGGGCTGCGGAACATGGCGTCGCTGCTCCCGTACTCGACGGCCTTGCCGCCGTACATGACGAGGATGTCGTCCGCGAGCTCGGCGACGACCCCGAGGTCGTGCGTGATGATGATCACCGCGCTGTCGAACTCGCTCTGCAAGTCCCGGATGAGGTCGAGGATCTGCGCCTGCACCGTGACGTCGAGCGCGGTCGTCGGCTCGTCGGCGATGAGCAGCGACGGATTGCATGCCAGGGCCATGGCGATCATCGCCCGCTGGCGCATGCCCCCGGAGAACTGATGCGGGTAGTCGTCCACCCGCCGGGTGGGCTCGGGGATGCCGACCCGCCTGAGCAGATCGATGGCTCGAACCCGCGCCTCCTTCTTGGAGACGTCGTTGTGGATCCGGTAGGCCTCCACGATCTGATTGCCCACGGTGTAGTACGGGTGCATCGCGGACAGCGGATCCTGGAAGATCATTGCCATCTTCAGGCCACGCAGATGACGCACCAACTCGGGCGACGCCGTGATCAGCTCCTCGCCGTCGAGCCAGACCTCGCCGCTCAGCAGGGCATTCGTCCGGGTGAGCAGGCCGAGCACCGCTTGGCTCGTGACGCTCTTGCCCGAGCCCGACTCCCCCACGATGCCGAGCGTGCGGCCCCGGTCGACGCGAGAACGACAACCCGTCGACCGACTTGACCAGACCGTCGTCGGTCGGGAAGTGGACGTGCAGGTCGCGCACGTCGAGATACGACTTGGTCGCGCCGTGAGTGGCTCTTCGTCGACGGCGATGCGGGCGGCCCCTCCGCGGGAACGATCGGTGCGGCTCACAAGGTAACCCTGGGGTCGATCGTGGCGTAGACGATGTCGACGACCAGATTCGCCAGAATGATGAAGATCGACGCGACCAGCGTGACGCCGAGCACCTTCGGCAGGTCGTTGGAGTTGATGGCGTCGACAGCGTACTTGCCGATCCCCGGCAGCGAGAAGGTGCTCTCCGTGAGGATCGCGCCGCCGAGGAGGAGCCCCAAGTCCAGCCCGAAGACCGTGACGATCGGCGTCAGCGTCGCGCGCATGACGTGCTTGGTACGACGGTGTGCTCGGGCAGGCCTTTCGCGCGGGCGGTGCGCACGTAGTCCTCGTGCATGGTCTCCAGCATGCCGGCGCGGGTGAGGCGCGCGTAGATCGCGGCATAGAGGAACGCGAGCGTGACCCACGGCAGGATGAGGTGGTACGCCCACTGGGCGGGATTCTCCGTGAACGGGATGTAGGTGCCGCCGCCGGGGAACCAGCCCAGGGCGTACGAGAAGATCGACAGCGACAGCAGGCCGGTGAAGAAGATCGGCAGTGAGACGCCCGCCAGCGCCACGCTCATGGCCGCCCGGTCGAAGATGCTTCCCTTGCGCAGCGCGGACAGGACCCCGACGGACACGCCACCGATGAGCCACAGCACCGCGGCGCCGAGGGCGAGGGAGAGCGTCACCGGCAGCCGGTCGAGGATCTCCGGAGTCACCGGGTTCTGGGTGACGAACGAGTATCCCAGGCACGGCGCCGGGCACGACACGACGTTCGTCCCCGTGTAGTACGTCGTGCCGGCGACGAGGCCCTTCAGGAAGCGGCCGTACTGGACGTAGATCGGATCGGTGAAGCCGAGCCGGACCGCGACGTCGTGGATCTGCGACGGCCCGGCGGCACGTCCGACGTACCGCGATGCCAGCGTGTCCGGAGTGGCCCCGGCGAGCCTCGGCACGAGGAAGAAGATCGCGAACGTGATCGCTGTGATGATCAGAAGCAGCAACACGGCCGCGATGAGCCGCCGGATGACGTAGGTGACCACTGCGCCGGCTGTGGAGGGCGGTGCCGCGGCATGACCGCGGCACCGCCCTCCGGTGCCTTCACCCTTTCCCTGGTGCTCCGGGCCCGACTACTTCTTGACGCCGAGCGAGACGTAGTCGTACATGCCGAACGCCGGGTTGAAGTAGACGTTCGTCATCGTCGGCGGCCGGTAGTACAGGCCCTTGGCCCACACCGTCGGGACGACGTAGGCGCCGTCCATGACCTTCTTGTCGACGTCGGTCCACGCCTGCTGGGTCGCCGCGAGGTCGGTCGCGGACGTGGCCTTGTCGATGAGCGCGTCGACCTGGGGGTCCTTCACCGACAGGTTGTAGTTGCCACCGCCGGGGCGGATCGTGCGGCTGTCCGTGATCTGGCTCAGGAAGCCGAACCCGTCCGGCCAGTCGGCACCCCAGCCGTTGGTGCTGATGCCGAGGTTGTTGGACTTCGCGTAGTCGGGCTTGCCGGCGTACAGGGTGAAGTAGTCACCCGAGGGGAACCCCTTGAGGGACAGCTTGATGCCGACCCGCGCGAGCGCCTGCTGCTCCGCCTGGGCGGTCGCGACCTCCTTCGGCCTGTCCGCGCGGAAGGCCATCGTGGTGGAGAAGCCGTTCGGCTGGCCGCACTGCTGCAGGGCCGCCTTCGCCTTGTCGATGTCACCCGTGTTGTCGCTGCCGACCGGATAGGTGTTGAACTGCTGCGCCCCGGGCACCGTTGGCGGTAGCAGGTTCGTCGCGACGGCTCCCCCGGTGTTGCCGCCGTAGGCGCGCTGGATCGACGCCTTGTTGGTGGCGTACTCGACCGCCTGCCGGCAGGCGATGTTGTTCAGCGGGGCCACGTCGGGGTTGACCGACAGGTACCACAGCCGCAGACCGATGGGGTTGTCCGAGTTCGCCTTCAGGCTCTGGTCTGCGAGGACCTTGCCCTGGGTCTGGGCCGCGACACCGCTACCGGTCACGTCGACGTCGAGCTGGCCGGCGAGGAGCCGGTTGTCGATGTCGTCCTGGTTCTGCTTGAGCTGGACGTCGATCTCGTCCGGAAGTGCCTTGCGCAGCGGGTCGGACGCCGCGTCCCAGTTGGGGTTGCGGACGAGCACGTACTGCTTGCCCGGCTCGACCGTCTTGAACATGTACGGGCCGGACGAGATGACGTGCGACTTGTAGTTCGTGCCCGTGTCCTTCGCGGCCGGGACCGGCATGGTCGACGGCAGCTGGGCGAAGTAGTCGAAGCCGGCGAACGGCTTCTTCAGGTGGAAGACGATCGTCTGGTCGTCCGGGGTGTCGATGGCCTTGAGCCCCGCGCCCTTGTCCTTGAGCTTGAAGGGGCTGGTGTAGCCCTTCAGGTCCAGGTAGTCGTTGAAGTACGTGGGCCCGTCGGGGAGCACCTCCTTGTCGAGCGAGCGGGCGACCGCGTACTTGACGTCCGCCGACTTGATCGGCGTCCCGTCCTCGTACTTCAGGCCCGGGCGCAGCTTGTAGGTCCAGGTCTTCCCGCCGTCGCTGGACTGGCCCAGGCTCTGGGCGAGGTCGGGGACGAGCTTGACCCCTTCCTTGCCGGGGGCCGCGTTGAACGTCGTGAGGGCGCGTCCGTAGAACCGGGCGAAGTCCCACGCGAAGCCGTAGTAGGTGTCACCGGGGTCGAGGCTGTCCCAGTCGTCGCTGATGGCCATCCGGAGCGTGCCGCCCTTGGTCGTCGACGGGTTGACGACCCCGGTGACTCCCGCGTTGAAGCCGGTCGCTGCTCCCCCTGCGCCGTTGCCGCCGCTGCTGGTGCTGCTGCTCGTGGTGGTCGTCGAGCCGCCTCCGCCACCGCACGCGGCGAGCCCGAGGGCCGCCACGGCGGCGAGGCTCATCGCCGCCGACGTTCGCGTTCTTCTCATTCGGTTCTTCCCAATCTCGCTGACGGTGTGACGGGGTGGGACAGGCTGGTGGTGCACCGGACAGGCTCAGCGGGTCCGGGGGTCGAGCGCATCGCGCAGGCCGTCGCCGAGGAGGTTGAAGGCGAGCACGGTGACGAAGATGGCCAGTCCGGGGGGCACCATGAACCAGGGGTCGATCTGGTACCAGCCGGCGGCGTTGTTGAGCATGCCCCCCCAGGTCGCGGTGGGCGGCTGGATGCCGACGCCGAGGTAGGCGAGCGCGGCCTCGAAGAGGATGTTCGTCGGGATGAGCAGGGTCGAGTAGACGAGGATCGGCGCCACGAGGTTGGGCAGCATCTCGTGGCGCAGGATGTAGCCGCTGCCGGCCCCGAGGCTGCGTGCGGCGTCGATGAACTCCCGCTCGCGCAGGGACAGCGCCTGGCCCCGGATGATGCGACCGATGTAGGGCCACGCGAAGAAGCCGATGATGAACACCAGTACGCCGATCTTCAGGGAGTCCCCCGCTGAGCCCGAAGGCCTCGTTGGGGATGACGCCGGCGAGGGCGATGGCGAAGACGATGAGCGGGAAGGCCAGGAAGATGTCCATCACACGGCCGATCACCGAGTCGATCCAGCCGCCGAAGAACGCCGCGGTGATCCCGAGCGTGACGCCGATGACGACCGACAGGCCCGTCGCCAGGAAGGCGATGAGCAACGAGATGCGGCTGCCGTAAAGGACCCGGCTGAACAGATCGCGGCCGTTCACAGGTTCGATGCCGAAGAGGAAGTCGCGGCTCACGCCTCCGAACTTGCCGGTCGGCACCTGCAGGTCGGGGTCGACCAGGCTCTCGTGGAACTCGTTCGGTGGGTGACCGAGCAGGTCGACGATGAGCGGCGCGAAGATCGCGCCGAGGATGAGCAGGAGAACGACGACGCCGCCCGCGATGGCCACCTTGTCGCGCTTCAGCCGCATCCAGGCGATCTGGCCCAGCGACCGGCCGGCGATGGGCGTCCCCATGCCTTCGAGCACGGCCTCGGGCTGCGATTGGAAACCCGAGCCGTACTCCTCGACCGGTGCCGTCATCTGCGGTTGCTCTCCAGTGGTGCGATCCGAGTGCCGGGCCGGGGTCGCCCGGCACAGGAGGGTCAGGACAGAAGGCGCGACACGCCCACCGCCCGGGGTGCGGCGACCGTAACAGACGCCGTTACCTCAGCCGCCGACTCTGCCGTCCCGACCAGCCGGAACGCCAGATCCTCCGGCAGGAGAGGCCAGATCGTGATGAAGCGGCAACCCAATCGCTACCCGGACTCCATATGAACTCCGGTCCCGGCGGTCCCCGAGGCCTAGGACGCCGCCCGGCGCGCGAGCCCCGCCAGCGCGCGCGAGCCCGGCGGGCGACAGTCCCTCGAGGGTGTCGACGCACGACGATTCCCGGCCCGGGCGGGACCGGCACCACGTGCGGCACCGCGACCACCGGCGCACCCGGCGGCCTGCGCCGAGGCGGCGCCCGTCCGGCTGTCCTCGATGGCCACGCACTCCTGCGGAGCCACGCCGAGCCGCGCCGCGGCGGTCAGGTACGGCTCCGGGTGCGGCTTGCCGTTCCGCACCGCGTCGCCCGTCACGACGGCCGCGAACGCCCCGGGCTCCAGGGCCGACACGACGGCGTCCGCGAGCGGGGTGTAGGACATCGTGACCAGGGCGCAGGGCACCCCCGCCGCGCGCAGCGCGATCGCAGCAGCTCGCGGGCACCGGGCCGCCAGGGCACGGTACGGCGCACGTCGGCGACGACGCGGTCGGTCAGCTGCTCGACGATCACCTCCAGCGGGAGGTCCACCCCGCCGTCCCGGCGCAGGAACTCGGCGGAGGTGGGCAGGGCGTTGCCCACGAGGGCGCGCGCCTGCTCCTCGCTCCAGCTCCCGCCGTGCTCGGCCACCAGGGCGTACTCGGCGGCCATCCAGGAGGGCTCGGTGTCGACGAGGGTGCCGTCCATGTCCCACAGGACGGCGGCGGGAAGGAGCGAGCTCACGTCGCGTTGAAGTACTTCGCCTCGGGGTGGTGCACGACGAGGGCGTCCGTCGACTGCTCGGGGTGCAGCTGGAGCTCCTCGGACAGCTCGACGCCGATGCGCTCGGGTTTCAGCAGCGCGACCAGCTTGACCCGGTCCTCCAGGTCCGGACAGGCCGGGTACCCGAACGAGTACCGCGACCCCCGGTACCCCTGCCGCAGGATGCCGCCCAGCTCTGGGTCGTCGTCCCCGGCCAGCCCGAGGTCCTCGCGCACCCGGGCGTGCCAGTACTCGGCGAGGGCCTCGGTGAGCTGGACGGACAGGCCGTGCAGCTCGAGGTAGTCGCGGTAGGCGTTCTTCTCGAACAGCTCCGCGGTGGCGCGCGCGATCTGCGGCCCCATCGTCACCAGCTGGAAGGCCACGACGTCCGGACCTCCCAGCTGCTCGGCCTCGTCCCGCGACCGGAAGAAGTCGGCCAGGCACAGCCGCCGGTCCCGGCGCTGGCGGGGGAAGGAGAAGCGGTCCCGCTCGGTGCCGTCCTGGTGCAGGACGACGAGGTCGTCGCCCTCGGACACGCACGGGTAGTAGCCGTAGACGACGGCGGCCTCGAGCAGTCCCTCGGTCTGCACCCGCTCGAGCCACGCGCGCAGCCGCGGCCGGCCCTCGGTCTCGACGAGCTCTTCGTAGCTCGGGCCCTTGCCGCCCCGGGACCCCCGCAGCCCCCACTGCCCGACGAACGTGGCCCGCTCGTCCAGGTAACCCGCGTACTCGGCCAGTTGCACGCCTCGCACGATGCGGTCACCCAGGAAGGGCGGCACCGGCACCTGCAGCCCCCGGGCGACGTCCGAGCGCACCAGGCCCTCCCCGACGCCGTCCCCGGACGCCGACAGCGCCGCCGCCGCGCCGTCTCGCTGCCGGACCCGCCGGGGCCGCAGCTCCGGCAGCTGCGCTCCCGGGACGCCGCGCCGGACCGCGACGAGAGCGTCCATCAGCCGCAGCCCCTCGAAGGCGTCGCGGGCGTAGCGGACCTCGCCGGTGTAGACCTCCGCGAGGTCGTTCTCGACGTAGGCCCTGGTCAGCGCAGCTCCGCCGAGGATCACGGGCCACTGTGCGGAGGTGCCCCGCGAGTTCATCTCCTCCAGGTTCTCCTTCATGACCACGGTGGACTTCACCAGCAGCCCGGACATCCCGATCACGTCGGCCTCGTGCTCCTGCGCGGCCCGCAGGATCTCACTGATGGGCTGCTTGATCCCGATGTTGACGACGTCGTAGCCGTTGTTGGACAGGATGATGTCGACGAGGTTCTTGCCGATGTCGTGCACGTCGCCCTTGACGGTCGCCAGCACGATGGTGCCCTTGCCACCGGAGTCGTCGGTGCGGTCGATGTGCGGCTCCAGGTACGCCACGGCGGCCTTCATCACCTCGGCCGACTGCAGCACGAACGGCAGCTGCATCTCGCCGCGGCCGAAGAGCTCGCCGACGGTCCGCATGCCTGCGAGCAGGTGGTCGTTGATGATGTCGAGCGCGCTCTGGCCGGTGCCGAGGGCCTCGTCGAGGTCGGCGTCCAGGCCCTTGGCCTCGCCGTCCACGATCCGCCGCTGCAGCCGCTCCCCCAGCGGCAGGGCGGCCAGCTCGGCGGCGCGGTCGGCCCGGACGGCGGCGGCGTCGACGCCCTCGAACATGTCCAGGAACACCTGCAGGGGGTCGTAGCCCTCTCGCCGGCGGTCGTGGATCATGTCGAGCGCGACCTGGCGCTGGTCCTCGGGGATCCGGGACATCGGCAGGATCTTCGCGGCGTGCACGATGGCGGAGTCGAGCCCCGCTTTGACGGCCTCGTGCAGGAAGACCGAGTTCAGGACGACTCGCGCGGCGGGGTTGAGGCCGAACGAGACGTTGGAGACGCCCAGCGTCGTCTGCACCTGCGGGTAACGCCGCTTGACCTCGCGGATCGCGTCGATCGTGGCCATCGCGTCACGGCGGGTCTCCTCCTGCCCGGTGGCGATCGGGAAGGTGAGGCAGTCCACCAGGATGTCCTCGACCCGCATTCCCCAGCGCTGCGTCAGGGTCTCGATCAGCCGGCTCGCGACCCGGACCTTGTGCTCGACAGTCCGGGCCTGGCCCTCCTCGTCGATCGTGAGCGCGACGACCGCCGCGCCGTGCTCCCGGACGAGCGGCATGACCCGGTCGAACCGGCTGCCGGGGCCCTCGCCGTCCTCGAAGTTCACGCTGTTGACGACGGCGCGGCCGCCGACGAGCTCCAGGCCCGCCTCGACCACCGCGGGTTCGGTCGAGTCGAGCACGAGCGGCAGGGTGGAGCTGGTCGCGAGCCGGCCGACGACCTGCTTCATGTCCGCCACGCCGTCGCGGCCGACGTAGTCGATGCAGACGTCGAGCAGGTGGGCGCCGTCCCGGGTCTGGTTGCGGGCGATGGCGACGCACTCGTCCCACCGGCCCGTGAGCATCGCCTCCCGGAACGCCTTCGAGCCGTTGGCGTTGGTGCGCTCGCCGATGGACAGGTAGGTCGTGTCCTGCCGGAACGGCACGTGCTGGTAGATGCTCGCGACGCCCGGCTCCGGGCGCGGGCGGCGGGGCCGCACGGCACGGCCGCCGACCCGCCGGACGACGGCCTCGAGGTGCGCGGGCGTCGTGCCGCAGCAGCCGCCGACGAGGCTGAGCCCGAACTCGGAGGTGAAGGCGTCGTGCGCGTCGGCGAGCTCCTCCGGGGTCAGCGGGTAGGAGGCTCCGTCCCGGGTGAGCATCGGCAGGCCGGCGTTCGGCATGCACGTCACGGGCACGCGCGAGTGCTTGGAGAGGTGGCGCAGGTGCTCGCTCATCTCGGCCGGGCCGGTGGCGCAGTTCAGCCCGATCCCGTCGACGCGCAGCGCCTCGAGGGCCGTCAGGGCGGCCCCGATCTCGCTGCCGACCAGCATGGTGCCGGTCGATTCGACCGTGACCTGGGCGAAGACGGGCAGGTCGGCCCCGGCGGCCGTCAGGGCGCGCTGGGCGCCGACGATCGCGGCCTTCGCCTGTAGGAGGTCCTGAGCGGTCTCGACGAGGACGGCGTCGGCGCCGCCCTCGATCAGGCCGGCGACCTGCTCGGCGTAGGCGTCGCGCAGCGTCGCGTACGGGGCATGGCCCAGCGACGGCAGCTTGGTCCCGGGGCCGACGCTGCCGAGCACGAACCGCGGCTGCTCCGGCGTCGACCAGGCGTCGGCCGCCTCCCGGGCGATCGACGCCCCGGCCCGGGCCAGCTCGCGGATGCGGTGCTCGATGCCGTACTCGCCGAGGTTCCCCAGGTTCGCCCCGAAGGTGTTCGTCTCGACGCAGTCGACTCCGACGGCGAGGTAGGCGTCGTGCACGGAACGGACGATGTCGGGCCGGGTGGCGTTGAGGACCTCGTTGCAGCCCTCGTGGCCCTCGAAGTCGTCGAGGGTGGGATCGGCGGCCTGCAGCATGGTGCCCATGGCGCCGTCGGCGACGACGACGCGCTGGGTCAGGGTGTGGCGGAGGACATCCGAGCGGCTGCTCATACGGGAGGAGTCTAGGCGTTGTCCGCGGGCACCGGCCGGGCCGGCCGCCTCCTCCCCGTAGGCTGGTGGGGGCGGAGTCGCCGCCGGAGGGAGGATTCGTGAGCCAGCTGTCGTCCGTGCCGCCTCTGCGGGACCCCGTCATGGTCGCCGCCTTCGAGGGCTGGAACGACGCCGGCGAGGCGGCCAGCGGTGCGGTCGCGCACCTCGGCCGGGTCTGGGGCGCGACCCCTCTGACAGAGATGGACCCCGAGGACTATCACGACTTCCAGGTGAACCGCCCGATGGTGCAGGTCGACGAGTCCGGGCGTCGTTCCGTGAGCTGGCCGACGACCCGGCTCTCCTGGGCCCGCCCGCCCGGTGCCGCTCGGGACGTCGTCCTCGTGAACGGCATCGAGCCCTCGATGCGCTGGCGCGCGTACGTCGCCGAGCTCCTCGGGTACGCCGAGCAGCTCGGCGTCAGCACACTCGTGACGCTCGGGGCCCTGCTGGCCGACGTCCCGCACACCCGGCCGATTCCCGTCACGACCACCAGCGATGACGAGGGGCTGATGCGCCGGCTCGCGCTGGAGCCCTCGACGTACCAGGGCCCCACCGGCATCGTCGGCGTCCTGCACGAGAGCGCGAACAAGGCGGGAGTGCCCGGGCTCTCCTTGTGGGCCGCGGTGCCCCACTACGTGGCGCAGGCGCCGTCGCCCAAGGCGAGCCTGGCGCTGCTGCGGCGGGTCGAGGAGCTGCTGGACGTGACGGTCCCGCTCGAGGAGCTGCCGGAGGACGCCCGTGCCTGGGAGCACGGCGTGGACGAGCTGGCGGAGGAGGACACGGAGATCGCGGAGTACGTCCGCCAGCTCGAGGAGGCCAAGGACACCGCGGACCTGCCCGAGGCGAGCGGCGAGGCGATCGCCCGCGAGTTCGAGCGCTACCTGCGCCGGCGCGACGACGGCCCCAGCTCCCCCCGCTGACCCCGCCCGCCTCCCCCCGGCGATCAAGGAAAAGTTGGGGATCAAGGAAAAGTTGGGGATCTTCGCTCGGCCGGCCTGGGCGGACGCACGTTCCACCGGCTTGTCCTTGATCCCCAGAAATTCCTTGATCCCGAACTTTTCCTTGATCGTCGAGAACTAGTGGCTGTCAGAGGGCGACGCCGAGCAGGGCGTCCACCGCGTCGCGGACGAGAGCGGGCGCCTTGGCGTCGGCGTCCGGGCCATTGCTGTCGGCGTCCAGGGCCTGACCCACCCAGTGGTCGACGGCGGCCAGCGCGCCCGGCGCGTCCAGGTCGTCGGCCAACCGCACGCGGAGCTGCCCGAGCAGGGCGCTGGCGTCGGGCGCCGCGGGCAGCGAGACCGCCGAGCGCCAGCGCGCCAGCCGCTCGACCGCCTCGGCCAGACCCTCGCCGGTCCACTCCCAGTCGTCGCGATAGTGGTGCGCGAGCAGGGCGAGCCTGATCGCGGCGGCGTCCACCCCGTCCGCCCGCAGCTGGGAGACCAGCACGAGGTTCCCCCGGGACTTGCTCATCTTGTGCCCGTCGAGCCCCACCATGCCGGCGTGGGCGTAGGCGCGCGCGAACGGGTGGGCGCCCGCGAGGTGGCCGTGGGCCGCGCTCATCTCGTGGTGCGGGAAGACGAGGTCGGACCCGCCGCCCTGGACGTCGAACCCCGCGCCGAGGTGCTCCAGTGCGATCGCGGTGCACTCGATGTGCCAGCCGGGCCGGCCGGGGCCGAGCAGACCGCAGTCCCACGCGGGCTCGCCGGGCCGCTCGACCCGCCACAGCAGGGCGTCGAGCGGGTGCTTCTTGCCCGCGCGATCCGGGTCGCCGCCGCGCTCGGCGAACAACGTGAGCATCGCCGCCTCGTCGAGGTGGGAGACGTCGCCGAAGGCCGGGTCGGCGTGCACCGAGAAGTAGATGTCGCCGTCCGGCTCGACCCCGTCCCCGGGCACGCGGTAGGCGTAGCCCTGCTCGAGCAGGTCGCCGACGATCGCCGAGATCCGCCCGATGGCCTCGGTCGCCCCCTGGTAGACGTCAGGCGGGATCACCCGCAGCGCGGCCATGTCGGTGGCGAAGAGCTCGGTCTGGTCGCGCGCCAGCTCCCGCCAGTCGACCCCGGTCTCGGTGGCACGCTCCAGCAGCGGGTCGTCGACGTCCGTCACGTTCTGCACGTAGCGGACGGCGATCCCGGCGTCCCGCCAGGCCCGGACCAGCAGGTCGAACGCGAGGTACGTCGACGCGTGCCCCAGGTGGGTGGCGTCGTAGGGAGTGATCCCGCAGACGTAGAGGCGAGCCTGCGGGCCGGTGGCGGCGGGCACCAGGGCGCCGGAGGACGTGTCGTAGAGGCGAATCGTGGGCCGGTCGCTGCGCGGGGCGGGGAGCTCGGGCAGGGGCGGCGCGGGCCAGCGGGTCACGGACCCGAGATTACCTGGGCCTCGACGGGACCACCGGTCAGAAGGCCGGCCAGGGGATCGACGGGCGGCCGCCGCCGGGCCGGGGATGGCGGCCAGAGCGGATCAGCGTGCGCACCCGGCCGAGGGTCCGCTGCACCTCGCGGCGCTCCAGCAGGTCGAGCAGGCCGCGCCGCAGCTCCCCGTCGCCGTCGAGGTCGGACTCCAGGCGGTTCAGCACCTCCAGCGTCTCGGGGGTGAGCGCCCGCCCGGCCCAGCCCCACAGCACCGTGCGGAGCTTGTCGTCCTCGTTGAACGTCAGCCCGTGGTCGACCCCGCGAACGCGCCCGTCCGCCCCGCGCAGGATGTGCCCGCCCTTGCGGTCCGCGTTGTTGGCGACGGCGTCGAGGACGGCCATCCGGCGCAGGGCCGGGTCGTCGGCGTGCACCAGCGCGACGCGCTCGCCGTCCCAGCCCATCGCCTCGACCACGTGCAGCCATCCCGCCGGTCGGCGTCCGGGAGGGACGACGTCCACCAGGCCGGCGCCCGGCTCGGCGAGCGGCAGCCCCGACTCCTCGTCGTCCGGGTCCGCGGAAGGATCGCCGTGGACCCACCACTGCACGCTGCCGGGGCCGAAGGGACCGTCCGCCCGCAGCGTCGTCGGCGGCACGACGCCCCACCCGGTCGCCGCCGACAGCAGGTACGTCGCCGCCTCCCGCTTGGCCAGGGTGCGGTTGGGGAAGTCCCAGAGCGGCCGCTCCCCTGCCATCGGCTTGTACACGCAGAGCGCGTCCACACCCTCGAGGCTGACCTGGGCGAGGAGGGTGGCGTTGCTGGCGTCGACGAGCCGGCCGCGAACCTCCAGCTCGCCGCGGGCGAGCACCTCGAGGGCGTCGGCGTCGTCGAGCTGCCAGGCCGCACCGGTGGGTGGTGGGAGCGAGGCCACGTCAGTCGTCCTCGCTAACGGCGGTAGCCGTTGGCGCGGGGGCAGATGTGACCGGATGCGTCCAGGGGGCCGTTGCAGAAGGGGCACGGCGGCCTGCCCGCCGCCACGACGGCGAGCGCGCGCTTGGTGAACGCCCGGGCGGCGGCGCCGGTGATGCTGACGCGCAGGACCGCCCCCTCGAGCTCCTCGGCGTCGGTCTCGTCCTCCTCGTCCTCGTCGACGGGGACGCCCTCCGCAAAGCACTCCACGACCACGCGACCGGTGTCCGGGTCCCAGGCGAGGCTCATGGCGCCGACCCGGAACTCCTCCTCGATGGGGGCGTCCAGGGGGTCGTTGTCCTCGGCGTCGACCGGTGCGACCGCCGGTACCGCCGCCGTGCCTCCGCTCACCCGCAGCACCTCGTCGAGCAGCTCCTCGACCCGCTCGGCGAGGACGGCCACCTGCGCCTTCTCCAGGGCCACGCTCGTCACCTGGGTCCCGCTGCGGGCTTGGAGGAAGAACGTGCGCGAGCCCGGCTCGCCCACCGTCCCGGCCACGAAACGGTCCGGCGGGTCGTAGTCGAAGACCTGTCGGGGCATGTCGGCGACCCTACGCCGTCCGGATCGGGCCGGCCGGGGCCGAGGACGTCCCCGCGGAGCCTCCGACCACGGCGTCCGAGGACGCCGGCCGGCGCCGTCGGCGACTGCGCGGCGGCGGGACGAGAGCGGCCAGATCCCCGCCGGTGTCGTTCACGCGCAGGGCGAACGGGCGCAACGGGGTGTAGCGGATCACCGACACCGAGCACGGGTCGACGACGATGCGCTGGAAGGCGTCGAAGTGCATTCCCAGGGCGTCGGCCAGCACCGACTTGATCACGTCGCCGTGGGAGACGGCGACCCAGACGGCCGAATCGCCGTGTGCCGTCGCGACGGCCGTGTCGTGCTCGCGGACGGCGTCGACGGCGCGTACCTGCATGGCGAGCATCGACTCGCCCTGCTCCCCCGGGAACGTGACCGCCGAGGGGTGGGCCTGGACGACCCGCCACAGCGGCTCCTTGGAGAGCTCCTTGAGGGAGCGCCCGGTCCAGTCCCCGTAGCGGGCCTCGCCGAGCCGGTCGTCCACCAGCGGCTCCGGCCGCTTTGCGCGCTTCGGCCCCGGGACGGCGAGCAGCGCCTCGGCGGTCTCGCGGCAGCGTTGCAGCGGGCTGGTGACGAGCGCGGCCAGGGGCACCGGGGCGAGCCGTTCGGCGAGGGACTGGGCCTGGAGGCGCCCGGCGTCGTCGAGGCCGATGCCGGGGGTCCAGCCCGCGAGCGTCCCGCTCGCGTTCGCCGCCGTCCGGCCGTGACGGACGAGCAGGACCGTGGGCACGGCGTCCACCATAGGGGCGCCCTACTGCCCCCGCCCGCCGCCCCTCCCCCGGCGATCAAGGAAAAGTCTGGGATCAAGGAAAAGTTGGGGATCAAGCCAGGCGCGCCAGGCGCCTCAACTGCGCTGCGAGATAGGGCCGCGCCCGGCGTTGCCCGCCGCGCTTGCCGATGGCGCGGTCGAGGGCGACCAGCGCCCGAATAACGGCGCCGGTGTCGGGTTCCCAGCCACGGCGCTCGCATTCAGCGAGCCAGTCGGCCGGACTGAGATGCCCGCGCTCGCGGTTGCAGCGCCCGCATGCGACAACCTCGTTCTCGAGCCAGGACGGTCCGCCCTTCACCCTCGGTACGAGGTGGTCGGTGGTGGCCCGAACCAGGCCCGCGCAGGGGCGCCGGCACCAGACGCAGTGCTCGCCGTCGCGCAGGGCCGCGCTGCGCAGCCGCTCGACGCGGGCTGGTTGTGTCGACATCAGCGGTGACAACGACCGCAGCGGCGCCCTGCTTCCAGGCGCGCAGTGCTTGATCCCCAACTTTTCCTTGATCCCTAACTTTTCCTTGATCGCAGGGGGGAGGGGGAGGGTCAGGTGGGGCTGATCACGCCCGCGGCGAGCAGGAGGGCCAGCAGCGCCCCGGCAGCGAGGCGGTACCAGACGAACACCGTGATCGGGTGGTGGGCGACGAAGCGCAGCAGCCAGGCGATCGCGGCGTAGGCGACGACGAAGCTGACGAGCGTCCCGACGGCGAGCGGTCCCCAGCCGACGACGGAGGTGTCGACATCCTTGAGCTCGTACAGCCCGGCGCCGGTCAGCGCCGGGATGGCGAGGAAGAACGACATCCGGGTGGCGGTGACCCGCGTGTAGTCGAGCAGCAGGCCGGCGGAGATCGTCGCCCCCGACCGTGAGATGCCGGGCACGAGGGCGACGCACTGCACGAGCCCCATCGTGACGGCGGCACGCAGAGTCAGCTCGTCCTCGCCGTACTTCTGCCGTCCGCGGCCCTCGGCGACGTACATCACCCCGCTCCACAGGAAAAGGGCCGCCGCGACCACCCACAGGTTGCGCAGCGGTCCCTTGACGAGGTCCTTGGCGAGCAGCCCGACCACGGCGACCGGCACCGAGCCGGCGATGACGTACCAGGCGAAGCGGTAGTCGGGGTTGCGGCGCGCGGACGCCGACACGAGCCCGCGCCCCCATGCGGCGACCAGCCGGACGATGTCGCTGCGGAAGTAGATCAGCGTGGCGACGATCGCGCCGAATTGGATGATCGCGGTGAACGCCGTGACAGCGGCGTTGTCGACCTGCTTGCCGAGCAACTTCTCCGCCACGGTGAGGTGACCGGTGCTCGAGACCGGCAGGAACTCGGTGAGCCCCTCCACGACGCCGAGAAGGGCGCTGTCCACGTAACCGATCGAGGCGCTCACGACGCCACCCCCGCCCGGTCGACGGCTTCCGCGAGCATGCGCAGCACTCCGATCTTCGCGTTCAGGTCCGGCGCGGCCGGCATGACGGACAGGGTGGTGACTCCGGCCTCGGCGTAGGCCGCGAGCCGGTCCCGGATCCGCTCCGGGGGGCCGATCAGGCTGGTCGCGTCGATGAACTCGACCGGGACGGCGGCCGCAGCCTCGCGCGGGCGGCGGTCGAGGTACAGGTCCTGGACGCGCTCGGCCGCCCCGTCGAAGCCCATCCGCCGAGCCAGCGCGTTGTAGAAGTTCTGCTCCCGGCTCCCCATGCCGCCGACGTAGAGGGCGGCGTACGGGCGCAGCGGGTCCGCCGCCGCCGCGACATCCCGCCCCGGGGACACCGGCACGCTGGCGATGACGTCGAAGCCGGCGAGGGGATCGCCGCCCTGCCCCCGGCCCGCGGCTTCCCGCGAAGCGCGGATCGGGTCGAGGCTGAGTGCGCCGTGCTCGGGCGAGAAGAAGATCGCCAGCCAGCCGTCGGCGATCTCGCCGGTGAGGGCCAGGTTCTTCGGGCCGACCGCGGCGAGGTAGAGGGGGATCTGGGCGCGCACCGGGTGGACCGTGAGCTTCAGTGCCTTGCCGGGGCCGTCCGGCAGCGGCAGGGTGAAGTGCTGCCCGTCGTAGGCGACAGTCTCGCGGCGAAGCGCGCGCCGCACGATCTCGACGTACTCCCGGGTGCGCTGCAGCGGGTGGTCGAAGCGCACGCCGTGCCACCCCTCCGACACCTGAGGCCCGCTCACGCCGAGGCCCAAACGGAACCGCCCGCCGGAGAGCGCGTCGAGCGTCGCGGCGGTCATCGCGGTCATGGCCGGCGTCCGGGCCGGGATCTGCAGGACCGCCGAGCCGACGTCGATGCGGCGCGTCTGCGCCGCGACCCAGGCGAGCACGGTCACCGCGTCGGACCCGTACGCCTCGGCCGCCCAGCAGACCGCGTAGCCGAGCCGGTCGGCCTCGACGGCCAGGGCGAGGTTGTCGGCGTCCTGACCGGCCCCCCAGTAGCCGAGGTTCAGTCCCAAGCGCATGGGCCGCGAGCCTATCGGCGCGCCCGGAGTTCGGGGCGGCGCGCCCGCGGGAGTGCGCCGGGCCGCTAGGTTTCCGGGCGTGGAGGAGACTCTCGTCGGGCGCAGCGGCCTGCGGGTCTCGAGGCTCGGCCTCGGCACGCTCACCTGGGGCCGGGACACCGACGAGCACGAGGCCGCCGACCAGCTCAAACAGTTCGCCGACGCCGGCGGCACCCTCGTGGACACCGCCGCCTCGTACGGCGAGGGCGCCGCCGAGGAGCTGCTCGGCTCGCTCCTCGGCACCCTCGTCCCGCGCTCGGACCTCGTGCTCTGCACGAAGGCGGGCGTGTCGCGGCGCGCCGGGATGCGGCGGCTCGACACCTCGCGGCGGGCGCTGCTCGCCGACCTCGACGAGTCGCTGGAGCGCCTGGCAACGGATCACGTGGACCTGTGGCTGGTGCACGCCTGGAGCGACGATGCGCCGCTGGAGGAGACCCTGTCGGCGCTGCAGCACGCCGTCAGCAGCGGCCGGGCCCGCTACGTCGGGTTCTCGAACTACTCCGGGTGGCAGACGGCGCGGGCGGCGACGCTGCTCCAGCAGGTGGGCGGCGCAGCCGTCGCGACCGAGGTGGAGTACTCGCTGGTGCAGCGGGGCGTCGAGCGGGAGGTCGCGCCTGCCGCCCAGGCCCTCGGGCTCGGGCTGTTCGCCTGGTCCCCCCTGGGCCGCGGCGCCCTCACCGGGAAGTACCGGGGCGGGACGCCGGCCGACTCGCGCGGGGCCAGCCCACACCTGTCCGAGTTCGTGGGGCAGTACCTGGACGCCGCCGGCCGGCGGGTGGTGGACGCCGTCGTGACCGCCGCCGACGGGCTCGGCTGCTCGCCCGTCGAGGTGGCCCTCGCGTGGGTGCGTGACCGGCCAGGGGTGGCGTCGGTGCTCGTGGGCGCCCGGACCGCCGCGCAGCTGCGGGCGTCGCTCGCGAGTGAGGACGTCGAACTGCCCGCACAGATCACCGCGGTCCTCGACGAGGTGTCGGCCCCTGCGATCGCCTACCCGGAGCGCTTCTGAGGCGCGAGCGCCCCGTCGAGGCGTGACACCGTCCTGCTAGAGGGGACGGCTCGGCCCGCCCGGCGCCCCGGCCGCCTGCTCGGACAGGTCGACCTCGAGGTCGTCGTCGAGGTCGTCGCTGGGGTCGTCGAGATCGTCCTCGAGGTCGTCGTCGTCCTCGTCGTCCTCGTCGTCCTCGTCGTCGTCCTCGGCGTCCTCGTAGAGGACGAACGGCGTGACCTCGTCGTAGGCGGCGTACAGCGCCTCGTCGTACGTCTCGAAGGCGTCGGCCAGGGTCTGGTAGGCGGACACGACCGACGGATCCGCCTCGCCCGTCCGGCGGCCGGCCGCCTGCAGGTGCGCCTCGAGGGCCGCGACGAGCCGGTCGAGCGCGGCGCGGGGGTCACTCGTCATGGGCATGACGGTAGCGGTTCAGGACCGCCTTCAGGGGGGTCCGCGGACGGCGGGTTCCCGCGCGGGGGGCGTTCGTGGTGACATGGGAAGGATGAGCGCGCCCACGATGCCAGTCCCCCCGCCGCTGCCGGCCGGCGTGACCGGGGACTACGAGTACCGGCTGCTGATGATCCCGCGCGGCACGAGCCGGTCGGAGGCCCGCCGCCTGCTGGCCGAGCACGCCGAGTACGGCCACTGGGAGCTGGCGCGGGTACGGCTGTACGCGGGGGGCGTCCGGCAGGTCTGGCTGCGCCGCAAGATCATTCGGGTGACCCGCACCGCCTGAGGGGCCACCTCCGAGGACCGTCCCCCGGCCGGCGGCTCAGACGGCTCAGTTCCGGTCGTCAGCAGGTGCGCAGGAACCGTGACAAGGTGCGGACCCCGAACCGCAGGGAGTCGACCGGGACGCGCTCGTCGACGCCGTGGAACATGCCGGAGAAGTCCAGTTCGGGCGGCAGGCGCAGCGGCGCGAAGCCGTAGCCCACGATCCCCGCCTCGCTGAAGTTCTTGTTGTCGGTGCCGCCCGACAAGCAGTAGGGCAGCACGACGCCTTCCGGGTCCTCCGCCTGCAAGGCCGCCACCATCGCGTCTACGAGGTCTCCCTCGAAGGGCCATTCGAGGGACACCCCCTCGTGCACCGTCTGGACCTCGACGCCCGTCCCCCGCCAGCTGCCTCACGGTCTCGACGAGGTGCTCCTCGCCGCCGGGCAGGAAGCGGCAGTCGATCAGCGCCGCCGCCTCGCCGGGGATCACGTTGTGCTTGTAGCCGCCGTCGAGCACGGTGGGGTTGGTCGTCGTCCGCAGGGTGGCGCCGACGAACCGGGCCGTCGTCCCGAGTGTCTGGACCAGCGCGTCCGGGTCCTCCGGGTCGAGCCGGACGCCGGTCAGCTCCTCCACCCCGGCGAGGAATGCCCGAACGGTCGGTGTGATCTGCAGCGGCCAGGAGTGCGTCCCGACCCGGGCCACGGCCTCGCAGAGCCGGGTGACCGCGTTGTCGTCGTTGACCTGCGACCCGTGCCCGGCGCGACCGTGCGCCACGAGCCGGAGCCAGCGGATCCCCTTCTCCGCGGTCTGGAGCAGGTATGCCCGCCGGCCGCCGATCATCGTCGAGAAGCCGCCGACCTCGCTGATCGCCTCGCCGACGCCCTCGATCAGGTCGGGCCGCTCGTGGACGATCCAGGTGGCGCCGTGGTCCCCACCTGCCTCCTCGTCCGCGAGGAGCGCCACGACCAGGTCGCGCGGCGGGCGCTCGCCGGAGCGCACCAGGTCGCGGACGGCCGCGAGGATCATGGCGTCCATGTCCTTCATGTCGACGGCGCCGCGGCCCCAGACGCAGTCGTCGACCACATCGCCGGAGAACGGGTCGACCTGCCAGTCGTCGGCGCGGGCGGGGACGACGTCCAGGTGCCCGTGCACGAGCAGGGCGGGGCGGGAGGGATCGGCGCCCGGGATCCGCGCGAAGACGTTCGCCCGCTTCGGCCCGGACTCGACCAGCTCGGGCTCGAGACCGACCTCGCTCAGCAGGCTCGCGACCAGCTCGGCGGCCTTGCGCTCGCCCGGCCCGGAGTCGTCCCCGTAGTTCGAGGTGTCGATGGCGATGAGGTCCCGGCAGATGTCGACGACCTCGTGCTCGGCCGTCGTCTCGGTGCTCGCGGCGGGCTCGGACACGGCGTCTCCCGGCGTACTCGACGGCGCTGGCTGGACGCGAGCCTACCGAGGCGCCGCCGTCCCGCCCGGCGACGGACAGCGGTCGGATCCGGCGGCCGGCACCGTGCTAACCTCTTCTCCGCCGCGGGCCCCATGGGTCCGGGGACCACTGTCCGGGTGGCGGAATTGGCAGACGCGCTAGCTTGAGGTGCTAGTGCCCTAACGGGCATGGGGGTTCAAGTCCCC